>NZ_JBDSCX010000091.1:0-98015 GCF_039920825.1 Luteolibacter sp. | reverse complement strand
CACGAAGTTGCCCGCGAACGCTGAGACAACCAATCAAAGACTGGCCCAAGACAAAAATCGCCAGCTCAAGACCCCTCCTGAAAACCATCATCTTCACGAATCCTTAAAGGCATTGCCCTAAAGGGTTAAACTACATACGAAGAGGTTGAACTCCGAGCCCGACGTCTTCATCCTCCGGCCATGAGCTACGCCGAGCGTCTTCAGAAGCGGATTGAGAAAACAGGTTCACGTCTTTGTGTGGGACTCGATCCACGGCCGGGCGATGGTGGTGCCGCGTTTGCCCGGAATTTTCTGGAACAAGTGATTGAGGAAACCGCGATCTGGGCCGCCGCATTCAAGCCGAACATGGCGTATTTCGAGGCGATGGGCATCGAGGGGATTCGTCTGTTGGAAGACCTGCTCGCCAAGATGCCGGATGACGTGCCGGTGATTCTGGATGCGAAACGCAGCGACATCGGCGAGACGCAAAAATACTACGCGCAAGGTTATTTCGCCGGTTGGAACGTCGATGCTGTGACGCTCAATCCATTTCTCGGTTATGATTCGATCGAGCCGTTCCTCGATTGGGAAGGGAAGGGGATTTATCTGTTAGCTGTGACCTCGAATCCCGGCTCCGCCGACTTCCAACGCCAGAAACTGGCGGATGGGCGCTCCGTTTTCGAACTCGTCACCGCCCTCGGCGAGCGGGCGAAATCCGAAGGCCGCAAGACCGACGTCGGCTACGTCGTCGGCCTGACGAACGCGGCGGATGTGTTGGAAAAAATCCCCGACGCGCCGTTGCTCGTTCCCGGTCTCGGCGCCCAAGGCGGCGATCTCGCATCGCTCGCTGCCGCCGCACGGAAAGCGCCGGATGTGATCAATGTTTCCCGTGGAATTCTCTACGCTGCCGATGAATTGGGATTCGGCGCTCGGGCGAGGGAGTGGGCGGAGAAAATTTCCGCTGCTTATGACCAATAAGGTTGAGGTTTTCGGTGCAAGCCAGCCGTTCATCCGCTAGTATCAAAAATCGTGCACGACGAAGAGCCCTTACCCCTGACGCCGATGCCCGCGAGGTATTCCGGCTTGCTGCCGCAAAAGGGCTGGCCTAAGCGCAATCTCAAATTCCTGCGGCATCGGATCGTGCCGGGAATGTTTCGCCGGACCGATGGCGATGTGCTTGAGCCGGTGTTGGCTCCACCGGACTTGGACAAGGTGCGCATCACTTGGATCGGGCATGCTTCGTTTTTCCTGCAGTTTGCCGGCCACTCGGTGATCGTCGATCCGAACTGGGCGAAATGGCACGGGCCGGTGAAGCGGCATCGCCAACCAGGTCTGGATTTGCACGCGGTTCCCGAGGTGGATCTGGTCTTGGTGACGCACGCGCATTTCGATCATCTGCACAAACCGAGTTTGAAAATTCTCCAGGCTCGCGAGGGCATCGTGGTCCCACGCGGCAGCGGTTCGTTGGTGAAACGCCTTGGGTTTCCAGCGATCCACGAAATGCAGATTTGGGATCGGTTGAATTTCGACGAACTGGAAATCATTCACACCCCGTCGCATCATTGGGGCGCGCGCTTCATTCATGACACCCACCGCGATTACGGTGGCTACATCGTGCGGGCTGGCGGCAAGAGCGTCTTCCATTGCGGGGACAGCGCCTATTTTGACGGCTTCACCGACATCGGGAAGCGCTTCGATATCGACGTCGCTCTCATGCCGATCGGTGCTTACGAGTCACCGAGCGGTCGTGATGTTCACATGAATCCCGAAGAAGCCGTTAGAGCGTTCGCCGACATTGGTGCGAAGGTGCTCATCCCGATGCATTATGGAACCTTCCCGTTGGGAAATGAACCTCACGATGAACCGGTTGAGCGCCTGCTGATGGAAGCGGATCGGCTCGGGATCAGCGATCAGGTGCTCATTCCCGAAGAAGGTGTGGGTATCGAATGGTGATCAATCTTTTCGGGAACAAAATTTCATTTCGTGTATCCTACGAATATGAAGCGCCGATATTTCCTCGCCCTCCTTTCACTCGTCCCAACACTCGCTTCGTGCGAACCTGAAAAAGCCATGACCGCCACCGACAAACATCCCGCGAAAATGCCAGAAGTCCCCGCAGGTGCGGAAGTTGTCACGCTGGGTGCCGGTTGTTTCTGGTGCATCGAGGCCGCTTATCGCAAGATTGACGGCGTGATTTCCGCGACTTCCGGTTACATGGGTGGCAGTCTGAAGAACCCGAGTTATGAGGACATTTGCAACGGAGGCTCCGGTCATGCCGAGGTCGTGCAAGTCGTTTTCGATCCCAAGAAAATCCCGTTGGAAAAAGTCCTTTCGTGGTTCTGGGAACTCCACGATCCGACCACGCTGAACCGTCAGGGCAACGATGTGGGAGAGCAGTATCGTTCGGTGATTTTCTATCATACCGATGCCCAGAAGACGATTGCCGAGGCGTCGAAAGCCGCGGCCAAAGCGGATTTCAAGGACCCGATCGTTACGCAAATCGCCAAATCCTCCGATTTCTACCCGGCCGAGAACTATCATCAGAATTACTATAACGAGAATAGATCGAAGAATCCCTACTGCCGCTTTGTTATCGAGCCCAAGCTCAAGAAGCTGAAACTCGACGAGTGATGGTCTAACGGAAGTCTCCGGAATGCCTTAGTTTGCTTGACAATTCGGGGTTTTGTGGGATTCCTGAGCGCTGGCAATGGCAAAACGCAGCATGGCAGGAGTCAAACTGACCCGCTTGGAAGCCCGCACCCGGGTCATCCAAGGGGCGGGGCGTCTGGCGTTTGTCTGCTTTTGCATGGCCATCGGATTTGTCGTCGTCGCCACCGCATTTCCCCAACGCCGCGAGTTGGAAAAACTCGAAGCGAAGCTCAAGCTGGCCAAGGATCAGGAGGCGAGTATTCAGGCTGACAAGGAATACCATCAGATTGAATACCGGGCCTTGCGCGAGGATCCTTTGTTTCTCGAAATCCATGCGCGGGATCGCCTCGACTATTATCGCGAGGGTGAGCGGGTTTTGAAATTCCGCAGTGAGTAGGGGAGTGTTTTTTGACGCTTGGCGTCGTGGGGTGGAAGGTTTATCCCGTGGGCATGCGCGACGATATTGAAAAAGTCCTGATTGATGAGGCGGTCATTGAAAAACGACTCGACTCGATGGCTCTGGAAATTGAGCGCGACTTTCCGGCAGGCCCGATGGTGGTAATCATTCTTCTCAAAGGCGCGCTCGTATTCGCCGCCGACCTTCTCCGGCGTGTGCCGCGTCCGCTGGAGATCGAGTGCCTCAATGTCGCCAGCTATCACGGTGGACTGGAAAGTTCGGGAAAAGTGGATTTCCTCGACCGCCATTTTCCGGAAGTCAAAGGCCAGCACGTTCTTCTGCTAGATGATATTCTCGATACCGGCCGCACGCTTCACGCAGTCTCGCAGCGGTTGATCGAAGAGGGGGCCGTGGCCGTGCACACCGCTGTGCTGTTAGCCAAGGACAAGGCGCGCGCCGAAGAGGTCCAGGCGGACTACGTTGGATTCGAGATCGGCGACGAGTTTGTGGTCGGTTACGGCTTGGACTATAAAGGCAAGTATCGGAACCTGCCTTACGTCGGAGTGCTGAAGCTTTCCGCCGCGATTTGAATTGACCGACGGGTTTCCGGATCATCAACGAAGTGCCATGGCGGAAAACCGCATTGGTCCGGGATCCTCGGATCGGCCCCGGACTCCAAAAGCAGCGCTGCCATCGCCACGCTCCGGCAACAGTTAAGCGGAACACACATATCGACATCCTGTTGGTTCACATTTGCGCCAGCGTCTATAAGGAGAGAAACCATTTCCAAGTTGTCGTTGCCGATTGCGGAGAACAGTGTCGTTTCGCCAGTGCTGGTTTGGTCCACTTTTGCCCCATGCCCGAGCAGCCATTGCACTGCGCGGAGATCGCTCGCCTCGGCGAAGGATTTGAGCGGCCAATAGCCGCAGCCATCGACTTGATCGAGGTCGGCATGGAACTCGTCAACCAGCATTGCGAGCATCTCCAAACTGTTGCATTCACTAACGGCATGTTTTTCGGTTTCCGAAAGATGGATCTTCCTGGAATGTGCGATCATGGATTCAAGGTGCTTTTCGGAGGTAAGATCAGCGGCAAGATCCTCTGGTAGGTTCTTCAACCACTCAGGGGGAGGCGCATCTTTCCTCGAGTGAATGGCCGTCTCCATGATGTTGAATAGCCCGACCTGAGCAGGCGATGCGGGATCTGGAGTATGACTGTAACTCAGCCGCGCACCTGCCGAGAGCAGCGTACGGGCAACCTCGACGTGGTTGTGTCCCACAGCGCTTAATAACGGACTATCCCCGTATTCATCAAGTGCATCGGGCAGCGCACCGTGGTAGAGGAGCAGGTCAATGGCCTGCGCCGAACCAATCTTGGCGGCGATATGTAGAGGTGTTTGACCCCAAGAACCCTTGGAATTCGGGTCGGCTCCTTCTGCGAGTGCCAGTTCAAGTAAACTCGCATCGGAGACGATGGCTTCATCCAAAGTTGACATGCCAGATTCAAATCCTTAATCCGCCAGATGCAAGGAGGCATCTGGGGCAATTATATTCCGTCAGCGTCCTCCGGCATGGTTGCGGGTCCCTTGGTTACGGCGGCAGCTTGCTACGCCTCAGGGAATTAATTGAGAAAAGATCCTAACCCACCAAATCCCCGATCGACCCGAAGTCCGGCGAAAACAAACGTTTGTAAGTCCGCGCTGCATAGCCGTCGGTCATGCCTGATAGAAAATCGCAAACCAGTCTGGCTCTTGTTGCTTCATCCGGTGCCGCCGCGATTTCCGCTGCGGTATCGGCGGGCAGGAGTTGGAAATCCTGACCGTCGATTTTTCCCTGCGCGATGTAGCGTTCGCCGAGGACTTCCCATAACTGCCGCAGCATCCGGCTGCCCTTGTGCTCGAGCTGTTTCAACTGCGGCGAGAGGAAGACGACTTCGAAGGCCAGGCGCTTGAAGAGTTTTGATTCCGCTTTCACCGATTCGTCGATGGCGAGGCGGTAACGATAACGGTTCGTCGAGCCGCTGAGGAAATTGACGTCGGTTTCCAATCGAGTGGACTGGATGTATTTTCCGATGCGTTTCCCAACGAAGGGATCCACGCGTTTCCGCCGGATCGCCCGCATCAGATCGCCGAGAGGTGTTTCATCGCCGGTGGGTTCGCCATGTTTCTCCGCCCATGCCTCGATTTTTTCGATGTTGAGAAACCCCGCGCGCACGCTGTCTGATAAATCGTTGAGCGAGTAGGCGGTGTCATCCGCCCAATCCATCACCTGGCACTCGATCGACTTGAACTTGTCGCGCACCTTGCCCGGTGTGAGTTCCAGCGGGAAATCGTTTCCGCCCATCGCCCAGTCGAGATAGGTGTGTTGATTGTCGTAAATGAAATGATGTTCCGGTTGGTTGCCGAGTTCGGTCCACAGGGATTTGTATTTCAACACGCCGTCGAGGAAGGCTCGGGTCGGGTCCATGCCGCTGCGCTTCGCGGAGAAAATGCGTTCTGTTAGCAAGCGCAGCGTCTGGGCGTTTCCTTCGAATCCACCGTGGTCGCGCATCAGGTGGTTCAGGGTTCTTTCGCCCGCATGGCCGAACGGTGGATGCCCGAGATCGTGCGAAAGGCAGATGGCTTCGACCAAATCCGGATCGATGAAAAAATCATCACCGAGCGGGCCGTCCGGCATGCTCTTCAGCCAGTAGGAAATCGACTTGCCGATCTGCGCGACTTCCAATGAATGTGTTAGGCGGGTCCGGTAGAAATCATACTCGCCGCTCCAAAAAACCTGCGTCTTGTTTTGCAGGCGTCGGAACGTCGGAGTATGAAGCACACGATCGCGGTCGATCTGGAATGGCGTCCGATAGTCACCGTCGCAGGCACCCGAGCGCCGCTCCGTGTCAAAAGCCCCGTAAAAGCGGTTCAACATTTGCCGGAGACTAGAGACCCGCGGGCATCCGGCAATCTCAACCTTCGAGCACCAGCCCGAATGGGACGAGTCGTTCGAAGTCCCCCGCATTGAACGTCGCCAGCGGCATGCCGGAAACGATGGCCGCGGCGGCGATCATGCAATCGGCATGCGATCCACGCCGTCGACCGCTCAGGTTGAAAAGCCGCGCAGCCTCCTCGGCTTCCACGCGGGTGAAATCGAGCACCTTCCGATCCAGCACCGCGAACGCCGCGTCCTTTTGCGCCTTGGAGAGGGGACCGTTGCAAAATTCCGACCACGCCACCGAGCTTGCTGCCACCGATTTCCCGGCCTTCAGCCATGCGGAAATCTTCGCGCCACCGGCCGATCCGACGGTTACCAGATCCACGAGAAAATTCGTGTCCAAGTGAATCATGATTCCCACCAGTAGCGTTTCGCGGCGCGTTCGGCCTCGATGGCGGCCTTGAAATCGTCGCCCTCACGCATCGTCAGCCCGGCTCCGTTTTGCAGCCATTCCAATGCTTGAAGCGGGCTGGGGCGCTTGTCTTCGGCTTCCGCATCCTCATTGATTCTGCGGATGGCACGGCGCATGACCTCCGCCTTCGAGACGGACCAGCGCTTCGCCAAGTCATCCAAAAGCCCCAAAGTGCCGGTGTCCAGCGACACGCTGGTCCTTACCAAAGTGCTGACATAACTCATGTGGTAATAAGTGGTGCATCCTCGCGCTCAAGTCAAGTTGCAAACCCTACTTGAAAAAACGCCCGTCCCCCGCAAGTAGTGTCCGGCTAACTCTCAAACTTCATGCACACCATCAAACGCGCGTTTTTCTGGCTCTCCGGGGCCGGCACTGAGACCCTCGAAAAATGCCCGGCATGGGAGCAGCGGAAATATGTCGCTTTCGGAGCCACCGTGCTGGTCCCGTGTGCCTTCGCCTTCATCGCCTGCGCCTACGCGCTCTCGACCCTCACCGACAATACCCGCGTCATCTATCCAGTCGCGACGGTCTGGGCCTTCATCATTCTCACCATCGACCGCGCGCTGCTCGCCAGCTATCGGGCCTATGCCTCGATCTTCCGGAAGTTTTCACAATTCTGCCTGCGTCTCGTCGTCGCCGTCCTGATGGGCATCACCATCGCGCATCCGCTGGTCCTGCTGCTCTTCCGCGACACGATTTCGTCGGTGATTGAAAAGGACAGGGCGGCGGAAATCGAAGTCGTCCGCACCGGCTTCGAGTCGGAGAAGGAAAAAGTCCGCGGACAGGTCACCGTTTTGGAAACCGCCCTCGCCGAGCAACGGACCAAATGGAACGAGTCCTTCCAAGCCCGCTTCATCCTTCAGGAAACCGAGGAAGCGAAGTCCGCCATCCCCGGCCTAACCGCCGAGCAGCAGAAAGAGCTTAAGGCCGCTATCGAAGAGGGCACCGCGCCATTCCGCGAGCGTCTCACGGTCATCGAAAAACAATCCGACGAATTTTCTCCGCAATACGCCAAGCTCCAGACCGAGCTCGGTTTCTGGCAGGCGGAATTTGAACGCGAGCTCAACGGCCAACGCTCCGGCATGCGCGGCGAGGGGCCTCGGGCCAAGTCGATCCGTTCCGACCAACTTGAACCACGCCGCGAGGAATCCAAACGCCTCGGCGCACTCCTCGAACACCTCACCGCCGAGAAGGCCACCCTCCAAACCCAATCGCGCCAAGCAGAAGCGGCGGCCATCTCCCAATTTGAAACGAAGCTCGCTGAAATCGCTGCATCTAACAAAACTGAGGCCGAGCGCGTCGCCGGTCTCAAACAAAAGGTCGAAAGCGACCAGGCCGGCCAATTCGTCACCCAACAGAACGCCCTGCGCGATACGATCAAACAACAGATCGACACCCGTCTCGCCGAACTCAACCGCGTCCAAGGCGAGCTCGCCGCCGTTGCCAAGGAGGAATCCGACCGCCTCGACAAACTGCGTGCCGAGCCCCGCCGCGACATTCTCACCCAGACGCTTGCCCTTCATGCGTTGTTCCAAGCCGGCAATCAAGGCGGCCAATTCGCGTTCTACACCTACCTTGTTCTAACGCTTCTCTTCATGCTCGTGGACACCATCCCGCTGATCGTGAAATTCTTCACCAAGGCCGGCCCCTACGATTCGCTTGTGGACCGCGATGAAATCACCTTCGACACCGAGCACCGTGCCTTCCGCCAGAGCCGCACCCGTTACATGGAGCAACTTTCCAGCGGCAATCTCATCGCCGTCACCCGCAACCAGCGATTGGAAAATGCCTTGGTCGATGGCGTCGAGCATACCCGCGCCGCCCGCGAGTTTCTCGACTCGCTCGTGGAAATGGAAAAATCCTTCGCCGATAAAATGAAACTCGAGGAACAAACCATCGGTGTCGCAGAAAGCGACAAACGCGCCGCCCTCGAAGCCATCAAGAAGCGCTTCTACGCCGACCTCAACCATCGCATGGAAATCTTCTTCACCACCCGCCACGCGCCGGAGGGCGCCTAGTTGGAGCGCGGAATTTATTCCGCGCGAATTGTTATATCGTTCACATGCGGAATAAATTCCGCGCTCCAGTTTTGACATGCCTCGCAGCGAGGTCACTCTGAACCTATCAAGAAACTGCTTCCATTTCTCATTCCCTCTGCCGACGCCGCTGATTTGCGCAAGGCTGCATGGCTCGCCCTCGCGGGAACCCTGATCGCCGGAACCTTCGGCATCATCCACGATCAGATCACCTACACGATTTCCCCCGAGTATTTCACCCGGATGAAATTCGACCAGTTTCATGCCTGGGACTTCGGATTTCCGCGCCGGGTTTTCGTCGCGGAAATCGGATTTCTCGCGACGTGGTGGGTCGGCCTGATCGCCGCCTGGTTTCTCGCCCGTGTTGCTCTGCGGAAATTTCAATTCCCCGCGAAATCGGTTATGCGGACGATGGCGTCCATCGTGGGTTTCGTCGTTCTTTTGGGAGTCGCCGCCTATTTCACCGGCCCGTCCTTGCTGGCAGATCGCTCCGGTTGGCGGGAATCACTCGAATCCATCCGCGTCATCGACCAAGTCGCCTTCAACCGCGTCGCCGCCATCCATTTGGCAAGCTACGGCGGAGCCTTGATCGGCTGGATCGCGGCGATGGCATGGTTTTTGAGCCGCCCGAAATCGCGGATTTTCCCGAAGGAATAAGCTTCCCGTCACCTGAGGCTTGCGCGGATGCTCCGGGTTCTTTAACCATCCGCCCCACATGACGCACGATCCGGACCAACATGCCTCGCTGGGAGCGATGTATTCCGACTATTTCCTCGATTACGCCAGCTACGTCATCCTCGAGCGGGCGGTTCCCCACCTTTTCGACGGCCTCAAGCCGGTCCAGCGCCGGATCCTCCACGCCATGGATGAACTCGACGACGGCCGCTACAACAAGGTCGCGGGGATCGTCGGAAACACAATGAACTACCACCCGCACGGCGACCAATCCATCGGTGCCGCCATCGTCGGACTCGGGCAAAAGGACCTGCTCATCGACACCCAGGGAAACTGGGGCAACACCCTCACCGGCGACGGCGCGGCCGCTCCCCGTTACATCGAAGCCCGCCTCACGAAATTCGCCAACGAAGTCGTCTTCAACCCGAAAACCACCGATTGGCTCCCCAGCTACGACGGCCGGAGAAAAGAGCCGGACACCCTCCCGGTGAAATTCCCATTGCTGTTAGCCCAGGGCGTCGAGGGCATCGCCGTCGGCCTCGCTTGCAAGGTGTTGCCTCACAATTTTCACGAACTCATCGAAGCCTCCATCGCCGTTCTGCGGGACCAACCGTTCACCCTGATCCCGGATTTTCCGACCGGTGGCATCATGGATGCCTCCGACTACCGCGACGGCCTGCGCGGCGGAAAAGTTAGGGTCCGCGCCCGCATTTCCACCGAGAAAAAAGGTTTCCTCCGCATCACCGAAATTCCCTTCGGCACCACCACCGGCGCGTTGATGGAGTCCATTGTCGCCGCCTCCGACAAGGGCAAGATCAAGATCCAGAAAATCGAAGACAACACCGCCGCCCACGCCGACATCCTGGTCTATCTGCCCGCCGGAGCCGATGCGGAACAAACCCGCGACGCGCTCTATGCCTTCACCGACAGCGAACTCACCATTTCTCCTAACGCCTGCGTCATCTACGACGGCAAGCCGGTGTTCATGGGTGTTTCGGAAATCCTCCGCCGCGTCACGCACCACACGCGTGATTTGCTCAAGATGGAGCTGGAAATCAAACTCGCAGAGCTCGCCGAGAAATGGCATTTCAGCTCGCTCGAAAAAATCTTCATCGAGAACCGCATCTACCGCGACATCGAAGAATGCGAAACTTGGGAAGCCGTCCTCAAGGCCATCGACGCCGGCCTCAAGCCGTTCAAGAAACTCCTCAAGCGCGACGTCACAGAAGACGATCTCGTCCGGCTAACGGAAATCAAGATCAAGCGCATTTCCAAGTTCGACTCTTTCAAGGCCGACGAGGAAATCAAAGGACTCGAAAAACTCATCGACGAGACCGACAAGCACCTCCGCAACCTTACCAAGTTCACCATCAAGTGGTATGAGGACCTCGCCAAAAAATACGGCAAGGAGCGCGAGCGCCGCACCGAGATCGCCTCGTTCGACCGCGTTGATAGAATGCAGGTGGTCGCCGCCACCGAGACACTCTATCTGGATGCCAAGAACGGCTTCGCTGGCTATGGCCTCAAGAAAGACGGCGAACCGGTGGAAAGATGCTCCACCATCGACGACATCATCGCCTTCACCCAGGACGGCAAGATGCGCGTCATGAAGGTCGCGGAAAAAGTCTTCGTCGGCCAGAAACCGCTGCGCGTCGCCATCTTCCGCAAGGACGAGGATCTCATCTACTCGATGATCTATCGGGACGGCCGAGACGGTCCCATCCTTGCCAAGCGCTTCACCGTCGGCGGCATCACCCGCGACAAGGAATACGACCTCACCAAAGGCACGCCCAACAGCCGCATCCTCTATTTCGCCTTCCACAAGACCAACGAGGAAAGCGCCGCGCAGATGTTGTTAGTCCATCTCAAGTCCGGCCTGCGCATGCGCAACCTCATCCGCCCGCTCCACTTCGCCGAGTTCGGTATCAAAAGCCGCTCCAGCGCCGGCAATCTGGTCACCAAACACGGCATCGAGAAAATCATCCGCGCGCCGAAGGACTATGATCCGAATCTCGGCGCGTGATCCCTTGATGCCCGACCGCACGGAATCAATTGCCTTGAGGCCAGCCGTTCAGGGTTTCGCCATTTTCAACAGGCTGCTAGGGCTTTCGCCTCGGATCCTTTCAGGATCCTTGAGGGCTGCTGAGAAATGATGAATTCTTTGAAATCTCAGCGTCCCGGCGCGAGGATCCATCTTCATGGCCACCCGCCTCCGACGGCTCCGATTTTCGAAAAATCCCCTCCATTAGGCAGAAATCGCTAGATCCGGAATCGGAGTTGCGCATGCCCGGAGGCAGTGGTAGGTGGGGTGTCACATGATCTCTGATAGAATTCCTTCAGCGTCTCCCGCCTCCTTGGAACCGTCCTGGAGTGCCTTTGGCCGCTTTTGCAGGCCCTTTGCCGCGATTTTTTTCCTGCTGACCTGCCTGCTGGCGACGGTCGGCTCCGCTCCGGGTGCGGTGGTGCCTGCGGATTTTACCTCGGCTTCGTCGATCCCGGTCAAGGCCGGCCGTTACGTGGCGGAGGGGAACCGGCTGAAGCTTTCGCTCGGTTTCGCGCCGGAGGTCGGGACCCATCTGACGGTGGTAAGGGTGGTGAATGCGGGGCCCATCACCGGAGAATTCACCAATTTGAAACAGGGCCAGCGGGTGAGGCTGGAATTCGGGGGAATCACCTACAAATTCGTGGCGAACTATCGCGGGGGGAATGGCAACGATCTGGTGCTCGATTGGGCCTACCAGAATATTTATTCTTGGGGATCCAATGACAGCGGGCAATTGACCGGTGACCGGAATTCGTGGAGCGAGGAAGCCTGGACCCCCGACAAGGCAAGCCTCTCCGGCAAGACGGTTTCCCGGATTGCGGCGGGAGAATCCCACAGCGTCGCCCTGCTGGCGGATGGATCGGTGGTGGCCTGGGGGGACAATACCTACGGCCAGCTCGGCGATGGCACCAACACCTCCAGTTCTGTGCCGGTGGTGGTCGATACTGCGGGTGTGCTCGCCGGGAAAACGGTGATCGACGTGGCGGCGGGGGCAGCCCACAGCCTTGCGCTGTGTTTGGACGGTACGGTTGTCTGCTGGGGACGCAATCAAGGGGGGCAACTGGGCGACACCACCTACACCGATCGCAATGTCCCGGTGGCCCTGTACATTTCGGGACCGCTCTATGGCAGAACGATCACCGCGATCGCGGCAGGAGCTGCCCACAGCCTCGCGATTCGTTCCGATGGAAAAATCGTCGAATGGGGTAATTACTACCCTGATACCATAGTCGACGGGCAGACCTCCCTCTCTATCAGACCTAGGGCGGTGCTTCGCACGGGCGCGCTGGCCGGCAAGACGGCGGTCGCAGTGGCCGCCGGGAAATCGCACAGCATCGCGCTGTGCTCCGACAACACCCTGGTGGCGTGGGGCGACAACTCAAGCGGTCAGCTTGGAATTGGCGCCGGCTTTGATTTCAGCGACGAGCCGTTGCAGGTTCCCAATGAAGGCGTCCTGGCAGGCAGAAAGATCATGGCTCTGGCTGCGGGGAGTGGGCACAATCTGGTCCTGCTGAGCGACGGCAAGGTGGCGGGTTGGGGATCCAACTACACCGGCCAACTTGGCATCGACAGCACGTTGGATAGTTGGGTGCCGGTGGAGGTGAACACTGCGGGAGCGCTCTCTGGCAAGAAGGTGGTGGCGGTGGCAGCGGGAAGTTTCCACAGCCTCGCGGTTTGTTCCGACGGCACGCTGGCTGCCTGGGGATACAACGGCCGCGGCCAGTTTGGCAACGGCACCCTGGACACGAGTTTTGTTCCGGTGGCGATGGGATCGATGGGAGATCTATCGGGTAAAAAGGTAGTTCACCTGGCGGCGGGAGGCGGGCATAGCTTGGCGCTGGCGGCTGCACCGCTTTCCGACGATTCTTCGCTGGCCTCCCTGGGGCTTGACGTTCCTGCCGTGGATTATTCGTTTTCGCCCGGAATCACGGATTACGTCGCCAGTGTACCGAAGGGAACTTCCGCAGTGTCGTTGGCCCCGGTGGCTCGCCGCCCGCCCGAGAGAATTTTCGTGAACGGGTCCGAGGTGAAATCCGGATCCGCGAGCCTGCCGATCTCCTTGGCAGAGGGCGAAACCCTCATTGCGGTGAAGGTCACTGCCGAGGATGGCACTTTCACCACTTATTCGATCACGGTTCTGCGTCCCCGAGACGTGAGTATGGCTTTCCAAAGAGCCGCCGACACTGCCGTCAGCGCCCGGGCTTATGATGCCACCGGACTGAATGCGGATATCTCTCTAACTTTTGCGCCGCCTAACGGAACTAGCCTGACGATGGTCGATAACACGGGACTGAATTTCATCACCGGGGAGTTTTCCAATCTGGCCCAGGGCCAGGTGGTCAGCCTCGGCTATCAGGGACTCATCTATAAGTTCGTGGTGAACTATCACGGCGGAACGGGCAATGACCTGGTGCTGGAGTGGTACCGCCGGAGAGTGGTCTCATGGGGAATCAATTCGTCCGGCGAGTTGGGGAATGGAAACAAGACCCTGAACAAGTTGCCCCAGGCCGTGACGGATACGGGAATCCTGGCAGGCAAGGTGGTTCTAACGGTGGTTGCCGGATCATCCCACAACCTCGCGCTCTGTTCGGACGGGACACTGGCCGCTTGGGGGGGCAATTCATCGGGGCAGCTTGGCGATGGAGGAAGCACGAGCCAGCCGCTCGCTGTGGAGGTGGATCGCAGCGGTGTCCTGGCAGGTAAACAGGTTGTCGCGATCGCGGCTGGCTCCGGACACAGCCTGGCACTGTGTTCCGACGGAACCCTGGCTGCCTGGGGCGCGGGTGGCAACGGGCGGCTCGGCAATGGCGATGTCAGTGACAGTCATTTGCCCGTCGCGGTCGATCAGACCGGCGCCTTGGCCGGAAAGCGGGTGGTGGCGATCTCCGCAGGATACGACTTCAGCGTGGCATTGTGCTCCGACGGCACGGTGATGACGTGGGGAAACAACCAGTATGGGCAAACGGGCGGTAACTCGGGCGAGGACAGGATGGTCCCGTCATCGATCGATCAAAAAGGAATCCTGTCCGGCAGGATCGTCACCGCCGTTTCCTCAGGGCTGTATCACAATCTGGTCCTCTGTTCGGATGGAACCCTGGCAACATGGGGATGGAATTACTCCGGCCAACTGGGTGACGGGACTCAAACTGATAGCAGGATACCGGTGCCTGTGGATCAGACCGGGATCTTGTCCGGCAGGAAGATTGTGTTCGTAGATGCCGGCGGTTCCCAGAGCCTTTGCCTGTGCTCCGACGGAACCCTGGCGGCCTGGGGATCCAACGGCTCCGGACAGCTTGGAAACGGCGGCAGCTCCAACAGCAATATCCCGGTGGCGGTGACCAAGACGGTAATCTTTTCCGATAAATCCATCTCGCGGATTTCCACGGGAAACAGCCATAGCCTGGCATCCTGCACCGATGGAACCGTGGTCGCGTGGGGCCTCAACAGTTCCGGCCAGCTCGGGGACGGCAGCACGATCAGCCGGAAGACTCCCGTGGCCGTGGATCGCACCGGCTTTCTGTCAGATAAAAACGTGGTGGCGATGTCTGCAGGGAATTCGCACAGCGTGGCCATCGCCACGGAATCCCCCAGCTCCGGCTTATCGGGGCTGACGTTGAGTCCGGGGACGCTGTCACCGGTTTTCTCACCCGAGGCGCTCGGCTATACCGCCGTCGTGGCGGCACGTTCCTCATTCACCGTGACACCGGTAACGCGCGACGCGTCGGCCGCCGTGAAGGTGAACGGGGTGTCCGTGGCGTCGGGATCCCCGAGCGGTCCGATTCCGGTATCGCCGGGTGGCAGCATTGAGGTGGTGGTGACGGCGGAAAGCGCCGCGACGACCACCTATGTGATCGCGATGCCCACCGGTGTCGCGGCGGTATTCACTTCTTCCCCGGTCGTTCCCGTGACGTCCACAGGCTATAACGCCACCGGCTGGAGTGCCGATCTCGCGCTCGGCTTCTCCCCTCCTGTTGGAACAAATCTAACGGTGATCAACAACGTGGGGATTGGTTTCATCACCGGTCAGTTCACCAATCTGGCCCAAGGTCAGGCGGTGGATCTGTCGTACAACGGCAAGGCCTATCATTTCGTGGCGAACTACTACGGCGGCACGGGAAATGACCTTGTCCTCGAATGGGCGAACCGGAGTGTCGCCGCGTGGGGGTCTGATGCGAGCGGCCAACTCGGAAATGACTCCACGACGAACAGCCCGGTGCCGGTCGCGGTGGTCGGTACGGGAGCCCTGTCAGGGAAGACCGTAATGGCGGTCTCCGGGGGAGCCTCCCACAGCCTCGCCCTGTGCTCTGATGGAACAGTGGTGTCATGGGGATCGGGTCAATCTGGTCAGTTGGGAGGCGACAGCGTAACCGTAAGCCGTGTGCCGGTGGCGGTGAAAAATGATGGAGCTCTTTCCGGAAAAACCGTGGTATCGATCACTTCCTCGAACGGGAGCAATCTGGCATTGTGCTCGGATGGCACCGTGGCTGCCTGGGGCTATGGTGGTTTCGGCCAGCTCGGCAACGGGACCAATATCAATGCATTCGTGCCCGTGGCGGTAACGCATACCGGAGTTCTCGCCGGCAGATCCGTCGTGGCGGTATCCGTGGGCGGCACCCATGCCCTGGCGTTGTGCTCCGACGGCCGGGTCGTCAGCTGGGGTAAAAATACTTACGGCCAGCTCGGCAATGGCACCACCACCGACAGCAACTTGCCGGTGCTGGTTTCCAATACAGGAGTCCTGGCTGGAAAATCCGTGGTGGGCGTTTGTAGCGGCTATGAATACAGCATGGCCCTATGTTCGGATGGAACGATGGTCGGCTGGGGACCCAATGTGGGGAATCTGTTGGATACTTTCGAATCTCCGGTCAAAGTGCCAGCCGCCGTGAAACGCACAGGTGCGCTGGTGGGGAAAACGGTGACCGCTCTCTCGCAAGGGGGGCACTCGACAGTGGTCGCACTTTGTTCGGACGGCAAGGTCGTGACATGGGGACTGAATGATCTCGGCCAGCTCGGTGCGGGTACGGCAGTCGGAAGTCTTCCGGTGGCGGTCAGCACGAGCGGTGTCTTGGCGGGCAAGTCCGTCGTGCATGTTTCCTCCGGCTTCGCCCATACGGTCGCCGCCTGCTCGGACGGAACCGTGGTCACTTGGGGCTTCAATGCTTACGGCCAACTCGGCAACGACACCACGGTGAACAGCTCGGTGCCTGTGGCAGTCTCGAATGCGGGAGTGCTTGGTGGCAAAAAGGCGCTGAACGGCGGCGCTGCATTCCATAGTCTTCTGGTGGTTGCCGAACCCGATCCTGTAACCATCGGGCCGGCTTTTGCCTCCGCCAGCCTCCCCGAAACGACCGGCTCTTCCGACCCGGATCACGACGGGATTCCCAACCTCATGGAATACGTGCTTCACGGCGATCCGAACTCACCATCCACGGAAATTCTCCCGCGGATGACGATCGAGGGAGATCACTTTGTTTTCCGTTTTCACCGGCTGACGGCATCAGGAAACGACACGAACCAGGTTTTCCAATACAGCGCGGACATGATCCACTGGTCGGAAGTGGACATCTCATCCGTATCCGGTGTTTTGCTCGGCGCGACAGACGCCAACGGATGCCAACCGGTCACTGTCACCGTTCCCAAAGGTGAATACGCCAATCTGTTCGGACGGCTTCGAGTGTCGAAGCCCTGATTTCCAACCAGAATAGGTGAATCGCGACAGAAGCATGGATTTTTCATTCATGCTTCGGGCGATTTCTTCCATTCCCGCATTCCCATGGGATCGGCATTCCTCGATGAAACCAGCTTGCAAAGATGATCCTCTCCGGCTTCGCGATGGCTTGGGCTGCGGTCAATGCTTTTGCAACCTCAAGCCGCCTGCCAGCGGCGGGCGATTTCCTCAAGAACGGCAGGATCCTGAGGGGCGTCCTCGCGGCCGAAATGCCGGTCCTCGAGCGTGGCGATTTCCTTCGAGATGGACTCGCGTTGGGTTTCCGAAATTCCTTCGCGTTCCTGCAAGCGCCGCAGATAGCCGATAACGCTCACCGCGTTGATGTGCGTGGGCAGTGGCAACAGGGCGGGGCCGCCGTCGTTCGCGGGCTTCCGGTTTTTCAAGAACGCGAAACCTCCCACCCCTAACACCAGCAGCGCGGCGAATCCGCCGGCGATCCATGGCATCGACCGCTTCCCTTCGCCGCCGAGTGGCACATCGGCGGAGACCGGGACGAGATCGACATCGACGTAGCGTTGTCTAACGAGCCCGTCGTCCTTCGCGGTTTCCGGCTTCACGGTGGGGAAATGGAACGACGCGGGAAGCGTGCCGCCAGTGGGTTTCAACTCGATTCGCCATTCGTGTTCCGATACCGGCGCGAGATCTTCCGACGCGCCGTCGAGTTCTACCACGCGCAGGGTGCGATCCTCGATGGCTCCGGTCTCGAAACCATCGACGGTTAGGTCAAGCAGTTCATTCAATGGCGGAACGAGGCCGTGGGCGGTTCCCTTGACTTCGAGGAACAGGCTGCCCTTGTCCTTGTGGCTGCGCTCGTCAAGCGTCTGCGTGACGTGGAGTTCGCGATAGGGCCTTGGCTCCGCTTTCCCTGCGTCGATGGGAACTTCCGCCGAGCTGATAGGTAGGACGACGTAGCCGGAGGTGTCGGTGAAATCGAGATCGATCTTCAGCGGCGGAACCTTGTCAATCTGCGGGCCTTTCGGTTTCAGCAGAAAATAGGCGTAGGGTGTTAGTCGCCAGCCGTATTGTGGATCGGTGATGGATTCCACCTTGTCAGAGTGGAATGTCAGCGAGATGACTTCGAAATGCTCTTCCAGCGCGGCGCGGGCGGCCTTCTCGAACTTGTCGCGGTAGTCTTCCGGCGGACGGCCGAAGTTGAAGCCATATTGCGAGTTGTTCTGGTTCTGGAGGTATTTTTGAAATCCACCGGACTCGCGCTCGATCTCGCGGGTATGGCGGAGATTCACCCGGAGGCCGAAAGGGGTGTTTGAGCCGACGCGATCTGGTCCATCGACGGAAGCGTCGAGCTGGATTTCGGTGACGAGATCGCGATAGTAGTCGAGCACCTCCTTGGCATCCGCCAATTCCTCCCGCTCACCAGCGATGGCCGTGGAGCCTTCCAGAAACCGTAGCTTGAGATCGGGCGAAACATTGGCCAGTCGGGTGTTGAGCGTGGTGGCGAATACCTTGAGATGCCTCTCCTTGCAATCGCCGGGTAAAGCTTCCAGCGCGGCTTTGATTTTCCCGTATTCCTCCGGGGACGCGACATGATGGCTCTTCAACGCCTCCAGCGTCGGTGAACCGAGCGCGGCATAAAACCAGGTTTCGAAAACTGCCGGGCTTTCCTTGCTGGAGTCTTCCAATGGCAATGTCGATGCGTAGTCCTTGGCTGCGGCGGCCAACGAGTCGAGCGCCGCGCGCTTGATGGCAGAGTGTTCGTGATTCGGTGTGATGGTGCTGTTATAATTGCTTTCCTCAAAATGCAGGGCGGCGAGCTGCTCGTTGAGCCGCCACGCTTCGGCCGGCTTTTTCAACAACGCGCGATCCAGGATTCCACGGGCCGCTTCGTAGCCGTGAAGGATTTGTTCCTGAAGTTCCTTGTCCTTGCGTTTTGTCTGATAGGTTTGCTGCAGTTTCGGATTCGGCCACAAACCGGCGAGGTTGAGGCGCATCCGGCCGACCAAGGTTGCCAGCGTGTTGGAGTCGAGCACATCGGTCGCGCCGAAGACGGATTCGATGGCCTCGACGCGCCAGACTTCCGCCTTGCTGTGGCAGGAAATGAAAGCGTCCGCCAATTCGTTGTGGAACGATTCGCCGAGATCCAGGCCGCGGATGCCTTTCACCAGCGTTGCGAGTTCGACAAGATTCCGCTCCTGCTTCGATCGTGTTAGAGGAATGGTGCCGGACTGGCTGTTGAAACCGTAGAAATAGAAATAGCGCGAACGATTGTCTTGTTCGTCGTTGGGATTGTGGTTTTCGGACCACACCCGGATCATTTCGCGCACGAGGGATTTCGCCTCATCCTTGTCCGTCGTAGCGAGAGTCTTCACCAACGGCAGCGCCTTGTTTTCCTCCTTCACTTTCAGCAACAGCCGGGCGGAAGCCAGAATGCATTCGTTCCGTGTCGCAGCCTCGATGGTGGCCAGCCACGCGTCGTCCGGTTTGCATTCGAGGATTTCCCCGGCGGCAATCGGGCGAGTGCCATTTCCCTGATAGCCGGTGTCAGGTCGGCCGAAAAACATGTTTCCCCAAGGATCATACTGGGCCTGCGTGCGGCGCGAGGTGCTCTGGTCCCTCTCCTGGGTGACGCCGGCTTCGTAGGTCCATTGGCGGGCAAACAGCGTGAAAATGCCGGACCACGCGGCGGGATCGACTTCCTTCGTGGACAGCAGGGCTTTCACTGCAGCGGCCTGCAGCTTGAGTTGTTCGAGACGGATCGACTCAATCGGATTTTCGCGGCTCTGGGCGGTGAGGATGCCGAGTGATGCCAACAGTTCAAGTCCCTCGCCTTGGGAATCCTTGAAGGTTTTTTCCAACCAGAGCTTGCCGGTGTCGTCGCCGAGTTCCGGGATCAGGGTGAGCGCCCGGAACAATGCCTCGGCGCGTGCTTCCGGCGGAGCCTTGGTATCGGTTAGGAATGAGGTGGAGAGTTCCCACGCCAGCGGCAGGGCATCCTTGCCGGCAGCCTGCTTGTCCTCCTGTGACAGAGCCACGCGCTGACGGGCAATGAGGTTCAGCGCGGCGTAGTTCTTTTTCTCACGTGATTCTGTCAGATCAGGAAGATAGGGACCGGCATCCTTGACGAACCCGGCCTCCAACAGAAATTCAGCGGCCCGCTGGCGATCGTCGGCCACCTGTCCGCCGAAATTCCGGATGCCGTCCGCGAGTGCCTTGAAAAACTCCTCCGGCGGGCGGGGGCTCTTCGACAACAACTTCGCAAGGATTTGAATCTGCTTTTTCGGCGGCGGCACCGGAGCCGCCGCGGCGAGTCCTAACAAATCCGCAGGTGGTAGGAACGCGGGTTGCGAATGCGGTTTCGAACCCTGTGCCATCAACTCCGGTGGCGGACTCACCTGCGCGGGTGCGGCGAGCTTCTCGACCATCATCTGATAGATCTCGCCGGAGCTTTCCTTGGGCAGTGCAGCGAGGAAATCCCTGACCCGGTCCCATCGGTCGAGCACGACATCCCTGCGGAAAATGGCGGCGGCTTTCTTGAACTTCTCAATCTCCTGCTCGGGAGTGGGTTTTTCCTCCGGTTTGGCCTCAGTGGCCGGCTTTTCCCGCGCTTCCTCCAATCGCGTGGCAAGGATGCCGGAGGTGCTTCGGTCGAACGGTAACTCGCGCAGGATCGCGATTTTCTGCTGCTCCGGTGTCAGCGCGGGCCGCTTTTTGCTTTCCTCGATGAGTTGGCGGAGCCGATCGAAATCAAGATCGCCGGGATTTCCCGGATTTCCGGGATTCGCAGGATTGCCAGGCTGCGCCGCGATCGGTTGAGGATTTCCCTCGACGACGATGGTAGGTTGTTGCGCGATGCCTGGAGCGGTGAGTGCGGCGAGCGCGATCAGAACTGAACGTGACTGCATGGAGGATGTTGAGGGGAAAATGACGACGATCTAACCAAGCAATTTCAGGAACCTTCGCCATCCATCGGGGCACCGGCTCCGGCACCGCGGCCGTCCTTCGGTTTCAACGAGGGCTTCTTGCCGGGCTTGTTACTGGCGCACTTGCCGGAGCAGCAGCCGTTGCATTGTTTCGGAATCGCCTTCCCGTAGAGTTCGAACGGATCCATGCGTGCGAGGCGGATGGTGGACTCAAGATCTTCCGCATGCTTCTGTGCGAGGACGGTATCTCCGGACTCGGCGGCACGTTCGGATAGAAGCTTTTGTTCCTGACGGGCGGCTTCGATTTCCGGTTCCCATTCGGTTTCCGGCAGTCCTTCGAGTTTCATCAGATAGGTCATGTAGAAACGCGAACTGGCCAGAGTGGCGAGCGTCTCGTCGCGGAGTTTGGTATCCGCTTTGGGATCTTCCGCGAGTTCACCGGCGAGTGTGGCGAGTTCCTCACGGGCCTTGGGAAGCTGCGCCGTTTCCATGCGGGCTTTTGCCAATTCGAGACGGATTTGGCGGGCTTCGGAAATGCGATCCTTCGGCAGCTTGGCGAGGGTTTCCTCGTAAGCGGCGACGGCGGCGGGCCAGTCACCTGCGTTGGCTTTCGATTTGGCGATATCCAGCAACGACGCGGTGGCATCCAGCGTCATTTGTTCACGGCCCGGGCCGTAGTGGTAGGCGAGCAATCCGACGGGGATCAGGCACCAGAAAGTGATGATGAGAGTTTTCATGGCATTAATTTAAGTCGTACGATGCACGAATTTGTCAGGGATGGGAAGCGGTGAGTTTCGAGGAACGGGAAATGGAGGTCCGAACCCGGTTAGGACCGGGATTCCAGCGCGAGCCGGCGAAATGCAGCAGCAGCGGCAGTCCCGCCAGCAGGAAAGCTCCGAGGGCGGTCAGGAAAATGGCAAGTTCGCGCTGGCCGGGAAGCCGGGCGCTGTTGTCAACCGCCAGGGTGCCGAGTCGTTGGAGCATGGCGGTGGGGACGAGTTTGGTGTTTCCATCGTGGTATTCGCCGCCGAGACGGGTGGCGATTTGCCGCAAGGTGACGCCGTCCTGACGCGAGTGATGGCCGTCGATGAATGTGCCTTTCAACGGGTCTCCCACTCCGGCGACGAGCACGCCACCGATGGATGGCGGCATCTTCGGCATGCCGGTGGCGGGGACGGAATCGCCGTCGCTGATGAGAACGAGCGTGGCGGATCCACGTGGCCATTTCGCGGCGATCCGCGCTGCTTCCGTTAGTCCGTCGAGCAGTTTGGTTTTTCCCGAGGGGAACGCCTGATGCATCGGGAGATCATCCATCAGGTTATGGAGGATTTCCAAATCGCGGGTTTCTTCAACGACCGCTTTCGCGCCATTGTAAACGGCGACGACGGTGGTGTGCAGCTTGTCATGGGCCGTGCGGGCGATGATGGATTCGACGACCGCGCGGGCGCGGGCCATGCGGCTTTCGTTAGCTCCGGGACCGGCGTCCCGCAGGCGCATGCTCGGCGAAACATCGAGAACTAACAGTAGGTGCTGCCGGTCCTTGGGCTCAACCTCCTTGACCACGGAGCGATGCGCGGCGGGTGGCAGAATCATCAAGGTCGCAAGTCCCCAGATCAAAGCGGCGAGTCCTGCAATGCGGATGAACGGCGCGGCCTTTCCCGCGAGTGCGGCCTTTTTTCCAGGACCGAATGCCAGCGCCGCCACACTCCGCACGCGGCCGAGATGCAGCCATTCGGCACCCGTGGCGAGCACGAGCGCGGCGAGAGCCAGAAGCAGCGGAGTGGTCACCATGGCGTGTGTCGGAGTCCGAAAAGCGTAAGAAGATACATCGCGCCGATCCCAAGGCCCGCCATGGAAAAGGGTTCGAAGAAATCGACGGGATCCGGTGTGACCCGTTTCATCGGGGCTTTCTGCATTTCATCGATCTTCGCGAAAATCGCTTTCAATGTACCGGGATCACCGGCGGAGAAAACCTCGCCGCCGGTGATGGAGGCGATCACGCCGACGGTATCGGGAACCCCTCCCTCGGCGACGTGGACATCGTAGAGTTTGATTCCGTTAGCTTTAAGGCTTTGCGCGATGGCCACATCCTGGCCGTTTTCTAGATCGTAGCTTTCGCCATCGGTGATGAGCACGATCATGCGGTCGCCTGAGTCACCGGCGAGCATGGTTTTTTCCGCCGCCCGCAGCGCCATGCCGATCATCGTACCGCCGAACCACGGTGGCAGATTCTCAGGTCGGAGAAAAGGCGGGGCGCATTTGAAGGCGGAAACGTCGTTGGTGAGCGGCACCCAGTTGAGCACACTGCTGCCGAAAACCGTTAGGCCGAAGGCGTCGCCCTTGCGGAACGAAATGAAATCGTTCACCGCGCCCATGGCGGCGTCGTAGCGGGTGCCGGAGCCAAATGGCGAAGTCATCGATCCCGAGACGTCGAGGCAGAACAGAATGTTGGTCATTTCCCGTTCGCTGCGCGGTTGTTCGAAACGACGCGGGCCTGCAAGGATGAAGATGGCGGTTGTTAGCAAAAGCAGCGGAAGCAGATCCGCCGATTTGAGCAGAAATCCCATCAGCCTCGCCCGCGGCAGCGGTTGGTGGTCGAAGGGCAGGGGAATCCGTCGTCCGCCGCGTTTCCAGAAAAACACCGCCAGCCCGAGCGGGAGGAGCAGCAGGGCAAACGACCATGGATGGGCGAAGGTCATTTGTAGGGAGCGAGCAATTGTCCGATATCGGCTTCGGAAGCTGTGGATTCACGCGAATGCAGCCAGCGTTCCAGAGCGAGAATGAGTGGCGAGGCTTCGGCATCGGAGCGGAGTTTCACCATCGCCTCTGCGGGAGAAAGCGCTGCGATGTCCGGCCGCTGTTCGCGCCAGTGGCCGATCACGAGGCGCTCCAGTTTCGCGCGGTCGTCGGATGATAGATTTCCCTTGGCAGCCTGATCGACCAGAGGACGGAGCCGTTCGGAAAGTGTCGGCGCAGCCGTTTTTTCATTGTCGCCGTTGGACGACTTTTTTTCCTTCCAGAACAAGATGGCAACCAGTCCGGCAGCCCAGAGCGATCCGAGGATTATCATCATCCTGCGATATCCGCCCAGTTCAGGCAATGCCCCTTGGCCGATCTCATGCGGCCTGACGATTCCCGGTGGCAGCGTGGCGGTGATCTCGAGCGCGATTTCCGGAATCACCGTCCCCTCGGGAGCTTCGAGGAAATCCGCCAGATTGTAATGTCCCGGATCGAGTCCCTGAATTTCAAAATCGTAGCGGCTTCCGTCCTTGGCGGGTTTGACTTCCAGAATTCTAACAGACAATGGAGGTTTGCTGTCGCGCCGTGGTTTCGCTTTCACCACGCCGCCGGGAATATAGATTTCCCGGATCTCCAGCGGCAGCCCGACACGCTGCGATGGAATCTCCGCCATCACTCCGGTGATGGCTAACAGGATGATGATGGAGATGCGGCGGATCATTGGCGGTTGCGGCGGGATGCTCCGCCACGGGCGCGGAGGAAATGGCGTAGCCTGCCGAGAAACGGAGTGCCGGGATGGATGACGAAATGATCGAGCGAGGCTTTCTTGAGCGACTCGGTCAGGCTGGCGGTGGTGGAAAGCAGCTTGCGTCCGTGGGTGAGGATTTCCCTGCCGGATTCCACCTCGCGGCCGCGAAACAAGCCTGCGCCCGTGATTTGGTCTTCCGCCGGATCTCGGAAAACGAGGCAGATGCAATCGTGTCGCGCGCCGACGAGTTTCAACGCCGCCAGGGCATCGGGGTCATGGAAATCGCTGAGGACGATGAGCATCGATCGCTGGGTCAACGACGGCTCTAACGAAAGTAGTCGTTGTCCCAAGGTGGTCGGCTCGTCGAACCGATAGGTGCGCAATGCGTGCAGCCATTGCAGAAGAACGTCACGTGACAGGCTCGGCTTCACCACGATATCCCGTCCACCCGCGCCTAGCAGGCCGACCGGACTGACACGATCCAAACAGGCCAACGCGATGCCGCCGGCGACTTGGAGCGCGAGTCCGTATTTTCCCGGCGGATGCGATGCGAGCGCCATCGATGCGGATGTATCGACTACCAGCCAGACGGGCATTTGCTTGGGCGTTTCGAATTGCTTCACGTGCGGCTTGCCGGTCCGCGCCGTGACCCGCCAGTCGATGGATTTCACCGGATCGCCCGGTTCGTAGCGGCGCGATTGGACGTATTCGAGTCCCTGGCCGAGGAATGGACTCCGATCCGTGCCGTAGCTCAGGCTGTCGGCGAGGCGTTTCACCGCGAGGAGAAACTGCCGGCTGTCGAGCGGTTCGCAATGCTGGAGGGAGTGTTCCATTTCAGGAAACGGAGGCTTCGAGAATCTCGCGCAACACGCCGGCAGCGGTTTTTCCTTCGGCCAGCGCTTCATAGCTCAGGCGGATTCGGTGCAGCATCGCGTCTTCGGCGAGAGCAAACAGATCTTCCGGCACCACATAGTCGCGGCCATGCAGCAACGCCCGGGCGCGTGACGATTTCAGTAACGAAATTCCGGCGCGCGGTGAGCAACCGAGTTCGAGATCCGGATGCTTGCGGGTGCGTTCCACCACATCGACGACATGTTTGAGGAAAACATCGCTGACGTGGATGTGGTTCGCCGCTTCCATCGCGGCGACGAGGTCCGCTTCGGTGCCGATGGCATCGCCTTGGATGAGGTCGAACTCGGTCCGAGCCACGGCTCCCGCGCCTTCGCGCTTCACGCCGAGTTTCAAATTCCGCTTCAGGATTTCCTCTTCCTCCGCCGATGTCGGATAGCCTAACCGGTGACAGAGCATGAAGCGGTCGAGCTGTGCTTCCGGCAGCTCGAACGTGCCGCTTTGCTCGATCGGGTTCTGCGTCGCGATGACCAGAAACGGCGTGGGCAGGGGAAACGACCGGTTGCCGATGGTGACCTTGCGTTCCTGCATTGCTTCCAACAGCGCGCCCTGCACCTTCGGCGCGGCGCGGTTGATTTCGTCCGCCAGAAGCAGGTTGGTGAAAACCGGACCTTGGTGGGTGCGGAACCCACCGGAACGCTCGTCGAGGATTTCAGAACCAAGAATGTCGGATGGCAGCAAGTCGATGGTGAACTGGATCCGCCGGAAATGCAGGTGCATCGCTTGCGCCAGCGTGTTGACCAGCAGGGTTTTTGCCAGCCCCGGCATGCCTTCTAGCAGGAGGTGGCCGCTCGTCAGCAGGGCGATCAGCATTCTTTCCACCACGACGTCCTGACCGACGACGATGGTCGCGACCCGCTGGCGGATGGCTTGGAGATATTCAGTTGTTTCGGAAACCGGAGGGGGGACGTTGCTCATCGAAATTCGGGTCTTTCCATTTACGAACACTAACTGCCACAGCGCCGGGGACTTGTCTGTAAAAACCGCTGGAAATGGCTCAGGGCTTGGGCCAGCCGTCATCGGCCCAGTGGATAGGCAGGTCGCCGATGGTGGCGAAGCCTCCGCGCTGCTTGTCGTAATAATGGAAAAACATCCGGGTTTCGTCCTTTTCCTGGATGAACGACGCATGGCCGGGACCCACGCGGTCGCCTTCGGATTTGAGGAAAAGCGTGCCGCCGCCGGTGGCGAGTTCGTTGCCGGTAGCGTCAAGATAGGGTCCGGTGATCTTTTTGCTGCGACCGATTCGGATCTCGTAAGTGCTCTTCAATCCCCGGCAGCAAAGGCCCCAGTTGACGAAGAGGTAATAGTAATCGCCGCGTTTCAGCAGGGCGGGGGCTTCGATGGATTCGTTCCATGCGAGTTGATGGACCTTGCGATGTTCGGCGTGGCGGAGGCCGGTTTTCGGATCGAGCTCAATGAGCTGGATGCCTGTCCAGAACGAGCCGAAGACCATCCACAAGCTGCCATTGGGATCGGCGAAGAGTTGGGGATCGATGGCATTGTAGGGATCATCCTTGCCGGAGCGGACGACGATTCCTTCGTCCTTCCATTGATAGGCAGGGTCCTTGGGATCGAGGGTAGGACTGCTGGCAATACCGATGGCGGAAACATTTTTTCCCCAGCCGGATACCGAGTAATAGAGCAGGTAGCGGTCACTCCGGTGAATGACGTCGGGAGCCCATAGGTAACCGCGATGGTCCGGAATGACCTCGCGATGCCATACGGGGAATTCCTTGAAAACCGTTCCGGCATCCTTCCACGTTTTCAAATCCGTCGAGGTGCGGGTGGAAATGCCGTTGCCGGTCGAGAAACAATACCAAATATCTCCTTGCCGGATGGGCGTGGATGGATCGTGAAAACGCGGCGTGCCCCAGTCCTTGCGATCCGGTTGCGCCATGGCGACCTGGCTGGTTAACAGTAGGGCGGTGAAAAGGATTTTTCTGATGATTCCTGGCGGTTTCATGTGCGGTGTTAGGTGGGGGCGTCGAGGGCGGCTGATGTCCGGTCGTTAAGTGATACCAGTTGTCGGAAGTATGGTGACTTCATCGTTGCGCGAAAAGCCCGGGATGACAAGGAGCCGCGACACTTTTGTCGTGAGGCGAATGCGGGGAAAAAGATGGGTCTATAAAGGCTTTTGCTTTTTCACTTCATTCGCAAGCACCACAAGAGTGTGGTGCCTCCATAAGGACCGAGACTTTCGGTCCACAGATGGAGTCATCCTATTTCCAAGATTTGGCATGTAGCGGGTGGCGAACGGGGTTTTGCACACAACGAAGAAGGGCGATCCGGAGACCGCCCTTCTTGTTTAGACTCTATGTCGATGATTGCCTGTTATGCCGGTGCTCCGACAGCGCCTGGAATCGGGCCGGGGCCTTCGGGGCGATCTTCTTCCGTGGCCTTGGCAACGGGCTTTTTCTTGAGCTCGTCGGGAATCGGAGGTGGCTTGGGAGCGGTCGGTGGATTGCGCATTTCACCGAAGTCGATGATGTCCTTGAGATGGGTGGCATCAAGCGTTTCGAATTCGAGAAGAGCCTTGGCGATGAGTTCCACCTTGTCGCGGCCTTCGTTGAGGATGCGGGTGGCGATTTCGTAGGCTTCGTCGATGAAGCGCTTGATTTCCTCGTCGATGGTCTGTGCGGTGCTTTCGCTGTAGTTGGTGCGGCGGCCTCCCATGTCGCCACGGCCGAGGAAGACCGGGCCGTCGCCTTCGCCGTATTCGACCATGCCGAGTTTGTCGCTCATGCCCCATTCGCAAACCATGTGGCGGGCGAGGGAAGTGGCTTGGCGGATGTCGCCGGAAGCCCCGTTGGAAACGTCGTCGCTGTGGAAACCTTCGGCGATGCGGCCACCCATCGTCACGATTAGATTGGCGAGCGCTTCCTTTTTCTGCGTCGAGTATTTGTCGCCGTCCGGAAGATACATCGTCGCGCCCAGGTAGGGGCCGCGGGGAATGATGGTGACCTTGTGTAGCGGGTTGGTGTCCGGCAGGACCATGTTGAGGTAGGCGTGGCCGGCTTCATGCCAGGCGGTGCCGGTTTTCTCCTTGTCGGACATGGCGAGACTGCGGCGCTCACGACCCCAGCGGACCTTGTCGCGGGCTTCTTCCATTTCGTCGAGAGTGACGGCGGAGAGTCCGCGGCGGGCGGCCAACAGCGCGGCCTCGTTGATGAGGTTGGCGAGTTCGGCACCGGAGAATCCGGGAGTGCCCTTGGCGATTTTGGAGAGATCAACACCAGCGGCGAGTTTGATCTTCTTGACGTGGACGCGGAGGATTTCCTCACGGCCGTTGACGTCGGGAAGGGAAATCGTGACCTGGCGGTCGAAACGGCCGGGACGGAGCAGGGCAGGGTCGAGGACGTCCGGTCTGTTAGTCGCGGCGATGATGATGACGCCTTCCTGGGTGTCGAAGCCGTCCATTTCGACGAGAAGTTGGTTGAGCGTTTGCTCGCGCTCGTCGTGACCGCCGCCCATGCCGTGGCCGCGATGGCGTCCGACGGCGTCGATTTCGTCGATGAAAATCAGACAAGGCGCATGCTTGCGGCCTTGTTCGAACATGTCGCGGACGCGGGATGCACCGACACCGACAAACATTTCGACGAAGTCCGAACCGGAGATCGAGAAGAACGGCACATCCGCCTCACCGGCGATGGCTCGGGCCAACAGCGTCTTACCAGTTCCTGGAGATCCGACCATCAGCACGCCTTTCGGAATCGAGCCGCCGAGCTTCTGGAACTTGCGGGGATCGCGGAGGAAATCGACGATTTCAAACAACTCTTCTTTCGCTTCCTGAATCCCGGCGACGTCCTTAAAGGTCACCTTGTTGCGATCCATCGTTAGAAGGCGGGCCTTGCTCTTGCCGAAGGACATCGCACCGCGACCGGCAGATTTCATTTGCTGGCGGAAAAGGAAAAATAGAACGCCCATGATCAGCAACAATGGCAGGAACATGGTGAGCATGCCGCTCAGATAGTCCTTGTTGCGCTTATAGACGGCTTTGTCTTTAACCAATTTGTTGAGATCGTCGCTCTGGATGGCGGTAGAGACGGCGACGCTGAACGGGACAGCATCCGCGACCTTGCCCTCGGCGTTCAATTTTTGCGGAGCGGCATCAACAATCTTGCGTGTTCCAACGATCACGGCGTCGTCGGAGCCGGCGGTGGTGAGGACGCGGAGCGAGTTTCCGCTGTCGTCGATTTCCACCAGATTCAGAGCCAGCGCCTTGCGAAGGTCGGCGAGTGAGAGGGTGTCGATCGCGTCGTTTTCCAGAGGTTTTTCGGTGGAGCCGTTGACTTGTTGAAAACGAATGTTGGTTCCTAGCAGCTCGTTGATTTCCTTACCTTGGAGGGCGAAGTTGACCAACACGCGGAAGTCCTTTTTAGGGGTATCCGTTTTGGGTGCAACCGGTTCAGGAGTGATCCAGCCGGTGATCGTGGCGTCGAAAGAGGTGTCGGTGGTGATGACTTCCAGCGGTTGCTTGGTGTTATCCACGAGGATCCGTCCCTGGTCCCACGCCTGGCGGAACTGGGAGTAGTTCATCTCCTTGACTGTCTTGTTCGTGATCGGATTGAAATAGGCCACTCCGAGGATCACGGTGGCGAGGCACATCAGCCCGAGTAAACGCCAGTTGAAGCCGTTGGCGTCGCCTGCGCCACGGTTCGGATTGTTGGAAGGCGGAGTTGAGTTCGGTGAGTCGGACATGGTTGTCTTGGAAATAGCCCGACGGTTGATCTCCACGCGAATCGGGTCGCGCGGCTGCAAGCCCGTCCGGGCGTGATTGAGGATACCGTAAGAGGGTGAAAAGCAAACCCCTTTTTTCGCACCAGCCCTTGCGGGTGGGCGCGGTGTCTGCCTAGAAACCCCTCGTGGATTCACCGACACCCCAGAAAGACCCTCCACCGTTGCCGCAGCGACGGATACGGTCGCTGAGCTGGCTGCGAGCGATTCCGGGGGTGGGGCGGCTGCGTGCGCTGCGGCCGGGAGCGGATGCGCACGTCGGGGTTCTGGTCGATGCCTTCGCGGCATTTGCGACCTTGGACGACGAGTTGAGCACACTGGAGGCGGACCTGATCCTGGACATGCTGCGCAGTGCGTTTCCCGAAGTGGACCATGGCTGGCTGGGGAGGCGGTTGCAGAAAGCCGTGCGGAATCCAAGGCCGTTGCAGGGATTGGCGATTGAGCTGAAGGACAGTTTCGACGATCCTGGCAAGCTCGCCTTAGGCTTGCAGCTCTTCACTCTGGTGGACGCAGCCGGGCGGTCGGAGCGCAACCGTTCGAGCTTTGAAATCTTCATGCGGCGTCTGGGGCGGCCGGATTATGGCGTGGCGATCCTCCGGGAAATGCGGGGAGATGCCGGTGAGGCGTCGGACGCGGAGCTCCCATTCGAGCGTCTCGTTTTCGGCCGGGATGGTGCGGATGTTTTGTTGCCGCCTGCTGCGAGCGATCACGAATTCCGGGTTTACCGCGCAGGGGATTTAATTCTGGTGAGAAACACCGGCAACGCTCCGCTGTGGATCCGCGGACGTTCGGTGGAAACAGGGTCGTTCCTGCGGATGCGTGAGCGCCAGCCGCTGGTGGTGCCGGGTTGGACCCTGAGTCACGAGGACCTGATGTTTTTCCTCGATGTGAAACGCACGGGCAACACCCCGTCGATTTACTTGGAATCCGGTTCCGGCGGCATGACCGCCGAGCGGACGCGGGGACGCCAAAGCGAGTTGCGGGTAAGCTTCGGACTTCAGGCTGAGGTCGAGGCCCTGCGCGACACCGAGCTTCAGGCCGGAAGCCGTGGAATGTTGAAAAAAGGCGACGTGGTGACCTGTCGGAATCACGAGCGCTTGGGAGATTCATCCGGCTTCAGTCTCTCCATCAACGATCTCCGCCGCAAGGCGACCCAGTCCGGTCGGCGTTTCCGGCTCGCGGGTGATCGGCAGGAATATCTGGTGTCCAACGACGCGGCGTCGCTATCACCGGGCGATTTGTTATTAGGTTCCAAGTTGTCGCCCAAGACCATTCTCTTCATTCGCTACGACGCGCAACGGGCACAGGGCGAAATGCTCATTCGGGAAAGCAATGGACCCATCCTCGTGGACGGCATCCAAGTGAAGCAAACGGCGACGCTGCTCGATGGTTCCCTGATCCGACTTTCCGGAAGCCAGGCGGTGCGGTGCCGTTTCAGCGAAGGGTTTCTCGATGAGGAACGGACTTTGATCGAGTCGCTGCAGGTTGAGGATTTGATCCATGATTTCGGACCGGATTCACGGGCGCTCGATCACGTCAACTTTGAGGTGAAACGCGGTGAAATGCTCTGCATCATCGGTCCGAGCGGTAGCGGGAAAAGCACTCTGCTGGCCGTTCTATCAGGCCAGCGCGAGCCGACCCGCGGCAAGGTGAAACTGAACGGTATCCCGCTGTACGAACGTCGGGAACGGTTGGTTCCCTTCATCGCCCACATGCCGCAGGAAGAGGCGCTCAATCCCCAGCTAACTGTTCGCGAGCATCTGCGGCACGCCGTCACGATCCGTCGCCCGGCGCTTTCGCTGGCGGAGCACGAGCGTCGCGTGGACAGCATGTTGGCCGAGCTCGGGTTGCAATCCATCGCCCAGCGGCGTGTGGGATCACCCGGCGACAAGACGATTTCCGGCGGCGAGCGCAGCCGTCTCAATCTCGGCGTGGACCTTGGCAGCCGGGCGGAGGTCTTCCTGTTCGACGAACCGATTTCGGGACTGTCGTCCAAAGATTCCGAGCACGTTGCGGAAACTCTGCGATCGCTGGCCCGCGAGAAAATCGTCATCGCCACGCTGCATCGTCCGGGCGCTCCGGTGTTGCGATTGTTCGACAAGGTGCTGCTGCTCGATAGCGGTGGGCGTCTCGCTTATTTCGGCACCCCGGCCGCGATGGTGGGTTATTTCCGCGATGCTTGCGAGGAGCTGTCGATTTCGCATCCCTCAGTGACGGCGATGTCGCCGCTGGGAGCGGATTTCGTTTTCGATGTGTTGGAAACTCCGCTGAGCTCGATCGGCGGTGGATCTAACACAGGTGCGGCCCGGCGGTTTCCATCGTCGTTCTGGCAGGAGCGGTTCGAGAGCGTGGACCTGATGCAGTCGCTCCAGCTAGGCGGCGGACCTGTTTCCAAACTCGGCGAGTTCAAGCCTGGTGAACGCCTTCCGGTGCCGCCGAAACCCACGCGCCGGCTGCGTGCGGTGTTGTCGGTGTTCTCCACCCATTTTCAGCGTTCGCTGCTTTCGAAACTGAGGAACCGTGGCACGATTTACAGCACCTGTCTGGAGGCTCCGTTGCTAGCCGCGCTGATCGCGATTACGCTGCGGTCGTCGAAGGACGGACCCTACGAATTTTCCTCGGCCCTGCACATACCCGCCTATCTGTTTCTCAGCGTGACGGTGGCGATGTTTCTGGGATTGACCAACTCGGCGACCGAGGTTCTCCGCGACCGGCCAATCCTTCGTCGCGAGCGGAATTGTCAACCGGGTGCGGGCTCCTACGTGATGGCGAAATTCGCGGCGCTCGGCATCGTGGCGGCGGTGCAGTGCCTGGCCTATCTGGTAGTCGGAAACTATTTCCTGGAGATCGACGGCACGCTGACGGACCTCTGGCTGTGGATGACACTAACCGCATGGACCGGCACCGGCATGGCGCTGGTGATTTCCTCCATGGTGAAAACCGAACGCGCCGCTCTAACGGCCGTACCGCTGCTGCTGGTTCCCCAGATGTTGCTGGCGGGGGCGCTTGTTCCTTACCGCGAGATGAACCACGGCCTGTTTGAAAATGCGGAGGAGGTCCGCGACCGGGGTGGGGTTCCGGTGCCAGCCTCCATCATGCCGCTGCGTTACGCCTACGAGGCGATGGTCATCGCCCAAGCCACGCGCAATCCTTTCGAATCGGAACGCCTGCGGCTCCAGCGCCGGATCGACAAGGTCAGGAGTCTGAAGGAACCGATGAACGCCCAGCAGGGCGAACGTTTCGAGCTGGTCAAGGAAGGTCTCCGCAGGTTGCTTGCAGCGGGCGCGACGTCGCGGGACGAGGCGGAAAACATGATCACCCGGGTCCGCCGGATTTCCACCTCCGGAACACGTATCGAAGTGGAAACGATGAAAGTCTGGCCTGACGACTCAACGAAAGTGCGTCCGGCGTCCGAGTTCTTTGTCAATGAACGGATCGATCTCGTAGTCCGCGAGGCCGAGACCTTCCGTAACGACTATCGGAACAAGGACCGGCGGGTCGTTTTCTATGCTCTCAAGAAGCCGATTCCATTCATGAATCATGCGGTGGAGCGACCCACCGGTGAATACGTCGAGAGCGACGATGAAATGGATACCGACCGATATTGTGGCTTCATTCTGGCCAGCATCATCATTGGCTGCGGATTGATCTCCACCGTGACGATTTCCCGGCAGAACCGGCAGACCCGTTAGGCGTTCTCAGCCGGCGGCGAGGCGACTTGGTTGAGAGCTTCCATCACCGCGACCACTGACGGCGGCGCGAGTGCTTCCGGAACCACCGCGCCAAGGACCAGGCAACCGTAAGCGGTTTCCACGGGGATGACTTCCAGCGTGGCACCGGCACCGATTTTCACATGGACGTTGCCAGCCGAAGCGCCCGGACGACGGGAGGCGAGTGCGAGGCTGCGGGCGAGGAAATGTAGGCGGCCGTGGCTGCTTTCGTCGAAAATCACCGCGCCTTCGCGGTCGAGAATGAAAATCCCGGTGGCTGAGAAATGGTGGCGCATCCAATCCCTGAATCGCTGAATCCGTTCGAGAAACGGTCCTCGGGCGGTCGTTTGATTTTCAGGCAGCGGGGGTGGAACCTGCATCTCTGGAGGCGGAAGACTCGCTACCTCGCGGGGTGGCGGTGGAAGAGCGGGGGCGGTTGCTTGGACGGCAAGCTGCTCGGTCGCGTAGCCGACAAATCCGTTATCAAATCCCGCGTCCTCGACGCTCATTTCGGGTTCGCGGTTAGGTCTCATCAGCCGGTCCGCCAGACGCCGGACTTCGATGGGATCGAGCCATGGATAAATCGGGTCCATTTTCAGCGTGTGGCGTAGTGGCCGCTGTTCGGTTCGAGTTTCGCTTCGATTTCCGCACGCAGGGAATCGAATACCACCTGTGCGCCCGCACCGTCCTCCAGCACGCCGATCGGCAGACCGCGGGCGCTGGCCCGGACAAACAATCCGTCGCGCGGGATTTGCGTTTGGAAAACCATTTCCGGCGGCAGCAACTGACGCAACGCCGCAGCCGCCTCGGTGCTTTCCGCGAGATCGTTCTGCACCATGGTTAGGCAGACGCCGAGCACGCTCAGCCGGGGATTCATCACCCGCAGGCGGTTCAGGCCTTCCAGCAGTTTCGGCACGGAGCGGATCCCTAACGGCTCGGCCTGTTGGGGAATCATGATCGCGTCGCTGGAGGCGATCACGTCGCCGGTGACGCCGAATAGCCCGGCCGCCGTATCGATCAAACAAAGGTCGAAGCCGCGGGTAGCCACGCTGCGGAGAAATGCCCGGACGCGCGCCAGATGGGCACCCATGCCGGCACCGCCCGCTTCGTAGTCGCTGGCCTGGCCGCTCGCTACCAAAGAAAATGTTTCCAGCCGCGTCGGCACGATCAGGCGGTCCAATGGAATCCCGGGATCCGCAAGATAATCATAAAATCCCGCGAGCAACCGCGATTGACGGGTCAGCGAAAGCCCGACGGAGCCTTGGGGATCCGCGTCCACGAGCAGGGTTTTCACCCCGGCCCGGGCGAACGAGTGAGCGAGGTTGATCGAGACGGTGGTTTTACCCACTCCTCCTTTTTGGCTGGATACGGCGATACTGATCACACTGCGAAGGGAATTGTGGCGCAAAGGTAGCTTCGGCTTGCCACATCGGAAGTCTTTTCTTCAAGATGCGGTCGCCAAGGGAATGATCACTCCCGTTTGCGGTCCCCGTCCCATTTCCATGAATTCACGATTTCCCTATGGTTCGTCAGCAGTCGCCATCGTTCTGGGTGGCATGATGCTTGGAACCGGGGGCTGCAGGAAATTGAAAAGCGCGGAAAAACAAGCCACTACCGTTCCGGCAGTAGTGGCCTCCGAACTCGATTCGAACGGCCTTGGGGCGTTTCCTGGCGCGGTCTACCGCAGCCAGGCGGGCTCTCCGATTCATTGGCAGCCGTGGACTCGCGAGACGATGGACCGTGCGAAAGCCGCCAAACGGCTGGTGTTCGCGGTGATCGCCATGCCCCAACAACCGGGATTTCAAAGTGTGCTGGCTTCGTTGGCGTCCGACCCCGCCTTGGTTGGGGCGATCAACAGCACCTATGTGCCGGTGCTCGTCGACGGAGATGCGGCCCGCGAGATCGGTCTTCTAACGGCGGATCTTTGCGCGGAAATCAAGCGCCCTCTGCAACTCCCGTTGTTCGTCTGGATGACTCCGGACGGTGATCCGGTCGCTTGGATTCCCGTGAGCAAATCGTCGTCTAGCAATGTTGCGGATTTGTTCAACCAATCCCATTCCATGGTTTCCCGGATGTGGGCCGAAGACTCGGCATATGTCGTGAAAAACAGCGGTCTCGACAACGCCGCGCGACGGGCCCGGATCTCCCAGCGGAAGAACGCCAACGTGATGAGCGAGCAGCCGGCGGAGGACGTCGTCCGCAGCATCCGGCAGCTTGCATCATTTTACGACCCCGCGTCGCGCAGTTTTGACGAGGCCGGCGGATTGTTTCCGGCCGGTTCGCTCGATCTTCTTGCCACCGCCGCCATCCAGCCCGGGCTTCCGGCGGACACGCGGCTGCGCTGCATCGATACCACGCGTGAGTTGTTAGTCGATCTGTTGCCGAGCGCGATGTTCGATCCGCTCGACGGCGGCGTGTTTACTTCCCGCCGCGGAACGTCGTGGGCGCTGCCTTCATTTTCCCGGGACTGTCTAACACAGGGGCGGGTGGCGATCGCGCTGATGGATGCCTATCGGGCGACCGGGGACCAACGGGCGCTGGAGAAGGCGCTGGGGTTGATCACGTTTTCGGAAAAAACCTATCTAACGACCGAGGGGCTGTTTTCCGTGGGCATGTCGGTCGAGACGAATCCCGCGTCGTGGTTGTGGAGCGTCGAGGACATCGAAAAGGAACTGCCACCGGAAGACGCGAGTTGGTGGATCAAGGCGACGCAGATGAAGGGTCTTGGAAACCTGCCGTCGGAAGTGGATCCGCGCCGCGAATTTTTCCGCTGTAACAGCCTGGGGATCGGCCAATCGCTGACAGAAATCGCGTCGGCCCAGTCGCAGTCACCCGAAACATTCGCGCCGCGATTTGATTCGGCGCGGAAAATCCTTTTGAAGGTCCGCAATGCCCGCTTGGGACCGATGGTTCGCGACGATTGTTCCCACGCCGCCGCCACTTTCCGGATGGTATCGGCCTATGCGGCGGCATTCGGCGTCACGGGCGATGATAAATTCCTCAAAAAAGCGGTCGATCTGTTGGAGAAAGCCCGCGCTGCTTTCGCTGAAGGGCCGAAGCTGCGCGAGTTTTCCAAAGATGCACCCAAATCACTGGGGGAGGGGCGGGCATTCATTTATGGTCTCGCCCTACAGGCGGCGATCGATGTTTCCGCGATCACCTCCGACGACAAATGGCTGGTCTGGTCGGAAGACCTCGCCACCACTGCCGCCGAGCTTTTTACGGACAGCGAGTTTCTCAAGGAATGTCCCGACGATGCGAAAATCATCGATCTGCCGGTGACGGATCTGGTCATGCTTTTCGACGATTCCACGGCAGGCATGATTTCCTTCGCCGAATGTCGCCTTGCCGAGCGCGGGCGTCCGCTGGTGAAGACTTTTAGCGAATTGGCGACGCCGCTTCCCACCTACTCGGTGGACCGGCCGATCCTGCATACCGACTTGCTGCAGGCGACGATCGCCCGCGAGTTCAAGGTGACGGTCATTGCCGGCGCGAATATTTCCGCAGACCTGAAGCTGGCCACCGAGCGGCTGCCGCCAAGGATGATTCAGCGTCGTGCTGCAAAACCTGCGGATGAAATTCCGCCGGGCATGGTTAAAGTCCTCTTTTCAAACGACAAATCGCGGCTCGTTTCCACGGTGCAGGCGCTGCAAGAAGCGGTCTTGCCCTCGAACCCGAAATTATAAACGCTCCTCCAAGCAAGTAACCCACCGCCCATTGATGAAAACGAATCCCGCACTTCTCGCCCTGATTTCCTTGGCTGTCTCGCTTCCCGCCAAGGCCGACAAATTCACTCTCAAGGACGGAACTACGCTTGAGGCTACGATCTCCAGCGAGGATGCGAGTAACTATGTGCTGGAAGTCCAAGTAACGAAGAGCATCCGGGACGAGCGCAAGGTTCCTAAAGCCGATGTGGTGAAAGTGGAGCGCGCCCAGCCGGATTTGAAGGCGTTTGAGTCCATCGCGAAATTGGTGCCCACCCCGGATTTGTTGACCGATGAGGAATACGGAGTCCGGATCAACGCCGTCATGAAATTTCTCAAGGACTACCCCGCCGGAGACAAGGCCAAGGACGCGAAAGCCATGCTGGCCACCCTGAAAGCGGAATCCGCCCAGATCGCCTCCGGCGGTATCAAAGTGAATGGCTCCATCGTTTCTCCGGCCGAGTACAAGTTGAATGCCTACGATCTCGACGCCCGCGTCGCCGAGGCGAGCATCCGCAGTCTCGTCGCTCAGGGAGAGACGCTGGCCGCGCTCCGGGCGTTTTCCGATTTCTGCAAAAACTTCCAGAGCACGAGTTCGTTCGGTTCTTTGTCCCCTTTGATGCAGCAAGTGATCAAGACTCACGTGGCGGAAGCCAAGGAATCCCTAAGCACGCTTGACGCCCGCCTCAAGAAACGGGCGGCCGGCTTGGAGCAAATGTCTTCCGAAGATCGCGGGATCACCGATAGTGCGATCAAGGAAGAGGACGCCGCGTTTGAGGCCCGATTGAAATCCGAGAAGGATGCCCATCAAAGTTGGGTTACGCCGAGCCCTTTCAATAAGGCGAGTTTGGAAGAGACCATTCGTTTTGGCGAAGCGGAATTAGTTCGCCTCGGCTCGGTCAAGACGGCGCTCGGACAGGATGGCGGCAGAACTTGGCGCGAGGCTTGGGCTGTTATCCACAACAGTGGAAACCCGACTGCCGTCTCCACTGCCATCACCAATGCGCGGACCGTAGGAATTTCGCCCAAATACCTCGCGATGCTTGAAGAGGCCGCCAAGGTGAAAAAATAAGCCTCCGCTCGGGATTCCCATTCGCTTTCATGTCCACGCCACGCACCGCCAGCCGCAGCCGCAAGACCGCGGAGACCTCCATCGAACTGTCGATAGATATCGACGGCTCCGGAGTTTCCAAAATCGACACCGGCATCCCTTTCTTCGATCACATGCTAACGCTGTTTTCGAAACACGGACTGTTTGATCTCAACGTCAAAACCGTCGGCGACACCGATGTGGATTTCCATCACACCATCGAGGACACCGGCATCGTTATTGGCGACTGCCTGCGCGAGGCGCTCGGCACCAAGGAAGGCATCCGCCGCTACGGCTGCTGTTATCTGCCGATGGATGAAACGCTCGCCCGTGTTGTCGTCGATCTCAGCAACCGTCCGCACCTTGAGTTCCGCGCGCCTGCCGGAACTCCGTCAGCGCCTAACATGCCGTTCACTCTGGTCGAGGAGTTCTGCCGCGCCGTCGCATCCAACCTCCGCGCGAACATCCACGTCGAGCTGTTGTACGGTCGTGACGGCCACCACATCGCCGAAGCGATTTTCAAAGGACTCGCCCGCGCCCTTCGCGACGCGTGTGAGAAGGACCCGCGGGTGAAGGGCATTCCCAGCACCAAGGACGCGTTGTGAAAACCGGCATCATCGACTACGGCGGCGGCAATTTGCGCAGCGTCGCCAATGCCCTGCGTTCGCTCGGTGAGGATCCCGTCATCATCGCCAGTCCCGACCAGATCGGCGATACCACGCATCTGCTGTTGCCCGGCCAAGGCGAATTTGGTGATACCATGCGGCGTCTCGACGAGCGCGGCCTCACGCCGTTTCTCAAAAACTGGATCGCCGCGGACCGCCCGTACTTCGGCATCTGCGTCGGCTATCAGATTCTGTTCGACGGCAGCGAGGAAGCTCCGGAAACCGCCGGACTTGGCATCCTCCCCGGCACCGTCCGCCGCTTCCACGACGAACCCGGCCTGAAAATCCCGCACATGGGCTGGAACTCCGCCACCGCCACCCGCGGCGACACCCGCGTCTGGCAGGGCCTCGGCGGGGATCCGTATTTCTACTACATCCACTCGTTTTTCCCCGAGCCCGCCGCGCCGGATGCCGTCGTCGCGCAAACCACCTACGGCACCCAGACCTTTGCCGGCGCCGTCGAGCGCGGCAACCTCTTCGCCTGCCAGTTCCACCCGGAAAAAAGCCAGGAAGCCGGCCTCCGCCTGATCCGGAATTTTCTGGGGCTGTGAACTCGTGAATAGGTTGGATTTGTCGATAACGTGAAACTCATATCAGAGAATCACTCGGCAAGGCGACGGATCTAGATCGCTAGCGAGTGCTCGTTTACGCTCGAAACCACATCGAGTCGGATCAGCGCTTCACGTAGCAGACCTTCGTTGCGCTCCTGTTTCCCACGGAGTCCACAGCGTAGATGCTGATTTTGTTTCTGCCGGATGCGAGGATGGCGGTGAATTTCCAGCTAGTGGTGCCGCGGGCTAGCTTCCATTCCCCCGAGCCGATGCGGTAATACACCTTGGAAATCCCATATGTGTCGCTTGCGGTGCCCTTGATATTGAGCTTGGAGAAAGTGACCTTACTGGGAACCGGGCCAGTCGCGGCGAGACGCGGCTTGGTCACATCCGGCGGGAAGCGAAGGACGCGGTTGTGATAGCTGTCGGGCACCCAAAGGTTTCCCTCGGGATCAACGAACAGACTCATGTAAGGACGATCCAAATTGCGGTTCGTCATCGCCGAGATGTTGGTGGTGAAGTTTGGCTGGCCGACCACACGGTCCGCTGCGGAGCCAGTCGGCTTACTGGATGCATTGAAGAAACAGACGACGCGATTGTTGTAGAAATCTGATACCCAGAGCGAGTCATCTGCCGTGAGATGTAGGCCGAAGGGAGTGTCAAACTGAGTTGCGCTGGTGCCTGCCGAAGTCGTGAAAAAATCCGGTTGCCCGAGCACTGCACTAGCGCCCGCCCCATCTTCGAGATTTGCCGCATTGTCGAAGCGAAGGATACGGTTTCCGGTTGGACTGGCGACAAACAAAGTGCCATTTGCCGAAACCGTGATGTCGGTGGGGAACCGTGTTTCCGAGGAGCCCGACCCAATAGAAGGACTACTTAAAAAGTTGAACTGGCCAATGACTCCGTCCGCAGCGGCACCACTGGGCTTGGTGCTGATGGAGTCAAATCTCAAAACCCGGTCATTGATGCTATCCGCGACCCAAAGCCGATCAGCTGTGTCCACAAAAACTCCATACGGGTTTTTCATCTTGGTGGCAGTGGTCCCGGATTCGTAGGTCGTGAAGTCCGGTTGGCCGTAAACGCGATCTGCCGTGGGAAAGCTGCTCCGACTGCTCGCAGCTTCAAACATCACCACTCGATTGTGTCCACCGTCAGCGACCCACAGTTGACCGTGTTGATCAAAGAATATTCCCCTGATATGCCCGAATCCCGTCGCTCCCGATCCCGCAACTGCGGTGCTGAAGTCGGGTTGACCAAATACCGCTTCCGCCTTTGCGCCATCGGTGAGTGATTGGTAATTGGAGAAACGCAGGACTCGAAAATTGTTCTCTTCTGCCACGAAAAGCTTGCCGGTGATAGGATCAATCGTGATCGCAGATGGATTATACATCGTGGAGGCGCTTTTTACTCCAGAGTTCGCCATGGTGAAATCCGGCTTGCCGAGGACGAGGTCCGCGATGGCGTAGTTCGGAATCGTTTTGTCAGCGGCAGCAAACTGGCACAGGGCGGCGAACCAGATGGCAATCAAAGGAAGTTTCACGGAGTGGGCCTATTGCTGAATGCCAAGAAGGTCAAACTCCATTAGGTAATGTGCCAAGGCAAACATTCTGAGTTCAAACAATCGATTTTTCATAATTCCATCCGGAATTTTCTGCGACTCAGCTCCGCTTGACCCGGGCGCGGATCTCGGGACACTTGGCCCCATGGATTCTTCCACGTATCAAAGCAAAGCCGGGGAAGTCCTCATCCGCCAAGTCGAACCCGACGATTTTCCCCGCCTCATCGAGCTGAACAGCAAGGCATTCCCCCTGCTGGGTGAGGAAAACGTCGTGTGGAGCGTGCGGCAGTTGCACAATCATTTGAAGGTATTTCCCGCCGGACAACTCGTCGCGGTGATCGGTGGCCGCATCGTGGGCGCGGTTTCCTCGCTGGTCATCAAGGCGGACCGCGATCCCTACCGGCAGCACACCTACGCGGGCGTCACCGACGGCGGCTACTTTCACAACCATGACCCGAGCGGCGACACGCTTTACGGCGCGGATGTCTATGTCGATCCGGACGACCAAGGAATGGGCATCGGTGCGGCGCTTTACGAAGCCCGCCGCGTACTTTGCAAGCGGCTCAATCTGCGCCGCATCCTTGCCGGAGGCAGGCTCGCCGGTTATGCCGCGATGGCCGCCGGGCTAACACCGGAAGAGTATGTCCAGCGGGTCAAGGACGGCGAGATCCGCGACAACGTCTTGAGCTTCCAACTGCGCGAGGGCTTCGTCGTCCGCGGCATCCTGCGTAACTACATCACCGATCCGGTCAGCCTTAACCACGCAAGCCTGATCGAGTGGCTCAACCCCGACTACGTCGAAACGGAACCCTCGTCGAAAGTCCGCATCGCCTGCGTGCAATATCAGGTGCGTAAAATCGACAGCTTCCAAGACTTTGCCAATCAGGTGGAATACTTCGTCGAGACGGCCGCCGACTATCGCTCGGACTTCGTGTTGTTCCCCGAGTTCTTCACCGTCCAGCTCCTTTCCTTCATCGAGCCGCTGTCATCCATCCAAGGCATCCGCCGGCTCTCCACCGATTTTACCGGTCCCTTCATCGAACTGATGTCCGGCCTCGCACAGAAATACGGCCTCTACATCATCGGCGGCAGCCACCCGATCGAGGAAGACGGCGAACTCTATAACAAGTGCCTGATATTTGATCCCGAGGGCCGCTACATCGCCCAGCCGAAACTCCACATCACCCCTTCGGAAAAACGCTACTGGGGCATTTCCGGCGGCAGCGAACTGATCGTCCTGCCTACGCCCAAAGCGAAGATCGCGGTGCAGATTTGTTATGACGTCGAGTTCCCCGAGGCCACCCGCTACCTCGCGGACCAGGGGGTGGACATCCTCTTCGTCCCGTATTGCTGCGACGACCGCCACGCCCAGCTCCGCGTGCGTTACTGCGCCCAAGCGCGGGCCATTGAAAACCAGATCTTCGTCGCCACCGCCGGCGTCATCGGCAATCTCCCGAGCGTCCCCGCGATGGACATCCACTACGGCCAGGCCGCGGTGTTCACGCCGTCCGACTTCGAGTTCGCCCGCGACGGCATCCAAGCCATCGCCGACTCCAATGTGGAAACCTTGTTAGTCACCGACATCGACACCGGCGACCTCTATCGCTCGCGCGCCTCCGGCTCCGTCACCCCCCGCCTCGACCGCCGGACGGATCTGTTTGATTTCAAAGTGAAGCTGAAGAACCTCGACACCAGCATCGAGCTAACCGAAGCCCCGGAAATCAAGCTGCCGAAGTAACGACGACGGGAACGCGACCCTCCGCAATTGGAGCGTGAATCCAGAGTCTGCACTAGCAGACCTGACAAAAATGGCGCAGCCCAGAATGGCTGGCCCCTAGGCAAATTCATTTCGCGCGAAATCTTCATACCTGGCCGCTCAAAAAAACAGGAACCGCCTTCTCCACGGAAAACGGTTCCTGCCCCGATCTTCAAACGGTATCAGGAGTTAGGGAATCACCGTCACTTGGACGACCTGGCTGTATCCCGGCAAGACCGTGTCGCCGTCCAGATAGGCCGCGCGGTATTCGCGGGTTTCCGGCACTCCGGCGACGGCCAGCGGGCGGGTGTCCGCGAACGGGCTGTAGAGATCCACTCCCAGATCCACCCACGCGCCGCCATTGGTGCGGCCTTGCAGTTTCACGCCGGTCCAACCGCTCTTGTTCCACGACAATGTCACGCTGCCCGCCGTCGCATTGACGACTCCCAGCGTCGGCACCAGCGCTGCGGCCGATTCATCCGTGGCGATGATGCCCAGATCCTGGCCGATCGTTTCCGTGTAGCCGGGACGGGACTTGATGTTCTGCACCAGCTTGCGCAGGCGCGTCATCGCACCCGGCAGGATCGCCGCCGGATAGGCGGGCGGAGCCACCGTTCCCGGCAGGGTCGCGGGCAGCGGCGCGGAGGCGTCACCTTCCTTGATGAAGTTCTTGTATTCCACCGTCGCCGCCAGCGACTGCCGCTCCGCCGGCACCCGCACGTTGAGCAGATAGATCACATAGCTGATATCCGCCTGTGTCGTTGTCACGTCTGCCAGTAGCAGGCCGAGCGTGGCGGCGTAGTTGGAGAGTTTCGGTCCGAAGTTGGTCAGCCATGGGACCAGATCGGCTTCGGGGGTGGGAATGGGGCTTCCTGCCATGATGTTAATTCTTTCTTGTTTTGTGTGGTTGATAGGACTCCGGCAGTTATTCCGCACGTTTGGATAGACGCCGGAGCCCAATCCTCAATACTGCTAGAAATTTCCGCCTGATTGTCAATGTACCTTTTCGGCACTATTTTCGCACTTTTGGGTGACGGGAAACCGTTCCGGCGGCCTCCTCTAACCCCATTCGCCCCCGTATGTGAGTTCGACCCGCCTTGGAAAACTAACTTCTACCCAAGGAAGTCGCTCCCCTCCCGGGGGAAGAACCCTGCTTCCTCCGCCACGGGGCGGCTTTCCCCGGGGAAGACTCAAGTTTCCCAAGGGAACCGGCCCATGCCCCCGGGGATGCGAGCCGTGTCCCCGGGGAAGCAGGTCTTGTCCCTGGGGAAGAATCTTCCTTCCCCGGGGAAACTCCGTCCATACCGGGGAATCTGCTCCCGCCCCCGGGGAAGACCGCTGCTTCCCCGGGGAAGATCCATTCTTCCCCCGGGAAACTCCGGCCAAAACGGGGAAGACGGCCGCACCCCCGGGGAAACAACTCCCGCCCCGAGGGAAGGGGATGCCGCCCCCGGGGAAAACGGCCGCTTCCCCTGTCTGAATTCGTTCTTCCTCGGGGAAGATCCAATCTTCCCCTCGCAATCGTTGGAAGCAGTAGGGAAAGCGCCGTTTCGTCGGGTTCACGCCAGCGAATTTAGTGACCACCTTGTTTTCCGTTTCAGCAAGAAAATGCAGCCCAGTTTTCCCAGATCTGGAAAGTCGCCCGCAACGTCTCCGACCCCGGCCAAGCAGCCCAAAAAATAGGGGTGATCTCACGCCGTCGGTTTCCGATTCGAGCCCGCTTGCAAGCCGCCGATCCTTATGCACGCGGCCCTTTCACTGGCTAACTTGCCTACTTGGATCTTTGGCAATAGCTTTGCAGATCAGCTGACTCAATCTGATCGCCCGGAACTAGCAGGTAGTGGCGTTCTTCCACAGTCCTTACCATACCGTCCGCATCGAGACAGAGTTCAAAAAGTGCGATCCTCGAGTCATCCATAAATTGCGCGGATATTGCCCGACATTGAAGACCTGGAAATTTTTCAGTGCAGCAGGCAATATCCTGCTTCGCCTGCACGACGGACAATTGATCATTTCCGCCCTTCGCCTGCACGGGTATGATGTATTGGCATCCGTGGCGGTCCACACCTACGTAAACTTCGTCTATTTCAATCTGCCCTAGACCTTTCACAGTTGTACGCAGATGGTTCTGAAGCGAGTAAGATGCCACTCCTAGAAAAATATCGATTAGCCGATTATACCGGACTTTGGCGAGCAGCGCCTGTTCATCCGACAAGGAATTGACTGCGATAATCTCCGGCGTGGCATCTGGCAATTTGATTGTCACCAGATTCGGGTTGGGTGCGATTCGGTTGATGGGAACGAGTTTGAATTCATAAAGCGCTCGCCCCACCCCTTCAATCACCCATTCCTTGCCTTTAGGTTGCGTCGCTAGGATCTCCGCAGGAAGGGGGTATCGGTAGCGGAAGGAATACAGGACATCTCCCAGATTTTTCGGGATTTTTATTTGGAGGCGGTCAGCGGTTTCAATCAGTTCCTCTCTTGAGAACAAAACGGAAGTGACTCCCTTCTTGTGAGATTTCCTGAAAATCTCGGCCACCAGAGCCTGATAGCGGTTTGGCTGCTTCTCCTTCATGCTGATTTCAAAGTTACATTCCCAAGCCGTTGGGCCTCTGTTTCCGTTTGCGTACGTTTGCGAGCACCACTTTTACGGTCTCGCTTCTGGATGGGAACCGACACATCCCAGTAGGTTGAGGCTTGCGACATGTCAGCATAAAGAAGTTTCGGGTCACCAAGAGGAATCGGCACTTGTCCACACTGGGGATTGATTCCCATAGCCGTAATGAGAGACGCTGCCACCGCACGGGCCAGCGGGGGCGGAACGGCGTTCCCTATCTGGCGGGCACCGTGCCACTTGGTATGATGAAAACGGAACCAATCCGGAAAGCCGTGCAAGCGCGCCATTTCGCGGACGGTGACGCAACGCGGATGCCGATAGTGAATTGGCCGCGGGCTGGTGAATGCACCTCTCGCAGAATCGGTGCCAGCCCGAAGGGTGTTCGAGGCACCGTCTGATGAGAGTTTGAAGAACCTCGAAATAGGTTCCACCGCGCCTGGCATGGTTTCATTGAAGCGGAGTTTGGAAATCTCGGAATGTCCGGTGCGCGTGCTGGATGTCAGAAGTCTGGGATTCCAGAGCCGCATCTCGCCGAAGTGCCAGGCAGCGTCATTTAGACAACGCATCTCGCTGGCGTAAGAAGAGACCTTGCGCCAGCGCGGCGGCTTCACTTCGTCACTATTTAGCAGCGCTGGAAATTCATCGGCATCGGGAAGGTCATCCAACGCATCCATGCATGATGGCCCCTGTGTAAGCCCGATCTCGTGCGGACGGCCCGCCTTGGTCGTGATAGGCGGCGGATAGCAGGGTGGTTTCAACCCCTTTTTGGCACCCAGCAAAAACAACCGCTTCCGATCCTGCGGAACGCCATAAGATGCCGCGTTCAGAACCATCCATGGAAGCCTCACGGCATATCCCGCCGCATCAAAGGTCTCGATCAACTCCTCGAGGAATTTCTTATGACTTCCCACCGTTAGGCCCTTTACGTTTTCAAAAACAAAATAATCCGCATCTAGTTCCGAGACGATACGAACAAAATCACGAACTAGGCTGTTTCGGGGATCGTCCAAGATCCGCTTGCCAATCATTGAAAATCCCTGGCAGGGTGCCCCGCCAAAGACGACATCCACCTTGCCTTCGATTCCCGCGATTTTCCGTATCGTGTTACCCGTTACATCTTCAACCGAGTGGGGAATCACTGTGCATTTTGGAAAATTGAACTTGTGGATGCAACAGTGGATGGGATCGATCTCCACCGCTGCGGCGACATTGAAGCCCGCCTGTTCAAATCCAAGCGACATGCCGCCCGCTCCTGCAAAAAGATCCACTCCGACCGGCCGTGATGATTTAGTTGATTTCAAAACACGTTTCATAGTGTTCTTATGATTACTTGGAATTTCAGGTTCAAGACATTTGATTCTGGTCGTGTCTTTTCCATGGATTGCAGCGCGGTGCCGCCTAGTATTTTTGTCGGTCTTAAAGCTTCTGTCGGCTGCGTTGATGCCGACCCCCATGGACAATGACATTTCATTCAAATCACCCCGTTCGCGCAGTTGCACTCGCCCTCGCCTTTCAGGGCGTTGATAAGGTTGGTCAGCGATTTCATCGCCTGGCGCGGGACACTTTCAAACGTCCGCGAACCGACGTGGGGGGTGATGATGACTTTCGGGTGATGGAGCAGCGGGTGGTCGGCTGGCGGGGGTTCCTCGTCGAGGACGTCGGCGGCGTAGCCGGCGAGTTTCCCTGAATCGAGGGCGGCGACGATGGCGGCTTGGTCGATGAGTTCGCCGCGACCGGTGTTGATGACCCACGAGCCGTCGGGCATCAGGGCGAGACGGTCGGAATTGACGCAGTGGAGCGTCTCGGCATTGAGCTTGGTATGCGGGCTGATGATGTCGACGGCAGAGAAAAGTGAATCAAGCGAGTCGTGGCGGGTGATCTGGAATTGCTCCGCGATGTCCTCAGGCCAGTAGTTTCCATACGCGTGAACCTCCATGCCGAAAGCACGGGCGCGGCGGGCGACTTCCTGACCGATGCGGCCGAGCCCAATGAGGCCGATGCGTTTTTCAAACAACTCGCTGCCGGTCTTGCGATTCCACTGTCCCGCACGGGTGCCGTCGATGGCGTAAACGAAGTTTTTCGCGAGCGCTAACAGCAGCAGAAACGTGTGCTCGGCGACGGTGTCGTGGTTGACGCCGGGAGTGAAGAGGACCGGCACCTTGAGCTCCTTCGTGGCCGGGATGTCGATCTTGTCGAGGCCGATGCCGTATTTCGAAATGACCTTCAGGCGCGGCAGCGATTTCTCGATGACCGCACGGGTGATGCCGTCATCGCCGCACAGGAAGGCGTCGAAATCCCCGGCGAGTTCCAACATTCGCGCTTCGGAAAGCGGCCCGCGCTCGCGGACGATTTCCCAGCCTTGGGATTCCATCAATGCGTGGTGCGGGCCGGGGGTGTCTTGGTAGGAACAGGTGGTGAGGAGGATGCGCATGCGGGGAGGAGAAAGATTCCAGAAACAAGAATCAAGATACCAGTTTGGGTGAATTCGTGAGCGTCCGTGGATACAGGACGGGATTTGGGGCTCCCGCACTCTGTCGGGGGGCGAACCTGGCGGTTTTGGCCCCCTCACACACTGTCAGGACGTTGAATCCAGTGGATTCGCGCTCTCGCAGAGTGTTCAGGCTCGCAAACCCGGTAATTTAGACGAATCACTGCGATTCATCGCCAGTGACACTTGCGATTGCCACTGGCTCGCCAGCTTGTGGCGCATTCGCTTTCGCTAACCGCATGTAGGAGCGTATCAAGAGCACCAAGCCGGTGGTGGTGGAGGTAATGCAGACGATGTAGCTGAGTTTTCGGGCGATCAAGTAAGCAATAAAGGATGGATGGCCTTTGTGGAGAGGAAGGGTGGTGTGATCGAAAATCGTGTCGAACGTACCGATCAAATATCCAAAGAGGATGAAGAAAAACGCGCGGTGTCCTGTCGATTTGAATGCGGGATAGGCGCATATCATCACGGCCACGTTTGCCGCAACCTGGCCTAGCCATGTGGCGTGATACAGAGTTTGGTAAAAAGTCATTTGGTGCGGTTTGTTGCCTATCATGCTCGTTGCCGCTCGAATAGTGCGAAAAAGCGGCAGATGTGTGGTGGACGAGGAACACGTTCGGCATGTAATCTCCGCCTGTGCTTCCGTGGTTTTCCAACAACGCTTTCCCGCTCTACCTCGCGCCGATGGCCGGGGTGACGGATGTGATTTTCCGCCAAATTTGCAAAGAATTGGGCGCAGATGTGATGGTGACGGAATTCGTTTCCGCGGAGGGCATCATGCAGGCGGACGACAGGACGCGGAAATACACGGAATTCACCGACGAGCAGCGGCCGGTGGGCGTGCAGCTTTTCGGCGCGGACGGCGAGCGGATGGGGGAGGCGGCGAAAAAGATCATCGATTGGAAACGGCCTGATTTCATCGACATCAATTTCGGCTGCCCGGTGAACAAAGTGGTCGCGCGGAATGGCGGCTCTTCGCTACTGAAAGATTGTCCGATCCTCGCATCAGTCGCATCCGGGGTTGCGAAGGCGGTGGGCGATCAGGTCCCGGTGACGGCGAAAATGCGGATCGGCTGGGATGAGAACTCGGTGAACGCGGTGGAGGTGGCGAAAATTCTCGAAGACAGCGGCATGCAGGCGATCGCCGTGCACGGTCGGACACGGGCGCAGGGATATAGCGGCGAGGCGAATTGGGACGTTATCGATGCGGTAGCGCGAGCGGTGAAAATTCCGGTCATCGGCAACGGTGACATCCATTGCGGTGCGGACTTGCTGAAACGAAAGAGTGAAACCGCTGTCTCCGGCGTGATGATCGGCCGCGCTGCGATGCAAAATCCGTGGGTTTTCCGCGAAGCGAAGTATTTTCTCGAAACCGGCAAGGTACTCCCGGAAGTGGCGGAAGAAGAGCGCTGGGAGCTGGTGATGCACCATTGCAACCTGGCGGTGGACAGCAAGCGGAATGGAAACGAGAAGCAGACTCTCACGGCGATGCGCTCGCGCTTGATGGCTTATTGTAAGGGATTTCCAGGTGCGAAGGAGCTTCGGCAGAAGCTTTGTCACGTGTCTTCGCTGGCGGAAGTCGAGGATTTGGCGGCGCTTTCCCTAGAGAAACGGGCAGTGCTGCAGGAGTTGTGATCGCCGGTTTCCGGTGCAAGATTCGGGGGGGCAAACCCGTTTGGGGGTCTAGCCAGATCCCAGCGGCTTTCCCACTTTTCCAGCCTGTTAATGAAACCTTTTGTTCGCATTATTCTCCCGATTATATCTGGATGTATTTTGTCCGGTTGCGACCGCACGACCAAAGTCACTGCGTCCGGAGGGGCCGTGCCTGAGGGAGGAGCGCCGATTTCCTTCAATGAGTCGATTCAGCCGATCCTTTCCGAAAACTGCTACCATTGCCACGGACCGGACTCCGGAACCCGCGAGCCGAAAAAGGAACCGCTGCGGCTGGATCGGGAAAAATTCGCTTTCAAAAACCGCGAGGATGGCAAGCCGGTGATCGTCAAGGGCGATGCGGGTGCCTCGCTGCTTGTGAAGCTCATCAAGTCGAAGAATCCGGACGAGGTGATGCCGCCGACAAAATCGCATAACCAGCTCACGCCCGAGGAAATCGCGCTGCTGGAACGCTGGGTCGCCCAAGGCGCGAAATACGAGGAGCACTGGTCGTTCATCCCTCCGGTCAAACCGCCCGTGCCGGATGTGGCCAAACCCGCGGTGGTGAAGAATACCGTCGATTCCTTCATTGAGGAAAAGCTGGAGCAAAACCAACTTTCGATCCAATCCGTCGAAGATCCACGGGTCCTCGTGCGCCGCGCCGCGCTCGATCTAACCGGACTTTTGCCGGATGTGGCGGACGTCGAAAAATTCGCGAAAGATCCCTCCGACGCGGCTTATGCGGCGTATTTGGAAAAACTCTTCGCCTCGCCCGCCTACGCCGAGCACCGCACGAGATACTGGCTCGACTACTCGCGGTATGCCGACACCCACGGCATCCACTTCGACAACGTGCGCTCGATCTGGCCCTACCGCGACTACGTCATTCGTTCATTCGCTGCTAACAAACCTTACGATCAGTTTGTCCGCGAGCAGTTGGCGGGCGATTTGATCCCCGCGAAAACGGCGGATACCTGGATCGCCACCGGCTATGTCCGGTGCAATCTCTCCACCAACGAGGGCGGCACGATCCCCGAGGAAATCCAAGTGAATAAAACGCGTGACCGGGCGGAGGCGTTTGGCGCTGCGTTTCTCGGTCTAACGGTAGGATGCGCCGTTTGCCACGATCACAAGTTCGACCCGACGGCGCAGAAGGATTTCTATTCGCTCGGCGCGTTTTTCAACAACACCGCCGAGAAGTCGTGGGATGACAACGTTGCCGACAGTGGCCCGGTGCTGCGCCTGCCGCCGCCCGATAAGCAGGCGGAGTTCGATGCCGCGGTCGCGCGGCGTTCGGAAGCCGGTGCGAATTACGAAAAGCGCCGGGCCGACGCGCCGAAGCTTTTCCGCGAATGGCTTGCTTCGGGCAAAAAGCCGCTGCCGGTTTCCTCCGATGCATTAGACCTGCGACTACGCCTCGACGAGGGCAGTGGCGACGTGGTGAAAAACTCCGCCCCAGGCGCGAAAACGCCCAGCTACAAAGTCGACACCAACCCGCTCGTCTGGGGTGAGAGCGTCTGGTACTGGCCGACGATGCGGATGGACATCACCTCCAACCTGCCGATGCCCGATCTGGGAGACTATGAGGCGGACCAGAAATTCTCCGCTGCCACCTGGGTGAATCTGCGGTTGAAAACTTCCAACGCCAACACGGGCAATGGCTCGCTCATTTCCCGCATGGGAGACGACAGCAAGGACGGCCATCGCGGCTGGGACATGTTCATCGATGGCGACAATTTCGTCGTTCACATCATCAATCACTGGCCGGACCGCGCCATCCGACTGAACACCGGCGGCATCCCGCGCGGCGAGTGGGTGCATCTAGGATTCAGTTATGATGGATCGGGCAAAGCGGAGGGCGTGAAGCTTTTCGTCAATGGCCAGGAGAGAAAAACCAACATCACGGTCAACAATCTCCAGCCCGGCGACACCATCCGAAACAAGCTGCCGCTCAATCTCGGACAGCGTGTCGAGAGCGACCGGTTGCGCGAGAGCGCTTTCTTCGATGCGCGCGTCTATCACCGTGCGCTCGATCCCGCCGAATTCGCACGTCTTCCCGAAGAGGATCTAACTGCCGAGTTGCTCGCCGCTTCTCCGGATCCCGAGAAATGGAATCCCATGCAGCGCTTCCTCGGGCTGGATCGCTATTTCATCGACAGCGTGGATCCCGAAGCCGCCAAGCTCCGTGAGCAAATCAAGGCTGCGGATGCGGAAATCGGTGCGCTGGGCAAAGATGGCCAGGCAACCTTGATCGCCCGCGAGCGCGAAACTCCGGCGAACGCATGGGTTCTCAACCGTGGTGTCTATACGGCGCGCAAGGAGTTGGTCGAGCCCGCCACCCCGGAATTCCTTCCCGGTTCTCACGACGCGTCCGACCGCCTCGAACTCGCCGAGTGGTTGTTCAAGCCGGAAAACCCGCTGTTCGCACGCGTCACCGTCAACCGCATCTGGCAGGAAATCTTCGGCACGGGCATTGTGGAAACGTCTGACGACTTCGGGATCATGGGCGCGCGCCCGTCGGATCAGAAACTCCTCGATTGGCTGGCCGTGGAATTCCGCGAGTCCGGTTGGAACGTGAAGCATATCTATCAACTTCTGCTCACCTCGAACACCTACCGGCAAAGCAACCACGTCAGCGCGGAAGCCCTCGCCGCTGATCCATCCAACCGCCTGCTTTCCCGCGGCCCTCGTTTCCGGATGGATGCCGAGGTCCTGCGCGACACCGCTTTACAGGCATCCGGCCTGTTGGCAAAAACCGTTGGCGGGCCGCCGGTGAAGTCCTATCAGCCGGACGGAGTTTGGGAAGCCGTTTCCATGCCCGAGTCGAACACGCTTCATTACAAGCAGGATTCCGGCGAAGCGCTCTATCGCCGCTCGATGTATTCATTCTGGAAACGTTTCTCACCGCCGCCGTCATTGGAAACCTTCGATGCTCCGGCTCGCGAAGTCGTTTGCACCCGGCGCACCCGCACCGACACTCCGCTTCAGGCGCTGGTAAGCATGAATGATCCGCAGTTTTTCGAAGCCGCCCGCAAGCTTTCGGAGCGCGCGATCAAGCAATCCAGCAACCCGAAGGAACGCATGGATTTCATGGCCGAAACTTTGCTCTCACGCCAGTTAGGCGACGAGGAACTCGCCAAGCTGACCAAAAGCATGGATCGCTTCTCCGCCCACTATAAGGAACATCCGCAGGACGCCAAGGATGTGCTCACCAATGGTGACGCTCCGGCGAATCCCGATCTTGATCCGATCGAAATAGCGACCTGGGCAATGGTCGCCAACCAGTTCTTGAACCTCGACGAAACCCTCAACAAGTAAGCCATGAAACCACCGACGATTCAACTTTGCTCGGACCACGGCGGCGACGGCCCGACCGTGATGGACTTGCCGATCCCGGACGATTTGAAAAGGGAATGGCTGGCCCTTGCCTCGCGCCGCCAGTTCCTGTCCCGTGCCGGGAAATCCCTCGCCTGGGCCAGCATCGCCGGACTTTTCGCCAAAGGCGGCAACTCCGCGCAGGCTGCGGAAATGCAGGCGGCCCTGCTGCCGCATTTCGCTCCGAAGGCGAAGCGGGCGATCTATCTGTTCATGGCGGGCGCTCCCTCGCAGATTGAAACATGGGACTACAAGCCGGACCTTGCCAAACATTTCGACCAGGACCTGCCGGAGTCCGTTAGAGGCGGCCAGCAGCTCACGGGCATGACCGCCTCGCAAACGCGGTTTCCCGTGGCGCCTTCGTTTTACAAGTTCCAGCAACATGGAAATGCCGGTCACTGGGTCAGCGAGCTGTTCCCCCACCTCGCCAATGTTTCCGACGATTTCGCGGTGGTCCGCTCGATGCACACCGACGCGATCAACCACGAACCGGCGATCCTTCTGGCCAACTCGGGCAACATGAATCCGGGAAAACCATCCATCGGCTCATGGATTTCCTACGGCCTCGGCTCGATGAACGATGACCTTCCAACATTCGTCGTTCTCACCTCCAAGCTGGCCACCACGGCGAACATCCAGGCGCTTTCCTCGCGCCTTTGGTCTTCCGGTTTTCTATCACCCGATCATGCCGGAGTCGCGTTGCGGTCGGGTGGAAATCCGGTGATTCATCTTTCAAATCCCAAAGGGGTTCCCGCTTCGATGCGCCGCGCGATGATCGACGGCGTCGGCGAAATGAACCGCGAGCTTTTCCAAAAGATTGGTGATCCGGAAACCAACGCCCGCATCGCCCAGTATGAAATGGCCTTCCGCATGCAAACTTCGGTGCCGGAGCTCACCGATCTATCCAACGAGCCGCAGTCGATCTGGGACATGTACGGCCCTAAGGCGAAGGAACCAGGAACCTATGCCTACAACTGCCTGATGGCCCGCCGCCTCGCCGAGCGCGGGGTGCGCTTCACCCAGATTTTCCACCGCGGCTGGGACAACCACACCAATCTTCCTGCGAATATCAAGACGCTCTCGGAAGACATCGATCAGCCGACCGCCGCGCTGATGGCTGACTTGAAACAACGTGGCCTGCTAGATGATACGCTGGTCGTCTGGGGCGGCGAATTCGGCCGGACGGTTTACTCGCAGGGCGGTCTAACCAAGGACAACTACGGACGCGACCACCACCCGCGCTGCTTCTCGATGTGGATGGCCGGCGGCGGTGTGAAGCCCGGCGTGACCTATGGCGAGACCGACGATTTCTCCTACAACATTGTGAAGGACCCGATGCATATCCGGGATCTCAACGCGACGATCCTCAATCTGCTAGGTGTCGATCATGATCGACTCACGTTCAAGTTCCAGGGATTGGATCAAAAGCTGACGGGCGTTGAACCCGCGAAGGTCGTCAAGGAACTCTTGGCCTGAAGATTATCGGGTGCCTTCGTAGATGGTGACGACGCCGAAAGTGATCGGAGTGGCCGCGGTTTTTCCAAAACCGCAGGTCTCCAGCAGATCGGTCATTCCCTTGCCCGAGGGGAATTGCTCGATGGAGCCGCCGAGATATTCGTAGGCGTCCTTTTGGCCAGTTAGGAAACCCGCCATGTGCGGCAGGATATTGTGAAGATACCAGCGGTAAGGTCCGCGCATGATGCCTTCGGGGAGCGAGAAATCGAGAATGACGAGACGACCGCCCGGCTTGAGAACTCGGTTCATTTCGCGGAGCGCGGCAGGGTAGTCGGCCATGTTGCGAAGGCCGAAAGCGACGGTGACGACGTCGAATTCCTGATCTTTGAAAGGGAGTTTCAACGCATCGGCAACGATGGTTTTCGCGATGCCCCGGCTGGCTGCGTGGGCGAGCATTTCCGCGCAGAAATCGGAGGCGATCACCTCGCATTGCGGGCATTGGTCCTGGATTTCCAAAGCGAGATCGCCGGTGCCGCTGGCGACGTCGAGCAGCCGTTCAGGTTTCCATTTTCGAATGCGGGCGGTGACGATCTTCCGCCAGATAATGTCCATGCCGCAGCTCAGGACGTGGTTGGTGAGCACGTAGCGATCGGCGATTCTGGCGAAGGCGTCATGGACGTAAACGGCGTCGGGCATGCGGGATGGGTAAACCGGATGAGGTTTCGGACAAGCGAAATGTCCTCTGGAGTGCGGTGGCAGAGCGCAGCGGCGACACCGCTTTGGATTCTTTCGGGCGGCAGGAAGACGGTGGATGCCGGTTCATCCAAAGCGGTGTGGCGCTCCGCTTCCCACCGCAGTCCATGGGGGCATCACGCTCCGATGGGGTGCCAGGTGGTCTTGGACTCGAGGTGATCGCGGATCTCGTAGAGTCCCTGGGCTTTTTCGGAAAACCAATCGGTGGCGGTTTCCGAGGGGATCAGCTTGAGACGCTTCACGCTGTCGGCCGCTCCGATCTGGAGGGTTTTGCGATCCTCAAGATTCGCAACAGCGGCGATGCCGCGAAGATGGGCGTGAGTGGCGAAAGTCGGAATGAGCTCGGAACGTTCGCCGGTGAGTAGATTGACGACTCCGCCAGGGAGGTCGCTGGTGGCGAGCATTTCACCTAACAAAATAGACGGATAAGGCTGCGTGGTCGAAGCCAGAGCGATCACGGTGTTGCCGCTGGTGATGGCGGGCATGACAAGGGAAAGTAGAGCGAGCAGCGGAGCCGTGTCCGGTGCGACGATGCCGATGATCCCCATCGGCTCGGTGACCGTGAAATTGAAATGCGGCGAGGCAACGGGATTCACGCTGCCGAGGAGTGCCTGGTATTTGTCGGTCCAGCCGGCGTAATGGACGATGCGGTCAATGCTGGCGGAAACCTCGCGATCGGCATCCTTCTTGGAAATGCCGGTGAGGGAAATGGCTTCCGACATTTCAGCCGAACGCGCCTCCAACATTTCGGCGAGTCGATAGAGAATCTGCCCGCGGTTGTAAGCGCTGCGGGCTGCCCAGCCTGGACCTGCCTTGGCGGCTGCTTCCACGGCGTTCCGCAGATCCTTGCGGGTGCAAAGCGGGATGTTTGCGAAGAACGCGCCGGCCGCGTCGTTGATCGGATAGACCCGGCCGCTTTCGGAGCGGATGAATCCGCCGCCGACGTAGCACTTCGGGGTTTTAGTGATGGGGAGACGCATGGTTTTGCTGGTTATCGGTTTTCAGGAAGCGGGGCTTCAGGGGTGGGCATGCCGGGTGCGGGTGGCACTACTCTAGGGCGGGCTTGGGAGGCGCGTTTATTGATCTCTTCGAGCGATTCCTTGATTTTAGAAAGGGTGTCGGTCTGGTTTTTGATATCCGACTTGAGGCTGTCGATGTCGGTTTGCAGATTGCCGACCTCGGATTGTACGGTGGAAAGCTGGTTCTTGAGATTTTTGTCATCACCCCGGTCGGCATTGCCGAAAATCATGACAATCAGCGCGATAAGTATGAGGGTTCCGCAGCCGAGCGAGGCCTTGTTGTTTGTGACTGACATGGGTCGTTTTCCCTTTTGAAATGTTGTGTAAAATGGAACTCAGCGGAGCTGGGCATAATCCAGCAGGCCTTGCTTGCCACCTTCCCGACCGAAGCCGGATTCCTTATAGCCGCCGAAAGGTGAGGTGGGGTCGAATTTGTTGAACGTATTCGCCCAGACAACGCCGGCCTTGAGTTCGGTGGACATCTTCAGAATGCGCGAGCCCTTGTCGGTCCAGACCCCGGCACTGAGGCCGTAGTGGGTGTTATTTGCCTTTTCGACGGCTTCTTCCGGCGTGCGGAAGGTGAGGATGGAAAGCACGGGGCCGAAGATTTCCTCGCGCGCGATGCGTTGGCTTTGGGAAACGTTGGAGAACAGGGTGGGGGGGAAATAGAACCCCTTTTTCGGCAAGGTACATGCGGATTGATAGATCTCCGCACCTTCCGCAACACCGGAGGCGACGAGGTCATGGATACGGCCGAGCTGGGCCTTGGAATTGATCGCCCCGACGTCGGTGTTTTTGTCGAGTGGATCGCCGGTGCGGAGGGTTTTGAGGCGGATTTTGAGTTTCGCGAGCACCATGTCGGCGACGGATTCCTGGACTAACAACCGTGAACCGGCGCAGCAGACGTGGCCTTGGTTGAAGAATATGCCGTTGATGATCCCTTCGACCGCTTGGTCGAGCGGGGCGTCGTCAAAAACGATGTTGGCCGCCTTGCCACCGAGTTCGAGAGTCAGGCGTTTGCCTGTTCCTGCGAGGGCGCGCTGGATGGCTTTGCCGACGTTGGTCGAACCGGTGAAAGCGATTTTCGCGGCCAGCGGGTGATTGACGACGGCGGCTCCGGTTTCACCCGCGCCGGTGACGAAGTTGACGACACCGGGCGGCAGGCCGGCATCTTGTAAAATGGAGGCGAATTTGAGCGCGGTGATGGAGGTGGTTTCCGCAGGCTTGAGGACGACGGTGTTGCCGGTGGCCAGGGCAGGGGCGATTTTCCACGCGAGCATCAGCAGCGGGAAATTCCACGGAATGACCTGTCCGATCACACCTAACGGTTCCAACGTGCGGCCCGGAGTGACGTAGCCAAGCTTGTCCGCCCAGCCAGCATGATAGAAGAAATGTGCGGCGGCCATCGGCACGTCGAAGTCGCGGGATTCCTTGATCGGCTTGCCGCCGTCGAGGGTTTCGGCCACGGCGAATTCGCGGGCTCGGTCCTGAAGCAGCCGGGCGATCCGGAAGAGGTATTTCGCGCGCTCGGTCCCGGGTAGTTTGCTCCACGACTTGAAAGCGGTGGCCGCTGCCTGATAGGCGGCATCGACGTCGGCGGCTCCGGCGAGGGCGATTTCGGAAAGCTTCTCCTCGTTGCGCGGGCTGATGGAGTCGAAGTATTTCTTCGTCTTCGGAGCGACGAACTTGCCGTTGATGAAAAGGCCGTAGCGCTCGTCGATGAAGGCTTTGGCCGTTTCCGGCGCGGGATCGTATTCCCAAAGATCGCCGAAAAGAAGTTCGCGGGCGGCGGGGCGTGTGGATTTCTTGGCGGGCATGGTAGATATAGGTCGTATGGGTCCTATAAGACCTATTTCAGTAGGCTGAGGACGATTCGCTGAAGATGTAGGGCGCCTGATAGGCCCCGGTTTTTTCCTTCACGAGTTGGCGGACTAGGTCGTTGAGCAGGGCAGAGGCGCCGAAGCGGTAGCGGCTGTTGTTCAGCCAGGCGTCGCCGAGGGTTTCCTTGACGGCGACGAGGAAATGCAGCGCCTGTTTTGCCGTGCGGATGCCGCCGGCGGGCTTCATGGCGATCTCGATGCCGGTTTCCAGATAGAAATCGCGGATGGCTTCGAGCATCACTTGGTTGTTGCCTAGCGTGGCGTTGAGATTCGTTTTTCCGGTGGAGGTCTTGATGAAATCGCCAGGGCGGAGGACGCGCATGGCCAGAAAAGACGCGGCACGGATGTTGTCGTAGGTTTCCAGTTCGCTGGTTTCGAGGATGACCTTGAGCGTGCTTTCGCCGCAGGCTTCGAGCACTGCGGCGATTTCATCCTGCACAAGCTGGAGTTCTCCCGCGAGGAATGCTCCGCGGTTGATGACCATGTCGATCTCGTCAGCACCATCGTCAACGGCGGCGCGGACTTCGGCGAGACGGGTTTTGAGCGGTGCCTGGCCGGAAGGGAAAGCGGTCGCGACGGAGGCGATTTTGACCGAAGTGCCTTTCACGTATTTCGCGGCGTGTCTCACCATCGCCGGATAGACGCAGACGGCGGCGGTCGGGGGAATGTCGGTGCCGTCGTGCGGATGGAGCGCTTTCTGACAGAGAGAGGCGACCTTGCCGGGAGTGTCTTTGCCCTCGAGCGTGGTTAGATCGACCATCGTGGTCGCGAGTTTCAGTCCGAAAACCTTGGCGTTTTTCTTGATGCTGCGGGTGCCGTATTTGGCGACCCTCTCCTCGATGCCAATTTGATCGACGGTTCCAACATCATCCAGGAGGCGCTTTAATGCTTGGGAATTCCGCGTGGCCATTGAATTCAGACTCGCGGGAAAGTCACCGACTGCCAAGTTTCAAGTTTCGCCCTCGCAAAAAACCAGCGCCAAAATTCCTTGGCAGATCAGGGTTTAAAGTCCATTCGTTGGTTCAATCCTCCTAGAACCATGCTCACAGAATTCAGAAACTTCATCTTGAAAGGCAATGTCATCGATCTGTCCACAGGTGTGATCATCGGTGCCTCGTTTGGAAAAATCGTCACGGCATTTACCGACGGCGTTGTCGCTCCCATTCTCTCCCTGGCGGGAGGAGATCCAAAGGTGGGATTAAAAGTGGGGGTTTTTGATCTGGGCCTGATCATCAGTGCGATCATCGGTTTCCTGATCACGGCGGCGGTGATTTTCTTTGTTATCATAAAGCCGGCAAACGCCTTGATGTCCCGGATGAAAAGAGCGGAAGCCGCCGCCCCTCCGCCAGGTCCGACGGCGGAGGAGACTTTGCTCACCGAGATCCGCGATCTGCTCAAGGCGAAGGCCTGATCATCCGGGGCTGAAATTTTGAACGGCCGTTCCGAAAATAGGGAATGGTGCTTTTATTTTTGAGGATGCTTTTTCGTTTCCCCAGTTGGCAGGTTCTCTGGTGAGGAGTTTTGCCATAAAAAGCTGATAATTTTGAAGTTCGGGGCGCTTTTACTCTCGTCACGGGCGCTTGTGACGCATAGGTTTGTGGCGGAAAATAATTCAGTGCGTGTGCGATTTGGCACACGCCATGCTTTTCTCTAATCACCAATCCGCCGAACTATGAAAAAAATTGAAGCGATCATAAAACCATTCAAGCTTGAAGAAGTTAAGGAGGCCCTCGCCGAGGTGGGTGTGCAAGGTATGACTGTTACCGAGGTCAAAGGCTTCGGTCGCCAGAAAGGTCATACTGAAATCTACCGGGGATCCGAATATACGGTGGATTTTCTTCCCAAAGTCAAAATTGAAATCGTTGTGGACGATGCGCAAGCCGACGGCGTGGCCGCCGCGATTGTGAAGAGTGCGAACACCGGCAAGATTGGTGATGGAAAAGTGTTCATCTCGACCGTCGAAGAGGCGATCCGTATCCGGACCGGCGAAACCGGCACGTCAGCCGTCGCAGTCAACTGAGCGCGGTTTCCCGAATTCGAATCTAACTGCCCGTGGCTTCCCCCGATGCCACGGGTTTTTTGTGGTTGTCAGTCCGGAGGCGGTGCATCAGTGATTCGCCATGCCGAGCTGGAATACCGCCGTCGGGCGGATGCGTGCCGTTGGAATGTTAGAGAGTGTTTCCTTCATCCTATTGATGGGCGTTGCGATGCCGCTCAAGTATTTGGCGGGAATGCCGGAGGCGGTCAAATGGGCGGGTTGGATCCATGGGATCCTCTTTATCGCCTATGGCATGACGAATCTGGCGGCTCTGACCGGAGATAGGATTTCGTTCCGGAAATCTTCAATTGCCTTCATGGCATCACTGATTCCCTTTGGCCCATTCATCATCGACAGAAGATTCGCAGAGGATGAGGAAATCGAACGGGCCTCCCGTGGAGGACGCTAACGACTCGATGTTTTCCAATCCCTGAACGCCGCACCCAGGAAATGGAGGACGTCGGTAGCTAGAAGCGACTCTTCCGAAAGATGGCGTTCGGTCAGCGCGATTTCAGCGCTCCGGCCGCAAAGCCATGCGGCCATGGAAGCGGCATCCATCGGGCTGTCGCCGATCGCCAGCCGTGCTCCGATGACACCCGCGAGCACGTCGCCTTGGCCGCCACTGGCCATGCCGGGAGTGCCCGTGGCATTGCACCGGAGCGGTTGCCCCTGCCGGGTGACGATGGTGCGGCAGCCTTTCAATAAAAGCGTTGCAGGAGTCCGGTCGGCAAATTGACGGGCTGCGTCTTCTCTCGGGAGGTCCGCGAGATCCGGCGCGAGTCTTGCGAATTCTCCGGGATGCGGAGTGATGACATGTTGCGAGGTGAGCACATTCAAATGCCCGGAGCGCGCGAAGAAATTAAGGGCGTCCGCATCAATGACAACGGGGGCGGGGGAGTTCGAAAGCAACACCAGCAATCCATGGGATAAATCCGAATCCATTTCGCCAAGGCCGCAACCGACGACCAAGGAATCAAAACGGGAATCCAGCACTTGGGAGGGATTTTCGTATGAACGGACAATGACTTCCGGCGGGCATTTGCCAGACACGAGGTGATGGATCGCTTCGGGAACGAAAAGAGTCACCAATCCGGCACCGCCGCGAAGCGCTCCGCATGCTGCGAGTACGGCGGCTCCCGTGTAGTTCTCGGAACCCGCCACGATGGCCACCCGTCCCGCCATGCCTTTGTGGAAATCGAAGGGGCGAGGCGATTTTCCGACATCCAGAGTTTGTGGAGAAATGAGGTCCAGATCGCTGGGATTTCGTGCGGTCAGCGGTTCAACGGCGACCAATGCCAGAGCGCCGGTTGCGTGGGCGGCGTGGCCGTTGAGCAACCCGGATTTCGCATTGCCAATCATGAAAGTGACATCGGCGGAGACAGTGTCTGGAAACACCTGTCCGCAATCCGGATCAATTCCAGAGGGGAAATCAACCGCAGCGACACGGGCTCCCGATTGCTGCCGCAGATTCTCGATTTCCGAAGCGAGGCTGACCAACGGTTCGCGCAATGAGCCCGACGAACCACTGCCGAGGAGCCCGTCCAGCAAAACGAGAGGGCGTTTGATATCCCTCCACGCGGGACGGCGGTCAAGGGGAACGACGAGCCCGAGTTCGTCCCATTTCAGGAGAGTCAGAGGAGCGTAGCTGCCGATGGGATAGGCGTTCCGGGTTGCCACCTCCCAACCATATTGGTCGCGCAGGATTCGGAGCGCCACCAAAGCATCGCCGGCATTGTGTCCTTTCCCGAGGTAGCCGATGATCGTTCCAGGAGTGGGAAAAAAACGGGCAACAGCATGTCCCAGCTTTTCTCCCGCGGCGTTCAATAATTGCTCTTCCGTCCAACCATTCGCCAGAGCCGAAACTTCGATGGCGAGCGCCTCAGCAATCGTTACCGCACCCATGCGACAATCCTACGCCGCATTCGCGACTCCGCATCTGAAATCAATACTGGCGGCGATAGCGCTGGATGCCATCGGCGATCCCTTGTGCGATCGTTTCACGGAACCAGGCGGATTTCATCCGATTGCGCTCCGTGGCATTGCTGACAAATCCGCCTTCCACGAGAATCGCGGGGAGCGTGGAATTCCGGATGACGTAGAAGCGGGCGTATTTCACTTTCCGGTCTACTGTCCGGGTGCGTTGGATGAGGCTGTTATGGACGCAGTAAGCGAGGCTGTGGCTTTGTTCCGTCGAGTAAAAGGTTTCGAGGCCGCTGACATCCTGCTTCCATGTGTAATTGTAGTGGATGCTAACAAAAATGGCGTTGTTGGTGTAGCGGTTTCCGGTGCTGACGCGTTGGGGCAGCGAAATGAAGTAGTCGCTGCGCCGGGTCATCACCGTTTGGTAGCCGAGACTTTTCAATTTGCCTTCGAGTCGATAGGCGGTGTCGAGAGCAAGGTGCTTCTCATAAACGCGGCCCCATTGGCCCCCGTTGTCGTGTCCGCCGTGCCCGGCATCGATGACGACCGTCCGGAAATTGGCAGCGCTCGCGGTGCCGCCCACTGCCATTGCAGCCATCAGGGCGAATAACTTGATGAAAGATTTCATAACTTGAAAGTTAAGGAAGAAAAACAATTAGGATATGTTGATATTTTTTTAAAAATGTAAAGCGAATTCACCGAATGAGTGAAAACTAGATCGCTCTACAGCCGATCTTAGTAAGTGATCGGCGGGCGGTCGGAAGCCTTGCGAATCTTTGCATTGGCTTCGGCTGCGGCTTTCTCGTCGTAGGGAATGCTGTTAGCTACCTTCACCGTTCCATCGGCGAAAGTCAGCAATTCCGGATCACCTTGGGCACCACGCTGATGGATTTCCCGTGATACGAGTTTGCCGTCGGTATCGATTTCGCAGTGAACCCACATCGTCGGCGTTGCCAGATACATGACATGCAACCGCTGTTTGCGATCCACTGTGACCAGCGGCTTGCGAAGCATCAGAACCTCGCCAAGCAGGAAGGTGCGGACATTCTGACCGGTCCGGCCATCAATGATCTGGGTGTAAATCTGGGCCTTTTCGTCTCCGCTGAAATTGATCACGCGGAATTCCCGGGTTTGTCCGGTCTTTCCGGCGATCCCGACCTTCTGTTTCCAATAGGGAACACCGGGACTTTGGTTGAAAAGGACTCGGTTGGTGGAGGTGCCTTCGCCGGTGTTTCCGGGCATGTGAACCACGGCGATAGCGGAGAAATTCCCGGGTTCGCTGAGGTAGAAAATTTGCGAGAGATCCACTTGGCGGGCCATGGATTCACCGGCTTTGATGGTCATTTTGCCGAAGGCTGCGCGTCCTTTCGGGGTCACTTCCTCGCCGTGGCTGTCCTTGAGAATGAACGTGAGCCACTGCATGCGAGCGTCGCCATAAAAGGTGAGTTCCTGACCGGCGTGGTTGGTGATGTTTACGGTCGCGATGACTGGCTCGCCTGCCAAATACTGGGTTTTCGAGAGTTTCAGCGTCGTCGAGAGCTGGGCGTTGGCTATGGCGGCAAACGCGAACGCGAGAAGAAACAGGCTAAAGCTCCGGAAATGAGTCACGTCGCACAACTAGCCCGTTCCCGGGGTGTCGTCAATCTAACGAAAATTATCCGGGAAAAACCGGAAAAATTGAAGATTCCGCGGGGATTCCCGCGCCTCAAACGTCTCCGTCCGGGTAAAGCTGGTGGAACTTGATGGCCTCTACGGCGACGGCGGCGGCCGTGCCGAAAATCGTTTCCACTGTCGCCGTACGCGGGACTTGGGCTGCCGGGCGGGACAGGCCCAGGATGAGTTGGCCGTAGTTTTGCGCTCCGGCGACGTGCTGGAGAAGTTTCAGCGAAATATGAGCGGCGTCGAGATTTGGAAATACCAATACGTCGGCTGTCGGGCGGGCTTCCGCTCCCGGTAGCTTCGTTTCGGCGGCTTCCGGGTCGAGCGCCACATCGGCTTGGAGCTCCCCTTCGATGCTGATTTCCAGAAATCCCTTTAGCGCCTGATCCTGTGCCAGCGAGGTTGCCGCCGCCATGCGGAGCGCGTCCGGAGTGGAGGCCGAGCCCTTGGTCGAGTGACTGAGCATCGCCACGTAGGCTTTCCGACCGAGGAAATGATGAGCCAGTTTCCCGGTTTCGATGGCGATCGCCGCAAGTTCGGCGACGTCCGGATTCGGATTTAGTCCGCAATCGGCCAAAAATAGGATGCCGCTTCCCCCCATATGCTTGAGGTGGGAACCGGTTAGCAACGTGACGCCAAAGATTTTCGGGACATTCGGCAGTGGTTTGATGGTGTGGATGAGCGCCCGGAAATAGGCGGCCGGCAGTGCCTTGTTGCCTCCGACAACCGCGTCGGCCTGCCCGTATTGCACCATCAGCGAACCGAAGTAATGGGGCTTGGCGACAATTTCCTCGGGATTGCCGATTTGCATGGTCCGGTAGCGGGCCATGTTTTCAACCCTCTGGCAGAAAAGCCCGAAATCCGAAGCGAGCGGTGGATCGATGATGTGAATGAATTTCAGCGAAACCCCGTGCTCCGCGGCCAAAGCCCGGATGCGCTCTTTGTTGCCCAGCAGGATGGGAGCGACCACCTCTTCCTCAACAAGCCGGGCCGCCGCGCGGATCACCCGGATGTCCTCACCTTCCGTGAAAACGACCCGTTTCGGGTGGCGGCGGAGTTGTTCGAGAAGATAGCGGGTGACGGAGACGCTGGATTCGGGCTCTTGGGAAATTGCTGACATGGAAAGTCTGGCGCTTGCAGCGCGGGGGGAGTGTAGTATGGCTTTCTCCGCCCGTTCAATCCGATTCATCCTGAATTACACAAGTGCCCGCCGACTACCACACCCACACGCCGCTTTGCCGTCATGCGGAGGGCGAGCCGGAAGACTACATCGACGCGGCGTTGGCCGCGGGGGTCACGGAATACGGCATCTCCGACCACGCGCCGCAGATCCCGGAACCGTTCGACGATTGGCGGATGGCGGTCGATGAATTGCCCGACTATTTCCAATGGATCGAGCGCGCCCGCAAACAAGCGGCAGGCAAAATTCCGATCCGCTGCGGACTGGAATGCGACTGGCTGACCGGATGCGAACCGTGGATCGCCGATCTCGCCGCCCGCCACGATTGGGATTACCTCATCGGCTCCGTCCACTACCTCGGCGATTGGGATTTCGATAATCCGAAATGGCTCGGGCGTTGGGCGGAATGCGATGTGGACGCCGTCTGGACCCACTACTGGGAAACCTATGCAAAAATGGCTGACAGCGGTCTCTTTGACATCCTCGGCCATCCGGATCTCGTGAAAAAATTCTCCCACGTTCCCGCGGGTGATCTCGACCGCTTTTACGAACCGGTCATCGATGCCATCGCCGCCTCCGGCAGCGTTATCGAGCTCAATACCGCAGGCTGGCACAAGCCTTGCGGCGAGGCCTATCCAACACCGCGCTTTCTCGAACTCGCCTGCTCCGCCGGCATCGGTCTCGTCATCTCATCGGACTCGCACGCGCCGAATGAAGTCGCCCGCGATTTCCCTAAAGCCATCGCACTCGCGAAAGCAGCGGGCTACCGTGAAACCATCCTATTCGAAAGGCGCCAGCGCCGGACCGAAGCATTGGTCTAGCAGATCCGGCAATCCCAGCGCCGTGGTGTCATGAGCATCAGTTGGGAGCAATCCACCGGCTCCCGTGACGCGGAGACGTCTCACCCGGGGTGGAAATCACTACAGGTTCTCGCGTAGATTTCCTAACAAATTCTCGCCTTGGTTCGCTCCGGATCAGTTCACCGTGAAACCGTTGCCGAGCGACCAGGTGTTAGGTCCAAAGGTGGCGTTGACCGTGTAGGTTCCGGTGGCGGTGAGGGGAACGGTCGCCGTCACCACGCCAGTGGTGGTGTTCCGCGAATAGCTCGTCGCGGTGAGGGTGGTGCCGGTCTTGGTGAGCGTGACGCTGGTGGGCTGGACGGTTACCGGCGGAGGGTTCATTCCGCCGCTGTTGTCCAGCGTGATGGTCAGTGTCACGGGGATGGTCAGTGTCCCCGAAGTCGGCGATAGGGTGGCGATGCCGGAATGGGTGGGCGTGGTGCCACCGCTACCGCCTCCGCCGTCGTACGTCGCAAGCGCGGTGCGGCCAACCTTGTAGAAGCGCTTGGTATGGCTGGAGGCTGCCGCGTTTTCCACATAGCTCGTCTCCACGGTGCCACTGGCTGCGGCTTGGGTGTTGGTGAGTGGAGTCCAGTTGGAAAGATCATCGCTGGCAAGGACCTGATAGGTTCCGCCTTCGACGCTGCTCCAGGTGAGCGTTACATTGCCGCTGACCTTGTTCACTTCGGAAACCTCCGCGGCTTCCTGGATGTCCGGACCGCCTTTGAAATAGTCGGTGACCGTTTCACTGATGGTCGTGATCGTAGTCGCGGTGGGAGTACCGAAGAAATAGCGATTGCAATGATAGGGGAATGCGGGAGTGCCACTGGCATCAATGGTCATGAAATAGGCGTAGGTTCCGCTAGGGAATTCCGGCGTCACACAATAGCGGACGTTATACTCGTTCAGGTCGAAGTCGGCGCCCTGCTCGTATTTCGTGGTTCCTGTTTTGATCAGATCTCCCAAGTAGGCGTTGTCCTGAATGTAGCGGCCGAACGGGAAGGTGGTGGAAACGGCCGGTCCGTTGGAAGAGGTGTTGCCATTGTTTCTCAACGCCCACGCCGGCAACGTGCGTCCGGTGCTCGCGACATTGTCCACTCCGATAGTGGTGCCGTCACGTTTCACAAAGCCGCTGACCATCCGGCGGATGCCGTTGTTGGCATTGAGCGCGCTGCTGTAGCCATAGGGCCCGTAGATCGGATAGCCGTCGCGCATCCAGCCGAGCAAAGGGGAATGTTTCGTGGGGACGCCGGGTGTTTCGGTGTATTTCTTGGTGGTTGGATTGAACGTGATGTTGTCGCCCATCAGATAACGCAGAGCCAGGGGGTTGGCGTGATTGTGATACATGCCGGTATTCTGCTGGTGGGTATTGCCGTAGTCGGTTGTCAGACCTTCGTTCACATACGCGTCGCGATGCCATTGACCCGTGTTCCCGCCAGTGTCCGCGCTGCCGACGTAGGAAAACCCGTCGGTGCAGTCGAACATGGCCACTCCGTCGATCAGGAAACCGACGGCTCCTTCCATTCCCGACGTGGTGGTTTTTGAGACGGGTGGTGCCGCGAGTGTCGATGTGCGTGGGAGCCGCCAGATGATGTTCTGGTTTTTTGGCGCATTCACAAACCGGGTCGTGCGCGCGGCGTTGTCATACCATGGCCCCATCGTGTAGCCGCCGAGATCGCTGGTCTTGATGTAGATCCAGCCTGAGGAATAGGAAATCTGTTGGATGCCCGCGTAGGCTGGAAGTACTTGCGAGAGATTGCCGGACGGATTGCTCCAAGTGGTGTAAGTCGTTCCGGCGGTGGCATCCGCATCGGTGAGGTAGGACCGGGCGTATTTCGACGAGAGCTCCGTGAACCACGAGGTGAGTTGAGGATCGGCATGAGCACTGGACGTGGCCAGCGCGAGGAAGGTGGCGAGAAGCAAGGTTTTCATGGCTGCGTGAGCTTCTCACAGCCATCATGAACCCAGCATGAATGGGAAAAATTCCTTCGCGCCCGTTCCAATTCATGGTGGATTCATGAAAGCTATGTTAGCAAAGCCTTACCGATGCGAATCCTGATCGTTGAAGATGAGCCCGACATGCTCAGAACTCTTTCCCAAGCCATGCGGGAAGAAGGCCACGCCGTGGACGAGGCGGTGGACGGTCCCGAGGGGCTCTACAAGGCAACCGAGTGGGACTACGACGCCATTGTCCTTGATGGAATGTTGCCGGAAATGGACGGCTTCGAAGTCCTGCGGCGGATCCGTTTGATCAAGAAAACTCCGGTTCTCATGCTCACCGCCCGGGCCAAGGTAGGCGACCGCATTCACGGCCTCGACACCGGCGCGGATGACTATCTTGCAAAACCTGTCGATCTTAACGAACTCGCCGCCCGCCTTCGCGCCGTCATTCGCCGGTCGCAGGGAGATGCCAGCGCGATCATCACCATTGGCGATGTGCAAATCGACACCTCGTCCCGCCGGGCCACTAAAGCGGGTGCTCCGATCGTTCTAACCGGAGGTGAATATCCGCTGCTGGAATTCCTCGCATTGCGTCGTGGAAAAATCGTCACCCGCACGGACCTCTACGATCATCTCTACGATGAAAACGACACGCCGATGTCGAACATCGTCGATGTCCAGATTTCCAATCTTCGGAAAAAATTCGGAGCTGAATTCATCACCACCCATCGCGGGCAAGGCTACTGTATCGACGCATGAACATCCGTAAATCCATCCGCTGGCGCATCCAATCGTGGCACGCGATGCTTTTGTTAGCCATGTGTGCGGGTTTCGGTGTGACCGCCTACCGCTTGGAAAAAACCAACGCGTTGCATCGTGCGGATCAGGATCTGGAGATCCGTCTCAGCGCACTGACTTCAGCGCTTAGCCAAGGCGGTGGACGTCCTGATGACCGGCGTCCACCGCCGGATGATTTACCTCCGGAAGAAGAGCCGCGTGATGGTCCGCCACAGCCGCCGGGATTCGGATCCTCCGCCGTAACGGGGCTTTTCGATTCGGGGGAAGCCGAGCCGTTTTACTATCAGGTGTGGACCCGCCGCGGCACGTTGCTTGACAGGTCATCTACCGCCCCAGACGATATTCCTTTGCCCGGAGGTTCGAAGGATCTTGAGAAATCGGCCAGCGTTCGGAATGGTTTTCGCGAACTTCACTTGTTCACTCCGCCCGGCGAATGCCTGCTGGTCGGCAGAGCCACGGCGGGTATGGAGCGGGAACTGCGAGATCTCGCCTGGAAGCTGACGGGCATCGGTATGGCGGTTCTCGCCTTCGGGCTCGCCGTCGGGTGGTGGATTGCCACTCGTGCGCTGCAACCGGTTTCCCAAATCAGCGAGGCAGCCACCCGCATCGCCGCGGGAAATCTGAAGGAGCGTATCCGCACCAGCGAGACGGAGAGCGAGCTCGGCCAGCTCGGCTCGCTATTGAACAATACGTTTCAGCGCCTTGATACTGCGTTCGAGGAACAGGCACGTTTCACGTCGGATGCCGCCCACGAACTGCGGACGCCGGTGTCGATCATTCTCGCGCAGTCGCAGCTCTCGCTTGGCAAGGAGCGTGGTGCTGCCGAATACCGCGAGACCATCGAAATTTCCCAACGCGCGGCGAAACGCATGCACGCGCTCATTGAATCGTTGTTGCAACTCTCGGTGATCGACGCATCCGGCACGGAGAGAAATCTCCAGTCCGCCGACCTGCGCGACATCACCGCCGAGCAAATCACCTTGATGGGCACGCTGGCTGCGGAAAAAAATATGGCTCTGGTTTCAGATCTCAATCCCGCCGCCTGCACCGTAAATCCGGAACAGATCGGGCAGATCGTGGTCAACCTGCTGACCAATGCCGTGAAATTCAGCCCGCCGGGTTCCGAAATCAAGATCTCGACTCGCATCGGAAACAGCAGCGCGGTTCTAACGGTTTCCGACAATGGCCCGGGAATTCCCGACCACCATCTGCCGCATCTGTTCGAGCGATTCTATCGGGTGGATGCCTCGCGGAATCGGGCGACCGGCGGCGCGGGACTCGGCCTCGCCATCTGCAAGCGCATCGCCGAGGCGCATGGAGGAAATCTAACTGTTGAAAGTCATGAAGGAAAAGGCAGTTCCTTCACGCTGACGATTCCCCATAAGGAGAGTTGACCGAAGACCGACCCTCCTTAACCGAGCGTTTTACCCCAATCCGCGTCCTTGAATCCGACAAGCGCTTTCCCCTCTCCGATGAGAAACGGCCGCTTCACCAGATTGCCGTTTTTCGAAAGCAGCTTGAGCGCTTCCGCCTCGCTCATTGCCGGAAGTTTGTCCTTCAGTCCGAGTTCCCGATAATCGACGCCCGAAGTGTTGAACAGCTTCCGCAAATCTCCGCCGGTCGCGGCAAGAACGGTCTTCAACTCATCAACCGTCGGCGGAGTTTCGCGGATCGCCTTCACCTGATAGCGGATGCCGCGGGCATCGAGCCATTTCATCGCGTCGCGGCAGGTGCTGCATTTCTGGTATCCGTAAACAGTCAACATGCGTCCGATCTTGATTCCTTTCCTGGACGGTGCAAGTCTCGCCGTCCGCTGATGAAATCCCGATTGCTCGAACAAATCCGCGCCGAGTTGCGCGCCAGCCTCGAACGCCTTTCCAAAGCCGCCTTCGAAGCCCACGCCGCCGCCACCGACCCCGGCAGCAAGGCGGAAGGAAAATACGACACCCGCAGTCTTGAAGCGTCCTACCTCGCCGCCGGTCAGGCCCGCCAGGTCGATGAACTTGCGGCAGCCGTGAGGATTTTCGAAACCCTGTCGTTGCCGGATTTCGAAATGGACGACGCCATCGACGCCGGAGCTCTCGTGGAGGTGGAACTCAACGGAGAGGATCAGTTTTTCCTTTTGGTCCCGACTTCCGGTGGTCTGCTCATCGAGCACGACGGCATGGAGATTACTTTGCTTACGCCCGACAGCGCCTTGTATCGCAAGTTGATGGGGATGCGCTATGGTGAGTCACTTGACCAGCCGTCGCTGAGGATTACCGAAGTCAGTTGACTCGCGGAAATGTCCGCAGGATGCGACTTGCTGGCGATTCAGGTTCTGTTTTGATATCCCGCAATGAAAGCCCGCCAAAATCACCGCAGGGCTTTTGCCTCCCACGGGCTGGCATTGCTGATAGGTGGCTTCGGCGGGCTGGCAATTCTGGACAATTCCAAAACCGCGGGGAATCAAAACGGGACATCCACAACGAAATCGGTTGGAGCCGGTGCCAATGAAATGGCGGAGACTTGGATCGGTGATTCGTTGGGGAAAATACGGGAGAAAAACACTGAGAAAGAGTTGAGTCCACGAAAGCCGCTCACCATGGCGGAACAGTTGCGAGCGAACCGAGTCGAGGCGGAAAAGGAGCGGAAGGAATATGCCGATCAGGTCGACGAGATTCTTGCTGAAGCTCCGCGTTATGCAAATGAGCCTGACCCGGCGGCAGCCATCCGCGAGAACATGCGCGCGGGTCGATGGCAGGAAAATCACTCGATGGCGATTTTTCAAGCCTGGATAGACAAAGATCCGGAGGCCGCCCTTGCCGAACTCGCGCGGAACTGGAAGTTGCAGGAGAGCGAGGATATACCGCTTCTGCTGGAGAGAAAATTCGGTCGGGAATGGCTTGCGCAACAAATCGGGGATGATGATGCCCCTTACCGTTTTCGTAATTCCGCTTTGGATGCTTTTGCCCGGGATCTGGCTTGGGATGGGGGATTGGACGGCCTTCTGAAGGCCTACAACTCGATAGCGAATCCCAAAATGAAGTTGAGATTGGTCTATTGGTTTTCCTGGAATTGGCCCTTGGATGATCCCGCCGCTACCGCACGGATTCTTTCGGAAAACGTGCCCGTTGAGATGCGGAATTCATTGCTGGATAAATGGAAGCCGCCGACCGATTTTGGTTCGTCATTTCCCATGAACCCTTCGACACCATTTCCATATATGTCGCACGAGTGGTATCATCAGCTTTGCGAGGCGATGGCTCCCGGTTCCCTCCCCGATAAGTTTTGGAATCCACCTCCGGGAACTTACGATGATAAACGCGAGACTGTTTCCGTCTCCCCTTCGCTTTCCGATTCGGTGGAAACTAAAATGAAAGCCGGAGGCACCCGCGAAGATGCCGTGAAAGACACACTCTCTTCGATGGTATGGCAGGCGATGGAGGAAGGCACGGACTTGGGGGAACTCTACGGTGAAGGGAAAATTTCACGGAAGGAATTATTGGAAGAGTTGAGCCGCCGCATTCCGGGCTCCGAGATGTTTCCGGATGCCTTGGAGGGCGAGGCATGGCGGATTACTGCGACGATTTCCGACCCACGGCAGGCGGCGGAATGGACCGCGGCCTTGTCAAAGAGGGGCGACATGGTTTCGTTGTTAGGTTCAATGTCGAATGCATCGCGGGATCCTCGAAGGAAGATGCGGCTGGAATGGAACCGGATTTTCGCGGCCGGTTTGGAAACAGGACCCTTGTCATCACAGATTCAAAGCGAACAGGTTGATAACTGGAGCCGCTGGTCTGCGATTTCCCCGGTGGCTGCCGCTCAATGGCGGGATTCGTTGCCTGAAGGCGATCCACTTCGCGCTGAGATTCACAAGGTGGAGAAGGAACTGGAAAACAAACGAAAGGAATCGCCATGATTTCCCGCTCCGTTGTTACGCATGGTTTGGCGCTTTTGTTGGGACTGGGTGCCGCAGTGATACTTGCGAAACGGGTGGACATGGGAGGTGTTGTTAGTCCCGCTCATGGTGCGGGCCTCGGCCAAATTCGAGGCAGACGGCCTGCCGGACGGGGTTTGTCGTCTAACGAGAGTTTCCGGATGGCCTATGATTCGATAGCGTCCCATCCCATGTCTCGTGGCGAACGAGGCGCATTGAGAAGAAATTTGTTTGCGGAGTGGGGCAATCGTGATCCGCAGGGCTTGCTCGCGTTTTTGGACAAGAAGTCCGTTTGGCCGGAAGACTTTTCCTTCTATTCGAGTTTAGGGACTCTGGAAAATGATCGTCCGGACCTTCTGCTGGATTTTGCGATCCGCAATGGATGTGTGGAAGCGCTTTCCCCATTGAAATACGGTGATCCGGCGACAGTCGCCCGGCTGATCGACGCGCTCCCGGCATCTCAAAGGGGCGTTGAACTCACTGAGCTTCGGGATGTCGCCTATCAGGATATGGGCAAGCAGGGAATCGTCACCGCCACTCCCAACGCGGCCAATTTGGGAGGTTCGGCGGAGTCGATGTTGGATGATGGCAGGCTGGAAGAGTTCATCGATACTTTCGGGAAAATAGACGATGAGTCAGTGAGGAGCAAACTGGCGAGAGATCTCGGTTTTTCCCTCAGTTACGAGAAGTTAGGCGAGCGGGTTTTTGAAACGATCTGCAAACTGCCGTTATCTTTTCAAATCGAAGCCACCTCAGAGCTTTTTCGAAATGCTGGCAGCGCGATGGTATTTCCCGAAGCTCGTGAGGAACGTCGCCATTGGATCGATCAGTTCGCGGCCCAAGGTCTGGCGGAAGGCGCGGCGTCAGGCATCGACGGCCTTTTTGTGGAGGATGACCTCGATAGGGTGAACGGGGAAATCGCCGCTTGGGTGAGCGGGTGGGAGTCCGGCGATTCACTCAAGCCGATGGCGGATCGCCTGGTCTTGGAGTGGAGCGGCTTTGACCATGAAGTCATGATTCGTGAATTGGTCGCCATGCCCGAGGGCAAAGTCCGCGACCAGTTGGCGGCCGCCGCACTGCGTAACGGAGACATCAGGGAGGATGAGGAGATATCGAAGGTGAAATCCCTCATCCTGGACCCGGCGATCCTGAAGGAAATGGAACCCGATCCAAATGCGGATCCATTCGCGGACCCCTTCGCCGATCCCGAGGAGAAATGAACCATCCGGCGACCGGGGATGGGATTTTCCCGCTCGAATAATTCCTTGGGTTTGACACCTTCCGGTGTGGATTTGTTTTCGAGACCCAAGACCTCCGAGGAAAAGGCGCTTTCCGTGACGCAACTGCTGCGGCGGATGAAGAATCTGCTGGAAGTGCAGATCGGCGAAACGTGGGTCGAGGGTGAGGTTTCGAATTTGCGGAAGCAAGGCAGCGGGCACTGGTATTTTTCACTGAAGGACGAAGGCGCGCAGATTTCCTGCGCCATGTTCGGAGCGCGGAAGCGCGAGGGTTCGGACGCGTTGGAAGACGGTGCGAAGGTCCGGGTCTTCGCCGAAGCGAGCGTTTATGAAGCGCGCGGCCAGCTTCAGATCATCGTTCAGAAAGCGGAACGCGCCGGGGCGGGGGACTTGCAGGCGAAGTTCGAGGCGCTGAAGCGGAAATTGAATGCCGAGGGTTTGTTCGATGCGGCTCGCAAAAAGGCCATCCCGCCGTTTCCCCGCACGATCGGACTTATCACTTCCGGAACCGGTGCGGCGCTTCAAGACATGCTCAATATTCTAACACGCCGTGCGCCGTGGGTGCAGCCGGTGTTGTTTCCGGTGCGCGTGCAGGGCAGGGGCGCGGAAATGGAAATTGCGCAAGCGATTGCGAAAATGGGACGACCGGAAGCGTTCGGCTATCCACGTTGCGATGTGCTCATCGTCGGGCGCGGGGGCGGATCCATCGAAGACCTTTGGAATTTCAACGAGGAGGTCGTCGCGCGTGCGATCGCCGATTGCCCGATTCCCATCATTTCCGCGGTAGGTCATGAAATTGATTTCACCATCGCCGACTTCGTGGCCGACCTGCGGGCGCCCACTCCAAGCGCCGCCGCCGAACTCGCGGTGGCCGATGGCGGGGAATTGTTAGCCCGCCTCTCGCAGATCCGGAACCGCATGACCCGGACTACCCGCGAGCGGTTGATGCGATCGCAGATGGCGGTGGACTCGCTCAAACGCGGCGTCCTCCAGCGCGACGGGGAAAAGCTATTGCGGGAATCCGTGCTGCGGTTGGACACGGTGCGTGGCCAGCTTTCTCTGGCGACCCGAGCCGCGCTGGAAACACTGGGCCAGCGCCTTACCGAGCTTCGCGCCAGTCACAAGGCCAATCATCCGGCCAAGGTGTTGGAAAGAAGAACGGATGCCGTTGCTGTTTTCCGCCAAAGGCTGGAACGGGCTGGCAGGGAATCCATGGATCGCCGCTCCGAACAACTCGACCACCTGCGCGTGATGCTGCGGACGCTGGGGCCGGAATCCGCCTTTCAGCGTGGTTTCTCGATCACGCTCGGGGCGGATGGCAAAATCGTTACGTCCGCCGCTGCGTTCAAATCAGGCGATCTTCTCCGCACGAAATTTGCCGATGGCGAAACCAAGAGTATCGTCCAGCCATGACCGAACTCGACCTTCTGGGCGAACATGCCGACCGCGCTTATCCGATTCTAGCAGGACTGGTTACGCCCCGCCCCATCGCGTGGGTGACTACCTTGAACGAGGACGGTAGTGTGAACGCCGCGCCGTTCTCGTTTTTCAATGTCTTCGGGGACGATCCGCCGCTGGTGATTTTCGCGCCGGGCGACCGCGACGATGGCTCGCCGAAAGATACGGCTAGAAACTGCGAGCGGACCGGCGAGTTTGTCGTCAACCTGGTGGATGAGTCGCTGGCGGAAGTCATGAACCGCACATCCGCCACCGTGCCCTACGGCGTCAGCGAGACCGAGCGCGAGAAACTCGAAACCGCCGCATCGTCCTCCATTTCACCGCCACGAATTGCCGCCGCTCCCGCCGCTCTGGAGTGCAAGCTGCATTCGATCCAACTCATCGGAACAAATCGGCTGGTCCTTGGCATTGTCCATCGCGTGCAAGTCAGGAATGAATTCTTCGATCCGGCCACCTTGCGTGTTAGAGGCGACTTGTTTCATCCCGTCGGCCGCATGTCCGTGCCGAACTGGTATTGCAGAACGGGTGATTTATTCGAGATGGTTCGCCCGAAGTACGACGAGACGGGTAGTGAATCCGGCTGAGACAGCCGGGACACATTTATCTTAAATACTCGATCGCCTCGCGCAGGTCCTCCGCGGTGACCGTGTTGATCACCTTCGCGCTGCCCAAGGCGTCGAGCACGACGAAGCGGATGGCTCCGGAAGAGAACTTCTTATCCCGCGCGAGTTTCTCCATCACTGTCTCCGTCGCGATTTCCGGAGAGAGCACCAGCGGCAGATGAAACTTCTCCAACAGAGCGATCACTTTCGCGCTGTCTTCCGGCGCGAGGCCCGCGTGGCGTTCTGATAGGAAAAGTGCCGCACGGATGCCGAGGGAAATCGCCTCGCCATGCAGCATCTCGCCGTAGGGAACCGAGGCCTCGATGCCGTGGCCGATGGTGTGGCCGAAATTCAACAACGCCCGGATGTCTTTGGTCTCATGCTCGTCGGCTTCCACGACGCGGGCCTTGATGGCGATGTTCCGTGCGATTAACTCGGCGGGGACATCGCGGGTTGCTGGATCGAGCGCGGCGAGTTCATCGAGCATTTCCGCATCGCGGATGGCGGCGTGTTTGATGGCCTCGGCGAAGCCTTCGTGATATTCGCGGTCCGGCAGGGTTCCCAATGTGTCCGGATCGACGATGACGAGACGTGGTTGGTGGAAGGCTCCGAGCAAATTTTTTCCTTCCCCAACATTTACGCCAGTCTTACCGCCGACCGAGGAATCGACCTGCGCGACGATGGTCGTCGGCACCTGCACGAAAGGAATTCCCCGATAGAAAATCGAGGCCACGAATCCTGCCAGATCGCCTACCACGCCGCCGCCGAGCGCGACGACCATTGATTTACGATCATGGCCCGCGCGGATCATTTCGCGGCAAAGCGTTTCCGTCTGGCTCATGGATTTCGACGCCTCGCCCGCCTTTACCGTGTGGAGCGTCGGGCGGAAACCGGCGGCTTTCAGCGATTCCATCAGCCCGCCCGAGTGGAAGCGTGCCACCGTCTCATCGCTGATGATCGCAGCCCGCAGGCCACTGATTCCGGCCTTTTTCAGGGTTTCACCCGCGTCGCCGAGCAGGCCCGGTTCGACGAGTACATTGTAGGCGCGTTCGGCGAGATCGACATGGACGGATGGCATGCGGGGAGCATGAAAGATGCCGCCGCCATGTCCATCCCGGAGTCCTATCCGCAGCGGCACCAAGGAGCCGAGGACTGCGAGTGGCGCTCATCCCAAGGGAGTTCGCAACCAATCCAGCGCCGCTTCCTTATCTCCGTAGCCGAATCCTTTTACCTCCGCGTTTACGAAATGACCGGCCAGTTTCGGAGCGATATCCGCCAGCAGGCTGTCGCTCGCAACAGCGATTTTCGCTATTTTCTGATGGTGATCCCGCACAAACCGCAGGTGACTGACAAATCCGGCAAAATCCTCCCATCCCGGAAACTTCTCCGCGTGGACGAGGATTCCTTTCAGCGTTTTCTTGCGTTCCAGAAACGCGTCCACGGCTACCGTGAGGTCCCGGAAATCCTCCTCCGAAAGCGGCCCCATTGGCTCAATGATCACGATGTTGTCGTCTTCGAGTATTTGATAAGTCAGCATGGTCCTGCATGGTTGGAATTCGGCCGGCGATCCGGCATGTTAGGGGACGAGGGAAGATATGTCCGTCAGTGCCGTGTTGCAAAAGAGTTTGGCAATAAAATTTCTGAAATAGGCGGCGTATGTTTTTCCTTGCGGCTCACCATTTGGTTTGTCGAATGGAGTGTGGTATGGAGAAGAAAAAGGCCGTCCGGGATGCGGACGGCCTGGGAGAAAAATAGGGATTCCAACCGGGAATCATTTGGTCCTGACAATGGTGAATTTCCTGGGTTTGGAGAGGTTTCCGTAGATGTCGGTAGCGGTCACTGTTCCTTTGCTGGTGCCTTTTGGGGCATGGACGGTGAAATGCCACTTGTAGGTGCCGATGGCAACCCTGACCGGATGACCGTTGAACTTGTATTCGACCTTATCGAGGCCGACGCCGGAGTAGGCGTATCCGCTGAGCAATACTTCCTTTTTGTCGGTGGTGATCTTCTGGGGAGTGAGGAGAGTGACGGCGGGGGGCTTGGGAGTCGAGGCGACTCCGAAGACCTCGATATTATCAAAGGTGATGACATAAGCTGGAGAAGGAGTGTAGCTGTAGATTCGGAATGTCACCGCATTACGCGATCGCGTAGCAAAGAATTGTTGGATGGCGGCAAAATGATTGATATTAAAGCTGGCGTGACTACCCCCCCTCGTCATTTCAGTCCCTTATTGCTTGTGCCCGTAGCGGTTCTGGCATGGATCATCATTATTGGCACCGTTTTGCGATTCCTGTTCGGAGCGGAAGTTTCCGGAGGATGGGCCATCGCTGCCGGATTTTTCACGATGGGGGCGCTGTGTTTCTTGGTGTTGTTGAAGGAACTGAACGATACGTTCTTTCTTCCTGCGTATTCCGAGTTCAACAATCGGCTTGAAAGCCGTCAAAAAGCGGAACAAGCGAAACATGCCGAGGCCCGACAGTGGGACGACCGCTTGATTGATCATTCCTCGTTTGGCCCGCGACGGGAGGCTTTGGGGTTGAGTTCCCACCGGGTGGGATTGAACAGGCAGCGCACATCCGTCGGGCGGCGATCCATCGATTCCCCGGCAGAATCGCCGAGCTACGCTTTCGATGGTTGAATCGCATCGCGCTCCTCCCACTGACTGTTTCGGCTTGGATGCGCTTTACCGACAGCCGGGGAATCCGCCCTTCGCTAGATTTTCATCCTCTTCTCGGGGACTGCATCCGATCCGGCCGAATCCGGCGGCCGCGAGTCTCTCGGGAATTCACCTATAACTCGTTCCGCATTTCACCAATTGCGGTTGAAGTCGTTTGAGGTCATGGTCGAAGCTCTCGATCGGCCCCCCGTTAAAAACCGGCGAGAGGAAAGCCCCAGTGAAATCCCCCCGAAAATGAGTGTGAATGTTCCCGTTTGTCCCCCCGAAGCCGGCACTTCCGCCCACCCTTTATTCCCGGCCGATCAGGCATTCCTGTGGCTGCCTGGTATGAGCGGTGGGCGGAAACCATTTTGTTCTTATAACATGGCGACGAAAAAACGTGGTGCGTGGCAGGGGCGAACGGTCAAGGGAAAGGGTGCGAATCTTTCTCCGCCATTCGCGGTCAGCCAGGCATCCTATGTGATGTGGGATTGCGAATCGTCGCCGCCGTTTCCATATCATCCGGTTCCCGTGGCCCGCCCGCTATCAGCCAAGGAGATGAAGGAACTTGCGCACCAGGTGATCGAAATGGCCGGCGAAAAGCTGGAGGATCATCCAGAGCCACTGAAAATGCTCAGAAATGATACCAAGAGCTTCGTGCTCGTATTGCTGTCACGCATGAAGTTGCTGGCAGGATCGGGCGGGGATCGGAACATTTCGTATGGCTGATACCGATCCGCCTGCGTGTTTCGGTCGGGAAAAATAGTTAGCGATCAAGCACGTCGCCGTGAAGTTTCCGCAGTCCGCCACCGGGATGCCCCCATGGCGAGCAGCAATCCTGTGACCGATGCGACGATTCCGAGGGCTTTCGATGAAATTGCCGGCGGCGGCTGATAGGTGAATTCGATTTCTCCCGTGCTTTGATTTCTATTCCGCTTCTGGCGGATGATTTCAACCGGTTTGGATTTCGGTAGCGCCGCGTTGAAGAGATACACGCTGGCCGCCGGCAGATGTCGGTTTTCAAATGTCAGGCGATGCGCACCTGCGGCGAGAGAACCGGGTGAAATGGAAAACTCCATCGAGATGATTCCCATGCCGGTGTGCAGTTCTTCTGGCGGGGGAAACTCGGAGGCGGTGGTTTTTAATTCCAACTCACGCTGGTCCAGTCGAACGGTGAGGTCGTGTTTTAGCGTATCCGCGTAGGCTGTTGTCTCGCTCGCGGAAATCACGCCGTCGTGGTCGATATCGATTTGATCGAGCACCTGCCCGGCAACCGCCACGCCGGGAGTGAGGTTGATTTGCAAGCGGATGTTAGGAGGCTCGATGTCCACAAGCGTCGCTTGCAGATACTCGTCGAGCCGGTGGGCGGAAGCGACGGATGGGAAGGCGAGAAATCCCAACCACGCGAGTGGAAGCAGCGGAAGGTGGCGGAGGGATAGCTTCATGGCTTCCACCATTTCGTACCGTAGTCGTTGGTTGGATCGCGGTAAATCGTGTGGATGTGGTTGGTCGGGTCGCCGCCCATCCGCTGCGGTGCGTATTCGATGACGACCGTCGGCCCTTGGATGCGGAAATAGGCGGCGCTTCCTTTTTCGGTCGGGCCGCTCCAGGCGAACCATGTTTCGCCGATGTTCTTTTTCATTTCATCCATTTTCGCTTTCGCGACCGCTTCGTTCTGGATGCCGGTCCATTCGGATGCGAGGTCCAGCAGCATCTCGCGCTGCTTGTCCGTTAGGGCGGAGGCTTTGATTCCTTCCGGCTGGATGGTTTGTCCGTCGCGTCCCGGACCTAACACGAGGTCGTGCATCTCGACGCCAAGGATGGCCAGCTTGCGCTGCGCATCGTCCAGCGAACCGATCAGGGCGAACGCCTTGTCCGTCTCGTCACCCAAAGGGCGCACGGTCTTGCCTTCGATTTCATAAGTCGCCGGCTGCGCGGCAGTGTGGCTTGGTGCGAGTGTGCCCTGGTCGCCGACCAGTGTGATGTTGAGCGCAAGGTGATGTCCGCCGAACTGGATCATCCACGGATCGGTAGCGGAAGGCTGGCCGAGGAATGAGACGTAATATTCATCCTTCCCGAAAATCAGTTTCCCGCCTTCGGCTTTCTTCAGCACCTCGTCGCCCTCGACGATCTGCATCACCTTTTCGTAACCCCGCGGGCTCAAGGCCGCCTTAAGGATCGTCATGACCGCGTCGCGCTGCGGTTGCGTGAGATCGCCCATTCGAAGACCGGCGCGTTTGAAAATGCCCGAGGGCAAATTCGACCAGCGCTTGCGTTGCGCCTCGTCCTTGAAATCGAAGACAACCTTGCCGCGCTGGCCATCATCAAGGGTCGCGAGGAATTTTTGAGAAGCGGCGGAAATTTCTCCGGTGGCATTGCTGGAGGCTGGTGCGGCCTTGGCGATGGCGTGAGGTCCGGAGGATAGGCCGCAGCAGGCGATCGTTAATGCCAGGAGGATTTTTTTGCTCATGAGGATTGGGAATCCTTCACCAACCGCCGTCGGCTGGCAAAGTTGCGCGAACCCGTCATGTCGTTAACTGCGAGATCGCTTCGATCTTTTCTTCTCGTCATTTAGCGATGCGATCTCCCCGGTTGATCTTCGCTGGCTTCGGTGCTTCCCTCGCGGTATGGAAGTCCGAAAATACTCCGAGCAGGTGCCGTTCACGACCAAGGACGGATCGACAATCCGCAGCCTGTTGGATTTGTCTAACGCTCCGGTCGCGAACCAAAGTCTTGCCGAGGCGACGATCCCCGCCGGTGACGAAACGGAACGGCACTATCACAAATTCAGCGAGGAATTCTATTACCTCCTGGCTGGACGCGGGCTGATGGAAATCGACGGTGTCGACCGCGAGGTCGCCACGGGCGATGCGATCCTCATTCCGGCGGGTGCTTGGCATCAGATCAAGGCAATTGAATCGCTGCAATTTCTCTGCTGCTGCGCGCCGCCGTATGCGCACGATGACACCTATTTCGCGTGAAAATGGCAGCCCCTAACGCCTCGCCTCGTTCTGAAGGAATTCGCATAGCTTCGCCGCACCGAAGGCGAAGAGAGCCGGCGGCGCGAGCGCCGCCATCAGGCGGACTTGTGTTACCAACAGCGATCTCACCGGAAGCCGGTGCAGACAGTAGCCTGCGGCTGCTGCGACGAGGATCGCTTTTCCCGGCGATCTACGGACGCGGTCTTCGCAGCTTTCATAGCTGCTGTGAACCTTGTGTTTCACGTCTTCGATGAGCGCGGCTACGCCCTGTTCGACGGTGGGTGGCTCTGCTAGGCCGGATGGGATGGGTGTCATGGTTACCAGAATTTGAGGTTTTCATAAACGGCACGGAGCGAGTTGGAAAGCGTATCACTCGCATCGGCGAGGGGTTCCCGGAGGTCGAAATCGTGGGCTGACGAATTCCGGCCGGAAATAATTAGACAACCGACGGCGATGCCGAACGCGAATGCTCCGGCAACCGCGGGCAGTGGATTGCTGCGGATCTTGTCGCTGGCGCAAGACATCATTTTTTCGGCTTCTTTGCGGATGCATTCACAGGCTGTGGATGCGGAATCTTCAACCGGCTTGAGCATGGCGGTGAAGTTGTCGCCGATTTCCTCGGTTTTGTGGGATGGGGTGTCGTTTGACATGGGTGTAATGGTTGTTAGTTATTGAAGAAATTTTCCTTCCAATCGATTCCGTGGGCTTCGAGATAATTCGAAGGATGTTCAGCCCCGTGGTCTTTGACGAACTCCAGGAGTTCGGTATCTGAGATCCAACGCCGCTGGTCCCGTTCACCGAGGAAACACTGCTCGCCCGGGCGATGTTCGTCGTTCACTCGCATCGTTTCGAGAATTTCCGCGATGGTGAGATCCTCGTGGGCGGAAGGCGGATTGGACCCCGCTTCCGGATATCCGGACACGGGTAGTTCTTGGACTGATGGAAATGGCATGGTTTTGGAAGGGTTGCGTATCCCTTTCGCATATAGCGTTCCAAATCGACCATGCCCGCGGATCGTTGAAAAACGGAGGCCCTTGGCTTGAACGCGGATAGCCGAAAAGGCATTTTGCATTCCACCTCTGCGCGGAATCGTGCAGATCCGGCGGTTATGGTTCCTGATGGGAATTCACGCTTCCGGAATTGGCTGCGATCACGGGAGCGGCGAACCTCCGGTAAACCGCACTTATCACTAGATCGAAGAGGAATGCAAAAGCCAGACCTCCGCAGGCACCGGCGAGGGATCCAATCGTTAGAGTCTCCCGGGGGCTGAGTTCGGAATGGGTGAGATAGGAGCCGAGCCAGAGAATTCCGATGCCGGCGGGGATGGCGACGACGGTGCAGAACTGGTAATGCATAGCCCTCAAACCGGACGAGAAACGGCGTCGCAACATACCGATGAGAACCGCCGAAGAGACAATACCGAGTCCCGCCAGAACAGCAACCGAGGCCGCGATAATCCCGGCGACGACGATACCGACTCCGATCAGAATCAGCGCGATGCAAAGGGCGGCCAGAAGGATGAATAACATTCCGGGTGCGAAATCATCGCTTGGATCGATGGGAGCTTCCGCGGTCATTCCAACCACGCGGGTGGCTAACAAAAATAGCAATGGAATGGCTGGCTTCACCGGGCATGGCTTTTTCAACGTTTTAGAAGCTACCTCTTCTTGTCGGGCGCCGGTTCGACGATGATGGTGGCGCGGGGGATTTTTTCGCCAGGGGCGGGAGTGCTATCGTCGTGGGACGAAAGATTGACACCGGTTAGGATTTGCTCTCCGGTGTTTTTCGACACGGAATTGGAAGCATAGGAAGCAGGAACCAGACCTTTTTCCAAAATGAGCCCGGGACCTTTGTTGAGCGTGGCCTCATTGGTGGCAACGCTGACGACCTTCGCCGCCGCGCGGATCACGATGCCGCCTAACAAATTTGCGCGGGCGGTGTTTCCGGAAACCTTGCCGGCCGCGGCGCTGTCGAGCACGATGCCGAACTCGCGGTTGGCGATGAGTTGGTTGCCCTCGATGGTGGCGGAGGCGAGACCGTTGTCGGCATGGATGCCATTGCGGCTGTTACCCTCGCAGCGGTTGTTGACGAGAATCACGGCCGCGCCGTCCCACGACTCGATGCCGTGTTCGAAATTGTCGAGCGATTCGGAATCACGGACCTCGAGGGTGCTGCCGTTGCCGATGGCGGCGATCCCGTCCCAGCCGTTGTTGGAGAAATGGCAGTGACTGATGGTTGCCTGCCCGCCTTCGATGACGGCGAGTCCGTGGCCGCTTGCTTCGGTGAAATTACAATCGACGAAAGCCGCCTTGCCGCCTCTAACGAGTGCTGCGGAGAACCGGTCCGTTCCGACCGCGAACGCATTGTGGCGGAACGAAATGCCACTGACCCGCGCACCCTTCGCGTCCGGTCCGATGGTGATGGCGCTGCCACTGTCGGGCGGGCATTCGATTTTTGTATTGCCCGAACCGGCACCCTGCAACTCGACGGCGGCGTTGATGACGAGCGGTCCTTTCCACGTTTCCGCCCCGAGGACGATGCGGTCGCGGTCGCGGGCATTTGCCAAGGCTTCTTCCGGCGTGGAGAAATCACCGGGCACGCGCAGCGTGCGGGTGTAGCCGGAAAGCTTCTCTAACAACGATGCGATTTCCTTGTCGTCGGGAGCCAGCGAACTTGCCTCGCGGATCCAGTCGAGTGCCTGCTGGTCGAACTGCCCCTGATCGCGGGCGCTCGCCATTTTCAAAAGCCCGGCGGCTTTCTCCTTGTTGGCGGCAGCCTTCGACATGGCGGCGGTGGCGTCGGCGAGAATGGACTTCGCATCCGGATCATCGGGCGAGGCCGCGAGGATTTTCCGAGAGGTGGAAATGGCGAGTTCCCACTTCCGCTGGTTGAGGGCATCGCGAGCAGCGGCGAGGGCTGCGTCCTGAGATTGAGTGACTCGTGCGGTGGCGATGCGCTCCAGCAGACCGGTGGCTTCCTTGTCCGCGGGAAACCGAGCGAGGACCTTGCGGGCAGCGGCGTCGGCTTCATCGAGTCGTCCGGCTTCGAGTTCCGCGGTGGCTTGTCCGTTCCAGTAGCCGAGGAACTGGGTTTGCTCATCGACCATGCCGGCTTCGATGCTGCGGCGGCCACGGCGGGCGATTTCGGATCCCGGTGTGAGCGTTTCGATTTCCTTGAACATGTCCGCCGCCTCCTGCCAACGGCGGTTCTCGATGAAAATCGAGCCCTGGCGTTCCAGGAAAACGACGCGGATGGTCCGCTGCTCTTCCTTGAATTGTTCGTTTTTCACATAGAGCCATGCTCCTCCGGCGGCACCGATGAAGATGACGAAAAACCAAACGATGAAGGAAAGCGCACGGCTCGGAGAATTTTCTCCTTCCTCTTCGGTCACTTCGGATTCGATGACGGTGGCCGGTTTGGACGGTGGCGGGACGGTACCGAGCACCACGGTTTTCGCCGGCGGAGGAATAACTTTTTCCTCGGTGATCGCTGGTGGCGGAGAGGTTTTTTCGCCCGGGCTGATTTCTTCCTGAATCACCGCCAGCGCTTCGTCGAACTCGTTGAGGCCTTTCTGATAGCGCCCCGCCAGGGTCTCGTTCGGCGCGCTCTTCACCATCGCGGCGATGTGCTCGCGGGCGTTCCTGAACTCCGCGAGGAAAGGACGCGGATCTTCGGTGGGACTGAGTCCGAGGATTTTACGGGCGTCGATCGGCGTCATGGGTGCGAGAGATTCCAAAAAGGTCGGTTGGTCTTACAAGACCTGCAAGTCGTATGGATTTCAACCGACAAACCTCTGGACGATGGGCATACGCCTGCCGATGCCGAATGCTTTCGATGTCACGCGCAATCCCGGCGCGGCCTGGTGGCGCTTCCACTCGTTCAAATCCACGCGGCGCTGCACCCAGCGGACGGTCGTTTCCTCGAAGCCACGGGAAATGATTTCGTCGGCGGACAATTGGTTCTCCACGTAGAGTTCGAGAATGCCGTCGAGGATTTCATAAGGCGGCAGCGTGTCCTGATCTTTCTGATCCGGGCGAAGTTCGGCACTCGGCGGTTTGTCGATGGTGTTCCACGGGATGATTTCCCGTTCGCGGTTGATCCAGCGCGAGACTTCGTAAACGCGGACTTTCGGCAGGTCGGAAATCACCGCCAGACCGCCGCACATGTCGCCGTAGATCGTGCAGTAGCCGACGGCCAGTTCGCTCTTGTTGCCGGTGGTGAGCAACAAGTGGTTTTCTTTGTTAGAAAGCGCCATCAGCATCAATCCGCGGATCCGGGCCTGCATGTTTTCCTCGGTGACGTCTTCCGGCTTGCCATCAAACACAGGCTGCATCGTCGCCTTGATCGCTTCGAAGGCATTTTTGATAGGAACCTCGTCGCAGCGGATGCCGATGTTTTTGGCGAGGGCGAACGAATCCTCCACGCTGCCCCGTGACGAATACGCGCTGGGCATCGTGAGTCCGCGGACGTTTTCCGGGCCGAGCGCGTCGGCGGCGATGACGGCTGTTAGCGCGGAGTCGATTCCGCCGCTGAGGCCGAGGCAGACGCTGGAGAATCCGCACTTCGTCACGTAGTCGCGGACGCCGAGAACGAGCGCGTTGTAGAGTTGTTCCGAATCGCCGCTATCGAGCGGAACATCGTTTTCCACCGTGGCAAATGGATCGACGACGCGGCAGGTTTCCGTGAAGCCGGGGAACTGCCGGGCGATGCGGCCGCTGGCGGTGGCAACTAGTGAATGTCCGTCGAAAACGAGCTGGTCGTTCGCGCCGATCGCGTTGCAATAGACGACTGGAACCTTCGCCTTGCGGGCGATCCCGCCAATCATCGCGCGGCGCAGCAGCGGCTTGCCGAGGTGGAAGGGCGAGGCGCTGAGATTCAGCAGCAGGTCGATGCCCTTGGCCGCGAGTTCCTCCACCGGATCACGGTCGTAAAACGGGCGCTGGAGGTAATTTTCCGTCCAGATGTCCTCGCATATCGTCACGCCGATGCGGTGGCCGTTCCACAAGATCGGCTCGCTGGATTCACTCGGTTCGAAATAGCGGCGCTCGTCGAAGACATCGTAGGTAGGCAGCAGCGTTTTCCACACGCGGTGCCGGATTTTCCCGTTCTCCAGCCAGGCCGCGGCATTGCGGAATGGCTTCCCCGGATGCGCGGGGTGATGGTGGTCCACATACCCGACGAGCAGCGGGATTTCACGCACTTCACCGGCGAGATAATCCAGCGCTTGCAGGCACTTCGGGACGAACTGGGATTTGAAAACCAAGTCCCGCGGCGGGTAGCCTACGAGGGAAAGCTCCGGCGTCACCACCAGGTCCGCTCCCGCCTCCTGGCATTCGCGATAAGCGGCGAGCAGGCGTTTCACATTGCCGGGGAAATCCCCGATCACGGAATTGATTTGAGCGATGCCGATGTTCATGGACACGTGCAGGGAACACCCGCCACGGGGCGGGGCAAAAGGAAAAATCGACTTTCCGCGCGAAGATCGGCGCGGGATCTCCGGCCCGGAGCGATCCGATCCGAGCCATGGCCGATGTTTCCCTAGCTGGAAAATCTCGTCACATTGATTGATTTTCCCTGTTGCCAAACCCAAGCGGGTCGGATTAGGTTCCGCCCGCCGCAGGCCGGAAGGCCGCTGCAAACAGCCTCATAGTGTAATGGTAACACCCCGGATTTTGATTCCGTTATTCTAGGTTCGAGCCCTAGTGAGGCTACTTTTCCGTTCTTGGTGGAAGTCAGCTTGTCAGGCCCCGCGATTCTCCCCAGCCTGCGCCATGAGACTTTTCCAGGACCAGATCTACCAAAAAGGAGATCAATTCATCCGCATCGTTCGTCTGGACCGCTACGAAGTGGAATTCAAAACCACCAAGGGCGATCCGAAGGGCGAGGGGACTCAAGAGGTTTTCAAGAAAAAGGAATTCTGCCGCCTGCTCAAGCACATGACCTTGGTCGTCCCGGTGAAGAAGGACAAGGACGAGGTGACGGAGTGATGCGATGAACCTCTATTTCGCCGCGCCCTTGTTCTGTCAGGCGGAGCGGGCTTTCAATGCGCAGTTGGCATTGCGAATCGAAGATCTCGGCTACTCCGTGTTTCTGCCGCAACGCGATGGTGTGGAATCCAGCAAGCCGCCTTGGAGTCAGATGGCTCCGGACGATCGGAGGCGGGAAATGTTTGCCATGGACGTGCGCGAAATCCGCCGTTGTGACGTGTTCCTTTTTATCCTCGACGGTCGAGTGCCGGACGAAGGCGCGTGCGTCGAACTCGGGATCGCTTTCGAGCAGAAATCTTCCGGTGCGGGAAAGCATCTCGTCGGCCTTCAAACCGATCAGCGGGCGGCATTCATTGGCTCGCGCCTGAATCCGATGATTCGCGAGGCGCTGGATGAAATCGCCGGTGATGAAGTGGAACTGCTGGCGACTCTAACACGATTGAGATCCGACGCTTCTTGATACTGCCGCTTCAGACCCTGTGGGTTTAATGTTCCAACGGGATATCGAGTTTTGAACCATCCCACGGAATGGTCCGCACTTCCTGACCGTTCGCGGATTCCACACGGATCCGTTTCGGCCACGCCGGAACGTAGTCGGATTTTTTTCCGGATTTCAGATGGAGCATGTGTGGTCCATCCCGCCATGTCATCTGTGTGGTTAGGGATAGTCCCTTGCTGAAATCCATTGATGTTCCGTCGTCCTGATAGATTTCGGTGCCGCCGTCTGCGCCCGGATAGATTCGGAGAGCGAGCGGCTCATCGGTGGCCTGCGAGGTGAATTGACGGACAGGATCGATGGGTAGCACCGCACCCGCACGCACATAAAGCGGAAGCGTGGCCAGATCGGCGGGGCGGGTGATTTCGCGTCCCCCTTCGACCGGCAGGCCTGTCCAAAAATCATACCACTTGCCCTTCGGCAGATAGAGCGTGCGGCGGGTCGCGCCCTTTTCCAGAACGGGAGCGACCAATAGGTCTTTCCCCCAGAAGAACTCGTCGCCGTGTTTCATGGTTTCCGGTTCATCCGGAGCGTGCATCCACAGCGGACGCATCATCGGGATGCCGCGTTCGCTGGTTTCTCGGGCGAGCGTGTAGTTGTAAGTGAGGAGCTGATAGCGGAGTTCCAGATACTTTTTGCAAATCGGCTCGATGCCGGGATTGCGCGTGTCCTCCAAGGCGGGAAGCCCGGTGAAATTCGCATCGACTTCCAAAGGCCCGAACTCGCCCGTGTTCCAGCCCCACGGCAGGTGAAGATGCCAGCTGCGGCCATGCGAGCGGAACGACGGGGTGAAACAGGAAAACTCGAACCAGCGGACGTATAGCTCCGAGGTCAGTTCTTTCGATGGAATGAATCCGCCGGTATCGCTGCCCCAGAACGGAGTCAGGCTAACGGAATGATTCAGGCCGACCGTGACTTGGGCGCGCAACGTGTCCCATGTGCTGTCGGGATCGCCGGACCACATCCAGCCACCGTATTTCTGAACGCCGAGGTAACCGGTGCGGTGGAGTGACCAAGGACGTTCGTTGGATCTTTCGCGCAGCGGACCAAGCTCATACAACCGGTGACGTGCGACTCGGGAGGCGGCTGATAGTTCGTCGCCATCGTCCGGCCACCATGCGTCGGCTCCCGTCGCGAAGGCCGGCAGGTGGGATTCCCAATAACTGCCGATGGAGTCGCCGCCGTCCGGAGTGAGCGTGTCGCCGTGGAGTTTTTCCGGCACGCGGTTCGCGTGGAGGACGACCTTGAAATCGAGATCGTGGAGGTCCTTCATCATCTCTGCGGGCTTGGGGAATATCTTCGGGTTGAAATCGAGCGAGCCGTGGCCCTTGTTCCATCCTGCCGGGCAATAACCGGTGCCTAGATAGATCAGGGCATCGCAAGGCAGATGATGATCGCGGAAAGTTTTCGCCACCGACATCACTTCGTCCGGGCCCGCCAGCGTGCGATGCGATTGCATGTAGCCGAGCGCCCATTTCGGCGGCAGCGGCGCGTTGCCCTCGATTTTTCCGCGTTCCACCGCAAGCAACGCGGGGTCTTCCGATAGGGAAACGAACAGATCAAACGGCAAGGCGTCCTGGGCGGCGTCCGGGCGGTATCCCGCAATTGGATTCCTTAAATCGAACTCACCCATTTGTCCCGGAAGGTGATTGAAAAACAACGACCATCCTGCCGGGGAAATCAGATAGGGCACTGCGACGCGGCTGCCGTGGGATTCACGCTTGTAGCCGCCCCAGCCGTCTTTCATCGGGAAAACCGCGCCCCGTCGATCGAAACCCGGACCTCCGCCGCCAAGTCCGAAGACCGGAGCATCCGCGTGGAAAGTGAAGGTCTTGCCCTCGGGTTGCCATTGAAACGACTGGATCACTTTCTTGCTGGCATCGCGGACCTCAAGCGCCAGCGGTTCGGACGAGAGGTGGATCTGATAGGAGCCGAAGGGAATATTTGCGGCCTGATCGAGCGACGTTCCCTGCCACAGAACTTCGCGCGAACCGGGAAGTGCTGCATCAAAAGGCAGGTTGAAATCGTTCGAGTCCGTCCGTTGCAAGCGGACTTCAAACGTGCGGTCGGATAGTTTCTCGAGAGTCAGTTTCACCGGAGTTCCTGCATGTCGCAGTTCGATGGCTGCCAAATTTGTGCAAGTGATCGCTAGTAAAAGTAATGGGAATTTGATCAGTTTCATTTTTCCGGTGGCATGGAGGCTGGCAGTTGGACCGCAATGACGCTTTTTATGAGAGGTTGGGATGCTCGGTATGTCCAATCGCCCGTCATTTCAAGCAGGTGGCCGTCCTCCACGAAACTCCGAATTTCCGTCGTGAAGCAATAGGGAAATCCGCAAACCATCCGACAGATTCATTGCTCCCGGCCTAGATAGTGATTCAACATCCCTGTCATTGACCGCCCCAAATGGGGGGCGGATCAACCCGTTTGGGGGTTCGATTCCGCCCTGCCTTGGTGTTATTCTTAGGAAAACCTTGGGGATACACGGAGGGTGCAAATCTTGACAAGACCGCACAGGAGCCGAAGCATCGTGGTCCTGTCGGTTAGTCATGAAGTTGGTTCGATGTATCCCCGTTTGAAATCCATTCTCCGATATCTGTTGGTGGCGGCACTTTTGTGCCGGCCAGCGATAGCGAGGAGTTTGGAAGTGGCAGGCAGCCTGTTGATCGAGCTCGATGCCAAAGACTTCAAGGGGGGCGGCGGAAAATGGCAGCAGCACTCCGCAGATACCGGAATTACCGGGGATTTTGTCCCCAAAGGCTCTCCCACGCGGCAGATGGTGGGAGGCTCGGATGCGGTGGTTTTCGACGGGGACGGCGACTATTTCGTCGGCCCGATCACAACCGCGGCGCTGCATGCCCCCGGCGCGAAACACAGCGTCGAAATCTGGGTTTTCCAAGGAAATGTCAGGGAACAGGAATCCGTCGTTTCGTGGGGAAAACGGCAGGGCCCCGACCGGACCTTCGCGGGATTTCGCTACGGGTCCGATCCGGATTTCGGAGCCATCGCTCGCTGGGGATCGGCGGAGTCGGGATTTATCACCATCCCCGCTCCCGGCATCTGGCACCACCTTGCCTACACCTACGACGGCGGCGTGCAGACCGTTTATGTGGACGGGAAACTCGACAACGCGCGATCCGCGGGTCTGCTCGACGCCCATGACATGCTGCCCATCCATATCGGTGCGGAGATCACCGGTGATTTGAAATTGGAAGGGCAATTCACCCATTTTTCCGGAGCTCTCGCCCGGGTAAGGATCCACTCGGGGGCGTTGTCGGCGTCGCAGGTGAAAAACAATTTCGAAAGCGAGCGCTCCGCTTTTCCCGGCATCGCGGGGAAGTCGCTTTTGCAATCGCCGATGCACCGGTTTTCATTCAATGCCGCCGCCGCTCCGGCTCCCGACGGCACCAAGGTTACCGACAGCATCGGTGGTCTGGTCGCGGTGATCCGCGGGGCGGGTGCCGCGTTTACCGGCAACGCGATCGAACTGCCGGGCGGCTCCTCGCAAACCGCGGCTTACGTGGATCTACCTAACGGCTTGGTGTCCTCGCGGGAAAACCTGAGCATCGAGTTCTGGGAATCACAAACAGCCGTACAGAATTGGTGCCGCATCCTGTCCATCGGCACCAACAAGGTGGGGGATATCACCGGTCCCGGCGGAACATTTACCGGCAGCGAGACGCTGACCTTGTTCGGCAACGTCGGTGCGGCGCACGTCAATCTCTTCGCCAGGTCTAACGGGAGCTATTCGAACGGAGGAGCGGATCGCTTTCCCGCGGAGTATCCGGATTCGGACTACGGCGTCGTTTTCCAACAGGTCATCACCTACGACAAGGATCTGAAGGAATGGCACTGGTATCGCAACGGCATCCTCATGGAGGTCATCCCCGATACCAAGGGACCGACGCCGCTGAACGACGTCAATGTCTGGCTCGGTCGTTCGGAATTCTCTTCGGACAGCAATTTCCGCGGCAAGTATCTGGAGTTCCGGGTTTACAATCACACCCTCGGCGAGAGCGAAATTTACGGCAATTTTCTGGCCGGCCCGGGCAAACTCAATGTCGGTGGCAACGCGGTCGCCATGAACTGGACACCCGAGGAGCCGGGGACTTTTTCTTTCGCCAACACCGGCGGCTCGAATCATTGGAGCTCGGGCGGGGGCGGACCACATCCCAACGGCCCAGGCAGCGTGGCCACTCTCGCCAGCGCTCTATCAGGCGATCAGGTGGTCTCGCTGGAGTCCGCCGTCACGCTCGGCTCGCTCAACATCGGAAGCCGTGGCAGGAGCGGTTCCTTCACGCTTCAAGCGGAGAAAAACGGATCGATCACCATGGATTCCGGCAGCGGGATTCCCGCATCGATCACCCAGCTCCCCGGCAGCATCGGCAATGTCGTCAACGCGCCGATCATCCTCCGCACGGAGACGGAGATCGCCAACCAGTCGTCCAGTCCGCTGATTCTCGAAGGTCCGGTTAGCGGCAAGGGCAACTTTATCAAAAGCGGCGGCGGTCCGGTGGTTCTAACTGGTGATGGTGCCGCGCACACCGGCGAGGTGAACGTGGTCGCAGGATCTCTTTTTCTCGGAGATGCCTCGGACACGGGAGCGATTGGCGCGTCGCGTTTCACGATCATCGATCCCGGCCGGTTGATCCTCAACCGCAGCGACGATATCGTGACCAGTGGAAATTACGGTGGCAGCGGCGGCCTCCATTTCCAAGGGCGTGGGAATCTTCTTCTAACTGACAAGGCGCTGGTGACGAACACCGGTATTCTCGAACTGCACGATGGATCGGGCGGCGTCACCAGCGAGGGACTCATCGACGGTCCCTCCGCCATCCGGGCCGACGGTCATCTGACCCTGCGCGGCCATAGCAAGACCCGGGTCCGGGAATGGATTTCCATCGGCATCGGCGGCGACGGAGGCACCCTGACGCTTCAGGATTCCGCGGAAGTCCTGATCACCGGCGCGGGTCATCTCAACATCGGAGACGTCGGCCGCGGACAAAGCACGATGTACATGAGCGGCGGTTCGGCCACCTGCAAGGAGTTATTCATCGGCAAGAATGCGGGCACCTCCGGCGTGCTGATCCAGACCGGTGGCGATTTAAAAAAAGTGGGGATGCTCGATTCCCGCATTGGCGGTGCCACTGACGGCACTGCCGGCGCTTGGGGGGCATGGCGCATTACTGGTGGAACGTTCAACGACGAATGGAATCTTCAGATCGGAGCCTACGGAGCCGGAATCATGGAAGTCGATGGAGGTGATGTTAGGGTCAACGGTTTCCTGGGGATTGGAAGATTCGAAGGGGATCGCTTCCATCCCGGAGTGGGGGTATTGGATGTGAAATCAGGCAGCGTTTCCACGACCTCCCCGGAAACATTGTTGCTGGTTGGCGAGGACGGGATCGGAACGCTGAATATCCGCGACCGTGGGCTGGTGATTTGTACCAACCGAATGATCATCGGAGCCGGGACCATCGAAAAACCCGGTGAAGGCACGGTCAACCTGCTCGAAGGAGGAACCCTGGTCACTTCGGGCATCGAGCAATACAACCAGATGGAAGCCGTTGGCCGCCTGAACCTCGACGGCGGAATCCTCAAAGCAGGGGACTCCAATCGTGACTTCATTCATGGCATCGATTTCGTCCGCATCCGCAAGGGGGGAGCGCATATCGATACCAATGGCTTCGATGTGGGGATCGGCCTGCCTTTGCTCGCCCCGCGTGGCAACGGCGTGGTTTCAATCCCCGTCGTCGCCGGTGGCAAGGGCTACCTTGCTCCTCCCGTCATCCAGATCAACGGCGGTGGCGGCAATGGTGCGACGGCCCTCGCTGAACTCGTTGACGGAGTGGTTGCAAACATTCTCGTGACCCATCCGGGCACCGAATATCTATCAGCTCCCACTGTCGATGTTTTGGGTGGCGGCATCGGCTCCGGGGTCGTCTTGGGAACGCCCGTGCTCGCCGCGAATACCAGCGGCGGACTCGTCAAGACCGGTGACGGAACCCTCACCTTGCGCGGTGCTAACAGCTATCTCGGAACGACTTCGGTCAAACAGGGCGGACTGCGGATCGAAAATCGTCTGGAAGGAGCCATTGAGGTGGCGGACGGAGCTTCGTTCGGAGGTGGCGGCTTGATCGCCGGCTCTCTCAACATGGCTTCGGGCACCACGATCGCCGCAGACCCGGGATCCGTGCTCGAAGTGCGAGGCGATGCGACGGTGCACGGCTCACTGGTTCTTGAAATCACGTCCGTCGCCACCGGCAGGCTTGATGTCAGCGGCAAACTCGATCTCGACGGCGCACATCTGGTGGTGAAAGCCGATGCCGCGAAGATGCACAGCCCGGTTCATTTGATCGCCAGCTATGGAACGCTTCATGGCAAGTTTTCTCTGGAGGAACCGCTCCCCACGGGTTACGTCCTCGACTACCGCTACAACGGTCAGAACCAGATCGCCCTGGTTGCCACCGCAGCCGAATCCAATGGAGAGTGACTTGAAATCAGCCCCGATCACGAGCCCTGTTTTGATGGTTCGTGGACTTTGCTGCCTCGCGATTCTCCTGCTTCTCGGTTTGTTTTCCGCTCCTGTTAGCTCCGCCCAGGGCCAGTATTCGTTCAGGAACTGGCAGTCCGAGGACGGGCTGCCGGTGAATCTTGTCCGCTCGATCGTGCAGGCGGCCGACGGACATTTATGGATCGCCACCGCGGAATGTATCGCCCGTTTCGACGGGGTCGAATTCCAGCGCATCGACCAGATTGACGATTTTCCTTATCCGCATTCGGGTGACAACCGGTTGTTCTCCACCTCCGATGGCGTCGTCTGGTTTTCGAGTTCGCAGGGCGGCTTGCTACGCATCACCGGCGACAAGCCCGTGGTGATCTGGCAGGATACAGCCACCGCGCCTGTCAGCCAGGTCGTCGATTTTCCCGCCGGAGGAGTCCTGGTCCGCCGGGGCTCCGAGATCTGGCAGTATCGCGACCAGCGGATTACCCGCCTGGACAATCCGTCACCGGAGGTCACCGCGCTTCTCGACTCGGAGATGATCGAGCGTGGTAGGAAAGGCCGTATCGGTGTGGATGGACTTCCCGGAGACTTGGTGGATCGCAGTGGTTCGGTCTGGTCGGTTTCTTCCGCCGGCGTTCTAACGGTCACTTCGCCGGAAGGTTTCAAGCGCGTCATTTCCATGCAGCGGGTGAGTCCCGACTATCACGTCACGGAGATGTTGGAAGACCGCGAGGGAAACATCTGGGTGGCCACCGCCCTGAACGGCCTCGGTCTTTTCCGCGAAGACCGCGTGGAGGTGGTGAATGCCGCCGCCGGCCTCAGCGAGGGAGCCGTCCTCGCCGTCATCGAGGACACCAGCAATCAGGTCTGGCTGGGAAACCGCCGCGGCGGGGTGGACCGGATCGTCACCGGAGTCATCGATCATTACGACCTCGGAACAGAGCCGGGAGTGGGACAGGTTTCCGCCTTGTATGAGGACCGTGATGGACGGCTTTGGGCGGCTTCCACCGATGGTCCGGTTTTCCGTTGGAAGGATTCGGGGTTCTCCGAGCATTTTTCCGCAGGTGCCGGCCCGACGAAGGTCAACGCGATCTATCACGACGGCCGGGGCACGCTGTGGTTCGGCGGCCAGCTCGGTCTCTCGCGTTCCATGGGACGACGCGTCACTGAAGTGAAAGCCGAGGCGGGTTTCCCCGGCGGAGAGGTCACCGTGATGAGCGGCGGCGCCGACGACGAACTTTGGTTAGGGACGGCCCAGGGAGTTGTCCTGAAGGAGACCGACGGGCGGTTGGAGACCATCGCCACGTCCGGCGAACTTTTCTACAGCCGTGTCTCCGGCATTCTCGTTAGTGCCGCGAATCAGGTGTGGGTCACCACCATGGGGGCCGGACTTTTCCTTTATGATGGGGAAAAGTGGCATCACTTCGATCTCCGCCAGGGCCTTCCCGACCTTCGCCTCACCCAGGTTGTCGATGATCGGTTGGGCCACCTCTGGTTCGGCTCCACCGGGGGGATTCTCCGGGCAAGCCGCGAGGATCTGCTCGCCCGCGCGAAGGATCCGGACAAGCCGATCCACTGGTTGCGGATGGACCGCTCCGACGGTTTGCCCACCCGCGAGTGTGTTGGCGGGCATCATCCGGCGGGCTGGCGTTTCAACGACGGCGCGATTTGGTTTCCCACCAGTTTGGGAGTTGTTAGGCTGGATCCCTCGCGCACCATGGTCAACCGCACGCCGCCGCCGGTCTATCTGCGCACCGTCACGGCGGATGGAGTCGAACGGGCCGTTTCGGGGAAAAAATTGGAGTTCGGCCCCGGCCGCTCGCGGTTGGAGTTCCGCTACCACGGCATCAATTTCAGCGCGCCGGAAAAGGTCAATTACCGGACCCGTCTTGTCGGGCTTGAGGAAGGCTGGCGCGATGTCGGAACGCAGCGGCAGGCTACTTTCGAGTCGGTGCCGCCCGGGAAATACCGGTTTGAAGTGGTGGCGATCAATGGCGACGGTCTTCTGAGTCCCGCGCCCGCCACGGTTGATGTCGTGATCAACCCGCATTTCTGGGAGACCGCCTGGTTCTTCACCCAAGCTACCGTCATTGTCATCCTGGTCGCCGGTGGAATCGGCTGGCTCATCGCTCGCAGCCGGCTCAAGCGCCGCATCGCCATGTTGAAGGTCCGCAACACCCGCGAGCTCGAGCGCGCGCGCATCGCCCGCGATCTTCACGACGAACTCGGTGCGTCGCTAACGGAAATTGCCCTCCTCGCCGATCTCGGGGCGGAGCAGGCCGAAGGCAGCGCCTATCAGAAACAGCTCGACGAGCTTTCGAGCAAGGCCCGCATGCTCGGCCTCACGCTGGATGAAATCGTTTGGGCGGTGAATCCGCGCGAGGACACGCTGGCCTCGCTGCTGGATTACCTTGCCAGCTTCGCCACCGAGTTCCTCGACCGCGCCGGCATCACCCTGCGCATGAACATCGCCACCGGCATGCCGGACCTGCCGCTGGACGCCACCGTCCGTCACTCGGTCTTCCTCGCCGTCCGCGAGGCGTTCAACAACATCGTCAAACACTCCGAGGCTAAATCCGCCTGGCTGCATGTCTCCATTTCCAACAACAATATCCTTGAAATCAAGGTCGAGGACGACGGCAAGGGCATCGACGATTACGCCCTTTCGCGCGGCCACGGCCTGACGAATTTCAAGGTCCGCATGCAGGCCTGCGGCGGCGAATCCAGCATCACCTGCCGCGACGAGGGAGGCACACGGGTGCGTTTCCTTGTTCCCGTGCTTGCGCCTGAATCCCAACCCACGTAATTTTCGCTCCATGACTTCCGACCCGCAAAAGCCCATCGAAGTCGCGATCATCGAGGACAATCAGGCCCTCGGCGAGAGCCTCCAGAGGGTGGTTGAATCCATTCCCAACGCCCGCTGCATCGGCGTCTGGGGAACCGCGGAGGAAGGGTTGAAGAAAATCGACGCGTTCCGCCCGGCCATCGTGCTGATGGACATCAACCTGCCCGGCATGTCAGGCATCGAGGCCACCGCATTACTCAAGCGCCACCTGCCGGAGATTCTCGTCATCATTGTCACCGTCCACCGTGAGCATGAGAAAATTTTCGACGCCCTCAAGGCCGGTGCCTGCGGCTATCTGATCAAGCGTTCGCGTGCCGCCGATGTCCGTCAGGCCATCATGGACGTCTATGCCGGTGGTGCTCCGATGAGTGCCGAGATCGCCCGCCGCGTTGTCGAAGCCTTCCATCAGAATGCGGCGAAAGCCGGAGCTGAAACCGAAACTGTCGTGCTCTCCCAGCGCGAGACCGCCGTTGCAAAACTCATCGCCGAAGGCCTGGCTAACAAGGAAATCGCCGACCGCCTGGGCATCAGCACCGAGACCGTCCGCGGGCACCTGAAGAACATCTACGAAAAACTCCACGTTCGCTCCCGCACCGAAGCCGCCGTGAAATACCTCGACTCCGTCCGCTCGCGGAACGTGTTCCCTTGAGGGCGGTGTCTTTGTACGTAGTTTAACCCTTTAGGGCAATGCCTTTAAGGATTCGTGAAGATGATGGTTTTCAGGAGGGGTCTTGAGCTGGCGATTTTTGTCTTGGGCCAGTCTTTGATTGGTTGTC
>NZ_JBDSCX010000090.1:0-111746 GCF_039920825.1 Luteolibacter sp. | reverse complement strand
GAGGATTTCCCATTCGGCGTCGGTCAGGCTGCTAGGATAACTTGGCATGGCAAGCTTCTCCAATACATGACCGGATTAGTACAGATTAAAAGTTGGGAATCAGATGTTTTTAAGACAGCCTCTAAGGCATCTTTCCCCGCTGGAATTTGAAATCCACCCTTTGGGCGAACAGCTCAAATCTTATCATTGATTCATGATCTGTGTCCATCCGTGTCATCTGGGGTTAAAATGGATTTTCTCTTCAGATTGAACCACAGATTTCACAGAGAACACGGATGGATTAAGAGGCTGTCTGATAATGGCAATCCGGGTGCGGTGAATAATACTCCTGCCACTTTTTTCCGAGTGAACAGCGGATAGGGGGCATGAACGTCTCGTCCATGCGTAGGGACGAGACGTCCCCACCCCCTATTTTAAGACAGCTCTCAGGTGCATTTTGCAATCGCCGCCTTCACCACACCATGCATTTAGCCCACGACGATGGCGGTGCTGTTAGATTAAATGCAAGGCAGCTTCCGGGTTGTGGCGCTTCGGATGAGGTGGCATGACAGGTGCTCGACTTGTCGTCTGTGAAAATCGCACCTACGCAATTGAAACGCTACAAGGATGTCGCGCTTTTGTTCTACAAATACGGCCGATCGGACTTGTTCAAGGATTCGGGATTCGAAGTTCCGGAAGATGGAAGCGTCGAACAGGGCCAGGCCACCGACTTGGCGAAAGACCTGGAAAGGCTTGGCCCCACGTTTGTCAAAATCGGCCAACTGCTGTCCACCCGCTCCGACCTGCTTCCTCCCGCTTATTTGGACGCTCTTTCCCGCCTGCAGGACAAGGTGGATCCGGTTCCCTATGAGGAGATTCAGAAGGCCGTTGAGGAAGAACTCGGCGTTCGCATTTCCAAAGCCTTCGAGAGTTTCGAAATAAAGCCGCTGGGAGCGGCTTCGCTCGGACAGGTTCACCTCGCCACCCTTCGCGGCGGCAGGATGGTCGCGGTCAAGGTGCAACGCCCCGGCATCCGGCAGCAGATTGTCGAGGACCTTGAGAGCCTCGCGGAAGTCGCCGAGTTTGTGGACTCCCACACCGATTTCGGACGCCGTTATGAAACCGCGCTCATTCTCGAACACTTTCGCACCACCCTCATGCGCGAGTTGGACTACCAGAAGGAAGCGCTCCATCTCGGTGAACTGCGCAAGAACCTGAAGGAATTCCACCGCCTCCGGATTCCCGAGGTCATCGATGACTACTCGACCTCACGGGTCCTAACCATGGAATACCTTGCCGGCACCAAGATCACTTCTCTTTCCGGAGCGGTTCTGGTGGATCTGGATGGAGACGTATTGGCCGAGGAACTCTTCCGCGCCTACCTCAAGCAGATTCTTGTCGATGGATTCTTCCACGCGGATCCCCATCCCGGCAATCTGCTCCTGACCCAGGCAAGGGACATCGCCATCCTCGATCTCGGAATGATCGGCCGCATCCATCAGCGGATGCGCGACCAGCTTGTCCACCTGCTCGCCGGCATCGCGGAGGGCGATGGCGTTCAGACGGCGGAAGCCGCCATGAAAATCGGCGAAGCACGCGATGGGGCAATCGACCGGAACCTCTTCATCAATTCCGTCGAAGACATCGTCGGCTCGGTTAAAACCCGCAGTATCGAAAATATGCAGGTGGGTGCCGTGGTCCTTCTGGTCATGCAAGCCTGCGCGGACGCCGGTATCCGAATCCCTCCGGAGATCAGCCTGCTAGGAAAGACATTGATGAACCTCGATCGCGTCGGCATTACCTTGGCTCCCCGATTTGATCCCAACGCGTCCATCAGGCGTCACCTGAGCGAGTTCGCCACCAAACGGGTCAGGGAATCACTCACTTCGGCCAATCTGTTGGGTGTGCTCACGGAAACAAAGGACTTCCTCGGCCAGCTTCCATCCCGCATGAACCGCATTCTGGAAATGGTGGCGGATAACAAGCTGAGCGTGAAAGTGGATTCCATCGATGAGCACAAGCTCATCCAAGGGCTGCAGAAGGTGGCCAATCGCATCACCACCGGTCTGATCCTCGCGGCTTTCATCATCGGTTCTTCGATGCTTGCCCGTGTGGAAACCTCCTACAGGCTCTTCGGTTATCCGGGGCTGGCCATGGTGTTCTTCCTCTTCGCCGCCATCGGAGCCACTTTGCTGATGATCCAGATCTACTGGAAAGATGAGTGAATGCGTCTTCTCCCGACACATGGTCTTTTGCTGAAACCAAAGGAGATCCATCCGCAATATGGAAATTCGGAAGGATCGCGCAGTGCTATCTGATAAAAACAGGTGGATTTTCTGTTCTTCCGAGAATACCGGTTTCGGTCACTCCAAATACGTCCATGAAATCAAAGAAAAATCTCACTCGTTTCACCTACGAAAGCGCGGCCTTCGAAGGCTGGCGTTTGTGCCTCACACGCACCGGCACCACCTTCACCAAGTATTTCTCCGACAAGAAATTCGGAACACCTAAGAAATCCCTCGCGGCAGCCGAACAAGCATTGGCCGAACTCAAGGCGATCGTGGATTCGGCGAAAAAGGTCGATGGCAAGCTGACCGCAACAACCATCAAAAAAGGGCAAAAGCTTTTAACCTCCGAATAAACCCGCCCTGTCATTGGACGTTTCATTTCCACTCCAAGTGCGGAGTGGAAATCCGCTTGCTCGGGTGAATCACGTCCAGCGTCCCACCATTTGTGGATTGGGCTGAAATGGAACGCGACGTATCGGATTTTGGTGTTATCATGGCGAATGATCTTCCGCGTTAGCTCCAATCTGATTTATACCCTCAACAATCCATCCACTTTTTTCTTCGCAATCAAATGCATTGAAACGGGCGGACAGAAGATAAGGGCCGAGACCTTCTACACCAACCCAGCCTTGGAATCCGAAGACTTCTCCGCCTCCGTCGGGATGAACCGCTTCACGCGCATCGTCACCTCCGCGCCGGGAAATCTTCAGGTTCGTTATCAAGCGGACGTTGAGACCTCGATCAGCGTGGTGGATGTCGCTTCGTTAAAGGCTGACGGCCCCTCCAGCCTCACTCCCGAGGCGGTTCCTTTTCTTTTTCCAAGCCGCTACTGCCAGTCGGATCGACTTCGGCAGCAAGCCATGGATCTCTTCGGCCACTTGAGCGGCTCCTACGCCATCACCGCTGCGATCTGCGACTGGATTTTCGAACGGGTCGCATACAAATCCGGATCGACCAACGAACAATCATCCGCGGTGGACACGCTGGAGCAAAGGCAGGGAGTATGTCGCGATTTCGCTCACCTGGGCATCGCTCTTTGCCGTTCCATGAACATTCCAGCCCGATACATTTCCTGTTATTCCCACCTGCTGAATCCCACGGATTTCCACGCGGTTTTCGAAGTATTCATCGGAGGGTTGTGGTATGTTTTTGATGCCACCCGACTCGCTCCTCTGAATGGTTTGGTGAGAATCGCCACCGGCCGCGATGCGGCGGACGTTTCCGTTTGCACCATCTTCGGTGATCCTGTTCTGGACAGCAGCGAGGCAATCTCCAACTCACTGGACAACCAATTTACTCCGATGACTACCGAGACCCTTGCAGCGGCAAATCAAGCCATTGCCTTGCTGTAAGTAGGAAGCTGGAACGCGCAAACACCGACAGCGAATCCGATCAATCCATCTCCAGAAACTGCAAAATCTCTGCTGCCAATACATCCGGCGAGTTGAAATTCACCGCGTGCGCCGCCTTGGGGAGTATGACGAGCCTGGCAATCGGAATCAGCCGCACTACCCTCTCCACCCAGGGCTGCGGGACAATGGGATCGCGCGCGCCGCGGATCACCAGCACCGGGCAGGCGAGCATAGGCAGCTTCCGTTCCACCGGATCCGCCAACGCATGACGCAACGTTTTCAGAACCCGTCCGAAGCCAGCGCGCAGGTAATCCGTCAGAGCGATCCAATACAGCGGCAGCGGTTCGCGCACGCCATCTGCTAACAAACGCATCACTTGGGTGGAAACCTGCGGTGCTTCGGGGTCGATGGTAGGAGCCACCAACACCGCACGATGCAGCAGCTCCGGATAGCGCACCGCGAAATCCACGATCACCTGAGCCCCTAACGAGTTTCCTATCAACACCGGAGCTTTGATGCCGTGCATCTTCATCCACAACGCCAGGGCCTCCGCCAATTCGGAAATGTCAGGAACGCGACGCGGCTTTTCGCTCTTCCCGCAGCCCGGCAGGTCCGGAACCCATACCGTCCCGACAGCCGCCAGCAACTCCGCCGTCGGCATCATGTAGCGGCCGGACAGTCCGAGCCCCGGAACCAGCACGAAGGTGGGAGTATCCTCGCCCTTGTCCTCCCGCAGCACCACGGCATGCATGGCAAGCCCTTCCACCTCGGTGATGACGGATCGGGCACGCGGTGTTGATGGAGAATTCATCGGAAGAAAACTAACCACGCCCGCTTCTCACACCTGCGACCTCAGCAACGCCGCGGCCGCATCTCCCGCTTTCTCGGCCAGCGGCCGGTGCTTCCATTCCTCCCAAGTGACCTCGCGGGCGTTTTCCTTGTCCTTCAGAAACTCGCCGCACTCCCGCAGCGCGAACTCGCGGTCGAAGACATTCAGGTTCGCCTCATCGTTGAGACGGAACGAACGGTTGTCGAAATTCGCGGATCCCACCGACACCCACAGATCGTCGATAATCATCACCTTGCAGTGATACATCGTCGGTTGGTATTCGAAAACCCGCACGCCGTTCCGCAGCAGCCTGCCCCATCGGTGCCGCGACGAGCGGCGCACCAGTGCCGAATCCAAATGCTGCCCCGGCACCAATACTTCCACGGTCACACCCCGCCGGACCGCGGCGATGAGCGTGTCCGTCACCAGATCGTCCGGCACGAAATAGGCATTGCCCACCCGCAGGCTTTTCTCAGCCGCGGTGATCGAAAGCAGGTACATCAGCCGGGCGCTTTCGCTGCCTTCCATCGGCGAGCTCTTGAACATCTGACAGCGGTGCGGCCCCTGTTCTTCGATGGCGGGGAAATACGCGTCGCCATGCAGCACCGTGGCATGTGTCTTCATCCAGTTGTCCATGAACGCCGCCTGGAACTGCGCCACCACGGGTCCTTCCACCTGATAGTGCGTGTCGCGCCAGTGGTCTTCGGCATCCGCGTTGCCCAACCAGCTATCGCCGATTCCCACGCCGCCCGTGAATCCCATCCGCCCGTCGATCACCAGCAGCTTTCGATGCGTCCGTTGATTCACCCGGCTGAGGTTGTGGAGGTGATAGACCTCCACTTCCACTCCGGCGTCCTTCATCCGTTGCAAGGACTCCCCCTCCACACAGTCGCAGCCCATGCCGTCGATGAGCACATGCACCTTCACCCCTTCGCGGGCCTTTGCCGACAGTGCGTTGGAAAATTGTTCCGCCACCACACCGGACCAGTAGATGTAGGTTTCGAAGGTGATCGTCGTTTTCGCGCTGGCAATCCCGGCCAACATCGCCGGGAAAATTTCCACCCCGTTGTTCAGCGCGATGATGCGGTTTCCATCAAGGATCGGCGGTCCTAGCAACTGGCTCATCGACCTCTCGAACTGCGGATCCGCGATGTTATACTTTCGCGGGATCCGTTTCCGGATCTTTTTCTCCCCCGAGACGAAGTTCTTGATGACCAAGGTGACGAACGAAGCGGCGACGGCAGTGATGCCGAGGGTGATCAGATCCGGACGGGTGTTTTTCATGGAGGGTGACCATTACCTTCCACCGCGAACGAGCGGCGTCCATCGAAGTTTCAAAGACTTGCATGGTTCCCGGTGAAATTTCATCCGGAAACCGGTTGAAGTCGCGCGGTCCCTGAACCATTGAACGGTATGGAAAAATCCGAATCAGGCGGCGAACTCGCTCTCCCGGCCTCGCACCCATTTCTGCGGGCCTTGGAAGATCTCGCCACCACAATTCCGAGTTCCACCGAACCGGTGAGCGACCATCCCGGCGTCCGCGCCCGTGAAATCGTTAGAGTCGCCTCGTTCAAGGCCGGCGCCTTGTCCGCCACGCTCGCCATTCCGCCAGGCCCGGTCGGCATGCTCACCGTCATCCCGGATCTGCTGAAAGTCTGGCAACTCCAGCAGCAGATGGTGGCCGACGTCGCCGCCTGCTTCGGCAAGACCTCCCAACTGAACCGCCAGATGATGGTTTACTGCCTCTTTCGTCACGGCGCGGCCATGCTTCTTCGTGATGTCGTCGCCCGCGTCGGCGAACGGATCATCGTCAAGCAAGCCAGCCTGCGCGTCATTCAACAGACGTTGAGGAGGATCGGCATCAAGGTCACCCAGAAGGCCGTTGGCAAAACGCTGTCACGTTGGCTTCCCGTCGTCGGTCCCCTTCTCATCGGCGGCTACTCGCTGGTGGATACCCGCAATGTCGGAAAGACCGCCATCGACACATTCAGCCGCCACATCGAAATCGAGCCGGGGGCTGACGTGATCGATGTCGTCGCCACCGTTGTTCCTCCACTCCCGAAGCCGGAAACCTAGCAACTTTAGAGTAAGGCCGCTTCACTCTATCACCTATCACCGCGTTTTCTCTCTCGACGGACGATACCACAAGTCCAGGCCTTCGCGGTCACGAAATCCGCCAGGTCCGCGCAGCGCCAGACGCGTGAGCAAGCGCGCGATGCTCCAGAATGAATGCGCGCGGAGATTGCGTCCCGAAGTCACCACCGTTTCGGCGATCACGACAAACCGACCGTGCCGCTTGAGCGCCGACGCGAACAGCGCGTCCTCCGCCGCGAAATGAATCTCACTGAAACCACCCGTCGCCTCGAAAGCACTGCGAGTGCAAAAAAGGCACGAACCGCCCGGCTGACGAAACACCCGGGCACCTAACACGAAAAATGGATAAACCATTCTCCACCATACGGGAAGCCACCCCTCGAAACGCGGCACGCATCCTCCGCCTACCGCTCCCTCACTCAGGGAGCGCAAGGCGGACCTGATCACGCCGGCGGTCACAAGCGTATCCGCGTCGATAAAAAACAATTCATCTCCTCTTGCCCCGCTCGCCCCGGCATTGCGCGTGGCCGCGATATGCCGATGCTCCACGCGGAGAACACAAGCGCCGTGCTCTCGGGCGATCGATGACGTCTCATCCGTTGAGGAATCGTCCACCACGATGATCTCATGCGCCGTGTCCACCGCCTCCATCGCGTTGCGAATCGCAATGATACAGCGACCGACCCAAGCCTCTTCATTGTGTGCTGGAATGACGAACGTAATCATTTGCAGTTCAATAGTGGATGAAAGCCTCGTGAGATCCTGAAAACAACAGTAGCCCCATTTTCGACGGCCGAAAGCAGGCGCTTGAAACTTCCGCAGAGGTAAACCGTGCCCTATGGCAGCTACATAGTTCCCCTACGCGTCATTCCATATTTCCCCCAATTGTCGCCGACCCACCGCTCCTGTATCCTGCGCCGGTTATTCAACTGCGCCATGAACTCCACCCGCTATTTCAAAACCGAGCTCGCCCTATGGATGTTCGCACCGGGAATGCCGGGGAAGATCCGAACCGCCATTTCTCCGGGTTGGACCGAATCGACTTTCGAATCACTTGAGGAATTTCTAGCGGATCCCGCCCCCGTCGAGGAAATCACGGCGGACGAAGAGAGAACCCACGCGTGGAAAGGCGATAACCCGATCCATCTTCGCACTCCCTTGGCGGTTGGGTTGTTTTCATCGTTGATTTCAGCGGTGGCAGCGGTCGAGTCGCAAACGAAACTCTTTGAAACATGAATCTGCTTCCCGGCAACAAACAGTTAGTTCGGCAAAAAGAAAAATATGATCCAAAAAGTCACACCCTTCCTATCCTTCGACGGCCAAGCCGAAGAAGCGGCCCGGTTCTATGTCTCGCTCCTGCCAGACTCGCGGATCGACCGGGTGATGCGGTCACCGATTGACACGCAGGGCGGCAGTGTTGGCACGGTTCTTATGGTTGAGTTCACGCTCGCAGGCACATCCTTCATCGCGCTCAACACGCCTGGATTTGCTTTCACCGAGGCGGTCTCGTTCATGATCGCCTGCGAGGATCAGGTTGAGACGGATCGGCTATGGGCGGCACTGACGGCCGAAGGCGGTTCTGAGATCGCGTGCGGCTGGCTCAAGGATCGCTGGGGCCTCTTCTGGCAGGTGACTCCGGCCCGGCTGTTGGAGCTGATTAAGGACCCTGATGAGGACCGCGCCCGGCGTGCGATGGAGGCAATGTGTACGATGGTCAAGATCGACATCGCCGCATTGGAAAGCGCGGTCAGTCAATAAAACAAGCCGGATGAGGCGGCGGAAACAGCTCCGCGCCCCACCTTGATTGTTAGATCGGTGACTTTCCGCAACCGCTCTACAGGTCGTCTCCTTTTTCCTTGGCCCCTGCTTTGACGCCGGTTCCGTCTGCCTCTTCTTCGAGAGGATTCGTGCGGCCTTCGTCGTGATAGAGATCCTCGTAAACCGGAGTTTCGTCGGGTCCGTCGTTTTTCGCAGAGCGCGGCTTTTCCGCGGCTGCCAAATTGTCGGTTTTGGTTTGATCGTTCATGGCTTTCCTCCTTGTGAATGGAACCTCTAAAAATACCCCGATTCCCCCCACTCCGCAACCACGGGAAATTCCGCCCCATCCGGCGGGGGCCTCACCCTGTTGGCGTCACCAGTTGATTGATCACCGTCCTCAAGTCTTCGGGTGACACCGGCTTGACGAGGTGGAAATCGAAACCCGCGGCCGCGGAGCGACGCCGGTCATCCGGCCCTCCCCAGCCGCTCAGGGCGATGATCACCACATCACGGTCCAACAGGCGGATCTGCCGCGCGGCCTCATACCCGTCCATCACCGGCATTCCCAGATCGAGGCACACCACCTGGGGGTGAAATTCCCGTGCAAGGTTCACCGCCTGCGCTCCATCATAGGCGACGACGGTTTCCATGCCTTCCATTCGGAAAAACAGCGCCAGGATATCCGCCGTGCTCCTGCCATCGTCCGCTACCAGCACCCGCGACAAGCGAAGGAACGTCTGGGTTCTCGGCTCCGCGGAAGATGACACTGAGTCGGCGGCCGGCTCGAAGTGCGCGAACGGCAGTAACAGATGGAACTGGCTGCCACTCCCTTCGCCACCACTGGTCATGGAAACCGTGCCGCCATGCATTTCCGTCAACGTCCTCACCAACGTCAGACCGATCCCAAGGCCGCCGTGTTGCCCCCTGCTCCCCTGCTCGAAAAGTTCGAAGATCCGCGTCTGGGATTCCAACTCCACTCCTTTGCCATCGTCCGACACCGTGATCCGCACTGCGTCATCGGATTCGATGGCCGCTTCCAGCTCGATGTTGCCTCCCGGCGGAGTGAACTTCACCGCATTCGAAAGCAGATTGGAAATCACCTGGGCGATTCGCTGGGGATCCGCGTCCATTTCCACTCTCCCTGACGGAAGCCGGGTGGTAAACCGGTGTCCTGCGGCCTCGATCGCGGGCGCGACCGTCTCCACCGCGCTCTCGATGATATCCGCCAGCGACACCCGTGACTTCTTGAGCGAAATTTTTCCCGTGGAAACGCGCGACACGTCCAGCAGGTCGTCTATCAGATGGCTCATCTGCTTCACCTGCCGGTTCAGCATCGGCACCACCTTTTCGATGACCGCCGGATCCCGGGCCGATTGCGTCAGAAGTTCCACCCCGACCAGAACAGGGGCCAGCGGATTGCGCAGCTCGTGCGCCAGAGTCGCCAGGAACACGCTTCGCAGCCGCTCCGACTCCTGCATCTCCTTGATCTTCCTTCGTTCCGTTAGATCGCGGGTAATCTTCGCAAAGCCCCTCAGTTCCCGGTCAGCGCTGTAAAGAGCGGTGAGCACCACATTGCCCCAGAACAGCGAACCGTCCTTCCGCACCCGCCATCCCTCGGCTTCCGCAAAGCCATCCTTGATGGCCTTTCTCATCAGCGCCGGCGGCTGGGTTGATCTGATATCGGGCGGATAGAAAACGGAGAAATGTTGCCCCACGATTTCCGCCTCCTCGTAGCCTTTGAGCCGTCTCGCTCCCGCATTCCAGCTCATCACGTGCCCTTCGGGGTCGAGCATGAAGATCGCATACTCCTCCACTTTTTCGATCAACAGCCGGAACCTTTCCTCACTCTGCCGCAGCGCCTCCACCGCGAGCATCTTTTCCGTCAGATCACGGGTGATCTTGAGGAATCCCTGCACCTTGCCGTCTCCATCCTTGATGGCGGTGATGGTCACATCCGCCCAGAACCGGGTGCCGTCCTTGCGGTATCTCCAGCCCTCCGTAGTGAAATGTCCTTCCTCCGAGGCGATCTCAAGTTCCTTGTCGGGAAAACCCGTCGCCCGGTCCTCGTCCGAGTAAAACCGCGAGAAATGCGATCCCACGATTTCTTCCGACGTGTATCCTTTGATCTGCTCCGCACCGCGATTCCAGTTCAGGATAATTCCCTCCGGTGACATCGCGAACAGCGCGTAATCCACCACCGACCCCACCAGATCGCCGAAAAGTCCGACGTTCAGGTCTGGTTGGTGGGATTCGGGGGATTCGTGCATCAGCGTATGAAAAACCTATCATCCTTTCGCGTCAACCGGAGTCTGTCCCTCGCCCGGATTTTCGGGAGGACAGCTCCGGCACAACGTCCATTCAAGGAGCCGCCGCTTGCGCCTTCTTCAAATGGTGAGTCCCGGCCGGGTTGATGAAACCGCCTCCCCACCTCTCCGTCGTTTTCGGCTTCAGGATATCATGCAGAAAATAGAAGTCAGCCTGCACCTGCGCGGGTGTTACCGATAACACAATATAGCCGTGCTGGTCCAGATCCGCGAATTTCATATGAGGGTTCGGGTTCACTCCGTCCGAATCCGGAGTATTGATTTTCGACTCCAGGTTCGAGCTGAAGAAATCGCCAACCTCCTCGTCGAAGTTGCCTGCCGACAGGCTTGGAGTGACGAATTCCACCGCCACCGCGCCGGCGCCGGTCTTCGGGTTGTAGGCGGGATTGCCAAACGCCGGATCCGCCACTTCGAAGGCGAAGCTGGAATGGACATCTCCTGTTAGCAGCACGGTGTTGGAGATGTTCTTGTTCGCCATGAACTTCACCAGTTCCCTGCGCTCCTTCGGGTAGCCGTCCCAGCTATCGAGAAACAGGCTCTCCGCTCCGTCGGGATCCACGGGTGCCGCGAAGCCGATGTTGAATTCCGAGAACACCACCTGATTGCCCACCACATTCCACGTCGCCTGCGAGTTTTGCAGCGTTGTCTTCAGATAATTTTTCTGCGGGTAACCCATGATCGTCCGGTCCGGATCACGCAGCCGCGGATCGTTGACGTCGTCAAGCTGCTTGTCGCGGCCCTCCACCCGGGTATCCAGCATGGTCAGATCCATCAGCGGTCCATAGTGCAGGGTGCGATAGATGCTGTCGCCGTTCCCGCGGATCGGCATCCATTCGAAATAGGCCCTCTTCGCCGCCGCCTTTCGCGCCTGCCAGGAACCTTCGGTATCCTTCTGATGATTTTCCGCTCCGCCTTTCCACGCGTTATCGGCAAACTCGTGGTCATCCCAGATCGCGATGAAAGGGTGCACCTTGTGGGCCCGCTGCAGATTCGGGTCGAGGTGATAGGTGCTGTAACGAAGTCGATAGTCATTCAGCGTGACCGTTTCATGAGAAGGAAATACGACTCGCTTCTCGCGGATTTCCGGCGAGCTATAGGTATCGTTGTCCGCATATTCATAGATGTAGTCGCCCAGATGGATCACCGCATCGAGATCGTAGCGCCTGGAGATCGCCCGGTATCCCGAAAAGTATCCCCACTCGTAATCCGCGCAGGACACCACGGCGAACTTCAGTTTGTTTACCGCGACGCTCGGAGCGGTCTTGGTTCTGCCGACCGGAGAGTTCACCCCTAGCGCTTTGAATCCATAGTAGAAGGTGCTGCCGGCGTTTAGGCCGTGGACATCCACTTTCACGGTGAAATCATGGCCTTCTTCCGCGAGAGTCTCCCCTGACATGACGACGCTGTTGAGTGCTTTGTCCGTCGCCACCGTCCACTGCACGCGAATATCCGCGGTGTTGGATGGATTATCCCGGGTGACCCGCGTCCACAGGATCACTCCGTCTGGCAAGGGATCACCCGAGGCCACGCCGTGATAAAATGGTTTCAACTCGGGGTTGTATAAATCTTCGATCTTTTCAGGTTTCGCTCCGAAGAGTGAAGCCGGGGAGAGAGTCATCAGCGATATCAGCAAACAGGGTAGCAACGTGGTTTTCATGGTATTATTTGAGTGTTGAATGGCAGGCCTAACTTGTTGGGGCCAATGGATACGCATCGAACCGCCAAGACCCGAAGATCCTGACGGCTCGACGCGCGGTTGTGTCGGGGGAGAATCACGGCCAATCTCCCAGCATTTCCCGGGCCGTCTTTATTTCAGGACGAATCTCGATGTTTGCAGGAGGTGCGTTAGTTCGTCCCTTCATGGCGCAATGCAAATCGCCGTATTCATGATGCATTTTTCAACTAACAGAAACATCCCTTTGCCTTTACGCCGGTTGGGATTTACCGATCCAAAAAAAAATCGAACACACCTGCTAGCAACTGAGCCGCTTGGATCGGATTTCGGGCTCCTTAAAGATAGAAAATCGGACGGCACGCCATGAGACGCGCCGCCCGATATTAACAAAGTCGTCGTGACGGAGGACGACCGATCCTTAAGCGGACCTTTTCCCCGGGACTTCTCAATGATCCTCGTCGACGTCTACTTCGCCATCGTCCTTGTCGATTTCGATCTTGGTTTTGTGATCGCCTTCCTTTTTCTCGATCTTCACCTCGTCGTCAGTCTCCGTGTATTTGATCGTGGGAATCTGGACCGAGTCGATGATCTTGTAGTGGCCGTCGACGGCGACGACGTTGCTGCCGGCCACGTAATAACGCACGTCGCCGGTAGGTGCTGGCAGGACCTGCACCAGTTCTGGAGGAGCAGCCACCAGATAGGTGCGTTCCTTCTCGGCCACCACCACGCCAGGAGCGATCCGGCTGCTTCTCCAAGCAGGTGGAACGCGCTTCACCTGCACCTTTGACACCCAGCCTGGAGGCAGTCCGTAGGGCTGTGCCTTATAGGCGTCGAAGTAAGTCACCACCTTCGTTTGGACCTCCGGATTGAAGGTGTGGGTGGTGGTCTCAGTACGGGTCACACTGCCATCGGCGTTGTGGGACGTCTGGGTTTCCGTAGTCGTGGTTTCTTCCGCACTGAGTGGCAGCAAGCCGGCCAAAGTGATCAGGGTCCATGCTTTGATTGATTTTTTCATGACATTGGTTTGGGTTGATTGTGAATTCCCGGCCCGCGCCGATTGTTCGAAGCAGGGTGGGAGTCAACCGTATCGCAGGAGCTATACCAACCGCCTCAAATCCCATGGTTTCAAGGTTTTCCGGGATTCGCACCTATCGAAAATAAGTTGGCTGAATGCAATTTGCCGCGCCGATCACCAACGACATTCACAAATTGCAACCAGCCCTCTACCTGCGCGTCTCTCTTAAAATGGTGAAATCCCGCCCTCCCGCCGCTTGGTACACCTCCTGCGAAACTCCTCCTCACTTCGACGTTCAATGTTGGGCGTTCGATGTTCCACTCCGCAACCTTAACTCCTACCACTCATGAAACCCACATCGCTCTCAATCAGACTGGCTCCCGCCAGCACCGCCACCGGACTCCTCCTCGCGATCCTCGCCAGTCCGCTGGCATTCGCCCAGACGGTGGATCGCTCCACCGGCACTGTTCTCGATTCATCCGCCTCCCCTTCCGTCCCGCCGAATCCGAATCCTCCTCCCAGGAAATTGGTCGCCGTTCTCCATACCATCGTTCCGGATTCCAAACCCAGCGGCGATCTCTCCTTCTCCATTTCCGGCGACGCCATCAATGTCAACGGCCGGGTCGAAGGACTCGAACCGGGAAAATCCTATCAGCTCGTGATGCCCCTTCCCGAGGACAATCCCGTTTCCGGCAATCCCGCGGCGGCCGCGGAACCGCCCTCGGAAGCAGGCCCGCCGGACTCCGGCCAACCCCACGCAGGAGCCCCATCCGCACTGCCTCCCGCAGCCGGTACTCCCGATGCGGGAAAACCCGACGGTGAATTGCGGCCCGGCGCTCCCGGCCACGGTGAAGGCACCAGCGTCACCGGCAACCGTCCCTTGAAGAAGCCCGCCGCCGACACCCCGACACCTGGCAGCGACCGGATCCTGCAATCCTTCACCGCCGATACTAACGGGTCCTCCAATGTAAGCGCCACCCTCCGCATCCCTGCCTCCGACGCCGGATTGGATTCCATTCTCGGCCGCACCTTGCTCCTGATGCGCCCCGCCCAAGGAGATCAAACCGAGCCATCACTCATCGCCACCGGAACCGTCACCGCTCCCGACATGAAGAGAACCATCCCCGTCGAAACTCCACCGCCTAACCGTTGATCGGCATCGCGGGCGATGGGTCGGCGTTTTCCATTCTCGATCACGACGGACACGCGTTGCGTCCGATGCACATGTGCGTTGTTCTTTGGCTACTCGCGTCGATGAACATCGCTGTCTGGTGCGGCCCGTGCATTTTTCTTCGATTCATGTTCGGCCTCTTCGCAAATTGCACGGAATTCAATGGACCGTGAACTCCGGCCTGCTTTGCTAAACCACCCTAAGTCACTCATTTTGTGCGCCATACCTTCCATCAAAAGCTCCTGACACGGTCTGGCATTCGAAAAGCTATAGACTGGGGTGACTACCCAGTTAACCCAAATCACCACCAAACCATGAAAACCACCCTTCAACTCCTCGCCATCGCCTCTGTGGCGTCCGTGCTGACCAACTGCACCACCTACGTGGATCCAAACGTGAGCGTCCCCGCCCCTGCGCCGACGACATCCACCACCACGACCACCCGGACGACTGCGGACCCTTATTCGCCTTACTCCAGTTCCGTCACCACCCAGAAAAAGACCACCACTTACTAACCAACCCACAAAAAAATCATGAAAACCTACCTGATTACCGCAGTCCTCGCTTCAATGCTCATCTGTTGCGAACAAAAACACATCACGGTGAATCCACCCGAGCAAAAGGGGGATACGACCATCATCACGCCGCCTGCCGGCACGACCGAGAAGAAGGTCGAGACCGAGAAGACCGTGACACCCGGTGGCACCACGACGGAAAAGAAGGAAACCACGACCGAGAAGAAGTAAATCGTTCTGATAGTTCCTCTCGAATTCTCCAACGCCGGCCGCGCCTCAAAGCGCGGCCGGTCCGCGTTTGGGCCCTTTCATCTGCTCTATTTCAAGCCACTGCGACCGTCGCAAAATATCCCTCCGCCGCCTAACAATTGATCGCCAAAGTTTAATATCCAACTAATCCAGATCCGCTCATCGCCCCGACAACACTTCAAAGATTCCCCGGAAGGTGAAGGCGAGGAAGATCCACCCGATCCCTTGAGCGATCGTCGAAATCGCTAAAGTCGAATCGCCTAACCAAGGCAGCGACTGAAGACTCACCACTGCCACCGCAAACGCTAGAATCACGATCCCGACGCACTTCCGGGTGAAGGGAAATGAGGAACACCGGAGCGCGTCCGGACGATGGTAGCCGATCAAAATCAGTGACACGATCGCGGTGAGGAGCAGGATGAAAAGAAAATGGATCATTGGGCTTTTGACGGACGTGCGGACTCTAACCATCGGCGGGACCATGCGTCCAGAGTGAAACCTCACTCCAAATTCTGATCACCCGCCACTTCCGCTTCGTGATTCTCAAGGTAGAGCCTGTTCACGCAGGCCAGCCGTTGTGATAGGGACACAGGTATACGTAATTGTTAAGAGTTTGCCGCGCTTGATGGTCACCGGCGATGTGCCGGGTGATTTAAATCCAGTCACCAACTTGATTTTCAAAGTGTATTTACCCGGTTCAAGGCCACCGAGCACGCTTCGGCTCAGTCGATATGACGTCGCCGGTAGCAATGTCCATTTGGCCCCAGCATGAACCGCTGCGGCAGGTTTGATGATGACCCTGATCGCGCCAGTATCAAGGGGCCCGTTGAGAGACGTGTAGCCGGAACTGGTGATGCCACCGCCTGTCGCACTGGCAAATGCGGTTGAAATTCCGGAGATCAAACCAACAAGCGTGATTAATTTTCTCATCGCCCTATGATTCAAATCCCAGTTTACACGGTCTGTCAACGGCCATTCAAGCTTCCGATTGCTTCGCCTCGTTGACAATCGCCTTGGTGACCGAATACGAACTGCACATGCCCGCAGGCCAGCATGCTGGGCGGATTTCTTCTCACTTCGATTCCGGGAAAAGCGGATGGGTTGATAGAAAAAGCACCAAGCCGCGCTTCTCAAAGCTTCGCTGTTTAAACTCTTCTCTTCCCGTCCATTTCATCCTTCCATCCGGCGATCCGCCAACTCGTCGTGCGGTTGCGCGCTTTTCGTCGAATTCCCTCGCCAGCTTCTTCAACCCCAGACAAATTCGTTCCCAAAATCATGCGGATCCTATTTGTAGACGATGAAGAAAAGTCGCGGAAATATTTTTCCATGATCTTTGGGAGATCGTGGGAGGTCGTCGTTGCTGGCGATGGCGCGGAGGGACTCGACGTGGTGCTCGGGGAGGAAGGGCGGCAAATCGGGGTGATCGTCACCGACCAAATCATGCCGAACATGACCGGGATCGAGATGCTGGAACGCGTCCGGCACCTCAGGCCGGATATCATCAAAGTTCTCTCCACCGCGTATGCCGATTCCGACCTCGCCGCCGAGGCGGCAGAGTCAGGCGTGACCGACTACTCCGTCGAAAAGCCGTGGAAGATCGATCATGTTCGCGAAACCCTGGAGCAGGCCGTCGCAGCGCATCATCGCCTCATCGGACAGGCGAAGTAACTTCCGGCCCTGTAGGGGCGCGTCTGCGACCGTCGCACTTCACATTCTCGCCCCGGAGGCTCCTTTTTCTATCCAAACCAGCGGCGGTCATAGACCAATGCCTTTAAGGATTCGTTAGGAGACCATCCTTTCTTGATCCCAAAAGGGGATCGCAGATTTTAGCCCCGGGTCGAGGAGCGTCAGCGACGAAAACCCGGGGGTCCTTGTAGGTAGAAGGATTCGACCCCGGCAGCGGGTCGCAGAAGGTGTGACGATCCGTGGTGCCTCCGACGTTTCTGGCACGCCTTTCAGGGTGCGAATTCATGGGTAACCGGCACCCGGGGTGGTCGTCGCTTTCGCTTCTCGACCCCGGGCTACCCTCCGAAATCCCTACCGGGATATGGAATGAAGCCGAAATTCTATCCAGTCCTTAATGGCATTGGGTCATAGACGCCGCTACATTCACCCCTCCTCATCTCTGCTTTGCCTGTGGCCATTCCAGTATGTGGCTTCGCCTGTTTGAAAGTTCGCTGTCGCTCTCTCCGAATTCTTCTCACTCGGCACGTCTCCCTCTTCCCTTCGACGTTCGATGTTCGATGTTCCCAGCGCGTCTCACCGACCGATTCCACTCCACCCGCTTCACCGACTCAATGTAGGATCTCCGATAACCCCCCACGCGCTGCCCATTCCTTCCGGAGCGGTGACCTTGAATTCCAGATTCTTCACCCCCGTGACATCGACGGAGTAATCCCCTTGCGTCTCCTTGTTTTCGTTAGAAATCGTCGGGCCTTGGAAAAGCTCCTTGCCGTCCCCGAGAATGGTTAGCGCGATTTTCCCCGAAGCTCCGTGTTGCACGCCGTAGGTGCCCGTTAGTTTTTTCCACGCGCCGCCGAGATCGAAGACATAGGAGCCCGGGGCGTGCGTGAAGAGCGACCGAGCGGGAACGTTGTCACCGATGCGCGGCAGCGGCGAACCGTCGCCCGGGATCCGGTCGCGCGATGGCGGCAGCGGCCCGTAGCCGGATTTTTCCGAGACGGCGGCGCAATCGGCCAGTGAAACGGAGGACTCTCCCGCCTTGCGTGCGGACGGCGCGGCACCCGGCTGGGTTGGAGTGGAGAAAAGGCGCGCCCATGCGGCAGCACGGGCGGCGAATTCCTCGGAGCCGGCGTGCGTGGCGGCGATCTTTTTGGTCGCGGCCAGCGCCTCCGCGTTTTTACCGCCGCGCGCGAGACTTTCCACCGGAGCAAACGCCCATTCGAGATTCAGCCGGGTCGTATCCGTGTTGCGTCCCTGCGAAGTCGTCGCCGTGTGCAGGATCGTCCGCTCGCCGTTCACGTGCAGCGCGGTGAGCATCACGTCGATCGGGCCGTTGTAATCGCGCGAGATCATGGCGGAAAAACCACCCGTCTTCAGATCCACCAGCGATGAGACGGCATTCGACGGGTAATCGCCTCCGGCTTTCGCGAAATTGAACGTCACCAGCGTCGCGTAAACCGGCACGTTGGCGGATGCGATCCGCCCGGATACCCGGAACCCGTTGCCTTCCGGCGTGGCCACCAGATCGGCGAAGACCGCCGAGCCACTATCAGTCACCCGATAGTCATAGCCGGAGAAAAGCGGCTGCGAAATGAGCCGCAGCGCATCGGTCGGATTCAGAAACGTCCCTTTGCCCGCGCCACGGAATTCCTGGCCGTAGGCATAATTTCCCGATCCCATCAGCGACTTGCCCCACTTCGCCTGCTGCTCCGGAGAATCACCGGTGTGCGGCAGATAGAAACAATGACCCAGTTCGTGCGCGGTGCCGCCCATATAGACGGTCGTGTGATCGCCCAGCGCGCGATCGCGGAAAATCGCCAGCTCTTCGGCATTCTTCGCGAGTTTGAAAGTGTCCTCCTTCGACAGCTTCGAGGCGAGATTCGCGGGATCGAGCCCGGGAAGGTCACAAATCCAACAGACCCCGGATTTCTGCGAGCCGCCGCCGTAGTAAGGCGAAATGCCGTCGGGCATCTGGCAAATGATGAGCACGTGGTTGTTGTCAGGATCGATGCCGGCCTCACGCAGCACCTTGTCTGCGGCGGCCTTGGATTCCTTCCCGGCATTGCCCTCTTTGTCGTAGCCGGACAATGGCCTGTCACCCTTCGCCATGTGCATTTTCAGGATGCCATCCGCATCCGTTTCATAGCCGAAGGTCAGTGGCGGCAGTCCGTTCGCCACCATTTCCCGGGCGTAATAATGGCTCACATCCCGCACCACATGATCCATCCGCAGCCGGTAGTCCGGGTATGGCTCACGATCGGCCGGCGTGAAATAGACGACGTAGAGCTTGCGGGTGTTCTTCACTCCTTTCGCCGCATACAACTTGGTCAAAAGCCCGAACGCCTCCGCCGCCCGGGCCCGTTCGGCGGGTTCGGCCTGCCACACGTTGGCACCGGGTTTCGGCTTCGCCGCCCCGGCATTGATTTCGCCATGAACTGTGGAAACACCAAGAAGCGTCAGCGCGCCAAGCGCAAGGGATCGGTAGGAACTCATCGTTTCACGACCTACGCGAAGACAACCTCCTTCATTTCAATGGCAACTCTCCCTCTTGTAGCATCGCGTCTACCCGTGGCTGGGACATCCTGTCCCAGTCTTAATGCAACGACGTCCACGCATCCGCCAGTTCACTCCCCCTTCTTCCCCGCAATCTTTTTGCCCGCCATCTTGACCAGACGCACCGAGACAATCGTGTGGGTGTCGTGATTCTCCCTCTTCACTTCGAAGAGATCGATCGCGGCGAACAGATCCACCAGTTTATCGAAACCAAACGTCCGGTGATCAAAAGGACCTTCGTTCGTGATCCGGGAACCCACGGGTCCGAGTTTCGCCCAGCCTTCATCATCTGCGGATGCCTGCACCGCGCTTCGCAGCGTGTTCATCAGTTTCGTGTTGCCCTTTAAATTGGAAGTACCAATCGGATCAGCCGGCTTCTTTGTTTCTCGGGCAATGGCTTTCCCCGATTTTTCAGGCGCGGGGGTCTTCATACTCTCCTCCAGATAGAGAAACCGGCTACAACTCGCGATGAACGGTTTCGGCGTTTTCTGCCCGCCGAAGCCGAACACCTGCTTGCCATCCGCCCTCAGCCGTTGGATCAGCGGCGTGAAATCGCAATCGGAGGAAACCAGGCAGAAGGTCGTCACATTCTTCGTGTAGAGGATGTCCATGGCATCGATCAACAGAGCCATGTCCGTGGCATTTTTCCCTTTCACCAGATCGAATGACTGCATCGGTTGGATCGAGTTCTCATGGAGAACCTTCTGCCAGCCCGCCAGAGTCGGCTTGGTCCAGTTCCCGTAGGCCCGGCGGATGTTGACCACTCCGTGACTCGCCAGTTCCGAGATGATGAAGTCGATCTTCGCCGCCGGTGCGTTGTCCGCGTCGATCAGCAGGGCGATACTGTGGGTGGATAGGTGTGTCATGAATTCAGGAAAGGCCGCAGTCTATCCGATCACTCCGCTCAAGACAACCGCCATTCGAATTCCAGGATCGGCGGGTTCAGCCTCTGGCTGCGGCGGCAATCACTGCAATCCCCCAAACAGCATGACCATCACTCCCGTGATCACCGCCGCCACGATCACGAGAATAAACTTGTTGGAAATCCACCCGGGAAGCGGTGGTCCCTGAATGCCTCGTCCGAGCGGCCCCGGATCGGGGCGCCTGGCCGTTCGTTGGGAATGGCTGGAGCAAATCAATGCGAGAACCATTCCGCCGATGAACATTCCGGATAGAGTGAACGCCACGAACGAGCCGAATCCCGAACTCATGAACTCCCTCTCCGACATCCCTGAAATAATTCGTATCAGCCAGCATAGGAAAAGGCCTACCAAACCCACTGCCGTAAATCCTATCCCGATAAGCCACGCCATCTTCCACGCGGGCGATATGTTGGGGAGCAGTTCCTCCGTTTTGAATTCAGGCAGTACCCTCGATGGTTGTGGACCGTCCTCCGCGATGTTCAACACTTCTTTTCCGCCCGCCTTCTTTCCGTAGTTGAACCTCAACTCCAGCGGCTTTGTCGGAGCATAGTCCCGCACATCTCCTTGGATTCTCTGCCAGATGAGTTTCGCATCCGGTCCGAAGAAATACAACCGCACCCCGTCATCCTGGAATTCTCCTCCGTCGAACTCACCAAGCCCCCCGCTGCGGATCCTGGATTCCAGATAGCGGGCAAACTTCTGCATTTCTATTACGTTCGGCTGCACTCCGGTCTCGTCTTTCTTGTCCCATCCTTCCTTCTGTTCGAAGCACACGCAGACGCTCTGAGCTTCCACCGGACGCCGTTTCCCGGAGATCAACCGAAACAGGAACTTCAGCAACCCGAGGACACCCAGCCCGAGGAAAAGCAAGAACGTTGCGAACACGATGATGGCGATCCCGTCGCCGATGGTGGTTGCTGCAATCATGAGTCTCTCTAATCGAAATGTTTCACAAAAAACCGCATCCACTCAAGCAATCATTGAAATCACTCCGGAGTTCGCACCGGAGGAGGAAAACACGTTCGCAGCCCGCGACCGCTTCCCATCAACCATCCACTCCCGACCATCAACTTCTTCCCCCTCCTCCGTCCCCGCATCCGCCTGCTTCAACACCAGCGCAATCGCCTCCTCATACCCGTGACTGGGACATCCTGTCCCAGTCTCAATGCGAAGACGTCCACACATCCGCCAGTTCTTCCGCCTGCTTCAGCACCAGCGCGATCGCGTCTTCATACCCTTCCGGCGGATACTTGTATTTCCTCAAAAGCTGCCAGATCAAAATCCGCATCCTTGCCCGCACGCTGTCACGGAATTGCCAAAAGTGGCTGCGGCGTCTCGCCGCAGAGCGAATGCGTGGTCATCGTACCGCCCATGAATCGCGCTTCCCCTCTGCTAAGGAGCAACGACCTTACTGTCGTTTCTTCAGCGAAGCCAAGGTCTTCAAGAAGGGACAATAAGGTCCCTACTCCCCAGCTTCGCCAGCTCCGCCCACTTGCTCTTGGCCGATTCCTTCGCGGAAATGTCCTCCTCTTCTCTTCCCATCAACTATCAACTCTCGACCCCCTCTCGTAATAGATCGGCACCGTCGCCTTGTCGTTCTTCGCGTCTTCGATGTCGTAAATGGAGACATAGCCACCGAAAACCGCCCGCGTGCTCGCATCCGCTTTTCAATTCGCGTTCCGATGAATCCGATGAACGAAGCTCCCGGCACCGGCACCATAAATACACGAATACACAAATACATTGCCACAATACAGAAAACACGATACAAAACCCGTATGACAACACTTGAGATTCCCGACAGCCTCTTCCAACGTCTTCAAAAGCACGCAATCCCCTTGGTCGACACCCCTCTATCGGTGATTGAACGCTGGGCAGATCATTTTGAAGCTACATTGCCGGCCCCACCGACAAAAACAGAACCAACGAACGGCATAGCCCCCTCAAGCACCAATCGTTTCGATCCTCTGAATCCTCCAGATCTCCTTCATACCCGCGTGGAAGGAAGCTTCGGAGCTAGACACTTCCGCAAGTGGAACGAACTCGTCAGACTGGCCCACGTTGAGGCATTTGCAAAAGCCGGGAGTTTTGAGGCACTCCGCGCCGCTACTCATTCGCAGATTCGCAGGGGCAACCATGACGGAGACAGCGGCTATAGTTATATCCCTGAGATTGATATCTCCGTTCAGGGTGTGGATGCGAAGCATGCTTGGACCTACGCTCTTCGTCTCGCTCAGTATGTCAAAGTGCCTTTGCGAGTGAGCATTCATTGGAGAAATAATGAGAAAGCCGCCTTTCCTGGAGAAACTGGAATCTTGGAGTGGCTGTCGAAATAAGGTTCCTAATCTTCTCACGACGCCCCCTGCACCGACGCCCGCTTGGGCAAAAAATTACGGTTTCTCATTTAACTGCTTGATGAGCCATTCCAACTGGGTTCGCGCGTTTGCGATCACGGCGCGATAAGAAACAAAGCGGGTCTTTTTTCCGGAATAAGCCGATTGAAGTTTCGGATCCACGCTCCCGCCGACTACAAGGATGTCGAGTTCCAATCCGAGCTGTCCTGTCAGGGTGTCGGCGTAGGTTACGGCTTGATGCTCTGCATCGCGTCCAACTGGAATCGAGGGGCGCTTGAACTCGATCAGCAGATGTCGGTTCTCGACATTAGCTGTAAGGAGGAGATCCGGCCGATCGGCAGCGTCTTTCTCTCGATAGGCTTTGGCGGTAAAGTCGCGAATGATAGACTGCAACTGACGGTTGCTGGACATGAGACTGTATTCGTTGCCGAAAATCCAGAGATTGTGCTGAAGAGCCGTGTGCATCTGGGCCTCAGTAGTATTGAAGTCATTAGCCAAGTCGTCGAGACCATCGAGGAAGGCACGGCGGCGTTCAGCTTGGTGGGCGATGAACGCTAGGTCGCTGATGCCGAACTTGTCGAGGGCTTGCGCGAATATGAAAACATCGGCCTTCTCTGCTTCCTCGATCTCTCGGCAAACGGTCCAGTATTCGTCCATTTCGAGAGCATCGAGGACGAGATTGATTAGGACAGTGATCCGCTCTTCCTTCTCGCCCTCCTGATAGCTGCGGGAAATCAGGCGTTCCAACTTCTCCTCGGCGATGGCACGGCGCATTTCCGGGACGGCTTCCAATCTCCGCTTCATCAATTGGGTCCAACGCCCCTTGGCCAAACCGACTTCTTTTCCGTGGATCTCGGTGAGACTGGCCTTCACGTCTTCCTGAATGGCCTCCGTCAATTGTTGCAGTCCTTTGTCGCTTTCGATGACGTCGCCGCCAGAAGCAGTAAGTTCAATGGTTTCGGAGCCGACTTTCACCTCGCCAACCACCCGATTACGGAGACGGTTGCTCAATTGTTCGTCGTGTTCCAATCCCCAGTGATGGGGTTTGCCGACGGATTTCTCGCCCGAACGCAGAATGAGCCCGGCCTTGCGTCCCGGCAGCGGTTTTTCGGTGACGGTCCATGTTGCCTCGGCTTTGGTGCCGTCCGGCATTTCGTATTCCTTGGTGAAAGTAACTCCCTGGACATCGTGCCTGAAGACCTGCTCACCATTGATTTGCACCTGAAATCCGGTCTCACGTCCGTAATCGTAGGCGACCTGTTCGCGGAGCTTGTCAGCCTGGGGAAAGTTCAAGCGCGGATTCAGTTTGCGAATGGTGATTGTGGTTCCGTGAAGAGCTGAATCGCACGGTTCTTCCTGAATCGGCAGTTCCACCTCCTCAATGTCCTTGCCCGCCTCCAGAAGTGATTCTTTGGAAATCAACAAAGTCGTCTGAACTCCGTGAGCGCGGGTCACGATTTCCATCTCGTCACCGACGGTAAGTCCGGAGAATTTGCCGATCCCCCGACGGCCCTTCACCCGGCGATCCAGATTCGGCGTCCGCTCTCCTTTGCGAGTAAACCGCGGACTGGCAATCTTGAGATATTCCTGACGAACCTCCTGATTTTTCATTCCGTGGCCATCGTCCTCGATGACAACCGGATCGTCGGATAGGATGTCAGGGAGAGTGATTTTCACCCTTAACGCTTCAGCATCCCAAGCATTGTCGACCAGTTCGCGAAGGGCTCGTTCACTGGAGGTGTAGCTTTCGCCGAGGAGAGCGGAAAGACGAGGGTCGACGGAGAAGCGGGCGGAGGACATATCGATTCTGAAGCTAGTTTCCTTGTTAAGGCATTCTAAACGTGACCACCGATTCTTGTTTTTAGCGACCAGTCAGCCTCAAAGCAATCCCTTGCGGTTCCAACGAAAGCTTCGACCAACCGGCGGCGCATGTCCGAATCGTCGTGAAAAGCAGCCATCCAGATTCCAAAAAAACCAGATTCCTTCGCAAGATCGACTAGCACTTCCCGAAAGTCGTCGTTGTCGTTTCGACTTAGAGCCTCCCGTTTGAGTTGGGCAAGCTTCCACTTCTCTTCTCGCTCCAAGTAGCGCTTATCGCGATCCGTGGGCTGTTTGTCTGCTGGTTGCCCAGGATGCCGATCCAGCCCAACAAGCTCAATCAAAGCGAGCATCTTGGGTTCAATTTGAGACCCGGTTGTCGATGATGCCCCTACTAGTCCACCCACCTTGTATTCGATAGCCAGCAAGGTGTTGTCCTTGTCCGGCCAAAGGAAATCTTGGTCGTTTGTCGGCTTGTCGCCTTTCGTTGAATTACAATTTACACAGCCAAGCAGAAAGTTCGTCCAATCGGTTTCGCGTGCGGAATCCAAGCTCTTTGGAGATACATGCTCCACAGCTAAAAGCGCTGGGAAACGACGCTCGCAATAGCTGCAATAGCAGCCAAAGCAGTCTTCCAAATCTCCTATGGCTTCCTGATACTTTGCATAGGTATGTGGTGCAGTAATTCGGGTTACCGGTCTCATGATCTTTGTGCCTCCAGCAACTGCACCTTGAGTAACGCATGGACAGCAGGGTCCGAGGTAAATGGTTCGCTCGCTTCCCGGTAATTCAACTCGGCGGTGTTCAGTGCATCTCCCGCCACCGGATGAACTCCCGAGGCCTTGCGTTTCAGAAGCGTGAAGTATTCCTTCGCAGCTTCATTTAGTGTCTCGGCTCTGAGGCTACGTTGCGGTATCGGCACGCCTTGAATACCCTCAACGATGTCTTCGATACTGTTCCCATCCTCAAGGCTAGCGATTGATACTGTTGGATCGATAGAAATTACATTCTTGCGATTGGTCGCTTGGATTACAAACGGCGAATGGGTCGTGGCCACAAACTGGCAGTTTCGGAAAAGATCCTCCAAGGCTGGCACAATCTTGCGCTGCCACTTTGGATGAAGGTGAACATCAATTTCATCGATTAGCACGATGGCTTCCCCCGCGCCGATTCCGTTGTGAGGACTTTGCAGCAAAAGTTGTCTCGCGATGTCGACGAAAAGCGAAAACAGCCTCTGCTCTCCATCGGACAGCTGACTCAAGCCGAGATGTCCAATTTCCCGCCGGATCATGATACGAGGCGTTAGCTTTACTTCCAAAGAGCTAAATCGCAATCTCCTCTCAGCGTCGTCCGGAATCCCCATACGCTTCCAGATCTCTCGGGGATCCGGCAGGTAACTTCCATCACGGCTGCGCTCAGGGGCATCTGGATTGAGAGTTACTTTTGCTTGGTCCGGCCAATAATACGGTTGTATGCGCCCCCTTTGCCAATCCTCTTGGAAGTAGCGCATGGCGGCAGAACGGGCCAATTCTTCCAATTCTGCATCCATAATTGGATCACTTTGTTTGTCTTGAGGCATTACCAAGGAGCAATCGTAGGGCTCGAAGCGCCAATAAAAATCGCGGAAGTTTGGGGTAAAGGTTGAAAGAATCTTACCGACAAAATCCCTCACTGAATAACTATTCCCGAAATGAATGTCGCTCGACGCCTCCCGCCTTTGTTCGGACTCCCTCTCAGCGCGATAAAGATATTCCTCACCACGACGCAGCTCCATATCTTCGGAACCACGGATTTTCTTTACTCGCTTTACCCTCATCGCCGAGCATGTTGCTTCGTTCGATGCATAGATTAAGACCAGAGGGCGGTCGTTTCGAACACGTGAAGTTTGAGCACGCTCCCAAAGCGATTTACGATAATGAAAGACTATGTTTCTTTCGCTAGACAACTGAATCTCTGCCTTTACCTCTGCGTGCCTCGAATCAAGCCGTATGTCGTCGTCCCCAAGTTTTGGACGTTGGTTCGTTTGTTGACCGCCCCCCAGCGCTGAGACCAAGCCACGAAGAATGGTCGTCTTTCCGGCGCCGTTCTCGCCGACAAGCAGATTGAAGCCAGGTTGAAACTCAAAAGTTCGCTGCCCAAACTGGCGAACATTGGTCAAGGTGAGGTTAGATAGGTGCATTGTGAGCTAGAAATGTGAGATTAGGCTGCCGCGGATAAGGAGAGCAGGGCGGTCCTGTCGGTGACATCGGCGGAGATCTGAGTGTTAGTTAAGAGTTGGCCGGGCAGGGCGACCATGCACTCGACGAGATCCGCCTCGATCAAGGCGCGGCGGATGTCGCCCTCGCCGCTGGAATTCGAACTCATGGAGCCATTGGCCAGCAGCAGGGCCATCGAGCCATTCGGCGCGAGGTGGTGGAACGGGATGCTGGCGATGAGGTCGATGAGGCTGCTGAGATTGATCCGAGCCGCCGCGCGTCCCCTGCGGGCTGCCCTAGCGGGCAGTCTAACTCGCTCCGCTCGGTTCGCGGGATCGATCTGGAGCTGGGTGTAGCGGCGGTCGAGCACGCCCTTGAGTTCTCCATTTTCCTTCTCAATGGCCTCCAGCGCGTCGTCGATGAGCTTGTAAGAGCCGGTCGCAGACCGGCGCTCCGGCGTCGGCAGCTTCGTTTGTGGTCCCGCCTTCAGGCGGTCTTCCGGTGCGAAGTGAAGACCGCCTGAAGGCGGGACTACATACGCAGACGGGAGCTCGCGGAGGAAAGTCTGGGAATCGGACGGGGGCATTTTGCATCGCCAGACTAACAATCAAGGGGTTGGCGGGAAGGAGAAAATGCGGGAACCCGGAAGACCGAGGAAGATGCCGGGACGAGACGTCCCGGCCCCCTAGCGGAAGAGCCGGACGAGGGCGCTGAAGGGTAGAAACTGAAAATCTGAGAGCCTGAAATGAGAAAATTAAGACGATTCCGAATTGCGGGGAGCAGCGGAGTCATTCGTCTTGGAACGGATTTGTGCGGCGGTCGGATAATTTTCCATTTGAGTGTGCAAGAGGGACAAAGTCCCGCTGTTCAAAGGCAAATCCTGCTTAATTCGGGTCAAAGCCTCGCTGTTGAGAGGCAAATCCTGCTTGATTCAGGTCAAAGTCTCTCTGCTCGGAGGCAAATCCTGCTTGTTTCAGGTCAAAATCCCGCTGTTCAAAGGCAAATCCTGTTTGATTCACGTCAAAGTCTCTCTGTTCAGAGGCAAATCCTGTTTGATTCAGGTCAAAGTCTCGCTGATTCAGAGCTCCGCCTGGCCCGAAAAAGCGGCGCCCCCCCTGCCTCCCCTGCCGGAATGGAGACGCGGGCGGCGCGGGAAACTCCCCGCCTCGTTTTCTCCAGATGGCGGAAACGCGGGTTTTCAGCCCACCCCACGCGATCGCGTGACGGGGTGAAAAACCGGCCACAAGGGCGGCGGAGCCCCTCCGCGGCATCGGCCACACCAAGCGCTTTTCCTAGCGGTTAGTTCGTTTTCCGGCCGGCGGCGTGACGCAAGGACAATCGAGTGATGGATCTATCAGTCAAAAGCACTGCCGGAAAATGATTGCCGGATGCCGTCCGATCCTGCTAGGCGAATGTCATGTCCGGCAGCCCGCGACGGATTGACCGGACCGTTTGATAGACACACACTAAAAAAGGAAAAAACAATACGATGAACAACAAACTGCCGAAGGTCCTGATGACCTTCAAGAAGAACGACGACAACCTGGAAGTGACCGCCGGAGCGGTGAGCACCCACCTCTATCCACTCGCTCTCTATCCGGATCCGCCGGTGACGAAGGTGAATCTGGATGCGAAGCTGGCGGCCTGGTTGGAGGCGAAGGTGGCCCAGAAACAGGGCGGCCCGCTGGCCACGGCGCGCAAGCGCGACCTGCAGGCGGAACTGGAGGAAATGCTCTATCTGATCGCCCTTTACGTGCAGATGAACTGCGGCGGACTGGTGGCCAACGTGCTGGCCGCGGGCTTCGAGGTGATCAGCGACCGGACCTCGTCCACCCCCCTGCCGACCCCCGATTCGTTCGTGGTGGACAACAGCATGACGGGCCGCATCGTGCTGAAGACCCCGGCGATCAAGGGCGCGCGCTGCTACAAGGCGGAATACGCGCCGGTCGATGCGGAAGGCACGGTGGGCGCGTGGCGGGACGGCGGATTCCACACCCGCGCCCGCGACATTTCGGTGGAGGGACTGGTGTCCGGAATGCTCTACGCACTGCGCATCCTCGCCGTCGGCGGCTCGACCGGCGAGTCCGGCTGGAGCAACGCGGTGAGCGGCCGCTGCATGTGAACGGCGGCACTAACAAAGCGCGGCGGATCTCCCCCGCCGCGCATTTTTTTTGGCGGCGGGAAAGGCTTGGGAAAGGCTTGGGAAAGGCTTGGGATGGCTTGGTAAGGTGTGAGTAAAGTGGGTCACGCCTGGAATCCCGCTAGCAGGGCGGCCGCGGCGCTGTCCCCTTTTGCTCCCCGGACCGTCAATGCAAAACGCATAATAGCGGCGGGAATGCACGACACGTTGCCGCCGTTAGACCGGCGGAGCCTGCAACTGCGTTGGGCACGTCGCCTGCTGGACTACGTTTCCGGACAATTCCGTCCGATCCTAGCAAACCAACCACTCCTATGAAAACAACCCAAACTTCCGCCCTGCTCGCCCTCGCCGCATTCCTTGCCATGCTAACCGCCAGTTGCACGGACGGCACCCAGTCGGACATGCGTAGAAACGGCAATCCCTCCAAACAGCAAAGCCCCGATCATTCTCTGGGACGCGACCACCAGTGAGCAAAGCCAAAGGTGTTGAAAAATCCGCAGGGACTCCCCAGTCTCTGCGGGTTTTTCGTGTATCGGGTGCGGTATGCGGCAACAGAAAGTTTGATCGGGAGGAGGCGATTATCCGGCAATTGTTTTTCGGTTAGCGACGGTCATGGACCGACGCCACATGACCTCGCGTTTTAAAGATTGTCCCGCGCAGGGACGCGGAGTTGGGAGTCCATTGATGATTGCCGATTGTTGATTTTGGATGGTTGATTTAAAGAGTTTTCACATCCCCCCGCGCCTCGGCGGCTCTGCGCGAGACCCTCTTTTTGGAAATCGGGATAGCAGGATCACCTGCTCCATATCGAACTTTCGGGACTGCAATCCGCAATACCGTTAGGGATGTCTGCACGATTTCATGGCAAGATGCAATCGTGACAATTTCTTCTAATGTTAGATCAAAAAACCGCTATCCTAAACGCAATTCCGCGCTCTATTTGGGATTGTTATGAAAACCAACGCAATCGCTTACCCATCCGTCTCATCCAGTGGAACTCCAGGCACCTCCAGACTCGCAGGCTTCGGCCGCGTGCTGCTGGCGACGTCCTGTGTTTCGCTGGTATCATTCGCCGCCGTTCCCCAGGCATTCGCAGGAGCCAATGGCACCTATGAATTCACCCGGGCCTCCGGCTCCGTTCACTTCGGTGACCATACCATCGACCTTCCCGAGTCCGTCGTGAAAAGACTCGCAGGTGTGGTCAACGGCAAAATCACCATTGAGAACAATACGCTGAAGCTGAAGAAAAACGCCACCATCAGCATTGTTGAAACTCTTGGCGACGAACTGGACTTCAGCGTCGATGCAAGTGTCCACGGCCCGAACTCGCTGGTTCTGACCAAAACCGGCAACACCTACAGCGGAGAAACCGCCAATCCGATCGTAGTCTCCTTCGACGGCGACTTCCACGGCGCGAACTTCTCCGGCGAGCTTGTCGCCAACGTGTCCGCCACGGTGGAAGACAGGAAGCTGAAAGTGGTGATCACCTTCTCCGGGGACGCGCGGGGTGAGGATTTCAGCGGCACGCTGAAGGTCATCGCCAAACGCTAAGACATCAACCATCCGGCGTGAATGCCGGATAGAACAAACAACATGGGCTCCGGTGGAAAGTATCCGCCGGGGTCCATTTTCGTTATGGGGTGAGTCTTGGAAGAAATCAACAATCACCAAGCCACAATCATCAATGGATGTGTTCTCGCGCGGAGGCGCAGGGCTTTAAGATCGGAGTCATGCCTATCAAAAAAATCAGTAAGCTCTTCACTCTGCGTCCCAGAGGCTGCCTGAAAATTCCGATCCCGGTGCGGCGGATGACACTCCTGCCACTTTTTTCCGCGTGGACCGCGGATAAGGGGCGTGGATGTCTCGTCCGTGCGTGGGGACGAGACGTCCCCACCCCCTATTTTCCTCGGATAGAAATATCTGTTCTCGCGCAGGGACGCGGAGGCGCAGAGGTTTTTTAGAATCAGAGCCATTCCCATTGAAAAGCAGTGCACTCTTTACTCTGCGTCTCAGCGGCTCTGCGCGAGAACTCTTTTCCGGATAGAGCCTATTGTCCTGGGATGAATGGCACGTAGTAAAGGCCGATTTCGTTGATGGAGCACTAGTGTGTCGCCTCTGTATTCCGGCAGGAATGGCAGTACAAACAAGGAGCGGCAATCTCCGAATCGCCTGCCCATAAGAGGATCATGAAAAGCGATTCTCTCGATACATTTGACTCCGCATGGGCTCTGGCGGATCGGAGTCCGCCACTCCTTGAGGCAGGGATCGCAGCAAAGGACGCTTAACTACGTGCCATCCCCCCTCGGATAGAAATATCGATTCTCGCGCAGGGACGCGGAGGCGCAGAGGTTTTTTAGAATCAGAGCCATGCCCATTAAAAAGCAGTGAACTCTTTACTCCGCTTCTCAGCGGCTCTGCGCGAGAACTCTTTCCCGGATAGAGCCTATTGTCCTAGCATGAATGGCACGTAGTTAAGGCCGATTTCATTGATGGAGCAGGAGTATGCCGCCTCTGTATTCCGACAGGAACGGCAGTAGAAACAAGGAGCGGCGATCTCCGAATCGCCTGTCCATAAGAGGATCATGAAAGCGATTCTCTCGATACATTGACTCCGCATGGGTTCTGGCGGATCGGAGTCCGCCACTCCTTGGGGCAGGGATCGCAGCAAAGGACGCTTAACTACGTGCCATTCGTCCTCGGATAGAAATATCTGTTCTCGCGCAGGGACGCGGAGGCGCAGAGGTTTTTTAAGATGATAGAAAAAACGCGTTGAAAGCAATATCCTCTTCCCTCTGCGCCTCCGCGTCTCTGCGCGAGACATCTTGACCGCGATTCTGGCAGAGCGTGGATTGATGATTGTTGAATTCCGATTGTGGATTGTTGATGGATCCAACTAAAAAAAATGCAGCCCCGCCGGAACGGCGGGGCTGCACGGGGTTGAGGGGGGAGAACAGCAGCAATTATCAGTGATGGGCTTTCACCTCGCCGAGGGAAGTCACGGAAATATCCTCCGCACCGGCGTTCTTGAGGATCTCCTTCGCGCGGTCCACCTGGTCGCCATCCACGGCGTGGACGGAGATGAGGATGTTTCCTTCCGCGATGCGATTTTCATAACGCTTCGCTTCAAGCTCGGGGATGCCCATGCCGATGAGCGCTCCTGTGATACCGCCAACGGCACCACCTGCGGCGGCACCGCTGAGGGCTGCGAGAAGTGGCCCGGCTGCAATCAAGGGTCCCACACCAGGGATGGCCAATGCGCCGATCCCGGCCAAGAGGCCGAGCGTGCCGCCTAACACGCTGCCGGTGGCAGCGCCGGTGACAGCACCTTCCGGTGCCTTGGTGTTTTTCTCGTGGGAGAATTCGTGAGTGGTCCCCTTGTCAGGGAACAGCACCGAGATGTCGTTCGAGGAAAAGCCCGCGCGGGTCAGGCTATCGACGATTTGGTTCGCTTGTCCTTCAGAGACGGCGACTGCGTATACGGATTTGTGGCTCATAATTTTGTTAGTTTGGTTTTGATGGGAGATTCGATTTATTTGGCGGCTTTGACTTCGAGTTGGTCGCTCACCATGGAGGGGTCCGCATGCTTCGAGGCGAGATCGACGACAGCTTGCTTTTCTCCGTGGTTATCCACCACGCCGCGCAGGGTCACCTTGCCATCACGAGTGATGATCTTGGCGTTCTTGGCATTGAAGGAGAGTTGCGTATCCATCAGATCGGCACGGATATCCTTGGTGAGCTTGATGTCGGCCTCGCTGGTTCCCTGATCGACGGGGGTCAATCCCTTGTCGTTCTCGTTGCGGGCCGCGTTGTCGGGCGCGGTGGTATCGACGGCCATGGAGTCGCGGTAGGTGCGGAGTTTATCCGACACCCCCTGTTTGTTCGCGTCCCAGGTGTCTTTCTTGTATTGCGGGGCTTTGGCCAACTGCTCCTTGGTGAGCTTGGTCTTGAAGGCCTTGGTGGGGACGTCATAGCGGAGGGCGGATGTGGGAACGGAACTCAACGTATCCGCCATTCCGAGGAAGCCACCGGTGGAGATGACCACGCCGAGAATTTCACTCGATTTGAAATCCACGATCAGATCCTGAATCTCACCAATGGTATCGTCGTTGGCGGCCTTCACATTGGTCCCGATGATTTCGGAAGCGCGCCAGGAAGCGGACGTGCCTTCCGTGGCCTTCGAGGGCATCACTTCCTTGGGTTCGGCCACGGGCTCTCCGATTGCCAGCGGGGCCAGCAGCGGAAAGAGCATGATCATTAAATTTTTGCTGAGTGTTGTTTTCATAACTTGTAGGTCTTGGTTGGATCGCGATCCGCGACTCCAAGCTCTATCGCAAGATGCATGCCTGATGTGCCAACTCGGCGGAATCCCCGTGATTTCAAGGCTTCGCCCGCTCGCGAACATCTAACTGGCATACTCCCGAAATGCATCCTGCAATTCCGAGCGGAGACTTTCTTGCAAAAAACCATCCGACGCATCCGACGTATCAACAGGGAGTTCCAGAGAACCCGGGATGATGCCCCGGAAGAAGCTAGGGATATTCCCTACTGATAGAATCGAGAAACCAATCGCAGCAATGCAGCTTGCCGTATATCCGGCCGAATTCATGGCGATGGGGGGATTGCAAAAAGACCCGCCGAGGGGAAATGGCACATCTCCTGCGAAGAATCGGTCACTATGAAAACAAATCCTCGTCCGTCCGCCGTCGAAAAACTGTCAGGTCATCTCCCCGGAAAAGCGGGATGGATCCTGCTTTGGTTGATCGGAGTGCCGGTGCCCTTGCTGCTGATCTTCTTTTTGCTCCGCGGCTGTCATTGAAATGAGCTGGGACTTACCGCCCATCCTCACTGGAGTCGCACTCATTTTGCAATGCCCCGGGGGATGAGCGGCCCCTGGTCCCTTCTCCTTTTACCCGATCAATCCTGCTAGCTCATGAAAAATTCAAAGAACTCGTGGTTCGCGAAATTCGCCAAGAAGACCTCCTCCTATGCCGGCAAGCCGGCGACGTTCGCGCTCGCTTTTACGACGATCGTCGTCTGGGCCTTCACCGGGCCGCTGTTTGGCTACAGCGACACTTGGCAACTGGTCATCAATACCGGCACCACCATTGTCACTTTCCTCATGGTGTTTCTGATTCAGAATTCGCAGAACCGTGACTCGGAAGCGCTGCAAATCAAACTGGATGAATTGATCCGAGTGCAGAAAACCGCCAACAATGCGTTGATGGATCTGGAGGATCTGCCGGAAGAGGAGCTTGATCGGGTGCGGGCCGAGTTCGTCAAGCTGGCGGAGGAACACCGCAAGCGATCCGCGCGGCAAACAGCCGAGCTGCCAGAGCCCTAACACCAATAGTGCCTGCCGTTTCAGCTGTGCTCCCGGGAATGGGTTTAGAGAGCCCTGAGAGCCAAAACGGACAGGTGTCTTATTGTCGCTTCACTTCTGCAGCGCGCAAGGGATTTATATATAGAAAATTGCGGGAATTTTCTAGACGGACAATTTGCCTTCGACCGAATCGTCGAGCGTCTTACCGATCATGGCACCGATGGCGATCTTGATGCCGGCGACGGCGTTTCCATGCTTGGTGTCCCAGTAGTATCCCCTGAGCGGCACCACCTTGATCACGGTGATGCGGGGATCATCGATTCCTTCCGTGAACCAGGTTTTCAGAAGCGGATTCCATAGTTCCTTAATCTTCGCTTTGTCGGCGGAAACGGTGGCGGTGCCGTCGAGTTGTAGGAAATCGGAATGGGCGGAACCTTGGAAATAAAGTTTCACTTCCGGGCTGATCGCGAGCTCCTCGTTCTTGTGGCTGTCCGCCGCGCTGAGGAACCACAAGTGGCCCTGCGCATCGGTCTGAAGCACGCTCATCGGTCTGGCCCCGCCTGATTCGCCAGTGGGAACGGTGGTGCAGAAAAAACAGATGCCCGCTTTTTCCACCAACTCCCTGATCTTGGTGATGGCGTCTCCCTGACTGAGGTTTTTCAGGTTATCTTCCGGTTGGTTTTGATTGATCGAGTTCATGCGGGTGGGTTGGTTAGGGGTTGAACCGATGGCCTGCTGGGCTGCGAGCCTGCGCTCGCCACTGGGCAAGGTGTCGCGGGCGGCTTCGATGCGCCACCGTTCCACTCCGTCCCGTTGGCTGATGGCTTCCCGTTCGAGTTCGGAGAAATTCACATCGCTCCATTCCGGAAACCAGCGGGAGATTTCCTTCAGCGCTAGCCAGAGCAGGCGCTTGCCCTGGATGCCGAGTGCGAGCATTTCAAGGCCTTCGAACAGGCCGAGGCTACCGGGCTCGAACCCGTCCCAAGTGAGTTTGAGAAGACCGATGCGGCCGGTGACTTCACCAGCAACATGGATCGGGGTGCTGGTGTCCATGCCGGCGGATGCCAACAATTTCCCGAGAAGAGCCTGGTCATTTTCGACTTTGGTCTTGAGCTGGACAAAATAATCACACGCCTCGGATTCATCCATGGTGTCGACCAAATGCTGGATGAGCTGGATGGCTCCAACGGAACCGGCCAGATGATAGTTGAGATAACGCTGAAGATCTCCGTCCATGGCAAATTGATGTTAGGCGGATTTCACGCCGAGATAGGAGCGCGCAGACTCGGACAGCCAGCGGTCGACTTCTTCGGCGGCCTTGACCCCGTTCGCCGCGGCGATGATCGCCATGTCGGGTGCCTTGAATGGATTCCCGGCGACGAACAATCCTTGGATCCCCGACCCGCCATCCGGCAGCCATCGGTTTCCAGAACCGAGGTGTCTGGCGTCGCAGCCGAGCTTGGCGGCCAAGCGGGAGTGATACATTTCGGAAGATGAATAGAACAATGCCTGACAGGGCATGCAGGTGCCGTCTTCCAAACGAACCGTCTCCAGCTGCGGTGGCGCGCCCAGCAATTCCACGAGCGGGCGGGTCTCTATCATAATGCGGTTTTGGGCGAGAAGCTGCCGCGATTTCATGGAGACCTCCTCTCCATTGGAAAACAAGGTGACGCGGCTGCTCCATATGAGGAGCTTCAGGGCCAGCTCCACATCGCCGTCACTGCCGCCGAGGACGCCGAGCTGTTGGTGCTGGTGATCCCAACCATCTCCGCAAGGGAACTGATGCAGGCTGCTGCCGTGGAAATCCCGCGCGCCTGTGATCTCCGGCAGGACCGGAACCTGACCCGGGGTGACCAGCAGGGTTCTTGTCTCCAGCTTACGTCCATCCATACAGATGACGGTGAATCCGGCGATCGTCCGCTGCACGTCGCCGATGCGGGCAGCCACTTGGGTGACCGTATCGAACTTGGCAACTTGTTCCCGGCCCATCCTGAGGAGTTCGGAGGGATGGCATCCGTCATGGCCGAGAAATCCACCGGTGGAGGGAAAGGACTCGATATCAGATCGGCCGGCGTCGCAGAGCACCGTGTCCCGCAGGCAGCGACCGAGAAGGAGTGCCGCGCTCAGTCCGGCCGCGCCACCGCCCGCGATCACGACATCGTGGATTTTGTAATTGTTCATGGATTCAAGGGAGTTGGTTCAGGGAAGAATTTAGTCAAAGCATGGAAAAGTAGCGGCCACGGCGGATCTGGCCGTTGAGCAAGCGCGCGCCGATGCCATCGAGGCGGATGATGGTTTTTTCCTGCTCGGAGTAGAAAGAAACCAGCAGATCCCACTCGGCCTGATAGCCCATGGTCTTGGCCATGCAGGCGGCGGCAATGTAAGTATTGATTCCTTTGTCTCCGATGCGCTTGCAGTGCCCGGCTAACAGCAAGTCCCGGGTGGCGGGATCCTTCATATTTGCGAGTTCCATACTGGCACCGGAGATCAGCCCGCGGAGTGCTTCGCCGGCGTCGCCACCGATCCGGACCCGGTGGTTGGCGAACACGGCCAGCAGCCGCGCCTTGTGCTCCACCGTGCGGTCCGCATGGCGGGATATCAGCTCACGCAGTTCGCCGTCGGCGGCGATTTTTGAAAACCCGGGAAGGAATTCCGCAAGTTGTTTCTCCATGAGGTAAATGTCACGGAGGTGGTCAAACAGGGGGCTGGGGGATAGAGCGGCATTCATGGAAATTGAAAAGCCGCCCCGCCATGGGTTGCCATGACGGAGCGGGTTGGTTTTGGGGGGATTTTCTTAAGATTGCGAAGTCTCCAGCACGGCGGAGTAGAGGCTTTCCGCGATGGAGGTCAGCTTCTTATCGGCGGCCCCCTCCTCGTTCTCCGTGGTCTGGAGAAGCTTCACCACGTCCTTGAGACCGAGGCGTGCCGCCAATGCCTTGGCAGAGCCATAGCCTGAAATTTCGTAGTGCTCGACCTTCTGAGCGGCGGTGATGAGGGCGAGATCCTTGAGCGAAGGGTCGCCTTTTTCCGCGATGGTTTCGGCACCTTCCTCGACAAGGCCCTTCATGGCCTTGCAGGTTTTCCCGCCTGGAGTGATGCCGAGGAGATCGGCGACTTCTTCGAGCCGCCCGACGTGGCCCTTGGTTTCCTCAAGGTGGCCGGTGAAGGCTGCTGCAAGATTCGCATCCGAAGCGGCCTTGGCCATTTTAGGGAGCGCTTTGACGAGCTGGGTCTCGGCACTGTAGAGATCCTTGATCTCCTCGGCGAGGAGATCTTCTAACGAATTGAGTTTGGACATCGCTTTGTTGGTTTTGAATTGTTGGTTGAGGCGACGAAATTCGCCCCGCCACTTTTCGCAGGATAAATGCCAGAAACGCCGCCGTTCTGAGGGGTTGATATATCAATCTTTTCCGACGATCTCCTCCGCCGGAGAGTGTCCGGGAGAATGCAACTTGCAAAATCGCGCGTGCGATTTGCCATGGATTTTCGGCGCCGGGCCGTCCTAGCCGATACTCATGGTGCCCGGGCGGGACACGCCGAATGACGGTGCTTTCCCCGCGGCCCGGCAACCGGCCAGTCCGTGGCGCAGGCGGACAAGCGCCGCGGCGATTCGCACGGGAAAAACGCACTGGGAAGATGCAAATTCCCTCCACGCCAACTCCCCTCCCCGGCCTCCGGCAAGGAGAAATCCATTGATACTCAAATGGAAGTGCCGGGGAATTCAACAAGGCATCCGAAATGCAAGGATAAGTTGGGACTCACCAAGTCGGATCATGAAATTTGAAACAGCACTCATCACAGGCTGCACTCGCGGAATCGGCCTTTTCCTAGCCCGCGAATTCGCAAAAAACGGACACGATCTGGTTCTGGCGGGGCCGGTGATGAAAGACCTCGAAGTGGTCGCGGCAGAGGTGAGAGATGCCTACGGCACCCGCTCACGTCTCATCGTCAAGGATCTGGAGCTGCCGGAATCCGCCATGGAGGTTTTCGAAACTCTCAATGAAGCCGGAGTGCAGGTGGACATTATTTCCACCAACACAAGTCATGGCTTCCATGGCAAATTCAAGGAAAGCAGCTCCGCTCACGACGAGTCGATGGTGGACTTGAATCTCAGTGCCATCCTTCGTCTCACTCGGATTTTCCTTGAGCCGATGATAAGCCGGGGCAAAGGCCGGATCCTCAACACCGCGTTCATCACAGAATGCGAGCCCGCCCCGTCTCCGGCGATTTACCGTGCTACGCGCGCATTCGTGGTTTCCTGGAGCGAGGCGCTGTCCATGGAGCTGCAAGGAACCGGAGTTACTGTGACCGTGTTGTGTCCTGACGCTACCGATTCTGACCTTTTTCCGAAAGCCAAAACGACCCATCGCATTCGAAGAAACATCATGGCACCGCAGCAACTCGCTAAAGCCGCTTACGACCGCCTGATGAAAGGGGAACTGATCGTGTTTCCCAAAAACCATTCGCCGGATCGTAGAAACGGAGCCCCTGTAAAAGGGGAAACTTTCGTCCCCCCACGCCCGTGACCCCATCGGGAAGCCGAATCTGACAGTTGTCGAAACGACTTCTAATTTCCCGATGACCGGTCATGCAGTTCGGTTACGAAGCGGTCCATTTCCCGGAGTCTGCTTACAACGGCGTCAAGCTGAACGGACAGTTCCTCGGTGTTTCCCGCAGACGCTGATTCCTGCGCCATCTCCGTTAAGAACAGAACTCCCGTGATGGGGTTCCTCAAATCATCGATAACGGTCCGGGTGAATCCGGCCAAGTCGCGGTTGCTTTTCTTGAGCGCCTCGCTGGATTGTTCGATGACGTCCATTTGTTCCTTGAGCTGATTGTTCGCCCGGCGCAGCCCGGGCAGCTCAAGTGCCTTCGGCGCGATCCGGCAGATTCCAATGACCGTGGCCCAGGAAACCAGCGCGGTGATCACTTTCATCAGGCCTGAAATCCGGTAGATGGGGTGGTAAAAAATAAAAGCCTCGATGAAGTGAGTGCTGCCGCAACTGAAAATGAACGCGGCGAACAACCAGAGGATTTTCGGGAATTCCAGCTCGGCCCGCTTGAGCCACCAGAACCTCGCCAACGCGAAGGGAATCGCCAGATACGCCATGCCGATCGCGATGTCGGCACAGATATGGAACCATCCGTGCACCGGGGTCCAATGACCGCAGTTCCAACGTGCCGGGAAGTCAGAGGTATCGAGGAATGACTTGAGAGATTCGAGCATGCAGATCGCCTCGGATCAAAAAGGCAGAGCGGCTCTATACAAGGTCAAAATCCCCTAAATGCGAAGATGTGAATCCATACTGCCGGGCAATTCGGGAATATTCTTATCACCCTCTAAGACATTGCCCAATATAAGGGCGCGGTAGTCTCTTTGGGAGTTATGATTTTGCCGAAAATTGCAAAATGCTGTCCATGACATGGACGTCTCCTCAGCCCGACTTCGGGCCATCATCCCGCAGGTCATTAAAATTTCGAATTCACGCAAGACGAATGTAAAAAAACAGGATGCACGATTCATGGGTCATGCGAATCTACTTGAGGCCGATTCAGGAAAGCCTCGGGATTTTTCAAAAGAGTCTCCATTTGGGAAGAAAGTTCGTCCACCTGTTTGTCCAGAATACCGAGCAGCTTCCCATGCTTTTCCGACCCGCCTGAGATCATGCGCAATACTTCCGCGGTCGTGCGGATGCATGAAAGCGGAGTTCGCATATCATGCACCGACCTTGCGACCACCTGTTGCCAAGGGAATGGTCCGTCATTGTTGTTTTCAGAATTGCCCAAGAGAAATCATGCTCCAACAGAACTGCCGTCATTCAAGTGAAATTCTGCCATCCATGAAATTTTCATCGTGGCTGGAGACTCGACAAATTTCTTGTGATGATGCTGCCGCTCGGCAGAGTGGAGGGATTAATCCATGCCGCACGCCGTTGGAAGTCCCATCGAGGAAAATTACCGCCGGGCGATGCGCACTGACGACGACCGGGAGCGGTCCAAGGCGGCGGGGCTCAACGAACACGTCGCAACGCCCGCCGATCTTGAGCTTTCGCGCTCGTGGTTCCGGAACCTTTCAAGCACCTCACAATAGGACGACAGGCATTCAGGCACCGTTCGGCATGTGAGAGGCAAGCTGCGAAGGAAAACACGAGGCATCCCCGATGGACCGTCTTCAGGCAGTCAACGCCCGTTTTGCCGCTTCCACCCGGGCTTCCATTTCCGCAACATTCCAGCCGCCTGCCTTGGCTTCATTATAGAGCTGTACAACTTCCTCCCAGCACTGCCGCGAAAAGAGAATCGCGCTGAGCCGGTTATAGCCCGCGTGAGCGACAGGGCAGAAATCCCTCCCGTTCATTTGAGCCGCTTGCCGCTCGGAAGCGATCAGCTCGGGCGCAATTCCTATCTGCATGAGACAGAGCTGTTCCAGATCCTCCGAAACGTCTTCCTTGTTATAGTCCTGAATCAGGTCGTTCAGCTCGAAATGATCTTCCAACAAACTCCCTTCGGTTTCATAAAACGGATTCTCCTCGTCGGGAGAAACATTGATCAGGGAGACGCGGGGAACGGGCAGCAGTTCGGCAAGAGGTTTCATGGGAGGATTTAAAAATGGTTGATAATGGAGATACAAGGGAGGGATGTTCGAGATAACAGAACGAAGGAAATTCACTCGTCCAGATCCACAAACTCAAAATTCAAACCGTTGGACTTCGCCATGCTGGCGACAAAACTCTTCAAATCACCCGCCCCTAGTTTATTGAACGGGATGAGGCTGCCATCAGGCAATGGAACGTCGGCATTGTCCGCCGAAGATGTGACCACGGGATTCCCATTCCCCGGATGATAGATGACATGATAGTCCGCCAGGAATCCATTTCCATTCAGCTTGATTCGGAATTCCCGGTTGCCGGTAACCTCTTCGATGACACCGTTCGCTCCGCATTCCTCCGACTGCTCCTTCACCGCTTGGGCCAGCTTGTCCATATGGACGGTCGCGAATGAGACGGCGGTCCCGTCAGGCCTCAGGAACTCTGATTCGTCTCCGCTGATTCTCGTTGAGACAGGATGTTCGTTTTCCGAATAACAGACCACGTGGCTGGCACGGGCGGAGTCGCGGTTGAGCGTGATTTTGAATTTGCGGTTCATCGTGTCGGTAGTTCGAATTTTCATTTGCGGAACTCATGCCAACTCACGAATGCCCTCCAACCACGCGCGGAAGCGGGGCAGCTCGCGCCGGGGGCGGATTGCCGTTGCTGTTTGCAATGACGGCCGCAAATCCGTGAATGCAAAATGCCCACTTATGAATATTCCTTGGAATGACCGGAGATGCTTCCCATGCGATACCGCGTTGCAAACCAGCGACCCGTGGTCAGCCCCCGGGCACTGGCACACGGTGTGATGGGTTAATTTACAACAACCCCCTACCTCCATGATCTCACACACTGCTTTCTCAGAATTTCAATTTCACTTTAATTCCCCTCAAAACGACTCTTCGATAAGAAGGGATGGAAAATCCTCAATTGACCGGAATTCACTCGGTCGGAACCATCGGCCTAACAATCGCCGAGGTGCCCATCTTTCCGAAGTCTCGAAATCGGATAAGAGTCTTACGGGCATCGTTATCATTGCCTCCGGGAAGTCACGCCGTCCCGGAACCGGGCAGCTCGCAAAATGGCGGAGCCGGTCTTCGATTCGTCACATGGCATCGGTCGCCTTGGACTCAGGACTGGGACCCGTGACGGTCGTTGTCGGAGCTGAGGATCAAATGAGTCTCGAAGCTTTACATGGATTGCCCCTGAGCATCGTGTTCAATCCCCCCGGGGAATCCGGCGTCGGAGTATCCATTGCCATCGGAGTAACTTCCATGATGGATCTCGAACCAACCGATATCATCGTGATGCTCTGTGACCAACCGGAGATCAGTGCAGCCCACCTTCAGAAATTGAAAGATGAATCCCGGAGCTGTCTTAACGCGATTGTTGCAACCAGACATCACGGAAATAACAGCGCTCCGGTTCTATTTCCAACGCGCTTTTTACCCCACCTTCGGATGCTCAGGGGAAGCCAGGAACCAAGGTCCCTTTTGCACGGAACCGTGGCACTTTCGTGGGTCTCCTGTCCTGACGAATCGCACGATGCGGCTACTTCCGAGGACACCGGCGGATCCAATCATCTAAATGTCAGAAACGGATCCCGGGAGCTGAATCAATAGACTCCTATTTCAGCCACACCGGCGTTTTCGGAGCCCGGCTTCACGCCGGTGATTTCCAAGGTGAGGGACTTGATCGTCTTTGGCGGAAATTCCAAGGTAAGTGGATGGCTCGCATCGTCAGGGAGCGGACCGACATCGAGCGTAGAGCCGTCGCTGAATAGGATTTTGGCCGCGGTCACTTGATCAACTTTGTTAGGTCTGTCGAAGAGCGCGATCTTCCGCACGGTCTGCGGCAGATCCCAGGAGAGGTCGATGCGGGCACCGTTGGTCTGGCGGTTGGCCGCCCATTCGGCAGAGGGTTTTGCGGGGTAACCATCCACCTTTCCGTCAACGGCTGCAGCAGGGGTATGGCCGGATTCGCTGGAACTGGCGGAGACCTTTGCGAGCGATGCCAGATTGCCCACCATGCTCACACCCGGAGATACGACGGAATATTTGCGCCCGCCTAACTGGAATTCAATCCGCCCGTAGCGGGCGGAGTCGATCCTGACGGGCTCATTCGTTTCGCCCAGTGGCATCACCGAGCGCTTTTCCGCGAACAAACCTGAATTTTTTTCTTCGATCGTCCGTGTGACTGCATCTCCGTCAATGATCCCGCAGGGGGCATGGAAGGCCAGTTTGCTTTCTTCTCCGTGGAAAGTCGGGGAGTCGTGATAGGGCATCAATCCGATTCCCTCCACTCCAAGCAAGGCATCCTTTTCGCCGGGATCGATCATGTTTCCGGCCAGCAGCTTCGGCAGGGACTCATGCTGCAAGGCATCGCCGACGATCGCCCTGACTCTTCTCGCCTTCGCCGCGCTGATAAATGGAGCGGCATCGGCTTCGGGGGCGTTCACCTCGATCGTGATGGCGTCGCCAATCGCCAGTGCCGGAATGGAGATTCGATTGGTTCCGAGCTCCCGGTCGTATTGGATTGCAGCCGCTTTTCCGTTGGCCGTGGCTTGAACGGCTTTCTGCGTGTTAGGTAGTTCGATCTCATAAGCGCGACTGGCCGGCTGATCACGATATTGGCCCTCGGTGGGACCGACATGGATCGTGATGCGATCGCCATGCCGGGTATAACTCAGCGGCGTCAGCGCGCGAGCTCCCTTCTCATAGTCGTTCGATTGTCCGTCGTCTTCGTAAAGTGTGTATTTCCCCGTCTGTCCATCGGTCCCCGGATAGCAGCGCACGCGCAGGGTCTTGAGAGCCGCCGTGCCAGGCCGATCCTGATAGGGCTGCAGGGGAATCGGGACGCCACCGCGGGCAAAGACCGGAAATTCGTTGATGTCCGCCGAGACGATGCGCGTCTGCACCCCGCTGAATTTCTCGCCGGTAAACAGATTGTACCAAGTATTGCCTGGAGGAAACCACACGACCTGCCGTCCGACCCGACCGGGGCCAACCCCGGGCATCGTGATCGGCGCGACGAGAAGATGGTCTCCGAGAAGGAACTCCTGCCCATTGTGATACGCCGGCTCTTGATCAGGATATTCCAGATAGAGCGGACGGTTCAGCGATACGCCGCTTTCAAAGGTCTGCCGTGCGCTGGTGTAAACATAAGGAAGAATCTGCGAACGAAGGTGGAAGGCGATCCGCATCGAATCCTCCGCCCATTTTGGATAGAGCCACGGGCGCCGGTCCATGTCGGGCCTGTTCGTGGAGTGCGAGCGTAAGGCGGCGGTAGTCGCACCAAATTGTACCCACCTCGCATAGGATTCCTCGTTCCGACCGCCGGTGTGCCCACCAATGTCATGAGACCAGTAGTAGCAGCCCACGTTCCCCGCGGTGGACGTGAGCGGGACCTCGAAGCCTAACATCGGCCAGCCGGTATCGGCGTCTCCGGAAAACTGGATCGGGTGACGATGATCCCCCCACCCGCCCCAGCGGCTGAGTGAAATACCGCGCGCGCCATTCGATGTCGTGCTGTTGTAGAGAATCTCATTCATCCAGAAGAGATTCGTTAGATCAGGAATAGATCGGGTGAAGGGATATTGCTGCCAATCGAGCCACCAGAAATCCACCCCGTCGTTCTGCAATGGAGCGAGCACCTTGCCAAGGAAAGCGTCAATATAGGATTCGCTGCCCGCATCGAAAGGAAGCGTTTCCGCGGAGGCAGGACTCTTTCCAAGCGCTTTCATGAAATCCGCATATTGATCCTCATGTGGCGATACTCCGTCTGCAGGATGAAGGTTCAGGGGAACGTGCAGCCCCTCCTTGTGCAACCAGGAAAGAAGGTCCTTCGCGTCTGGAATCAATTCCTTGTTCCATGACCAGCCGGTCCATCCTTCCCGATGCCAGTCCATGTCCATGACCAGCACGTCCAGCGGGAAATCATGTTGACGATACTCGTCCACGATCGAGCGAAAATCGCTGGACTTGAATTTCCAATACCGGGAAAACCAAATCCCAAGCGCATAGCGTCTCGGCATCGGCGCAGCTCCACCGATGGTGATCAGCGAGCGCAGGGCCGACTTGTAATCCTTGCCATAGCCGAAGAGGTACCAATCGGTGCCAGTGCCAGCGGGTCGGGATTTGACCCACGTGGAAGTCAGCAACGGCGAGTGGGAATCATCCAACAAAAACCATCCGTCGCGGGACAGCACTCCTTTTCCAAGATCCTCCGGCCCGACGACCGTATCGAGAGTCGTAATGGTGCCGCCCAGATTGCCCGAGTTCAACATGCCGGGCGACCATGTCACGGACTGATCACCCATGCGGATTTGCGCCGAAAGATTCGATGCACCCAACGCCTGTCCGTCCGGCTGATAGACAAGGCGGAGTTTGCCCGTGTCGATAACGAGAGATTCCCCCGCCCTCTCGACTTTGAAATCATTCGTCCGGGCCGCACGGTTCACCGCAAAGGTGGATTCCGCATCCACGAATTTTCCACTCGGAGAGGATTCGATGCGGATGCATTCTGGCGTAATGACCGTGAATCGAGCGTTTCCAATAGTGATGCGCGACTTTCCCTCACTCGCGGGATCCGATGCTGCTTGCGCCATCCCGCACATGCCGAAAATGGCAATTCCGACTGACGAAATTCCGATCCGCATCCTTGCGTGAACCTGATTTCCAGCGAGGGATGATCTCATCAGAGATGGGATCACGAACCATTTTGATGGAGCTGCGCATGGGTGGAAAACGGATTGTTTGTGAGAGGATAAATCCATTTGAATTGAATAAAAAATCGTGAATTTCGTGCGTTAATGAAGTCTCAACCCGGCTCCAAGGAACAGGCCCGGACGTGAATCCGGGCCTGTGAATTGATAGTGACGCGCGATAGTCCGTTAGATCCCGGGAATCAGGGTTGTTCGATGACCGCACGCATGAAGTTCTTCGGCGTTCCGGAAACCGCACCGGTGGTGAAGGTCCGGTAGAACCAGCCACTGTCCGGTGCCGGCAATCCGGTTTCAATCGCTGTTTTGTCGGCGCCGGTCACTTCAGTAATCCCCGCACCCCATGAAGTAAGTGCAGTGCCACCTTGAGCATGATAGACAATGCCGTCGGTCAGGGCGGAAACTTTTTCGCTCGCTCCGCTGAAGGTCGGATTGCTCGCGCTGGAACCTCTGACGGGAATCGAGAGCACCAGCGAGGGAACCCCGCCGACAGTCGCAACCTTCGAAACGACCTTACCGGAAGCAGCACCCGACATTGGATTGCCGTTCAAGCCGAATTCGGCGAGGTTCGACTGACCGTCCTGGTCCGGATCACCGGTCGGAGTCGCATCCGCCGCTGGATTGATCGCCGTGATGTTCGCCGCCGCCCAAGTGGAATATGGAGAGGACGCCGACTTGATGGCGATTTGATTTCCACCCAGATAGTTGTAATCTACCGAAAAGCCGGATGGCAGTCCGGTGACCGAGGCGAAAGGAGATGGGGCGCTCCCGGTGTAGGACGCAATGATCACAGTCGCCGTCAGTGGTGTCACTTCGGTGATCGCCAAGGTGGAAGCACTCACGTTGAGAGTTCCGTTAGAAACCAGTTTGTCCGACGTAGTGCCACTCACCTCACAAGCATACGTACCCGAGAGGGTCGAGCCCCCCGCGGTCAAGGTGCCTATATTTGCGATCCCGGGCGCCAGAGTCGCCCCAGATGAGACCACCAGTGGTCCGGCGACCGCACCTGTACCACCCAGTGAGCCGGTGGATACCGTAGTTGTTCCGGTGTAGGTGCTGACGCCATTCAGATAGAGAGCGCCGGCTCCGGACTTGGTGAGACCGCCACCACCAGCGCCATCGAGCAGCGCCGTGTTGACCGCGACGTTGTTTCCGTTGCTGTCAATCAACGCACCACCCGACTTTACGTTAACCGTGTCGATGCCATTCATGAACGTGGCATTGGCACCTGCTCCCGCCTTGAGGAGGCCACCGTTGAAGTTGAATGTGCTGGATCCGGAACCGATGGTCTGGTCAAGAACGGCAGTGGCGGTCAAGGTTCCGCCGTCCAAGTTGATGACGCCGCTGCTTGAGGCGACGTCGGAGATCAGCACCCCGGTTGTGGAGTTTGCCACAAAGGCACCCGAACCAGAAATCGTGAGAACTCCCACACCAATCTCGCCCACATGGATGAAGCGAGCCGCGTTTGCCTGGGTAAACGTGCCACCAGACACCGTTAGATTCCCGCTGGACGCCGGATCCCCTCTACCAATGGACACCCAGCCATTTCCAGAAATGGTGCCAGCGGTCTGGATTAAAGTGCCACTGCCATTTCCTCCAACCCGGAATTCATTGTCGCCGGGGATGGAAAGCGCGGCGGTCCCGCTAACCAAAAGTGTTCCTGTTGAACCTGCGGAGCTGCCCACGTAGAAGAAACCAGCTGAGTTATAAATCGAGCCATCCTTCATGTCCACCGTGCCAACGGCGGTCTCAATTCCAATCTGGGTGCTGCCTGAGACATTAATCGTTGACGTTCCGTTCAGCGTGCAAACAGCAGTGCTGCCAGTGCTTCTGCCGATTTCCATCGCTGTGGAGTTCAGTGTGGAATTATTCAGCGTCAGGCTGGAGTTGGCCAGAAAGCCAGCCAAACCATTGGAGTAGCCGAGCGACAAACCACCGCCGCTTTGACTCACTGTTGAGTTGGTAAAGGTCACGTTGGTTGACAAGTTCGTCGTGCCGTTGCCGACACCCAGAGCGATCGGACCTCCGGTCGCAAGAGTGGTGCCGGTTACCGTCAGGCTGGTGTTGCCCGTGGCCACCGGATCACCGACCCATAATTCACCGGCAACCGTGTTGGCACCGGTGCCGCTCAAGGTCAATCCGCCATCACTAACACGCAGGCCTTTGTTGACGGTCCCGAACGTATTCGCAAGGGTTCCCGAAACGGTCAGATTTCCCGTTCCAGCCTTGATCATGTTGCTGGTGCCGGTCGAGACGACCTGCCCGCTAACGGTGATGTCAACCGCGGTGGAAATCGTTGTATTGATAGCGGCGAGAGTGAATCCACGGTTGGTGCTGGTCGCAGCCCCCGTGTAGGTGAGGCTACCGCCGGAGAAAAGCAGGTTGCCCGGACCCGCTGCCGATGCGCCAATCGAACTGACGCTGCCGCCATTGGCGAGGCTGTTGATCGAAGTGATGCCACCTTGCAATTCAGTCACCCCCGTATACCCGTTAGACGTATTCAATGCCAGCGCCTCGGTGCCCTTTTTCACAAGACCGGTGCTTCCGTTGATGTGGCCGATGCCGGAAATACCATACGGAGTGAACCAGTTGTCGAAAGTCAGCGAACCAGGAGTGACCGTCGTATTCAGCACTACCGCACCGAAGGTCGGACCCGTCACCGAGTCATCGAACGTGGTGGCGTTTCCATTGGTATAGAGGAAAGTCGGCGTGCCCGTCCAGTTGGCGGAGGTGGCATCCCAGAACTCGCTTACAGTGGCGTCCCACCGTGGTTGCGAGACGGCGGTGACATTCAGCCAAATCGTGTTGTCGTGTTCCGTGATCGCGGCGGTTACTCCGGTCGGCAGGGTGCCAATTGCCACGGTCCCCGTTTTGGAGGTGTATTGAATGAGAGGAATCTCGCCGGTCGTGATGTTTTCATCCGCAATATTGATCGTCACCGTCCCATTTACGACAACACTGCCGGCACTAACGGGAGCGCTGAATGTATTTCCAGGAAGACTTCCCAAATCGAAATTCGCGGTGGTCGAACCACCTGTTCCGAAGGTAAGCGTGCCTACCGTCCTCTGGTTGACGTCATCCAAGCAGATGACGCGCAAGGCGGCATTATTCGCGATGGTAAAATCGGTGCCTCCTGTGGTCTGGTTGTTGATGCCCAATGTTCCCGCATTGACGATATAATTGCCGGTATGACCGGGGCTATTTCCGGTTAGAGTTAAAATACCGGTGCCGGATTTGATAATGGGACCCGAGCCGCTGAAAGTCTGCGGAGTGGTGAGGACGAAAGCCTGCGAGTCGATGAGAGCGCCTCCAGCTTGAACATCCGCAGTGCCGAGTCCGGAAATGATCGTTCCGGTGTTTGCCGTCGCCTGAAGGGTGCCCCCGTTGAAGTGGACGGTGGAACCGCCGGTGCCGCCGTTGAGACCGGTGGTTTTAAGGGTGCCGCCATTGAGATTCACCGTGCCGATGCCAGTGCCGACTCCGACAACCATCTGGGTGGTGCGGTAATCCGCGGTGCTGGACATGGTGAGAGTGCCGGTGCCTCCTCCTTTGCCAATATTGGTGACACCCGCCGTCACATTGATCAGGCCGCCGGTCATGGTGATCGTTCCATTGGCGGTAGCGTTGTCCCCGCCGACGACAAGGTCGTTCGCGCCGCCTTTGGTGATCGTTCCGCCGCTCATGTTGATGACGCCAACGCCATTGGCATTCCGCCCGACCACGAACCAGCTATTCGTGTTGAGCGTTCCACCGCTGATGGTGTAATTTCCGTTAGAAGTCGACCCGATCCAGAATTCCCCGTTTGAGGTGATCGAAGCTGCATTCGATTGAGTGAGGGCTCCCGTGCCACCGAGCCCGACGGCAAATGCGCTGGCGGCAGTCGTCTCGTTCAGGGTTCCACCCGACATGATGAACGTCCCATTGGAACCGGCTCCCCCGCCGATCCGGAATTCACCCTCTGCATTGAACGTCCCGCTGGTTTGGTTCAGAGTGCCGGTGGAAGCATCTCCGATGATGAACGCGGTGCCAGTCCCAGTCTTGGTCAACGTTCCTCCGTTGACGTTCACGGTGCCATTACCCCCCGTGCGTCCGATAGAGACCCAACTCGCCGTGTTGATCGCACCGCCGCTGAGAGTGACGGTGCCGACACCACCGGTTCCGTTGCCGATCTGGAGTTCGCCGTTGTTGTTCAAAATACCGCCGGAGACGCTGACGGTACCCGTGACGCCGCTGGTATTTCCCACGTTGATGTTGCCGCTGCCGGTTTTGCTGAAAGTGCCGCTGTCGATTTTCAACACGCCGTTGCCGCTCTGGCCGATTCTGGCCGCGCCGTTGTTGACGGTGACGGTTCCCGAGGTGTGCATGTTCAAGGTGCCGGTGCCTGTGATCGTGGCGCCGTCACCGCCCAGCCGGAACTCCCCGCCGGTCATGCTGAGGCTTCCGCTCCCTTGTGCGAAGCCGGTGAGGGCACCTCCCGTGCCGCCGGTGTTCGCCAGATTGTAGGTGCCGGTGCCGCCATTCTGACCGATCTTCACCCATGATCCCGTGGTCACTGTTCCGGCGGTGTGATCCAGCCGACCGGTTCCTGCGCCGGTGCCGACGATCACGTCCCCGGGATTGGACGGCGTGGCTGTGATGGTGGCGATCGAACCGGAGTTGGTGTTAACGATGGCCGCCACACCGTTAGGCACCCCGGCCGGGTTCCAGTTGCTGGCAGTGTTCCAGTCGGTGGTGCCGGTGTTGAGCCAGTCGGCCCCCTGCACGGCCAGAGTGGATACTCCTGAGTAGATGATGACGGCTGTCGTTGCGGCAAAGAGCGGGCGGGATTTCAATTTCATGGGATCGATGGGTTTTTGGCAGATGGTTTTTTCGAGCGCGGAGAGCAGGAAATGCAGTGGATAGTCGCGATGGTGGGTTCGCTATCTCTCGCTCCGTCAGATGGAAATGCGCAGTTGGCTTCCGCAAACCGCCAGAAATTTTCAATTTTTTTACGAGCTCAGTTCTCCGCTAGGCCGCCACCGAGATGTCGAGTTCGACGCGATCGTCCGCCTGCCTGATCCTCCTGCCGATTTTGCGATACGGAGTCAGCCACGCCACCCGGACAGCATAGGATTTGGGAATGCCGGACATCCTCCCAAGCAGATTGCTCAAAACGACGACCTGAGGCTCGTGGAAGGTGTGGATCTTAATGAGTTTCGCCGGTCGTCTTCCCACATAGGCGAGCAGCAGGACCGCGGCTGACAAAGAAGCGTTTGCGAAGAGATCTGCTCCACCATCGGCAAAGGTCATCGCCAGGGATCTGAGCCATCCACGTCGTTTCATCACGTGGTGGTTAGACAGCCGCGTGCCGTCGCATCATTCGATAGGGCTTGCCCGTTCAGCGTTCTTCGATTTTGAAGCGGAAGAACTCGTTCCTCGAACCGATGGGGCCTTCCAAGGTGTGGGCACTTCCCGTGTTGAGAGGGGTGCCGTCATTTCCAGGAACCAGCCAAGGCGTCCAGCCGTGGAGGTCGCTGGAACGGTAAACCTGGATCCGGCGATCACCGAGGCCGGTGAAGTCGTAGGCGACGTTGTTGCCATCGCGACGGAAAACCGGCTGCCAGAGATCCGAGGGGTTGTTCGGATTGGTGTGAGTGAGATACTCTAGCAGATTAGATACCGAGTCACCATCGGCATCAAAGTCCGGTTCGCCCTGAGGTGAGCCGGAGCTGCCGAACTTCGCAAGCCGCCACGCGGCGTAGTTGTTGTAGGGGCTGACTTCACCGGCAATCCATTCGGCGAGAAGTTGAGCACCCTCGTAATCCACCACATTCGTGGCGAGCGGAGGCATGCGCGAGTAGCCATTGGCTGCGGCGAGGCGGTTGTAGATGATGGAGTGGTTGACTTGGCCGGGAGTGATGAGGAAATCGCCGGGCTGCACGGGAGCTTCCACGGGCGCGGTGTTGACCGTTCCCGTCTGCGCAAGCGTGAGAAGGCTGCGACCGTCCCAATACCCACCGCCGGTGCCGCCGGACTGGTGACAGTAGGAGCAGTTGACATCCAGATAGGATCGCACGCGGGCTTCCTTTGAGTAGGCGGTTTCATCAGGACGAAGATGGCGCGGCAGGGCGGCGGGATCTCCACTGAAGCCCTGGAGATAAACTGCTAGAGAAAGTGTGGAGATGAAATTTCCGGTAACTCCACCGATGGATCCGCTGCGGTTGAGCTGGAGTGTATTGAATGAGAGGGCGTGACCGGCTTCCGGAGTATGGCAGGTCATGCAGGACGTGCGGGAGGGAATCTGCCAGTCGACGGTGGAAGGTTGGCCGTCGAGAGTGATACTAACGGGAAAGCTGTCTCCGTTGCTCTCGACAAGCGAGGCATCGGTCTGCGGATTGCCCCAACGGTAGCTGACCCCGTAGGCACCCGTGGCGTTTCGGACGAGGAAGCGGGTTTCCAACCGGACCTTTGGCGAAGCGGGCAGCGGTCGCCTGTCCGTCACCGACTGGCCGTTGATCGTGCGGTTGAAGGTTTCCCATTGGGTCGGATAATCGAAGTGTTTCACGAAGACCATGCCCTGCGGATAGATCCACGGACCCGTGGCCGCGTAGCCAACCTTGCTGGCGCTGTTGTTGATCAAAAACCAGCGGGATTTTTCCGCGAAGTCCGACCAGAAGCGGAGGTTCGGGGTGTAGGCGACTCCGCCAGGATTCGGAGTTAGATCCGTGAGATTCGCGAAGAAGTTGGTCTGTGAAAGTTTTTGCGGGAAAGTGCTATCGATGGTGCCGATCTTCAGGCGCTTGATAGAGCCGGTGCCTTGGTTGGTCCCGGTATTGCCGCGATCAAGCAACAGCACCGAGCTGTGATCGGGGCTCTCCATCAGGGAAACAATCGCGACCTCGCCGCCGATGCGCTCGATGGTGGGCTGCGGAAGCGTGCGTTGGATGGTCCAGATGTTTCCGGAGACGTAGTCGGTGCAAATGTATTTTCCCGTGAGTTCCGGCAGGGCCGTGCCGCGGTAGATGAAGCCACCAACAATGCAATTCCCTTGGAAAGCGCCGCCGCCATGAGGGTAGTCCCAGATCGGTTCAGTTAGGGTTGCCTCGGCCTGTGCAACACCATTGATCAACTGGCCGCCGCGGACGCCGTTTACAGTTCCCTCACGCCAAGCCCATCCGCCATTCTGGCCGCGAGTGTAAACGCCAACTTCTTCGCGGGTATTGAGGCCTACATCACCAACCCATATTTCATCGACGGTGCCGTTTCCATCGAGATCTTCGGGTGAGAATTGCCACGGATTGCGCAGGCCGCAGATGAAAATTTCGGATCGGACGGCGGTGGGGCTAACGGCAATTCCGTTGAAGGATGTCGCTCCGACGAAGGGGTTGTCGGCAGGAACCCGGAAATTGGCCTCACCCGTGGAGCCGCCACCCAAGCGGGGAATATCAGCATCGTCGTTAGGGATGAGATTGGCCGGCTTTTTATCGACATCGAGCCGGGCGATGCAGGACCAGATGTCTTTGTCAATGTGCTGGGAGTTGTCATAAGAGTCAGACTGATTTCCTCCCTCGTCGCCGAAAGCGACATAAAGGTAGCCATCGGCTCCGAAGGTGCATTTCCCAATGTTGTGGAAAGTTCCGGCATTTTCCTGATCGATGAGGATCTGCTCGGACCCGGGGATCACGGTGTAGGGCGCAGTGGTCTGACAGGTAAAACGGGAAAGCCGGGCGGTCGCTGTTGTTGTGTTATAGGTGACGTAGATGTAGCCGTTGCCCGCCCAGTTCGGATGGGCGGTGATGCTCTTCATCGCCAACTCGTTGTTGTCGTGATTCACCTGGCCGGTGATGTCGAGGATCTGGATTTTCTGCGGTGAGGCAGCCGTGATATCGGGGATCAGGAAAACGCGGCCATCACCTTCGGTCACAAAGATTTTCTTGGTGTCCCCGGGAATGCAACAGAAGCCGTGCGGTGAATCGAAGGTGATGCTTGGCAAGGCGTCTTCGACAACGATCGAAGTCGCAGGAGGTGCGGATGGCATGTTTACATAATTGGTATCAAAACGCATCGCGTTGTTGATGACCACATTCACCGTAGCAGTGGAGCTCGCAGTGCCATCGGCACTCATGACGCGATAGGTAAAGGAATCCGACGTGGTGCCAACCGCCGTGTGGTGATAGAGCACACCGCCGTCGCTATCGAGAGTGGCGGTCCCATTCGCTGGCAAGGTAAGGAGCGTGACGGAATAGGAGTTGATCGAGCCGGTGTCGTTGGCGGTGACGAGAACGCGGGCCTGGCCACCGGACGGCAGCTTCATGGTGTCGTTGTTCGCCACGGGCGGGCTTTCCTGCAGGGCCTGCCAGTTGCTGGCGATCCGAACCTTGTCCCACTCCACATCACCGGTGCCGCCGGAGCCGAAGCGGACCGCCGTGGACCAGTTGCTCGCCGTGAACGAATAGGTGGCCACGGGCACGTTCGCACTCTCAAGCTGCGAAAGATTGGGATTCAGATAGAGTGCCGCCGTGTGGGTGTCGTAATCGATTTTCCCGACAAGTTGATAGGTCTGCCCCGCAACCGGCTGGATGCCTGAGTAACCCCACTGGTTTTGTGCCAGATCGTGAATGGCGAATTCAAGCTGGCCGCTCACAGGGTTCGCAGCACCGGGAACACCGAAGAGAAAGCGCTCCGCTCCGAAATCAAAACTGCTCGCACCTCCCCAAGTGGCTCCCGCCCGGCGTGTCATTTGGAAACGATAATAAACCGCATGCTGGACTTGTTCGGTCGTTTGGCAAATTCCACCACTTGTCTCATCGGCGGGACCGGGGCCGTTGTATTCGCGTCTGGCGGCGCTCCCATTGGTGGTTTTCAGAATGCCTCCAACGACCTGCGGATCACCCGAACTCGCGCTCCACACGGAGGAGGTCATCGTGTGGCCGACGAAGCTGTCATTCAACATGGTATTGTCTACATCCCAATGGGTACCAGCGTTGCGGCCGATAACAGAACCATCCGGGTAGCTGAAGTTTTCCACGCCGATCAGTCCGGGCTGCGGGTCGGCGCCGGGATAACTGGCGGGGTTCGAGGGATTGGTGCCGACGGCGAATTCCAGGGTATCTGTGAAACCATCCGCATCGCTGTCGTTGCTTTGCGGATTGGTGCCGGCCGCGAATTCCTCTGCGTTGGTTTTGCCATCGCCGTCAGGATCGCCGAGAGCTCCGTTAGGTCCGTTTTTCGCTCCCGGAGGATTTTCCCCGATGGTGCCATCGTCGCCATCGCTCAGACCATACAGTATTTCCCAATAGGCCGGGAGACCGTCCGCATCGAGATCCGGAATGGCGGTGAGAAGCCCAACGCCCGCGGCATTCAGCGAAACAGTGAGATCATCCCAGGTCGTCGTCGTATTGCTGGCAAGCCTGACCGCGGTGGACCAGTCCGCAGTCGTGGTGGTGCTGAAGGTGGTGTAGCTGCGGGTGAGATCCGCATTGTTGCTGCCATCCAGTGGATTCCAGAAACTTTGCTGGCCGGGGTTCACAAACAATCCTAGCAGATGATTCGTGTAGTCGATGACGGCGACCATGGTATAAGTTATGCCATCCGTCAGATGAAGGTTCGCATAGGACGTCCCAACGCCCGATTGATCGATGCCAACAGTGTCGGTGCCGGCATTGCCAGTGGGCACTCCGAAGAAAATTCGTTCACTCGTGAAAGCATACGAACTGGCACCGCTCCAGGAAGCGTTGCCACTTGCCCGGTTGATCGTGAAGCGGTAGAAAACCTGGCCGGCCACCCTTACGCCTCCGCTGCGTTCGTGATCGTTATCCGTATCGTTGGCAGCAGTGCCCGCGCCTTCGGTCGGTCCGTTGTATTCACGGCGGGCGTTGGCGCTGTTATTGGTGACCAACTGGTTGTTGGAAATTGCGGCGTTGGTCGCACTGGAGCCATTCCAAGTCGAAGTGGTGGCCGTGACGATGTTCGTGAAATTATTATAATTGAATCCACTTCCTCCGGTTTTGCCATTGATGGCCCCATTCGCGTAGGTAAAGGTTTCGCTGCCGAGGGTTTGCAAGCCGGCGGATGCCGCGTCACGGGTGACCATAAGATCGTCCCAAGTCGCTTGGCCGGAGCTGGCCAACCGGACGGCGCTGGACCAGTTGGTCACGGTGTAAGGGCGGGTCACATCGGCATTGTTGCTGCCATCCCGCGGGTTCCAATAGTCTTCCGGGCCGGGATTGACGAAAAGTCCGAGCTTGTGGTTATCGAAGTCGATCACCGCGACCAAAGTATATGTAGTGCTGTCCGTGAGATTGATGTTGCCGAGGGTCGTTCCACTGTTTGCTCCGAATTCCTGAATGCCGATGGTATCGGTCGCAGCGCCGCTGCCGCCAGGCACGCCAAAGAACAGTTGCTCGGATCCGAATTCCAGAGAACTGGCACCGCTCCAGGACGCGCTGGCGGCGCGGTTGAGCGTGAAGCGATAGAAAACCTGGCCAGTCGCGCGGATGGCGCCGCTGCGTTCGTGATTGTCGTTCGTATCGTCGGCCGCGATGCCAGCCCCTTCGGTTGGGCCATTGTATTCGCGAAGAAAGCCACTGCTGTTAGTGACGAGTAGGTTGCTCAGGATACTGGACGTGGCCGAACCGAAGGCCGCATCCCAATCGGACGTGGTGGCGGTGACGGTGTTGGTGAAGGTGTTGAAATTGAAGCCCGTGCCTCCCGCTTTGTTCGCGATCGAGCCGTTAGCGTAGGTGAAAGTTTCGGCTCCGATCGTTTGCCCGGATGCCCTCCGCAGTCCCATGAACGAGGCGAGGAGAAGAAGAGTCGCCAGTAAGGGTTTCGAAATCATATTGCACTGAATGTGATGCGTCCGTCAGACGCGCGGAAGATTCATCGCGGAAACCGTGCCGATCTTCAGCGACACAAGGGCCCGGGAATCCGCGCAGGCACCGTTTTCCGGGAGAATCCGGGTACGATTGCTGACAGCTCGATTCAATGGGTTACCTGTCAATGCGTATCAGGAAGGAAATCCCCGCCAAAAATTTCAGAAAATCCCATTGTCCCCGGTAGGCATCTTCACTTCAACACGACATTTTCTTCCTGGCCCCGCGCAGCCGGAACCACTTGTCCGTCATCAATTTTTCTCCATTTCCTGCCCTGCCTCCCTTGAGAGCAATCCGGCAATCAACCAATCGAACCAGTAGGCCGGGATCGAGCTCCCTCCCACGGAATCGTTCCCTGCGGATTCCTCGATCAGTTTTCTGGCATCATCCAGCGCCGACTTCGCCTTACTCCCCAGCCCCTGCCGCGAATATGCCATCGACGAGAGGCACAAGATGGAAGCGCGGCAGGAATTCTTGATTCCCCGATCGGCAAGACCGGTCGTACAAGCCTCCAACACGGACTCGTTACGACCGCACCGATATTCGTACAGGCCCAACGCGAGCCCCGCCCACGAGGGAAGCGGCGCTCTCAAGGGAGGCCCCATCACTTCCACCGAATTCTGCAAGCGTTGCAGGAAATCGGCGTCAGCCGGACTAAGCAGAGACGCTTTTAACAGATGCTCCGCCTGCAACGAATTGCGAGGGACCAAATAATAATCCTTCACCTCACTCCGGAATTCCAGATAATCACGTTCCTGATAGTGACTCAGGGCGGCACCGATTGCTATCAGATCCGAACCTTGGAGAATTCTGGAAGGATCATCCAATCGATTGGCCTGCATTAACAACCTGAAACATTGGATCGCCTGATCCCAGCGGCCGTGGGTGGCGTTCCAGTCGCCCAAAGACCGAAAAACAACGGCTGCTTCTAACGAAGGCTCGATGGACGAAAGAGGATACTTCTGGCGGAGTGCGTCTGCTTCGTCGATCCGTCCCTGATCGAGGAGAAAAGCCACACGTGCCACGTTCGCTCGGGCATCGGCATTAAGGTGAAGGCGATTTTCCTCGCTCCTCGATACTTGTGCTTCCCTCCGCGCCTGCCGCTCGCGCCTGTAAAGCATCGTAGATATGACCAGGCCAGCCATGAGTAACACGGTGAGCGAAACGCCCGCGCTGACCGCCAGACGGTTGCGCCGGATAAATTTACCCAACAGATAGAGACTGCCCGGCGGACGGGCCGTGACCGGCTGATGCGCCAGAAATCCCAGCACGTCGAGAGCCAGGCCGTTCACTGTCTGATAGCGGCGCGCGCGGTCCTTTTCCATCGCCTTCATGACGATCCAGTCGAGATCCCCGCGGATGGAGTTAATGAGTTGCGCGGGTCCCGCTTTCCTCTCCTCCGCCACCTCGTGCAGGGTTGACTTCTCCACTTTGCCAAGCGTGATCGAGGGTCTTGGTGCCTCGGTATTCAGCAGGGTGTGGCGGATTTTTGAAATGCCGTAGGAAGCGAGTTCCTCCCTATCAAACGGTGTGTGCGAGGTAAGTAACTCGTAAAGCAAGACACCTAGGCTGTAGATATCGCTGCGGGTGTCGACGTCGAGGCCTGCCAAATCGATTTGCTCCGGACTCATGTAGGCAGGAGTGCCGAACAACTGATCGTGAGAAGTTAAAACAGCATGATCGAAAGTTTGGGGATTGATCGCCTTTGCGATTCCGAAATCAATTACCTTCGGCACGTCGATCCCGTCCTGCTCGCTCACCAGAACGTTAGAAGGCTTGATGTCGCGGTGAATGATTCCCTTCTGGTGCGCATGCTGAATGGCTTGGCAAACCTGGACGAAAAGACGCAGGCGCTGCACATTGCCCAGTTTTTTGCGATTGCAGTAGGTGGTGATCTTCTCACCGGTCACCAGTTCCATCACAAAATAGGGACGCCCGGAGGCAGTGGAACCGGCATCAAGAACCCTGGCGATATTCGGATGATCCATCAGCGCAAGGGCCTGTCGCTCGATTTCGAATCTCGCAATCACGCTCTCGGTATTCATTCCCAACCGGACGATTTTCACCGCCACGCGCCGGTGGATCGGCTCCTCCTGCTCGGCTTCATACACGACACCGCCGCCGCCTTCACCGATTCGCATGATCAATCGGTAGCGGCCCAATCTGGCACCGGGACCTTCGAGATCAGCATCGGGAAACGGTTCGCCGGCAGGCTGCGGCGTCATTTCCGAAACCAGATCAGATGCCATCCGCGCCCGCCGCTCGCGCGCTTCAAGAAAGAACGAGGCCGCGCCGCGTGAAACCTCCACGAGTTTCCTCATTTCCTCCAAGCCCGCCGGATCGCTGCGGAAGGTGCGCTGGAGAAACTCCTCGCGCGTCTCGCCCTCATCCAGCGACAGAGCGACCTCCAAAATCGCACTCTCGATCTCCCTCGATGACTCCGTGTTTTTCATGAGTCGCCGCGGGTGCGGGATTCCTCTTGAGCCAGAATGATCCGATAGAGCTTCGCTTTGGCGAACATCCACTGTCGCTCCACGGAGCGGAGACTGAGGCCGGTGAAACGGCCGATCTCCTCGCTGCTGAGTCCTCCATAGAATTTCAGCAGCACGACCTTGGCCGACTCCGGATCGGTCTTTTCAAGGATCGTGAGGCATTCATGGATCATGATGATATGATCGTCATTCTCAATCCAGTTGTGCTCAAACGTCGTCACATCCACGGGTGCCATCCGTTTTACGGTAGCCTTGCTTCGGGCGCGCTCCACCAGGATACGCCGCATGGCCACCGCCGCGGCTCCGAAAAAATGAGCTTGGTTTTTCCATAGGGTGTTCTCGCTGCCGGCCACTCTCGTCCACGCCTCGTGAACCAACGCGGTCGGTTGGAGCGTCTGGTAGCCCGCCTCGTTTTTCAAGCGGTGGGCCGCCAAGCTGCGCAGTTCCTTGTAGATGATCGGCAGCAACTCGTCCGAAGCAAATCCTGCCGTGTCGGGATCGGTGTCCGGAGTCTCGTTATCCATTTTCGGGAAAAATATTCAAAGCTCGTTACTCCCGCAAGTTGATTGCTGCTTGCACAAAAAGACACCCAATCCCAAATCCCGGCAATCCCCTTCCCCAGCTAGCAAGGGGCCACCCAAACCCAATAATGGGCGCCCCCTTGCTATTTCCCTGGGAAATCTCACTCTCGACAAAAGGACGTTAAATTCATTGATCGGTTGGGTTTTGTGTCGCTCAAAGATCTCCTGAAAAATCTTCGGTGAGCACATTCTATTGCGGTTTTCCGGGATCCCCCCCGCCAGAAAACTTCGAAAACTTTGTGATCCCATCCAATCGGGAGGTTGTTGAAGCCATCCTCAGACGGACATTTCCACCGAGTCACAAGGTATCTTCGGACCGCGTTCGCGGATCAGGCCGAGCGCCATGATGAGAACCTGGCTGATCATGAACGCGCTGAGCCAGAGAAATGCCGCGTCGGTGAAGCCATAGGAATGAAGGCCGATGCCGAGCATGTTGGTGCCGAACCAGGACCAACTGGTGACGATATTCCCAAACACCGCCATGACCATCATCCCTCGCTCCCGAATCATGCCACCCCAGCGTGCGTGGAGGATGATGGCGTTCCAGATGACGATGAGCAGCGCGCCGTTTTCCTTGGGGTCCCAGCCCCAGAAGCGGCCCCAGGACTGGTCGGCCCAGATGCCGCCGAGGACGGTGCCCACGAAGCTGGCGAGGGTCGCAAAACAGATCACGCCATACACCATGCCGCGCAGCGAGGCGGCGGTGGATTTCGGAATGTTCCCGAAAGCGCGGCGGAGCAGATAGACAATGGCGATGGTGCCGGCGAGGAAGGTGGACGCGTAGCCGAGGGTGATGACGACGACGTGGGTGGCCAGCCAGAAATTCGTATCAAGCACCGCGCGCATCATTTCCAAGGTATCACCTGATAGAGACAAATGATGGGCGATGAGCAGGGTCGTGAAGCCAAGCACCGAAGCAACCACGATGCCGATCGCATTCCGATAGAAGAGCTCGATGAAGGTGCTGAGAATGATCGCTCCCCAACCGATGAAAATCGCGGAGGAGTAGAGGTTGGTGACGGGCGGGCGGCCTTCCAACATCATGCGGGTGACGAGGCCCAGGGTGTGAAATGCTAGGCCGATGAGCAGGACGCGGAAGGCGGCTTGCCGGAGCGTGGTGCCCAGCCAGAGCCAGGAAACAATGGCGCAGAGAAACGCAACCACGTAGAGAACCATGCAGAGGTAAAAGGGCGCGATCGAGTTGAAGAGACTTTCCGCAGAGGCTTTCTTCAAATTGTCCGGGCGATTCTCCAACAGCCAGGCTCGATAGTCTTTGATGGCCGAGTTGAAAGCAGTGGCATCCCCGGCGCGATAAGCGTCCCCAATGCGGGCATAGGCGAGAGTCGATGAATGAAGCGTTCCCTTGTCGATCGAATCCATCAAGGAGTCGGGGAGCTTTTTCCAAGCGTCAGTTCCATTGCCGGAAGGTGTCGTGTAAACCTCTGTCATCGGCGCCCAATCGGCAACAATCGTCATGCGCGATGAGCCGCTGTCAATGGCGGGCTGGTTGAACTCCTCACCCCGGTCTTGCTTCCCGATCTCAGCGACGGCCGCGCGGACGTCAGTTAGAAAAAGGTTGAACTCGGATTCGAGGTGATCTTGTCCTGGCAATGCGAGGGCGTGCTTGAGCTGGTTGTAGAGGGTGAGATTCCGAGTGAGAAGCATCAGCGCGTTTTCATACGGCGACCAGGTTTTCGAATCGGTCGCTCCGATGCGCTTTGCCTCCGGTTGCAGCGCGGCAAAGGAGGGCTGGAGCTGGGCGTAGGAATAGGACTTCTCCTCACCACGGGTGAGCTTGGTTAGACCGAGAAGGTCGTCGTGGTGGATGAGAAAAATTTTCCGGGTATCGGCCAGCGCGGGGTTGAAATCGAGTTCCGCAAGCCATGCGGCGGGGGTGGCTGGAGAGTCATCGCCGGGAACGCTTTGTTTGCCGTGGATCGAAAGCAGTGCGTTCCGCGCCAACGAATCGAGAGGCTGGACCCGACCGTTGGACACAACGGGAAGCGTGCCGAAACTCTTGAAATCGCGACCCTTTGATGCCCGCGTGGCCTTGAACACGGCGGTGGCGATGAAGAAAAGGCAGAGCGAGGGAATGAGCCACGCGGTGATTTTCCGGAGGGTGCTCATGGTGCGGGAGAGATTTTGTTGCGGCGGGAGATGGCTTTCATCAGGTGCTGGGAAAACACCCAAAGCAGGCCGAGCCCGACCATCGCGCAGGAAATGTAGGGGAGCGTCCAGACGGGGTTGCGGACGACTTGGAAAATAGAGGTCGAATCGTTGTTATCGAAGCCAGACTGATAGAAAGTGAGTCCGCCGTAACGCAGTGGATGGTTCATGTAGATGAGATCCTCGCGATTCTCGCCGGTGTCGGGATTGAGAATCCTGATCTTGCTGGAGAAGTTTTTCGGAACGTTGGTGCCGAGGTAGCGGTCGTGACTGAAGTCGAGGAGCTTGATGGAAAAAGGATGATAGAGGCGGCGCGGGCGGATGGACATTTCCCAAGGTCTTCCGGCCGCTTCGAAGGGCTGGTCGCCTTTGAACGCGTTTGATAGAAGCCAGCGGCCCAGGGATTTCCCTCCGTCCGGGATGACCTCGACAAAAGCGGTCGTGAGATCTCGGCGATCGTCAACAGTCTCGCGAGGGGTGCGGCGAACGGCGTAACCTTTTCCGAGTCCTTCGGTGGCACGGGTCACATCAAACTTCTCCGTGGCGTCGGCTTCCGGGACAATCTCGCTGTTGGAATAGTAGCTCTGGATTTTCACGGAAAAGCCTCCGAACGGGAATTCCGCGCCGTCTTTCAGGCGAGCCTGCGGAATCGCGGTGACGGTTTCCAAGCCATCGCCGTCGGGACGGATAACGACGAGCTCCACCTCGCGGGGAAAGGTCGAGTAGTTGATCGTTTCTCCTTCGTTGACGACCATCTGGGCTTCCCGACCTAGCAGTCCGGTGAAAATTTCCCCCACCAGCATCAGCAGGATGCCCGTGTGGATGACGATCATGCCGGCCTTGTTCCAACTGAGCTTGAAGCGCGCGGTGTGGGCGGCGAGAAGGTTGATGATGAGGAGAATGCCTAGCAGCGTCCCGCCGGGGATGGGGATGAAGAACTTTTTCTCGCCGGGCATGACATCCCACCATGCGATCCAGGAGCGAAAAAATCTCGCCTGCACCTCATGAATGCCCAGTTCGACCTGGGTGATCGTGGCGACAAAAATCAGCACCATCGCGAAACCCAACAGGGAAACGGTTAGGCGCAGGGAGCTGAGGAGCTTGAAAATTGGCAAGGGACGTTACTCGGGAAAAGTTGCAGAGCGGACGAAGGTGTCGAATTTCTCAAGGTTCGTTTCGACGAGTGAGGCGTCGCCGGTAATTTTGAAGAACCACGTCATGCCGGGGCGCTTGAGGATGGCGGAGCCGATCGCTGCTTTTTTCCCGTTGATTACAGGCTCGGCGCTGACCATGTGGCTGATGAAAATTTCTCCGGCAGGTATTTCCGACTTTTTCCCGAGAGCCGGATCGTCCTCGGAATCGAGCGGCGCGAGTTGGACCTGCGAACGCCAACGGTTGACGTTGCTCAGGACGCTGCCGGAATCCCCGGGCAGCGGGACGACGGAGACATCCGCCGAGGTGCCGTCCGGGCCGGCGATGCTGAAACTCGCAGCACGCATGGAGCTGCCCTCGCTGGGTGTCCAGCCCGCGGGCGGCGTCACATGGATCTTTTTCGCACTGCTAGAAGCAGGTGCCGGATTTGCCGTGGAAGCGCTTGCTCCCCCGCCCCCCTTGCGGACGGTTTGCAGGAACTCCATGAAAATCCCGCCGGATTTTTTTAGAACACCTACAGGGCCGGTGAATTTGAAATACCAAGTTTCCGATTTCAGCGGAAGAACTCCCGCAAGTATCCCATCGGCATCGTCCGCGGAACTTTCCGAGGTGAGATTGAAGAGCAGTATTTCCGCATCCGAGCCCGCGATCTTAAGCGGCTGCCCGGACACCTCTTTGTCGGCAAGCGGCTTCAGCCCCATCTGGCCTCGCCAGCGGTTGATGTTCGCAGCAAGGCCTCCGCCATCACCGGGGAGCTTCGAAATCGTTACCCGCCCGCCTCCCGGCAACGTGTAAGCAGCAGTGAGAAACTGCCCCGCTTGCTCCTGTTTCCAATCCGCCGCAGCCTGCCAAACCACCGAACCTGAACGAGCCGCGTCGTCTTGGGCTGTTTCTCCCTTGGGAACCCCACCCATTGGCCCCGCAGGAACTGCCGCGGAATTTCCTGATGCGGAATCCGTGGCAACCTTGTAGGTGCGGATCTCATTGTCCTTGCAGGAGCCGAGGACACAAAGCGAGAGAGGGGCGAGGAGCAATAGTCTGCACATGATGTTCGGAAATGACGGAGAACCTCGGTTTCAATGGCGATTGGAACCCCCTTGTCGAGAATTGAGAAGCCTCGATGGTGATCCTCTGCAATTTTCTTCCTTGAGACTATTATCAAATATGGTAATAATCATTGGCAAGTGATCGAAAACTTCACCTGCAAGGAAACATCAAAAGTCTTCGATGGAGAATACTCCCGGAAATTCCCCGGGGATATTCAGCCTCGGGCGCTCATGAAACTTCGGCAACTGCACCGGATCATCGCCATCGACCAACTCCGCCAACCACCTTCCAACCGTCTCGAATCACTCTCCGGAAATCTCAAGGGTTTCTGGAGCATCCGCATCAATCAACAATGGCGTGTCGTCTTCCGCTGGAAAGACGGCAATGCTGCCGACGTCCAAATCACTGACTATCACTGAGCCACCGCCATGAAAAAGAAACCGCAACTCATCCCGCTGCTCAACTTCTTCGCTGAAACCCTCCGCGAAACGCTTGAAGAATCCGGACTATCTCAGGCGGAGATCGCCCGCCGTTGTGGGATTCCCGCGCCCCACCTCACGCAGATGAAACAGGGCAAACGCCGCTGCACTCCCGAATACGACCTTCGCCTAAGCTGCTTCTTCGGTATCCCCGCCGGCATGTGGATGAATCTCCAGCTCGATTACGAATTCATGCGTGCCGATCGGGAAAAAGGCGAAGCCATCCGCAAGGAAGTGCAGCCATGCGCCGCTTGATCATTTATTGCGCCAGTCGCGTCGCGAAGAATGTTTCTGCTCCTTTGAGAAAGGATGGAAGTCGTTGAACATTGGCTGCCGGCATCGGGGAATTTATCCTGAGCGTCACGCTCTTCTCTGTAGGAGTATTGCTCATTTTGGGTCTAACTTTTGGTCGGTAATTGGAAGCGGTTCCGGCAGCAAATCAGCCATTCAATAAACACCAAGTTTGGGATAACCATCCGGCCAACCGCACGAATCCATGGAGGATTCCCATGTGAAAACGCTCTTCCCTCGCAATAAATTCTGTCGCAATATATTCTTGACCCTTCTCACCTCCGGCGTCAGATGCGGGCAGTGCAACGTGTGATGGCAGCTCTTCTTTTGCTGTGCTTCGGGATCATGATCCCGGCGGCAGCCGCTCCCATGCGGACCTGCTTCTTGGAAAAGAAGGTGCACACTGCCGGTTTTGCCACCTACGGCGAGACATCCACCGGTAAGGTGAAATGTTGCCCGGACTGTGGCTCAACCGAAAAGGGCGATTCCTGCTGCATTGAGGTAAAGAAGCTGCCGGACGCCACCAATCCCGCTCCGCCGTTTCTTTTGTTTCCAATTTCGTTTTGTTTGGCCGCTCTGGACGCGTGCGTTCCGCCCTGTCCAGTGATGGAATTGAAAGAGGCTTTTGTTCCTTCAGTTCCAATCCGCGGCCCCGACGTGCCAGGCGAGTGGCGAGCGCTGCTTGGAGTCTGGAACATTTGATCCGGGGTGTTAGCCCCGTGTGAAGCCATCTATTGTTAGGTTGGCTTTTCGTGCGCTGCCGGACAGGTATGCCGCGTCCCGATCTCAGGATCGAAGTCCGCACGAAGATCGCCAATTTCCAAGTTTTCATCACTCATTCCATGACATCCAGAATCTCTTTAGTCGCTCCGATGCGGCACCTGCCATTTGCAGGAACATTTCTTTCAGTGTTGGGGGCGACAGTCACCCTCATCCATGCCGAACCGGAACCCGTCGCTGTCACCATCAATGGCCTTGTCACGCAGGCGCTGTCGGCCAATCCGGAAATTAAGTTCTACAAGGCCGAAATCGCTGTCGCTAAATCGAACCGCAGCGTGGCAGGGAAATTATCGAATCCTGAACTCAATCTCAATCTCGGTCAAAAGCGGGTGCGTGGAGACAATGCCCAGGCAGAAGGCGTTGCCTTTGCCGTGGCTCTGGCCCAACCCATCGAATGGCCGGGCCGCCTTGGATTGCGAAAGGCGATTGCAGACCGTGACATCGCACTTGCCGAACTTGGATTGAATCAATTCAGCGCGTTTCTCGCCGCACGGGTGAAGATCCTCGGCTACTCGCTGGCGACCCAACAGGAGAACGCCGCCGCTGCCGCCGATGTGGCGAATCGAATTACCAGCGTGAAGGAAGTGATCGTGCAGCGTGAACCGGGCGGCATCGCACCGCTGCTGGAAACCAAAATTCTCGAAGCCTCTGAAATCACCGTGCAGCGCAAGGCCAGCGAAGCAGCGGTGGAAATGCAGAAGGCCATGCTGGAACTCAACCAACTCATGGGCCGTCGCGCCGATTCGCCATTGCAGGTGAAACGCACCGAATACGAGAGCGCGAAGCCTGCGCCACTTGTGACGCTGCTCAGTCAAGCCGCCCAAGGAAATTACGCAATCCGCGTCCGCCGGGCGGAGCTGGAACAACAAGGCTTGAAAGTCGCGCTCACTCAGAACGAGCGATACCCGACCTTCACCGTGGGACCATCCGTTTCCCATGAGAATGCCGGAGATAAGGAAACCGTCATCGGTCTAACGCTCTCGTTGCCGCTACCCTTGTGGGACGATGGTCGGGCGGCGGTCACCACCAGCGAGGCGAGACGGATGCAGGCCGAGGCAGCGCTGCAATCGACCTTCCGCGATGTCGAACGCGAAATCACCGAGGCATGGCTGATCCTTGAAACCCAGCGGAAAAGACTCGATGGTTGGAAGCCCGACTCCCTCCAAACATTCGCCGAAGCGGCAAGCCTTGCCGACCGCCACTACCGCCTCGGGGCCGTGCCCATCAGCACCTACATCGAAATGCAGGATAAATACCTCGAAGCCACCGAAGCCATCAATGCCAGCCGCCTTGAAGTTCTCCGCGCCTCACTGGACCTCGAACAACTCGTCGGTTCCACCACTGCCAAAAATTCAAACAAGTAACGCCATGAAAAATTCATCCCTAACTATTCTCGCGTGCGTGGCCCTCGGTGCCATCACCACCCTTGGCACGTCGTGTCAGAAGTCCGACGCGGCCACCGCCAAAGTCGCGGAGAAAGCTCCCGAAAACGGCGCCAAGTTCAAAAAAGGCGAAGGAGTCTCTCTAACCGAAGAGATGAAGAAGTCCATCGGTTTTCAGACTGCCGAGGTGACCGAGGAAGAAGTGCCGTCAACACTGACCCTTGATTTCACCGCCACAGGCTCACAAGCCGCCAACGGGCCTCTCACGGTCCAACAGTCGGCGTTCATCAAGCCTGGGACGGAAATAAAACTGGCAGGCGAGGGCATTGCGCCGGAATTGAAAGGCGTGGTCCAAAGCATTGATAAGATTCCCTTCGGCACGGCCCGCGATCTGGAGGTCACCATTTCCATCAGCCAACCGCTGCCCCAGAGCATCAACTTCAAGGGAACCATCGACATACCCGCCAATGGTTCGGTTGCCGCCGTCCCCGTTGCCGCGCTTTTGAAGACCGCAGAGGGGACATTCGTCTATGCCGTGAACGGAAATTTCTACGTCCGTACCCCCGTCAAGGTCGGCGCTTCCAACGACAAATTCGTGGAAATCACCGATGGCCTATACTCAGGCGATCAGATCGTGACCAAGCCCGTCATGTCGCTGTGGATGGCCGAGCTGCAAGTGCTTCGCGGTGGTAAAGCCTGCACCTGTGGACACTAACACGTCATGCTGAATCATCTTCTCGAAGCGGTCATGCGGCAGCGCGTCGCGGTGTTGCTTGCCACGCTTGTTCTCATCGGTGTCGGAGTGTGGGCCATGCTGCGGCTGCCCATCGACGCCGTGCCGGACATCACCAATCCCCAGGTCCAGATCAACACCGCCGTGCCCGCGCTCGCGCCGGAGGAGATTGAGAAACTGATTTCATTTCCGATAGAAAGCGAAATGGCGGGTCTGCCGGAAATGGTGGAACTGCGCTCGCTTTCCAAGTTCGGTCTCTCGCAAATCACGATGACCTTCAAGGATGGTGTGGATCTCTATCGGACCCGGCAACTCGTCACCGAGCGTCTTCAAGGCGTCTTGGATGAATTGCCTCCCGGACTCACTCCCAAACTCGCCCCCATCGCCACCGGTCTGGGAGAAATCTTCTACTACACGCTCGATTACACCGCCGAGGCCAAAGGCAAGCCCGCCACCCGCGAGGCGCAGCTCATGGCGCTCTGGCAGATCCAGGAATACACGGTCAAGCCGCTTCTGCGCAGCACCCACGGCGTGGCTGAGGTCAACCGGAGCGGTGGTTACGAACGCGAACTCATCATCCAGCCGGATCCCGCCAAGCTCGCGGCGGCTGGACTCTCGCTGGATGCCCTCGCGGAAATGGTGGAGCAGAACACGAAAAACGCCGGCGGAGGCTCCATCGAAATCGGCGGCGAGCAATTGATCGTGCGTGCTCCGACACGGGTAACCTCGGCGGAGGAAATCGCCAAGCTGCCGCTGAAATTCGGAGCGGGTGTCCGCCCGATTTTGCTGAGCGATGTCGCCACGGTTGGCATTGGTTCGTCGTTCCGCACCGGAGCCAGCACGCATGAGGGACAGGAAGCACTGGTCGGAGCCGCGATCATGCTCGCCGGAGAAAACACCCGCCTCGTCGCACAGTCGGTTAGGACCAAGCTGGAAGAAATCCAGGAGAAACTCCCGGAAGGCGTGAGTATCAAGCCCGTTTATGACCGCAGCGAATTGGTCAATCGCACCATCCACACGGTTGAACGAAATCTGTTCGAAGGCGCGGTGCTTGTCGTCGCCGTTCTGTTTCTGCTGTTGGGAAATTTCCGTGCCGCCTTCATCGTCGCTCTCGTCATCCCGCTTTCCATGCTTTTCGCCATGACCGGAATGATCCGCCTGGGAGTCTCGGGAAACCTCATGAGTCTCGGCGCGGTGGACTTCGGTCTCATCATCGACGGCGCTGTCGTCATGGTGGAAAACATCGTCCGCCATCTCGGCGAAAGGCAGCATGCGCTCGGTCGCAAACTGACGCCCCAAGAGCGATCCCGCGAAGTCCTGCGTTCGGCCAAGGAGGTCGCGAATCCGATGTTCTTCGGCGTCCTCATCATCACCGTCGTCTATCTGCCGATCCTCGCTCTCCAAGGGATCGAGGGTAAGATGTTCGCCCCGATGGCCGTGGTGGTCATGCTCGCCCTCGGCGGTTCGCTCGTGCTCGCCCTCAGCCTGATGCCAGTCCTCTGCTCCTATCTGCTAGGAGGCAATATCCAGGAAAAGGACAACTGGCTCGTCTCGCTGGTGAAAAAACTTTATACGCCGCTCCTCAACTTCGGCCTCCGCTTCCGCTGGCTGGTGATCCTGCCGATGTTCGCACTTTTCGGGTTTTCGCTGGTGATCTTTTCCCGGCTCGGCTCGGAATTCATCCCGCAGCTCGACGAAGGGGATTTCACCCTCCAATTCATCCGCACTAGCAGTGCGGGGCTTTCTTCATCGGTCGAATTACAGAAACAATCCGAGACCATTCTCCGCCGGGACTTCCCGGAAATCCGTGACGTATTTTCCCGTATCGGCACTGCGGAAGTCGCCTCCGATCCGATGGGACCGAATGTTTCCGACACCTACGTCATGCTCCAGCCCCGCGAAACCTGGCGGATGGTGGACGGCAAGCCCATCACCAAGGAGGCGTTGGGAAATCTGATGAGAACCCGCGTGCTCAATCAGGTGCCGGGGCAAAACCTCCTGGTCTCGCAGCCCATCCAAATGCGTTTCAACGAAATCATGGCGGGTTCACGGGCCGACCTCCTCTGCAAGATCTACGGCGAGGACTACGACGAACTCGAAAGCCTGGCGGGCCAAGTCCGTGCGGCGCTCAACGAAATCCCGGGTGGCGCGGAAACCGAATTCGACGCCATTGGCAAGGTCCCAATGATCGAGGTCCAGCCCGATCGCGATGCCATGCAGAAATTCAACGTCCATGCGGATGATCTGAACTGCCTGATAGAAACCGCGCTCGCCGGTGCCAACGTCGGCACGCTCATCGAGGGCAACCGCCGCACACCCATCATCGTGCGCCTGTCGGAAGACCGGCGTGCGGACATCCCCGCCATGGAGCGGCTGCCGCTGCGCACCGAAGAAGGTGCGTTGCTCTCGCTCGGTCAGATCGCCAAGGTAAAACTCGTGGAACAGGTAAACCAGATTTCACGGGAGAACACCCAGCGCCGTGTCTCCGTGATGATCAACGTCCGCGGCCGGGATACCGCCGGCTTCGTGGAGCAAGCCACCAAGGCGATCCATCAGCAGGTGAAATTTCCCGATGGCTATTACTTCGAGTTCGGCGGCCAGTTCAAGAACCTCAAGGAAGCGAAGGCTCGTCTAACGATTGTCGTGCCGCTCGCTTTGGGGCTGATTTTCGTGCTCATCTTCCTGAGTTTCCGGTCCCTCCGGCAAGCCACGTTGATCTTCCTCTGCGTACCGCTCGCCGTCTCCGGAGGCATCATCGCCCTATGGCTGCGGGCGATGCCGTTCACCATTTCCGCCGCCGTCGGATTTATTGCCCTCAGTGGCATCGCCGTGCTCAATGGGATCATGCTCATCAGCTTCATCAATCAGCTACGAGAGGAAGGGAAATCCCTGCGAGACGCCGTCGTAGAAGGCACTCTCACCCGCCTGCGGCCCAAGCTCATGACCGCGCTGGTCGCCTCGTTAGGCTTCCTTCCCATGGCCATCGCCACCGGTGCCGGGGCCGAAGTCCAGCGCCCGGTTGCCACCGTCGTCATCGGTGGCATCGTGACATCCACTTTCCTCACCCTGCTCGTCGTGCCACTGCTCTACGAATGGCTTGAGAGAAAAACCAAACCAAGAAACCAACCACCCATCGAAACATGAAAACCATCAGCAAACTTCTCACCGCCGCCCTTCTCGTCGCCTTCACCAGCAGCGCATTCGCTGCCGCCACCGTCAAGGCAGGACCCCGCAAGGGACGCATCCTCGAAGTCGATGCCCAGCAAGCCGAGTTCTTCATCGAGAAAGACCGTACCGTTAGCATCGCCTTCTATGATGCCGCCATGAAAGCCCAGCCCGTCGCCGCCCAGGTCATCACCGCCACCGCCGAGGCCCCGAGCGGCAAGGTGAAAATGGAGTTTGAGAAAAAAGGAGATCTCCTCGTTTCAAAAACCCCGCTGCCGGAAGGCGAGCACTACACCATCGTCGTCCAGGTGAAAACCGCTGCCGATGCCAAGCCTAAAAACTTCCGCATCCCCATGGACATCAGTGAATGTGGCAAATGCCACAACCCCGAATACGCCTGCATTTGTGACGAGTGAAGCAGGTTGTTTGCTCTGCAGCGGAGCGACTGCGCTGACGAGAAATGGGAGCATCACTGCTCTCATTTTGGTTTGGTCGCCTGGAGCGATCCTACATTTGTAACTTGAGCATTCAGGAAAGCGCATTGCCCCGCATTGGCTCGTTCACCATTGCATTCCGTCGGGGGCTCTCCGCTGTCTCAAGCGCCCCCTGTATGGCGGTGGTTCATCCCGCTCCGCCGATTTTGGAATCGTAAACTGAAGGGTGGGCGCGAGGGTTTTTCCGTAGGTGTCGAGGAGGGTGTCGTTTTCGCCGTGTTTGACGTCGGAGACTTTATACATGGGGCCGTTGCGGGTCCCCTGCCCTTCGCCCGTGGGTTTACGGAAGAAGGCTTTCATATCCTCAAGATTGAAAGGGCGGGAGCCGCGACGACCGAAGACTGCGGTTTGGTTGCCGCTTTCATCGACAGCGCGGTCTCGGTCGAGGCCGCGGGAGATGCTGACGGCCGCGCCTTCGGTCGGGTAGGTGGCGATGAGTTTTGGCTCGGGTTTGGGTGAGAAGCCCATGTGCCCGGGAACGTTTTCCGGGGAAATCATTTGCAGGACCCGCATGCCATTGTGACCGTCGGCGACGAGCGCATACATGGAGGCGCTCACGGAACCGACCTGGACATCGCGAACGTCGTTGAGCTGGCCGCCCGCGGTGAAATGACTGAGGAGGCGCGGCTTTTCCGGGTTTTTGATATCAATGATGGCGAGGCCTTGAGGGCCGTTGGCGACATACAGATAGGTTCTAGCAGCGTAGAGACCGCCTGTATTTGCCAATGAAATGGACGCCGCAGAAATCGGGGTGGGTTTCGCCGGCTCGGAAACATCGAAGACTTTCACGCCGTCGTCATCGGTGACGAAGCAGTAATGCCACTGGACGGTGGATTGACGCGCGCCGTGCAGGGCGGGGCCGGAATAGCCGCCGGCGAGAACCGGGGATTTAGGATTCGATGCGTCGATCACGGCCAGTCCGCGCGAGGTGGTGATGTAGAGCCACTGTCCGGCCATCCAGGCGTGGCGGGCTCCGTTGAGAGTCCCGTTAGGATTGAAAGTGGCGGCCCGTTGGAGGAAATTGTTCGCGGGATTGCCATCGAGCAGGGTCGCGACATCGACCACGATGAGTCCTTCCTCGAGATCGGTCACGAAGGCGTAACCGTGATATTCGGCGATCGGCTGTTCCTCGTTTTGCGGGAGCCGGTTGCGCTTGGGATCGTTGATGAGAGTGCTCGGCAAGGCGACGGAGGTGGCATTGGCGGTTTTAATAAACGTGTCCTGCCCGAAGGGTGACACCGGGGAAGTGGTGATGCGCTCGGAGAAATTCTTGTTATCGATGTTGGCGATATCAAACACGCCAAAGCCGTTCTTCCCGAGAGCGGCGTAGAGGTATTCACCCCGCGCCTGCAGGTCCGGAACGCCGCCCTTGGCTTCGTGGTGATAGCCGGTTTTCAGGATCGAGTGGTTGGCGAGATGCTCGCTGTAGTTGGTCGGATAGGCGATTCGATGCAGGTGGCTGCCGATCGCCGCCTGCGGCTCGGTACGCTCGGTCCATGCGACACCGGACAGCCCGTGGTCATCGGTCCCGACATAGCCAAATCTTCCGAAAAAGTTAACCGTGCCCGTGCCGAACCCGAGGAGCTGCGTCATGATCGCGTTGTTATCGTTGCTATCCGAGATGTGGCAGTCCGTGCAGTTTTTCGTCGTGCCAACGCCACTGGTGGTGTGGGCGAAGTGGGGGTTGAAGGCTTGGCCGGAGTAACCTTCGGCTGAGACGGTCTGCTGCTGGCTGTAAAACTGTTCGCGGTTCGTTCCTTGGGAGCCGACCACCACAGCGCTCGACGAACGCAGAACTGCCAGCCGGTTTCCCTTGGCCGTGCTGTCCCGACCTAACATAAAGACATCGTCGCGCACGACCTGGGGATTGTATGAACTGAAATTCCGGGAAGTGGTTCCTTCGAATTTGTTAGCGGCCATTTTTGAGTTCGCCTCCATCGGCATGTGGCAGCCGAAACAACTGGTCGCCCATGACGTGTGGCAGGTCTGGCAGTCCATCGCCTCATTGCTGTGGGCGAGGTCCTTCTCACATTTCTTGGAATCATCGGGGACAGCTCCCCAGCTTTTTCCGTCGCGCTTCAGCGTTTTCGCATAAGCGCTCATGATGTTGTAGTGGTCGGATCCGGGCGTGACGGTGTCGAGAGTTTGAGGGATTTCCCACTGGAGGTTCGGCTCCATCGAAGACTGCTGCATCAGCCGCTTGCCGTCCGCGCTCCAAGTGAAACGGGGGCCGAACGGAGTGTTGCTTTCGTGCAGATCAACGGGCTTGATTTTTCCTTCTTCCGAGAGAGTGCCGCCCTTGCCGGAGGTGACAAGGGTGGTGTGTGCGCTAACGGTTCCGTGGCAATCGATGCAGGTGATCGCGGTGGCCGCCCGTGGCTCGACATTGAGCAAGCCGTTGCCGTGGGAATCGTTGAGAAAATGGCAATCGACGCACTGCATTCCCCTCGCGAGGTGGATGTCCTTGAGGTGCACGGCCTTCTTGAACTTGTCCTTGTCGTCAGGCGAAATTTTCTCGTCTTTCAAGGTTAGTAAATTCCCTTCGCGGTCCTTTTTAAACACGGCGCGGAACACCCATCCGTGGCCGTGGTAGTCAGCGAACTGGGTCTCTTTCAGTTGGGGATTCAGCTCCGCGGTTTTCTCGAGGAAATTGACATCACCCCAGAGGCCGCGCGCTGCCGCCGCTTCGGGATTCGCACGCAGCGATTTGACCATTTCCTCGTCCGTCGGGTTGTGCTGCTCCTTCGGATACATGAACTCCGCGTCGGATTCCTGATCCCACCAGGTGTATCCAAGGTAGGGGTTCACAAACAAATTGCCCTGGTGCATGTGGCACGTGATGCATTGGCTGGATGGGATGCTGCGGGTGAATTTGTGGGCGATGGGGTGGGCTTTTTCCTTTTTGGAAATCATCGGGTCCGGATTGAACGACAGACCTTGGTTTCCGAAGGCGCTATACCAACCGGAATTTGAAGGAGAGCGGTCGTTCGCATAGACGACGTGGCATGCCGTGCAACCGCTGGAACGGTAATCACCCGGACGATTGTTAGATCCGAGGAAGTCCAGCAACGGATCGTGCAGCCGTGTCTTCTGCGCACCAATGACGACAGGATCGACCCTTGATAGAGTGCCGAGCCCCCGCTCGCCAAGGCGACGGAACGGCTTGCCGGGCGACTCGAAAGGATCGGGATTGCCAAGTTCCGCGAGCTTGGTTCCGCCCTTTTCGAAGATCCGGAAAATGTTGCCCGTTTGCGAGACGTTGAAACGCGGCAACGGAAAAATTTCCTGCACGATGCCCATCGTTCTCTGCATTTCCGGCGTGACCTTGATCGGACTTTGCAGGGCGAGAGCAACGCCGTTAGAGCCGTATGCTTGGCCAAATATCGAATCTTTGAGCGGATAGGACCCGTTGTTGTAGGCCGCCGCGCCCCAGAGCATCGCGCCGTGCCGCATCATGCTGTGATCGACGTGATCGACGGACTCCGCATGGCAGTCGCCGCAGGTCTTCTTGGCCACGCGCAGGTCCCCCGGGTTTATAAACTGGATGAACTCGGGAGATTCATGGTTGAGCAGGACATCGCTGGAATTTGGGTTCGCCGAGCTTTCAAAAAAAACGGGATTGCGCGGTGCCGGGTGTGCCTGGCGCATCGTCAGGCCGGGAGTGGGATCGCCACCGTGGCAGTCCGTGCACCCGAGGCGGACGAATTCACTGGCATGCGGATCGTGCGAGTTCTCATGACAGGAAATGCAGCCGCTGCTTTTTTTCATCGCTGCGGCTTTGGATTGATCCACCTTGTTGGCCTTCGGGATTGCCGCACCCTTGCCTTTCGGAGAATCCGCTGCAGCGATCGGAGGCCCGAAGAGGTTCCTGTAATCCGGGGCCACATCTTGCGCGGACAAGGCTGCCCCGCTAACAGCCAGTGCCCAGATGATGCGGAGGAAGATGGTGAGTCGGTTCATTTAGAAAGTCATGTTTGCGGACAGGAAACCGCTGAGGAGGACATCGGAAATACCATTGGAACCTGAGGAGGTGTAACCGGGCACAGGAGTCGGGGACGTGCTATAGATGTCTTTAAAACCTTCTCCGGGAAACAACATTCCCAGCCCGACGTTCAGTTTCAGGTTGTCGATCAGCAGAGGCCGATATTCCATGCCGAAGCTGAGATCCCAGCCGATTTCCCGATTGATGTCATCCGTCAGAAGCGCGGTGGCGATGGAATCCGTGTCCATGAACAGGAGGTAATTCAGGTTTGCGAATGCCTTCACGCGAGGTGTTAGCTCCCATTCCTCGCCAAGTCCGGCGATGAAGATGCCGGGGTTGACGAAATTCGACTGGCCCAATAACTTGTTGGAACCCAGGTCGGGAATCAGGCTCAGACGCTGCTTCAGCGCGACCCCCGTGCCGCCGAGATTCATTCCCTGCCTTTCCCAGTAGCTGAAGGGGCCGCCGATGAGATTCGGGCTATCCACGATCGCGTCCCACCCTGTCGCCGTGCCGTCGGTCGCATCGTCGTCGCCCGATGCACAGAAGAGGGTGAACTTGTGGCGCATCCAGTTGGTATCGACGGAAACTTCCATGGCCGCCATCCAGGCGCTGATGTCCACCTCGCGCCCGGCAACACCATTCATATCGTCCTTGCCGAACACGTGGTAGAGCGAATGGCTGATGTTCGCACGACCGATGTGGCCCTCGCCATTCCAGCCCAGGTAATAGGCCTCGAGATCGTGAGGAGCCACGGTGCCGATGGGTGCCGGGCGGACGATGTTTCCCGCGCTGTCATAGGTCAGGCCGGTGCGGCTTCCATTGTCCCAGTTGGCCAGAAAACTGAATTCGGCGGTGTAGCCTTCGGTGAGGAAATCCTGATAATAGACGTTGGCGACAAGGACGTTCTGGTGGCGGTCATCGAAGGTGTTCAGCTCTGAAAACGACTCTTTTTCGAAAAGGTCGAACAACGCCAGATTATACTGGATGCGGTTTTTCTGCAGGTTGCCGAAAAGCCGGTATCCCCAGTTCGAGTCCAGAAATACATGGCCGCGGAAATCGGCGTTGAATGTTTGAGTGCCTACCCGCAAGGCCGCGAAGTCGTAATTTTCAGATAGATCCAGCAGGTGCGATTCCAAAAAGAACTGTTGCAATCCGACTTGGTTCTCAAATCGCTCGGTTGCCCTCGTTCCATGCAGATTTCCGTTGGCGGGAGAAAGCAGAGGATCGAGGAATCCGCCAACATCGCCGGGATTTCCGATGCCGGAATTGTTGGGTGGATTGGACGTGGATTGGTCCAGCCCGCGCGGGTCCGGCGAGATGACGTTTGCCTCGTAACCAGAGACGTAGTTGGTGTTGAAAACAGGCTGGATGCGGAACAGCCACTCGACCGGTTTGAACGAAGTTTCTCCCTTGAACAAATCGAATGTTAGACTGGTATTGGTATTGATGACGGTCTGATCGCCCCTGCCGTAAAATTCCGAACTGGATGGCCGCGCCGTGCTGACACCCGAGGGGATGGGGATTTCGTGCTGCTCGATCTCAGTGCTGTTTTGCAGGGTCAGCGAAACGAAAATGTCCGGTCCGATGATGGGAAGATCGCCCTTCAGCAAACTCTGATAGTAGGGGTGCCAGAGGTATGGCGTCTTTCTCTCGTAGGGAGTTTCTGCGAGACTATCATCGAGGTAGCGATTCCACACTCCCGTCGCAACCCGGTAGCGATCCTCGACAGAAAGGGCGTTGGGCGGATCGTCAGAAGGCTCGTGATGACCCGCGTGCCAGTTTTCTGAAATGTGCTCCTCATAGCGGACATCTTTTCTGGGCAGGACTAACGGCTCGTCGATGTCAGGTTCGTAACGCCCCTCCGGGCCCTGCACCAGTTCGGCATCTATCCGGCGCTGCTCCAATCCCTGCCGCGGCAATTGCAAATCCTCGGGGATGCTCGGGACATACTTGGGAGATTCCTTCGGGACACCCGCATCCCGGCTGAAGAAACGATCATCGGCGGGGCCGTCTTTGAAAAACCGGCCGCTTTCCCGAGGTTTGTCCTCTTCACCAGCGAGGACACCGGCATCCATTCCAGCTCCAGGATCGGGGTTGAATTGCGTCGGGGGCAGCAGGAAATCTCTATCAATAGTGGTTTCCTCCGTGATTTCAAAAACAGGCAAGGCGGGTTCCAGCGGGGGATTCGGACTCGGATCGGGAGAGAAAGAGGCGGGGCTCGCCGGCAGGACATCGGACAAGGTTTGCTGGGCGGTGAGACGATCCGGACGCTTCTCCCCTTTCGCCAAATCCCAATCCGGAGTATGCACATGCGGCGGATGATAACAGGTCGTCGTCAACAGGACGCTCAAACAGGCCGCCAAAAGACGACTGCCTGTTCTGAGAAATCCGTCGCTCATGAATTCAAAAATTCCATGGATTGAAGATCATCGGCCCTGTTCCGAAACGTGGAGAGAGATCCGATCGAGTTTTTTGACGAACTGATCGGCTGTGTCAGCATCGAAGCTTTCCGGCGGTTTCGCGGCATCGAACAGCGCGTCCAGCAGTTCCTTGCCGATCACCGCCGGCTGTCCGGCGGCGACAAGTGACTGGTTCAGGCGATCGATGGCCAGTGTCAGGCGCTCGGCATAATAGCCCACCGACCACGAGCGAAATCCGGGGGCAACCGCGCTGAAGGCATCGGCTTGAAAGGGCGAACGATCGCCTATCAGTTTTGACAATATCGTGCGGGTTTGTTCCTGACTCATCGGCCCGCTCGAAATTCGTTTTGCATATTCATCCGCCGCGCGAACGAGATCTTTGGACGAGTCATTCCAGCCGGTGCCTGTTGCTTTCAACAATGCTCCAATGGCCTCGATTTCGGCGGACCTGCGCTCACCGGGTTCACGATTGGCTTGCGCCGCGGTTTCGCGCAATGCCACCGCTTGCCCGACCAACCAGGTTTTCGTGTTAGAAAATCCCTCCTCTTCGCGCCAGTGCTTGGGCTCGGCCACCAGCAGGCCGTCCAGCTCGAAGACCAACGGCGGGTGTTTCGCCTTCACGAGCTCGTCGCTGAGATTCTGGTGACAGGCGACGCAGTTGTTTGCCCGCTGATAGGCGCTGCCCAGTTGCCGCATGCCGAGCCGCGCAAGAGCGTCTTTCGGGTAATCCGGCCTTGTGTGGGAAAGCAGCCAGTTTTCCTCGGGGCCATGGCAGTTGGCGCAGGAGACCCCGCTGTCAACCGCGTGCCCTTCCGGAGGTGCCGCCATCCTGGACGGAGGCACCTGGCTCATCGGCGAGTGGCAGATCGTGCAGCTTTTTGACTCCGCGGCATTTTCAATCCCAAGCTGTCGGGCCATCGCGTTGGAACGCCCGTTGGTCAGGGTGGCGGAGGCTTCGGAATGGGGATCAAAACGTTTGAAAATCGTATAAGCTCCACGATCAAGCCCTGCCCCGCCGTGGCAGCCGCTGGTCATGCAAGTCTGCAAGCCAATTACCTTTGCCGTGTCAAGTGGCTCCCCTGCCCCGACCTGCGGGACACACACCGACATCATTGCCGTCAAAAATAGTCGATTCTTCCCCACTCCAATGAATCTAAAAATTTCAAGGGGTGAGGTGGCAAGCTTATAGAGAAACACCCAAGGCAGAGACTCGCAAGCTGCCGGCTCGCGTGGAACGGCACGAAGCTGAATTCGGGGTAGTTTCCCCCGTCGCAGAACCCTCCGGAGTGAAAGAAACGAGAAGAGTGTCGTGGGTCCCAAAGCGTGTCCCCAGAAAAATCGTGAAATCCTTCTTCCCTGCTTGTGCCACGCCCGGCGGGTCAATAGCTTGGTTGAAGGCGCTGGCTGGATTTGAACGGGCCACGTAAAAGACCACAAACATCCCCCTCATGCACTGCTTTAAAAATCCGTCCATCCACCAATAATCTGAACTCCGAGATCTTAAGTTCGGCAATTTCGAACCCTCTCCTTGCGATTGGGTTAACCGGTGGCGTCACGATGTTAGGATACGTCGTCACCCAATGGTGGACCGTGGCAGCCAGATATCGTTTCGAGGCGAAACGGAACCGGCTCGAGCTCGACGCACTGAACAAAAAAATCGAGATCCTGAACCTTCGGGCGCAGGCGGCACCGGAATCCGCCTGGAATGGATATCGCAAGTTCACCGTTTCCAAGAAAGTGGAAGAGTGCGAGGACACCTACTCGTTCTATCTCACTCCACACAACGGCAGGCCGCTGCCACCGTTCAAGCCCGGTCAATATCTGACTTTCGAACTGCATCCGCCGAACGCCGGCAAGCCTCTGGTCCGCTGTTATTCGCTCTCGGACGGCGCTCTTGTTGACGACCATTATCGGGTCACGATCAAGCGCGCCTTAGCGCCGGCGAACGAACCCGGCATACCGCCGGGGATTGTTTCCAGCTACTTCAGTGACCAGATCAAGGAAGGCGACATCCTCGATGTCAAAGCTCCCAGTGGCCGGTTCTTTCTTGATGTTGAGGTCGATCGTCCGGTGGTTCTCATCTCCGGCGGCATCGGCATCACGCCAATGCTGGCGATGGCCCGCTTTTTAACCCATATCAAGGACAACAGGGAAATTTACTTTTTCTTCGGCTGCCGCAACAGCGTTGACCACATGTTCCGGGACGAAGTCATCGAATTGCAGAAGGCCAATCCTAACATGCGGCTCCACATCTGTTACAGCCGTCCGCTTGCCGGGGACGTCCGGGGCGAGGCATATCACCACGAGGGCCGCGTCACGAATGACCTGATGAAGGAGATTCTGCCTTCCAGCAATTACGAATACTATCTGTGCGGTCCCGGGCCGTTTATGGATACCCTCGTCAACGGCCTGTACGACTGGGGTGTGCCGAAGAAGGACGTGAAATTCGAAGCCTTTGGCCCGGCCACCGTTAAGAGCGGGCCGAAAGAGGCCAAGGCCGAATCCGAGACAGCCGGCCAACCGGTGATCCCGATCGAGTTCGCCCGATCTGGAAAAACAGTGCCGTGGGATTCCCAAATGGAGAACCTTCTGGAGTTTGCGGAGAAAAACGGAATCACCACCATTGAAGGAGGTTGTCGTGCGGGCAGTTGCGGATCCTGCCTGGTGGCGATCAAACATGGCGAAGTCGAATACATTCTGGAACCCGGGGCTGCTCCGGAAGACGGCACCTGCCTGAGCTGCATTTGCCGACCAAGAGGAAAAATGGTAATCGATGCCTAAGGCGCTCAATATGGCAGAATCTCATACATCTCTAGCAAGCATCACCCGCCAGACGGCCCGTCCCGGCCGCTGGGATGATCCGCTGGATCCGGAGATGAGCGATGCCACGCTGGACATGCTGATGGCAACGGAACCATTCGCCAGCATGGACGAGCGCGCATTTCCGGCCGGCACCCCTCTGCGTGGGATCTTGCGGGCTGACACTGCCGTGCGCGAGTACGCCGCCGGAGAAATCATCCTGCGAAAGGACGATTACGGAACTTCGGCCTATCTGGTCCTGGAGGGTGAGGTCGATGTGATCCTGCGTCCGCAAATTGATCCCCAGCTTCTGGGGCGCGCACCCAGTGTCAAAAAGAGCTTCTTCGCGCGTGTCGCCCAATTGTGGAACAACCACCCGGAACCGGAGGGATGGAGCAAAAAATCCCCGCGTGCGAAGGACAATCCCAACGCCTCCATCAACAGGAAAAGCGGCTCCGTCTATCTACAGGATTATCCACAGATCGTTTCCGATTCAAAGACCGTCGCTCTGAAAAAGGGCCAGTTGTTCGGTGAAATTTCAGCGCTCAGCCGGATGCCAAGAACCGCCACCGTGGTGGCATCTACGAAGCGGACCCTCCTGCTGGAATTCAGTTGGGAAGGGCTGCGGGACATCATGCGTTATGATTCCGCGCTGAAGAAACAGATCGATCAGATCTATCGGGAAAACTCCCTGAAAAATTTCCTCCGGCATCACCCGCTTTTCAGCCACTTGGAAGAGTCGGGGTACGTGCAATTGTGCCAGGAAGCCCAGCTTGAGAATTACGGTGAATACAACTGGTCCGGCTCATACCTCAAGCTGGCGAAGGATGGTGAGCAGGCGATCTCCGCAAACGAGCCGGTCATCGTCAGAGAAGGAGAATACAGTAACGGGATCTATCTGATCAGCGCCGGATTCTGCCGGGTGAGCCAGAAATATGGCAATGGTGAGCGCACCTTGAACTACATCGGGGCGGGCAGCGCGTTCGGTTATGAGGAGATCGCAAATCATTGGAAAAATCCCCGGCAGGAGGCGCAGTCGCTTTACACGCTCCGCTCGCTGGGATACGCCCACCTGATTTTCATTCCAACACCTTCGCTCGAAAAATTCGCGAACCGGGCATTGGTGGAAACGGATTTCCCTGCCAGCCCCGTTCCGGAAAACATGCTGGAACCGGCGGACGCACGATCCGCGGAGGACGGTGGCGCGCCATCATCCAGCTTGATGGAGTTCATGGCGGAGCATCGCTTTTTCAACGGCACGAAGTCGATGGTGATTGATATGGACCGCTGCACCCGTTGCGACGATTGCGTGCGCGCGTGCGCTTCGACCCACGATGGCAACCCGCGCTTCCTGCGGCATGGACCGATGATCGACAATCTGATGATTGCGAACGCCTGCATGCACTGCATCGACCCGGTGTGCATGATCGGTTGCCCGACTGGTGCCATCCACCGGACAAGCTTCGGCGGAGAAGTCGTGATCAATCCGGCCACCTGCATCGGATGCGGCACCTGTGCCGCGAATTGCCCCTATGATTCGATCCGCATGGTCGAGGTAAGATCCAGCGATGGCGAGTTTCTGGTGGATGAAGAGTTCCAACCCATCCTCAAAGCGACCAAGTGCGACTTGTGCGTCGAGCAAACAAGCGGCCCCGCCTGCCAAAACGCTTGCCCGCACGATGCTCTCAGCCGGACGGATTTATCCCATGTAACCTCCCTCACGCAGTGGCTAAAAAGAAAATAGAGCTCACCCGAAGGAGGTTTGTCAGCACCTTGATGACCACGTTGTCGGTCGTCGGGCTGCTGATAGTCTATATCCAATACGCTCCATTGTATCCGCGCCACGCTTACCTGAGCGGCTGGGTGCTGTTCGCGGTGATGCTGTTTCTTACATTCTTCAACCTGCGCAAACGGATTCCTTTCCTGCGCCTCGGCAGTGCCAGCTTCTGGATGCAACTGCATCTTTATGTGGGAGTGTTCTCGGGGGCGTTGTTTTTCGTGCATATAGGTTTGTCATGGCCCGCGGGCACTTTCAATCAACTGCTCGCTTGGTGCTATGTGATTGTTTTCGTGACGGGAGTAATCGGCTTTTGGATCAGCCGGGCCTTTCCACGGATGCTCACGGTTGCCGGATACGAAACACCTTTCGAGCGCATCCCTTATGTGCGGAGCAACCTGCGTGTGGATGCCGAAGCGCTGGTATCGGCAGGCGTTGATGGCCAGACCTCACCTGTCATCGCGGAATTTTATTCGAAAAGGCTTGGGATGTTTTTCACCAGGTCCTGCAACCGCTGGGCGCACTTGCGGCAGTCACGTGCTCCGCTGGTTGCACACATTTCCCAGTTTGATGAAGTGCAAAGATATGCCAAAAAGAGCGAGCAGGAAATGTTAGACAAGCTGAGGGACCTCGTCGCTCAGAAGCACATGCTCGATTACCAGCACGCGTTACAGTCTTCTCTCCGGCTGTGGCTGTTCGCGCATATTCCGCTCAGCTATTCCCTGCTCATCTTCAGCGTGCTGCATATCATCCTCGTCCACGCGTTTTCCGGCACATGAAAGCCAGCCAACATTCATCGGTATTCCCCTCGAAGGAGTATGTGCGCCCCAATCTGGATTGGGAGTGCGGGCATCTCTGCGAGGGTTGCCCTTGCCGGATCGGTCCTTCACCCAAGGGAAAGTGTCGGGCGACTTATGAGTGCGCGCCCCTGTTAGCAGTGAAACCGGGAGAGGTGAAGGGGCATTGGACATGCACGCGCCCGCGAACCGGGGGTGGCAAGTGTGAGAACGGCCCTTTTCCGGACGGAACCTGCTGCAATGCGATTCCCAAATGCCAACCGCGCAGAACCCTTCGATCGATCCGGAAGCGTGTGGTCGCGTTCACCATCATCGCCAGTTTTCTCATCCTGTTCGTATGCCTCAGCCGCAACATGCGGAATGATTTCATCAATCCAGGTCCCATATCCAATGTCCACTCAAGTGCCGCTTTCGTGGCCATCCACACAAAGTTTCCGGGCGATCCCAGCAACTGTTCCGCTTGTCACGACAGCGCGGGGCCGGCGGTGGCTTCTTGGCAGTCAAAGGCTTTCGACGCCTTCCAGCACGGGCTGGCTCCGGCGAAATTAATCAAGAAAGGACCGATCGAAAGCTCCGCGATGGATACGAACTGCTTGTCCTGCCACGGAGGCAAGAAGTTCCACCAGCCGAACATGGCTGCCGAATTCGCGTGCTCCGAATGTCACAAGGAACATCAGAGCAACGGATTCATGCCGGAAGTAAACAGTGGTTACTGCACGTCGTGCCACGGCTCAGCCGAACTCATGGCTGCATCATCGAAAATGGGAACGATGATAGACCCCCACGCCTTTTCTTCTTTCACGTCCAAAGCCGACCTGAAGATCCAATCCCGTGAGCGTCCGGCAAAAGGCTATACCGAAGTGATCACCGCGTTTGATATCGATCATCCCGAGTTCCGGCAAATTCGGGACGGAGTTCGCGATGAAAATTCGCTGAAATTCAATCATGAGATCCACCTGCGCACGGGTAAGATTCCAAGGGTTCTGAATTGCGCCGACTGCCACGAGCGCGATGCCAGGGGCGAATACCAACGGCCTATCACCTACGAGAAGCATTGTGCCGAATGCCATACCCTGCAGTTCGATCCGGCTACCCCCGCTGACAAAGACAAACCCGGGATCTATTTGCCGCACGGCGATCCTTACTATGTTCGTGCCTACCTTCGCAGTCTCAATATTCAGTACGAAGAGTATGGCCGCAGCCATCAGGGCATCACCCGTCGGGAAGAACTCATAAAGTATGTGCGGGAAAAAAAAGATGGCATCGAAAAGCTATACCAAACCGGTGAGAATCTGGAGCGCGCCGTATTCTTCGCGGACATGAAAGGTGAAATGCCCGGTGGACTCCGGGCACCATTCGCGGGTTGCGCAACATGCCATGCGGTATCAGAACCCAAAAGTGACAATGCGACTCCTGAGATCAGGAAGGTCTCAGTTCCAGATCGGTGGATGGTCCTGGGGAAATTCAATCACGACCTGCACCAGAAGGGACTGGCTTGCCTTGATTGCCACAAAGTGCTGACCAGCACACTCACAAGCGATCTCAACCTACCGCCGATCAAATCCTGCATGGAGTGTCACAGTGACAAGGGAGGGATTGATAGCCGCTGCATCAGGTGCCACAACTATCACAACAGCCAACCGGATCTGATTTCTCCGAAATCTCCCGGCCAGCTCCTCTCCCCCGCCGGGGTGAAACAGCGGGCGGATCCATAGGATAACGGACACTTCGTCCCTGAGAATCATCCCTTGATGAAACCCAACCTGCAACGCCCCCTCATCGTCCTTGCGATCTGCGCAGCCTGCACCCTGGTGTTTGTGTTTTTATCGGCACGGGGATTCGTTCCATTGCAGCAGGTGGAGTTTTTCGCACAGGACTGGCAGATGCGGCTGGGCCGCAAGACGCCGGTGGATGAACGGCTCGTTCTCATCGGCATCGACAAGCCGGTTTACACCTCGGATTTCAGCGAGGAGGAATTGCAGGCAGAGCCGGTGCTGCGGGAATTACAAACGACTTTCCCATGGTCTCGCGCGGTGTGGGCACGGTTGATCGAAAAACTGGCGGATGCCGGGGCCAAGGTCATCGTGATCGACCTTGTGTTCGCCGCGCCGGGCGCGGGCGACGACAAACTCAATCAGGCATTGGAGAAATACAGGGACCGGATCGTCATCGGCTATAACATCAATGTAGGTAAAACGGATCGCGGTGAATTTAGCGAATTGATGTTGCCCGCTGAGAGCGTTCTCGCTCCGGCAGCGGTAAATTCCCCCGTGGAGGATGACCGGCTGGGCTATGTCAATATCTGGCCGGATTTCGATGATACGTTGCGCAATCTGAGTTTCCGCCAGACGGCCGGGCAGGTCGGTGACATCGTCCCCGAAGGTGTCGTGCTGGAATCGCTGGATGCCCGCACATTGAGGAAATCCGGTCATGCGGAGGCCATCCCGCCAGGATATGGCTCCCGGCCTTTCCGCTACACCGCTCCGGCGGGTTCCGCCTACAAACCCTGCCCGATCGGCGATATTCTGTCCCCCAAGCTCTGGGAAAAGTCCTATGCCAGCGGAGGATTCTTCAAGGACAAGATCATCCTGCTAGGCCCGACCGCCGAGATCTTCCACGACGAACACAACACGCCTTTCATCGACCCGAAAAAAATGGGCGGTCCTGAAATCCACCTTCAGGTCCTCGGCGCTGCATTGCACGGCGAGTTCATACAAGAGCCATCCCAAAATGCACGTCTGTGGATCATCACCCTGGCGGGTGTCGTCGCGGCGGGTTTCTGTTTCGTCATTCGCCAGCCGGCGAAGCGTTTGTTAGCAGTAGTCGGTTTGTGCGCCGCGTACATGGTAATCGCACAAGTTCTGTTTGACCATGCCGGAAGGATCGTGCCGCTCGCCGTTCCGCTGCTGGTCCTGATCGTAAGCAGTTTGATCGTCCTCACCTACGATTTTGTGTTAGAGCGGCTGGAGCGGATGAAACTGCGCAACACGATGGGACTCTATTTTTCCCCGAAGGTGCTGGAAGCGGTGTTGGCGGACCCTGGCTCGATGGAGCCGCGCCGCGCCGACGTGACATTGCTCCTCACGGATCTGCGGAATTCCACACCGTTGGCCGAGGCTCTCGGGCCGCAGGGAATGTTCGAACTCCTCAACCTCATCTTCGAGGCGCAGACGAATGCCATCATGGCCGAGGAGGGAAATCTGGAACACTTTCTTGGCGACCAATTCCTGAGCTACTGGGGCGCGCCTCAAGCTCAGCCCGATGCCGCGGATCGGGCCCATCGCGCCGCGATCCAATTGATCACCGCCATGGAAGCGGTCCGCCCCAAGCTATCGCCGGAGGTGCATAAATTGTTCGGATATGGCGTCGCACTCCACAGCGGCGCGGTGCTGGTAGGCAACAAAGGTTCCGCGCAACGGCTCGACTACGGCCTCGTCGGAGACACCGTGAACGAAGCCTCGCGGGTGGAGGCACTCACCAAGTATTACGGTGTTAAATTGTTAGTAACGAGCGTGACCTTCGGCCAGTTCAGCACCCGGAGCAATCATCGCCTGGTGGATCGCGTCATCGTCAAGGGCAAGAGCGAACCCGTGGAATTGTTCGAGTTTGAGAATCCCTGCACCACGCAGGATTTCGAGCAAATCTGCCGCCGCTATCAAACGGCATACAGCGATTATTCCGCAGGCCGTTTTACGGAAGCCCGGGCGCAATTTGAATCGCTGGTGCTCGAATATTCCGACGGTCCCGGCAAGGTTCTGGTCGCACGCTGCACCGAACTAGAGGCACAGCCTCCCACCGAATGGCATGGCATTTGGAAAATGGACGCTAAATAGACCCGTGGACTTCATCGCCCGCTTCAGGGATTGCTTCGTTCGTGAATCTTTCCTAATACCTTGTAAACCCTTTGAATCGAATGGTTCATGAAACGCCGCAGGCAAACCCCGAAGTGTCGCGAGTCCGGTCATCCGGCATCGGACAAATCCTGCGGCTGGTCCTAACTGAATTAAAAATCCACCGGGGCAAGGGCCTGCTCATTCTCGGCGGTCTGCTGATCGAGATGGCGTTCAGCGCCGCCGTGCCGATGAGTTTCAAATACCTGGTGGACGACGCGATCCTCCCGCGAAACGAAAAAATGCTCGTGGTCATTCTCACGGGTCTCGCCGCCAGTCTCGTCGTGGCATCGGCGGCAGGTCTCGGCCTCGACTATCTCTACGCGAAATTCTCGACCGGCGTGTTGAACGACCTGCGCCTGCGGATGTTCACGCATCTCCAACAGTTGTCCGCCAATTTCTTCGCCCGCTCGCAGGCCGCTGACATCATCGCCCGTTTTTCCAGCGACCTCTCGTCATTTGAAAACGCCCTGACATCCGCCTTGGACGGTTGCGCGCTGCCGGTGCTGGAAATCACCCTGAGCGCGGTCCTGTTATTCCTGCTCGACTGGCGGCTCGGACTCATCGCCATGCTGGCCATCCCGGCCTGCATCATGGGGCCCCGGCTGATCACGCCGCGCGCGACGGAGGCCGGATTCCAGCGCAAGCAAAAGGAATCACAAATGGCCGGCGCCGTTCAGGAAAACATCGCGGGCCATTCGATCATCAAGGCGTTCAGCCTTGAAAAATCCATGTTAGCCCGTTTCACCGAGCGGCTTTCACTGCAAGCGGCGGCCTGCCTGCGTGTTAGTTTCCTCAGCTCGCTCATCGAGCGGACAGCCTACATCGGCACGCTGGTGGTGCAGGTTTTGGTATTGGGCGTGGGCGGCTACATGGCGTTCCACGGCAAGCTCTCCATCGGCTCGCTGGCGGCGTTCCAAGCACTCTTCGTCAACTTCATCGACTCGCTGGCCACAGCCACCCATTACTATCCGACGCTGGTTCAGGCCGGGGCGGGCATGCAGCGGATTCAGGATCTGCTCGATGAAAATCCCGGCGTCCTCGACCCGCCCGATGCCCCACCGCTGCCACGCCTGTCGCGGGAAATCCGCTTCGGCGGCGTAAAATTCGGTTACACCCCGGCGCAACTGAACCTGGACGACGTCAGCTTTTCGATCAACGCGGGCGATTCCGTCGCCTTTGTCGGACCGAGCGGATCCGGCAAAAGCACGGTCCTCACGGTCCTAACACGTTTCTACGAGACCGCCGCCGGAAAAGTCGAGTTCGATGGCCACAACGTGCGTGCCGCCACCCAGGAATCCTTGCGCGGCCAGCTCGGCATCGTCTTTCAGGAAAGCATCCTCTTCAACACCACCATCCGCGAGAACATCCGCATCGGCAAGCCAACCGCCACGGATGCGGAAGTCGAGGCAGCGGCCCGCGCCGCAGAAATCCACGACCTCGTCATGGCCATGCCCGAGGGCTACGAAACCTCCGTGGGAGAAAGAGGCGGTCGTCTATCAGGTGGGCAGCGGCAACGCATCGCGATCGCCCGCGCCCTTCTCCGCGATCCACGGGTGCTGGTGCTGGATGAGGCCACCTCGGCACTGGACGCCGCCACCGAAGCGTCGATCAATCAAACTCTTGAACGCGCGGCAGCGGGGCGGACCATGATTTCCGTGACTCACCGGCTGGCATCCATCGTCGGCATGGATCGCATCTTCGTGATGGATCGCGGGCATTTGGTGGAACAGGGAAGACATGAGGAACTCATCACCATGGGCGGTCTTTACACCACGCTGTGGGAAAAGCAGCAGGGCTTCGTCATCGAGGATGGCGGCGGGGCGCGGGTGGAGGCCGCCCGCCTGCATTCCATTCCCATGTTGCAAACCCTCGATACGGCCGCCTTGGAGGCGCTCGCGGAAATATTCATCACCGAACGCTGCCCGGCGGATCGCGATGTTTTCCGCGAGGGGGACCCGGGTGACAAGTTCTATCTGGTTGCCCGCGGCAAGCTCACGGTCTGGGTAAAAACCCATGACGGCGGGCAGAAACAAATCCGCACGATGGACGATGGCGACCACTTCGGGGAAATCGCCCTGATGGAGGACACCACCCGCACCGCCACGGTCCGGACCAGCACCAGTTGCGTTTTCCTCACACTGGCACGCGATCCGTTCCTCAGGTTGTTGGAGCGCGAGCCGGGACTTCGCAAGGCGTTCGAAAAGGTCGTCGCGGAAAGACTCAAGGCTTCCAGCACGGTTCTCAGATCATAGACTTTTTGGACAAAAGACGAACTGCCAGGAAACCTATGGATTCACATTGGTCATTGGTGGCGGATTGATCACGGGCGGATTGACAATCAGTTGCAGAACCGGGGGTATCAGTGGCAGGCCACCCGGGCCACCAGGCGTCGGGCCGACCGGGCCGATCCCAGGGAAATCGAGCGGATTCCACATGAAGTCGAGGCCATTGAGATAAAACAGCGAGTCGTTCATGGGGGAAAATACGACATCCAACCCCAAGCCGGCTTCCTGCCAGTTACCCGAAATAGTTAGGCGTCCGTTGGCAATATCCTGATTCTGCTGTTCAATCGCCGCCTCAATCAGTGAACGCGATGAAAGTGGTTCGGAAAATCCCACCACGAGCAGAAGATGGGACGCGAGTTCCGCCAAATTAAAATTAGTCACCTCGCTGAACTTTGTGCCGTCGGGACTGACGATGACCATCTGCCCTGCCTTCAGTCGAACTGAAATCCCGTTTACCAAGCTGACTTCGACATTGCCTTCAAGGTCGAGCACTTTGAAACGACCGTCAGGCAGAACCTGGCCAATCTCGGTGGTTCCCAAAACCGCCGCGGAACTGCCTTTGTATTTGATCGCACCACCACCGACACCCGCAGGCGAATGAAACAAGACACCGCCATTTTTCAGCAGAATCTCCCTGCCACCCTGAGCGAAGGTGAAAGTCGTGTTGGAACCAACACGCGTGATGGTCTGGTCTTTGGCCGTCAGCTCGACACGGGAGTCCCGACCCGTCCGCACAAGGTCCGGCACTTTGAAAACCTCGTTCGTTTTAGCGGGACTTCCGGACTTGTTCGCCGCCGTCACCACATTCGCCTCTTGGATGATTTCCGTAAAAGTACTCTCCGTTAGGGGCTCTGCGGCGAATGCCACCATGCCCCCGGAAATAATCCAAGCCGCCGGTATCAATGGGGTTTTCACGCTGAATTGGCACTAGCCTGGGAATCGCAATTCTTGAACAGACACTCGTTCAATTGCGAACGTATCAAGTCGCCTGCCGCCGCCAAGTTATTTTATGGCACCATCGAGACTTTGGCGGAATCCGCCCTGAAAGATGTTTTTACCCTCCAAATCATTGCGTTTCACCCACCAGGTGATCTCCAACAAATTACTTGGCAATGCAGGTGGAATTCCTACGCTTTGAATTAGATGACTCAGTCCGCTACGGTCTCGAATTTGGCGCGACTGCTGGCGGAGTCATTGGAGGAAGTGCGTGGAGGGCGGGGAGTCGCCCTCAGTGCGGAGGAAATCGAATCGGCAAGCTTCCTGGTCTTCCAGGCAATGACAAGCCGCTCCCGGGATTATCACGATCTTTCGCACCTCTTCAAGGTCGCCGAAGGCCTGCCTGCGCTCGCGAAGCTTGCTGCGATTTACCATGACATCGTCTATTTCCACGTGGACGGCGGATTTCCCCCAAACGTGAACGACCGGATTGGCAACGTGGTGGTGCATCGCGGCGAAAAGATTTTCCTCACCAATTCGCCGGATGAGCTCACCGCGGAACTTGCCACTATTTTCGGATTCAGTCCCGGGGAGGAATTGCGGCACAATGGCGGTCTGAGTGAGTATCTCAGCGCAGTGCTCGCCGTGCGGGAGTTGTGCAAATTCCTTGAATTGAAGGACCTGTGGGCCGTGGCAGCCTGCATCGAGGCCACCATTCCATTCCGCGTGACTGTTCAAGGGATGACACCTGACGAACTATTGGGAAAACGCTTGGGATGCCTGCTAAGGGCAAACACAGCTCTGACGGAAGGGGAAATCGACAATATCCGGATTCTCGCGATCCGGATATCCAATGCGGATGTTGGGAGTTTTGGCCAGCCCGACCTCGGCAAATTCCTCGAGAATACCTGGCAGCTCCTGCTCGAAACCAATCCGGAATTCCATAAGGTGGGTACGTGCACCATCCGGAGCTACCGCGAGGCCTTGGTCGGAGTGGAAGGATTTCTATCCAATCTGGATCCCCGCGTGATTTTCCGGCGGCACGGCACCACGCCCGGTGATGAAGAATTCCAAGCCTTGGTCCAACGCGCGGAAAACAACCTGCGCAGCGCGTCGGAGTATTTGAGAGCGACCATCGCCGCCATGCTGGTTTTGGAAGCTTTGGCCCAACTCACCGGTGGAGACGGACCCATCTCCTACTTTACCGGGGCAATGGATTCGGGGCAGACCAAGATTCACGATTTCCTGCATCACACGGAGATTTCAACGAATTCCGCTCCGTCTCCGCTGAACGTGGAGGTGCTGCGCGTTCTGAAGCACAGTCGCGTCAGCGCCAGCCGCTTCGATACCGCTTCATCGTCGTTGGTGGCCTACCTTTACGAACTGTTAGGCACCGATGGGATTCAAGAACTGATACGCCGGGCCAGTGAGGTGCACGCCGGAAAACAAGACTGGAGATGGTTCCTTGCCGTCCTCCCGCGTGAGGTGGTGAGCGATGTCGCCACGGCGATCTCCCAGATCGCGGTCGCACGAAAGGACCGATTCCGCGAGTTTCTTAGTTGATGAAAAGCTAGTCGCTGTCCGAATTCCGCCACCCTCAGTAGTGTGGTCGGTTGACGTAGGGCTGCTGGTTCACTTGGACCGGGCCGACCTGTCCTGTCCCATCGCCGATGTTCACGAAATTCCCGTGGACCTCATCGTTGTATAGGTGGAAGTTGGAATAAACGGTCGTCCCCCCGGGATTCAAGAGTCGAACCTGGCTGTTAGGATCGATCTGCACCGTGGTTCCCGCGATGTCCACCTGGGTGCCCCGCAAGGTGGTGTCACCCACAAAGCGAACGCCCTGCGAGCCTTCGCCATAGAGCCGGATCAAATCCGAAGCTTTCGTGCCGTGGCCGAGGATCGCATCGCTGATCAGAAGAATTCCACCGGTACTAAAGACACGGGCCTTGATTTCCCGCGCCGAGACCGTCGAGTCCTTGAGTGAAATGTCGCCCTGATGGGAAGCCACCTTCACAACATCGGCGTCCACCGTTGAGTTTTGGGAGACATCGACATTGCCGATTAAAGCATCAATCAGGACGGTGGCATTGCCCAGTTGTGACAAGCTGCGGAGCTGGGAACTGCTGGTGATCTGGATGCTTTGTTTTGCTTTTAGACTGATCGACTTGGACGCGGTGAGGTTGACCGGCCGGCTCGCCTCCGTTCCCACGGCGATATTTCCTCCGGCGGATAGTTTGATCGTCTGGGCCTCAATGGAAGCCCCGGCAGTTTCAATGTTCCGACCGGCGACAGCTTTGAAGTTTCCATCCGGCACACTGATCTGAGCCAATTGTTCTCCGATGATGAACACATCCGACGACAGACCGTTCGCATAGAGCTCCACAGATTGGCTGGAGCCCATCAGATTGAAGTTATCGAAATTGATCGAACCGGAAAGCGATGCGAACACCAAAGAACGGATGTTATCGTCCAGAGTCCATGTGTCCCCTGTCGGAAGTTGGGCTCCTTCGAATGGCGTGTTGGAAGAAAAAGTAATATTGCCGGTCGCTCCGAAAATCACGTTCTGGATAGCACTCCCGGAGTTCACCAAGGGATTGCCGGAAAGATAGATTTCGTCACCTTTCAAAACATACCACGATTTTCTGTCTGCGAGGACCTGGTCCAGCCCGGGAAATGCCGCCGGATCATCAAACGCGTAAGTGCCGAAAACATCATCCTCCGCGGGCCGATATTCAGTTCCTGGCAAGTCAATATAGTCGCCCGGCCCGGAATTGAAGGCATTCGACGTGGAAGCGGTGTCGATGGTCGATGCATTGTCGAACACCGTTGTGCCTGCGATATTGATCGCCTTTGTAGGCCGCTGTACCGGCGGCTCGGGTGGCATAGGCGGATAGTGAGGCGATGGCTTGGACGGAACGGGGGTGCTGATATGTTCGCGGTCCCCCAGCAGCAGAGTCACGTTCCTGCCCCGCCCTTGAATCTGGAACGCGGTATCTATCAACTCACCGTGGTCTTTCTTTTTACGCTGATCCGCCAGTGCTTCCTTTACATATTTTTCATTGCCGATCCGGTCAAACTCCGCGGTGTTCAGCAGTTTCGAAGTCATTTGCAATCGCTCCAAATCTATCTGAACCGCCAGGGGAAGACTCTTTTTGTCGTCCGCCCGGGTGATCCACATATCTCCGGCTTTCAAGGTCCTGAACTGGCCACGATGTTCGTTCAACCACACGTCCACTTCTCCTTCAATGACGATGATCTTGATGAAACCATCGGGCGTGTACTCGACCATCACGGTCGTGCCGGTCACGGCTGCCGTCACTGCCGCGGTGCGGATCGTCGCACCACCTAACTGCTTCGGAACCTGCAGCAGAATCACGCCCTTTTGCAGATCCACGGTCCGGGACTTTGTATCCATCCGGAAAATCGAATTCGCTCCCACGCGGGTCAGGGTCTTGTCGGTAAACTTGAGTTCCGCGCGGGATTGCGCGCCGGTGGAGACGGCCGTTTTACCGCTGATCCGGGCTCCAGGCGTCGCGGGAAGCGGGCTGGCCTCAACCGGCAGGATTTTCACATCGTTGATTACCTTGGTGAGCTCGCCTTCACTCAACGGCGCCGCACACGCGGAGCCGGCGGCAAAGCCTGACAACCAGAGGATTAATCGAATTGAAGTCTTCATGATGGTTGGTTTTTGAAAAGTTTAGAAATGAATCCGGAGGCCCAAGCCGCCACCTACATTAGTGGACTCATAGTCGAATGCATCCACGTTCGAGTTATTGATGTTGAATGTGGATCCCGCATAGATGTCCATCCACTTGTAAGGCGAATAAGTTAGATAAACTCCCGCGATATTCAGCCCGTCGGCGCGGTCCACGTTGTAGTAGTCGAACCAGGTAAAGCGATACGATGCGGACACAACAAGATCGCGCATGATTTTGAATCGATAGCTAAAATCGGCGATGTATTCGGCATGCTCGAGACTGTCAACATCGGTTGCGACGTCCCAATCCCCCATCACGTTGAAGTGAAGGCTGTTTCGATGATCGATCAGCACGGTTTTCTGAATGCCGCCGAGGAGCGAGAAGCTATCAAGCACACCCTGACCGAAGTCATTGTCGGTCGTGCGGCCAAATTGCCCCTGCACAAAAAGAATGGAGTCTGCGAGGCGGGGCTCCAAATAGATCAACCCGAGGCTGGCCTGCAGGTATTCATAGTCGAGAAAGCTGTTGTCATTATACCGGTACACCTGCTGGCTGACGAAAGCGTCGAGAAAAAGCCGCTCTGTCAGGCGGGGCTGGGCTCCAAGACTGACTTGGCTCCCCCAAAAGACGTCGGAGTCCCCGCCCGAGGAAAGATTGGCCGGGTTATCCGTCCAGAACGAAAAGGTATCCGCCTGTGCGTTGAGCCATCTTACCCGTTCCATGTCTTTCAGGATCAATTGCTGCCCAATGTCGTCGTCGCCCTCAGATTCCGGAGCAAACTCATTTTCATCCGCCACTCCGAGTTCCGTGGGATCCGTCTCATCCAGCAACCGAGGTATCCCAAGCGGTCGAACCCCCTCGCCCAAACGCGTGGGATCGATGGGTTCGGCTCCCCCGGAAGGTAGCGCGGTGGCCAGTGCCAAAATAGCGATGGGACAATAGGGGAAACGGCTCATGGATCTTTAGTGAATGACCCGAAGACTACCAAATAATCACAAGGGCCAGCCAGTAAAATTTCGCTGATATTCTGCGGGCGGTTAGTTCCTCCTTGATACACTGAGTCCACAAAACGATTGACCGATCAGGGGCGCAGTTTCAACTAGGCCCATGACGAGCCGCCTGTTCCGGGGGACAACCCGCGAGAAACGTAGTTTTGTGCTCGCAACGATCGCCATCGTGATCGGCGGAATGTTGATGCTGGCGAGGCACCTTGACGACTGGACCCTGTCTGCCTCTGAAGACTCCGAAACCCAGCCCGTCTATCGATCCCTTGCCATTACCAGTTCCCAGCCGCTCAAGCATCTCGAATGGGACGTCTATGATTTTGTCCATACATTCGGAGCAAAAACGCCCGCGGACCCTGACGTGGTCGTGCTGGGCATCGATGAAGCCAGCCTTTCACTGGAGAACTCCCGCGCCTTTCCCGAGGACATCGAAGGCTCCCGTCCGCTCCAATTGATGAACGAGGTATATCCATGGTCCCGCGAGGTCTATGCCCGGGTCATCGAGCGATTGGTGGACGCAGGTGCGCAGACCATCGTGATCGATCTGATCTTCCCCGCCCCCTCGGGACGCCACCCTGAAGGAGACGAAGTCTTGCGGCGGTGCTTGGATAAATACCGGGATCACGTCATCCTCGCCGCAGATGTCGTCACGCGCGGAATCCAAAACGGTGAAAATGAAAGCATCCAGTTTCCTGACGAGAGCCTGATTGCACAAACGTGGCCTCCGGACAAACGCATCGGCTTGGTTTCCTACTGGCCCGACACGGACGGAGTGATCCGGAAAGCGCGCTTTCGATATGATCTGGATCCCGCTCAGCCCGAAAAAACGCTGCACTCGTTCGCCGCCTCCACCCTGCTGTCTCAAAACCGCGGTCAATGCCTCCCGAACGACTCCGATTTCCACTATGTGCGCTTCGGCGACTCGACGAATTACCCACCGATTTCGCTGCACGAAATTTTCGTCCCCTCGCTCTGGGAGAGCAACTATGGTTCCGGGAAGAGCTTCGCCGGAAAAACGGTCTTTCTGGGCACTGTCGCCCTCCAGCAACAGGACTTCCAAACGACTCCTGTTGGGAAAATTGCCGGAGTGGAGATTCATGCCCATGTCTATGCCGCAGCCAAAGCCGGGCAGTTGTTGCGCGGGATGCCATCGTGGTTTTCGCCCGTATCGATCGCTGCGGCGTCAATGCTGGCTTGGTTTTTGATTTCGAGATTTCAACGGCCTGTTCTCGTTACCGGAGTCCTTTTCGGGACGGTGATGCTCGCCTTCATCGGTCAGATGTTGTTGTTCAACCATGCCGCGCTGGTCGTCAACGCCAGCACTCCGATACTTGCCTTTGGAATGATCGGCATTTGCGGACTCTCCTACGACTTCCTGTTGGAGCAGCGCCAAAAGCAGGCTCTGAAACGCTCGATCATGCGCTTTCACTCCGCTGACGTCGCGGAACAAATCGTCCAACACCCGGAAACCTATCACTCGATCCGGCAAGGAGCGGTCCGTTGCATTGTGATCCTCTTTTCCGATATCCGCGGCTACACCAGCATGAGCGAGCAGTTGACCGCCCAGCAAATGGTGACGCAACTCAACGAGTATTTCGAGCGGATGGTCGCGGTCGTCTTTCAGCGGAAAGGTGCTGTCGATAAATTCATCGGAGACGCCATGATGGCGGTATGGGGACGCTTCCGCAATGATTCCCGGGAAGCTGAACTGGCGGATGACGCCTGCCAAGCGGTGGACGCAGCCTTGGCCATGCGAAATGAACTGGCTGCTTTAAACAAGCGGTGGCGCGAAAAGAACATCACCGAGTTGGCCATCGGGATCGGCATTCACCAAGGCGAGGCGGTGGTCGGCGAAATTGGCTCCCAGCAGCGGGCGGAACTAACCGCCATTGGCGATTGCGTGAACTTGGGTTCGCGGTTGGAAGGCGCGACCAAGGAGTATGGGATCGATTTGCTGATCAGCGATGTGGTGCAGCAGCGCGTGGTATCACGATTCGTTTGCCGCTCGGTGGATCTCCTCCGGGTGAAGGGAAAAACCAAGCCTGTGGAGGTTTTCACCGTGCTCGGACCATGCGAAATGACTCCGCCGCCAGGACTCGAACACTTCGAGGAAGCGATGCGCTGCTACCGCCATGGCCGGTTTGACGAAGCCTTGCAGCTCTTCCAAAAAGCGATGGACGGCGGCATGGATGACTACCTGACCTGCGTCTTCGTGAATCGTTCCAGCGACATGGCGAAAAACCCGCCTGAATCCTGGGAAGGGGTTTACACGATGACCAAGAAGTGACCGCTCGATCTGAATTCCAGCGCCCCATTTTCTGACTGGCCATGATGATCGAAGCTGGTCAGTATCCGCGGTTAATACCCAATGAGTTCTTCGTCCCTTAACACAGAATTGCCAGCCGTCGGTTTCCTCACTGAAGTGGAATCATCCCATCGCGAGTTTCTAACATCGTTCGGATCTTTCCTCCGACCGGAAAATGGTGACGTCTTTATTGAAGAAGGAGCCGCCCAAAATTGCCTGCATCTCATTCTATCCGGAATGCTGCATGTGGTGACTGCGGCGGGCGAACGATCGCTTTTGGTCGCGACACTGGGAGCAGGTGATTCCCTCGGCGAGGTGAATGTCTTCGACGCGGCCAGTGCCAGCGCTTCCGTCATTGCCCGCAGCGAATGTCTCATCTGGCGGATTACGGGTGAGGAACTCGGGGCATTTTTCGCTGCGGATCCGCAAGGTGGAGTCCAGCTCATGCAAGGGCTGCTGGGTCTTTCCGCCAAGCGGATTCGCGCCATGAATGCCAAGCTCGTTGACTCCGAGACGAAGGCTTCGTTTCATGATTTCTGGAAAGCTGGCGAGTAATCGCATCGAGTGCCGCTTGCAGCGCTCCATTTGCAGAGTCGCCGTGTTTCCGACATTGTTAGACCCGTAGCGTCTCCCGCCTACAAATCCGGATCGCGCGGAAATTTCGCATATGGCAGCCGTGCCCCTTGGTATTTCTGCCGGTCGGCGCGAATGCTCTCGGGTGCCACAAAACCGACGGTGCCGGCAGCGGCAATGAGGTCGTCCTGATCGATGCCGTCGCCACTGACACCGATCGCGCCGATCATCACCCCGTTCCGATAGAGTGGAAAGCCTCCGGGAAAAATCGTGATTCCGTTAGGCAAATAGGGATTGGGGGCCGTGAGCGAGTCGGTCAGCACAACGTCATTCAACGGATTCTTCACCCCCGCCGGCAGCAACGAATACCGTTCCTGCAAGCTGTAGAATGGGCCGGGTGCAGTACCCGCGATCCCTGGCGGATAAAACTGCTGCGCGAGGAAGCCCACCGTTCGCGACGAGAAAGCCCTCGTGTCATCGGAAAAGAACACCGCCGTTCGCGCCTTTTGGGCCGCCACGTCCCAACTGAAAATGGTCGCCCCAGGCGTGCGAAGAGTACCAAGAATGGCCGGTGCCGTGTCTTTCGAGGCAGGATTGTTCACCACGGTGATAAACGTTTGCGCCGCCTGCCCGCTTGGCAAACGAATGCCACCGCGTGTGATTTTCGCCCGGGCCGAAGCTTGGGAAAGAATGTTGGCCACCTCTGTCGAGGTCAGTCGGGACTGGCCATGAATTTTGCCGCCCTCGGGATCGCCGATGATCGGGGCCCGAATCTCGCAGGTTTGCCCCCCGAACATGCCGGTCGGATAGGCAACGACGGGCGAGCCCACACGACGGTAGGCAGCAACACTGCTTCCAATCGAGCCGAGCGATTGGACATTGCCTAACTGCGTGCCGCTTTTCACGTAGGGGACGCGGATTCCATCAATGAACACCCGTGAGCCGAAAATCGTCGCAGAGGGTTGGAACCCGAGCTGACCCGCCAGAGCCACGTCTTCATCCGGGTCGTAGCGTTGCTCCTCGGTCTGGATATCTGCCAAGGCCGAAAAAGGGCTGACCTTGGGCGCACGGGTCCGGCCGGCTACCCCCACTCCGCCGATCAATTTTCCGGCACGGAAAAGAGGCACGCCGCCGGGAGATCCCGCGAGGCCGGTCAAGGGAGCCGCGCCGGCAATGGCCGCGCCGTTGGTGCCGCTGGTGAAATCGGCGACGTGTCCGACGTTGGGATTTTTAAAGCGATTCACGTCGGTAAACGAAAGGCTGGAGAAATTCACCCCAACAAGCGGACCGTTCGGACGATTGCGAACCCCGGGCGGAAAATGCTGCTGCACGATGAACCCGGCCGTGCGCGAGGTGAAGGCGTTCTGATCGCTGCTCAGAAAAGCCGCTGTGCCGGCTTTGGTAATCGCGTCCTGCACGGCCTTGGATTTGGGCGCACTGTCCATGCTCCAGACGCCGAGCACGAACCCCTCACGATCCACCACTGCGATGACCGCATGCGGCTCAATCTGTTCCGCGCGGGAAATCGCCTGGGCTAGAACACGAGCCACCTCGTTCGACGTCATGCCGGAAGCGAAAACCGTTTGGATCAGCAGGGCAGCCAGTAGTGAAATGAGACACCGGTTCACCAACCAACAATGAAGAACAAGCATCCCGAGGCAACGTCTAATTCGGAAACAAGTTTCGGACCCGCACTCCTTCGGGTCAGTCGGATTGGGCCGCATTCCCTATTTTTATCTGCTCTGGAAGTTCGGAGTCCCGCCCGATGCCCATGTTGAGAAAACTCTCCACCAGATCGTTGCTCGCCCATTCTTCTGCGGTCGTGTGCTGTTTGCTCCGCATGGCGGGCGCGGTGTTTGGCCATACAGGCAGCGATGCGTTGATGCAATTGAGTTGCCCCCCTGCAGGTGAGCGCTCTTCACCATTCTGCCGTTCGCTGTCCCCATTATGGGGACTATACACTTCTCCGGATTTTCCGAATGCTATGTTCAGCCACAGTGGGCTGAAGAATTTCCGGAGTTAATGGGTTTTCTCCGGACTCATAGGGTCGCCGGTTGATAAAGACCGACGACCCCAACTTCTCCGCAGCAATTGCCCCGACGGCAATCGCCAACGATTGCAATCATCAGTGAAAGGGCATTTAACGATTCACGGTTAGAGCTGCACGCCGGACTGACGGCAACCGCAACGCCCGGCCGGTTCTCCTAGGCGCGCGGCGCTGGAGACAAGGATCCGCCATTCATGGACAGGGCCCGATGAAATGAAGGGGCGTTGCTCACGGCATTGGAGAATCCACCTTGCGCTTCCGATTCATCATCTCTTTGCCCATGCGGGTAAGCGTCAGCCACCAGTCGGATGGTTTGCCTTCGTTGGTGATAAAGCGCCCCCAGGCGTCCTGCAATGCCTCCGGCGGCACCGGTTGGCGCGGCCGATCCTGACATTCCCACAGAAGACGAAGGGACCCTTTGCCCGTGCGGTGGCGATAATCCAGGCGATAGTCCACGGACGCCCCCTCACTAACAGCGATGGCCTTCGGCGTGGTCGCCGCCCCGTTCAGGTGATTTGCCACTAAGACTTTTTCCCCATTGAAAAACAACTCCACATCATCGCCCGGAGCTCCCTCGATCGAGAACGTGTATTGCCCCGCCACCGGAAAAGTAATCCTACCTCCCATCCGGACAAAAAAGTTCTCCGCGGAAATTCCCTTGTGGGGAGCGGTGGTTCCCAGTTCGAGTTCGGCCCGCGGCAAGCGGACGAATCTTCCCTGCTCCTGGGCGTTGGGGCCGTTGTAAAAGGTCGCTGCGACTCCCGCTCTCTTCGGCGTCGGCGGTGAATCGTCGCTCATCGGAATGATGGCCGTGCCTTCGTCATACTCGTCGAACATTCCGACAAACATCCGGTCCGAGCCGGCCTTGGCGGCGTTGGAAAGCTGGTTCCAGTAATGTTGGCCGCCATCGCGCGGTGTGTAGGCCAAGGTCGGATCTCCAGACGGAAGGTGTTTGAGATTGGCCCATGAGAACCCCGGCATCACATGCGCATGGTAAGAGAGCCCGAGTTTCCCAAAGTCCGCCATATCCTTGGCATACGACTGCGACATCCATGAGAGAACGCCGTCATACTTCTTGAAATGATCCTGCCACGGCGCAGCCATTTCCCGCCAGTTTCCCGGAATCCCGCCGATGAGGTGGTTTCCGCCGTATTTGGGATCGTTCTTGAAAAAATCGACCACGGCATTGGCCGTTTCCGGCGAGATATTCCGGTTAGGGAATGGCAGCCCCCAAATGAAGACCACCGGCTTGCCTCCTTCACGCGCATAGTTGGGATCATCGAGGACATGGAAGCGATCCACAAACCACTTCCAGTCGGTCTTGAGTGTTTCTAGCAGTTTGGCGTCCGGATAGCCGCTGACGTCGTATTCCACCGCCCAGATCCGCCCCTCGCGATTGGCGGCGGCACGCACGTTTGCCAACACCCACTCCGGCCGGCCGTTGATCGAGTTAAAATCGTCCGACACAAATCGCTGGAGGAACGCGCCGTCGATGTCGTGCTCGCGCATCCAGCGGAAATGCGTGTCCACCACTCCCGGCCAAGCCGAGGAAAACAGATAGGCCTGCGCGCCGCTTTTCAATTTCACGTCGGCCGCCTTCTCTAGCGAAGACGACGAATACTGCGAGACATCCGGCCACATGTCGGTGGTAAACTCGCCTTCCTGGATATTTCCCCAATGCACCCATCCCCTCCCGTCGGGGTCGTTCGGCGTGCGGAACCATCCCTGATAGCCCGTCATCACTTTGCCTTTCAAGGTGCTGTTATCCGCAGGCTTCACACGGGCTCCCCGGTATGGACCATTCCATGGGTCTGAAATCACGTATTGGAAATTCGGTTCCTCGAACGCAGTGTCCTGCACTCTAACACCCCCTATGGCGAGCTTCACGCCCGCCGATCGTTCGATCCCGACCCTGACCGAAATTCCGCCGTTTTCCGAAACCCGGATCCCGTTCATCCGCATCAGGGCGGAGACCACCTTGCCGGAATTCGTCCGCTGGCAGCCGAGAAACCGGTCCGGCTTGATTGGCTTTTCGCCATCCGGGATGAGTTGGACATTCAGCCTGCCGTAGCCTTCGTCCAAATACGCGACTTTCAGATAGAGGACGCCGTCGGCAGGAATCGCAACCTGAGTGACCGCTCTGAACGTCAATTCCCCGGACTGTTCGTCACAACTCCATGCGCGGGTGCTGCGGCCATTCGCCTGGACTGGAACTTGCTCCAGCGTCTGCCCGTTAGCGGACTTCGCCTGAAGCATGACCGGTGCCGCAGCCGCCAACGAACTCCCGATCATCATCGGTAAAAAAACCCTGCTTATAATGAGTAGTCCTCGGTTCATCGTCGTTTTTTCCCAGTGACTGAAGCCATCCTTCTATTCTGGAAAAGAACATTGGACGTGAGGGCTACCTGCCTGCACGCCAACGCCAGTTCCCGAAGCTCAGCCCGGAAGCGACAATTGGATAGTCCCCAAAGCGGGGACAGAATCCAGCGATCGGTCCCTGATCTCAAGCCATCAATGACGGATATGGGAGAATTGCAGCGCATATTTGGCGATGGAAGACTCTGCCAACTGCTCGCGTTTGGAGGCAATCGCGTCTTGCAAGCTGCGGCGAAGTCGACCGCAAATCTGCGTAGGAAATCCGGTGAGGAAGGGCCAGTTTGAGGTCGCACGAGACGCTACCCGTCAACTTGCTAGACTCTGATTATTCATAAGTCTCTTATTTTCAAAAAGCGCGCTCGACTGGATTCGAACCAGTGACCGTCCGCTTAGAAGGCGGATGCTCTATCCAACTGAGCTACGAGCGCTTGTGTCGGGGGCTTTTAAACGGCAGCGGGGCTGGTTGTCAAAATCCGCGTGGAATTTGTTTTCCGGCCATCGGGATTCCCTCCTAGGCTCCGGCCATGCGCACCGCGGTTTACGCCGGCTCCTTCGACCCTCCCACCAACGGCCACCTCTGGATGATCGAGAGGGGGCTGGAAATGTTCGATCACCTGATCGTCGCGATCGGCAGTAATCCGTCGAAGCACTATTCGTTCAGCGTCGAAGAACGGCTTGAAATGTTGCGGGCTTCCACGGCCGCGAGCGAAAGACTGATGATCGCCCATTTCGACAACCGCTACCTGGTGGACTACGCCAAGAAAATGGATGCGAAATACATCCTGCGCGGCATCCGCTCGCCAAACGACTACGAATACGAGCGGGTGATGCGCCACATCAACTCGGATATGGCACCCGACATCACCACGGTTTTCCTAATGCCGCCGCGCGATATCGCCGAGCTTTCCTCGAACATGATCAAGGGTCTCACCGGACCGACAGGTTGGGAAGACACGGTGCGCCGCTACGTGCCGGAGTCGGTTTTCCAAGCGCTGGCGGCACGCGGCGGGACGATTTAGATTCCGGCCTTTTTCAGGATGGCGTCGATATCGTACTCGGCGCCGCGCGGCTTGCGGCTGCGTAGGGCGTTGGCTTCGGCATCGCCGGGGAAGGATTCGGTGGCAACATCCCAAGTGACCTTCCGACCAAGTTTCATGCCGATCCATGCGGCGGCGCAGGCTTGCAGACTGCGGGCCGCCTCGTCGACCGGGGCGATGGGCTGGCGATTGGCGATGATGGACTCGATCCAGTTGGTCTTGTGGTCCTTGCTGGGCATCCAGCGTTTCGCATCGTTGCCGAGAGGAGAAAGCAGGCTTTCCTTGCTGGCGCGGAGGGCGCTCTTTCCATCACCGGCAGGCGCATTGCCATCGCTGGCGGTGACTTTGACCGCACCGCGAGTGCAGAAAATCCAGCCTTCCTCGCCTTCGAATTTCAAACCGTTTTCCAGCTTGTCGTCGAGGATGACGCGGACGTCATTCGGATAGAGCATCTCGACGTGGTAGTGCTGATGCACGGTCCAGACATCGTTTTTCATGAAGTCCGCCTTCGCCTCGATGACGGACGGTCCGCCTAACTGCTGCCCCATCGCCCAGTGAGCGATGTCGATGTGGTGGGCTCCCCAGTTGGTGATCATGCCGAGACCGAAGTCCTCGGTGGTGATCCAGCCGGGACGGTCGGCGAAACTGTTCTGCGGATGGCAGTGAAACTCGTTGTAATCCTGCTGCGGCGCGGGGCCGAGCCAGCGGTCGTAGTTGAAATTCGCGGGCACCGGCATAGGGGTGAAGGGAACGCCTTTGGGCTTATCCAGTCCGATGCCGATGTGGATGGTCTTCAGCTTTCCTAGGCGTCCGTTCAGCACCGCCTCGCTGGCGGGGCGGAAGGCTGTGAAAGGATTTTCCGAACGCTGTTGCGAACCGGTCTGCAGGATCACTTTTTTCGCCTTAACGACCGAGCGCAGGGCGATGGACTCGGCGATGTTATAGGTGAGCGGCTTCTGGCAATAGATATGCTTGCCGGCGATGGCGGCCTCGGAGGCGGCGATGCCGTGCCAATGGTCCGGCAAGCTGACTACGACGGCGTCGATGGATGAATTCGCCAACAGCTCGTGGTAGTCGCTGTAAACCTTCACCTCGACGACGGATTCGCCCTTTTTCTTGTAGAATTCCTCAATGCGGCGTTTGGCCTCCGCCGAGCGCTTCGTGTCGAGATCGCAAACAGCAACGACGCGGGCGAGCGAGACATTGAGCACATTGCCCATGTCTTCCATGCCCATCCGGCCGCAGCCGATCTGGGCGACCTGGACGCGTTTGTTAGGAGAGTCGGCGGCGAAGAGCGAGCCGGGAAAGATGGACGGCAAAGCGATCAGTCCGGCGGTGCCGCCGATGGCGGTTTTGAGGAAGTGGCGACGTGGGTGCATGGGTTGATAGGGTGAGGATTATTTTTTTGCGAAGTCGCGGATTTTGATATTCTGATAGAACACCTGATTGCCGTGGTCCTGGAGCAGGATATGGCCTTCCGGCAGTTCGCCGAAATTCGGCCAGATCTTGTATTTGCTGATCGCCACCAGATCGCGCCATTCTTTCGAGCCGCGCTCGAATTCGACGGTCTTTACGCCGTTCAGCCAGAACGTCACGTGCTTGCCTTCCGAGAGGATGCGGGCGTTGTTCCATTCGCCGATGGGATTGACCTTCTTGGTCGCCGGCGCGGTGATCATGTCATAAAGAGAGCCGATCGTGCGGTCGCCGTCGCGGCCAAGCTTGGCATCCGGATGACGCACGTCGTCGAGGATTTGGAATTCAGGCCCAATGGCGGATCCTTCGCCCTTGTTGATCGAGGGATCGACAAAAATCTTGATGCCGCTGTTAGCGCCCGGAGTGATCTTGAAATCCACGCTGAGTTCGAAATCGGAATACTTTTTATCAGTGATGATATCACCGGCCGCGGCGGACTCGGCACCGCCGGTTTCGTTGATGCTGAGGATGCCATCTTCCATTTTCCAACCCGCCTTGGGAAAATCCGGACCGTGAGCGCTGCGCCAGCCTTCGCTGGTCTTGCCATTCCACAGCAACGTCCAGCCCGCGGCCTTTTCCGCCGCGGTGAGGGCATTCCGAGCGGGAGCTTCGATCAGTGCGGAAGATTTCACTTCCTTGATTCTGATGTTCCGCCAGCGGACTTGGGATCCCTCCACGCTCTTGTCACTTCCGATCGCGTGGACTTGGAGCGCAATGAAACCGGACGGCGTCATCGAGTCCTTGATCGAAGCGCATGGCGTGCCGTTAAGGGTGGTTTTAATCGAGTCACCAATGGCTTCGACATGAACCTTGTTCCAATCGCCTTGTTTGAAAATCTTGCGCCCCTGGTCGCCAAACTGTTTCCCCTCCCCTCCGAGAATTCCAGGATAAAGCCAGCCACGGCGGGCCTCGTCGTAGATGCCGCCGGTCCACCAGCGGTTTTGTTTCGGGTTCGGATCAATTTCTATCTGATATCCATGCACACGGTCGGCAGGAATATTGATTTTCTTGCCGTCCCATTCCAGTTCTTCCGAAGACGAGGAACTCTGGCTGCGGATCTGCACGCCGGAGTTCAAACGGGGATCCACCTTGAATTCGTATTCGAGGATGAAATCACCGTAATCGCGACCGGTGCACATGAAGGAGTTAGATGTGTTCAATGTCGATGTCCCGACCACACATCCGTCCTCAATGGCATAAACGGCCTTGCCTCCCCGCTGGACCCATCCATCGAGGTCTTTTCCATTGAAGAGGTCCGACCAACCGTCGGCAGCCATCGCAGTGGTGCACGCGGAAATCAGAATCAAAGAAGAGCGGAGATAATTCATGTGCTTGCAGGTTTTTTCGGCCCAATAGGAGGAGTGGATACGGAATCAGGTTCGGGTTCTTGCAGGAACTCCCGTAAACGCGCGATTTGTAGCGGAACCTGTGATCAAGGAAACAACACATTCGTGTGATAACACCGTTTCCCGGAAACGTGGACCTATTTCATGAGTTCTTTCGCGGTCCAGGAATGGCCGGCGCGGTCTTTGGTCGCCGCACGCTGCTGCTTGACCAAGGATGAGGAAACCGGAGCCGCCTTGTTCGACCATTCGTTCCGAATGTAGGTCGCGAGATCGGCGATGGTCTGATCAGTGATGGCGGGGTTCATTCCGAGTCCGGGCATGTCGGCATTCGGCGAGTAGGTTTCCCCATCCACCGTGACGGGACCGGTCAACCCGTGCAGCAGGATCTTAACGAGAGTTTCCGGCTTACCCGTCACCCACTCCGATTCGTCCAAGGGCGGGCCGAGATTGGGCATGCCGGCCCCATCGGCACTGTGGCAACCGAAGCAGGCGGCTTCACCGTGAAACATGGCCTTGCCGCGTTGGAACGAGGCGAGTTCGTCGCCTTTCAATCCGGAATCCGAGGGAGTCCCCGCTTTGATATCCTTGCTGCCCTGTTCGAGCCACGCGAGGAAATCCTTGTCTTTGGAATCCTTCATCTGCGAGTCACGAAAAGCGATTTCATGATGGTCCAATCCGGAAATCGCCGCCTCGCGGACGAAATGGGATGCGCCATCGGACTTGAGCAACTCCGAGAGACGTCCGAACGCCTTGTCGGTGCCGAGGGGGCCGATTGCCCGCGCGAGATAGGGAACTACTTCGGGAGACGCCGGTTTGGCCGCTAACAGAATCGATTCAAGCCTTGCGAGTTCATCAGCGGGCAGACGGGTGCTCGCCCAGAGCGCGGAGGCTTGGAGCTCCGCATCATTGCCGCGAATTGTGGCAACAAGATTCTCCGCCTTCAAGGCATGCATGCCTTCCAGAGTCCAGATCGCACGAATCCGCGCGATGGTGCTTCCTCCGACGGCGAGCTTGGCGAGAAACGGAATGTCCGCGGCGTTATTGCGCTCTACCAGAAGGCGCTGGGCCATTTCACGCTGCCAGGCATTGGGATGCATCAGGATTTTCACCAGATCAAGTCCGTGGAGCGCGGCGATGTTAGTCTGATGCTCGATCGCCCCCTTAACGGCACGGATCCGATAGATCCGTCCCTGCCCGAAACCCGGGGATTCGAGGCCGCGGGCCAGTGTCTGTTTCCGCAGATAGCTGGTCATGTAGGTCGAGTGCTGGATGATCCCGTGATACATGTCCACGATGTAGAGCGTCCCATCCGGCGCGTTGTAAGCGTTGACCGGCCGGAAACGTTCATCGGTCGATGCGAGAAACTCCGATTCTCCCATTGGAAGCTCGCCTTTGAGCATTCCATCTTTTTCCACGATGCGGATGGCCTTGACCAAGTTGCAAACCGGTTCCGTGGTGAAGGCGGTGCCATACCATTCCTTGGGAAAATTCGTGCCGCGATAAACCGCCATCCCTGCGGAGGCGGTTGTATTGACGAGCTTGTAAGTTTTCGGATCGAGCGTGTCGCTGTCGAAGCCGTGAGCCTTGGACATGTAGGCGCGGTTCACTGCCGGAGTGACTCGGGCAGGCCAGACCCGGTTGCCACCGAGCTGGACGAAATCCTTGATCTTCATTTTCACTCCCGGATTCCCCTGAAGCAGATTGGGAGCTAACAAATCCGCAAACAGCAGGGTCGAATTGTTGTTGTGATAGAGCCGGCCGTAGTCGTCGCAGGCGATTCCCCATTGACCACGGAACGACGTGGGTTCGAGGATCCAGTCATCGCCGTCACGGCGCAGGCGCCTGTCGGATTTTGCCAGATACCAGCGGTTGTCGAGATTGGAAAGTAGTCCGTTAGGCCGATGCTCGACGTTGCCCGTTTCCATCATGTCCGTCTGGATCGTCTTCGCCTCTCCCTCGGGAAGATCGCCCTTCCGCCTGATCCAGCACAAGCGGTGCTCGTCCATGAAAAGCACCCTGTCTTCCAAAACCGAAATCGCACGCGGCAGCAGCAATTTGTCGAGGAACACCGTTCGCTTGTCCGCCTTACCATCACCGTCGGTGTCTTCGAGAATGACAATCCGGCCTTCGGGGGTTTTCTCACCCTTCCCGTCGATGTCCGGCATGTAGCCGCGCATTTCGCAAACCCACATCCGTCCCGAGGCGTCGAAATCCAAACACACCGGCTTGTCTATCAGAGGCTCGGCCGCGACCGGCTCGATCACGAATCCCGGTGCGATCTGAAACGACTTCAAAGCCTCGCTCACCGACAGGACCGGGCTTGGCGGAATGAGGTTCTCCGGAACCACTGGTTCCATCCGGGCTCCTTTTTGATCCCCTTGCTGGGCGAATGCCGTCAGCGCGAGGCATGAAAAGAGAATCAACGACCGGAAAAGCATTGGAGTGGATACGGCGAATGCTTATCGACTCTTTTGAAACTTATCAACATCCGGCAGTTTTCAAACCACGCTATTTTCGGGTGACCCAGCGCAGTTTGGCAGAGGTGCTCCGCGGATTCAGGCGTCGTTCCTCGGGTCCAGCGGTGATGATCCCGTCACTCATTTCCGAGTAGAGGCCATCGGTGATTCCCATTTTCATGGCTTGTTTCACCCGCCGGTCTTCTCCGGAATGAAAGGTGAGGATCGCCGCGCGGCCGCCTGATTTCAGGCAGTTCGGCAGCGTTCGTAAAAAGGCATCCAGCGCGGTGAACTCCTCATTCACGGCGATCCTGATCGCTTGAAACACCCGTCGCACGGTCAATTCACGCTCGTCCTCATCGCTCACGCGGATGGATTCCCGGATTGCCCGGGCCAGTGCGAGCGTGTCGGCAAATGCTTTTCCGGCGAGAGCCTGCGCGATGGATTCCGCTCGCGGTTCGTCGGAATGAGCTTGAAGGGCGAGTTCGAGTTTCGCCGGACTGGTTTTCGACAACCACTCGGCGGCGGAGAGGCCGCGCCCGGGATTCATGCGCATGTCGAGCGGCCCGGCGACCTTGAAACTGAAACCTCGCGAAGGATCATCAAACTGCATCGACGAGCATCCCAGATCCGCGAAAATGAAGTCCACCGTGTCGATCCCCTTTCCTGCCAAAGCTCGAGCCACACCGGCGTAGTTGGAGCGGATCGGCACGAAACGGTCTTCGCCATAACCGGCCGCACGCAGGCGGGCCTTGGTTTTTGGGAATTCGATGGGATCCACATCAAGACCGACGAGTTTTCCGTCTGGCGAAATCCGATCAATGATTTTCACGGCATGTCCGCCGTATCCGAGGGTCGCATCGACGCCGATCATGCCGGGTTGCAGATTGAGCGCATCAAGGCATTCCTCGACCATGATCGGGATGTGCGAACCGGCGGGAGTTTTTCCCGAGGCGATGACCTTGGCGACAGTCTCGCCGTAGCGCTCCGGGTTGAGTTCCTTGTATTTGTCCTCGAAATTACGCGGGTTCTTACCGCTGTAGCGTTTCCGTCGAGGGGGTCTTGGTAATTCTTCGCTCAAAGTTCGGAGTATTTCAGGTTGTTGCCCCGGGATTTTTCAACCGGGTAGCGGACGTTATTATAAGCGAGTTTCGCCTGCATCACATCGCCAAGTTTGAACCCGAGGTTATCGGCGAATTCAAAAAGCAGGATGGCGACGTCGGCGATCTCGGAGGCGATTTCCTCACGGTTTTTCTCAAGGCGTTTTTCGATCTGTTCTTCCTGCTGCCAGACGAAATGCTGCATGAGTTCGCCAGCTTCTGCGGCGATGGCGACGGCGAGATCCTTGGCATTGTGGAATTTCCGCCAATCGCGGTCATCCACGAAAGTCTGAATTTGAGAAGTAAGCTCGGAAATGGAGTCGCTCATGGATGAAGGCTAGTGGAAAACAGGGCGGCTTACATCTGAAAAGACCGCGCACAGGCTTGTGATGGATTTTGTTCGAGGTCAACGTTCATGCAGCATGTTTTATCGATCCCGAATCGTTGTTTGCTCCCTATTGTTGTCGATGATGGTGACGAAAGCGTCCGCCGGGGACATTTCGCCCTCTTTCACCTTGATGAGCTACAACGTCTGGAAAGGTTGGTCGCAGGTGGACGATGGTTTTGGGAAGGGCATCGCGTCGATCCGGGAATCAGGGGCGGACGTCGCGGGATTGCAGGAAGCGTCGCCCGAGCTTGCCAAACGGATCGCCAGCGAGCTGGGATGGTATTGCACGGAAAAATCGACCGGCACCGCCCAACTTGTTAGCAAATTTCCCATCATCGAATCCTTCGACATGGAACGCCTCACCGGTGCCAGGATACGCATTTCGGCAGAACCGCGCCGCGATATCGTGGTTTTCAACTGTCACCTCGACTACCTCTATTACGGTCCGTATGCGGCGACCAAAACAGGTGCCACAGCCTCCAGCGTGTTGGAAGAAGAACGGAAGAGCGCGCGGGAAACCCAAATGCAGTCGATGCTCGAAATGATGCGGCCGTTTTTTCCGAGCGCCGCCGAAACACCGGTTTTCCTAACAGGAGATTTCAACGGCCCCTCCCAACTCGACTGGACGGACGCGTGCACTTCTTTCCACGGGAATGTCGGAAACGTGCCGTGGCCCGCCAGCAGCTTGGTGCTACAGGCCGGATTCGCGGATTCGTTCCGCACCGCACATCCTGATCCGGTGCGGGAGCCCGGCAACACATGGTCCGCGATCCACAAGGAAACCGAACCTCAGGACCGCATCGATTTCACCTATCACATGGGAGTCGGGGTGAAAGTCACACGATCCACCACTTTCAGCACGGCAGTGGAAGCGACTGAAGGAGCATGGACCGAAGCCGGCGTCACCTCCGCGGTGAAGAAAAACACCTGGCCGAGCGATCATCTTGCGGTGCTGACAGTTTACGCACTGCCACCAGCGAAATAACCCGCATGAAAAAAGCCGCCTGCGGGTGAACGCAGGCGGCTTTCGGAATTGATTGCTGCTAGAGATTACTCTCCGGCCACTTCGACCACTTCGTCAGCAGCCTTTTTCTTGGCGGCTTTCTTAGCGGCCTTTTTGGCAGGCGCGGGAGTCTCTTCCTTGGCGGCGACTTCCTCGACCGGTGCTTCAGCAGCGGCGGCTGGGAGATCAACCCACTCGATGATAGCCATCGGTGCGGAGTCGCTCATGCGGGCGCCGAGCTTGGTGATGCGGCAGTAGCCACCTTGGCGATCCTTCGAAGCGGGTGCCGTTTCGGAGAAAAGCTTTTGAACGATATCTTTCTGGCGAAGGAAGGAGATCGCGAGGCGGCGGGAATGCAGATCGTCGCGCTTGGCGAGAGTGATCAGCTTTTCCGCAACCGGGCGAAGCGCCTTGGCTTTGCCAAATGTGGTCTTGATGCGGCCATGCTCAATCAGATTGCATGCGAGGCCTGAGAGCAAGGCCCGGCGTTGCGAGGCGTTGCGTTTGAGTTTAACTGTTTTGCTGCGATGTCTCATCGGGTGCTTCCGTTTCTATTTAAATGTGTTAGTCGTCGAGGTTTTGAGCGATCAGATCGGCAAGGCCGACCGGCGCTTCGTCTTCAGCACCGAGGCGCGGGCCGCGGGATGCTGCTGCTGGTCCGGAAAGCAATGAGGCTTCGAAGGACATTCCGAGACCGAGGCCGAGCTCGACGAGCTTGTCCTTGATTTCGTTGAGGGATTTTTTGCCGAAGTTGCGATACTTCAGCATTTCCGCTTCCGACTTCATCGCGAGTTGGCCCACCGAGGTGATGTTCGCGTTGTTGAGGCAGTTGGCGGCACGAACCGAGAGTTCGATTTCGTTGACCGACATGTTGAGAAGCTTCTTGAG
>NZ_JBDSCX010000089.1:0-171435 GCF_039920825.1 Luteolibacter sp. | reverse complement strand
GCCGATTTCGTGTTCCTCGCCACTCCATCCTTGATTCAGAACCCATGCTCTCCTATCAATCTCCCGCATCCCAGCACCATAGCTTAGTTTAGCCCATCAGTGGCCGGACTTCTGGGGCCAGCTCAGTCGATGACCCCGCCACGCCTAACATCAGTGAGGACGGACCGATGGCCGCATGGCTGCGTCTGGATCTGGCAAGCACCACCGCGACGTGGATCATCGCCTTCTGGCATCATCCGCCTTACTCCAAGGGAACCCATGATTCCGATGCGGAATCCCAACTGATCGACATGCGCACGGGTTTCAATCCGATCCTCGAACAAGGAGGCGTGGACCTCGTTTTCTGCGGACACAGCCACAACTACGAACGCAGTTTCCTGTTGGACGGCCACTACGGCACTAGCGGCACCCTCACACCGGCGATGAGAAAAAATCCGGGGAATGGCAGTGTTGCGGGTTTCACCACCAGCGACTCGGGTGTCATCCGCAGGGCTCCGGATTTCATCGCCACGGCAACCACCAGTGGCGTGCTGATTCCGGGAGATGGTGCTTACATCAAACCGCTCACCGGACCGCGCGATCATTTCGGGGCCGTCTATAACACGGCGGGGATGTCGGGGGAGGTTTACGGGTCCGAGTCCATCGATCATCCGGCTATGTGTGTTTCCTACAATCAGTTGGGAACAGTGAATCTCGATGTAAACGGTAACACCCTCAAAGCCACGTTCGTGCAGGCGGGGGGGCTCTGCCGGACAATTTCACGATCACCAAACAGGGCGCGGCGGATACCGATCACGATGGCATTCCGGACGCCTATGAAATCGCCAACGGGCTGAACCGTTATATCGACGACGCGTCCTCGGATCCCGATTTCGATGCGATGTCGAATTACGTCGAATTTGCCTTCGGCCTCAATCCGCATACGAACGACGCGGGTCCAGTCAAAGCAGACGTGCCGGGACACATTTTGACCAAACGCGGAGGACCAACAGTCTGGTATCAGGTCCCGGGAAACGGCACCGACTTCCGCGTCATTTTCATCCGTAGAAAAGATGCTGCCGAAGCTGGCATCGCTTACACTCCGCAGTTCAGCGGGGATCTCGTGTCATGGACTACCAGTGCGGCGATACCTTTGATCATCGCTGACGGTGGCGAGGTGGAGGCGGTCAGTCTGAATTTCCCGCTGTTCAGCCCCGGGCAACACGCGAATTTCTTCCGGTTGAAGGTCGGCAGGATTTCCAACTGATTCAATCCTCCGCGGTCGCGGCCGCACTGGCTTTCCGGAGGTATTCGCAGATGACGGGGATCCGGTCGCCTACTCTGTCCATTTCGAGCAAACTTTGCCGCAAGTCAGCCTCGTGGATGAATTGCTGACTGATGATGTCCGTCATCAGCGCCGGATCCTCCGCCCGGTCGAGCAAGGAGAAAACTCCGCTTTGAACTTCTTCCGGCAGGTGCCGCACCGCATCCTCGACCGAACCGCGGAGGGTTTTGACCGCGGCGGCAGCCTGTTCTTCGGGCGTGAATGTTGAAATTACCGGCTCAATGCTGGCGAACGGATAGTCCCGCTCCGCATGCCAATCCGTAAAACGCACTCGCATCACGCCGTGGATGAGAAGCTGCGAAGTGCCGTCGTCCTGTTCGCGGGACGCCCTTACGAGACCGATCGTTCCCACCGGAGCAACGCACTTCGTCGGATCGCCCGTCTCTTCTCCTAACAACCTCGCGACCGCGAAAAAGCAGTCCCCTTCCAGTGCCTCCTCGAGCATCTTCCGGTAGCGCGGCTCGAAAATGAAAAGCGGCAGCCCGCCGTGTGGGAAGAGCGTGCAGTCGGGCAAAAGCATCACGCCGCAGCGCTCGGGAAGATGAATACTGGCCATGTCTCCAGCAGGGATACACACGCCTCCGGGCGATGCAAGGCAGATACCTTACACGACAAGCCGTTATTGGCTTGAAAATTTGACAAATTTCCAAACAAGAATCGTGCACGGCACCGCTTCACGCGGGAAATCCCGACATAAATCCATTTTATCCCATGATCGAAGTCGAATCCCTGACCAAACAATTCGGAACCAAACGCGCGGTCGATAACCTCACGTTTACGGTAAAAAAAGGCGAAGTTCTGGGTTTTCTGGGACCTAACGGTGCCGGAAAATCGACCACCATGCGCATGATCACCGGGTTCATCCCGCCCAGCCACGGCGACGCCAAGGTCTGCGGAATCTCGATCGTGGACAACCCGCGCGTGGCAAAAACCAAGATCGGCTACCTTCCGGAATCCGCCCCTCTCTACAATGACATGACCGTCATCGGTTTCCTGAAATTCTGCGCTTCCATCCGCGGTCTCAAGGGTTCCGACAAAAGCGACGCCGTGGACCGGGCTATCGAAACGTGTTTCCTGGGCAGCGTCGCCAAGCAGTCCATCGACACGCTTTCCAAAGGCTACCGCCACCGGACCTGCCTCGCCCAGGCGTTGCTGCACGATCCCGAAGTGCTCATCCTCGACGAGCCAACCGACGGCCTCGATCCGAACCAGAAATTCGAAGTCCGCCAACTCATCAAGCGGCTTGGAAAAACCAAGGCGATCCTCTTCTCCACGCACATCCTTGAAGAAGTCGAGGCAGCCTGCTCGCGGGCCGTCATCGTCGACCGTGGAAAAATCGTCGCCGATGGCACTCCGGCTCAACTGTTGGAACAATCCGGCACAGGCTCCCTGACCGACCTGTTCCGCAAGGTCACATCGAGCGACACCGAAGCCGCCGCCTGAACACTTCAAACTAACACCTTCCATGTCTTCCTGCACCATCTACAAGCGCGAGCTCTCCAGCTATTTCTCGCAACCCACCGCTTACGCGATCATCGTCATCTTCCTCCTCTTTTCGCTCGGGCTCACCTTCACATTCGGTGAGTTCATGCGCGTCGGGGATTCCTCGTTGGAATGGACCTTCCTGTTCTGGCATCCATGGGTCTATATGCTGCTCGCACCGGCGGTAGGCATGAAGCTATGGGCCGACGAACAACGCACCGGTACGATCGAGCTGCTAGGCACCTTCCCGGTTTCCACCTGGAGCGCGATCATTGGAAAATTCCTTGCCGCCGCCACCGTCTGGCTCATCGCCCTGATCCTCACGTTTCCGATTGTCGCAACGGTGAATTACCTCGGAAATCCCGACAACGGCGCGATTTTCTCGGGCTACCTCGGCAGTTTCCTGGTTTGCTGCACCTTCCTCGCCATCACCATGTTGGTGTCGGCATGCACCCGCGACCAGGTCGTCTGCCTCATCGTTTCCGTCTCGATCTGCGTGCTGTTGCTGCTGTGCGGCTATGACCCCGTCACCCGCGAGCTCTCGAAAATCGTTTCCCCCACCGTGCTCGACGGCATCGTTTCCTGCGGTGTCTGGGATCACTTCAGCTCACCTAACAGCGGACTATTCCGATTGAAGGACTTCATCTGGTTCGGCTCGATCATCTTCGTCTGCCTCCTCGGCACCAGCGCGATCCTCTCGTCCAAGCGCGCCTAACTTCTTCCCGAATTTCAAATCTTCATTTTCTCATGAAAACCACCCATCCGGTCACCCGCGCAGCTTTCGGAGTCGCCGCGCTCGTCGCCATCGCCCTGCTGGCCAACTGGCTTGTCTCGCTCACCCCCCTCGGCAATCGCGGCGCAGACTTCACCGAGAACAAGGTCCACACCCTGTCCGCGGGTACCCGCGCCATCCTCACCGAGCTCGATACGCCCGTCGTGATCCGTTACTACGCCTCGCGCAATACCGACTACATGCCGGAGGATCTCAAACTCCACATGCGCCGCGTCGATGACTTGCTCAAGGAATACTCGTCCATTTCCAAGGGCAAACTCCGAATCGACAACCTCGATCCCGAACCCGATACCGATGCCGAGGACTCCGCCAATCTCGACGGCATCAACGGCCAGCGAATGGACGACCAGAACCTGTTCTTCGGCCTCGCCATTTCCTGCCTCGATAAGAAAAGCGTGATTCCTTTCATCGATCCCCGCGATGAGACGATGCTCGAGTATCATCTTTCCAAGGCCATCTCGGATGTAAGCACTCCCACGAAGCCGAAGATCGGCATCATGACGGCACTCGATCTCAAAGGGGCGCCTGCGATGATGCCTGGCCAACCTCCGACTCCGGGCTGGGTCATCTATCAGCAGCTCAAGCAGACCTTCGACGTGGTCGATATTTCAATGGAAGGTGCCACCATTGATCCGAAAGTCATCAAGGTTCTCCTGCTGTTCCACCCCGCTGATATCAATCCGGAAACCGAGTTCACCGTCGATCAATACCTGCTCAATGGTGGAACCGTCGTCGCCTGTCTCGACGCCTACTCCGTGGCCGCGCAAATGACATCCGGCAGCAAGAATCCGATGATGCAGCAGCAGCCCAATCCGACGACATCGACCCTCCCCACCCTGCTTCCGGCATGGGGAGTTTCCTACGAGTCGGCCCAGGTGCTCGCAGATCCTTCGCTCGCAACCAAACTCGGCGGCGACCGCCTCGGCCTCGCCGTCCTCACCTGCGGCAAGGACACCATGCCGCAAAAAGACAACGTCATCACCAAGGATCTCGGTTCGGTGACATTCTTCCTGCCCGGTGCCTTCACCATCAAGGGTGCTTCCGGCGTAACCGCCACCTCGTTGATCAAATCCTCCGCCAAGGCGGGATTCGTGGATTCCATGAAAGCCTCCCAGTTGGATCCGTCGCTCTCACGCACGATGAAATCCAGCGGCACGGCGTACGACCTCGTCACCCATCTAACCGGCACCTTTAAAACCGCCTTCCCTGGTGGCAAACCCAAGCCGACCACCCAAGGCACTCCGGCCCCGGAAAATAAGGACGCTCCGAAACCCGCCTATCTGAAGGAATCCACAACTCCGGGAAATGTTTTCCTGATCGCCGACGTGGACGCCTTCTACGACCGCTTCGCCTACAACGTGCAGAACTTTGGTGGCCAGCAAATGGCGTCCCCATCCAACGGAAACTCTTCGCTCCTCCTCAACCTGCTCGATCAGGCGGTCGGTTCGAAATATCTGATCGGTGCCCGCTCGCGTTCCGCCATCCGCCGTCCGTTCACCGTTGTCCAGAAAATGGAGGACGATTTCAACAAGACCGTCGGCGTGAAAATCGAGGAATTCCAAACCAAGCAAAAAGACGCCCAGCAAAAGCTCAGCGCCCTGCAGTCTCAGAAATCCAACAGCTCCGATCTCTATCTATCACCCGCACAGGAGGACGAAATCAAGAAACTGCGCCAGGAGCAGGTGGATTACTCCAAGAAAATCCGCGAGGAGGAAAAGGAACTTCGCCGCCAGAAGGACAAACTCGCGGGCAAGATCACCTTGCTCAACGTCGCCGCCATGCCGGTGCTCGTGATCCTGATCGGCCTCGCGCTGTTCTTCAAACGCCGCTCGGCCACACGGGCCAGATGAGGAAGTTGATAGTGGATAGTTGATGGTTGATAGCAAATATTCGGCTTACCTCAATTTTCCACATCCCATCCTCTTACCATCAACCATCAACTCTCAACCATCCACTTCTTCAAATGAACAAACGCCAGGTTATCATCCTCTGGGTCATCGCAATCGCTCTCGGTGCCGCGGTGGCGGCCGTGAAACACAGTCAGAACAAAACGATCGTCAGCGCGACCCAGCGTTCCCGCAGCCAGACCTTGTTCGAGTCGTTTCCCGCCAGCGATGCGGCGACCATCGAAATCCAAGGTGCCTCGGGCACCGTCTCGCTTGCCAAGAAAGACGGCAAATGGGTAGTGGTGGATCGTAACAACTATCCGGCGAACAGCACCTATGTGAACGACTTCCTCCGCACGCTCGCCGATTTGAAAATCACGCTCGGAATGCAGGCGGGGCCGTCGTTCGCACCGCGCTTCGGAATGGATGAAAGCGCCACCAAGGCCGAGGACCGCGGTCTCACCGCCACGTTCAAGGATGCCAGCGGCAAGGAAATCGCCAAGGTTTCGTTAGGCAAGAGCATCGACAGCAGCTCCGAGCCTTCTCCGATGGGCAACAGCTCGGTCGGCCGCTACGTCCGCAACCACGCCGACGAGTCTGGTTTCTACGCCGTGAGTGAAATGTTCCCGTCTGTTAGCGCGGAGGCCAAGCGTTGGCTCGCAGACGGATTCATCAGCCCTGAGAAAGTGAAGTCCATCGCCGTCACCCAGCCCGGCAAAACCGACATCGCATGGAAACTCGTCCGCGAGGGCGAGGACGCCGAGTTCAAACTCGAAGGTGGAACCGCCACCGAAGTTCCGGACACCACGGCGACCGCTCCGCTCAAGAGCATCTTCTCCTATGCACGGTTTGAAGACGTCGTCCCTCCAGACAAGGTGGCCGACCGCATCGTCGCTGATCAAAAGCGCACGGTCACCATCGATACTTTTGAAGGATTTGTTTACACCATCAACATTTCTCCAACCAAGCCGGCGGCAGCTCCCGCCACTCCTCCGGCAGCCGGAGAAGAGCCAGCCGCTACGGACAATTTCCTGATGACGGTCGATGTAACGGCTGAACTCCCGAAAGAGCGCAAGAAGGAAGACGGTGAAAAGCCTGAGGACGCGAAGACCAAGGACACAGCCTTCGCCGATCGTTTGAAATCCCTAACTGAAAAAATCGCGAAGGAAAAAGCCTTTACCGGAGTCACCTTCGAGATCGGTAAATCCAGCGTTGAAGCGTTGCTCAAGGACCGCACCGCGATCATTACCAAGGCCACACCTCCTCCCGCAGCCGGAACCCAGAACTCCCCTATGCAGAAGTTCCCAGGCGGCATGATCGCCCCGCCACCAACCAGCGCCACCACGGCCCCGATCGAAGCCGTCACTCCACCGATTTCAGTCCCTGCCGCGGACGACGATGGCGAAGTGAACGAAAAAGACGAGGACGACAATCAGTAATACCACCATGCGTGCCCTGCTCTTCATTCTCGCCTTGACGGCATCCTCCCGTGCGGAAATCGAATTGCTGGGCAACGTGGACTACGTCGGCAAGGGCGATCCGGCGCAGACTCTGGACTTGTTAGTCCCGCAGGACCACGCCACGAAGAAACGCCCCTTGGTGGTTTTCATTCATGGCGGTGGTTGGAACTCCGGCCGCAAGGAAGATGGATTGGCCGCAATGCGTCTGTTGTCCTCCACCGGCGACTACGTCACGGCGACGATCAATTACCGGCTTAGCCAGGAAGCGGTCTGGCCCGCACAGATTTACGATTGCAAGGCCGCGATCCGTTTCCTACGCGGCAAGGCCGATGAATACGGCATCGACGCCGAGAATGTCGGCATCATCGGCATGTCGGCCGGCGGTCACCTGGTTTCCATGTTAGGAACCAGCGGGGAAATCGCCGCGCTGGAAGGCGATATCGGACCATTTCCCAAGCAAAGCAGCCGAGTCCAATGCGTGGTAAACTTCTTCGGCCCGACGGATTTTCTCACCATGAGTGGCGACGCCCTCCAGCCGAATCCCGTCACCGCCCTGCTCGGCGGCATCGGCCCGGACCTGAAGGAAAAGGCCAAGCAAGCCTCACCGGTGACTTGGGTGACAAAAAATTCCGCGCCATTCCTCACCGCCCACGGCACCAAGGATCCGCTCGTGCCGTTCGCCCAGGCCGAGGAAATCCACCAAGCTCTACTCAAGGCTGGAGTCGAATCCCACCTCATCGCCATGCAAGGCGCAGGCCACGGATTTTCCAACAACACGCTCAACCAGCGCATCCACCAGTTCTTCGACAACCACCTTCGCCATCAAACCGGTGCGATTTCCGACGAGCCGATCAACGCTCAGTGAGATCTGCCGGCTGGCGAAAAAACATCAGCGCGGCCTTGATTCCGGCTGGCGAACGCGCCGCCGGATTGGCGTGAACCGTGCTTAATGCCCGGCATGCAACAGGAAGAGTTGGACACCCATTCCAAGGCGTTGAAAATCAATCTCGACCCGCGCTGGTACGGGACGCTTGCGGAAATCGGGGCCGGCCAGGAAGTGGTCCGATGGTTTTTCCGGGTCGGCGCGGCGGCGGGAACGGTGGCGAAAAGCATTTCCGCCTACGACATGATCGTCAGCGACGCGATCTACGGCAGCGGCGACCGCTACGTCTCGCGTTCGCGCTTGCAGGCCATGGTGGACCGCGAGTTCGAATTGAACGTCGAGCGGCTCAGCGACAAACGAGGCGACAACACCGCGTTTTTCGCATTCGCGGACACGGTGGTGGCGCGGAGTTTCAAGGGCGGCAACGAGTGCCACGGTTGGATGGGCATCAAATTCCAGTCCCGCCCGCGTGACGAACCGAGCCAGATTCTCATCCACGTCCGGATGCTCGACACCGAAGCATCGCTCCAACAGGAGGCGCTGGGCGTCGTAGGCGTCAATCTGTTATACGGCGCGTTTTTCCTGCATCACGAGCCGGATTTGTTAGTCGAGAGTCTGCTGGACAAATTGACCACCGGCCGCATCGAGATCGACGTCATCGAGTTCAAGGGCATCGAGTTCCGCGCGGTGGACAACCGCCTGATCAGCCTGAAGCTCGTCCAACTCGGCCTCAGCGGCGCGGCGATGTTCGGCGCGGACGGTCAGGTTTTGCAACCGTCCGAGATTCTCTACAAAAAAGCGGTACTCGTCGAACGCGGCAGCTTCCGACCGCCGACGCATGTGAACTTCGACATGCTGCAAAGCGCGTTGGAGAAATTCAAAGCCGACCCGGCGGTCCAGGGAAAGGAAGTACTTCCTCTGTTCGAACTGACCATGCGCAACCTGTTGGCAGGTGGCGACCAGATCGACCGGCGGGATTTCCTCGCCCGCGCGGACCTGCTAGCCGCATGCGGGATGACGGTCCTGATTTCCGACTACTTCGAATATTACCGCCTCGCCGCCTACATTTCGTGGCGGACGAAGGAACGGATCGGCATCGTGCTGGGAGCGCCGAGCCTTACCGAGTTGTTCGAGGAAAAATACTACACGCAACTCCCCGGCGGGATTTTGGAATCGTTCGGACGGCTGTTCAAAAATGAACTCAAACTCTACGTCTATCCACTCAAAAACGGAGAGACCGGCGAACTGACCACCATCGAAAACCTCAAGGTCGCCCCCGAGCTCAAGAAGCTCTATGGCTACCTCGCCGACCGCGGCAGCTTCGTGAACCTGGACAATTTTAAACCGGAATATCTCAGCATCTTCTCGCGGGACGTGCTTAAAAAGATCGCCGCCGGTGATGAAGCGTGGAAGGAAATGGTGCCGGAAGGTGTTTCCGATCTCATCTGCAAACGGCGGTTCTTCGGCTGCAAGGGCTAGCTCACTTTGATTCAAGGTCTATACCTAGAAGTTCGATTTCGGATTCGATGTTCCGTCGGGCGAAACTTTCAAATGCGGAAAATCCATCGGTGAAATAGATCCGCCCCGCTAGAAATCGTTTCAAAATCGCCCTACGACCTGCGACGAACTCTGAGTCCGGCACATGGCCATATTCCCTCCGGATCGCCTCCGCATAGACCAGATAATCGGCAGGATCAGCAGCTAAAATGGCGAGATCGATATCTCGAATCAGATCTTCATCCGGCCTGCCGCTCCGTTCCTGCGAGTAATCCGTTGCGAGAATCAATCGGACCACGTTGTCCGACAGAGTGGAATCCAACCACAGCGCGAGATAAATTTCGAAAAACCGGGCGCTCAGTGCTTCATTGTCGCGTGACTTCGGATCATAGACGACATCGTGGAACCAGATCGCCAGTTCGATGGCCACATCCCCCGATTCCATCCGATCCAAATCCCCTAACATCGATTCCACGTGAGTAAGGCTGTGATAATGCCGATGCGACTCTGAGTAATGTTCCACGATCAAGTTCCCAACGTGCTGACTGACGTCATCAGCGATGGCGAGACGCCTGCAAAGGTTCAGAAAACGCCCGGAAGAATTCATGGATAGGACTCTGACAGAAATAACCGGCAGGGTGAAGTGTTTCTCAGCCGCGCGGGGACGAGACGTCCCCGCCCCCTATCTGACGCCGCCTCAATCCTCCATCGCCCGTGCCTGAGAGCCCATCTTGTCGATGCCGCTCCAGTCCATTTCGCGCACTCCCCGGTGTTGGACGACGGAAAAATTCTCCGCTTCGGCGGTAGGTGCCAGTGCGATCCAGCGGCGGCTTTGCCAATTCGCGAACCACTCGGAGATTTCTTCCGGGGTGGGTTCGCGGTCGGTCGGTTCGGCGAAGAGCGAGGCGAGCGTTCCTCCACGGCGGAGACGGCTCAGGAGGACGAACTCGAGCGGATCCATCCGGCATTGCACCACTTTACCTCCATCGCCACGGCACACGGCGAGATAGACGGGATCCTCCGCTTCGGGCGCGAAGGATTCCCAGTCCACGCAGAGATCGGCGGGAACCGGCAGCTCCAACAGCATGACGTGCGGCTGCAACCCGAGCTCGGCGCTGGCGAATTGTTCCGGCGTCACCGGTTCCCATTCGGCCGCCTCGAAAACCGCCATGTAGGTATATTCCAACCGCGCGATCGCGGAAAACCACCGACGCTTGGATTCATCGAGTGCATTCCATTCGGCGGTGAAATCCGCGAGACGGCTTCCGAGATGGCGGAGCGTGAAACTGGACGACGGACAAGCTAACAAATACGCCTCCATCAACGCCCAGAACGTTTCCTCGCCCGCCATTTTCCGCAGTGTGGGAAAATCCTCGGCGATGGAATCCAGCACCCGGAACCAATACTGGCGGTGATAGAGTTCGAGACTCTCGGCGGGAGTTAGATTCGCGCCGTGCTTCAGAAGTTCCTCCGCCTTCGCGAGAAATTCCGGCGAGTGCCCTTCGTCCACCGCTGCAAGTTCGGTGCTTGCCCGGCTCCTGCCACGCAAGGGCATTTGCAGGGCGGAAAAAAACTCGCGCTGGGTTTGTTCAAGCGGCCGCATGATCTGCTTTTTTCGCCAGCGCCGATTCGCGCCACGTTTCGGATTTACGGGCCTCGGTCCAGACTTCCTCGAACGATGGAATCTTGCCGTCCCATTCGAGTAGAGTGGCCACCGTGCCGCAGCGCTCGATCGCGCGTTCGTAAAGTTTCCACACCGGATCGATCACCGGATGGTCGTGGGTATCAATGATGAACCGTTCGTAACGCGAATGCCCCGCGATGTGGATCTGCGCAACGCGCTCCGGCGGGACGAAATTGACATACTCCAGCGGATCGAAGCCGTTGTTGATCGAGGAAACATAGATGTTGTTCACGTCGAGCAGAATTCCGACATCGGCCAGCTCGCTGACTTCCGCGAGAAATTCCCACTCGGTCATTTCGTTGCCGTTGAAATCTCCATAACTGCTGACGTTTTCGACCGCGAGAGGGACTTCGAGAAAATCCTGCGTCATGCGCAGGTTTTCCGCGGTCTTCCTAACCGCTTCGAAGGTGAAAGGGATGGGTAACAGATCGTGGCTCATGCTGCCATCGATGCTGCCCCAGCAAAGGTGATCCGAAATCCACGGGGTGTTCGTGCGTTTCACGAGGCGCTTGAGACGCTTCAAGTGATCGCGGTCGATACCGCCGGCGTTTCCCGGATAGAGTCCGACGCCGTGTTGGACGACGCGGTATTGTTCAAGAATCATGTCGAGGACTTCGAGCGGACGCCCGCCTTCGACCATGTAGTTTTCTGAAATGATTTCGAACCAGTCCACCGTCGGTTTTTCGGACAGGATGTGGGCGTAATGAGGCGATCGAAGACCGATCCCCGTTGCCAATTCCACACCGCCGGTAAATCGCGAGGCACTCATGATTCCATTCCCTAGAGAAAAAGAAACCCCGCAGGACTTTGGGTCACTGCGGGGTTTCTGTGAAAATCAGAGGATTTCGCCTTTCTTTTCTTTTTCCTTATCCTTGCCCTTGCAGCCGTCTTTGCCCTTGCAGCCATCCTTGCCGGAGCACTTGTCCTTGTCGGCATCGGCGGCGGCGACCACGTTGAGGGTGCCTTCCTTCTTCTCCTTGTCCTTGCCTTTGCAGCCGTCTTTGCCGTCGCACTTGTCTTTTTCCTTCTCGGCGGCGACCGGGGAGAACTTGAGGGTGGTGGCGTGGGACACTGCGGTTCCAGCGGCGAAGACTCCGGCGAGGGCGGCAGCCATGAGGGTAGTGGTAGTTTTCATAATCGTTTTTTTAGGTTTGGTTGTTGGTTGAAGCAAGGTCTCTTTGATTTAGCGGCCTTGTATGGAATAGGAGTCGCACTTCCCTGCGATATTCCAACTATTTTTCTTGGGGTGATTCACATAGGGTTATGGAGTTTCTCTCCTTCGGACTGGTCCGGGCAGCATGAGGAACGGCGCTGGAAAAAATTCCACACGATTTGTCCTGCGCCGCCGGACCGGTTCGTCGAATCCTTAGTTGGACAGAATCGCTCACACTCCAAGTGGAGATCGAAGTCCGGAAACAGAAAACCAATCATGAAACATCCCAAAAAATTTGCAGCTAAATGCGTGACTCCCTTTCTCTGGTTCGACGGGCGGGTGGAAGAGGCTGTCACTTTTTACACGTCCATCTTTGAAAACTCGAAGGTCCTCAGCGTATCGCCGATGTCCGCAACGTTCGAGCTGGCCGGGCAGCGGTTCATGGCATTGAACGGCGGCCCGCAATTCCACTTTAACGAGGCGGTTTCCTTTTTCGTCAGCTGCGAGACCCAAGATGAGATCGACTATTTCTGGGACAAGCTATCGGAAGGCGGGAAGGAAAGCCGCTGCGGCTGGTTGAAGGACAAGTTCGGAATGTCATGGCAGGTCGTTCCGGAGATCTTGGGGGAGTTGCTCGGCGACGAAGACGACGGCCGCTCGCAGCGCGCGCTCCAGGCGATGCTGAAAATGAACAAACTCGACATCGCCCGCCTCAAGGCGGCTGCCGACAACGATCAGGCCCATTGAATTTCAAAAACGGATCTCCGCATGAAAGAACCACTCGCCGAATTTCTTGTCCTGTCCCGTGGCAAGTGGGACGACCACGCACCGGAAAAGGAAATCGAGGACACGATCGCGAAGTTCTATGACTGGCTGGATAGGAATGTCGCGGAAGGGCGGATGAAAATGGGTAGCCGCCTCAAACGTGAGCGCATGGTCGTCGGGAGAAAGGGAATCACGGTGGACGGACCGTTCAACGAAACCAAGGAAGTGATCGGCGGGTATTGGCTGATCGTGGCCCGCAGTCTCCAGGAGGCTGCGGAGCTGGCCGCTGAAAATCCGTGCGTCCAGATCGGACTAACCTTCGAGATCCGTCCGCTTGATTCGGTCTGCGCCAATGTGCGCACACTGGCGAATGAGACGCCTGATTCTCTGGCAGCGATCATCCGTCGGGACGCGTGATGGTAATTACACTCGGAGTGGGGGAAGCATCATTTCATGATCTCCAAACGGAGGTCCTCCGAGTTCGCCCTCAGTTCCGGGGCATACATCGCTTCGACGGTGGCCGGGAGCGCCTTGTAAATTCCTGGAGACTCGGCTCGGAGTTGATAGCGCACCGTGTTCATCCCCCGCGGAAGGGCGCGGACAAAAAAGTCCACCGTCTGGTCGCGCGGCTCCATATAGACACTGAAGCCACCGCTGCCTCCGACATAACCGCTGAGCGCGTCGAGTGCTTCGAACCCCGCGGCCTTGGCATCGGAGAAGATAAGATACTCATAATCGTTTTTACTGATGAGGATGAGTTCCACTTCGATGCGGTCACCCGATGCGAGTTTCGCTCCGTCTTCCAGCGGTTCGCGGCGGAAACGTTCGACCTGTTGTTTGGCGACCAATCCGGTGGAATCGGGAACTTCGGTTTCCTTTTCCAAGGCGATGAGTTTCGAAACACGACGGCTCACCTTCACCTCCAGCCCGGCGGCACGGAGTTTGTCTTCCAGCGTGAAGACCTGCAGATAGGCATTCGCATAAAGCGTGCCTTTGCCGCTGCGGCGGAGTTCGATGTCGTGTTTTCCGGTAGCAACGGCATCTCCCGTTAGAACGACGGAGCCATCGTAGGTGAACAAATTGTCTCGGTTGATGGAAACCTTGCGCAACGATTTTCCGTCCATCAGGATTTCCACTTCCATTTCCGGAGCATCCTCGCCGCTGGCTTTGAAATAGGCGGCAATGGCTTCCACGGCAAACGCCGTATCCCGAGTCGATTCCCAATAGCTCGCGTGTTTGCGGTTGTTCACCAGATACTTCACCAGTCCGCGGGTATCGGGATCATTCGGCTTCACGGCGGCGAGCAGCTTGAGATACCAGGCGTGCGCCTCCACCTCGCTGCCATACCAGTTCCACCAATAAGTGTTGTTCTGGAGATCGAGATACGCGGTCTGGTTTTCCGCATCGCGTTTGAGAAATTGGGAAATCATCTTCATCACCTCGTCGCGACGCGCTTCGTCGCCCGTCCGGTGTTCTTCCAGGCCTAGCAGACATTTCGCATAAACCGGCAGCCCCACGCGGTCCCGATAGAGGAAAGCGAGCATCGGCTCCGAGTTCCGCTTCGCCTCGCCGAGGACAACGCGGACGAACGCATCCACCGCATCGCCCGACGGCTTTTCGTATTTGTTATCGTCCGGGACTTTCTTCCCCTCCTTGCGCAATGCCTCGCGCTCGACATACAACTGAAGGGCGGCGACCTGCTTGCGCTCGTAGCCCGTCAGCCAGTTGCTGCCTGCGTTCAGCATCGCGTCCGGAATCTTCGCGCCGTTTCCTTTGGCTGCTAACAAACCATGCACCACCACCGCCGTCGTGTGCGGATAGGAAACCTCGCCGTAGCCGGAAAACCATCCCCAGCCACCGTCGGAGTTCTGCATGGACATGAGTTTTTCAACGCCCTTGGCGACCATCTTGTCCATCTCGACCTCATCAAACACGGGATTCGTCTGCCACTGCTTCCACTGGGCGGCGCGTTCGGCGGAATCGCCGAGTTCCTGCGGGTTCAGGTTGGTGCGTTTCGCTTTCACCTCGCTCAGATTGATCTTCAGATCCTTGAGCATTTTCTGCGCGATGACGGCGGGAACGAAACGGTTCAACGTCTGCTCCGTGCAACCATAGGGATAGTCGGCCAGATAGGGAATCGCATCGACGACCGCTCCCGCGATGGTGGGGGAAAAACGAACGGCGAGCTTCGATTGATCCGGCCGGCGCTCCGCAGGCACATCCACGCTGATGCTGGCGGAATCCTTGCCAGGCTCGACTGTGCGGCTCCACGCGTCCTGGCGTAGCATGCCGTGGACCCGCACTGGCAACGTGCGTTCGACGGCATCGCCATCGTCGCCGGAATCCGCGCGCATCCGGAATTTCGCCTCGCCCTCGTGCAGCGCTTTTACCCGCCAATCGACGCGCGCTTCCGACTTCGCCGCGATCTCCACCGTCTGCGGTGCGCCATCGATGGCTTCCAACGTATTGCCATCAAGCTCCAGCGAAACCTTCACCGTCTTGGCTGCATCGTGATCGTTCTGCACCACCGCGCTGAAGACGGATTCGTCGCGCTCCACCAGGAATCGCGGTGCCTGGAGTCGGACTAACAACTCCTTCGAAGTGATGATCTCCGCACTTCCTTCACCGACCTGCGTTCCTTTGCCAAGCACCCAGACACGAGCCTTCCACGTTGTTAGATTATCGGGAAATTCGAGGGGAATCTCCGCATGGCCATCGGCATCGGTTTGGATCGCACCGGACCATTTCAGGAGATCCGCGAAATCCTTGCGGACCAGAATCGGATTTGGATTGGGCGCGGCTTCCGCTGCCGTGTCTTTGTCGGCTAGCATTTCGTCCTTGGCCTCCATCGGCATGGCGGTCGCGGGCATCGGCGCGCTGTCGGCCCGTCCAAAGGCCATGCCCTTGGCCGCCATTCTGGAACGACCACCACCGCCGCCGAATCCGCCGGACTTTTCCAGAAGCAACGTTTGATCGCCAAACCTCCCCAGCGATTCCATCCCGGCAGCTTTCGGGCGGAGCAAATTGCCGGGTGAATTTGGAACCGATCCCATGTTCCAGTTCTGATAGTAATTATTCTTCCACGTCCAGAAATTCTCATGGATCAGCCCGACATTGGAGCCGCCCGTGATCGCTTCCAGCGACTTGTCATAAACCGATAGAACCGCGATGCCGGTCACCGGCTTGCCCTCGGCATCGCGCAGGGTCACGCGCAGGGCCGATGCTTCACGCGGCTTCACCCTGTCCTTCGCAGGTTCCAGAGTCACCTCGATCAGCTTGCTCACCGGTGGCAACAGGATTTGCCGGACCGCCGTGTGGACCTCCGCGCCGAAGACCGTGACACCTTCGATGAACATGTTGGGCATATCTCGCAAATCGAGCGGCACCTCCACTTCCAGGCTCTTTCCATCGAGTTGAATGCGGCGTGCCTCGCGTCCCGCGGTCCCAGCGATGTGCAGGAACAGCCAGACGTTCGCGTCCTCCTTGTCGCTGTTCACACGGAGTTTCAGCGTTTCACCCGCCGCATGTGTCGTCTTGTCGGCGATCAGTTCGAGCGGGCCGAAATGCCAGTCCTTGGGATCGGCGCGCCCCGGACCGTGGACGTTGAGAATCGTCGCCCCTTCCGCAGCTTCGCCGTCCTTGAAGGACAGACTCGCGGCGAGACGATATTGCCCCGTGACGGGTGCGGCGAACTTCTGATGGATCTCACCCTGCGCATCCGTTTCGACAGGAAACGACTGCACTTCCTTTTCCTCCACCCGGCCGTTTTCACCGCCGACGATCTGGAAAATCTTCAGTGTTCCCTTCGCCGCGACGACCGGTTTTCCGGCCAGCGTCGCTGCGGAAACAGTCGCTTCCACAGATTCACCCGCGCGGGTGTAACCGCGATCCGTCCACACGATCACTTCAAAGGGTTTTCTAGCAGCGATCACCGATCCCGTGCCGCGTTCCTCGCGCCGCGAAGCATCCACCACACGGGCCTCGATGGTGTATTTCGAATCCATGTCGCCCTGCGTCTGCTTCGCGGGCGCGGTATCGATTTCGATCTTCGCCGTGCCGTCCGGACCGATCGCCATATGGCGCTTCATCACCAGTTCGTCCGGCGTCCAGCGGTTCCCCTGCCACCAAGACGGATGTGGCGGAATGCAGCCCCAGCGACTCCACGTAGGGTGCCAGGAAGCGTCGCCACAATTCCACCAGGCGCCGGAGCCATAGAGCCAATCCCATCGCCACACGGGAAACCAGCGCTCGCCGATGGAACTGCGTTTCACGATGATCTCGACATCCGCATTTCTAACCGGCGATCCGTGGAAATACGTCGCCTTAACCGTCGCCGTGAATTTATCCCCCAGCTTCACCGGTTCCGTCGGGGCCTCCACCTTCACCTCGTATTCCGGCTTGCGGTATTCCTCCACCCGCAAGCTAACCGTCGCCGCGATCTGATTGCCGATTTGAAACGTCGCGTTCCATGTCCCGAGTACCGCGTCCTTGGGAATGACCACCTCGCTTTCCACTGCTCCGAGATCGTCGGTCTTGAGCTTTTCGATTTTCATCGCCTCCTCACCGCGGCCGTTGGTGACGATCAGCGTGCCCGTCTTGTTAGCCCAGCGGCTCTCGTCCGGCTGGAAATAGCCGACGTTGCGGAGATAGAACTTCAAGTGCGCCGTATCCCCGGGTTTGTAAAGCGGCCGGTCCGAAATCCCGTAGGTCATGTCGCGGTTGCCGTTTTCCAACTGCGGCTCCGTGATGGAAAACGGACGGAATCCATAAAACGCCATCGTCCGATCCGGCTTCCGCGCGATCACCAGCCATTGGTAATTGTCATCCAGAGCTCCGGGAGCCAACAGGCTTTTCCCGTCGGCATCCGTCTTCAGCGCGAGGTCCTTGGTGAGGATATTCATGTTCCGCTCCAACGGCTTGCTCCTGTCCAGATAGAGCGTGCGATATCCGAAAAACTCAAGATCCGCCCCGGCCACCGGCGCACCGCCCGCGGCATCGGCCACCCACCATTGTTTCTTGCCGCCCACATCGTGATCCACGATCACCGAGTCCACGATCCAGACCAGCGTTTGAAATGAATTCCCGTTTTCGATGGTGCCGCTGATCCACCACGCGCCGGCCTTGTCCAACGGAACGGTTAGATCCATCCGCGTGTCGCGGTGCTTGTCACGGGGCGCGAGCTTCGTTTCCCAACTCGCCGCAGGTTTCCCGATATATTTATCGGCGTTGCCGGAAATGAGGCGGCTCGCGATGTTGGAGGGATTCGGCCGTTCCCAATCGAACTTGGCCGGGTTGCTCCTGAGATACTCCTGCGTGTCCTTGATCACCGCCTCCATGTCCACCGGCGCGGCGGACAGTTTTATGTTAGAAGCATTGCGGAACACCAGCGGCAACTTCGGTTTGGTTCCCGCGGCCACCGTTTCGGCGGGCTCGAAACGTCCCCAGTTGCCGATGATCTGTTGGAGAAGTTTCTTCCGCGAATTTCCATCGCCTGGTCCGAATTTCGCGATCGTCTGCTCCAGCACCTCGCGCGCCTTGTCATACTGGCGGCGGTTCAGGAACGCCTCGGTGAGTGCATCGCCCGCCGTGCCGCCGACCAGCTTGTTATCGAGGATCGACCGATAGAGCGCGATGAAATGATACTCCGCGGACAACTTGAACCGGCGCACGCCATCGGATGTTTTTGCGAGGCATTCGTCCTCCGCCAGCGTGTCCATTTCCAGAATCCCCTTCGCGCTGTCCGGATCCTGTTCGGCCCACCAGCCGTAGGACGAGAGCGTCTCCGTGCCGAATTGGGATTCGGAAAACCGTGCCCGCTGGGAAATCATCACAGCCGCCATGTCCACTTCCGTGCTCAATCGCACCTGCTCGGCCAGCGCCAACCGCCAGCGCTCGCCATCATTCTTCGCTGCTTCCCACGACGCCGGCACTTCATAAACCACCGGCGCATCCCCCGCCCACGGCGCGCCTTCCGTTCCACCTTCCGGCCCCGGCTCGCCCCATTCGGGAAGCTTGTCCAGCGGCGTCAGCGTTTGCAATTTCCATGGTTCATTCTCAATGAAGGTTTCCGCGATCTCGCGCCACGCGAGAATTCCCTCCGCCGCCGATCCCGGGTGGCTTACCGCCTGTCGCAGCAGTTGAAGTTCGCGGATGTGATCGCGGTATTGCGTATTCACCGCTTGCCCGGACTCCGCCGTCGAATCGTCTTCCCCGCCACGAAATCCTCTCCCGCCGTATCCTCGGCTGCGCGTGAATTCCCCCGCGATGATCTGTCCGTAATGCGACGCGTGCTGATAGACATTCGCCGCCGAGGTGAGCAGGCTCGGATTCTCGGGATGCGCGGAAACCGCCCGCTCGACGAGACCATCGAGCTCGTTCCATGCGTTCAATCGCCCCAACGCCTCCGTCGCTCGCTCCAAATCCGATCCCGATCCCGCATCCGAGAGCGGCAGCAATTTCTCCACGTAAAAATTCACCACATCCCGCCACATTCCACGGTCTTTCAGCTTGTCGCGTTCCGCGCGGAGAGCTTCCGGTTCTTGGGCCATAAGGGTAAGTGGGGCAAAAAGGGCGACGAGGTAGATCCAAGCCAAGGTTTTCATAACAGCCACTATGACACGCGAAACGGTCAGTCCTTAGAAGATTTTTCCAAGGGTCGCTATGAAGGCCATATCGCTACCAGCCTGCTGCTTTTTCCTTCCCTTGCAATTCCCTGTTCCGCAACTCAGGTTCCTGCCCCGCGCTTTCCCTGCTTCATGGACTACTCTTCTCTCATTTCCAAACGCCGCGACCGATTCTCCGAGCTGGAAGAAGCGGTGGGCGATCCCGATCTTTTTTCCGACCCGAAGCGCGCTACCGAGATCCTGCGCGAGCATGGAAAACTCAAGCAGACCTTGGAACTGTGGGAAAAAATCGAAGCCGCCAAACGGCACTTGGCCGACAATCAGGAACTCGCGAAGTCCGACGATCCGGATTTCTCCGCAATGGCCGCCGACGAGATTCCGGGGTTGGAAACCGAGATTGAGAAGCTTTCCACCGACCTCCAATACGCCCTGCTGCCGTCCGACCCCAGCGAGGACCGAGATGCATTGGTGGAAATCCGCGCCGGTGCGGGTGGCGACGAGGCGTCGCTTTTCGCCGCCGAGCTGATGCGGATGTACCAACGCTACGCCGATCTCCGCGGTTGGAAATCCGAGCATCTGGAGAGTTCGCCGTCCGAGGTTGGCGGGTTCAAGGAAGTCATCCTGAAAATCACCGGGCAGGAAGTGTTCCGCTATTTAAAATACGAGTCGGGCGTCCACCGCGTCCAGCGCGTGCCTGCCACCGAGACTCAAGGCCGGGTTCACACGTCCACCGTCACCGTCGCCGTGCTGCCCGAGGCGGAAGAGGTGGATATCGAATTAAAGCCCGAAGACCTCCGCATCGAAGTTTGCCGCGCAGGTGGTGCCGGCGGCCAGCACGTCAACCGGACCGAGTCCGCCGTGCAGATTTTCCACCTTCCCACCGGCACCTACGTCCGTTGCGAAGACGGCCGCTCGCAGATCAAGAACAAGGAAATGGCGCTGCAAATTCTCCGTTCCAAGCTTTACGATCAGAAGCTCCATGAACAGCAGCAGGCGTATTCGTCGCATCGGCGGTCGCTCATCGGCTCCGGTGATCGCTCGGAGAAAATCCGCACCTACAATTTTCCGCAGAGCCGCATCACCGACCACCGCATCGGCTTCACCTCGCACAACCTAACCGGAGTTATCGCCGGAGATCTCAGCGAGTTCACTGCGGAGCTGCAGAAGACGGAGATGGACGAGCGACTGACGGAAGCGGGGCTCTAAGGAGCGTCGACATCCTGTTGGGCGATTCGAATGCGCCGGACAGGATGTCCGGGGCAAATAGCGTTCAGAATGAACGCGCTCCAATTAGGGATTCCCACGACGCGGACGATCCTTCACGGTTCGTTTCATGGATTTACCCATTGCCATGCTCTCTTCCAACGGCCTGCTGTTGCTCACGCTGGCGGCCATCGTCGGACTCATCGTTCTGATCGCGCGCTTCAAGTGCAACGCCTTCATCGCACTGATGCTCGCGTCACTCGTCGTCGGGGTGGGCTCGGGAATGCCGTTGCCGACGATCGCGAAAAGTTTCCAGGAAGGCGTGGGAAATACCTTGGGTTTCCTCGCGATGATCATCGGCCTGGGGACGATCTTGGGAAAGCTGCTGGCGGAGTCCGGCGCGGCCGAGGTGATTGCGAACCGGATGGTGCGGTTGCTCGGGGTGAAGCGGCTTGATTACGCGCTGATGCTGGTCGCGTTTCTTGTCGGCATCTCGGTGTTTTTCGGAGTCGGCATTGTTCTGCTAGGCCCGATCGCATTCATGCTGGCCCGCCAGACGAAGACGCCGATTCTCTATCTGGCGCTGCCGCTGGCCGCTGGCCTATCCGTCGCCCACGGCCTCATCCCGCCACATCCGGGGCCGATGGTGGCGATTGGAAAAATTGGGGCGGACACCGGGAAAACCATCCTTTGGTCGATCGTCATCGGCCTGCCCACCGCGCTAATCACTGGGCCGCTGTTAGCCCGCTGGGTGGCACCGCGGGTGCCGGTGGAACTGGGCGGACTCGGCGCGGAAACCACCTGCAAGGCGGAAGCCCCCCACCCTCCCGGATTTGCTCTGAGCATTTTCACGATGCTGCTGCCGGTGATCCTGATGTTGTTGGCGACGGCTGCGGATGTGACTCTCGCGGTGAACGATCCCATGCGCCAAATCGCGGATTTCATCGGCGCGCCGGTGGTGGCGATGTTGATCGCGGTCTTGGTTTCGTTCTGGAGTTTCGGAACCCATTGCGGGCTAACAGGAAATCAGATTTTGAAATTCACCGAACAATGCGTCGCCCCCGCCGCGAGCATTTTCCTGGTAGTCGGCGCGGGCGGCGGATTCAGCAAGATTCTGGAATATTCCGGGGTCGGCGCGGCCATCGCAGAACTCGCGTTGCGAATTCCCGTCACGCCGATTTTGCTCGGCTGGATCATCGCCGGGATGTTCCGGATCGCTGTCGGTTCCGCGACGGTTTCCATCACGATGGCGGCGGGTCTGATGTTGCCGATCGTCCAGGCCCGGCCGGATACGAATCGCGAATTGCTGGTTCTGGCGATGGGAGCCGGATCGCTGATTTGTTCCCACGTCAACGATTCCGGATTCTGGTTCGTGAAGGAATATTTCGGCCTCACCATCTCGGAAACGCTGAAAACATGGACGGTTGTGGAAACCGGGATCGCCGTAGTGTCCATCGCCATCATTCTTACAGCCAATGCGTTGATCTGACGCGATCACCCCGAATAGGGCGGTCGGCGGGCAGCCATAGTGGCTTGCCTTGGCAGAGGTGACCGTGTTTCCTGCGTCCGGCACGGTTCATGCATCCGGTGGCGGTGCCGGACAACCGGATTGCTCGTTTCCGGTGCCATTACTCCATTTTCAAACCATATGTCACGCAAATCGAAGATCATCATCACCCTTGGCCCTGCCACTGAATCCGAAGAAATGATCGGAAAACTCATCGAAGCCGGGACCAACGTTTTCCGCCTCAACATGAGCCATGCGAAACATGAATGGGCCGCCGAGATGGCCAAGCGCGTCCGCAGCGAATCCGCCAAGAGAAACGCCCACATCGCGGTGTTGTTCGACCTCACCGGACCGTCGATCCGCACCGGCGATTTGGAAAAACCTTACACGCTACTCGAAGGCGACGTCGTCGAGTTTCGCAAGGTCGGTTCGACCGCGTCCGTTCCGCTTTCCACCACGGTCAACTACGACGGGTTGATGGGCGATGTCGCTGTCGGCAACACGCTGGTGGTGGACAACGGCGCGCTGCTCATGCGCATCGACGTGGTCGAGGCCGACCGCATTCTCTGTTATGTGAAAACGCCGGGCTCCATGGGTTCGCGGCGTCACATCAATCTTCCCGGCGTCCGCCTGAATCTTCCAGCCCTAACGGAAAAAGACCACAAGGACCTGGCACTCGCCGTCGAGTGCCAGGCCGACTACATCGCCGGATCGTTCGTGCGGGACTCCGCGCACGTCCACGAACTCCGTGCCGCGATGGAAGCGATGGAAGGCGAGGCTCAGATCGTCGCCAAGGTCGAGGATCAGGAGGCCATCCGCAACATCGACGCCATCATCAATGCCGCCGACGTCATCATGGTGGCCCGCGGCGACCTTGGCACCGAAGTGGAATTTGAAGAGCTTCCCATCCTCCAGCGCCGCATCGTCAAGCGCTGCCACGAACTCGGCACGCGGGTCATCGTCGCGACGCAGTTGTTGGAATCGATGATCACCAACCCAACCCCGACCCGTGCCGAAGTCACCGACGTCATGAACGCCGCTTACGAGGAAGCCGACTGCCTCATGCTGTCGGGAGAAACGTCGGTCGGTCGCTATCCGGAACGCTGCGTTGACGCGCTCGTTAGAATTTCCTCCCGCATCGAGCGCTCCGGCGGCCACGGCTTCGGCCAAAGCGTTCTGCTCCGCGACGAGCGCCAGAAAACCGCCCGCGCCGCCGTCACTCTGGCCGACTCGCTGCCGGACGCGCGCCTCGTCGTGCTGACCCGCCGCGGAGTGTTGGCAAACCACGTGGCGATGCTGCGCCCCCGGACTTCCGGTTTCTACGCCTTCACTCCGACCGACCGCGTTTGCTGCCAGCTCTCGCTCACCCGCGGCGTCCGCGCGTTCAAGATGCCGTTCGCGTCCAACATCGAGGAAACCATCCAGCGCGTCTGCGAACTGTTACGAAAAGAAGAACTCGTCCGGACCGGCACCCCGCTGGTGATTGTTTCGGATATTCTATCAGATCATTTCGCGGCGAACTCGATTCTGCTGCATCATGCTTGAGGAGAGATAGGACTTCCAAGACCTATCGAACTTATGAAACTTCTTCACGGCGACTGCCTGCAAGTCCTGCCAACCCTGTCGGAAAACTCCGTCGATCTGGTGGTGACCTCTCCGCCTTACAACCTCGGCATCGCCTACAAGAGTTTCAAAGACACCGCCCCGCGCGAGGAGTTTTTAACATGGTGCTGCCAGTGGGCTGCGGAACTAAAACGCGTGATGACGGACGACGCGTCGTTTTTCCTCAATGTCGGCGCGGCTCCGGCGAATCCGCTGCTGCCACACCAGTTGGTTCTCGCCCTAACTGACGGACAGAACCCTCTGTTCACGCTGCAAAACACATTCCACTGGATCAAATCCATCAGCATCGAAACCCGCGCCGGCGAACAAATCAGCGCCGGGCATTTCAAGCCGATCAACTCAAAGCGCTTCGTCAACGACTGCCACGAGTATGTCTTCCATCTGACGAAATCCGGAACGGTCGAGCTGAACCGCCGCGCCGCAGGAGTTCCCTATCAGGACAAATCCAACATCGCGCGCTGGGGCCACACCGGCGGCGAGGATCTCCGCTGCCGGGGCAACACCTGGTTTATTCCCTACGAGACGATCAACTCGCGCGACAAGGATCGTCCCCACCCCGCGACGTTTCCTTTGGCCTTGGTCGAGCAGTGCGTCCGCCTCCACGGCAAGGGCCCGGAAACCCGCCTGTTGGACCCGTTTCTGGGAATCGGCACCTCGGCCGTCGCGGCATACCGGCAGAAGCTGGAGAATTTCACAGGCATCGAGCTGGACGGGCATTATTTGGAAACGGCGCGGGAGCGGGTTTCCGATGAGGCGAACAAACTGTCGGACGAACTGCCCTTCACAAAATCTTAACGGAATTCCCGCGGTTTTCGCTTCTCGCGTTCCACTTGGTCACTTAAGAAATGCTGAACATTCGAAACGTCGCCCGGCTTCATGAATTCCGCTCTCAACCAACTCATCCGCGACGCCTTCGCTGACGCGGCGACCGACGTTTTCCTCGTGGAAGACGAACCGCCGCGCATTCGCCGTGACGGTGACGTCGTGGTGCTCCATCCAGGGCCGATCCCGCGGGTGGCATTGGAAGAGTTCTGGAAATCGTGCGGCGTCGATCCCACCAACCAACTTGAAGTCGATATTTCCTGGCGCTTGCCCGGCGGAAGCCGGCTGCGGGTAAATTTATACCACACGCTCGGCCGGCTCGCAGCGGTTCTCCGGCCGATCCGGGACTCGATTCCGCCGCTTTCAGAACTCGGTCTGCCGGGCCCGTTGTTGGAGTCATGGATGCAGCGTCGCTACGGGCTCATTCTGGTGACCGGCCCCACCGGATCGGGAAAATCGACGACCGTCGCGTCCTGTCTGGACTGGATCAACCACAACCTTTCCCGCCACATCGTGACGTTGGAAGATCCGATCGAGTTCCTTTTCACCAACGACAAATCGCTATTCTCCCAGCGCGAAATCCGGCACGATTCCGCGGATTTTGCGACTGGGTTGAGATCCGCGCTGCGGCAGAGCCCCGACGTTCTGTTTCTCGGTGAAATCCGCGATGCTGAAACCGCCCTAACCGCCCTCCACGCGGCGGAAACCGGACACCTCGTGATTTCCACCCTGCACAGCAGCAGCGTCATTGAGACGCTCGACCGTTTTTCCCATCTGCTCAAATCCGAGACCACCGGCGCGCTCAATCTGCTAGCCTCCCAGCTCGTCGGCATCCTTTCCCAGCAACTCCTGCCACGCCTCGGCGGCGGGTTGTTTCCCGCACTGGAATACATGCAGAACGAGGCCGCCACCCGGCGATGGATTATGGAAAATCGCCTAACTGATCTCCAGGACCACTTGTTGAAATCGAATGAAGCGACCAACTGCTCCCTGCTCGAATACCTGGTGGCCTCCGTCCAGCAAGGCTATCTCGATCCGGATGTCGCCCGCAGTTCCTGCGCCCGGCCACAGGATTTTGATCGCGCCATGCGCGGCATCACCGGATAATCCCATCAACCCATGGCCAGCGACATCACCGAATACCTCCGCCAGACCATCGCCCTCGGCGGTTCGGACCTCCACCTCAGCGCTTGGGCACCCGCCTGCGCGCGGGTCAACGGCTCCATCGTCCCTTTCGATCAGAACATCCTCGACCCGACCACGGTCCGCGACCTGATTCTCGACACGCTCACCGAATCCCAGCGTGCCACCCTCGAAGAGGAATTGGAACTCGACTACGCACTTCAGGTAGATGGTGTCGGCCGCTTCCGCGGAAATGTCCATATCGCCCGTGGCCATGCTGAGGCCGCGTTCCGATTCATTTCCCAAGACATTCCCGCACTGGAAACGCTCGGTCATCACTCGCCGATTTTCGAATTCTGTAATCTCCGCAGCGGACTGGTGCTTGTCACCGGCATCACCGGCTCCGGGAAATCCACGACGCTCGCTTCGATGGTCCGCCGCATCGCCGAGTCGCGGAATGGAGTCATCATCTCTCTCGAAGATCCGGTAGAATTCATTCACGAACACCGCTCCTGCCTGATCAAACAACGCGAGGTCGGCAGCGACACCCGCAGTTTCCCGCGCGCGCTGCGGCAGGCGCTGCGGCAGGACCCCGACGTTATCGTGGTCTCGGAAATGCGCGATCTCGACACCATCCGCATCGCTCTAACAGCAGCGGAAACCGGTCACCTTGTCCTCGCCACGCTCCATACGCCGGATGCCCCGCAGACGATCGACCGCATCGTCGATGTCTTCCCCGCGGACCAACAGGCGCAGATCATCACGCAGCTATCAGGTGCCTTGGAGGGCATCGTCTGCCAGCGGCTGATTCCCCGCGCCGACGGCCAGGGCCGGGTGCTCGCCTCGGAAATCCTCCGGCCCAGCCACGCCATGCGCAACTGCATCCGCGAGCGCAAACTCGAACAAATCGTCGGTCTGATGGAAATCGGTTATAAGGAAGGCAACCGCACCATCGACCAAAGCATTGCAGCCCTGCTCGATGCAAATATCATCACCCGCGAGGAGGCGATCTTCCATTGCCGCGAACGCAAAACCTTCGAAGTTTCTCCCAAGGAACCCCGCAAACCGAAATCAATCTGGACCTAACACCCTATGGAAGCACCCAGCCCACGTTACATCCTCACCCGCGCCACCTTCATCATTGTCGCGCTGGTCGTCGGCCTTTACGGCATGCGGTTTGTCAAAAAAATACAGCGCCAGTCCGCCATCATTTCGGATTTGAGGTCGATCTCCAGCGACAGCTCCTTTTTCCATCAGTTTTATGCCGAGGATGCCCAGAAATCGATGATTCGCGCGATCGGCCTGATCGCCGAGGCCAACGAGCTGGGAACTCCGCCCGAGATCGCCATCAAAAAGAGCCAGGGCATCGACACCAAGCTGTTCGCCAGTGATGACGACCGCAACGAGCCTCCGCTGAAGATTCAAATCGTCATGGCCAGCCTGCGCGCCAATTACGAAAACTTCCATAAGCTCGGCTACAAGGCGGATTTTCAAACGCTCGAAGACATGAAATCCGGAAAGCTCCCGCCGATCCCGAGCGGTCCGGAGAGCGGCAAGAAGCCGGTCGTGGAAACCCTCATCCCGATGTCCGCTTCTCCCGGCATCGAAAAAGTCATGGCCAACCTCGAAATCCGTCCGCCCCAGCCTGACGGCGGTCACGTCCCGACAGACATCGAGATCGCCGCCGCCAAGCGCCTCGCCAACGATCTCTGCGACGCGAAAATCATCGAGGAGCCGGTGCGCGATAAGATCCTCAAGGCGCTCACCAAGCCCTAACGCTTGCGGCGGAAAAGCAACGCACAAGACAACGCGGCCAACGCCGCACAGGATGGCTCGGGAATCACGGTTAGTGAAACCGTGGCACCGTAGTTGGTCCATGTCGGTCCGGGTGATTCCGATGCGAGATTCGCTCCACCGAGGAAGAACGAATAGTCACCTGCGGGTAGATTGAACGTGGCCGTGATGAAACCATCGGCATTCCCGTCGCCATTGATTCCCGAAGCGGAACCATAATTGGTGCTCGTCCCGTCCGCCACGTTTCCAATGTAGTCGAAATAACGCAGCGACGCGGCGTAAAGCACTCCGCTCAGCGGATCGTCCGGGATGGTGTAAGTGGGATCATTTCCGATCGCCCAATCGTCGAGGGCATTCAGCGCACCCATCTTCGTGGGACCCGAAAGTCCGGCGAGGTATTGTTGGGACAGCGCCGCCGCATCATGCGATCCCTGTACCGGAGCCAGATGACCGAGCCCGCCGTAAAGCGAAACTCCGGGGAGCAAACCAGGACCACCCTGAACCGTTAGAATGACGGTTCCAGGGCTGGCCAGATTGAAACGGAAGGCGCGCGTCCGGTGGCTGTCGCCGAAGTTGGCATCCGTGGCCGCCGCCCAGCCGAAATCGCTGGAAATGTTGGTGATGGAGATCGATGCGGGATTTGACTGCGGAGTTCCGAGATAGGAACCGAAGTCCCTGCCGCCGTAACCGATGTGAGCGGACGCCCGGCCGATGGAGAGAAATGCGAGTGATGCCACGAGGGCCGTTGTTCCAGAGTTCGTTTTCATTGATGTAGGGGAAAATTTGTGTCATGGCGCGGACCAGTCGTAGGCCAGCTTGTAAAACGCCTTGGCTGCAGGGGGAGAAGGGTCGGTGAACGAGAGAGTGGCGGTAGTCGTTCCGGTCACTTGGCCGATCGATGTCCACTCGCCGGGAGCAAGCGTGGTGCTGCGCAGGATCCGGAAAACCATTCCCGTTTCCGGCGGATAGGCGGTATTCGAGATCCCCATCTGGCTCGACCATGTTAGGACAAACTCGGCACCCGCCACCCGACGGCCGGAAGGTTTGAAATCAGGCCCCGCCTTGAAGTGATAAACGTAGTTTCTGCTCGGAGTGTGCCATGGGGATCCGCCCGGACGGTTCGTGCTGATGTCGATGAAACGGATCGTCACAAAATAGCCGCCGGGTATGTTAGCCGACCACGCCCGGTCGTGGATGTGGCCGTAAGGATCGGCGTCCGCGTAGTCATCGCCCTCGCTGATGATAAATCGCCGGCTTCCGGTAGGCTGATTCGTCGGAAGCACAAACGTCGGGGTGCCGTAGTAAAAGGACTGAGCCGCGTCCCAAAAGCCGAAGCTGCCGCCCTGAGGTCCTGTGACGCTAACGATTTCGCACGAGATCAGAGCTCCGGGATGAGCGTGACCGGGCTCCGGGAAATCGGGATCAGACGAAAGGGCGACGAGCGAAAAACCCTCGTCCGCCACGATGGGTTGACCGAGATTGTCAAATGCCGGGCTGCCCTGTGCGTCGTAAACCCTGCGGGGACGTTCGTCCAGATAGTAGTAGCCGCCGCCCCGCAACTCCGGATGATACCCTTCTGGTCTTGGCTGCTCTCCCACTCCGCGGGGCCTGAGATAATGAATGATGTCGGTGCCATTGACGCCGATGATCTGCAGCGGCTCACCGGCATCCGCCACGCCGTTGGCATTGGTGTCCAATACGCCAACGGCCCGGTGTTGATGGGCGGAAACCGGCAGGGTTGCGGATGCGATGAGAATCGCCAGGGCACGGGTAAATTTCGTTAGATTGATCATGATTGGGATTGAAAGGTTGGGAGGAAAAGTCATTTGCCGGACGGATTCAGAAAACGGCCGCCGTCCTTGCGGAGGAGCGCTTGGACTTCCCGCCACGACAAGGTTTCGACATGTCCGTCTGCGAAAAGGTAGTTGGATTTGTCACCGTGGAACTTTACGCCGACTTGGCTTTCGAAGGCGAACGACGGCATTTTCTGGCCGTAATATTCGGCGAAGTGGAAGTGGTCGGTGTTGAGATAGGAAGTCGAAGCCTCTGCGAACATCAGGGTTTCCGCCGGGCTGTCGATTTTCGCGAGGATGGAATAATTGAGATCCGGTGGAGCTCCCGACGGTTTTTGTGTTAGGAAATCGTTGAGCACGTAAGTGAACGTTCGCTTTTCGTAGGGATCATCCTGGCACTTGAAGGTGATCGTTCCAGAAGCGTAAGGTTGCAGGCTTTTTCGCCACGACTTGGCGATTCCTTGGTGTGTGGATTGAGGCAGGGTCATGTTGTTTTCACCGGCATACATCATCGACGCGATGCCGATCTGGCGCAGATTCTTGCTGCAATTGACGGCCTGGCTGCGGGTGATGAGCCCTCGCCCCACCGGTGCGAGCACACCCGCAAGGACCAGGATGATGGCGATGACGATGAGCAACTCGATAAGAGTGAAGCCCCTGATAGAGAGATGTTGTTTTTTCAAAATAAGGAATATGGAGGAGAAAGACAGGCCATCACGGCATACTCCGTCACCGGCATCACAAAGATGCGAATGGACGGATAGCCGCCGGACGGCGGGTCGGGTCATGCGTTGAGCGGGCGGAATGAATTCCGCGCTCCAATAGGTTCGGTGAGCCCGGGATCGATCTTCATGGACCGGTGGAATGATGATGCCGAAGCATGTTGCTCCGCAGCCTCTATCATTTTCCGTTCCGCAGTGGTGGAGCGTCCCGGCAATTTCCGGGAGCCATCACAAAATATCAGATCATCCAGGCATCAAGCAGCGCGCGGCGGCTGCATCGGCACGGCGAGATACACCTCGGAGAAGGTTCCCGAGTATTCCGTCACGCGGAACACGAGATCCGTTGATCGTGGAAACGGCACCTTGACCGGAACCGGCAGGGCGACCTCCATCTTCATCTCGGATTTGAGCATCGGCTTTTTTTCATCCTCGCTCTTCGTCTTCTTCACGACCTTGCACAGCGGGCACGGATGCTCGCCGTCGAAGGTTTTTTCCATCGCTTCGGAAAGCGACGCCTTGCTGGAGAAATCCACCAGCATGTTGCCCCAGGCGATTGTCTGGAGCAGCGCCAAGTGGCCGCCCATCGACACCAACAGCATCCCGATCAGGAGCCATTGGCCAAGTTGGCGCATCCACTTAGACATCGGCGGACGTGTAGTCCTTCAGACAGAGAGGGGTCAAGTCGTTTGTGTCACCGTTACGATTGTATCAAACCATCATCTCTCCACTTTGAGCCGGATTGCCGGGGTCCAGCGGCTTGCCGGAAACCAAGTGGAAATGCAGGTGCTGCGTGCTTTGGTAGGAGCCACCGTTGGTGATGATCTTGTAGTTCGTTTCCGCGAAACCACGATCCATGATGATGCCGGACATCAAAGTGAAAATCTCACCGAACAGAGCCGCATCCTGAACCTCGATGAGTTGACGGACATGCTGCTTGGGAATCACCACGATGTGGATCTCCCAAGTCGGCTGAGTATGCTCGAAGGCGAGGACGCCGGAACTTTCCGCAATCGTCACGAATGGAACTCGGCCGCTGAGAATGGAGTCGCAATAGAAATCAGAATTCATGGACAAAATGACGTGGTTTCAATATTCGAAATTGTCCGGCAGCATGTGGTTTTCCATTCCCCATTCATCAGGGGAATGAAAGCTGTTGGACGCAGGTGCGCCAAGAATGAAAATGGTGGAACTGATCTCGGAGAGCTCTCTTTCCAACCTTGTCATTTCGGGATTTCCCCGCATTTTCCGTGGAGTGCAGAGTCCGATTACATCCGAGAAAACCGCCGCGCTGGAACAGCGGATGGCGGCGCTTGGAATCGCGGAGGGCGATCTGTTGGAAAAATTCGTGCGCGGTTCGGGAGCCGGCGGGCAGAAGATCAACAAGACGTCGAACTGTGTTTTTCTCAAACACCTGCCGACTGGCGTGTGCATCAAATGCCAGATGGATCGCTCGCGGGAAATGAACCGGTTCCTCGCAAGGCGGGAACTGTGCGACCAGCTCGACGCGATCCGCGAAGGCAAGGCGGTGGCAAAAACGCAGGCGATCGAGAAAATGCGCCGCACGAACCGGCCGAGGTCGCGGAATTCGAAAAACCGCAGCGTGGCGGACAAGCGGAATTTGTCTCAGAAGAAGTCAATGCGGAGAGCGCCGGGAGGAGAGTGATGATCGCCCGGAACATCGAACATCAAGAATTGAACTTGCACGGGCGGGGCGGGGTCGGGAGCGTGGCGCGGTGATTTCGCCGCTTACCGTTATCGCATCGGTGTTGCCGGTGTATCTGCTGATGATCGCGGGCGCGGTGCTGCGCCGGACGGGAGTCTTGCCGCGGGAGTGCGATGTGCCGGTGATGCAGGTGGTTTACCGGGCGATGCTGCCTTGCTACATTCTGGACAAGATTCTGGGGAGCGCGGTGTTGAAGAGTGGCTCGGTGGTGGTGTGGTCGATTTTTCTAGGGGCGGGATTCATCGTGGCGGGGATTTTGATCGGGCTGGCGGTGGGCCGGTTGATCGGGCTGGAGCGCGGTACAGGAATGCGGACGTTTGCCTTGAGTGCGGGTTGCCAGAACTTCGGCTTCACGGCGGCGCCGGTAACGGAGATTTTATGGGGATCCGGGGCGCTGGCGTTGATGTTCGTGCACAACATCGGGGTGGAAACGGCGATGTGGTCGGTGGGGGTGATGATGATGAGCGGCGAGCGCGGGTTTTCGTGGCGGCGGCTGGTGAACGGCCCGGTGATCGCGGTCGCCATCGGCCTGACACTGGTGGCGCTGGGGCTGGATGACCACGTGACGGGCTCTGTGAGAAAGGCGATGTCGATGATCGGCGTGGGGGCGTTTCCAGTGGCAATCCTGATCACGGGCTGCTCGATCATGGATCTGTTGGGGGCGGAGAGGTTCAACTTGAGAGTAATTCTGGGGTCGGCGTTGGTGCGGCTGGCGTTGGTGCCGCTGGCAATGTTGTGCGCTGCGAAGCTTTTACCGATCCAGATGACGGAGCTGAAGCAAGTGCTGGTGGTGCAGGCGGCGATGCCGGCGGGGCTGACGTCGATTTTGTTAGCCCGGCTCTACGGCGGCCGACCGGCAGTGGCGGTTCAGGTGGTGATCGCAACAACGGTGGTGAGCCTCCTCACGCTGCCATGGATCATCACGTGGGGGAGCGCATGGATCGGACTGAAACCCTTGTTGCCATGAGCGGCCGGAAGGGTTTTCAATGACGGCCATGAAAGCCATCGGCGCACGCCAGTTTTTCCCCTTCAGTGATCCGGGTTGTCTGGTGGAGTTCGAGACGGCCATGCCAGAGCCTCGGGCCATGAATCTGCGAGTCAAGGTGCTGGCGGTTTCGGTGAATCCGGTGGACACGAAGGTGCGGAAATTGCTGGGCGAGGGACCCCATGACCCGCCGCGCGTTCTCGGATTCGATGCTGCGGGCATCGTCGAGTCGGTGGGTGCCGGCGTGACGGGATTTTCCGCGGGAGACGAGGTGTTCTATTCCGGCGACGTGACCCGCGCGGGCAGCAACTCGGAGTTTCATTCGGTGGACGCGCGACTGGTGGCGAAGAAGCCTTCGATATGGAGTTTTTCCGATGCGGCGGCACTGCCGCTGGTCGCACTAACAGCTTGGGAACTGTTGTTCGAGCGGATGGGAATCCGCTCTGATGGCACGGATCGGAAAAAAGAGATTTTGGTGATCAATGGCGCGGGCGGAGTCGGTTCCGCCTTGATTCCCCTCGCCCGTTCCGCAGGGCTGCGGGTGGTGGCGACGGCCTCCCGTCCGGAAACGGTGGCGTGGTGCAAATCGCTGGGAGCGGATGAGGTGATCAACCATCGCGAACCATTGCGTCCGCAGGCCGAGGCGTTGGGAATTTCGGATTTCCCCTATATTGCGAACCTTCACGACACGGAGAGCTACTGGGAGACGACGGCGGATTTGTTAGCTCCGCTCGGAACCCTTGGATTGATCGTGGAAACGAAGGAGCCGGTGCACATCGGCAATCCATTTCGGCTGAAGAGCCCGCGCATCGTCTGGGAATACATGCCGGCGCGGTCGCGATTCCAAACAGCAGACATGCATGTGCAGGGAGAAATCCTCGCGGAAATCGCACGGCGGTGTGATGCCGGGGATTTTCCGAAAATCACAACCCGCACGTTCGACAGGATTTCCGTGGCCAATCTCCGCGAGGCCCATGCCGCGATGGAGGCGGGCTCGGCACATGGCAAGTGGGTTCTATCCGGCTGGTGATTTCACATGACCGCACACAACGAGACATTTTCAGTTAGGACGCACGGCAAGGGCACGACCGAGATCACCCGTGAAGTGGCGGGGATCGTCGTGCGATCCGGTGTCAGCACGGGAACAGTCACCGTTTTCGTCCGCCACACGAGCGCGAGCCTGGTGATCATGGAAAAAGCCGATCCGAGCGCGCGCCGGGATTTGGAGCTGTTTTTTGAAAAACTGGTGCCCGAGAGCACTCCATGGTTCATCCACACGCAGGAAGGTCCGGACGACATGCCGAGCCACATCCGCATGGCGTTGACGCGGACCAGCGAGGCGATTCCGATCATCGACGGTCGGATGACCTTGGGAACGTGGCAGGGAGTTTTCTTATTCGAACATCGGCGGGATCCTCACCGGCGCGAAATTGTGGTCAGCGTGATCGGCGAATGAGTTGAAATTTTCCGCCGAGTTCCGCACTATCCATTTCTCCCTGATGAACGATCACTCCGACACTCTCATCCAACTCGCCCTCGCCGAAGACATCGGCGAGGGCGACGTGACGTCCCGTTATTTCATTCCTGATGAACGCCGGGCCTGCGCTTTCGTGGCGGTGCGCAAGGACGGCGTGGTTTCCGGAGTGGAACTGGCGGCACGGGTATTCAGCACGGTCGATCCGGAATTGGATGTGGAAATCCTGATCCCTGACGGCAGCCGCGTGGCCGGCGGAGCTCTATTAATCCGGGTCGAAGGATCCGCGCGATCAATTCTAACTGCCGAGCGGACGGCGCTCAATTTTCTCCAACGCCTTAGCGGAGTCGCCACCCTGACAGCCCGCTACGTCGAACAGATCAAAGGCACGAACACCCGGATTCTCGACACGCGGAAAACGACCCCGGGTTACCGGCTGTTGGAAAAACAGGCGGTCGTCCATGGCGGAGGAACCAACCATCGCATCGGCCTCTACGACCGGGCGATGGTGAAGGACAACCACCTCGTTGCGGAAGGTGGACCGGAAGCCATCCAAGCGGCAATCGGCCGGTTGAAATCGGAACAACCGGAAGTCGAAGTGGAGTTGGAAGCCGACGATCTCGATCAGGTTCACACATTTCTAACAATGGATGGCGTGGATTACATCCTGCTCGACAACATGACCGTGGATGAACTCGCCGCGGCCGTGCTCATGCGCGGGGAACGCAGCAAGCCGAAGTTCGAGGCAAGTGGCGGCATCACGTTGAAGGTCCTACGGGAGATTGCCAAAACGGGCGTCGATTTCATTTCCGTTGGGGCGCTGACGCACTCCGCTCCGGCGCTCGACGTCGGTTTGGACTTCGAAACTTTGTGACTTCGATGATCGGCGAAAATTTCAATGAAGCCGCCGCGGAATTTCCCGAGCCATTCCGCCTGCTGGTTCGTGAAACCGTGGAGTCGACCAACGATGAAGTGCGCGCACTGGCCATGGCGGGTGCGGCCGACGGGTTGATCGTCCTCGCCGAACGTCAAACTGCCGGACGCGGGAGACGCGGGGCAGCATGGTTCTCGCCAGCGGGCGAATCGCTTGCGTTTTCCATTCTAGTCCGCCCTGAGGAACCAAAGGCGTTGTGGCCGCGACTGGCGTTGGCGGCCGGCGTCGCCGTGGCGGAAGCCATCGAGAGCTTCGGCGTGCAGGCGGGGATCAAGTGGCCTAACGATGTTTGGATCGGGCAGCGGAAAGTCGCCGGGATCCTCGTTGAAGCGGGAACGGACTTCGCAGTCGTCGGCATCGGGCTGAACGTGAACACCCTCGGATTTCCCGCCGAAGTTTCCGAAATAGCGACTTCGCTTCGCATGGAGACTTCGCGGGAATTTTCCAGAGCCGAGGTCCTGTCGGCAATCATCCATCGATTCGCCAGCCGACGCCAACACGTCGGCGACCATTTCGAAATGCTGATCTCCGCGGTTTCCCAGCGTTGCGTCCTAACCGGAAAAAAAGTGACCCTCATCACGGCAGGCGGACCACGCGATGGAACCGTGGAGGGCATCGCGGCGGGCGGAGAATTGATGTTGCGCACGGATGCCGGGTTGGAACGCTTGATTCAAGCGGATGAGATCCGTTTGGCCCACACTTGAATTCTCGGATTTCATTTTGAGCGAAGCGACGCCAGACTTCGCTCATGAACGTGAAGTCCGGCTTTCTGATTGCTGCATCGCTTTCCCTGATCGTGGTGTCCTGTGGTACCACCAAATCCACCAAGCCGGATTCCCCCAAAGAGGAACCGAAAAAGGCTCCCGTTGAAGGACCAAAACTGGTGGGTCGGGTTGCATCGGTTCCCACCGAGAAAAAGTTCATCCTGATTCAGAGTTACGGCACCTGGGAGGGCGAAACCGGACAGATCCTCACCACCCGGGGACCGGAAAATCGGAGCGCAAACCTAAAAATTACCGGAGAAAAACTCGGTGAATTTGCCGCCGCCGACATCCAATCCGGTTTGGTTGAGGTCGGTGATGCGGTTTATTCTCAGCACGTTCCAAAGCCTGTGACGACTCCGACACCTCCTGAAACCCCGCAACTGCAAGAGAAACCGCCTGCCGAGAATGTTCAAAAAAATAATTAACTTTTCGGGAATTCTTTGCTTCCAAAACCTCTCATGTTTATGTATTTTCAAAAAGTCCCGTTTGAGCAACTGAGCACAGCCATAAATATTTAATTTTGGAGTTGATTACTATCCGGTAAACCGGGTAGCTTCTCTTTCGCAATGGCTGTGCCCCCTTACATGTCCCGAAACATGAACACTACAACCAGCCATAATGAAAACAATGAACGCCTCGGGCGCTTCGGTGAAAGCCGATGCGGACCGTCTTGCTGACTTCGTCCTCTTCACACAACGAAGCTGCATCCTGAACCTGTCAACAGAACTCAACAAAGGAAACATCTCGTTTCCGCAGTTCTTCCTCCTAACCTATCTATCCAGCGAAGAATATCTCACGATGTCCGACATCGCGAAGAAGATGGGCCATTCGACCGCAGCCGCTACCGGCTTGGTTGATCGGTTGGAAAAGCTGTCCTATGTTGAGCGTATGCACGCCGCCGAAGATCGCCGTAAAATCATGGTCCGCATCACCGCAAAAGGAATTGAACTTGTTGCGAAGATGCGTACGGAAATCGCGAACGATCTGGCTGGCATTCTTGCAGGCATGGATGAAGACCAGGCTGAAACCGTTGAACACACGAAGCGCGCCATTCAAGGCCGTGCGATCGCTTGATCAATCGTTTCTCCTTCTGAAATAATCCAGCTTGGCGAATCCTCAGCGCCTCCGTTACCGTCCCCGGGTGACGGAGGCGTTCCCCTTTCTACATCCTTTGAATTCGATCCCGGGCGTCCGCGCGGGGTGGATCGAGCGCGTGTCGGATTTGTCGATCACCGGCGACCGCGATGAGGCGATGAATCTGTTACGGCCGTATCATGCCCGGGCGGTTTCGGATTTCGCCGGACCGGATTCCGAATGGTGGCGAGCGGAGCAAGTCCACGGGACAACAGTGGCTATGGTTCCCGGAAGCCCTCGGATCACGGCACCCGACGGTCTTCCCGTGGTGCCGGGAGTGGACGGTCTCGTCACCTCCCAACCCGGCTTCGTATTGGTGATTTACACCGCCGACTGCGGGGCCATCTGGCTGGCCGACCGGAGGACAGGCGCCATCGGATTGCTGCACTCCGGGAAAAAGGGCACCGAGGGGAACATTTTTAAAAATGCTCTGGGCGTGATGGCAGACCAGTTCGGGACCCGGCCCGAGGACGTCACCGCCGTGCTCAGTCCGTGCATCCGTTTTCCGGACTATGATGTCGATTTCGCGGGAGAGATCGGCGAACAAGCACGAAACGCCGGAGTCGGAAATTTTTCGGACTGTGGATTGAATACCGCCGCCGACCTGAAACGATTTTACAGCTACCGCCGGGAACTCGGAAAAACCGGCCGAATGATGGCGATGATTACCCGGGAAGTAGAACCATGAAAAGCTTCTCCCTCCAGGCACCGGCCAAGTTGAATCTCACGTTGAACGTTTTGGGAAAACGCGCTGACGGTTTCCATGAAATCGACACGCTGATGGTCAAACTCCCCGGCTTGGCGGATGTCATCGAGTTCACTGAAGCCGACGATTTCAAGTTCACCTGCAATGCTGCTGACGTGCCTGATGACGAGAGCAATTTGGTGGTCAAAGCGGTGCGAGCCTATGAATCCGCAGCGGGAGTCCCCTGCCACTGCTCGATTTCGTTAAAAAAAGTCGTCCCGCATGGAGCCGGGCTTGGTGGCGGAAGCAGCGATGCCGCCACCACATTGCTGGGATTGAACAGGCTTCATGATTTCAAGCTGGGCGTGGACGAGCTCCACAAAATCGCCGCGAATTTAGGATCGGATATTCCTTTTTTCCTGATCTCCGGAGCCGCCCGCTGCACGGGTCGCGGGGAAATCATCCAACCCGTTCCATCCCCACCGGCCTTGCGGGTCTTGCTTTTGAAACCGTCGTTCTGCGTCGCGACTCCCGATGCTTACAAGCGGTGGACGACGTCGGCGGAAATTCCCGGCATTCACTACGGACCTCAGTCGCTTCAAGGAATCAACTTGGAAAATGCGTTGGAGCGCCCGGTTTTCGAAAAACACCGGTTTCTCGCCGAACTGAAGGAATGGCTGTTGGAGCGAAGGGAGACCCCCGCCGCGATGATGAGCGGCTCAGGTTCCACCGTTTTCGCGGTTTTGAACGACGGCGTCGATGCCGATGTGTTAGCTGCTGCAGCCCGTGCGGAGCTAGATCCCGGAATGTGGCATTGGGCGGGAATGACCGAGTCGTCCCCTTGAAGAACCGCATTTTGCACGCCCATCCGTGCAATTCTTGAGAACCAGCTCCTGAGCTTTCAAACAGCGATCCCGGCCGGAGCCATAAACATCAAGCGATTGCAGGCTCTGCGTGTAGGGCAACCGAATTGGCCCGGTATTTGCGATGGGAAAAGTTACCGGCAAATCCACCGGCCAACCCTTAACCCCATCAAACCATGAGCATCGGAACCATACTCCTCATCATCCTCGTCCTTGCTCTCGTCGGAGCGCTTCCCACATGGGGCCACAGTCAAAGCTGGGGTTATGCACCCAGCGGCGGCCTTGGATTGGTCCTACTGATCTTGGTCATCCTGCTGCTGCTCGGAAAAATCTGAGGCTGCGGTTGGATCGGCATTTCCCGCAAGGCTGCGGCAATTTAGTGGGGACAAACCAGAAGCGTCGTTTGACAAGCCCCGCTCAAATCCACTAGGTTGCCCGCCCCGGTGCCAAAGCCGGTCCAATCTATCATGAATATTGTTGTCGAGAAGCAGCCAAAATGCGTCGCCACCCTGCGCGTTGAAATCCCAGCGGACAAAGTCAACGGCCAGCGCGATCAGATCGTCAAAGGCTATGCCAGCAAGGCCCGCGTCCCCGGTTTCCGTCCCGGAAAAGCCCCTCGCGCCGTCGTTGAAAAGCGCTTTCAAAAGGAAATCGACGAGGAATTGAACGGTGCCTTGATCAACGAGGCCTACGACGAAGCACTCAAGCAAGAGTCGCTCAACGTGCTCGATTTCGGCGTGCCTGAGGACATGACCACCCTTCCCAATGGAAACATCACTTTCGTTTCCAAACTCACCTTGGCCCCGGAAGTAACGCTTCCTGAATACAAAGGCGTCAGCGTGACAGTGCCTCCTCTCGCCGTGCCGGACGAGGCAATCGAAGCCCAACTCACCGCGCTTCAGGAGCGTTTCGCCGATTTCTCGGACATCGAAGGTCGTGCCGCCGCCATGGCCGACTTCGCCGTCGTCGATTACACCTCCACCGTCGAAGGCAAGCCCACCGACGAATTCCTCGGCAAATCTTCAGGCTATCTCTCCGGCCGCGATGGCTTCTGGGTGCGCCTTGATGAAAAGGCATTCCTTCCCGGATTCGCCGCCCAGCTCGTCGGCATGAATACCGGCGATTCCAAGGAAATCACCATCACTCTTCCGGAGGATTTCCCAGTCGCCGATCTTCAGAACAAGGAGATCGTTTTCCAAACAACGGTCAAGGAACTCAAGCAAGCCGCACTTCCCGCCTTGGATGACGAACTCGCCAACCGCCTTGCTCCCGGCAAGTCGATGGAAGACATCAAGGACATCATCCGCGAAAACATGGCAGGTGAACGCCGCCGCAAGATCGACGACATGAAGGTCAACCAGATCGTCGCCCATTTCAACGCGCAGGTGAATTTCGAACTCCCCGACGAACTCGTCAGTCAGGAAACCCAGAACCAGGCCGATGCCATGGTGAAACGCGGCGTCCAGTCCGGCATGAGCGAGGACGAGATCCACTCCCAACAGGAGGAAATCTTCGCCAGCGCCGGTGACCAGGCGTTGTCGAACCTACGCACCAATTTCATCCTCCAGGAAATCGCCCGGATTGAGAAAATCACCGTGACTGATAGCGAGTTGATCAACCACCTCGCCCAGATCGCCACCTCGCGCAAAGTCGCTCCGAAAAAGTTCATCCGCGACATGCAGCGTGCGGGCCGCATCCAGAACATCCGCAGCTCGATGGCCATCGGCAAGACCATTGACTTCTTGGTAGAGCACGCGAATGTCGTGGAATCAAATGACACCGCACTCGATGACTAATTTCCAATCCCCTTCCATGAGTTCCGCCCCACCGCGCAACAGTTACTATGTCCCGATGGTCGTCGAGCAGGACGGACGCGGCGAGCGTTCGTTCGACATCTACTCGCGCCTGCTCAAGGACCGCATCATTTTCATCGGCGTTGGCATCGATGACTATGTGGCCAACTCGGTGATCGCCCAGCTTCTGTTCCTGCAGATGCATGACCCGAAAAAGGACATCCACATTTATATCAATTCGCCCGGTGGCTCGGTTACCGCAGGTCTTGCGATCTATGACACGATGCAGTTCCTCACCTGCGACGTGAACACCTACTGCATCGGTATCGCCGCTTCAATGGGTTCGGTCCTCCTAACAGCAGGCACCAAGGGCAAGCGTTTCTGCCTGCCTAACTCCCACGTCATGATCCATCAGGTTTCGGGCGGCGCCCAGGGAACCGCCTCCGACGTCGAGCGCACGATCGGTTTCATGTTCAACCTCAAGAAGCGCCTGAACGGTATTCTCGCCCATCACACCGGCAAAACCATCGAGCAGGTTGAAAACGATTCGGATCGCGACAACTACATGACCGCCGAGCAATCGGTGGCTTACGGCCTCGTCGACAAGGTTCTCGAAAGCCGCAAGCAGCTTCCCGATACCGTTGTCGCCGCGATCGAAGACAAAAAGTCCGACGCCTGACGCTTCAGGACTGCACAGTCCCCGCATTCCCAAAACAACATTTGCTAACAACTCATGGCCCGCGCTTCCAATCTGACGATGTGCTCCTTCTGCGGAAAGAGCCACTCGGAGGTCAAAAAATTGATCGCCGGGCCCGGAGTATACATTTGCAACGAGTGCATCGAGGTCTGTTCCAACATACTTGAAAAGGAACTGGGCGGCAGCACGCCGACGAAGGGCAAGACGCCTGCCGACAAGGCGGGATTCAAGATCCCCTCGCCCGCCAACATCCTCGCGAAGCTTAACGAGCACGTCATCGGTCAGGAAAACGCGAAGAAGGTCCTGTCAGTGGCGGTTTACAACCACTATCAGCGCCTCCGCCAGGATCAGGCCAAGGTCGGCGAGGAGTTCAAGGATGTGGAAATCGAGAAGTCCAACATCATGCTTCTCGGACCCACTGGTTCGGGAAAGACCCTGCTCGCCCGCACGCTCGCCCGCGTGCTCGACGTGCCGTTCTGCATCGTTGACGCCACGACCCTGACCGAAGCCGGCTATGTCGGTGAGGACGTCGAAAACATCATCCTGCGCCTGCTCCAGGCGTCCGACTTCGATGTCGCCCGCGCCGAACGCGGAATCATCTACGTCGATGAAATCGACAAGATCGGCCGCAAGACCGAGAACGTCTCGATCACCCGCGACGTTTCGGGCGAGGGCGTTCAACAGGCCTTGTTGAAGATCCTCGAAGGCACCGTTTGCAACGTTCCGCCGCAAGGTGGCCGCAAGCACCCGCAGCAGGAATATATCCAAGTCAACACCGAGAAAATCCTCTTCATCGTTGGCGGCGCGTTCGTCGGCCTGGAAGACATGGTTCGCCGCCGTCTCGGCAGCAACACCCTCGGCTTCCACGCGGATCGCTCGCGGGAAAATCTCGACGACCCAACGGTGAACGTCCTTGAGAAAGTGCAACCGGAAGACCTCCTGCATTTCGGACTGATCCCCGAATTCATCGGCCGCCTTCCGGTGATTTCCTCGCTTCGGAAACTGACCGAGGACGAGCTCATGTCCATTCTCACCGAGCCGAAAAACGCCTTGGTGAAGCAATATGGCAAGCAGCTCGCCATGAACGACGTGAAACTCCGCGTCACCCGCGATGCTCTCCGCGCCTTGGCCGAGGAAGCAGTCCGCCGGGGCACCGGAGCACGCGCCCTGCGCTCCATCTTCGAAAAAATGATGCTGGAAGTCATGTTCGACATCCCGTCCCGCGACGATATTGAGTCCGTGACGATCAACCGCCAAGTGGTTCTCGGCGAGCGTCCGCCCAACATTCGCCGCAAGCGCGCGGACCAGGACGCGGCGTGATTCGGGATTTGATTGGAATTTCAGCGGTTGCACCCTGAAAACCAGCGCAATCCGCACTTGATTCGTGTTTCCGAACTGCTAGTGGTTGTGGGTCGCCATGCGCTGGTCGCATGGTGGCAATCAAACCAACAACCGACCAAACAACATGAAATCCGTTAAATTCATCATCGCCGCTGCTGCTGTCGCCATCTTCGCCGCTTCGTGCTGCCCATCCGCTCCAGCACCAGCTCCAGCACCAATGATGCACTCCTCCAAGTAATTCAACTTGTAAGCCCGGCTCGCCTTCATGGCGGGCCGGGCTTTTTCGTGTCGTGATATGAAAAAGCTCCCCAAGGAAATCGAGACCGAACGCTTGTTCATCCGGGTCGCCAAGCCTGGCGATGGTGTGGCTTTCAATGAGGCGATTCTCGAATCCATCAACCAACTTTCGCCATGGCTCGGCTGGGTGACGCCTCGACCAACCGTCGAGGACTCCGAGCAATCCTGCCTTCGCGCCCACGAACGGTTTTTGCGGAATGAAGACCTCATGGCCTTCTTCTTTCTCCGCGATACGGGTGACCTCGTTGGCGGAAGCGGTCTTCACGATGCCAACTGGGACTTGCGCCAGTTTGAAATCGGTTACTGGGGACGCACCCGCTTTTCCGGTTCCGGCCTGATCACCGAGGGAGTCCGCGCCCTAACGCACCATGCGTTGGAAAAACTCAACGCCTCACGGGTTTTCCTAACTACCGACGACCGGAACACCGCCAGTTGGAGGCTCGCCGAACGTGCCGGTTTCCAGCTCGAAGGAATCCTCCGCAACGAGCGTCTCGATCTGACTGGCCGCTTCCGTGACACCCGGGTTTACGCGCGTGTTTCCGCTTAGGTCAGCCCCGGTCTATCGGCAGGAATGCCCCATGCCGGGGCACGCCGTTGAACGAGCGATCCAGCCCTAACCGCTGCCACATCCCTGCCACTGCACGACCAAGGATTTCAACATCCCCCCGCGCGTCGTGGCGGCGGATGTTTTGGGAATCAATCCGCAGGCGGGAAATCAGGTGATCCAGCGAGTGCCCCGTGCCTCGGACTTTTCCGAACAGCATCTTCGACATGTGGATCGTGTCGATGCTGTGGACCTCGCGCATCGGCAAGCCGTGGCGGCGGCAGGTGGCTGCTAGAAATTTGCTGTCGAAGCGCAGCCCGTTGTGGGCGATCAGCGTGGAATCCCCCGACCAGGCCGCGAACTCGCACAACACTTCCTCCGGCCGGTTCGCATTCGCGACGTGGCGGTTCCCCACTCCGGTGTAGCTCTCGATGAATGAGGAAATCGACCTCCGCGGTTTCGCGAAACTGGCGAACGTGTCCTCCGGGCAAAGGCTGCCCGCCGTGAAACGCATCGCCGCGATCTGGATGAACTCGTCCTGCTCCGGGTCGAGCCCGGTCGTTTCGAGGTCATAGATCACGAAGGAATCCCCGGCGTGCTGGCGATCCGTCCAAAAGAACGAATGACGGCACTCGGGACAATCCACCCGCGTTCCCATCGCGGACTTCGGGCCTGATAGACTGGTTTTACATTCAGGGCAGAAGACTTTCATCAGCCCATCGCCTTCTCCATCAGCTTGTTCATGCGGGTCACCGTGTCGCGGGCGTCTTCCAACAGACCGGCGGCGATGAGCGCGTTGTCGAGCAGTTGCAGGGCGACGAGTTTAGCCAGCTCCGGATTCGAGTCCTTGGCCTCGGCGAGCTTCTTCACCAGTGGATGTCGCGGGTTGATTTCCAGCTCCACCTTGATGTCGTCTTTGAAATTCTCATCCATCGCCCGCATCATCTGGCGCATCTGCGGGCTCATGCCGTCGGTCGGCACCAGCGCGATCACCGGGCTGTCCACCAGCCGCTTGCCGCTGGCGACGGCGGTCACGCGGTCGCCGAGTTCCGTCTTGAGGAAATCACAAAGCGCGGCGGTCTGCTCTTCGGATAGAGAATCACCTTCCGGCGCGTGGTCTTCCAGATCGACACCGCCGTGGCGGATGGAAACGAGTTTCTTGCCGTCGAACTGGCCGAGCGACTCCACGACGTATTCGTCCACTGCATCGGTGAAATAGACGACTTCCAGCCCGCGGGCCTTGAATGCCTCGATGTACGGGCTGCTTTCCACCTGCTCGCGGCTGCCGCCGACGAGGTAGTAGATCGACTCCTGGCCGTCCTTCACGCGGGAAACGTAGTCCGTCAAACCACAAACCGCGCCTGCATCCGTTAGTGAGGTTTCAAAACGCAGCAGCTTCGCCAGCGCATCCTTGTTCGCATAGTCGGTGGCGATGCCTTCCTTAAAGAAGCGGTCGAACTTCTTGTAGAAGCCACGGTATTTCTCCGGATCAGCTTCAGCTTCCTTTTCAAACATCTTGATCACGCGCTTGCTGATCACCGCGCCTAACTTTTTCACCAGCGCGCTGTCCTGCATCGTTTCGCGGGAGATGTTCAGTGGCAGATCCGCGCTATCGACGACGCCTTTCATGAAACGCATCCAGTCGGGCAGCAGGCCTTTCGGCTCGGCATCGATAAGGACCTTCTTCGAGTAAAGCGAAACGCCGCACTCCACTTTCCCGAAGCCCATCCGCTCCGGATTCTCGCTCGGCGCGAACACCAGCGAGTTGATCGCGATCGGCGCATCGGCGCTGAAATGCAGGCGGTAGGCCGGCTCGTCGAAGGCCTTGCAGGCGAATTGATAGAACGCCTTGTATTCGTCCTCGGAAATCTCCGACTTGTTCTTCAGCCATAGCGCCTCGACCTCGTTGACGCGCGTGCCGTTGAGAAAAATCGGGAAGCCGACGAAATTGCTGTAGCGCTCGATCAGGTGCTTGATGCGGATTTCCTCGGAATACTCGCTCAGCTCCTCCTTCAGATGCATCACGACCTTCACCCCGCGCTCCTGGCCGGGCGATTCCTCGATTTCGTAGCCGCTCTTGCCATCGCTGATCCAGACGAGTTCCTCGCCATCCTCGCGCCAACTGCGGCTGTGCACCTTCACTTCATCCGCCACCATGAACGCCGAGTAAAACCCGACGCCGAACTGGCCGATCATGTTGCCCGGCGTGCTGCCGCTTTCCTTCACCGACTTGAGAAACGCCTTGGTCCCCGAGTGGGCGATGGTGCCCAGATTTTCCACCAGCTCCGCGCGGGTCATGCCGATCCCGTGGTCGGCGATCGTCAGCGTCTTCGCCTCCGCGTCCGTGGTGATGTGGATTTCCAACGGCAGCGTCGGCTCGTGGATGTTTTTCTCCGTCGCCTCCATGTGGCGGAGCTTCTCCATCGAGTCGGAAGCATTGGAAATCAGCTCCCGCAGGAAGATCTCCTTGTCGGTGTAGAGGGAGTGGACGACCAGATCGAGCAATTGCTGGATCTCGGCCTGGAAGACGTGTTTTTCGACGGTGGTTTCGCTCATGGGTAAAAGGGTAGGTTCGTGGGAACGGCGGGACCATAGCCAAGTTCGCCCGGCTGTCAAAATTTCCGCACGCTTCCTCCACCCTTCCGAATTTCAGTCACCCAATCGTGGGAGAATTTCACTCCATTTCGCCCGCTCCGAGTGACTTCGTCGCAGGTCGTCCCACTGGCATGCGGCGCTGAAAGAACGACTATCACACTGTGGTAAAGGGGCCGCACGGCGATTTCACGACTCCCACCTCTCCGCCCGTTTCATTGCTCCTGATTCACCTTATGAAAATTATCCTTCCTTCTTCTCTGGCTTTGTTTGCCGCGCTTCCCGCCCTCGCCGTGGAAGTGAGCCTTGAGGCGAAATTCATCGAACTCAAGGCAAAGGATCCGGTAGGGACTATTGAACTCGAATACCCTGCCATTTTCCGCGACGGCGCGGACCGCAGCCCTGCCCGCACGGTGGACGTGTCGAACCAAGTCGCGCATCTCACTTACGGCGAGGGTATTCAGGCAACGCTGGAATCCCTCGAAGGCGGCAAACTTGTCTTCAAGGTCTCTAACCTGCCGGACGGCAATTTCAAAGTCTCGCAGCAATTCACGGTCGCCGCTCCCGGCACATGGGGGGGAAAGGTCCGCTGGTCCATCAACGACAGCGAAATGAAAGTATTCCCCGAGGCGAAAAGCGACAATCCATTCCTCTACCAGGCAGACGGACTGCGTCTCCTTTTGCAAGGCGAAGGCAGTGAAGGGGTGGGCATCACGCTTCCATTCGGCTACACAGAGTTCAAAGACCGCCGCGCTTGGACGAACCCCGAGTATCAGTGGACCACCTTTTCGCACCTCCCACGCAACGGGGCACAGAGCGAGTATCTCTACGAAATCAAATCCGCCGACGGTTCGCCCGTCACCCGTGCCCCCGCGAAAATCATCAGCACGGGCGATACCTACACGCCTTATCCCGAGGCCCGCGAGGAGCTGTGGCCCGGCAAAGGCCCGATCCGCACCTTCGGTTGGCAGGACGGTATACGCCGCAAATACTTCGACAATCGCGCGAAGGACGAGAATGCGATTGTCTTCGTCGGGGACTCGCTAACGGAAAACTGGAGAACCGTCCAAGCGGACTTTCCAAAATACAAAATCGCCAACCGCGGCGTCGGGGGCGACACCTCACGCGGCGTCCTCTTCCGCTTCCAACACGACGTGCTGTGCCTCAATCCGCAAATGGTCTTCCTGTGCGCGGGGAGCAATGACCTCACGGCCCATGGCAACCCTGATGACGCCGTTTCCAACATCGAGGCCATCCTTAAAATGGCGGTCGCTTTCAACGACAAGATGCCCGTCGTCATCAGCTCCGTCGCCCCCAGCAGCAACCCCCAGGCACCGCTCAAGCCCGGTGCCCGCGAGGCGTTAAACGCTGGATTGGTCGAGCTGGTGAAATCGTATCCTAACGCGAGGTTGTTCGATTTAAGCGCCGCCTGCATGGGCCCGGATGGGCAGCAGGACCTCTCGCTCTACGAAAAGGACCAGCTCCACTTCGGCGCAAAAGGATACGTGGTGTGGAAGGCCGGTCTCGAAAAACTTTTCGCGGATCTCCTTAAGCCGACCTCCGGGGCAGCGCTCGCACCGATTAATCTCTCACGGTTCAAGCTTGTGTGGCAGGACGAATTCGACGGGACGGAGCTCGACAGAACCAAGTGGGACACGCCGCATCAGGACCGGCAGGGCGCCTCCCGCTGGGACGGCCGCAACGTCTCGGTCGCGAACGGTGTCGTGACTATCAAGATCCTCAAGACCGACGATCCCATTTTCCGTTACGAGAGCGCGTGTATCCGTACCAGCAAAGGCTACGATCCGAAGGATTACCTTTTCAGCTACAAATACGGTTACCTCGAGACGCGCCTGCGTCTCCCTAACCACGTCCGCAGCGATTATTGGACTGGTTTCTGGCTTCTAGCGGGCGATGTCGTCGCCGGCCGGAATACCGACACCCGCCTCGGCACGGAGATCGACATTTTCGAGAACTTCAATCAGTGGAACCTCGGTCAACTATCCCACAACTTGCACTGGGGCGGCTACGCCAAGGATCACAACTCCGGCGGCAAGAACAGTGGGCCGCACCTCGAACTTTTCGACGGCCAATTCCATACCTTCGGCCTTTACTGGGACGAGGCGAAGTACATCTACACCATCGACGGCGTGTCCGTCCAAGAGTCCGACGCCATGGGCTTGGGTGCCGAAAAGGGCAATGATGGAAACCCGCTCGCCAAATCCCAGGGCACTTGCCGTAACCCGGCGTTCATCAAAGTAAGTGTGGAAGGCGCGCCGTGGTGCGGCCCCACTGGTCAGTGGGAGAGCGTTATGCCTGCCGAGGACACCCTGCTCGTTGACTATGTCCGCCTCTATCAGACAAAATCGAACTGAGAGGCCATCTTAAAATAGGACGTGGGGACGTCTCGTCCCCAGGCATGGACGACACGTCCATGCCCCCTATCCGCAGTTCACGCGAAAAAAATGGCAGGAGTATCAGCCACCGCACCCGGATTGGCATTTTCAGACAGCCTCTGAGCCAATGCCCCCCCACATTCGATCACACCCTCCAAGATCCGCCTTCTCGCCAGATTTCAGCCACTCAAGATCCTACCGCCGGGAATTCCGTGGCTGCAAAAGCCCGTCCCCCACACGCCAGCGCCTGCCTTTTGCGTGCAAAAGCCCATCCCCCACACGTAGTTGGCCACCTTTTGCATGCAAAAGCCCGTCCACTACAACCCAGCGGGCACCTTTTGCATCCAAACTGCCTAAAATGGCCGGGAAACCGTTTTGTAGCGAAAATTCGGCCCCCCTATCCGCTCTCCGGCAGATTTTTCCCGAGAAACTGATAACAGCCGAATTCACCCATCACTTCCGGCGTAATGGTTTGACGCCTATCTGATTTTCACATCTGTTAAAAACAGATGAAGGAAAACCGTCATAAGGGCGGTCCCCATCTGTTACACCAACCCCATCACGACCATGCCATTCCGCCAGCTACCCGCATCGGATCCCGCCCGCAGCCAAGCTCTCAGCGCCGGATTGAAAAAATCCGCCGCCGTCACCGGCCCCGCCCGCCTCATCAGCGCGGACACCGCCACCCGCCTCACCGCTTTCGTCCCCAAGTGGGAAAAGGAAGTCACCGAACGCGCCGATGCCCTCGGCCGGCAGACATCCGTCACCACCGCCTTGAATCTGACAGGCAACAAACTGCGGATGATGGTCAGCCATTTCATCCAGGTTTTCCAATTCGGCGTCGCCCGCGGCGTTTTCTCGCCATCCGGTCGTGCGGTTTATGACCTGAGCGTGAACGAGGAAACCGTCCCCGGACTCGACTCCGAGGCGGATCTCCTGCTCTGGGCGGACCGCATCATCAAGGGCGACCCGCGCCGCGTCGCCAATTTCTCCGAGCCCTCCATGGCCATGCCCTCCGCTGCCGATGTTTCCACCGCACTCACGGCTTACAATACCGAGCTCACCCTCCAGACCGCCGCCAAGGACCTCCTCGAAAGCGAGCAGTCCGACGTGAACAAACTCCGCCCCGAGGCCGACCAACTCATCCGCGACGTGTGGGACGAGGTGGAGTTCGCCCTCCGCCAGCTCGAATCCCCCACCCTCCGCCGCCGTGCCCGCGAATGGGGTGTCTTCTACGCCCTCCGCCCCGGCGAACCCGAAGAACCCGTAACCCCGGCCGATCCGCCACAAGCTTGATTTCCGCGTCCCATCCCCAACGCCCGGCCTCCTCAATGGAAGCCGGGCGTTTTGTTTTCGGCCTCTCTTTTCATTTGTGGATCCGGCTTTCACTTCCCACTCGGTTTGCTACTTGCTTGTTCGCCCCAAGTGGAACTCCATATCCGCATCTGGCAGGTTAAGCAGATGGTCTCACCCGCTATTTCCAAACTCAAAAAAGATGATCAGAACCATCACACTAACGTTAGGCATTGCGATTTTCACAATTGCATTTGCCGCAGGCGATCCGAAGCCAACCGAAAAAAAGGAAGCGGAAAAGCCTATGTCGATTGAACAAATTCTGCGGAGAGCCGAAACAAACAAGTGTTATGAGGCGATTGTTTTACCCATGGTGATAGATGACAGATTCGGCCTTTCAGGTAAAATTGAAGCTGGGGCTCCCGACTATACGGTAATTCCTCCAGATGAGATCCCGAAGTTTTTCGAACTTTTGAAGAAGCGGAAGCCCTGTGACGGTTTGGAACTTGGATTTCAATATGAGCTCACATTTCTGATGGAGGGCGCACCTACGGTTCCTGCGATGGGTTTGATGTTTCGAAAAGTCGGAAAAGTGTGGTTCATTGCAAATTTGGAAGAGAAATTCGAGATGAAAGAAGAATTTTCGAAATGGATGAACGAACGGATGTTGAAAATGAATGGGGCCGGTCTCGACTAACATCTCGCAGAACGTTTCATAGCATCCGTGGCGCAGATGGAAGCTCGAATTCAATTTGGCCGATTGTCGCCGCCGGATGCGCCGCCTTGTCCTGCCTTCGGTGTGCAGGCAGCAATCGCGTCAGCCAGCTTGCTCGCAAAGGAAGGGTCATCATCAAGAGTAAGAATCTCAGTAAACTGGTTCAAACGGTGAAACAGACGTGGGTCTCGAGTCATCCCCGCTGCTTCAATACTCAAGATGCTAACATCATCGTCTTTCCATTCGTTGATCAATTCCGGGATAATCGCAGGATACCCACGCTTCGCTAGACCCACGAGCGCCTCACCTCGAATCTCGTGGTCGGAATCACTCAATACCTCTCGCAAAGCATCTCGGATGGCAGGAGTGTCCGTATCGATCTGCGTCCCCAATCCGAATACCGCCCAATTCCGGACATCACGGTCGTCATCCGCCGTGAGCTTGATCAACCCTGCAATGGCACGGGCGTCATCGAGACCGAGCAGACCGAATGCGACACCGTACCGAACCAGCGGATCAGGATGCTCGATGTGCCGGACAAGTGCGGGAATAGCTGAATCTGCTGACCGATGGCCAAGTCCAACCGCAGCACAATAGACGACATAGACATCTGAGTCGTCGAGTAGGCGAGTGAGAATCTCAATGCTCTCATCCCTGAAGGTTTGGTCCCCCCAACCTAATTGGGCCAAGATATCCGCTCCCGTCGCGCGATCACCTGGATCGTCGCTGGAACAATATTCCTTACCGAGGCGAAACTCCTCCTCCCCTCCCCGATAGGAAATTAATGCAAGGCTGGCTTCGTGCTCATCTTCGTGGATGACTTCACGATACTTCCGAGCGACCTCGCTGCTTGGCGTGTTGTCGCTCTCGTAGCGCTCGTTGTGCCGCGTTTTCATTTCTTTCAGTAAGTCAAACAGCACGCGCCGCCACTAGCGGGGGCGAGCGTCGAGGCGGGAGTTAGGGTTCAAATTACGGGCAATGTTGCTGACAAGGGGGCTAGTGGCGGTTGCTGCAGCTAGCATTGTTAGAATTCTTGTATTTGTTGCTTCAGTGCTTTGTTCAAGTTTTCCTCAATGACAAGCCTGTCTGAGTATAGAGCCATCGATCCTACGTAGCTTGCTCCTTCCATCATGTCTTCGTAAACGCATATCTGAAATCGATAATTCTCGTAATCGTCAGTGAGTAGTTGGTGAAGATCGTCAAGAAAGCCGACTTTGAACTGTGTCGCATTCGTATCGACATACCTTGTGTGATTAGGCCACCAGTCTTCCCCGACATGAAGTTGGTTGGACTCGTCCGATCCGAAATGGCGCGTTACTACGGTTTGGATCAGGTGAATCAAAAAAGAGTCGAGCTTCTCATATTTCTCTTCTTCCTCAGTTGTCGCAAACTCTGCGATAAGCGCTTCATCCGAGAAGAGCTGATCGAAAGTCTTTGGCGTAACCACGGTTGTATTTGCGGGGAGCACTGGTTTTTTATTTGCCTAACAGTTCGCTCTGTCTGTCCCGGACGATATCGAGTCGGGTTGGCCGAGGCAAGCGGGGAGAAAAAGGACCGTGGAGAGTCTGCGGGTAAACGGTTTGCAGGAATCGTTCGATTTCATGGGTGAATCGGATACGCGAGAAGTCGGGGGATGCGATGCGATCAAAAATCAGCCCCTCTCCACCGGCGGCAGCAGGATGAGTTTCAGCCGAAGATCTTCCCCCGATTGAACCGCCACACGGCGATGGTCATCACCAGGGCGGTCATGCCGCCGAGGATGCCGAGGGTGGGCAGCAGTTCAAGGAACGTGGCATTTGCCCACAAAACCTGGGAGAACGCCTCCATGGCCCAATAGACCAAGGTGACCTTGCTGATCTGTTGGATGAACTCCGGCATCAGCGTCACGGGAAACCAGGCGCCCCCGACTGCGCACATGAGCAGGATCACAAACGTGGCGAGGCCGGTGGCCGCCTCGGGCGAGGGCGACACCGCCGCTAACAACATTCCGAAGGCCGTGCAGGCAGCGGCGGCAAACGCGCAGACCAGCAGCAGGAATCCGATGTGATGTTCGACGTCGATTCCGTAAAGAAGGCGTCCGGCGAGGAACAGCGTGATGAGCTGGAGCATCCCGATCAAAATCCCAAAGACGAACTTGCTCCAAAGGATCTGCGCCCGGCTTACCGGGCCGGCGAGGATTCGATAGAAAATGCCTTGGTCGCGCTCGTAGAACAGCGCCGAGGCCGCGGCGCTGAGCGCGAACAGCAGGAATTGCATCGCCCAGCCACCCACGATGCGTGTGGCCGCAGGTGACTTCACGTCCTTTCCAGCCACTTGGATGGACTCGACACGAATGAGCCGGGACATCAACGAACCGCCTGCAGGATCGCTGCCGGCGCCTCCTGTTGAAAGGCCGCCGGTGAAATCTCCTGACTCGATGCTTTTAAGAATTTGCGCAGGATCCCCACCAAACGACTTGGCGATGTTATCCGCCATCGATTTGTTGAAACCGGTCATGTTATTCGCTCCAATCACTTCCCGGCCGGTAGCCATCAATGACTGAACGACCAGTTGCGGCGCACTGGAGAAGATGGTCTTTTGCAGGATGCCGTTGACGGTCTGGGTTTCGATCTCATTGCGGGGATTGGTGTAAATCTTGAGGTGCAGGCCGATGCTTTTTCCGTTGAAAAGATCATCAGGAATCACCAAGGCAAAGCGGAATTTGTTAGCCCGCATCAGGGCCGGGAGGTCGGCTTCGCGCAGGGGCCGCTCCGACTTGTCGTCGGCCACGGTTTTCGTGACCACCTTGAAGGTTTTTTCGCCTTGCAGCGCCGCCACCAGCTTCCCGGCTCCGGGGTCGGCACTGGCATTGACGACGGCCAGCGGGATACCGTTCGGGCCTGAGTCCTTGCGATTCACGCCGAATACCTGGCCGAAGACCCAGATCAGCACGAACGGTACGATGAAGGTCAGCGACACCGCCGCCTTGTTTCGGAAGAAAAGGGTGAAGTCCTTGCGAACGAGAATCAGAATGGTGCGCATGGCGGGGAGTTTATTCGCGAAGGGTGCGGCCCGTCAGGTGCAGGAACACCGCTTCGAGTGTCGGCCGCTGGCTGGTGAAGAGTCGCGCCGGCAGGCCGAGCGACTCGGTGAGTTGATAGAAACTGGAAAGCTTGTAGCCCGGCTGCGGCCGAAAACGGAAATGCCCCTCCCCTTCCTCGACCGCGCCACACGAGGCCAACCGGGCGGCCAGCGGAGTGGTGGAGTCGTCTAGCGGAAATCGGATTTCCTCCTCGAACGGCAGCTTGAGCAGCAATTCATCCAAAGTGCCGAGGGCGGGAACTTTGCCATGATCAATGATGCCGATGCGCGAACAAAGCCGCGTGGCCTCCTCCATGTAGTGCGTGGAATAGATCACCGTCAGTCCTTCGCGATTCAGCTTTTCCAAAAACTCGAAGATCGCGTTGCGCGACTGCGGGTCCACCCCGGCGGTGGGCTCGTCGCAGAGCAACAGCTTGGGCCGATGAAGCAGCGCCGCCACGATATTGAGCCGGCGCTGCATGCCGCCCGAAAAATTCTGCACGGGATCGCGTCGCCGGTCGGTCAGTTGCATCGCCTCCAACCCTTCATCAATGCGGTCGCGAAGCACGGAGCCACGCAACCCGTATAGTTGCCCGAAGATGCGGAGGTTCTGGTCGGCGTTGAGCTTCGGATAGAGCGCGATGTGCTGCGGTACGAGCCCGAGAGCGGCACGAGCTTCGGGCCGGTTCGAGAGCGCCTGACGGTTTACCGTGATGTGGCCCGCGTCAGGCGAGCGCAGACCGGCGACGAGGGACATCAGCGTGGACTTGCCCGCGCCGTTAGGTCCGAGAAGGCCAAAAAATTCCCCGGCTTCGATCTTGAGCGAAACGCCATCAAGGGCAGTTAGCGAACCGTAGCGCTTGATAACATTTTCAAGTTCTAGCATGAGGGAATTGATTCATTTACTGGCGAATATCTTTCGTCAGCCACGATGTTTACGGCGTTGGCTGGACGAACTGGTTCGGTTCCGGTTCCTTTAGGCCTTGCTTTGAAAGAAAGTACCTCGTATGGCCAACCGGATAGTCGGCCAAGGTGCCGAAAGTGGTGTAACCCAGCTTCTGATAAAAAGGAAGTGCCTGAAAATCGAATGTATCGCAATGCGCATGAATGCAGCCACGAGCCAATGCTTCCCCTTCTGCGGCAGCCATGAGGCGGCTACCTATTCCGCGCTGTCGATGGTCTTCAGCGACCCAAAGTTGCCGGACAAATAGCCAGTTCCAATGTGTATATCCGATAAGACCACCGACAATGATGCCGTCGCTACGAGAAAGAGCAGTGAGATCACAGTAATCTTCTGATGCGGCTCGGGTCTCATTGTATGCAACCAGAGATTGCACGACGAACCGTCTATCTGCTTCTGAGATATGCGTGTCGACGGTGGTCTGGATGTCTTTCATGGGTAAGTGATAAATTCACCGGACAGGTGGAGGGAGAAATGGATTCAAAATCCGAATTCCCAAACCTCCGAAATCAGCCTCATTACGAGTCACCAGCGTCAGGTCATGTTCCAAAGCAGTCGCTGCCAGCAAAGCATCCACTTCCGGCAGGGAGCGAACGGCTTGCAACCGTCCCCAATGCTCTGCGACGGCCAGAGTAACCTCTATCAGCCGCTCCCTGAAAGTCTGTTTCACATCGTTAAGCCACCGCTCCAGCGCCAAGGTTTGCGAAACATCGCGGGAACCCAGCCGATCAATTCCTTTCCTGATTTCTCCCAGCGTCATCACGCTGAGAAACAGTTCCTGATCCTTCATGCCCAGCCACCATTGGTAAACCTCGGTTTGCGCCCGCCGCGGACCTTTCCGGATCTCGCTCAGCACATTGGTGTCGATCAGGTAGCCGCGCATTTCAGTCCTCGAAAAGCGTTTGCTCCGTACCCCGCCCGGGAAGATTGCGTTCCCGCTCGAACAAAACATCCCCGCCCACATCGGGCATCTCGCTCAATACCTGCCAAAAGCTTTTGCGCTCCACACCCGAGTCCGCCAGCAAGGCATCGCGAAGGATCCGGCGATGCTCCTCCTCAACGGAAACGCCATGCTCGCCTGCCCGCTTCTTCAAGTGGCGGACCAACTCATCGTCAAGATTTCGGACCAGCAACTGTGCCATGGGGACACAGTCCGCTATCATTGATAGCAAGTCAATTTCGAAGTTGTCCTGACGGTCCTCCCGTCACATCGGCTTCCGGAACCGGTAATGCGAGACGATCCACTCGTCGCCGTTGCGGTAGCCCCAGAGTTCGGCGCAGGCCATGAAGAAGACGCGCCAGTAAACCCACCAGCGGGTTTGCTGGTCGGGGCCGTAGGTTTCGCCGATGAGCGGGAGCAACTCGTCGCGGGCGGCATCCATCCGGGTGAGCCATGCCTCGGAGGTTTTCTGATAGTGGGTGCCGCTGACGTGCCAGTGGTCCTCGATCCACAGGTGGTCCTGGAAATAAAGAAGCAGGTCGTCCGACGGCATTTGGCCGCCGGTGAAGAAGTAGCGCGCCATCCAATCGTCCTCGCTCTCCGCCTCGTAGTGATAGGCATATTCGCGATGGGTGAAAATATGGGCGAATAGGGCGCCGCCGGGTTTCAGCCAGGTGGAGATGCGCTCCATCAGCCGTTCGTAGTTCTTCATGTGCTCGAACATTTCCACCGACACCACGCGATCGAACACCGCGGAGCCTTCGCCCTGATAGTCGATCATGTTGACAGTGCGGACCTCGACATTCGTTAGGCCGCGGGCGGCGAGTTGGGATTCGATGTGGATTTTCTGGGTGCGCGAGTTGGAGACGGCGGTGATCCGTGAGTTCGGATAATGCGCGGCCATCCACAGCGTGAGCGAACCCCAACCGCAGCCGAGTTCGAGAATGCGGTGGCCGTCCTCCAGTCCGGCGCGCTCGCAGGTGATGGCGAGCATCCGCGCTTCGGATGCGTCGATGTCGGTGACGCCGTCATCCCAATAGCCGGAGCTGTATTTCATGTGCTTGCCGAGCACGCGCTCGAAGAAGCGGGTGGGAAGCTCGTAGTGCTGCTCGTTCGCCTCATCCGTGGCGATGGCGATGGGGGCGGCGCGGAGTTCGCTGACATGCCGCATCAGCCTGGCCTGGCGCTGTTCGCAGTTGAGATTTTCAAAAGGAGCCAGCGTCCCGGCAAGTCGGGAGCGGATGCCCATGCGGATCAACCCGTCCGGGATGATGCCTTTGGCGAGGAGGTCGTTGGTGTGGATCATGGTGAAAATCGGTTAGCCCATCCGCTTCGGCGGCCAAGGGATGAAGGAGCTGGTGGTTTCCTGATAGCGGCGGTAGGCGTCGCCCTTTCGCCTAACGGCGGAAGCCTCGGTGGGTGGAATGCCGGTCACTTTCAGCAGGAGAAAAACGATGATCGCGGGTGCGTGGATCGTGGTCCAACCCCAGGCGGATCCACAGGCATAGATGTAGAATCCCAGCCAGATCACGGATTCGAAAAAGTAGTTCGGGTGACGCGAGTAGCGCCACAGGCCTTTCTGGCAGATTTCCTTTTCACCGGGATTTCCTGATTTGAACCGGGTCATCTGCGCGTCCGCCAAAGCCTCACCGCAGATTCCTAACAAAGTGATGGCGAGTCCCACCGATTCCCATGGACTCCAGGCGCGGTCGCGATCCGCGGCGATGAATAAAAACGGCAATGCCAGGATGACCACCGAAAGCGCCTGGACTTGGAAAAACCAGAAGAACGCGGCCGGCACTCGCCCGGACCAAACTTCGCGCAGCTTGGTATATCTGGCGTCTTCCTGCGGATGCGCCCTGCGAATGCGGCGTTCCAAATGCGAACCAAGCCGCAAGCTCCACATCGCGAGAAGGCCGCCGGCCAGCCAGAGTTTCACACTCCCGTCGCCACACGCGGCGAGCCAGAAAATCCCGGTGAAGCAGATGCCGAATGCCCAGACGGCATCGACAAGGGAATAGTTGTCCCATTTCCGCGCCAATCCCCACGCGATGATGAACGCCACGGACATTGTGGCGGCACCACAGACAGCGGCGAGCCACGGAGTCATTTCACGACCTCCTTGCGTTTTTCCAACGACTCAGCAAGTCGCCTAACACCCGGCGTGATCGCCCACTTGATCAGGACAGCAGCCACCGGCGCAATCAGCAGCCAGGCACTGACGCCATGCCATGCCGCCATGCCGAAGTCTCTAGCGAACTGAAGCGGGTCTGCTTTGAATTTTCCGAGCAATTCAGGAATCGAAAAGCTGATCAACGGCGCTCCCCAGAGCCGCTCTCCCAGACGGATGAAGACGAGGATCAGCGCCAAATGGAGAGGATACATCGCTTCCTTGAATACCTGCAACAGGACGTGGTTCAAACAGAGCGCCCAGCCAGCCAACAAACACAGCAAAGTGGGTGTGCCCATGACGGGGAAAACCCCGAGCACGATTCCGAGGGCAATGGTCCACGAAATCCGCTCGGCGGACATTCCTTGGCCGAGTTGCACTTTCACCGGTGCGACGAACCAGCGCCGCCAACAGGTTTCCCGGGAGCCTTCGATCATGTCGCCGGTGCCCGCCATCATCCCCTGCCCTCCTCGAATCGATGATGCAGCGTCGCGTTGTTAGGCCGGGTGTAGATCGCCTGAACCACAGAGATGTTGCGCGTGGCGAATGCAGCCTCGCAGTATTTCAGATAGTAATTCCACGACCGGATGAACGGCTCGTCGAAACCGAGCGATCTCACCCCGGCCTGCGCTTCGTTGAACCGATCATACCACGCGGAAAGGGTCCGCGCGTAATCCGCGCCGAGGTCTTCGAGGTCGTGCATGAACAAGTCGCCGGTCCGATACAGAACATCATTGATCCGTCCCACGCTGAGCAGAAGCGAGCCGGGGAAAATGTGTTTTTGAATCCAGTCCACCCCTTTGCTCAGGGCGGCGTAGCGGCAATCCGGCACGGTGATCATCTGGACGCCCAGCAATCCATCGGGTGTCATCACTTCGGCACATTTCGCGAAGAACGAATCGTGGAATTTGTCGCCCACCGCCTCTAACATTTCAATCGAGGCGATCTTGTCGAACCTGCCGGTGATGTGGCGGTAATCCTGGATGCGAATCTCGATCCGGTCTTCCAATCCTTCGTCAGCGACCCGCTGCCGGGCGTAGGTTGCCTGGGCCTCGGAGATCGTGACGCCAGTGATCTTACATCCGTAATTTCTCGCCGCATGCACCGCGAATCCGCCCCAGCCGCAGCCGATTTCCAGAACGTGGTCGCTGAATTTCAGCTTCAGCTTGCGGCATATGGCATCGTATTTTCCACGCTGCGCATCTTCGAGACTTTGGGTGGCGCTTTCGAATCTTGCGCTGGAATAGGTCATGCTGGGATCGAGCCACAAGCGGTAGAAATCATTCCCGAGGTCGTAATGTTCGGCGATGTTCCGGCGGCTGGTGGCCACGGTGTTCTCGCGGCGAAGATGGCGAAACCAGTTGACGATTTGCAAAAGATTCACGCCGGGGAGATTGCCCGATGATCTGGCAGCACCTTTGAGCGCGTTCATGTTTTCGATGAACCAGGAAATCACCGCGGCGATGTCATCCGTGTCCCACAGGCCGTCGGTGTAGGCCTCGCCCATGCCGATGTCGCCGTAAAAGGCGCAGCGTTTGAAAAACGATTCATCATTTCTAACCACAACGCGCGCGGTAACAGGCGCGCCGGGTGCGCCGAAGTAACGGATGCGTCCGTCCGCATGTTCCAGCCGCAATCCGCCGCACGGCATTTTTTCGAGCAGGCGGATCACCATCCGTTCGGCAAATCCGCGGGTGGCATGGCTGGCGGACTCGCTTGGGACCAATTCGTCTTCAAGTTCGATGGTGGCGTTCATGGCAGGTTTTTCTTGAGGCTTGAGTGAGGTCTCATCACGTCGAGTTGCGCTTCCCGCCGCTCGGATTTCCGGAAAAACGGCACCTTGCGAATCCACAGCAGAAGCGCGTGCCAATGGATGAGACCGATGATTTTCAGGGACAACAGCGGGTATTTGAATGCATATCCTAGCAGCCGGAGCGAAGTCAGCTCGCGACGTTCTCCACGGACGGAACTCAGCAGGACTCGCTCTCCCGCGGAGTAGTCGTCGATATTCACCCGCCACGTTTCGCCGGGAATTCCGAGTTTGAAATCGAACTCGTCGCCGGGATCGGAAAACGGCGAGACGTAGAAATCCTTGGCCACTCTTTGCTGCCACAGGTCGTCGGCACCGATGGATTCCATGGCATAGAGTTTCATTTCTCGGAACGTGTTCACCACTTCGGCAACAGCGGCGATGGGTTCGCCAGAATTCGATTCCACGTAGTAAAACGAAACCGGATTGAAGCCATAACCCAGCACGCGCGGGAACGTCAGCAGGCGGATCTTGGCATCGTTGGGACAGGAAATTCCTTGACCCTCCAACCATGAATTTAGATTCCCCCGAATCCCGCCCGATTTTCCGAGATCGACATGGTCCTTGTCGTCGATTGAAAATAAATTGAAGCGGTTGTGGCTGAATCCGAAGGTGCGCTTTCCCAACGTGGGAAGGTCGTCGATGTCCACGCTGAACATGAACACGCGGTAAGTGAACGGGTTCCGCTTGGGCTTCAAGCGGCAATGGACGATCGTGCATTCGTAAAGCGCGTTCATGACCAAGGGTCCCTTCCAAGGATTTCGGTGCAGACATTCACGGCCGACCACAGGCCGTCCTCGTGGAATCCGTAGCGTTGCCACGCACCGCAAAAATAGCGATTCGTTTCCCGCCCCACCTGATGAAGCCGGGGCAGATCCTGCTGGGCGCTGATCGCCGCCAGATCGAACAACGGATGCTCATAGACGAGCCGCCGCTTGATGGATGCCTCGGCTGGCTGCGACGGTGGATTGATTGAGACGAAATACTGCTCCCGGTCGGAAACGCCCTGGAGCTCGTTCATCCAGTAGTGGGTCGAGTGGCTTCCATCTCCGTCGATTCGATAGTTCCATGCCGCCCAACACCGGCGCGTCTTCGGCATGAATTTGGGATCTGTATGGAGAACCGCGACATTTTCCTGATAGTTGAATTTCTCCAACAGCTCATTCTCCATGTCGGTGGGATCGGAAAGCATTCGCAGCGCCTGATCCCCGTGAGCGGCGATCACTACGCGGTCGAATACGCGCTCGGTTCCATCTTCGAGTTTCAAGGTCGATCCGTTCACCGCGAGTATTCCGGCTCCCTGATGGATCCGGTCTTTGAAAGGGGCGGTCAGTTTCTCGACATAGCTGCGTGATCCTCCATCGACCGTGCGCCACGGGTGCTGGGTGTCCAGACCGAGAAATCCGTGGTTGTGCCAGAAGCGCATGAGCGTGCGGGCAGGAAATTCATCGATCCGTTCCGGCGGGCTGGACCACACCGCCGCGGCCATCGGTGATAAATACCATTTGAGAAAATCCCGGCCATAGCCGCGTGCCTTCACGTAGTCACACAAGGTCATCTCGCCGAATTTTGGATCTGATAATTCTTCAACAGTCTCACGATTGAAGCGGGCGATCTGCAACAGCATCCGCCAGTAGCGGAGGTTAAAAAGGTTCCGGCGCTGGCCGAACAGGAGGTTAACGCTGCCACCGTTGAATTCCAATCGATCCGCCGTGTTCTGGACGCTGAACGACATCGAGGTCGGTTTTGTCGCAACGTCCAACTCACGGAACAAACGCGTGAGCAGCGGATAGGTCACCTCGTTGTAGACCATGAATCCCGTATCGACTGGGACCGTCGTTCCACCTTCGTCCACCATCACGGTGTGTGAATGTCCGCCGACCCGGTCATCTTTTTCAAACACGGTGATGTCGTGATCACGGTTGAGGAAATGGGCACACGCCATTCCCGAGATGCCCGATCCGACGATGGCGATCTTTTCCCGCTTCATGTGCTGCGTTGTGGAGATCCTTGGGGAGTTAGACCTTCTTCAATGACGGCTTGGGGAACCGGGCGCAGGTCCCAGATCAAGCCTGTCCATGAGAGGAATTTCAAACCGTAGTAGGTCAGGTCCAGTTCCCACCAATGGAAGCCCTGCCTGACGGAGTGCGGATAGCGGTGGTGGTTGTTATGCCATCCCTCTCCAAGGGTGATGAAGGTGAGCAACCAACTGTTGCGGCTGTCGTCGTCGGTTTCATAGCGCCGCCGGCCCCAAACGTGGGCCAGCGAGTTGATAAAAAGGGTACCGTGAAGAAGCACCGTGGTGCTGATGAAAAACGTCCAGATGAAGAACTGGCCTGTCGTCACTCCGGCGCTGGGGACAAAGGTTTCCAATCCCCAGCCGATGGCGAGCATGACCAGTCCGTAGGCGAAGGGCACCGTTTGGTCGAAACGGTTCAGGAACATCAGCTCGGGGTATTTGCTCAGATCTGGAATCGCTTTATAACAGGTTGGGAAATTTTTCATCGAGGTCAGCCAGCCGATGTGCGACCAGACGAAGCCGCTGATGACGGGCGAGTGAATATCCTCATCATGATCCGAATGCTTGTGATGGTGGCGATGGGTGGCCGCCCACCACAAGGGACCGCGCTGCATGGAACTGTTTCCCAACACCGCGAACAAGAACTGGACAGCGCGCGAGGTCTTGAACGTCTTGTGGGAAAAATAGCGGTGATAGAATCCGGTGATCGCAAACATTCGGATCAGATAGAGAGCGACTGCCGCCACGACCGCAACCGGGCTGATTCCCACCCAGAAGACCGCGAGGCAGCCGAGGTGCAGGAAAATGAAGGGCAAGGTCCGCTGCCAATTCACCTTCGCGGGTAGCAGTGACGGATCCGGCAGGTCCTCGCGCCGGTAGTCCGAGTCGAGCCATTGGCAGAGCGTGAGGATGAAGACACCCCACGGGCCTGACTTCTTCGTTAGAGGATCCTTTATGTTCATCGGATTGGGCTTTTCAATTCGCTTCCAGACGTTTGCGGACGAAGCCGATCGCACCGCCGACGACGGGCAGATGGGCATAGAAATTTTTCCCGGAGTCCCAGAAATCGCGATGGAACTCGACCTTGCCTTCGCGGTTGAAACGGATCTGGCTGATGCCCACGGAATGCACCGGCTTGCCCCCGCTCAGAGCGGGCGCGCCGAACACCATGGTCCAACGGACGTAGTAGTCATTTCCCGAGCGGGCCATGTCGTCGATGGTGACCTGATAGCTCGTCATGGTTTCACTGGTTTTGGTGAAATACTGCTGGATGTCCGCCGCGCCGTGATGAACGACCAGCGTGTCGTCGAGATAGGCATCCGACGCGTAAACTTTCAGGGTATTTTCACGAACGAATTTCACGTCGCCGATTCCCTGGAGAAAGGATTTGAATCGCTGAAGCGCGGCGGCCTCGCCGGGGCCGTCGGGTTCCAAGCCACTCGGTTTCACGCTTTCCATGGCCTTGCGATAGGAGGAAACATCGTCTTCCGAGTGATTCGGAGCCGCGCAGGAAACGAGAAACAGCGTCACGGCAACCAAGGCGAGGACGACTCCCGCGAGAAAAGTCGCAACCGGGTGGAATATGAGGGATTGCATCATCTGGCGGGACGTCGCCCCGCATCCGGAACCGCGCAAGGGTAAATCAGTTGGCGCCGGATATGATCACTGTTTCCGGATTTTACCCAACAGATCCTTCGTTCCGGCGCTTCGCATACATTGATCGATTGCAATGGCGATCTCGATTCGCCACAAGCGATCCAACAAGATTCCGGCGGGGCCTGCGCCAAACGCAGCGATCAACGTTGCGCAAAATTTCCGCAAAAACATTCGCAAGGTTTGCCGTTAACCTGCGTTTAGGGGGCATGAAATGGTGGGAGATCTCGGGAGTGGCGATGGTGTTGTGGATGGGGAATCCAGCGATGGCACTGGAAACGGAAGCGATGCGGGTCGCAGAGATCAAGGTCGTCCAACCGGTGGTGCCGGTGGTGATTCGCAATGAGATCAATCCGGTGATCGGCTTCTGCATCCGCACGGAAGGCTCGACTGAGACGAAGTCACTGGAGTCTGTGGGGCTGATGTTGAAGGGGAGCGGAATTGAATCGGCCGAGATCCTAACGGGAATAGCGGAGCCCCCAGAGAAGTTCGGAAAGCGTTTAGGGGAACGAATGCCAATCACCGGCGGCGAAATGACGGTTTCCGGGAAGCTTCCCTTGGTTCCCGGCGAGAATTGGTTTTGGTTGTCCGTCCGGCTTTCGCCCGCTGCGGATAGCGACGGAGTTATCGATGCCGCGGTTTGCCGATTGAAGGTTTCGGGCGAGGAAATCGGCGTCCCGGACGGCGATCCCGCAGGAACCCAACGCATCGGCACGGCGGTGCGCTTGCCCGGTGACGATGGAGTGAAGGCTTACCGCATCCCCGGGCTGGTGAGGACCACCAAGGGAACTCTTGTCGGCGTTTACGACATCCGGCACAACAATGCCGCGGATCTGCCGGCGGACATCGATGTCGGTGTTTCACGCTCCACGGACGGCGGCCGGAAGTGGGATCCGATGCGCATCGCCATCGACATGGGGAATGATCCGAAATTTGCGTATGACGGCGTTGGCGATCCCTGTGTGTTTGTCGATCGGGTGAACGGGCGGATCTGGATTGCGGCATTGTGGAGCCACGGAAAACGGTCGTGGAGAGGATCGGAGCCGGGGATGACGCCGGAGGAGACGGGCCAACTTGTTTTGGCTTATAGCGACGACGATGGAAAATCCTGGTCCAAGCCGCGCAACATCACCAACGAGGTAAAGAACCCTGCCTGGAGGTTGTTGCTCGCCGGGCCAGGCACCGGAATCACCCGGCGCGATGGCACGCTGGTTTTTCCCGCGCAATTCCGCGCGGCCGATGGCACACCGTTTTCCACGATGATCTGGTCGAAGGATCGTGGTGAAAGCTGGCACATCGGGACTGGTGTGAAGACTAACACCACCGAAGCCCAGCTCGTCGAACTCACCGACGGATCGATCATGATCAACTGCCGTGATGACTGCGGAGGATCCCGCACGGTGGCCGTCACCAATGACCTGGGCGAGACGTGGCAACCGCACTCGAGTGATCGAAAGGCCCTGCCGGAGCCGGTTTGCATGGCGAGCCTGCTGCGGGTTCCAGCGGAGAACGGCACGGCGCGCTTGTTTTTCTCGAACCCGGCATCGACCCGGGCCCGCGACACGATGACGCTGAAAATGTCCGAGGACGACGGCGTCACTTGGCCGGAGAAATTCCACACGCTCTACGATGTCCGCGGCGGATTCGGATATTCCTGCCTCGCGCCGGTGGACGACGGGCATCTGGGCATTTTGTATGAGGGCAGCGGCGGGTTGTATTTCCTACGGATCGCGATCCCGGAAAGCGGGGCCAACTAGGTGGCATCGACCTATCAGATACTGCGGGGACGGAGCGGGTGCTTTTTCCGGAATGAAAATTCACAGGGGCAGGATCATTTTTTCCGAAGCTTCCCCAACAGATCCATGACTCCGGCGCTCTTCAATCCGGGATCGACGTAGGCTCCGAGGCAGTGAAAGAGAAAATAATAGAAGCGGCAGCTCGCCCAGATGCAGATGAGCAGCAGGCCGGTTTCCTGCCAGAGCGGGAGGTCGGCGAGCAACTGGAGGGAACCGGCGAGCAGCGCGAGGACAGCGAAGAGGATGCCTTTGGCAACGATCCAGCGCTTGTCGGTCAGGTCGGGTCCCATGGTGGGATTTTCGCTGAATGGACGAGGGCGTCCATTCTCCATATTGGAATACGCCGGATTTTTTCCATCCGGGAGCATTCGCGTTGCGTCGCGGCGGTTCGCAGTGAAAATTCCGGCTCACGAAACCAGAAATGACAAACCAAGTCCAAGCCATCGAGGTCGAAGTGGTCGAGGTCGACGGAATTACCGCGCCAGCCCGATTCGAACCGCGTGAGGAATCCCCTTCCCGCCAGCCGGGTCAGGATTGGCGACAGTGGCAGGGCCGGGTCAGAACGCTGGACAGTCGGTGGTGGCCGCTATGGGTTTTCCTCGGGGCAATCGCGCTGGTGCTGTTATTAACGCTCGGCGTCGTCATCGGCGTGATTTTCATCATTTTCCGCATCATCAAGGGGATTCTGAATGCGATCTTCGGCTGAAGTCCCGGAGCATCGCCGGAATTGACACCCGGCCCTTTCCGTCGCCAGTTTCCGGCATGTCACGTTTTGCCAACAAAGTCGCTGTCGTCACCGGAGGAGGTCGTGGAATCGGCCAGGAAATCGCCCGCGCGCTTGCCGCGGAGGGAGCGAAGGTCGCGGTGGTGAGCCGCAGCGCGTCGAGCTGTGGAAAAGCCGCGGAGGAAATCAACGCGTTGTATCCCGGATCCGCCACCGCCTACGCCGTCGATGTCTCCGACCATGCCGCCGTGCAGGAACTCGCGAAAAAAATCGGCGAGGATCTCGGCACCGTGAACATTCTCATCAACAACGCCGGAGTCACCCGCGACGGTCTGCTGATGCGAATGAAGGAGGAGGATTGGGATACCGTGTTAGACACCAACCTCAAGGGCGCATTCAACACCGTCAAAGCCTTCATGCGGGTACTGATGAAAGCCGAGGACCCGCGCATCATCAACATCGCCTCGGTCATCGGACTGATCGGAAACGCGGGTCAGGCGAATTACTCCGCGAGCAAGGCCGGCTTAATCGGTTTCACCAAGGCGGTCGCCCGCGAGCTTGCCGGACGCTGCGTGACCTGCAATGCCGTCGCTCCGGGATTCATCACCACCGACATGACCGACGAACTGCCGCAGGCGGTCAAGGACGCGGTGATCGGGAAAATTCCGTTAGCCAGCTTCGGAGAAACCAAGGACATCGCCGAAGCGGTCGTCTTCCTCGCAAGCCCGGCCGCCAGATACATCACCGGACAAGTCCTCGCCGTCGATGGCGGGATGACGATGTAAGCCGTATTCCTAACACTCAAACATCCCACAAAATCATGGAACTCATCCTCCTCCGCCACGGTCTCGCCGAAGACACGCACGTTGATGGTGATTTTTCGCGGGCTCTGATGGAAAAAGGCCGCGAACAAGCGCGCCGCGCCGCGAAACTTCTCAAGAGCGCCGACAGGCTTCCCGCCATCGTTCTAACTAGTCCTCTGATCCGCGCCCGCCAGACGGCGGAGGAATTCTGTGAGACCGCGGGGATGCCGGGCGCGGTGCTCCAAGGCTGGCTCGCCTGCGGGATGACTCCGGAAACGGCGATGACCGAACTCACCGCGTTCCGCGATTTCAAGAGCGTCGCGATCGTCGGCCACGAGCCGGACTTTTCCGAATTGATCCAATGGATTCTCGGTTCCGATGGCGGCGGCATTGAAATGAAGAAGGGAGCGATCGCCAGTCTGAAAATCTCGCCGCCCTCGCAATACGGCACGCTCAACTACCTCATTCCGCCGAAGCTGGCGAAGTAAAGCGGTCCCGACAGCGTTCATTTCGCATCCTCCTGCGGTTTTGATTGCCACCGGCACGGTCTCCCGAAAGAGTTTCCCCGCCGCATGAAAGTCGTCGCCATCGCTAACCAAAAAGGTGGCGTGGGTAAAACCACCACCGCCCTGAATCTCTCCGCCGCCCTCGCGCTGCGTGGCCAGCGGGTGCTTCTGGTCGATCTCGACCCGCAGGCGAACTGCACCAGCGGCCTCGGCATCGAGGTTCCCGATGGCTGCAGCATGTATCCGGTGCTGATGAACGAGGCGACCGTCCAACAACAGATTCTGCCGACCGGCCGCGAAAATCTCTCGCTGGTGCCTTCGGAAATGGACCTGGCCGGCGTGGAAATCGAGCTTGCCCGCAGCGACGACCATTTGACCCGCCTGAGAAACATTCTTCAAGGGCTCAAGCCGAACGACCTTTTCGAATACTGCATCCTCGACACTCCGCCGTCGCTGGGGGTGTTGATGACTTCCGCGTTGGCCGCTGCCGATGAAATCCTGATTCCGCTGCAATGCGAGTGGTTCGGGCTCGAAGGGCTGGCGAAAATCGTGCACGTCATCGACCAGATCCGCGGTTCGGATGCAAATCCGGGCATCAAGCTCGAAGGCATCGTGATGACCATGTATGACGGCCGGACGTTGCTTTCGCGGCAGGTCGTCGAGGAGGTTTCGAAGTTTTTCCCGGATCAAATGTATGCGACGATGATCCCCCGGACGATTCGGATCGGCGAGGCACCGAGCCACGGAAAAACCATTTTCGAACACGACGGCGGTGGGCTGGGAGCTCAAGCTTATGGCGCGATGGCGGATGAATTTCTCACCCGCCACGCCGCGGTCGGACCGTTGCTCGCGACCCGTTGATTCTGAACGCGTGGAACATCGGCAGCTCCAGCGAGGAACACGGATTCCCGCTTGACCTCCGTGCGGCGAATGCAGACGTTAGCCCACTTCTCTGCAAGGCGTCCTGCCTTCCCGCTTCAGTTCGTTAGGCCAACGCGCCGGATTGAAGTGGCAACCGGACTCCGGGGAAATCCAAATTTTTTCCACTTACTCTCTCATTTTCAACACGATCCATGTTCAAAAAGCTTTTCGGAAATTTCTTTTCCAATGATATAGGCATCGACTTAGGCACGGCAAACACCCTGATCAACGTCAAGGACCACGGCATCGTTTTACGCGAGCCATCTGTCGTAGCAGTCAAAGCAGGCACCAATGAGGTGCTTGCCGTCGGCGATGATGCCAAACGCATGCTCGGCCGGACGCCGGGCAATATCGTCGCGATCCGCCCGTTGAAAGACGGCGTCATCGCGGATTTCGAAGTCACCGAGGCGATGCTCCGGCATTTCATCAAAAAGGTGAACAAGGGCCGCCGCTCGAATCCGCGGGTGCTGATCGCGATTCCGTCGGGCATCACCGAGGTCGAGCGCCGCGCGGTGCGAGAGTCGGCTCTGCAAGCCGGAGCGCGCGAAGTTTATCTCATAGAGGAACCGATGGCCGCGGCGATCGGCGTGGGACTCCCGGTGCAGGAGGCATCCGGAAACATGATCGTCGATATCGGCGGTGGCACGACGGAAGTGGCGTTGATTTCGCTTTCCGGCATCGTTTATGCCCGCTCGGTCCGCACCGCTGGCGATGAGCTGGACGAGGCGATCATCCAATACATGAAGCGCGCCTACAACCTGATGATCGGTGAGCGCACTTCGGAGGAAATCAAGATCCGTCTCGGTTCCGCCGCTCCCCTTCCCAAGGAATTGACCATGGAGGTCAAGGGCCGCGACCTCGTGGCAGGCCTCCCGAAAACCATCACCATCACCTCGCAGGAAATCCGCGAGGCCATGGCGGATCCGCTCAGCACGATTGTTGACGCCGTCCGCACGACTCTCGAACGCTGCCCGCCGGAACTCGCCTCGGATCTTGTTGATCGCGGCATCGTGCTTGCGGGCGGAGGAGCGTTGCTCAAGGGGCTTGACCGCCTCCTGCGTGAGGAAACCGGGCTACCCGTCCACGTCGCGGAGGATCCCCTCAGCGCTGTGGCCGAAGGCACAGGCAAGGCACTTCAAGAGCTCCCTCTCCTGAAGCGGGTCGCCAGCATGGACCGCTAACCGGCCCCTTCAAGACCCACCCCGGCCATGAAGCCGCTCAATCTCATCGCCCTGCTGCTCTTCCTCGGAGGTGCCGTCTGGGCATTCACCCACAGCGACCGCGCCGTCCGCGAGGTGCAGGACGTCTATTTCTCGGCGATGGCGCCGTTTTTGAAATCAGGTTCTCAGTTAGAAACTTACAGCCGGAAGTTCATGGAGGAAACCCGGCATTCCAAGGAACTCGAAGTCGAGCTGGATACCACCCGCGGCGAGGTCGGCCGGTTGCAGATCATCGAGTCGCGCTACCGTGATCTGGAGCGCGAGAACGCCCAACTCCGACATGCGTTGGATTTCAAAAAAGCCACCCACTTCGACGTGGTCGCCGCCCAGGTGATCCGCCGCCAGCCGACCACCTGGTGGCAGACCGTGGACATCGACGCCGGTGAGGAGCACGGCATCGGCACGCAGTTGGCGGTGCTGTCCAACGAAGGACTGGTTGGCAAGATCGACCGGATCTATCAGAAGCAAAACCGCTCTTCAGTCTTGCTGCTCACCGATGAGAAATGCCAGGTCTCCGCGCGGGTCGAAGGCTCGCCGGAAGTCGGCATCCTCAGCGGCCAGCGCGGACGTTTCGACGGCAGTCCGCTGCTGCGACTCAGATTTCTATCAACCGACGCCGATCTCCATCCGGGACAGCGAGTCTTCACCACCGGCCGGGGAGGCATCTTCCAGGCAAACATCTTACTTGGAACCATTGACTCCGTCGAAAAAGGCGCTCTGGATTCCGAAGCTCTCGTCCGGCCGTCGGTGAACTTCGCGGATCTTGGCACGGTTTTCGTCGTGCTTTCCGCCGATCCCTGACCCCGTGATCCGCTACTCGTTCATCACCATCCTGCTCCTGCTCGCCTCTTTCGTGGTGCAGCAGTTTTTGCCAGCGTTCACGGGTATCCATCATTCGCGGATTCTGCTAGTCCAACTGGTTTTCCTGTGCGCCGCGGTCACCGTCGGCCAGCCGACGATGTTGCTGCTTGCCTTCATCGGCGGGTTCTTCTGGGACGCCCATTGCTGGCTCGGGCCTCACGGCGGCGATCCCGAGGTTTACAGCCAGCAGGTCGAGTCGCTGCGTTTCGGTTATTCGATTTTCCTGTTCGGCGCGATGGGGTTCCTGATGCAGGGAATCCAACCGCTTTTCAAACAGGGCAAATGGCAGTTCTCCGCCCTGCTTTCGGGCATCGCGATCTTTCTCTATCTGGCGGCCGAGTATGCCATCATCAATTTCGTTCGCGGCGACTTCGTCCTCTCCAAGGCGACGGTCATGCAGATGGTTTTCACCTCGCTGCTGACCATGTTGTTTTCCCCACTGGTGTTCTGGCTGCTCTTCCGCGTTGCCAGCGCCTGCGATCATTCGATCAATCCGGAAGCCGGCAAGAAACGCCGCCGCTCATTCTAACATCATGGAACCAGGCTATCGACTCCGGCTCTACCTGCTGACGGCCCTCGTGCTCGTCGGGTTCGGCACGTTGTTGTCACGACTCTATGAGTTCCAGATCGAGCGGAAGGACTATTTTCTCCAGCTCGTGCCCGGAAACCGCAACGTCACCATCCGCGAGCCCGGCATCCGCGGCGAAATCACCGACCGCAACGACATTCCCCTCGCCCGCAACCTGCGCCGCTACGAAGTCTCGTTCAACCTCGACGAAATCCGCCAGGCTTACATGGCCCAACATGCCGAGGAGCCGAAAAAGGAAAGCATTGTGACGGAAAAAGGCCTTCCGCGCAGCCACACGGAAAAGGACATCGTTGCCATCGTCAACGAGGGCACCATCGAACGCCTGCGCAAGCTCGGCCTGGCGAAGAACTACCGGGCGAGCAATCTCAAGACCCACTACATCACCCACGGCGGGCTCATTCCGTTCAGCTATCGCGCCGATCTAACTTACGAGGAGTTTTCAAAATTCGCGGAACACAATCTCGACCTGCCCGGAGTTTACCTAAGCCTCCGCCCGCAGCGCCAGTATCCCTACGGCGCGCTCGCCAGCCATGAACTCGGCTATCTCAAGCAGTGGGAAAAAGGCGACGTCCCGGAAAGCGCGACCCGCAAGTACGACCACTACATCGGCGATGACAAGGGCATCGCCGGAGTGGAGGCCACCATGGACGATTTCCTGCGTGGTCCCGAAGGCAAGAAAACCGTCGTGAAGGATGAAAAGGGCCGCACGATCAAGGTCTCGGACTACATCAAGCCGGGCGTCGGCGCGAACGTCAAGCTGACCATCGACGCACCCGTTCAATATCTGTTGGAAAACACGCTCCGCCACGCCGGCCGCGCCGCCGGCATTGTGATGGACGTGAACACCGGCGAAGTTCTGGCCATGGCCTCGGTGCCCGACTTCGACCCTAACGATTTCTTTCCGAGCATCACCCAGAAGAATCTGGACGACTACAAGGCGAACAAGCTCAGCCCGCTCTCGAACCGCGCGATTTCACGTTTCACTCCCGGTTCCACCATGAAAATCCCCACCGCCATCTCCGGGGCGCTGGAAGGCATGGCGAACAAGCGCTTCAACTGCAACGGCTACGTCATGTACGGCAACGCCAAGGTCGGCTGCTGGATCTACAACATGCACGGCGGCAGCCACGGGAATCAGAATCTATCCGAAGCGATCCAGCACTCCTGCAATCCCTATTTCAACACCCTCGCCAACTCCATCGGCTGGGAGAAGATGGTCACCGGCTGCTCCATGGTAAGCATCGGCCGGCAGACCGGCATCGAGCTGCCCAAGGAAGATCCCGGGATCCTTCCCGGCAGTCGGGCATGGCGCGCCATGTTCCCGACCGCCACGATGACGCAGCACGAAGTCGCCGGACTCTCTATCGGCCAGGGCACCTCGATGGCCACCCCGCTCCAGATGTGCGCCGTCGCCGCCACCGTCGCCAACGGCGGCAAATACTATAAACCCCGCATTGTCAAAGAAGCGGTCACGGTGGATGGCAAAGTCGTCGTCGAGGATGTGCCGAAACTCCAGGTGGACCTCATTCAATCGGGCATCAAACCCGAGGACTTCGAACTCATCCGCAAGGGAATGCGGATGTCCGCCAACGAACCCGGAGGCACGTCCGGCAAGATCAAACTCCCCGACATCCTCATCGCCGCAAAAAGCGGAACCGCCCAAACCTCGGATTTCGGAAAAAAATCCAACAACTCATGGATCATCAGCTTCGCTCCCTATGATCATCCAAAATATGCGGTCTGCGTCATGGTCCAGAACGGCGCCTCCGGCGGTGGCGTCGCCGGCCCGCTGGCAAATCTAATCTATCGCGGCCTGTTCGCACGCGACAACAAGGGCATCCGCCTGCCCCTGAAGCCTCAAACCAAAGTGCCGGGATACATCGGAGAGCTGGTGAAGACCATCGAGATTTCACCGGAAATGATCGCCGCCGTGGAAGCCGGTGACACCGATCCCACCCCGGCCGCCATCTCGTCTGCCGCTTACGCGCCGCCGGTCGATCCTGCTACCGAAGAAGCTGGCGAAACGGGCGAGGAAGCCGGCGATCTAACCAACGCCATCCAGCCGCCTCCCGTTAGCGACGTCACCCCCGCCCCGACCATCACTCCCGAAGTGGACGCCGAGGGCTCGGTCATTCCCAAGGCGGTTCCCGTCAAAGACCCGTAAATTTTCCCCAAAACCATCATTCAAAACCTCAACCCTACTTACCCCTATTAACATGATCCAACACATCAAGAGACTCCTCGGAATCGGCAAGCCCGACCCGACGAGAGGCAATTCCATCGTCGTCAACGTCGAGAAACTCGAACGTCGCGTCGCACTCCTCGAAGACGGAGTTCTGGAAGAATACACCGTCGAACGCGAAGGCGACCAGAACATCGTCGGCGGCATCTTCAAGGGCCGCGTCAAAAACATCGAGGGCGGCCTCAAGGCGATGTTCGTGGACATCGGCCTCGACAAGAACGCCTTCCTCCACTTCTGGGACGCCATCCCCGCCGCACTCGACGGCGGCCTTGAGGAAATCCAGCGCGAGGGCAAGAAGAAGCAGCAGAAGAAAATCACCTCCAAGGACATTCCCGACATCTATCCGATCGGATCGGAAATCGTCATCCAGGTTTCAAAAGGCCCCATCGGCACCAAGGGACCGCGCGTCACGACTAACATCTCGATGGCCGGACGCTACCTCGTCCTCATGCCCTACACCGAACAGTTCGGCATTTCCCGCAAGATCGAGGATCCGAAGGAGCGCCAGCGTCTGCGCAAGATCGTGCAGAAACTTCAGGTCCCCGAAGGCATGGGCATCATCATGCGCACCGTCGCCCAAGGCACCCGCGCCCGCCACTTCGTCCGCGACCTTCACATGTTGTTGGAACAGTGGGATGAAATCGAAGCCCGCCGCGCGAACAATCCCGCCCCCGCCTGCGTTTTCCAAGAACCCGGTCTGATCGAACGCACCGCCCGCGATTTCCTCACCGACGAGATCGACCAAGTCATGTGCGACGACCAGGCGACCACCGAGATGATCCGCGAGATCGCCGGGAAAGTTTCCCGCCGCGCCAAGCGCCGTGTCCACTACGTTCCTAGCAGCACCCAGCCGATTTTCGAAAAGGTCAACATCCAGAAGCAGATCGACGAGGCATTCTCCCGCCAGGTCTGGCTGAAATGCGGTGGCTACATCGTCATCGATGAAACCGAGGCGCTCATCGCCATCGACGTCAACACCGGCCGCAACCGCGGCTCGAAGGACGTGGACAAGATGATCCTCGAAACCAACGTCGAAGCCGCCGAGGAAGTCGCCCGCCAGCTCCGCCTGCGCAACATCGGCGGACTGGTCGTCATCGACTTGATCGACATGCGCCACCGCAAGGACCAGCAGACGGTTTATAAGGCGATCAAGGAACGTCTCAAAAAGGACAAGGCCAAGACGCAGGTCCTCCAGATTTCTCCGGTCGGTCTGATGGAAATGACCCGCCAGCGACTCAACGAATCGCTGCGGGATTCGATGTACGAGCCCTGCCCGTATTGCCAGGGCCGCGCGCGCGTGAAGACCCCGATGACCATGTCCGTCGAGATCCAGCGCCGCCTGAACACGGTCATCCAGAAACACCGCGAATCGATCGGCGACATCATCGTTATCGTCAACAGCGATGTCCTCAACCGCTTCAAGAGCGAGGATGCCAAGCTGCTCGTCGAACTCGAACGTTCCCACTCCGGCCGTCTGATTTTCCGCTCGGATCCAACGCTGAACCGCGAACGCTTCGCCATCATCGACGCGACCACGGAGAAGACCATCGACCAGGGTTGATCCCACCACCTCAAACCGGCCGGGTTCCGCAAGGAGCCCGGCCTTTTCATTTGGCAGCGTCGGCCCCAACGGAGCGACAGACACCTCTTCAGCCCCAACGGGGCGACAGACGATAGCCCCGGGCATCGCCCGGGGTTCGATGCAACGATGATCTTGAGCCCTGAAAGGGCGGCACAATGGAGATCCGGCGGCGGGAAGATGCGCCGCACTTTCAGCGCTCGTTCTCTCTATCGAATGATTCCCAGGGCGGTGCCCTGGGCTGTCCTATTTCGCCCCGTGTGGGGCAAAAGAAATAAGGAGTCGGGACCTTATTGTCCCGTCTTCAGGCGGATGGAGAATAGGAAGAGGGGGACAATAAGGTCCCCCCTCCTTATATCGCCAGTGCTCGCTCGCCTTCCCATAGCGTGAAAGTGCCGGCCTTTAACTTTGCGGGGTTCCGGCGGATGTAACGCACGGCGTTCGCGAAATGTCCGCGATCTCGGATCAGTGTATCCCGATAGTTTGCCTGCCAGATGCCGCCCTGTTCGAGACGGCGGGCCGAGGTTCCTTTCCAAGCTTTGATCAGCTTCTCAATCGGGATCATCGGAGTGAATAGCAGATGCAGGTGATTCGGCATGATCACCCACGAGTGATGCTCCACCCTCTCACCCTGGAAACGCATGAGAATCTCCTCCATCACTTCGCGATGTGCCTGATTCCTGAACAAACAGGAACCCGCGCCCTCATCCAGCAAGCCTTCCATCTTCCAGGTGAAACGCCGATGATAGTCCTTTTCCTGCTCTGGCGTCCATGGCTTCGGATGATGGGAAAGCCAGATGGCGTGTTCCTCTTTCCATTGGCGGAGCTTCGTGGCGGGCATCGCATCTCCCAGCCGGAACGTCACGAACTGCATCACCTCCCCTTGTTGCCAGTGCGGCAGCTTGGACCCATGTTTCAAGATCTCACCCGAGTCGTTGAGAAAATCCGACATGCCAGCTTGATAGATCCCCGCACCGGATTTGTAAATAAGGAGCCGGGACCTTATTGTCCCGTCTTCGGGCGGATGGAGAAAAGGAAGAAGGGGGACAATAAGGTCCCCCTCCTTACCCTTGGATGCTCCGCGTTGAATGACTTTTCTGTTTTTGCGACAGGCTCCGTGGAGAAAACAACCTTGGCATGGCGGGACAAAAAGATAGACTCGCGGTAACGGTCGTGGGGTGGGGAAAAACACCTCCCCCACCATCGCCCCCCTGATGAGCACCGGTGCCAACCACCATTCCTGCCACCAATGCGGTTCCCGCGTGCCGGTGGTGGAGCTGAAGCCCGGCGAGGCCCTGCGTTGCGGGCTTTGCCGGTTCGTCCTGAAGCGCAAACGCCGCTCGGAATCGTTTCAACCGGCCTGCGCGTTCGCCATCGCGGGGCTGTTGTTTCTGGCGCTGGCGAATATCTATCCGATCATGAACTTCAGCGTGGCGGGTAACACCCAGGCCAATGAGATCATCACCGGCGTGCGCGTCCTGCTCGCGCAAGGGTATTGGCCGATCGCGCTGCTGGTTTGTTTCTGTGCGATGCTGGCCCCCACTGTCTATTTCGCCGGGGTCGCCTATGTTTCGCTGGCCTGCATGACCGGCGGCCGGCTGCCCGCCGCGGGATTCCTGCTAGGGCTGGTGCGCGGGGTGCAGCCATGGAGCCTGGTGCCCGTTTTCGCGGCAGCGTGTCTGGTCGCAGTGGTGAAACTCGACCTGATCGGCACGGTGGCGTGGCAACCGGGAATCGGCTGGATCGCGCTGCTGGCGGGTTGTGCGCTGGCGCTCGGATCGCTGTTCGATCCGGATGCGGCGGCCGATGTCCTGAGAGGAAAAGGAGGAAATCCGTGACCGATCGCACCCGGCTGGATCTCACGAAAGCCCTCATCGCCGCGGGGCTGATTTTCTACATCCCGGCGAACATCCTGCCGGTGATGACGATCACCATCACCGGGGATGTGGAGCATCTAACGATCCTCGGCGGCGTGCAGGAACTCGCCGATTCCGGGCTGGCACCGATCGCGGCGCTGGTCTTCGGCGCCAGCATCGTGATCCCGTTTCTCAAGCTGGCCTGCATGTGCTGGCTGATCATGATGCACGGCTCCGACCGCCACCGCATGCCGCGGACCAAGGCGTTCCACATCCTCCATCAGATAGGAACGTGGTCGATGATCGATATTTTCCTGCTCTCCGTCCTCGCGGCTGTCGGGCAACTGGGCATTCTCGCGAGCGTGCAGCCACAGCCGGGGATGATTTTTTTCACGGCGGTGCTGCTGTGTACGCTTTTCGCCGCCGACATTTACGAACCCCGCATGATCTGGAGACCCGATCCCAACCGATGAAACAAGAAGAACCGTCAGACAGCCCCGACGTGGTGGAAGGTGAAATCGTCTCCGCGCGGCGCGGCGGTATTTCGTGGGCATGGCTTTTTCCGATACTCGCGCTGGCGGCCACGTCGTGGTTATTCTGGAGCAACTGGAAAGCCAAGGGCCCGGAGATCTCGATCCACTTCACGACCGCTCCCGGCATCGAGCCGGGGAAAACGGTGCTCATTTATCGGGGCGTGCAGGCGGGCACGGTTTCGGACGTCCGGATGGATCATGATCTGGGCACGGTGGTCGTGTCCGTTAGCCTGAAAGCATTCGCCCGGGAACTCGCGACCGAGGGGACGGATTACTGGATCGAGCAGCCGGTGATCTCGCTGCATGAAATCGCCGGTCTCGAATCCATCATCCAGGGGAACTCGATCCACGCCCGCACGCATGGCGACCATCCAGCCGCGAGCGTCTTCAAGGCGCTCGAAGAGGCGCCGCTGGCTCAGCTCGACAGCGCGGATCTTTCTATCAGGCTGCATTCCACGTCGATCCCTTTCCTGGATCGCGGCACGCCGGTATTTCACCGGGGCGTCAACGTCGGCGAGGTCCGCGACAAGTTGTTCAATGCCGATGACCAGCCTGAAGTAGAGGTGATCATCTTCGAAAAGTATGCCGACAAGGTCCGGGCAAACTCGCGGTTCTGGGCTGTTTCCGCGACCGCGGTGTCGGCAAGTCCGGGCGTCGTCAGGCTGGACATCCCCTCGCTGCAAGGACTGGTGGGCGGCAGCATCGCGTTCGATCAATTCGGACCGGCGGGTGATGCAGTCAAGAGTGGCACGGAGTTCGAACTCTCTTCTAACGAGACCGCGGCCCGTGCCGAGGGGCCACGCCTGAACATTTCATTCGCCGAAGGTGCCGGACTGCGGGCCGGTGAAACGCGGATCACCTTCCTCGGGCAACCGGTCGGGCTGGTCGAACAGATCACCGCGGATCCGGCGAACAAACGCGTCGGCGTGGTGGCGCGGCTGGATGCCGCCTTCGCCGCGCTGGCTTCGGAGGATTCCGTCTTCACGATCACCCGCCCTAACATCAACATGAAGGGAATCAGCGGACTCGATACGCTGGTCACCGGTCCCTGCATCGCCTTCGAACCCGGAAAGAGCAAGGTGTCCGGCAGCAGCTTCGTCGGGAACGAAACTCCGCAGATCGACTTGAATTTTGGTCGCGGAAAAAAAGAAGGAACGCGCGTCGTTTTACGAGCGAAGTCGATTCCCCAGCTCAAGGCCGGCGCTCCGGTCTATCATCACGGCATGATCGCGGGCGAGGTGATCGAACAACGCATCGGCTCGGAAGGACTTCAGGAACTGGTCATCACGGTGGACTCCGAGTTTCAGGAATTCCTGCGGGTGAACACACGATTCTGGCGGGTGCCCGCCGCGGTGCTTGCCGTCGGCCCCGGCATGGTCGGGGTGGAAATCCAGGGGCTGTCCGCGTTTCTCCAAGGAGGACTGATGTTTGACACCTTCGGCCCGCCCGGCCCCGCCGCACCGGAGAGCGCCGGTTTCGAGCTTCATGCCAGCGAGCAGTTGGCATCCGCTATTTCCGATCCGATCCGCATCGAGCTCGACGACGGACAGGGTTTGGTCGCGGGAAAAACCGAAGTGCGTTATCTCGGAGTTCCTGTCGGCATCGTCGAGAGTGTTAGAACTACCGAAGCGAAGGTGGAAGCGACCGCGCGATTCCAGCCGGGCTATGATTTTTTGAGACGCAAGGGTTCCGAATTCGCCGTGGTGCGGCCGGAAATCGATTTGAAGGGAGCCCATGGACTGGATGCCTTGGCCGGGGTTTACATCACCTGCGCTCCGGGCGGTGGCTCGGAATATGCGGAATTCTTCAGCTCGGTGCCGCAGGCCGCGCCCGCGTTGCTGAATGAACCCGGGTTTGAAATCATTCTTGAAACCGGCTCGACGAAAATCGACGCCGGTGCGCCTATCAGCTACAACGACACGCCCGTCGGCGAAGTCATCGCCAAGACACTTTCCCACGATGGCAAACGGATCCTGCTGACCGCGAGGATCCGTGACGAGCACAGCAATCTGGTTAGAGCCAACTCGGTTTTCTGGGACGCGACGAGCGTGGATGCCAAGATTGGATTTTTGAAAGTCGAGATCGACACGCCATCGGTGCTGGCTCCGAACGGACGGATTTCATTCCACACTCCCGACAACCGTGGAGGCGCGGTGAAAGAGAACTCGGTGTTCGCCCTTCAATCCGTCCCGCCGGCGATCAAGCCGGAAACCGAGATGGTGGATCCGCCCAAGGCGCCACGCACTTGGAAACGATAACCGGTGGTGACGAAAAAGCCGGTTTCCCGTGAGGAGAACCGGCTTGGTGGACACGAGGACTGGCAGGCTTGCTCTATTTCGGAGCAACGGCTTCCTTGACTGATTCTTTGGCGTCTTCGGCCGCCTTCGTTGCGTCATCAACGGCCTTGTCGGTGGCGGCTTTCACGCTCTCCGCAGTATCGGCCATCTTGGCTTTGGCCTCAGAGGCGGCGGCATCCATCTTTTCCTTACCGGCGGCGACGGCTTCCTTGGTTTTCTCGCCGACCTTGTCCATGGCGGCCTTCGCGTCGTCCATGGCCTTGTCGGTTTTTTGATTGGCGGCGTCGGCCATTTCCTTGACGCCTTCGGAAACCTTATCGGCCCCGGCGCTCATTTTTTCGGAGGCGGTTTCCTTGGTGTCACAGGCGGCGAAAAATAGCGGAAGCGCTAGCGCCGGGATCAGGAGTCTGATTTTCATGGTGTTGGTTGGTTGATTTCGAGGCGTTTGGGATTCACGCCATCCGGAGTCTATGCTAGGGATTCCCCATCTGTCAAAGAAAGGAATGCGCCGCGCAGGGCTGGAGTATCAAACCGATAGGAAAGAATTTAGCCGCAAAATGGCGCGAAAAGGGCGCAAAGACAACACGGAAATGACTTCGGCTCCCGATTGCCGGGGGCGAGTCGGGTTTCGACTCGCTGAAACAATTTCATCGCCATTTTTGCGTTTTCTTGAGCCTTTTTGCGGCTGAAATTTTCCTCGATTCATTTGGTGGTCTGGCATCGACGCATCGGGCGTTAGATTCCCGGTGATTTCAAGGGTTTACGCATCGCATCCGCCTGCCAAGATCCCGCGCGTGCAGTCACATGGAAAACGCCTCGCAGGAATTCTGATCCCGGCATTCACCCCACGTCGCGAGGGCGATCTCGGGATCGGCGATACGCTGGCGCTGCGGGAATGGATCGACTGGGCGGCGGAGCATCACGTCGGATTCATTCAACTGCTGCCGATCAACGAGAACGGCACGGAGGAAAGTCCCTACAGCGGCATTTCATCGGCGGCGCTGGATCCGATTTATCTGGCCTGCGAGGTGGCGGAAATCCCCGGACTGCAGGAGGCGGATCTTGCGAACGCGCGTCACCAGTTGAAGGCCGCGCTGGGATCGCCGCTGGTGAACTACCCGGCCGTGCGCGGGGTAAAACGAAACCTGCTGGAGCTGGCGTGGTCGCGCTTCGATCAAGCGCCTGCGGCGCTGGCGAAGGAGTTGAAGCAGTTCAGGAAGAAGGAGGCGGAGTGGCTGGATGACTATTGCCTTTTCCGCTATCTGATGGAGGTCCACGGCGAATCCATTTCCTGGGACAAGTGGCCGCAGGAGTGCCGCAATCCTGAAAAAGCGCGCCAGTTCATCGCGAAGCAACGCCTGACGGATGCGGAGGGCGTGGACTATCGGCTGGGATATTTCGCCTTCGTCCAGTGGCTGTGTTTCCGCCAGTGGCTGGCCTTGCGCGCGCATGCCGAGCTGCGCGGAGTGAAGCTGATGGGCGATGTGCCGATCGGGATCAGTTGGCATTCGTGCGATGTGTTTTTCGATCAGAGTGATTTCCATCTCGATTGGTTCGGTGGCTCGCCGCCGGAAGGCATGAGCCAGGACGATCCGTTTTTCCAACAGTGGGGCCAGAACTGGGGCATCCCGCTTTACCGCTGGGACCACATGCAGGCCAACGGCTTCACCTGGTGGAAAAAACGTATCGCCCGGCTGACGAGGATTTTTCAAATTTTCCGGCTGGACCACATCCTCGGCTTCTATCGGATCTACGCGTTTCCCTGGCATCCGGAACGCAATCACGAGTTTATCGGACTGAATCACGACCAAGCGGCGGCCATCAACGGCGGCCGTCTCCCGTGCTGGTTCCTTCGGCCCGACGATACGGTGGAAAACAAGGCGGCGAACCGCGAGGACGGTGACGTTAGATTGCGTGCCATAGCTGCTGCGGCGGAAGGTGCGGAAGTCATCGCGGAAGACCTCGGATGGGTTCCTGAATATGTCCGTCCGCATTTGTCGGATCTCGGGATTGCGGGATTCCGGATTCCCCACTGGGATTGCAACGACCACGGCCACCCGACTCCCGGCAATGCGTTTCCCGAAAACACCTTCGCCACTTACTCGACCCACGATCACGATCCGGTCAACGGCATCTGGCGCGGCTGCCTGAGGGTGATCCAGCAGCATCACGAACATCCAACGGAGCAAACTTCCTGGTCCGCCGGAGGAGCTCACAACACGTTGCGGATTCTCTCGGAATTCGCGGGGATTCCGATCCCCCATCACTCGCCGTGGCCACCTTACACCGAGGGGATCCGCCTGCGGTTGATCAAATCGCTGTTTGCCTCCAACTCGCGATACGCCACCCTGATGATCACCGAGCTGTTCAGCTTGGACGAGCGTTTCAATCACCCCGGAACGTCCGGTGGTGAAAATTGGCGCTATCGGCTGCCGTGGACGCTGGAGGAAATCCGTGAAGATCCGCAGTTGGCGGCGAATTGTCAGAAGCTGGCGTCGATCATCAGCATTACCGGGCGGGCGTAGCCTATGGAGGGTGGGACTTTGGCCCACGTGACGATGGGGGTGGCGGAAGGGAAGAGCTTCGCGCCTGACTTTCTCAGCGCATCGGCTTCGTGGACGAGGCGTCCACGCTCCTTACGGGACAAAAGAAAAGCGCGCGTTGGATATCCCCCCGGATCTCGCAACGCGCGCTTTTTTCTGGGCCATTTGGCGGGGCCTCGTCCGATTGACTTCCCCCCGGAGATCAAGATCGGAACACTGGGCCCAGCTTTTTGAGGCTGGAGTTTTGAAGGAGGCGGACCTCGCTCAGAACGACTTCAAATTACCTGAAGATCAGGAGATTGAAAGGAATATGAGGGGTCTATTCCGGCCAACTGGTCCCAAAAACGGCCATAGCTGGGTAAAACTGAAATTCAGCCCTCCCTAACCATCGGGATTTCCTGATTTCACCTTCAGAATCCCGTCGGACAGGATTCTAGCGCGAAGCCCGCCGCGGAAATTGGCCTTCATGAACTCCTCGGCACCCGGCCCGACCACTTCATCCATCCAGTAGCACGGTTTGCATTCCTCGCTGGCTTCAAACTCGATCCCTTGAAAGCGGAAGCGCTTTCCCGCCCATGCCCCGAGATCGATGCCGCGGACAATCAGGTTTCTGCGAAAAACCGAGCTGGAGAGATCGGGCATGGAAAACCGGTCGCGCAACGCTTGCACCGTATCCGCATCGAAAAAGGTCACCTGGCCCTTGAAATCCGGTTTGTAGCCGAAATAGCGATCGCCCCGCAGTCCCATTCCCGCGACGCATTCGATTTCCTGAACGCCACGGATTCCGTGATCCAAACGTCCTTTTTCATGGCGACCGCGGAAGTCGTTGCCTTCGGAAATCCAAATCTCCAACAACTCGCCCTGCCACTCGGGCTCCCCTACCCGGCCGGTTTCCGCGGACTTGTTGTCCGGTCCGACCCATTCGGTGTGGCCGTCGGCATAGGTTTCCTTTTTCCAGATCGGCAGCTCGTATTTCAGCCGTTCCATGATGGCCCGCGCAGCGTCGAATGCCGGGCCGCGATGCGCGGACGCCACGCCAACCCAGACCGCTGCTTCGCCAATGGCAAGCGGTCCCGTGCGATGCACCGCCCTCACGGCAATGATTCCGTGGCGCGCGGCCTCCTCCTCGAGGATCCGCTGCCCGGTCGGAACCGCCAGCGCCGGATAGGCCTGATATTCGAGATGGCTGACCGGTTGGCCGGCGTTGTGATTCCTCACCCGTCCATCGAAGGTCACGACCGCACCCGCCGCGGGATCGTCGAGTTCCGCCATCAGAGCCGGAATGTCGATGGGTGCGCTGACCAGTGAGAATTGGTTGGGCATGGTGATTGAAATTTCTAACCACCGGACATCGGCGGCAGCAGGGCAATGGTATCGCCATCTCCTAACGGATGGTCCCACGCGACAAATTCATCGTTCACCGCGACGCGGAAATCGGCGATGGCAAGCCCCAGCCGGTGGCGTGCATCAAGCTCGGCATACAGCGCCCCGGGCGTCGTGGCGGAGCTGGTGATCCGTTCCTCCGCCAGGCCGCGGCGTTCGGCGAGCAGGCCGAAATAACAGACGCTGAAATTCATTGGACGATGGCGGTTTCCCAATCTTCCGGAGTATTGGCGTTTTCGAGCGCGCGCGGGATCGGGAGTTCCAACAGGCGGCAATCGTTGCGGATGAGAATCTTTCGCGGACAGCGGAAATCATCGACTTGCGCCTGTTCCAACACGGGCAGCGCACCGCGGGTGTAGAGTGCGCAAAGAGGTTCCGGCAGTCCGTCGAACTCGCTGCGATAGGAAAGGAATTTCTCATCGTCGCGTCGCGACTCGATGAGGTTGGCAAGCGTCGCGGCATCAAGTCGCGGAAGATCACAAGCAAGGACCAGCCAATCGGCCTCCGGGTGCAGGCGCATGCCGGAAACGATTCCGGCGATCGGCCCGAGGCTTGCCCCTTCCGGGTCGCGGACGATTTCACAGTCCTCCATGCCCGAGGGAATTTCCTGATCGTGGCGCAAGGAAATGGCGACCGATCCGCAACCCGCCTCGAAGAGTAAATCACAACAGCGCCGCAGCAGCGTCCGGCCGTCCGGGTGAACAAGGGCAGCCTTGTCCTGCCCCATCCGCGAGCTGCGGCCACCGGCGAGAACGAGCCCGCAAAGTTTTCCGTTGGAGTTCATGCGTGATAGTCGCCGGACTTGCCGCCGGTTTTTGAAATAAGCCGGAGGTCGTGGATCCGAATGCCCTTGTTCATCGCCTTGCACATGTCATAAATCGTTAGAGCTGCGACGCTCGCGCCGGTCATGGCTTCCATTTCGACACCGGTCTTGCCAGTGGTGGAAACCTCGCAACGGATGGCGACTCCGGTTTCGTTAGGGATAATTTGGAATTCACAATTCTCAACCGGCAGTGGATGGCAGAACGGGATCAGCTCGCTGGTTTTCTTGACGGCCATGGTCCCGGCGATGATGGCGGTTTGGAAGACCGGGCCTTTGGGGCCGTGCAAGTCGTTGCCGTGGAACTTCGCAATGATTTCCGCCCCGAGTTCCATCCGCGCCTCGGCAAGGGCGGTGCGGCGGTTGGCGGATTTTCCGGTGATGTCCACCATCGTCGGTTGCCCTTCGCGGACGTGGGTGAAATCGGGATTGCTCATAGCCAAGGGGTGTAGGGATATGCGGTGGAAAGATCGCCCTGCGGCGGAAGTGTGATGAATCCATCGCTCTTGAGCAAGCCGATGAAATCGCCGCTGTTTCCCGTAACCGCCGGTTCCGCCCTGCCATCGGCGCGGAGGGTGACGGGAAGGTGACGGGTGAAACCAGAAAGATGCTGCGTGCGATCGTTCATCACCACCCTGCGTCCGGCGGGTCGCGGCAATCCCGAAGCCACCGCCAGAGCGGGAAAAACAAATGCGTGCAGTCCGGTCAGCGCGGAAACAGGATTTCCCGGCAGCGCCACGATCACCTGCCCATCCGGGCCGATCCAGCAACCTGCGGGTTTTCCCGGGCGTTGCGCCACGCCGTGGAAAAGCACGCGGCAGCCAAGGTCGGAAAGCAGCGCGGGGACGAAATCGCGACTGCCTTTCGAGACAGCTCCCGTTAGAACAAGCCATTCGTGATCGCCCAACAGTTCTTCCATGACCGGCCGGGCTGCGGCGACGTCGTCATTCAAAACGCGGACAGTCTGCGGTGGGACACCACGGCCTGTTAGTGCGGCGGCGAGTGAATGGGCGTTGGACTGGCGGATCTGATGCGGTGCCGGAATTTCGTCCACGGGAATCAGTTCGTCGCCGGTGGAGATCACCGCAATGCGCGGGATTTTCGAAACTTCCAACCACGCGGCACCACAGGATGCGGCGACTCCGATTTCCCGCGATCCCAACACGCGCCCCGGCTCCAGCAGCACCTGCCCCTTCGCGGCATCGCTACCTGCTAGATGAAGGAAACGGCCGGCGACGGGATTTGCCGAATCTCTGAATTCAACGTGTCCGGTAGATTTCCCCGTCACTTCTTCGACGGGAATGATCATGTCGGCCCCTGTCGGACAGGGCGCGCCGGTCATGACTTCCAAACAAGTTCCAACGTCATCGTCCAACGACGCCGCGGCGCGTCCGGCCGGTGCGGATCCGGAGACGCGGAATTTCCGATGTCCGGCAACCCAGTCAGTGGACCTCAGCGCAAAGCCATCCATCATCACCCGGTCAAATGCGGGAAAAGGCCTATCCGCCACGACATTTTCGCGGAGCACGCGACCGGCCGCATTTTCCAACCGAAAGCGCTCGGTCGCCAGCAGTGGCGAATTTGTCAGCAGAAGCTCCAGCGCCTCGTGGAATGAAACCATGCCGGAATCTTCGTTTCCCACCGGGCCCCGCCAAGCGAAATTCCTGCGGGTGACGAATCCGTCAGGCTGTCGGTTGACTTTTCCGCCACTGCCCGCCATACCCCGCGTATGTCGTCGTCGTTGCCGCCAAAACCCCGGATTATTGGACCGAAAGTCCGGATCTGCATCGTTGCCTCGAAATACAACGAGCAGTTCACCGATGCGATGGTGGACAACGCCATCGAGGAGCTCGGTGAACTGGTGCCGCAAGGTCGGGTCGATTTGATCCGCGTGCCGGGTGCCTTTGAAATTCCGGTGATGGTTGCCTCGGTGCTGGATCGTGATCCGCCGGCCTGCATCATCGCCTTGGGATTGATCATCCGAGGATCGACCGCACACGCCGATTTGGTGGCCCGCTCGGTGACGGATTCGCTGCAGAAACTGGCCATCGAGTCACTTCGTCCGGTGATTCATGAAGTTTTGCTGGTCGAAGACGAAAAGCAGGCCTACGCACGCTGCATCGGAGCACAGCTCAACCGCGGCAAGGAAGCCGCCCGCGCCGCCGCTTCGATGATCGATATTTTCCAGGAACTCGACCGCTCCATGCCACGAACCCCCAGCCATAAAAAGCATCGCAATGCCTAGCCGTCGCCACATCCGCGAGGCGGTCGTCCAGTTTCTCTATTGCGCCGACCTGGAAGGTGGAGCGGATCCCGCCGAGTTGCGCGGACCGTTTTGGGATTTCGTGACCGAGTCGGATCGGCGCAGCCTGCAGCTCGCGACATTCCGCACGGTGCATCACCTCGCGCACGGTCGCGAAGGCCGGTTGGCGGAGTTTGTCGAGCGGCACGCTTTGGCCAGCACCTTGCTGTCCGGCTGGCCGCAGGCGGAGGTCTTGAAACTCGAACTCAAGCGAATCGCCGAAATGGAATCCGGCTGGAGCATGAATTTCGCCAAGCTGGAACGCTTGCCGAAGGACGACGACGACGCATCGGTGGCGGAAAGTTTCAGCGAAGCCTTGGACAAGCTTTTCAAGCTCGACCGCGACCTAGCCATGGCGCGCCTTCGTTTCCTTCAAGGCATGGATGATTTCCCGGCACTGAGAGGCCAACTGGAAGCGGTGGCGGCATCGATCCGCAGGCTCCAACGCATTTCCGACCGCCTTCGGATGGTGGAGGAACCCGAAAAATTTCCCGAACAAGCGGACCTTGCCCGACTGCGCGACTCGAAGGCCGAGATCGGAGCACTGCGCAAAAAGTCCGATGAACTGGTGGACTCGATTCTCGCAAAAAAGGAGCAGATCGACGAGACGCTCGCCGCCGTCGTCGAGAACTTCGCCCCCGAACGGATCGATCCGGTGGACCGCGCGATCCTGCGACTCGGCACTTACGAACTTCTCCACGCCGCGACACCGCCGAAGGTGGCGATGAACGAGGCGATCGAACTGGCCAAGCGGTTCGGCACGACCGATTCGAAACGGTTCGTGAACGGCGTGTTAGACAAGATCGCCAAACAGGCGGCGGAGCCGTCCGAAAGTCAGGACGTTTTGTAATTGGTAAGTCCTGCGGCAGCCTTCATAAGACTGCGCGAGACAGATGCCATTCATGCGTTATCCGACCCCATTTCAACAGAAAACCCTGTGGAACGCCGCCACGGGAGTTTCGATCCTCGTGCTCGGAGCCCTCCTCGTCGGCTTGATCTGGCTGGTGGGATACATCTTCGGATTTCTCCAGCCGGTGCTCGTTCCGCTGGTCGTCGCGGGCATCGTCGCGTATGTGGTGGAGCCGGTGGTCATCTTCCTCGAAAAACGCGGGATGACCCGCATGTGGTCGGTGATCACGCTGTTTCTCGCGATCCTGCTAGGAGTAACCCTGCTTGTCGCGGCAGTCCTGCCCGGCGTCCAGCGAAGTCACGGCGCTTTGCGCAAGTATCTTTCGTCCCCGCCGGCAGCCACCCTTACCACCCGTGCCGATGGCGAGGGTGAAAACAGCGACAACGCCGACCACCTCGCTCCCGCGCTCGTACGCTCGCTCCAGGACCTGCGCGTCCGGCATCGTGGCGGGCCCGTCGGCTGGCTGCTAACGGAAGTTGACGAACAGGGCGCGCCCGTGGTGGCCGTTGCGGATAAACCGGCCGAGCCTGAAACGCTGGAATCCTTCGCCAGATCCCGCGGCGGACGGATGATCGTGGAAAACGTGGATGTGATTTTCAAAACCGGCAAGACGTGGCTAACAGCAGGATCCACCAAGGTATTGGGATTTTTCGGGCTGATCATCGGCATGATCATGGTGCCGGTCTATCTGTTTTTCTTTCTCAAGGACTCCGCATCCATCCGGACCCACTGGCATGACTACGTCCCGCTCAAGGCCTCGCGCTTCAAGACCGAGCTGGTGGGCACGCTGCAGGAGATCAACGGTTACCTCGTCTCATTCTTCCGCGGCCAGGTGCTGGTGGCCGCCATCGACGGAATTCTGGTGGGCATCGCACTAACGATTTTCGGACTTCCCTACGGCTTTCTGATAGGAGTCTTCATGGCCATTCTCGGAGTGATCCCCTACATCGGGAACATCCTGTGCCTGATCCCGGCCTGCATCATCGCCTATCTCCATGCACAAGGGGCGGCTCCTTTCGGACTGAGCCCCTGGGCTTACGTCGGCTGTGTGGTCGGGATCTTCGTCGTCGTGCAGCAGATCAACTCACTGGTCACCGCACCGAAAATCGTGGGCGATTCCGTGGGACTGCATCCGCTCACTGTGATCTTTTCGATGCTGTTCTGGTCGCTGGTGCTGGGCGGTTTCGTCGGAGCGCTGCTCGCCGTCCCATTGACCGCGGCGGTCAAGGTGCTGTTCCGCCGTTTTATCTGGGAACGGCAGTTGCGGGAAAATCCGGAATTGGAACCGGCCCAAGGAGCTTGATTTCCCCGAGGCCCCCCGCCTCGCGCGGCTGGAATTCTCCCCCCGGATTATCCCAGCTTGGCGCGAAACGAGAGGCACGCGAGGCTTATGGAAACCGGGGCTTATCGCAAGGCGATTTGCACGCTATTGCCAAGAAGTTTCAAATGTCGGAGATTATTGACCCGCTCTTGCGAGAATGGATTTCGACGCTTGTTCGACGAGAACTTTGAGTTCCGGATCAGTCGCGGCACCGACTGCTTTCAGAACTGGCAGACTGTCAGTTCCTCCCACCCTGCCGAGGATCCGCACGGCCGAGTATCGGACAGTTCCCTCGGTCTCTGGCAGACTCCTGACCACGGAAGCTTCCGCCGCTGGGCCAACGTCGCCATAAATCGACTCCCAAATCATCGGGTTCTTCAACCAAAGTTCATTAAGGATTGGCACGACGGCGGTATTCTTCTCCTTCACGATGAGGGCGACCATTTCCTTGGGAATCTCCTGTTTCGTCGCCATCCGTTTTTTCACTTCCACCAGTGCGGCCTCTCCGGCGAGACCGGGTTGTTCGGACCAAACCGTCAGGGCCCGGCAAACAGGAGCTTTGAAGGTGACGCCATCCTCGCCTAACAAATCAATCAGCTTGCGGGCGATATCCGTACGATAGATTTTCGGTTCCGCTTCCGAGAGACGCTGGACCGCCCGCTCCACCCGCTTCAGATCGATGCTCTCGAGCTCCCGCTTGTTGAGGTCATAGAATGCCGGATCGTTCTTATCGGAGAGTTTGTCCATCGAGCCTTCGACGAAATTTTCGTTGCGGACCCTGACTTCGATCACCGAGAGCTCCGGATAGATTTTCTCGGTCTGTCCCAGCATGGCGGCATACCCGGAGAGCTCCTGAAGAGTGCAGGTGATGCCCGTAACGACCATCAGAAAATCGCCGCCGTCGCGCGGATAGAAGTGGGACGACGGGTCCGCATCGGTGACGCGCAGGATGTAATCCCGCACCAGGAAACGGTTGGGATCGCTCATGCCGCGAAGCCAGAGGCCGACCGCCCGTTTTGAACTTCCTTCTTTGGCAAGGCGCTCAATCTCAGTATCCAAGGGCCCGGTTCCGATGCGGTTGCGCAATGCGGAAAGCATTTTTTCATCGGAGGATTCGGAGACTTCCGAAGTTGTCGACGGTTCGACGGTTTCCGCCGTCTTGCCGTTTCTTTTGGAGAGATCCTGGGATCCGGTATCGAAGAAAAACGGGATCGCCATCATGCCGGCACTCATCAGCAGTCCCACCGACATCGCCTTCACCTTCGCTTTTGGATTGGCATACCCTAACATCAGGATGCCCATGACCGCGGCAAAGCCACCCATCACCAGACGGTTTCCCATCTCCATGCCATCAAGGATGCCACCGCGGCTGTTGCCAAACATCAGCACCAGCGCCATCAGCACGATCCCCGTAGCCCCTGCAATACCGGTGATGATGCGCAAAGGCGATACCGGTTCGAGCAGGGCCGGGTCCGGAACCCCGCCATAACGGACAGGCTCCATCCCGATCATTTTCTCGCCGCCAGCCAGAGGCACCCGCTGGAATCGGTTCAGTCCGGAGTTGTGGCGCTCGCCGGGATAGACCTTGCGGCTCCTGACGATGACTTCGTCGTTGATCCGGAACCGATGCTCGCAGCCGCCGCATTCCACGGTTCTCTCGCGCAAATCCTCTCCGACTTTGAAACGCTGCCCGCACGACGGACAGCGAATCAGCAAAAGTGAATCGTCAGGGTTGGGTGAAGACATGTCGTTGCAAAGACTCTTCATGCATTCCCCTGTGATTGCAACACCAAGCATCAGACGGCTCTAACCGGCAATTGGGCGGATTCCCTCCGCCTTCCCGTCGGACCGGCAAATTACTTAAGAAACATTAGAAATTGACGTTTCCCGATTTTCATCATATGAAATTGATCGATCCACCAAGCCGACCATGAATTCACTCAGACTCAGCCCGCTGCCATCGATCCGCAATGAAGAGGATTGCCCGTCGCTCCAGATGGAGAGGGAAGGATTCGTGGACGAAGCGGTGGTCGCCGCGTTGGTAAGTGGCCCGAGGTCCACCCGCAGTGTGGCTTATCCGGAAGATTTGGTGCTTGCGGTGGATGACATGGACTACGCCGGATGGCAGCTTTCTCCAGCAACCCCTTTCCGCGGGGCTGAAGTCCCCCCGCAGGTGATCGATGCGATCGTGCGGCGCGCCAGCCCGCCGGTCATTGACGAGCCGGGCATCGGCGCACCTCATTTGGGAAGCCACCGCTGGTGGTTGGCGGGTCTGGCAGGAGTTCTATCCACCATGCTTTTTTCGGTCCTATTGCTGACCCTGTCATCGCGGCAGGGCATCGATTTCCAGACGACGGTTTCGCCCAAAGCACTGGTCGGCACCAAGCCAGCACCTCTTCCCAAGGCTGAACCTGCGGCAACGGCACCAGAGTTGACGGCCTCTTCCGCGCCGCAACCGTAGTGGACGTCACGGGCGATGATTGACGCCAGTCGGTCGGACTCCCAATCTCGCGCCTCATGTCCAGACGCGGATTAATCCTCAAGCTCAGTTGCCACGACCAGCCCGGCATTGTCGCCAAGGTCGCGAACTACGTCGCCGGCCATCGCGGCAACCTCGTCGAGCTCGCCCAGTTTTCCGACCAGCTTGGCGGCAAGTTTTTCGCCAGATTGGAAATTGAAACCATGGATCTGGATGTGGACGTCCAGGATTTCATCGACGGTTTCGGCACGCTCGGGCGCTCGCTTCATGCTGATTGGCATTTCCGCCGCCTCCCCTATCGGATGAAAACGGCGGTTCTGGTCACGAAAACCGACCACTGCCTGAACGAAATCCTGTGGCGGGCGGAACTCGACGAACTGCCCATCGAAATCACCTCCATCATCGGCAACCGCAGCAATTGCCGGGCCACCGCGGAACGGGCTAACATTCCGTTCCATGAAATCGAAATGGACGGCGACAACCGCGAGGCTGGCTTTGCGCGGATCCGCGAGTTCATCGTCGAACAGGATGTGGAACTCATCGTGCTCGCCCGTTTCATGCAGATCCTGCCCAACGATTTCTGCAAGGACTTCGCCGGTCGGATCATCAACATCCATCACAGTTTCCTGCCTGCTTTCATCGGCGCAAATCCCTACAAACAGGCCTACGAACGCGGTGTAAAATTGATCGGAGCTACCTGCCACTACGTCACTGCGGATCTCGATGCCGGGCCCATCATCGAGCAGGAAGTCGACCGCGTGCAGCATTTCCACACGCCGAACGACCTTGTCCGGCTGGGCCGCCACTGCGAGCGCATCGCACTGGCCAAGGGTATTCGCTTCCACGTCCACGACCGCACCATCATCGACGGACACCGGGCGATTGTTTTCCCGGATTAAGTGAAATTGAAAGCTTTACAAACCACTGACGCCCGTCCAATTTTTGCGCCCCTGCAAGGAGAGGTGGTCGAGTGGTCTATGGCACCTGATTCGAAATCAGACGTGGGGTAATACTCACCGAGGGTTCGAATCCCTCCCTCTCCGCCATTCATTTTCAATAGCTTACAGAAAATGAAAGCCTAGCGAAAAGCCTAGCAGCTTTGAAAACCGTTGCCGCTTCTGTGCCCTTAAAAAGTAGCGGCCATCGCAAGAAGTAGCTTCCCACCAGTCGCAGGAGTCACAAGCGTGACGTGTGAACTTTTACAACGTCGATGCCAACATACCGGAAGATGCGGAAGATAAAATCGAGGACGCCGTGGACGACGGCGCTGACCGACAAGAAGCAATAATTGGCTACCATCTTGAAAAGGCGCAGCAGGCGATCCAGACAATCGGACAAAAGGACGAGCATCTTGCGAGAGCAATAGCCGATGCAATCATGCACGGCTTGCTCGCGGTAAATGCTGCCAGTCACGACATTTTCCAGCTTTCCACGGCGGATCGCAACGAGGACATTGCGACCCGGATTAGGAAAAACCGATGATCTAGTAAAATCCTATGCAACAAAGAACTGCTCAACACTTTTTCGACAACGCGATTCGGTCGCAGCATGCTTGGAGATTTAAAGCTGCGAGACTTCACAGGGCAGGTATATCAATTTTGCGACGCGCCGCTGCCGCGAAAGAAGGGGCCGAGAGCTTTTGCTCGGAAAGAGCGCAATTCGCAGCGGAGGAAGATGATGTGTTCGAAGAGTTCATGGAATTCGAAGTCGGACTGCTCTTGTTGGCACTCTGCGTTGAGAACCTGCTGAAAGGACTTTGGTGCGGCAAGAATCACGCAGCGATCAACTCGGTTACAAATCAGCGGCATCTGGCGGCCTTGGCCGATCCAACTTCGAAATTGACCACGCACAACCTTGGCGAGATCGCCCGTGCGACGGGAGTAGATTTGTCGGCATCCGAATTCGATGCTCTTGATGCCTTGGAGGGCATCATCATGTGGGAGGGGCGCTACCCCACCCCGCTAACCGTTACCGACTATCACAAGTATTTCCAACATGGGGGGCCAATTTCGAAGTTTTTCGCTGGCCCTTCCATTTTCACTATTCCGTTGCCGGTCCCTCCGGTAATTGAAGCGATCATTGAAAAGATTAATGAGGAGTTGAATTTGATTCCCGACTCAGCCCGATTTTGACGAATAGACGACGCCGCAACCCAGCGGTTCAATAGCCTGCTGCGAAAGCGGCAAAGCATCCGATGTAGCCGATAGCAACGAACCCAGCCCGCCACCATGCCGACCTTCGGGCCGGGATCGTGAAGAGCTGGGTGAATCCACCGGCAAGCAAGGCGGGCACGCGGCATAGGTCCGGCTCCACAGCGAAATGGCCGTCGAAGTGCAAAACGAAATAGACTACCCGCAATCGGTAGCAACTCCGCCGCAGCCCATTAGGGAGAGGCCTAGCGTTCGCTGGACGTGCGCGTGATAGAACGCGTTTCGGCAATGGGCGGCACATATGCCCGCCATAGCGGCTGTCTGCGCCGTGTCTGTCAATCACCCATTAGAACCAACACCAGCCAACAAACCCTTCAACATGCAGGGAAAATTTTCAAAATTTGGAAAATTTTGTAGGTGTCCCCGATAGAGGTTTGTCGGATGCGATTCGGGGGGTGGGGCGGGGTGCTGGTTGGCATTGCGCATATGGCCGCTTTGGTAGCAGAATGAGGAATGCACGAATACCGCAGCAAGGTCGTCGCGTGGGTCGCAGCGGACTGCACTCCGTTCGGAGTGAATGGCACTCACCTGATCCCCCTTGCTATCGAACCCGATCAACTTCAACGCGGACTCGCTCTCGAAATAACAATCCCCTCGATTGCTGCTGGCATCCTCCTTTCCGTCTGGCGTAGCGAGAGCAAGCTGGAAACGAGCCAGACTGTTTTGTCGGATATTTTTCATGGCCTTCTGAAATTCACAGACTGTGATTCTATCAGGGATTTTGCGGCCAGTGCCGCCGAAGAAATCAGAGACGAGTTTGGTCCTCAAAGCCAAGTATTGGCGCTTGCGGGCGCTGCAAGCTTGGGCGTCATCGACGAGATCCAACTATCGAACGCGCTGGGAACAACGGCGGCGATAGCACTTGATCAATAGTTAGACACCCTTTTACCGGAGGAACTCGAAGCGATCGCAGGGCAGGCAATCGCGCTGATTGAGGCGGGGGCCTTCTCGCTTGTTCCCGTCGATGGACAGGAGTATGTCGCAATGGGGCTAATTCATTTTCTAAATGAATGCGGACTTCTTGGCCACGCGACTCATTTCATCCAGAAGGACATTGGTAGATCCAGCATATCACTTGAAGCTCAGGCACGAGTGATGGATTTCGCGAGAGCCACATTCCAAAGCAAATAAGAATAGAAAAACACCAATTCCTTAGAATCGATCCTGGCCGCAGGGCGGCCGCTTCGGTTTGAAATGAAGCGGCCGCCAGCAACGGAGGAAGTTCAGCTTGGCGTTACGACCAGACGGACGAAGCGAATCGTTGGACCCGAGGGAAACCTGAAGACCACCGTGGTGCCATTGTCTGTCACTGATCCGCCAGCAGCGGCAGCCCAACTGTTTAGATCGGACGACACCTGCACCTCATATGAACCGGTAAAGGCCGCACTCTTGGGCCAGCTAACTGTTCTGACACCCGCATTCACCACCACCGACGGGAGGGCTGTGAAACCCGTTCCCCCGCCGACAAAGAACTCGACGCCGTTTTTCACGCCATCGTTATCATGGTCGTCGCCCGGGGTTTGACCCGTAGCACCGTTGGCCGAAGCCCAGGTCGCAAAACCGGGTGGGCCGGAGATGACAATGAGGGTTCCGGCACCAGAGAAGTGGGTGCCGTCACCCGCGGACGTGTAGTTGCCAGCGGGCTGTTGGACACCGCCGAAGAACAACTTGTCCACGGTTTCGGTATTTGTTAGATTCACTTTGCCGCCGTTGATCACCACCGTGCCCGCATTGGCGATGGAGGTACCGTTGACGGCGAGTTCACCGGCATTGACGGTGGTCGTTCCTGTGTAGGTGTTGGCTCCTGTCAAACTGGCGGTGCCGGCACCGTTTTTGGTGACGGAGCCACTGCCGCTGATGACATAGCCGGCCGTGTGGTTCGTGGTCCAGTTGTAGATGAGCGCCGCATTGTTGACGACGCTGCTGCTGGTGCCGATCGTGCCGTCGGTGGTGCCGTTGCCCAGTTGCAAGGTCCCTTCGCTGATGGTGGTGACTCCGGTATAGGTATTGGTTCCCGTCAGCGTCCAAACGCCCGGACCGCGTTTTTCAACCGAGTTCACGCCAGTGCCGTTGATGATGGTTCCGCTAACGGTGTTGGCACCGGTGGAGGCACCCTGCAGGATCAGCGTGCGGACCTGATCGCTGGTGATGTTCCCTGCCAGTGTCAACGTGCCGGCGTCCGACTGGATGATGGTGGCACCGCCACCGCTGGTCATCGTAATCACGCCATTGATGGTGTTGTCGCCGCTGACGTTGGCAATGGCATAGGGTACCGTAGCTCCCGAAGTACCGTCATTGCTCAGGGTGAATGTGACGGTGCTTGGAATGCTGATATTACCTTGTAGCTGGATGCCGGCAGACCGTGTCTGTGTGTTCACAAGGACCTGGCTTGCACCAAGGGCATTGCTGTTTTGCACGTTGATGATGCCGCCGCCGATCGCGGTCAAACCCGAATAGGAACTTGATCCGGTGAGGGTAAGCGTCCCCGCTCCCTGCTTGTTCAAAGCCAGTGTCGCAGCGCCGCCATTGGCGATGGTGCCGCCAAAGGTAAAGTTCCCCGGCGTATTGATTTGCAGCGAACGCGCGGTGGCCAAGGCTCCGTTGGTGATCGTTCCCGTCCCCGCCAGACGCGTGGCGACAAAGTCGCCGGTCGTGGCATCGCTATTCGCCGCGCTGCGATTGATTTGCAGCGTGGTCCCGCTGCCAACAGTTAGAGCTCCGCCGATGCTGCTGGCAGCCCCGAAGGTGCCGGTGCTGGTCGCGACGAGCGTGCCTCCGCCCGAAATGATCAGACCTTGGCTGCCGGACTTGATCTCGCCCACAGTAAGAATGTCACCTGCGCTGACCGACACCGTGCGATCCCCTTCGCCTCCGAGGGTCACCGTGCCGCTGCCCATGTCGAGATTGTTGCTGCCCGTGAAAGTGATGTCGGTGTTCCAAGTCTGCAATTTGTTGCCAGTGGCCACGATTGCGCCGCCGCTGGTGTTGTCCAGAATGCCGCCGTTGATCACCAGTGCTCCCGGACCCGCTCCCAGAGCCGAAGGACCGTTGAAGTTCAAAGCCCCTGCATTCAAGGTGAAATTCCCAGTGAAGGTATTGGCTCCCGTAAGGGTCAAATTACCGTTTTCATTCTTGGTCACGTTACCGTTACCGGTGATGGGGTTGGCATACACGTTCGACGATGCCGCCAGATCAAAAACCAAAGCGGCGTTGTTATTGATGGCGATGGATGAACTGCTGGCGAGCACGTTGTTAGTCTCCAGAATTCCACCATTGATGATGGTCGGGCCGGGGTAGGAATTATTGGTGGTGATCGTCACCTTGCCAAAGCCGCTCTTGGTCAAAGATCCGGTTAGAATGCCAAATCCACCCGTACTGGAGACGGTGTAATCGGAATTACTACTAAAGGTCACGGAAGACGGGCTGACGTTTTCCACGACGTTCACATCGTAAACTGCCGATGTATCATCGAAGGTCACCGACCGCCCGTTTGTATATTCAACAGGACTGCCGTTATCTGTCCAATTTTTTGAACCTCCCACCGCCACCGTTGTCCAGTTGGGATCCTGCGCTCCCGTCCACAAGAGGGCATCGGTCGTGATTCGCAGCGTGATTGCGGTTCCCGTATTTACCAGCGATGCGTGTTGGCTTGGGGTCAAGCCGACAAGAGGGGTAAGCGTAAAGTGCGATGCGTCAACGGCCGACGGATAGTTCGTGAATTCGATTAAGTTGTAGTCGGTGTTGTCCGACCAAACGCCGTTACTGGCCGTGGCATTCACCACCACATCCGCCGAGGCGCTCGTCGCGAGATTCGTGACGATCAACTGCTGGGCGCTGAAAGCTCCTGTATTTGTCAGGTTTAAACTTGCGGCTCCTTGGAAATTCAGTGTGCCAACGGTGAGGGTGCCCGCTGCGCCATTGCCGGCGGCAACCGTATTTCCAAGAGCATCGGCCACCGTGAGGGAGGCGATGGTTCCGTTACCATCGATTCCACCTTGCGTGAGTGTCACCGGGGTGGGGACGGAGCCTAAGCCATCAACGACGAGCTTGGCACCGCTTCCGTTAATCGTGACCGAGCTCGAGGAGTCAAGCGGAGCGCTGTTGGTCAAAGCAAGGGTTCCGCCAGTGACGCTGGTTGGCCCGGTAAAGGTGTTAGCAGCAGATAGCGACAGAGTGCCCGCGCCCGCCTTGGTGAGGCCACCGTTGGAAATGACGTTGGAAACGATCACATCAGTAGCGATGGTAGTATCGAACACGGTGATCGTGCGCGTTCCGCCACCCAAGTTGACGGGACCCGAAAAGGTCATCTGATTATTGGTGGCTGCAAGGCCTACCACGAAATCGCCTCCAACAGCGATGGCATTGGAGATCGTTCGCGCAGCCAATCTCGGAACGACCACGCCGGCATTCACCGTCAGCGTGCCAGTGCCCAGCGCGGCATTGTTGGCGAGATGGAGTTGACCGGCCGAGAGTGTGGTGCCGCCGGTGTAGGTATTGGTCCCGTCGAGCCTGAGGTTGCCCGTGCCCGCCTTGATGATGCTGTTAGCGGTGGTTCCGTTCGCCACCACACCGGCGATGATCAACGATCCGGCCCCGTTGGTGGTGATGGTCCGGCTGGTGCCCGCTACGGTTCCCAAGCTGACTGCGCCGGCTCCCAAGCTAAGGTCGTTCGCAGTGGTGCTCGCACCCGTGCTGAAGGTGAAGTCACCATTCCAAATTTGCGGATTGTTGTTGGTGAGGGTTTTGCCCGAACCGCTGGTGTTATCGATCGTGACTCCTCCGGCAATCGTTAGCGTGCCCGCCGCAGCACCGAGTGCCGTGGCATTGTTGAGGTTCAATGTGCCCTGGTTCAGCGCGAGACCACCGGTGAAGGTGTTGGCGGAATTAAAGGTAAGGGCGCCGCCTCCGGATTTTACCACTGCGATCGATCCATTGCCGCCGGCAACCGTGATACCCAACGGAGCATTCACGTTCCAATTGCCTGAACCCGCGAATGTAACCGTTCGATTGGTGGCACCGCCGCTGCCGAATTGCACATCCGGCTGGATGATGGCCGTGGCCGCCGAGTTATTGGTGAGAGCGTTGGCCGTATAAGGTGACGTCGCATTGCCGAAGGTAAAAACCGCACTGGTGGTTCCGGTCCCCGTGCCGTCTCCCAGAGAAAGAGCGGCGCTTGCATTCTCAAACGCTCCAGCGTCGATCGTGATGTTGTAAAGCCGCACGGTATTGGCGGTAGGGCTGGGGTCGAGGGTCAGGGAGGAGTCTTGCCCCGCCGTTACGCTGACGCTCCACGGCTGGGCGGCGGCACCGTTGCTGGTTGCAGTGAGCGTCAGGTTCCCTGCAACGCTTCCATCGAATTGACCGACGCTGCCTGCGGCGGCCGCGGGAAGTGTGTTCGAGCTCCAGTTGGCAGCTACGTCCAGGGCTGTCGCCCCGGTGCCATTGCCGTCCCAGACGAAGGTCGCCGCAACGGCGTGGGACGCGAATTGGCAGAAAACAAGCGTGCTGACTAAAGACGAAGCTCTCGGTATAAAATGATTCAATGGGTTTTTGAGTTTCATATGAATAAATGGTGGGTTTGGATTTAGTTAGAAATAGATAGGGTTGGATTGTTTCAGGTTTTTTGTATCGTTTGCCCATCGCGGGCTGGTTTTCTCATTCTTAGGATCTAGCAATTTCGCGCGAAATTCCGACTCTTCACGCGAATCTTCGCGGTGCTTTTCATAACTTGTAGTATTGCATCCAATCCTGGCGAGGCGGCACGCCCTTCAATAGTTCATTGGCGATTTTGTGATTGGTGATCTGTTTGCTCGCCGAATCGAATTTCACCGTGGCATTCACCCGTTGCGCAATGATGCCGATGGCCATGGCCTGACAAAGCGGACCGGCCACAGCGAAGTTGGAGCGGCACTGCTCTTCCCCTTTTGCCGCCTTGAGGAAGTTGGCCGCATGATTCGAGGGACTGCGGGGAATTTTCGGCAATTTGGATTCGACGTCCTTTGCCCTATCTCCGCCGATGATCTGTAGAGTCGAGCCGTGAGTGCCTCCCTTGAAGACCAGATCCTCGCCGTAAATCACTTTTCCAGGAGGCCGCCGCTTCGTGTCGACACTGCCTGAAGATGGCGGAGGAATGTTAGGATCCACCACCGCTTCACCGAAATTGGCGGGGAGCGGCGGCAGATTTTGCTGTCCGTCATACCAGGTGAGCTCCACCGGCGGCTGAGAGCCGCGGGCCGGGAATCGGAACGCCAAAGTCGAAGCCTGGGGGAAAATGAGCGGGTTGTAGCCTTCGAGTTTCGGCTCCACTTCGGTAGGAAGCCCGAGGTTGAGGAATTCGTGTGATGTGTCGAAGATATGTGCTCCCCAGTCGCCGAGCGCGCCGTTGCCGAAGTCGAACCATGAGCGCCAGTCGCCGTTGGTATAACCTTTGTTATAGGCATGCTGTTGGGCGGTCGCGAGCCAGCACTCCCAATCGAGCGATTCGGGCACCGGTTGCTCGGGCAGATAACCGTCCACCTTCATGCCGTGCCAGCGGCGCGAATTGTTCATGAACGCGGTGATCTTTGTGACGTTCCTGATGATCCCCGCATCCACCCAGGTTTTGAACTGAAAGTAGTTTCCCTCGGAGTGGCCTTGGTTGCCCATCTGGCAGGCGACCTTGTATTTCTTTTCGGCGGCCATCATCAGTTCGATCTGGAGGAAACTGTGCGCCATCGGTTTCTCGACATAGATGTGCTTGCCCAGGGACATCGCGAGCATGGCGATCGGGAAGTGTGAGAAATCCGGGGTCGCGATGCAGACGGCATCGATATCCTTCCCCATCTTGTCGAACATCTTGCGGAAATCCTGGAAGCGCGGGACGTTGGGAAACAGCTTCAGGACCGGCTCGGTGGGTTTGGAACCCATATCGGTGTCGCACAACGCCACGATTTCGGCCAAGCCGGTTTTGTGGAGTTCCCGCACATCGTCGGCTCCGCGGTTGCCGATGCCGATGCAGGCAAGGCGCACCTTGTCGCCGGATGCGGCCCGCAGAATGTTAGGGAAGCCGACGGTGAGGGCACCGGTGGCGAGGGCTCCTTTCAGAAACGAGCGCCGGGGGATGCCAGAGGACAGCGGGGTATTGGAAATTTGGTTTTTCATGAGACAAATCTTTTCGAGTGACTCTAACTTATGGCTTTGCCGGCACGCGGATTTTGATGTTCCGGTAGGACACTTGATTTCCATGGTCCTGCAGCAGGATGTGTCCGTCCGTCCATTCGCCGAATTCCGGGATACTCTTGAATTTGCTCTTGGCAACGTCGTTGCGGTATCCCTCCGAGCCGCGCTCATATTCGAGGACTTTCTCGCCGTTGAGCCAATGTTCGACATGTTTTCCCGCAACCAGAATGCGGGCTGTGTTCCATTCGCCGATGGGGTTCACCTTCTTGGTCCCGGCGGCGGGCATCAGATCGTAAAGCGAGCCAATGGTGCGGTCGCCATTTCTTCCCAACTTGGCATCGGGATGGTTCGCATCATCGAGGATTTGGAATTCAAGCCCGATGGCCGAACCGGTCTTAGCGGGCTTGCCTGTCACTTTATCAATCGGTTTCAGATCCGGCTGGACAAAATACTTGATGCCGCTGTTAGCACCTTTGGTTATTTTAAAATCTGCCTGTAGTTCGAAATTCGAGAACCGCTCCTTCGAGATGATATCGCCACCACCGCCGGATTCTCCCCCGCCGCTGGGCTGCACGGTGAGGACGCCATCTTTGATCTCCCATCCTTTTGACGGGAAGGAATCCGACTTGGGCGAACGCCAGCAATCCGACGTCTTGCCGTCCCATAGCAATCGCCAACCGGTGTCCTTTTCCGCGTTGGTCAGAATGTTGGGCAGGCCCTTATCGGCAGCGGAGGATGGCAACATCAAGCAAAGAAGAATGACGTTGAGGGAGAGGGTGGTTTTCATGCGATAGGATGGAGATGAATCGGTATGGTTGAGGGTTGCGTCACGAGAGGCGTGCACGCATTTTTGAGTCGGAGGGGTTTTAAGCGGAAAGGGATCTCCCTTCCTTCGAACGTCAGGCGAGATTCTCGTCCGAAACCCGACATATTTTTTTCGCGAGTGCATTTTCCCGGGCCCTCACCCACCTCCCTGACGATTTGCGAAAGGCATCCTGCCGCGTAAAAGCGCCTGTATCAGAGATACATGCATCCTAGGGATCCGGCGATTCAGCTGGGGAAACCAGCGCTACTTGGCGAGCGTGGCCTCCGCTTCACGCACCAGTATCCGTACGACTGACCAGGCGAACCAAGTGCCAATCGGAGGAACTCCCGATTCGTCGATCCTGGATTCCACGCTTTGAGTGTCAGCCTTCGCCGTCTCCAACTGGTGCCGGGCTTCTTCGACCTCGCCCTGCGCGAAGCGCGACATGGCCAGCACGCATCGCACCGCGCAAGAGCGGCTTCCCTTGTTGTCCTTGAAATGGAGACATTTGTCCGCTTGCCGGATCGCTTCCTCGTAGTCGCCATCGCGGTAGCAAAAGAGGGACAGCGCAAGCGAGTTCCAATCCGCCAAGCCGATCCTGCCGGACTTGCCGGTCACATTCTTCCGGCAGACCTCAGCGGAACTCCTGAGTCTTTCCATGGTGGGTCGGTCCGCCGGAAGCAGCAGGCAGGCTTTCAACACGTGCTCGGCCTGCATCCCGCTCTGCGCCGGCACGTAACGGTCGAGCATCTCAGCACGGAAGCTCTCGTAGCCTTTCTTATCGCGGGCTTCCAAGTAAGACGGGGCAGTCACAAGCAGGTCCAGCCCTTCCGCGATCCGGACGGGATCACCCATTCGGTTGGCCTTGTTCATCAGGCGGAAGCAATAGGCCGCCTGCGGCCAGCGGCCGAAGACAGCATTCCATCGTCCCAGCGAGCGGAACACCTCGGCAGCTTCGGGCGACGGATCGATTGACTCCAGCGGATCCTTCCGTAGCACGCTGTCGGCTTCCTCGATGTTGCCATCGCTGAGGAGGATGGCAGCCCGCGACACGTTCGCGCGAGCTTGGACTTGCCGCTGGAGTCTCGCTTGTTCAGCGAGCGCGTTCTTTTCCCGGAAATAGAGGACGGTAGTGGTGGCGAAGCCGCCGAGCACTGAGAAAAGCACCGCGGCGCCGAGGACGCAGGCCGCGCGGTTCCGCTGCAAGAACTTGCGCAGGAAATAGCCGCGGCTCGGTTTCCGTGCAATCACCGGCTCGTTCTGCAGGTAGCGTCGGATGTCCATCGCCAGGCCGTTCGCCGTCTGATAGCGGCGATCCCGCTCCTTCTCCATGGCTTTGAAAACGATCCAGTCGGGCTCGCCGCGCAGGGTGTTAGCCCACTTGTCCCGCGGGCCCGGCAGGATGCTCCCCCTCTCGCCTCCCTCCGAAATCCGGACCGCTTCGGACGGCCTCGGAGGATAGTCCTCTATCAGGACACGGCGCATTTCCGTAACACCGGATTCCAACAGTTTCTCGGTATCGAATGGCGGACGCCCGGCGAGCAGTTCGTAGAGCAAGGCACCCAGACTGTAAATGTCCGCACGGGTGTCGATGTCCATGCCACCCATGTCGATCTGCTCGGGGCTCATATAAGCCGGCGTGCCAATGAACTGACCGATCTGCGTGATCCCTCCGCGGCCGCGAGACGGACCCTGCATCGCCTTCGCGATCCCGAAGTCGATGACCTTGGGGATGAGGATTCCATCAACATTATCGACAAGAATGTTAGACGGTTTGATGTCGCGGTGGACGATGCCTTTTTGATGGGCATGCTGGATCGCGTTGCAGACGTCCAAAAAAAGCTCGAACCGCGCATGAATCGTAAGTTGCTCGGATTCGCAAAAGCTGGTGATCCGGGAGCCCCGGACAAGCTCCATCACGAAATAAGGCCGGCCTTTCGACGTCCTCCCCGCATCCAGGACGCGGGCGATGTTAGGGTGCTCCATGATTTCCAACGTCTGACGCTCCGCCTCGAAGCGGGAAACGACCGACTCGGTGTCCATGCCGGTGCGGATGATTTTCAGCGCGACCGGACGCGTCATGCCGTCTTGGACCGCTTCGAAGACTTCACCACAGCCACCCTCGTCGATTTTGCGCACCAACGTGTATCGACCGATCCGACTTCCTTCCGTTTCCCCACTTGAGAATGGTTCGTTCGATGAATCGTCGTCGGGAAATTCGTCGCTCGGAAATTCGTCGATGACCTGTTGGGCGAGTTCCGCGGTTTGCAGGAGCCCTTCGAGAAAGAAAGCGGACGATGTTCCCGCCAATTTGAGCAGGTCGTCCATATCCTCGCGTCCTTGGGAATCGCCTTGATAGGTTTTTTCGAGGAATGCGCGACGCTGCGCGGGGTCCGGAATCTGCAAGGCCGTTTCGAAGATCGCGTTCTCTATCGCAAGCACGCCTGAATCTTCCGCCGCTGGATTGACGGCGTCTTTCATGGGTCTTCGGAGTTTGGTCGCAGTGACTTCAATGTTTCTTATAATAATGGCGAAAATCCAGACCAAGACCCGACAGAAAATTACCGATTTCTCCTGATTTCCCGGAACAACCAGGCTTTCGAATACATCCAGTAGCGCTCGACCGTCCTTTCGGTGACGCTCATCTCTTTCGCCACTTCCTGATTCGTCAGTCCACCGAAGAACTTCAATACCACTACCTTGGCACGCAACGGGTCGGTCTTCTGCAGCCTCTCCAAAGCTGCGTCGACCAGCAAGGCCGGCTCGTCATCGTCGAGCGGCTTATCTTCGGCAGCGGTCATCTGGACCCGTTCCAGATTCCCCGCGTGCCTCACGCACTTGCGGCGTCGTGCACGGTCGATGAGGATCCGGCGCATGGTCTCGGCGGCGGCGGCGAAGAAATGGGCATTGTTCCTCCAACTCGAATCACCGCTGCTGCGCATGCGGAGCCAGGCCTCGTGGGCAAGCGCCGTCGGCTGCAACGTCTGCCCATCGCGCTCGAACGCCATCCGTTGGCCCGCCATCGCACGGAGGTTCGGATACAGGCGTCGCACATCGTCCTCAGAGTAGTGAGAAAATCCCTCATCCCCTTCCATAAGAGCAAAATAGTTCTAAACGTTTCAGCTTCAAGTCATTTCCGGGAATCCATACCGAACAGCCCAGCCGCGCGGGAAGGCTTGACCCGTCCTCAGGTCAATCCGCTCTTACCTTCCACCGATCAAAGTGCGGGTGCGGATCATTCATTCCTCCTGGAGCGGGACGCACATTCAACCGCCCCCCACCCCACCCGTTTAAATCCCTAATTCCATCCTCGGAGTGAGAAAGGGAATTTTCTTCCCTCTCCGCCATTGCACATCGTTGATTTTCGGCAAGCTTCCATCCAAAGCTCCGACACGGAATCATCGGGTCCAGCCCGCCTTGCCAGATACTGATAGAAAGCTTCGTCCTTACTGACGGGATCCGGGCGCGACCAGGATTCCGAATTGCCGGGTCCAAGTGGAGCGGTCGGCATCGAGGACGGTGAAATTGAATTGGGCGCGGCCCTGTGTTTTCGCGGTGGCAACGAATTTGACGATGGGTCCGGTGGCGGATCGTGTGGTGCCGTTTTCGGCCAATTGTTCGATGGTGCCGCCGGTGATGTCGGAAATTTTGAAGGCCGGTGATTTTGAAAAGCCCGCCGTGAATTTCCGCAGGTCGATAGTTAGATTTGAATCCGTAACAACGGCGTGGGGAATCGAGAGGAAGTGGAGGTATTCCTCCAACTGCGTGTAACCGACGGCGGCATCCGGAGGAAGGAAGGTGCCGCGATTGTTATCGATGACAGCGTTGTTGTTGGCGGTCTTGGGATTGAAACCGAGCGACTGTTCCCAAAAGTCCGGCATGCCATCGAGGTCGGTGTCTGCGGATGAAGGCTTCGTTTCGAGCGCTCCGAAGCCATCGTTAGACACATTGTAGGGAGCGGCGGCGAGTTCCTTTTCCGAGGAGAGCCGGCTGGATTTCTGGCTAACGACGTTATTGAAAAGCACCGTGTCCACCTCGTCGCGGAGAGGCCCGGCAGCGGTTGCATCGAGGCGGACCGCACCGGAATCGGAAACGACCTTTTTGTAGGCCGTCAGCGGATCATCCGGAGTGACGGCAGCTTTGCCCGTGGCTCCGGGGAATGGCTGGCTTGCTTTGATATAGCGGTCCGCGCCTGGAGCGGCGTGCTCGGATTCCTTGTATTCGCTGCCGCCCACAATGGCATAGCCCTTGTCGGTTCCGTTGAGGCGGCCGTCGCCATCGGCGTCGTAGAGGCAATGTTCGAGAAACAGACTGAAGGTCGGTTTCCCGTCACTGGCAACGTGAGGCTTGTCGAATGCCTTGCGGTCGCCGCCCCCTGGCATCAGGAAATAACAGCTGCGGACGTTGGCTTTCCAAGCGGCCGGAGTTTGGGAGTCACCCATGATGAAGCCAATGCCCCAGTCATAGCTGACGTTGTTGACCCATTCCAACATTCCGTTAGGCCTCGCCTTCGGGTTACGGGTGTGGTGGTGGGCCCAGAGTGAGTTGATACAACTGCCGTGGTTGAGATCCCACAGACCGCCGGCGTTGTGGCGTTCCATGCCCCACGCCGTTACCGAGTTCTGCATGGTGAAGTTGTCGAGCGCGCTTTTGAAAAACGAGATGTTCTCATCGGTGCTGAACTGCATGGTCACATGGTCGATGATCGAGTTCGTGGCCGTGTGGTCGATGTCCAGACAGTCGCCGCCGCTGCCGCCCTTGCCGTGACGGATGCGGAGGTTGCGGATCACGGTGTTGTCGCCCGTGATGCGGACGGTTCCATTGCGCAGGCCGATGCCGTCGCCGGGTGCGGTCTGGCCGGCGATGGTGATTTTCGGCTTCACGATGCGGAGGTTTTTACCCGGCAAGGGAATGTAGCCGCTCACGTTGAAAACGATGGTCCGGCCAGCAGACGGCACGGTCTCGATGCCGTGACGTAGCGAGCCCTCGCCATCGGCATTGAGGTTGATAACCTGATAGACATCCCCTCCCCGGCCACCGGTGGCGTAGGCTCCGAAGCCTTTCGCGCCCGGAAACGCGGGGATTTGAGCGGCAGCGGGCAGAAGACCGCCGCCGATGAGAAACAGGATGGGCTTGATCATGGTTGTGTGATGATGCCAGCGCGCAGGAAGTCGGCGGGATTCGCCGAAACCGTGCCCGGAACTTGGAAAGTGCGGTAGCTCCAGTTGGCATCGCTGAGGGCCGGAAGTCCAGTTTCGATGGCGGTCTTGTCCGGGCCGGTGACTTCCATAACTCCGAGCGTCCACGTCGAAAGGCTGCCGCCTCCCTGGATTTTATAGATCAACTCATTCACCACGTTTGAAACAAGCTCTCCGTTAGATGGTAAGCCCGGTGCGGAGAAAGTGGCTCCGGCTCTCACGGGCAGAGTCAGGACCAACGTCGGAGCAGCAGCGACCGTGGCGACTTTGCCCGCGATTTTTCCACTGGATGCACCGGAGGCAGGGCTACCGTCGAGAGCGAACTCTGTGAGGTTGTTCATGCCGTCATGATCGGGATCCGCGGTCCGACCGATGATGGCGGGGTCGGTCACACCGGGGAAGTAACTGGAAATCCAAGCGGAGTAATTCGAGAACTGGACCAGAATCTGTTTGTTGACGGTATCGATTTTCACCTCGTAACCTGCAGGCAGGGCCGGACTAACATTGGCGAAGCCGGCACCAGTGAGAGTGCCGGTGTAGCTGGCGATCACATAGCTGGCGGACGTTGGAACTCCGGTGATGGCCAAGGTCGCGGCGGAGATGCTGAGATTGCCGTTGACCGCGAGTTTGTCGGAAGCGGCGCCGCTGATGTCGCAGGCGTAGGTTCCGGAAATGACGGCGTTGCCGGTGTTGATGGTGCCGATGCCGGATCCCGGTGCAATGGTGCCACCGGTGTTGACGGTGAGCGCCCCAGTAACGCCTGGTGTCACGGTGGTGCCGCCGCCGAGGGTGGCGGTGTTGTTTACCGTCACGGTGCTGCCGGATATCGAGCCATTCACCAACAGTGTCCCGCCGCCGACCGTGGTGGTTCCGCTGTAGGTGTTGGTTCCTGATAGAGTGAGGGTGCTGCCGCCGGTTTTGGAAATGCTGACCGCGCCGGCACCGTTGGAAATGGTTCCGGCAAAGCTGCTGTTGACCGGAGTGACGCCCACCGTTTTGGCACCGATGGTGTAGGTGACCGCCTGGGTGGAACCCGATCCACCGGAACCGGTTAGTACGGCACCGGCACCACCTTGAAGCGCCCCGAGGGCCACCGCGGTCGTGCTGGATAGGCGGACGGATGCACTACCCGACGCACCGAAATCGAAAGTAGTGGCCGACGATCCGGTAGAGCCATTGAACCGGAAATTTCCGGTGGAGGTGATGCCGAGGGTTCCCGACAAACCGGTCAAACTGCTTTTGAGATCAACGTTCGCGCTGGTGATCGTCACATTCAACGTTCCAGCTCCGGAGACCGTGCTGATGCCGCTGACACCGCCACCGTCGCCGCTGAGCAGGCCGTTGGTGCCGTTGACGATCACGCTGTTCGCGAGGCTCCGGGCTCCGAGATTGAGGGTGGAAGTTCCATTCAAAGTGACCGTGCCGCCGCCGAGCGCGGCGTTGTTTCCGACAGCCAATGTCCCCTCGCCCACGACGGTGCTTGCGTAGCTGCCCGCGCCGTTCAGGGTCAGACTGCCAGCACCGATTTTATTCAGAATTCCCGAACCGGAGATAGCTCCTCCAATCGTCATGTTGTTTGTCTGGGTGTCGAATACCGCCGTGCCGCTGCTCAAGACCACACTGCGGTTGGCGTCCAGGAAGATGCCATCCGCGCCGGACTGGAGCGTCGCGCCGTTTTGGACGATCAGATTGATCGCGGCTGATCCCGGAATGAAACCGAGCGAGCCGTTGCCCGAAATGTTAAGCACACCGGCGGATACCGTAGTGGCTCCGTTGTAGGAGTTAGAGAAACCCAGACTCAGCTTGCCGAGACCGGCCTTCGTTAGACCGCCCGCACCAGAGTTTCCCACGTCATTTGCGAAAGAAGCGTCGTTGCCGTTGGTATCGATGGTCGCTGTTCCCGCGAAGGTGGTGAGGTGTGTAAGGGAAATGTCCTCGGTGTTGCCGGCCGCGTATTGCAGGACGCCGCCAACGAAGGTGAAATCGGTATTACTCAACGCGCCGTTGACGAAATTGAGCGTTCCCGCATTCAATGTGGTGACGCCCGCATAGCTGTTAGCCGTGGCGAGATTCAGGGTGCCGGCCCCCGCCTTGGTCAGAGTTCCCCCACCGGAAATGACACTGGAGAGAGCGAGTGTCTCGCCACTTGAAACCGTCACCAGCGTGTCCGATGTGAGGGTCACGGGGGCTGCAATCATCTGGCCGGGCAACGCCGGATTTCCGGGAACCGAGCTATCGATCAAATTCGCCACGGCCGCGCCATTGTTGAAAATCAGGCTGCCACCGGAGCCGGAGGTCAGCGTGTAAACATTGGCGCTTTCGAAGGTGAGGCCACCCACCGTCTTGCTGCCGTTGAGGGCCACGGTCGCGGGCCCGCCGATCGATCCGGCGAAATGCGCCGTTTGCCCAGACCCGTTAGGAACCACCGCGGGAGTCCAGTTGGATGCCGGAGAGGTCCAGCTGCCGCCGGTCGCCAGGGCCCACGTGCTGCTCTGCGCGGCGGTGCCGGTGATTGACAAGGTGATGGCGCTTCCCGTGTCGGCGAAGGTGTAGGTCAGTCCGCCCACGGCCCCAGAAGTGATCGTGAATGACGCCGGGGTGAAATTCGCAAGGCTGCCGTAAGTTAGAACAGTGAAGGTGCTGCCCGAGATACCCGCTCCCGCACCTGCCAGATTCACGCCGATCACCTCGCCAACGCCCAGTGTGAGCGCTCCGGTGACGGCGATGCGATCACTGGTATTGCCGGATTGGACGTCGAGATTGAGGTTCGCCCCGCTGTTCAGATTCAACGTGCCGACGGTCATCGTGGCCAGCGTGCCCAAGGTGCCGGGCGTCAGGTTCACCCCGGAATTCGCCGTCACGGAACCGAGAACCGGACCAGTGCCCGAAAGAGTATTTCCCGAAGCCAGGGTCAAACCGCTGTTGGTCACATCGAGGATGCCGGGAGAGGTCACGTTGATTTCCGACGAGGTGGCGATCGTGTTTTTCACGACCAAGGTTCCGTTACTCACCGTCGTGGGGCCGGTATAGGTGTTCGTGCCATCCAAGGTCAGGGTGCCCGCGCCGGTTTTCGTCAGGCCGAAGGAGCCGCCGCCGATGCCGTCCTGGATGTTCCCCGCGAATTTCGCGGCGGACGCCGGAGCGACGGTTAGAACGGCAGGGGTGATGTTTGCGTTCTGCACGACCGGCAGTGTCCCGGCAAGCACGGTGGAAGTTGTCAGGGAGGCAACCGTTCCGTTCACGCCGCCGAGAGCCAATGACGCGCTGCTGTTGTTGGAGAACGTCACGGCATTGTTGTTGAACGAGCCGCCCGTGGTTAGACGGAGCGTTCCCTGGTTCAGATAGATGCCGCCAGTGAACGTGTTCGCGCCGCCGAGGACGAGAACACCGGGGCCGGACTTGGTGAGCGGCGTCGCGGTGACGTTGTCGGCGATGATCGAGTCGATCTCGAAGGCGCCGGTCGTGTTGGTATCGTTTTGAATCACGATCAGGTCGTTGCCCGAACCGGATCCCGGCGCGCCTCCCATGAGCGTGCCGCCGGTGATTTTGGAGAGATTCGCGCCAAGGTTGTTTCCGACTAGAATACCACCCGCGCCGAGTGTGAGCGATCCGCTGGTGATGGTGACGGTGCGTGCGGCCGTGTCGTTGAAACGGACGGTATTGACCGTGCCGCCGCTGGCCAGAGAAACGTCCGTCCCGACGTTGGAATTCTGCGTGGATGTTCCGAGCGATGTTGCGGTGCTGGCCGTGTAAAGGAATCCCGTGATGCCATATCCAACCATGTCATTGCTTGTGTTCCTAGCGACCGCCCAGGTATCAGACAAAGCGGAGCCGCTGCCATTTCCAGTGCTCGTGTTCCCACTGAAGGTTGCCCAAGGAATGACCCCATTGACGTTTGCTGATAGAGGCAGTCTGAAGCGGGCCGTGCTGCTGCCGTCGTTTCCGTTGAAAAGAATGGTTCCCCCGGTCGTGCGGGTTACATTGGTGCTGGACGCCGCAATTCGGCCACCGCTGCCGCGCGTCATCTGGTAAACTGATGATCCGCTCGCTAAATTCAACGTATTGATCGCGGGAGTAATCGTGCCCGTGTTACCCGTCAGCAAAACGGTGCCGCCACCCAAGGTGAGTATACTCGTGCTCGGAAGAATCGCGGAGGTTCCTAGCGCACTTTGATTGAGAGAGAATATTCCACCATTTACAGTGAATGTGGGAGAGGTGAAGGATTCAATCTGGTTGAGGGTAACCGTTCCCAATCCGTTCAAGGTGGTGACGGGAGCGGTGCCCGAAATCACTCCCGTGACGGCGAGATTCCTCCCCGTCGCCACATTCCATTGCCCGGTGCTGCTTAACGACAGACCGGTAGCGATCGTTAGATTCGCCGATGCCGCCGACATATCGATCCCCACGCCGCCGACAGAGCCCAGAGTGAGCGTTCCACCGCCGATCGCGATGTTGATCGCGGTGCTGTTCTGCATCAGCAGCTCTCCGAAAGTGACGTTTGCTGCAAGCGTCGCGCTGGCTCCAGTGCCGGTCACCGCGCTGGTCCATTGGGCGATGTCCGAGGCGGTCGGCACCACGCCCCCGCTCCAAGCATCCACCGTATCAAGCGTGTTGGTGTTATCCAGACGCGGGATGGTGACGGCCGATGCCGTAGCGGCAAACAACGCCAGCGAGGCACCACAAATCAGCGGCAGGCCGTGGCGGATGTGGGTCGGAAAGATCTGGGTGGAGCGAAGGAAGCGTGTGGGTTTCATGGATTGGATTCAGGGATTTAAATCATCATCCTAGGTAATTTTGAAATGAGCGGAGCTACTCCGTAAGAGGTAGCAGGCTGGGCCGGGGGAGACGGGCACAACCGGGAAGCCGATCAAGTCGGGAATTTCAAAGGGTTTTGAGGTCGAATGCGGAGTTCCGGATAAACCCAACGATCAACCGCAAACATGGGTGGGTTCCGGTGGATGATGAAATGCGGCTTTCTGCAAAGCAGGTTGATCCAAATGCATCCTTGTCCAAACCGGTCGGACCCGAGGCATGGGATTAATCCGATTGTCACTCCCTTGGGCTTGGCAAACCGGAATCGACCCGGCAATTTCACTCCATGTTTGATACAGCGCGTTATGACGGTCGCATGCCTTACCGGCGTTGCGGCGACTCCGGTCTTCTGCTCCCGGCGATTTCCCTGGGTTTCTGGCACAATTTCGGCCACGTCGATGATTTTGAGGAAGCACGCCGCATCATGCACCGCGCGTTTGATCGCGGGGTGACCCATTTCGATCTCGCTAACAACTATGGCCCGCCTCCGGGCTCGGCGGAGGAAAATGTCGGACGGATCCTGGTGGAGGATTTCGCCAGCCACCGCGACGAGCTGGTGATCACTACCAAAGCCGGCCACGACATGTGGAGCGGCCCCTACGGACAGGCTGGTTCCCGCAAGCATTTGCTCGCCTCGCTGGATCAATCGTTGAAGCGCCTCCGCCAGAACTACGTGGATATTTTCTACTCGCACTGCCCGGATCCGGACACCCGGCTGGAGGAAACCATGTCGGCGCTGGTGACGGCCGTGAACAGCGGCAAGGCGCTCTACGTCGGTCTCTCGAAGTATCCGCTCAAGCGGTTGAAGAAGGCCGTTAGAATCCTCAAGGATTCGGGCATCCGCTGCCTGATCTATCAGCCACCCTACTCGATCCTCAACCGTTGGCCGGAAGCGGAAGGCATTCTCGACTACCTGCTCGACGAGGGAATCGGCTGCGTCGTGTTCAGCCCGTTGGCGCAGGGAATGCTCACGCCAAAGTATCTCGACGGAATCCCCGAGGGTTCCCGTGCCGCGCGCTCGGAGGGCTTTCTCAAGGTCGAACAGGTCGCCGCCCAACAGGAAAAAATCCGCGCGCTGGGCGACCTCGCCGCCGCCAACGGCATGCCGCTGAATCATCTGGCCATCCAGTGGTCTCTCCGCTCGCCTGCGGTCACCTCGTCGATTATCGGAGCCCGGACGGTGGCGCAGTTGGATGACTCGCTGGATGCGCTTCAATCCCCGATGCCGGACAAGGCGCTGCTTGAGGCGATCGATGCCATCGCTCCGATCGTGAAGAAAAAGAGTGCGGAAAGCTGATTTCCCGCTCTATTCCCGCCATGACTTGGAACGACATTTTTCTCGCCCTATTCGACAAATGCATCGCGCGGTTTCAATCGGGCGATACTGATTTTGGAAATTACTACACGCCCGCCGATCTCGCGTTTCTCGGAGAAATCGGCTATCAACCGCGGGAACTCTTCGATTTCGTCGAGGATTTCTGTGGCGAGGGCGATCCCTCGATTTCAACCGCGCTCCTGGTGGCCGCGGTGCGCCGTGACTATTTCATGACGGTGCAGAAGGGCGTTCGCAGCGACAAGAAAATCACCGCCAACGACATTCCGACCTTCGGCGACGAGCTGGACGGGATGGCATACCTTCCAAGGCTCATCGCCAAGGGCCGCGCCAAGCTGCGGGGCGAGATGGATCCGGACCTGATGTTCGACTGCGGCGGCGACCGGCGGTTTTTGAAAAACCACGGCGACATTCACCCGGCGGATTTTCTCCGCCACGTCTGGGCTGCGGGCGACAACGATCAGAAAATCGCCGACTGGATCAAGGCACAACAGGCGTGATCCCACGCCGCCCGACCGGAAACTCCGTGCTTGCCTCAGCGGCCCGCGCGGCCTATCCCCCACCCACAAATCATGGCTAGCACACCGATCATCAACCTCCGCAAGGGACACGCCGTCCGCCACAATAACGAAGTCTGCCTCGTCATCGATCACGAGCTCAAGACTCCGCCACGGATGGCTTCCTACGTCCAGATGTCCATCCGCAGCGTCGCGACCAAAAAGGTTTTCAACCTCCGCATGACTTCCAACGACAGTGTCGAAGGCGTCGTTCTGGAGCGCACTCCGCACGAATATTCCTACAAGGACAGCAGCGGCTACCACTTCCTGGATCCAAACACCTACGAGGACGCGGTCGTCTATGAAGACCTCATCGAAGGAGTGAAAAACTACCTCATCGAAGGCCAGATCTACAACCTCATGGTCGCCGACGGTATCGTCGTCGCTGTGGATCTTCCGCTCTCGATGGTCATGACCGTCGCCGAATCCTCGGAAGGCGTCAAAGGCGACTCCGCCAACAACGTTTACAAGCCAGCCGTCATGGAAACCGGCCTGATCGTCCAAGTTCCGTTATTCATCAATGTCGGTGAGCGGATCAACGTGAAGACCGAGGACAATTCCTACACCGGTCGCTCCAACTAAGGAGTTTTCTCCCATCCATTTCAAACGCCAACGGGCGGTCCTTCGGGACCGCCCGTTTTTTTGTGCCCCATACCTAAAAGGAAAACGGCCCAAGTATTAAGGAAATACTGATTTTCGCTTGATCTTAATCGTAATTTTTGAAAAAACTACCCGCATCATGAAACCAACTCTGCTGTTCGCCACGCTGTCCATGGTGCTTGCCTCGCCCACGGTGCATGCGAAATCGGAACTGGAAACGCTGCGCTCGCTCTGCAAGGAGCAGGAACGGCAGATCCATCAGTTGGAGGACGACAACGCGAAACTCCGCGATTCCCACGCCGCTCCGGCAAAGTCCGCGCCTGCCGCTTCGACCGTCGTCAACGCCGTAGCCGCCAAGACTGCGGCCTCTGTTGCAGCAGCGACGCCAGCCCCTGCCGCGACGACCTACACGGTCAAAGCCGGTGACAGCTTCGAGAAGATCGCCCGCAAGGTCGGAACCTCGCCGGAGAAGTTGGCGAAAAACAATGGGTTGAAGACTTCCGCCATGATCCGCCCCGGTCAAAAGCTGAAGGTTCCGGGCGCTCCCGCCGCAGCGACTAGCACACAGGCAGTCGCTCAGTCCACCCCGAGCACGCCGAAGAGTTCGGCAAAAAGCCATGTGGTGAAGCCTGGAGAGACGTTTTTCAGTATTTCTAAAAAACACGGCATCAGCACCGCCGAATTGGCCGCAGCCAACCCCAAGGTGAAGGCGTCAGCGCTGCGTCCCGGACAAGTGGTCAGCCTCGGTGGCGAAGCACCGGCCACGACCATGATTTCAACCGCACCCGCGGCTCCGTCGAATCCCCACGCTTATCCGGAAAAGGCCCAAGCCCCGGTGAGCAAGTCGCCCGCCGCCGTGCCGAACAACATTCCGATTTCCACGCCGACCGCGCCAAAACCTGCCGCCACTCCTGCGCCAAAACCAGCTTCGGCCCCGAAGCCGACAGCACCGGCTGAAACGAAACCAGCAGTCGCCGAAAGCGCTCCCGCTCCGGCACCGACTGCCAGCAGCGCGGCGGAAAAGAAGGTCCACCCCGTCACCATCGACGGTGAAATGACCTACGGAGAATTTGCCAGCAAACATGGCACCGACACCGAGCGGCTCAATGCCCTCAACGGACTTGATCTCACGAATGCTACCGTCCTGGCCAAAGGTTCGGAACTATACGTACCCGCCCAGCCATAAGCGAACCGGGCCTTTGGACCCCCCAGAATGAAGAAAACCCGCCCGGAGCATTTTCTCCGGGCGGGTTTTGAAACGTCAGGATTGGGTTAAAACCTCATCGGACGAAGATCGGAATGCCGTTGCGATAGGTGACCGATTCGGCATTCTGTGGACCACTCGCACTTGGGCTCCAGTGGCTTTCCGCAGGTTGATGGCCCATTTCTGAGCGCAAATGCCCTTCCTCCGGGACCGCGTTGTGGTTGCTGGGATCGTTGGTGATGGTGACCGGCGTCCCCACGTCCACGGAGTCGAACAAGGTTGCGACAAAATCCTTCGGCAAGCGGATGCAACCGTGGGAAGCGGGTTGCCCGGGTTCCGGAATGATCCCGCCGTGCATGCCGACGCCATAGGAAGTGAGCCGCATCCAGTAGGGCATCGGAGCTGGCACGTAGACCATTCCTTCCGGAACTTTCTGACCGGCCTTCGCGTCGCCATCGGTCACGTTTCCGAATTCGTCCTCGAACCAGCCATAGATGTTGGAGTGTTTGTCGGCGATTTTCTCGGTGATCGTGTAGCTTCCCGGCCGGGTGTCGTGCCCTTCCTTGCCGGTGGCGACGTAGCACCAGCCGATTTCGCGATCCCCGCGTTTAAACTCGGCAATCTGGTCGGTAAGGCTGATTCTAACGGTCACTCTGCCCGGCCCGCCATCGTCATACCACTTGTAAAGCTTCCGCTCGGACCGGTGACGGGTGACAGGCCCACCGCTGACTCCGCAGGACGATGACAGCAGGGCGATGGCCAAACAGGAGAGGGCGGAAACGTGGGGAATCGAGAGACGCATTGACATCGAGCTAGTTGAAATGGGATGGCGGGAATCACGACATGCGGCGTTTCCTGCACCGGCATATAGGCCGTGATGCTTGTCGGGTCAAGATCCAGCAACACCCAATCCCCCGTCGGGACGTGGGTCGGCCTTGCACTGACCGCCAACTTCGCCTACCGAAACGCCACATGATTCGATTTTCCCTTTTCGGCATCCCAGTGGAAGTCCAACCGTTCTTCTGGATCGTCATGGCATTGCTGGGCAGGGCGGATCGAGCGGATTCCAGGGAAGATTTTCTCGCGGTGGCGCTGTTTGTCATCGCAGCCTTCATTTCCGTCCTCATCCACGAATTGGGCCATGCGCTCACCGGTCGCAAGCTGGGCGGTGGCTATGCCAGCATCATCCTGACGTCATTCGGCGGGCTCGCGATGAATCAGGGAGGACGATTCACCCGGCACCAACGGTTTTTAATGATCGCAGCCGGCCCCGGAGCCGGGTTCGCCTTTCTGCTCGCGATCCTAGTCACTCTAAGTTTGATCTTCGACAGCACCGATGTGATCGCCTTCGCCAGCCGCCATCTGTTCGGCCAGGGAATCCCCTTCAAAACCTTTGAGCTGATGGATTTCCTCGAAAAAAAGCCATTCATCCATTTCTTCCTGGCCGACCTACTTTTGATCAATTTCTGGTGGGGTGTCCTCAACCTCCTCCCCATCATGCCGCTGGATGGCGGGCAGATCACCGATATCTACGTAAAACCCCAACGCCGGGTGTTTCTCATCGGTCTTGTTGCGGCCACCGCCATGTCTTTGTTCGGCTTTCTCAAACTCGGTCTTTATCCAGGCTTCTTCTTCGGCTATTTCGCCTGGATCAACTATCAGAACATGAAGTCCCTCAACTGGCAGTAATTTCTTCGCCGGCGGATGTCTTACCAGATGAGCATCCTCAGTCCCGCGATGGTCGAGAAAATCACTACCATCCACTCGAACGCCACCTGCGGCACGTGTTTCAACAGCCATTTCCCGCCGAAAATTCCCACGGCGACCGCGGGTAGTAGCTTCAGGTTTTCCATGAGGCTCTCGTGGGTGATCAACGCAAGTGTCCCGTTCATCGGTCCCATGAGCAGATTGGTTGATGGGAAAAACCGGAGCGGATTGATCAGCAGGAAAAACTTGATCAAATTGATCAGCAGAAAAAACCGGGCACCGATGCCGATGAGCTCCATTTTCGGAACCTTTCTTCCCATCAGGTAAAGCTGGATCACAGGACCGGCGGCATTGGCCAGCATCGTCGCAAATCCTCCGAGCACACCGGCCCCAAGCCCGAAGCCTTTCGACTCCGCGAGTTCGTCGAAAGCCACGGGTTTCCACCGGCGGAGGGCCTGTAGCGCCACCATCAGCAGCACGCAGGAGCCGATCACCCGCCGCGCCGTCAGTTCGGAAATTTTCCCCAGCAGGAACCACCCGACACCGATGCCCAACAGCGCCGGAACCAACAACCGCCACACCGGCCGCCATGACCCGTGTTTCCGGAACGCCGGATAGACGATCAGGTCCGCCGCGATTAGCAACGGCAGCATCAGCCCCACCGATGCCTTGGGACCATAGATGTCCGCCATGATCACCACCGCCACCAGCGAGATCCCGCTGAATCCCGCCTTCGACAATCCGATGCACAAGGCGGCAAGCAGTGCCAGCGCAAGAACTCCCGGATCGGACAACATTTCCCCACAGACCTTCCCTTCCACCGCCCGCCCATCAAGAACATTCGCTCTCGTCCGGTCTGACACGGCGTCTAAAAAATAAGGGGTGGGGACGTCTCGTCCCCACGCATGGACGAAACGTCCATGCCCCTTATGGCGCTCACTCGGAAAAAGCAGCGACTAGGAAAATCAACAGCTCCGGATTTGTAATTTCCAGACAGCCTCTGAAATGAATTTCCCACCGACGAAATGAATTTCCCGCTCCTGAGACCCATTTCCCGCCGCTGGAAATCCATCCCCCGCTCCTGAAACCCACCCCCCTCTCCCTGAAACGGCAGTTCCTCCCCTGAAGCCACCTTCCTCTATCTGAATCCCGTTTCCCGCCCTGAGATCTCCCGCACCGCTCCTGAAAACGATTTCCCCCCGTCTGACACCGGCGTTCCGCCCCTGAACCCAACAGACCGCCGGTGACTCTCCAGACCATCTGCCAAAATTCTTCTACGAACGAAACGCGGAGGCGCGGAGGTCGCTGAGAGGCTGTCTTAAAAATCAATAGGGAGCGCGTTCATTCTGAACGCTATTTGCCGTGGACATCCTGTCCACCGGTGCGGACACGGTTCGCCCGACATGATGTCGGGCTGAAACAGTCGATAGGATATCGACGCTCCTTATTTTTCAGCCAGCCTCTGAGAAGCTGTCTGAAAATACGCATAGGCCGGGATCGAGTTGCCTTCGGCCATGGGGGATGCGCTTCGCGGTTGAAAGGAACTCGCAAGCGCTCGTCCTGCATTCCGGGCGGTCCGCGAGAATGGGATGCGAACGGTCGGCCATGTCCTGATTTTCAAGCATTTCATGGACAGAACCGTTCTCATTTCATTCGCCGGACCGTTGCGGAGAACGGTCCCTGCCATTTTTCAGACAGCCGCTGACAGAAGCGCGGAGGCAAACCTGGCACTCTCGATCTCTGCGCCCCTCTCCCCGGCCTCCGCGCCTCCGCGTTTCGCTTGCCGCATGAAATCCGTCCCGTGGCGCTTCTCTGACCATGAGGAATAACGGCAATGATTTCCGTCAAAGGGTCTAATCATTTCGCCCGGCCCCTCAGATTTCCCTTCCACTATCTGGTACAAACAGATAACAGCTTTGCCAATCCGTCAGAAAAAAACTTTTCATGAACCACCATCAGATCGACAAGACCGTCATGTACCAGGCCACCAACCTGGTCCTCAACCAACCCGCTAACAAAGCCATCTGGTCCACCCTCGCCGCGTTCACCCGCGGCCAGATCGCGCTTGAGGGCAGCATCAACGTCCTCTCCGCCCTCGCCCAGGCCCAGGGAAATCCCCTCACCGGCATCACCCTCGACAAGGCCCGCCTCCTGCGCTCCCTCATCAGCCGCACCCTCATCGTCGCCGGGGCCGCCGGAGCCTACGCCTTCGAAATCAAAAACAACACCCTCGCCGCCAAGTTCGACGTCACCGCCACCTCGCTCGGTGCCATCCGCGAGCCCCTCCTCGACGACGCCGCCCAACTCATCCACGACGAGGCCGCCGCCCTCGTCACCGCGGACGCCGCCAAAATGGCCGAATTCAACCTCACCCCCGCCCTGCTCACCGACCTCCAGAGCGCCATCACCGCCTGCGGCGCCGTTCTCGGCACCCCGCGTGCCGCCATCTCCGGCCGCACCGGCATCACCACCGCCATCGCCGCGGAGATCGACCGCGCCGATGAAAACCTCAAGCAAATCCTCGACCGCCTCATCCTCCAGTTCGAGACCGAGCAACCGCTCTTCTTCACCGCCTACAAATCCGCCCGCAAGATCGTCACCGCCGGCGGCGGAAAAGGCGACGGCCCCGAAACCCCACCCGAGCCCGGCGCGTAAGGCGTCCCCGCTTCACCCAGCCAGAAATCCTTCTCTTCCAAAAAATGAAATCATCGTTCTTCGTAAGTGGCGTGCCATGCACCGGAAAAACTTGGCTTGGCAACTGGCTTTTCGAGAATGAGGGATTTGAACATGTTGACGCAGAGAAGAATGGCGGAAGAGATCTCGACACTGTCGGAATTCATCATGAATGGGATTCTGTCGCCAGCGAAGGTCGAGCAGATAATTTGGCTCGAAAGATCGCAGCGCTTCCGAAGCCTGTGGTTTTGAACTGGGGGTTTCCTATGTCCTATCTGTATTTCGTAAGGGCCTTACAGGTTGCAGGAATAGAGACTTGGTGGATACGTGCGGATCCACAACTCGCACGCGATGCATTCATTTCTCGAGGAGGCATTAATGTGGCGTGTTTCGATCGGCAGATTGGTGACATTAATCGGAACATTGCCTTGATTGAGCTTGTGTTTGGCACCCGAATCATTGACGGCCTCACCACGAATGGAGAACAACGGCACCCAAGTGAACTTTGGTCCGAAATGAACCAAAAATGAGCTGATGCGAACTATGCGTGGCTGGACAACCGGCCACAAACAATTCACCTCCAAACTCCCCTCGACCTCGCCTGCTGAAGCACTCTTACGCTCGCCAAAAGATATGTTCGGACATCTCACCCTAGATTTCATCAAATCACCTGACTTCAAAGAGGACTCGGTGCGTGAATTAGTGATTCTCCCCATCCTCAATCGTCTTGGATACTCAGCAATGGGTGAAGCTGGAGTTAAGCGGAGCAAAACCTTACAGCATCCTTTCATTCGGGTCGGAACGACAAATCACCCCGTCAACATTATTCCCGACTACACGCTGTGCTACAAAGAGAAGCCAATATTTATTCTGGATGCGAAAAGCCCCTCCCAAGACGTGCTTGACCCTAAGCACCTCCAGCAAGCCTACAGCTACGCCATTCACCCTGAGGTTAAGACCCGTGAGTTCGGTCTTTGCAACGGTTCGCACCTTGCTGTCTTTTCGATAGATTCTTCGACCCCTCTCCTACATCTCGGCTTCCAAGACTTCGAAGAAAAATGGCAAGAGATCGAAAAGGCACTTTTGCCCGATAATCTCCTTAATCCTGTATTGAGGCAGTATCAGCCTGATTTCGGCATGAAGATTGCCCGTCTTGGGGTTCCTCGATCAAGCAGCATTCACTTGCCGGGTGTTCGGCTCAATACTTTCGCGAAGCTCGACGAGGAAAACTACATGGTTGCTACCGCTTGCGACTTCCTGGATGAGCCACACATGGTCAGCTTTGACTTTCCCGCTGAAATGCTTGAGAGCCTTCTTGAGGGATTGCCTGAACAATTACGAGACGAGTTCAGTGCAGCATTGCGTAAGTTTCCTTTCCAAGCGTGTGCGGGTCTTCATTTGGAAGTCGATCTCAAAACAAGATTGGGTGATCTTCAAATCTGCGAGATGGAGCAGTTTATCCCTCTTATCATTGAAGAGGTCAGCGGTTCTCGTTTTGTTCCAATCGTAGAGAATGGAGAGCCTGAGGGAATCCCACCTCACGTCTATCAGCTACACAAGCACTTTAAGATTGCACCCAACGGTGAATAGGGTCTCGGAGAGTAATTACCCTAACCACCCCATTCGCCCCATTCGCCCCATGAGCAAAGACACCACACCCACTCACAAATACCGCTGGCTGGAGGCGGAGCACACTGACCTGGATTTCTGGGGAATCCAGAGCCCGCTGCCCTGGCCCGCGGAGAAGGAGGAAGCAATCGACCCCAAGCGGGAGTTCCCTTTCGCGGCACTTTTCGAGGGCATCCGGCGGTTGCGGGCGGACGGCACGGAGTGGACGAAGGAGTGGGGCGCGGTGAAGGAATTCATGGAGCGGGGTGAACCGCTCAACAGCGCGTTGGAGACGGGCGACCTCAAGGGTGCGCTGCTCCAACTCGACGAGATGGAGGCACTCCGGCCCGGCACGGCGTATGGCTCGTTCAACCGGGCCTTCATCCTGCGCACGCTCGGCGATGCGAAGGGGGCGATGGCTGCGGCGGTGGAGGCAACGCACCGGGCGCCGGGGATCGAGTATGTGTGGATGGGCCGGGGAAATCAGCACGCGGAGCGCGGTGAAAAGAAGGAGGCGATCTTCTGTTTCCGCAAGGCGCTGGCGCTATTGCCGAACCACATGCAGGCAGTGGAGGGCCTGTCACAGCTCGGGGAGTTGGCGAAATTCACCCTTCATCATCCCGATGGCAGCTCCAGCGACCAATATTTCACCCCGGAGGAATTCGATCGCTTCGTGGAGGAGAACGCCGCGCGCTCCAAGCCGGACAGCCCGCAACTGCGCTCGCTGCTCAAGCAGTTCCGCGAGAAAAGCGACGGCCGCCACGCGCTGGTGGTGCTGGATCGGATGCTGGAGGTTCCCCAGCCGGACACCCGCCTGCTGCGCGCGTGGAAAGCGGACGCCCTGCGGCTGGACAAGCGCATCCCGGAGGCCCGCGCGCTGCTGGAGACGCTGCTAGAGGAGGATCCGTTTGACGCCGAGGCCATCTACACGCTGGCGTGGTGCGACTTCGACGAGGGTCAGACCGAAGAAGGCTGGAACGGCATCTATCAGGCAAGCGAGCTGGACCCGAACCACCAGCAGGCCGTGCAGTTGCGCTTCCAGATCGGGCCTGACAACAAAAACCCGCAGCTGATCGAGGAGATTTGCGAGTGGGCGGAGGAAATCAATTCCTGGCGCGGCTACTGGTGGGCGTCCATGCAGTGCTCGACCCGGCGCGACAACGAGGGCGCGCTGCGCTGGGCCGAGGCCGCCTATCGGATCGCCCCGGAGGAGAGGGAGGCCCTTTTCGCCTACGCGAACTGCCTGAACAACATGAACGAGGGGGAATATACCGCCGCGCTCATCCACCCGAAGCTGCCGGAGATCAAAGGGGACTTCATTCTCAAGATCATCTTCGCCGGGGCGATGAAGAAACTCGGCCTGCCGCAGGAGGCCATCCGCGTGTTGCGCGAGGTGCTCACCGAGGAAAGCGAGCTGACCCTGGAATGGCGCGGAAATGCGCAGCTTTTCCTGGATGAATTGGAGGGTCTGCGCGCGCAGGCGGAGGTGGATCCCGAACTGCATCCGCACACCGGAGTGCTGAGGCGCGGCATCTGGATCGGCTCGGACAAGGGGCCGGAGACGGATTTCATCCATGCGGGCATGCCCGTCCCGGAGCAACGACCGCTGCGGATGGCCCCGCCACCCGGCTTCGCGGGTTCCACCGGCAGCATCGCCGTTTATCTCCATGGGACTACTGCGGAACTGGAGCCCTTGAGTCTGGGCTGGTTCCGCGCGCACGAGATCGACTACAGCGAAACGGAGCCGCCGATGATGACCCTCCATGTGACCGACAAGGGAAAGCTGGAGGCCTCTGCAAAACAGGGTGCGCGCAGACTCCCGGTGACTTGGAGCCTCTACCGGGTGCCATCCATGGAGACCGAGAGCGCGCCGGGGTGAGGCGCGGGGGGGCGGAAAGAGTCCTGGATGCCAGTCACCCTGTCATTGCAACGATGATCTGCTTGGGTTTTCGAAAGCGCGGTGGTAGATTCCCCGCATGACCACCCAATTCCTCACCGATGAAAAAGGCAAGAAGGTCGCCGTCGTCATCCCGATCGCCGACTATGAGGATCTGATGGAGGATGTGGCGGATCTCGCGGCAGTTGCGGAACGGCGGGATGACGACCGGATTTCGCTGAAGGAGCTCAAGCAGCAATTGACCGCAGATGGACTCCTACCGGGTTGATGTCACCAAGTCCGCTAGCAAGGATCTGCGGGGGATTGACCGGATGTGGATTCCAAAGATCCTGGCGGTGATCGAATCCCTGGAGGTTGACCCTCGCCCGGCGGGCTGCAAGAAGCTTGTCGGCTCGGAGCACACTTGGCGTGTCAGAGTCGGAGACTACCGCGTGATTTACGATATTGAGGACGAGAGGCTGATCATCCTAGTGGTGAAAATCCGGCATCGTCGGGATGTTTACCGCTGAAGAATGCGGCCAAGCCACTGGTGACGTGAACGGAGGTCTCCACCAATGATCCGGATCGGCGCGGACACGTCGGATTTTCCCTGAGGGTGAGTTGCGTTTTCCCTTTCCAATCGCAGGGACAAGGGTTCACGTTGTCACCATGGCCATTCTCGTGCGGATCCTCCGCCACACTTTCCGCTATCCTTTGCAAAGCGCGCTTTCATTGCTGATGGCGGTCGTATGCACGGTCCTCGTGCTGGTTCTGCCGGGGATTACCATGCAGTTCATCGACGTGATCATCGGGAAGAAACGGCCGGACCTGATCGTCCCCACCGCGGCGATCGGCATCGGCGCGATCCTGCTGCGGCAGGCGCTTTTCACGCTGCGCACCTATTACAACAACTCGCTGGAGTTGAAACTCACCCACCTCATCCGCGTCGAGCTTTACGACAAGCTCCAGCGCCTGCCGGTGAAATGGTTCGATTCTAACTCCTCGGGCGAAATCATGTCGCGCGTCGCCAACGACGTGCCCACCACCAACCGTATCATCATCGAGGGCGTGGACCAGGCCATCGCCGCGATCCTCCAGTTCCTCATCGTGATGGGCTACATGTTTTGGCACTCGTGGCAGCTCACGCTGGTCACCCTCATTCCCCTGCCCTTCATCGCCATTCTAACGACCTGGTGGAGCCGCCGTTCCGAGCCGATGTGGCGCGAATCCTCGGAAGCCACCTCGGCGCTCAATGCCATCCTCCACGACAACCTCGCCGGAATCCGCCAGATCAAGGCCTACACCGTGGAACCGCAGGCATTGGAATCCTTCGACAAGGCCTCGCGAAAAGTCGGAGAAAAAACCATGAACGTCATGCGCGGCCAGTCGCTCGTCTGGCCCGGCGTCTCGTTCATCGCCGAGTCCGGCATCATCCTGATGGTCGCGTTCGGTGCGTGGTTCGCGCTGCAAGGTAGCATCCAGCCGGGTGTCGTCGTTTCCTTCCTTGTCGCCTGGGGATTTCTGTTCGATCCCATTTCCCGGATCAACACGCTGGCCCAGACTTTCACCCGCGGCATCGTCTCGGCGGAACGGGTTTTCAAGATCATCGACACCCCGGATGAAACCAATCTAACGGAAGGCGTCCGCCCCGCGCTGATGAGGGGTCATGTGGTATTCGAAAATGTCACGTTCGCCTATTCCGAAGATTCCCCGACGATCCGCGGACTCGCTCTGGAGGCTCTTCCCGGCGAGACCATCGCCCTCGTCGGAGCCACCGGCGCGGGGAAATCCACGGTGCTGAACCTGCTCACCCGTTTCTACGATCCCACCGGCGGACGCATCCTCATCGACGGCGTGCCGCTGGACACGATTTCCAAGGAATGGCTGCGCGACCAACTCGGCTACGTCACCCAGGAAAGTTTCCTTTTCAACACCACGCTGCGCGAAAACCTCCAACTCGCAAAACAAGATGCGACCGACGACGAAATCTGGGCCGCGCTTGATGCCGCCAACGCTTCCGGCTTCGTCCGCGCCAGCCCGGACGGACTCGATACCATCGCCGGCGAACGCGGCAGCCGCTTTTCCGGTGGCGAAAAACAACGGCTCTCCATCGCCCGCGCGTTGTTGAAAAATCCCCCGCTGCTCCTGCTCGACGAGGCCACCTCCGCGCTCGACAACCACACCGAGCGGCTTGTCCAGCAAGCATTGGAAAATCTTCGTTCCGACCGCACCTGCTTTGTCATTGCCCATCGTCTTTCCACCGTCCAAAAGGCCGACCGCATCTGCGTCCTGCAACACGGGCAACTGATTGAACAAGGAACGCACAATGAGCTCCTTGCACTTGACGGAGCCTATGCGAAACTGTGCGAAGCCACATTCGCTAACGAAACTCGACCCGCCGCGTAATTTCCGCCAGACTCCCCACAACCACTTTCGCTTCCCATTCCCCTTCGACCACCTTCCTCATGGAAACCCTCATCCAGCTCCCCGAATCCGACACCCCCAGCACCATCAGCGAGATTCTCGCGTCGCTCCGCAAGGAACACCTCGAACCCCGTCATGAATCGAAGGCCTGGGGTGATTGGATCTATCTGGAAAGCTACACCACCGTCATCAGCATCGAATGCAACCGCGGTCTCAGCAGCTCTGCGACCATCGAACATGGTGAGGGCGAGGAAGACGGCGAACCCGCCGCCTCCATTTTCCGCGCCTTTGGCCGTCTTGGCTGGATCGGCATGGACGATGATGGCGAGTATCCGTTAGCCTGATGCGCGGTGGCGGAGATTACGCCTTCTGTAAAATCTCCGTAAACAGGATCGATGCTTCTTGAGTGAGGAAGCTTTCGGGAGCATTTCTCCGGATGTCATGAAAACATCCGCACTCCTCCTGCTTTTCTCCACCGCCGCCCACGCCTGGCCGATCTATCAGCTTCACGAGTGGGGCACCTTCACCACCGTTTCCGGCTCCGACGGCACCTTGCTATCCGGTCTCGAGCGCGAGGAGGAAACACTCCCGGCTTTCGCCCACGCCCACATCGGTCTGGAGAACGGCCAATTTCCCGACATGGCCGAGGCCAGCCGGATCTATCAAAAACACGGCACCCTGGGTATTCCATCCTCGTTCAAAGGTCTCGGAAAGAGGCCACTCACCGGAGTCACCGTAAAAATGGAAACGCCGGTGATCTATTTCCATTCCAACGAAAACGCTCCCATTCATGCGAAAGTGAAGGTCGGTTTCAACGGCGGCACCATCAGCCAATGGTATCCGCAACGATCGGGTGGCGAGACACTTCCCGAGCCAGCCCCCTCGTCCGATCCGACTAACAAGCCCACTCCGCTCAGCGCGTGGACGCTGGATTTTAACAAATCCTATCAAGGAGCGATCGAGTGGGACATCGATATTCTCACTCCCGATCAAACCCCTGACACCGTCCTTTTCAAACCCGGCGACAGTCTCGGTTGGCTGCGTGCCCGCCAGCCCGTGACCAACGCCGTCCGCAGCAGTAACGGGGAAACCGAGGGCTATCTCTTTTATCGCGGTGTCGGCCGTTTCGATCCTGGATTGAAGACCACCGTGAACGCCGATGAGACCCTTCATCTCGAGAACAACACCGGCGGCCGCATTCCCTATCTGGTCGCGTTCGAGATCGTCGATGGGAAACTCCGCTGGACCGAGAAAACCAGCGGGCTTGACGGAGGCGGTTCCATTTCCATCCCGGAATCCGATCTGAAAGACGAGCCTGCCGGTTTCTCCGAACCGCTCTATCGTGCCATGAAAGCCGGTCTCGCCCGCTGCGGCCTCACCGATGCCGAAGCAGGCGCCATGGTTGAAACCTGGTGGCACAGCTACTTTGAAGCCCCCGGACTCCGCGTTTTCTGGGTCCTACCACGTGAAACGACCGACCGCGTGCTGCCGCTCGATGTTTCACCTCCAGCGGCGGAAATCGTTCGCGTGTTAGTAGGTCGCAGCGAAGTCCTCCGCCCGCGAAAGGAAAAGGAATGGCTCGCGGCCTCCCACAAAACCGGTGAAGAAGCCAACACTTGGAACTACCTCGTCCAAGCCGACCGTTTCGGTCTCGCGATCAAGGAGAGGGTGAAAGCGTTGGAGAAATCAACCTCACTCTAACATTCATGATCCCGATCAAAAAAAGCCATACGGCCAGTCTGCTCGTTTGCGCGGTGCTCCTGCTCACCTATTTCGCCGGCTATGCCAAGATCCGCAAGGACTGTCAGAATTTCGGCGGCAGGTTCTTCGTCGTTCCAGGTTATGTCGCCACCCGCCCAAGTCTCCGGACGATCTACCGACCGAGTTTTCTGTTGGAACAACGATTCACTGGCAACCAGTTCTCAATCTCGCTCTGGGGAATGATCAGTCCGTGATTTTCCCGTGCGACAATTTCACGGCCCGAGCGAGAACTCCGGCGAGGACTTCCGCTGCAATCGGCGTGGCCTCGTGAAGCAGGACGATGTCTCCGTTCGTTAGATCCGGTAGAATCCTCGCGAGAACTTTTCCGGCATCCTTCTCAACCGCATCGTAGCCGCGCCGATTCCATGCCATGACTTCCAAGCCGAGAACCTTGGCGACGGGATGAGTGAATAGATTCCGATGGCCGACCGGCGCGCGGAACAAGCGGGGCTTTTTTCCGACCGTTTCCTCGATGGCTTGCTGACCGCCGGCGATTTCCCGCCAAGTCCGCCACGGGCTGGCGCACCAGAAGGATCCCGCAGGATGAGTGAGCGTGTGGTTGCCGATGTCATGACCGCGGCGGATGACCTCGCGGGCGAATTCGGGATGCGCCCGGACTTTTTCGCCGATCATGAAGAAGATGGCTTTGGTTTCATGGCGGTCCAACAGATCCAGCAATAACGGAGTGTCGTGGGGATCGGGGCCGTCGTCGATGGTGATGAGGATTTCATCGCGCGAAGTCGTCCGATAGACGGGACCTAGCCATTGGCAATATGGATTGAGGACCGCCCAACACAATCCGGCGGCGATGGCAGCGGCTCCCGCGATTCCCCACGGCCAGCCGAATTTGAAACCGACGGCGATCGCGGCGGCATGCAAAAGGATCACCGCCGAGATCCGCCAAACGATGCCGCATTTGCCAGGGAAAGCCATCAGTTCCTGAAAAGCCAAGATGCAATCGGCGACTACTCCCATTACCATCATGGCGATCCAAGTGTAGGAGAAAAGTCCTGCCAGACCCGCGCTGCGGCAATGGAAAATCGCCCAGAGCAGGCAGAGCGAGGACCACATCCGCCATTGGGTCAGCGGGCTCTTCGCGAAGAGAACGAAGGGCAGGATATTCAGCGCGAGAATGGCTATCGGAATCGCTAACAACCAACCGGCGATCGTTACCAACATCGACGACAACCAAGCGCCGATGGCGACGAACAAGGTGAGCGGGATGAGAACCGAAAAAGCGCGGTATTCGCCGAGATGCATGCCTCGCGAGTTTGAAGTCTCGCGGGCATCCGCAGCCACGCGAACCTCCTCCCCGCCGAAAACGCGGAACAGGGGGGAAACCGCGCGGTTGTCGGGAGGCTGGTTCATTGGATTCCAATGAGGGCCATGGACGTCTCGTCCATGCGAGGGGACGAGACGTCCCCTCCCCTTAGATCACTCCCACTCGATGCTCGCGGGCGGCTTGGTGGAGATGTCGTAGAGCACGCGGTTGATGCCCTTGACCTCGTTAAGAATGCGGTGGCTGGTCTCGCGAAGAAGGATGGCGGGAAGTTCGACCCAGTCGGCAGTCATCGCGTCTTCGGAAACGACGGCACGGAGATTTGTAGCCCATTCGTAGCTGCGTTCGTCACCTTTCACACCAACGGTTTTCACCGGAATCAGACCGGCATACGCCTGCCATACCCGGTCATACCAGCCGTGCTCCTTGAGCTTGCCGATGAAAATGGCATCGCACTCACGGATGATGCGGAGGCGTTCCGGAGTGACTTCACCGGGGCACCTCACCGCCAAGCCAGGGCCCGGGAACGGATGGCGCTGGAGGATGTCTTCGGGAATGCCGAGCGCGGTGCCGAGTTCGCGGACTTCGTCTTTGAATAACTCGGCGAGGGGTTCGAGCACTTTGCCCTGAGCCTGTAATTCGAGAATTTTCGCCACGCGGTTGTGGTGGGTCTTGATGACCGAGGCCTTGGACTTGGCGTTCGAAGCGCTCTCGATCACGTCCGGATAGAGTGTGCCCTGCGCGAGCATTTCGGCATCACCCACCGCGTCCCAGAAGACCTCGATGAACATGTTGCCGATGATCTTGCGCTTCTTCTCCGGATCGCCTTCACCTGCCAGGGCAGTTAGAAACTTCTCGGAAGCATCGACCGTTTCGATTTCCAAGCCGATGCGTTTGAAGTTCTCCTGCACCACGGCGGCCTCGTCTTTGCGGAGCAATCCGTTATCGACGAAAATCGCCCGTGTTTTCACGCCGGCCTCCTTGAGGAGGACAGCGAGGACGGTGCTGTCCACACCGCCGGAGACGCCGCAGACGACCTGCTTGTCACCGACTTTTTCGCGAATGTCCGCAATCATCTCGCGCTTGAAGTCATCGATTTCGAACGGCAACAGGTCGCCGGCGTGATCGAGGAAATTTTTCAGAATCTGCAAGCCTTCGTGGCTGTGCGTGACTTCCGGATGAAATTGGATGCCGAAGAATAAGTCGTGCCATTGCAGGGAAACAGGCGTGCCATGTTGGTTAGAAGCGATGACCTTCGCGCCTTCCGGCAGGATTTTCACTGTGTCCGAATGACTCATCCAGACTTGAGAGCAAGCGGAAATTCCTTCGTAAAGTCCGACGCTTGCGGCCGGGAACAAATCGGCGGGACCGTATTCGCGGCGGTTGCTGGCTTCGACGCTGCCGCCGAACTTTATGTTGAGAAGCTGCATGCCGTAACAGACACCGAGGACCGGCACATTGAATGCCTTGAGTGCCTCGAAATCGAGATCCGGCGCATCGGCTTCGCTCGTACTCTTCGGGCCACCTGATAGAATGATCGCTCCGGGTTTTCCGATGTCCGGAAAATCCTCGATGGCGTATAGCTTGGCGAAAAACCCAAGCTCGCGCACGCGGCGGACAATGAGCTGCGTGTATTGCGAGCCGAAGTCGAGAACGGCGACGTGATTGGTTTCGTGCATTTTTAAAGAGGTTGAGAGGTCATGGGTTGATGAGTCACGGGTGAAGAAAATTTTACTCATGACTCGTGGCCCATGACTCGTGACTTAGCTGAGCGGCTGATAGTTCGTGGGCTCCTCGGTCATGACGATGTCATGGACGTGGCTTTCGCGAAGACCGCCGGCAGTGACGCGGACGAAGTTGGCGCGTTCGCGGAGCTCGGTGAGAGTGGCGGCACCGACGTAGCCCATGCCGGATTTGAGGCCTCCCATGAGTTGGAAGATAACGTCGGACAGGGGGCCTTTGTAGGGCACGCGGCCTTCGACGCCCTCCGCGACGAGTTTGCCGGAACTGTTCTGGCCGTAGCGGTCGCCCGCACCTTTTTGCATGGCTCCGATGGAACCCATGCCGCGGTAGGTTTTGAAACGACGGCCTTGCGACTGCACCGTCTGACCGGGGCTTTCGCGGGTTCCTGCCAGAAGCGAGCCTAACATGACGAGGTCGGCACCGGCGGCGATGGCTTTGACAATGTCCCCCGAGTAACGGATGCCACCGTCGGCGATGACTTTCACGCCGTGTTCGCGACAGACGCCGGCGACATTTTGAATCGCGGTGAACTGCGGCATGCCGACGCCGGAAATGACGCGGGTGGTGCAGATCGATCCAGGACCGACACCGACTTTCACCGCACTCGCTCCGGCGCTGACCAGATCGCGCGCGCCTTGCTCGGTGACGACGTTTCCGGCGACCACCGGGACATTGGAAAGCGAGCGGAGTTTCCCGATCACCTCCATGACGTGGCGGGTGTGGCCGGTGGCTGCATCGATGAAAAGAGCGTCCGCCCCGGCGTCGATCAGGACTCGGCCGCGGTCGATGCAATCCGGTCCGACGCCGACAGCCGCGCCGCAACGAAGCTGGCCGTTGTCATCCTTCGCGGCGTTGGTGAAAGTGATGCGCTTCTCGATATCGGAGCCGGTGATGAGTCCGGCCAAACGTCCGTCCGGATGGACGAGCGGGAGCTTTTCGATTCGGTTTTGATAGAGGATGCGGCGGGCTTCTTCGAGGCTGGTGTTCGGGGGAGCGGTGACGAGCTTCGCGAGTGGAGTCATCACACTGGCAACGGTGGCGTCAGGGCGATCCAAATAGCGGACATCGCGCCCGGTGACCATCCCTTCGAGCCGGCCGTCGCCATCGATCACGGGAAATCCGGAGAAGCCGTTCTTCGCCATCACCGCACGGACGTGATCGACGGTGTCTTCCTTGCGGACGGTGTGCGGTTTTTGAATGACGGCGTTTTCCGAGCGCTTGACCCGGTAAACCATCGCCGCCTGTTCGTCGATCGGGCAAGCCCGGTGGATGACGCCCATGCCGCCTTCGCGGGCCAGGGCGATCGCCAGATCGTGTTCGGAAACCGTGTCCATCGCCGCCGAAACGACGGGAAGGAACAAAGGAATCCCCGCCGTGACGTGCGTGGAAAGATCCGCTTCACCGGGCAAAACCGAGCTCAAAGCCGGCACCAGAAGCACGTCATCAAATGAAAGTCCGAGAGAAATCTCTGCCATGGCGGAGTCAATAGAAGCGACTTTCGGGGCGCAAGCCCGAATCCGGGGTGGGGGAAATTTGCGAAATATCCAATTCAAGCGTCCACCTTAAACCTTGTCGTCTGCCCGAAAAAGGGTGATGAATCACGCCTTATGAAAAAGGTATTTTTCAGTCTAATTCTCACCGCTTCGGTTCTGACCACCCCTCTCCATGCGGAATTCCGAACTTGGACCAATTCGGAAGGGGTCACCATCGATGCCGAATTCGTCAAGGCCGAGGGCGACAATGTCACTGTCCGATTGCGCAGCGGCAAGCTCACCACCTTTCCCCAAACGAAACTATCGTCTGCCGACCAAGATTTCGTCAAAGGCAACAAGGCAAGCTCACCAGCAGCCGCCACCACTGAAACCAAGCCGACCGTCGCCGTCGACCGCAAGGCGAAATGGTTGACCAAGATGGACAAGGCCCAGGAGCAATCCAAGGAAACCGGCCTGCCGATCCTCGTCCTATTCACCGGAACCACTTGGTGCCCCTATTGCATCAAGTTGGAAAAAGACGTCTTCTCCCAATCCGAGTTCAAAACGTTCGCCGACCAAAATCTTGTCCTGCTGATGCTCGACTACGGTCCAGGCGGCACTCCGAACAACAAGAAGGACGAGAAACTCGCCAAGGAATTCGGCGTCACCGGTTTTCCAAAGTATTTCCTGACAGACTCCACGGGCAAGCAACTCGCGAATAACGGCTTTCATGACGGAATCAATCCCAGCCAGTTTTCCGCCTGGGTAAAAGCCGCAGCACCGAAAAAGTGAGCCGCCTGGCCAGCTAGGAATGCGTTTCTGGCTGTCTCAGCCTAAGTGAGGTGGATCGGTTCCCGGCTGAGACAGCCGGGACACACCCTCACCTCAAGCAAGCATCGATTCCAGCTCCTCCATGCTCCAACTCGGCGCGTCACCCGCGCCGTTCTCGTCGATGGCGGAGGCGAGCTCGCGTTTCTTGGCCTGAAGGCGGACGACCTTTTCCTCCACTGTTCCGCGGGTAAGGAGACGGTAAACCGTGACGGGTCGGGTCTGCCCGATCCGGTGGGCCCGGTCGGTCGCCTGGGCTTCGGCGGCCGGATTCCACCAGGGGTCGAAGTGAACCACCGTGTCCGCAGCGGTGAGATTCAGACCGTAGCCACCGGCCTTGAGGCTGATGAGAAATACGGGCGGGCCGTCGGGTTGCTGGAACTTATCCACAAGTTGTTGGCGGTTCCGGGACTGTCCATCGAGCCGCAAACTCTCCCAACCGCGCTCGGCAATGCATTTCTCGATTTCCTGTAATTGTTTCTGGAATTGACTGAAGATTAACATTCGGTGATTTCCATTCACCGCTTCTTCGATCAACTCCAACAAGCGTTGGAGCTTGGCAGAACGTTTAGGCACCAACAGTTGATTGAATTTTTCGTTCCCAAGCAGCGCCAGGTCGCAACACGTCTGACGAAGCCGGAGCAACGCGGTGAGCATTTGCATTCTTGCCGCACCTTTGTTGCCGGAATCCGCCACGGCATCGACGCGCTTGCGACCCTCGACCAACAGTTGTTTGTAAACTCCCTGCTGGTCCGGACTGAGGTCGCAGAACTCGTCGATGAAGAGCTTCGACGGCAATTCGGGCGCCACCTGCTCCTTCGTGCGCCGCAGCAGGAAGGGGGAAATTTTCAACCGCAGCCGCTCGACGACCGCTCCTGCCGATTCACCGGTGACGAGCGGCTGTTCGTAGCGCTCCTTGAAATCCGCCAGCCCGCCCAACCAACCCGGCTGAATGAAACGGAAAATCGACCAGAGGTCTTTGACGCCGTTTTCGATGGGCGTTCCGGTCAGGGCGATGCGGCAGGTGGCTCGAAGTTTGGAGACCGCTTTCGCGTGGTCCGTGTCCGGATTCCGCATCAAGCTGGCCTCGTCCACCACCACCGCCCGGTAGTCGCGCTTCAGGTGAAATGCCAGGTCGCGAGCCAAGGTGCCGTAGCTGGTGAGAATGACATCGCCCGACTGAACCTTCTCCCGCTCCGAATCCCGGCCCGTGCCGTGAAGAATCCGGACCATCCGGCCTGGGGCAAAGCGGGCGAATTCCGCCTTCCAGTTTCCGAGCAACGAGGCCGTCGCCACCACCATCGCAACTCCCGAATCTTTGGCATCCTCCTGAAACACCCGCTCGATTAAAGCGATTGTTTGAACCGTTTTCCCCAGACCCATGTCATCAGCCAGCAAGGCTCCTCCGAAGCGCTGGACTCGGTCGAACATCCAACCAGCACCAAGCGACTGGTAAGGTCTCAACTCGGCGTGCAAAGTGGCCGGTGAATCGAATGTAAACGAAACAGGTTGATCATTGCCTGTTTGCGACTTGTTGATTTTATTCCGGATTTCACGGATAAGCTCTCCAGAGCGCGCTGAGGCAATGAAACGACCGTTTTCCTGCCTCAAATCGAGATCTGAGAAGAGCGGATCGATGACATTCGCCAGATCGTCGGAGATGATCAGACGACGCTCACCCGCCTGCTTGGAACCACTCCCCGCCCGCAACAAACGGCGGACTTCTGCAGCTGGAAACGAGAGTCCATCACTCGTTTGAAATGACAAATCGAAGCTCAGCCAGTCCTCGCCGGAGCCAAGAATCTCGATTTTCGGCGAGACCACGGTGACCTGCTTCTGGACGTGACCGAATCGCTCGCCTTCGACGACCGACCACTCCTTGCGCAGCAGCGGAAGTGAGCGGGTGAGGAAATCAAGGATCGCGGATTCCCCCTTCATTACCCAACGGCCGCTCGAAAAATTCTCCACCGCGAAGCCCGCTTTCATCAACCGGGTAGCAGCTTGTTCTTCTTTGGGCAGATCCCGGACTTCGCAATGGTCGCCGGTCAGTCGAGGCAGGCCATCGACTTTTCCCAAACCCGGAGGCACCGGTGCAGCCGCTCCGTAGCGCACGGCAAGCTGGGCTTCCAGATGCTGGAGCGAGCCCTCCAACGATAGTTCGAAAACGGCGGGAGCTTGAATGAAATGCAGCCTGTCGAGCCAAGAGCCTTCCGGGAAATGGACCCACTCCTGCCAGGAGTCGAGGTGGTTGAAGAACTGCTGGGTCGGGATTTCTATCGATTTCCCCCGCGCCAGGTCGGCGAAGGCGGAGGCAAGATTCGCCGGGATACTCCCCTCGCCCACCCGGGTCACCGAGTCTTCCGTGACCTGCCAGAACGAGCCGCCAATCTCGGTCCAAGTGCCGGATTCAGGGTCCGGGACGAGTTGGATTTGGTTCTGGCCGTGATCCGCGCCGATTAGTTGCAGCCGCTCGCCCGAGCGGATTTGGATGGAAAGCCGATCCTTTCCCGCCGCCAGCCGCGGGTGATCGGCGATGGATTCGAGGAACGCCGGAACGCGTGGCCCGTCGAGACTCATGCTGAGAATTTCCTTTTTCACGACGCCTTCCTTGGCGAGCCAGGCATTCAGGCGGTCATCGGCGGGGGAAATTTCCTCGCCTTTCGCGATGGCGAGCGTGGCGGCAAATTTCCCCCGGCTCAGGGCTTCGCGCCAGTTGAGCGGCAGGAGAATCTGCCAAGGGACGGCGACCACGGGCGACGGGGCGGCTTTTTGAACGGCCGTTTGAGCCGGTTTGGGGGCTGCGACGGGCTTCAGTGTCGCCAGTCCGGTAGCGACGGCGTGGCAGCAGAACGAGCCTGAGCGCTGGTTGTCCGAGCAGGGGCAATTCGTGTCGAGGTAGGTCGGGGATTTCACCACCACGCTGACTTTCATCAGCCGCTTTCCCATCCGGACGGTGCCTTGCCAGCCAGTCGCACCCGCCTTCACCTCAACCACCATCCCGCTATCAAGCAGGGCCTTGCCTTCCTTGAATGCCTGCCACGCGGCCGCCTTCCTCAAAATTTCTTCCGTCCACCCGCTCATTGTCCGCGGAGTGTTTCCCGAACGACGCCAAGGTCAAGGAATGGCGATCTCCGAATCGCCCAAGCCCATGGGAGGTCAATGATCTGTGGCTGGCCTCATCTCATTGGCTTTTCATGGGCTTGGGCGGTTCGGAGACCGCCCCTCCTTGAGATTAAGAGTCACCCGTTCACAATTTCCCCTTTCAACTCGCTCCACAGGTAAACCGCCTCACCCGTCCGCTCCTGGCGGCTTTCCCACATGAACCAGCCGAGCGATTCATTCCAAAAGAGGTCGTAGAAAACCAGCTTCCGTCTTAGCAACGAGCCATCCCGCACCGGCAGGATCGCGGCGACGCGGCGGACGTGTTTGACCTCGAAGCCCTCGCCACATTTCGCGCTGCCATCGACGATGAACGAAATCTCGATGGTGTTTTCCTGAACGTCTGATCTCATGGCAATCAACCTAACCGCCTCCTTCGGCAGTAAGTCCTGGGTGGGTTCGGCTGCAAATCCGGTGATCGAAGCAATCGCGAACACCCCGGCCATCGAAAGTAGGAATTTTCTCATCTTGGACCGACGGATCTCGATGGCTTTGCATTCAAAGGAATTTCGAGCGCAAGGACGGACTGCTAGGGAGCCACCACACTTCTGTGGTGGATGAGAATGGGTTGTCCTTATGAAGAGCTCCGCGCTTTTCAAGGATCGAGCATTCGCCTGTACCACAGAAGTGTGGTGCCTCCTTAGCCTTTGGATTTCACCCTTCGCAGGATCACGGGATGGAGAATGTTCGCCAGCAGGATCGCGGCCGTGCCGACAAAGAATCCGGGATGCAGTTGCCGGTGCTCGCCGAACAGGACCGCGGCGAGGAAAATGCCATAAATCGGCTCGAAGTTCAGTGCGAGATTCACGGTATAGGCGCTGAGCTGCCGCAGCAGGTGGATGTGGAATCCATGGGCAAAAACGGTGCAAACCCAGCCGAGGAGCAACAGCCACACCCAGTCGAGACCTTGCAAGTGGAGGAGTTTGCCGAAACCCGCCGGCCCCTCGAAAACGGCAAGTCCTAGCAGGCAGATCAGACACGCTCCGGTCATTTCCCAAGCAACCATCAACATCGGATCATGCCGCGCCTCGTTGACCTGCCAGCGGTTGAGCACAGGGAAAATTGCCGCCAGCAGCGCGCTCAGAAGCGCCACGCCGAGTCCGGCAAGGTGCCCGCGCTCGAATCCCGCGATCACGACGATGCCGAGCAAAACCAACAGCCCCAACGCCACTTCCAAAGGCCGCACCGGGCGTTTTTCCAACAGCGGCTCGGTGAACGCGGTGAAAAACGAAATCGTCGCCAGTCCGGCCAGACAGATGGAAATGTTAGCCAGTTTGATCGCTCCGAAAAAACACAGCCAGTGCAGCCCGACGATGGCACCGATCCCCAACAGCGAAGCCGCCTGCCTAACCGGCAGACGCAGACTTTTCCGCGAAACGACCGCCACACAGAACGCCGCTCCCAGGGATGCCAGAAACGTCCGCCAGACGACCAGATGGATCGCCGACAGCGAGATCAGATGCCCCAAGATCGCCGTCGTGGCGAGCAAGGCCACCAGCAGGTGCAACTGGACGTGAACCCGCCGCGGCGCTTCGGAACTCACAGTTCCCCGTCGATTAGATCATCCAGCGTCTGGCGCTTGCGAATGACCGTGGCGGTTTCTCCCTCCACGAGGATTTCCGCAGGCAGCGGGCGCGAGTTGTAGTTCGAGGCCATGGCGAAACCGTAGGCTCCGGCCGACATCAGCGCGACGTAATCTCCGGCGTGGAAATCCGGGAGATCGCGATCCTGACAGAAGAAGTCGCCGCTTTCGCAAATCGGGCCGACAACATCGACTTTGACGAGCTCTCTCGAGGACGGCTTGGCGAGTGGCACGATTTCGTGATGGCCTTCGTAAAGCGCCGGGCGGATGAGGTCGTTCATGCCGGCATCGACGATCTTGAAGGTCTTGGCAGAGCCTTTTTTCTCGTAGAGGCACTTCGTTAGAAGGACGCCGGCGTTGCCGACGATATAGCGGCCGGGTTCTAGCAGGATTTTCAACCCTAGGTTTTTCAGGCGGGGAAGGAGTTCCTTACCGTAGCGCTCGATGGTGAGCGGACGCTCGTCGATGGGCTGATTTTCCCACCAGCTGATTGAGCCGGATTCGAGCGAGTGCTTGTAAATGATGCCGATGCCGCCACCGATGGACCAGAACTCGATGCCGTATTTTTCCTTCAGCGAGGTGACGAGCGGGATGACTTTATCGACGGCCTCGATGAACGGCGCGATGGATGTAAGCTGCGAGCCGATGTGCATTTGCAGACCGCGGAGCTTGATGTTTTTCAGCTCCTTCGAAGCGCGCTCGTAGAGATCGGCGATGACGGTGAAATCGACGCCGAACTTGTTCTCGGACTTGCCGGTGGAAATGTATTTGTGGGTGTGCGCGTCCACGTTCGGGTTCACGCGGACGGCCGCCGGGGCGATCATCCCGAGTTCGCCGGCGACTTGGTCGAGGTAGCGGAGTTCTTCCTCGCTCTCGACGTTGAAGGAGTAAATGCCCTTTTCGAGCGCATAAACGATTTCGTCACGAGTCTTGCCGACACCGGCGAATGTGCAATGCGCCGGATCGCCACCCGCCTTGATGACGCGGAAAAGTTCGCCGCCGGAAACGATGTCGAAACCCGCGCCCTTGGTGGCGAGCAAACGGAGCACGGAGAGATTGGAATTCGCCTTCACCGCGTAGGCCACCTCGTGATCGACGCCATTCAGCGCGGCATCGAGGCGCGTGTAGTGGTCGATGATCGTGCCTGCGGAATAGACGTAGAGCGGGGTGCCGTGTTCGGCAGCCAAGGTGGAGAGATCGACGTCTTCGCAGAAAAGTGAGCCGTTTTTGTAGGAAAATCCGTGCATTGCGAGACGGAATTAGCGGCGAATCCACCGGTGGTAAAGAGAAGAACTTGAAGGATGAAGCGAAACGCGGAGACGCAGAGGCAGCGGAGGGAAGACGCTGAGATTCGGAATCTTCGCCAACAACCTCTACGCGCCTCTCTCTCCGACCTCCCCGCCTCCGCGTTTCGGTTTCACCACCCGAGAATGTTGAGTTGCTGAGTCCCCCGGAACTGGCACGCTGGAAAAATGGAAACCTCCCGCACGATTCCCCTCACCCGCCGCCACCCCGGCGGATCAGAGGAAACCCATGATCAAGTGGCGGTCGAAGAACCGTTGGAAATCCGGCTCGACGGGCATCCGGTCGCCGTCGTCATGCGGACGCCGGGCCACGACGAGGAACTGGCCACGGGATTTCTTGTCACGGAAGGGATCATTTCCAAAGTCTCTCAGTTGCGGAAAATCGAGCCGCGTCCGGAGGAAAACCGTGTGCTGTTGTTTCTCCAGGACGACGTCACCGTCGATCTATACAAACTCACCCGACACTTTTTCACCGGCTCCTCCTGCGGCCTCTGCGGCAAGGCGACGCTGGACGCGATCTTCACCGAATCGCCGCCCATCCATCCACGCGTCGAAATCTCCGATGCCGCATTTCTCGCGGCCCCCGAAAAACTCCGTTCCGCCCAAAGCACCTTCGACACCACCGGCGGCCTCCACGCCGCCGGACTGTTTTCAGAAACCGGCGAGCTCCTCGTCGTGCGCGAGGACATCGGCCGCCACAATGCCACGGACAAGGTCATCGGTCACGCCCTGCACCACGGCCTCGATCTGGAAAAATCCTTCCTGCTCGTCTCCGGCCGCGTCTCCTTCGAGATCATGCAGAAGGCCCTCGCCGCCCGCATCCCGGCCGTCGCCGGCATCTCCGCCCCCAGCTCCCTCGCCATCGATTTCGCCAGAGCCTCCGGCCAAACCCTCGTCGGTTTCCTCCGCCCGCCGACTTTCAACCGTTATGCGTGATGAGGAAAATTTTTAACCACGGATTTCGCGAATAACATGGATAAGAGAAGTATCCAAGAAATCGGAACCTTCATTCTAATTCTTCCATCCTCTTCATCCGTGAAATCCGCGGTTAAAAAGTCTTCCTTCCATCGCGGCCCACAATCCGCTGGAACCCTTATATTTCCGAAGCTAGAAGGAATCCATGAAACGCGCCTTGTGCATCGTCTTGGATTCCGTTGGCTGTGGTGACGCGCCGGATGCGGCGGACTATGGCGACGGTGGCGCGAATACTTTGGGACACTTGTATGGGAACATCCCCGGCTTTTCCCTCCCCCACCTTGAATCCCTGGGACTGGCCGATGTGCTCGCCCTTCCAGGGAAAGTTCAAACGCTGGAAAACGCCTCGTGGGCCCGGCTGACGGAAACCTCCGCGGGCAAGGACACGACGACCGGTCATTGGGAATTGATGGGCTGCGCGCTGGACGAAGCGTTCGCGACCTTCGAAGCATTTCCCGATGACCTCGTCGCGGAATTGGAAAAGCGCGGTGGCGTGGAGTTCATCGGGAATTGCGCGTCATCCGGAACGGAAATCCTTGTTCAGTTAGGCGGGGAACATCTCCTCACCGGAAAGCCCATTCTCTACACCAGCGCCGACAGCGTGCTCCAGATCGCGGCCCATGAGGAGGTGTTCGGACTGGAGCGCTTGTGGAAGCTTTGCAACACGGCGAGGGCGCTGCTGGACGAGCGCGGCATCCGGATCGGCCGGGTGATCGCGCGGCCGTTTCTCGGTTCCTCGGCGGCGGATTTCAAACGCACGGGAAACCGCCACGACTACTCGCTGATGCCGAGTGAGACGGTGCTGAACCGATTGCAGGCCGCGGGCGTGACGACGATCGGCGTGGGGAAAATTTCGGATATCTTCGCCGACTCGGGCATTTCCGAATCGCATCCCACGAAATCGAATACCGAAGGAATGGAAGTGATAGCCCGGCTGTGGGCGGAGAAACGGGAGGAACCGCATTTCATCTTCGCCAACCTCGTGGATTTCGATTCGCTCTACGGCCACCGCCGCGATCCGGAGGGCTACGCGCAATGCCTGCGCGAGTTCGATGAATGGCTGGGCGGCTTCATCGGCAAGGTGGAAGCGGACGACCTCGTGATCCTAACCGCCGATCACGGCAATGATCCCTATCACCCCGGAACCGATCACACCCGCGAGCAGGTGCCGGTTCTGGTTCTCGGAAAGAAGGTGGCGGATGGAAAATTTTCGGAGGTCGCGCAATGGATCGAAGCACATTTGATCATCGGCTAACAAAAATCCCGAAGGCGTGCGAAAATCTCCGACTCCCCGCTCAAATGCGCCGCTCGTATCCATCGTGTTTTCCAATGTAAAACCACACGATGGTTCCATCACTTTCAACACCAAGCGCCCGGTGGTCGCGATCCACCCGTGCCGACCAATAGGCTCCGGCCCGTTTGAAATGCAGCGATGGATGCCAATGGTCATCCTGCCACAGCCTGAACTGTTTGCGAGCCCGGCGGCGCACGTCAGGTTCCAATTCCGCAAACTGCTTACGAAATGTGGTGCTGGTCGAGGACTTCATTCAAAGGAACCGTTTTACCTTCCTTCTCCTCGCGCAGTGCTTCCTCCGCCAGATTCGCAAAACCGCCATCGCGCACCATGGCTTCAAAGCGATGGTCCACGGCGCGTGCGGCTTCTTCATCCACTTGGGCGGCCAAGGCCAGCAACTGGTCATCCGGTAGTTTTCGGACTTCCCGCATGATTTCAGCGATTTCCATACTGCTCATTTAACACTTCCTGCCTGCCCCCCGCAAGCGCACTTCCGCGACATCTGCGAGGTGCCATCATTTCTTCTTCGGCACCGCGCGGGTGGCTCCGGTGGAGATGCCGCCGTCGATGAGGAGGAGCTGGCCGGTCATGTAACGGCTTTCTTCGGAGGCGAGGAAAACGAGCGGGCCATCGAGATCGCCGGTTTGTCCGGGGCGTTTCAGCGGGATGCGGTCGCTGAGATATTCCACCCATTCCTTGTCCTCATACATCACCGCGTTCTGGGCGGTCTTGAACCATCCGGGTGCGAGGCAATTCACGGTGATACCATGCACTCCCCAATCGTCGGCGAGGCTCATCGTGAGTTGTTTGGTCCCGCCGCGGCTGGCGCAGTAGGGAGCGAGGCCTGCGTAACCGGCGACGGAAGTGACCGAGCCGATGTTGATGATGCGGCCGTATAGCGCCGGGATCATGAATTGCGCCGCCACCTGCTGGGCGACGAAGAATGTGCCGCGCAGGTTGGTGTCCATGACGAGGTTCCAATCGTCCCAGGTGATCTCCGTCGCAGGCTTGCGGACATTGCAGCCCGCGTTATTGACGAGGATGTCGATGCGCTCCACCTGCGATTTCATTTCACTAACGGCGGATTGGATGCTCTCGAACGAACCCACATCGAGAGCCACGGGAAAAAACTTCCGGCCTAACGCTTCCACCTGCGAGCGGATGCCATCGAGCGCCGCCAGATTCCGGCTGGTGCCGATGATGTCCGCGCCGGCTTCGGCGAGGGTCAGGGCAAAGCGTTCGCCAAGCCCGCGGCTGGCTCCGGTGACAAGGGCCGTGCGGCCCGATAGATCGAAGGATTTCATGGTTTCAAAATGACTTTGAGAAGACCTTCCGTGTTGTTGGCGAGCCGGGCGAACCATTCCGCGCCGTCTCCTAACGAAACGCTCGCGCTCATCAGCGGCTCGACCTGAATCGATCCATCTTCAATACGCCGGATCGCCTCGGGATACTCTCCGGCACACGCGCAGGAACCTTTCAAACTTATCTGGCGGGTGACGACTTCCTGCAGCGGCATGGGCACGCTTGGCTGGAGATTTCCCACTAACACCACGGTCCCGCCTTTGCACACGCTGCGAATCGCGAGGTCCACCGGAGCAGCGGCACCGACGACTTCAAAGGCCACTTGCGCGCCATCTCCGTCGCAGATCGAGCGGAGATGGGCTGCCAGATTTTCCTGTTTGGCGGAGAAGGTTTCGGATGCGCCGAGTTGCTTGGCGAGAGCGAGGCGGGATTCATCGAGATCCACGGCGATGACGGTTTTCCATCCGCGAGCCTTGAGCGCCTGGATGACTAACAAACCAATCAATCCTGCGCCGATCACGATGGCAGGCTCGTCGAAAGTTTCCGGCGCGAGATTCACCGCATGCAGCGCGATGGCGACAGGCTCGGCGAAAGCCGCTTTTTCAAAACTCAGCGAGTCCGGGAGGCGGTGGAGAATGCGGGTTGGTAAAACAACTTGTTCGGCGAAACATCCATGCCGCTGGTAATCGCCGCAGGAAACACCGAGCACTTTCCGATTCGCGCAGAGATTAAAATTCCCCCGCTGGCACTCCTCGCACTCGCCGCAAAATTCCGTGGAATCGAAGGTCACGCGGTCGCCGATTTTCCAATCTCTCACTCCCTCGCCCAGCGCTGAAATAATTCCCGCCGCCTCATGCCCCATCACGATCGGCGGGATGCGCCTGCCGCTGCGGCCGTCCATGCCGTGGATGTCGCTGCCGCAGATGCCGCAGGCTTTGACGTCAATCAACACTTCGCCGGGACCCGCTAACGGATCAGGGACTTCGGTGAAATCGAAGGTCGAGGGCGCGGTGAGCAGCAGGGCTTTCATTCGGGGCCAATTAGCAGGGTTTTCCCGAAGTCGGCAATCCCAACTTCGGATTTGAAATCAGCCGCCGGAATCCCGACGATCCGCCGCATGGAGAAACCGCGAGTCATCGTCGTCATGGGAGTCGCCGGATCGGGAAAATCCACGGTCGGCGCGCTGCTGGCATCAAGGAACGGCGGAAAGTTCTTCGACGCCGATGATTTTCATCCGCCCGCCAACGTCGCGAAAATGTCGGCAGGTCAGGCCTTGGACGATGCCGACCGCGCGCCATGGCTGGATCGGTTGCGAACCGAAGTGGTCGATGCCACTCCGCCTGATGCTTTGACCGTGCTGGCGTGCTCGGCCTTGAAACGGATGTATCGCGTAAACCTCGGCGTCGGCACACCCGGCGTGGTTTTGGCCTATCTCAAAGGAGACCCGGCAACTCTCGCAACTCGGCTCGCCGGACGCGCCGGTCATTTCATGAAGACCGGAATGTTAGAGAGCCAGCTCGCGACCTTGGAGCAACCGCTGCCCGACGAAGGCGTCACCGTGGAGATCGAATCCACGGCCGAAGACATCGTGGCATCGATCGAAGCGGCGCTGGGCTTGCGTTTTTCCCCGTAGCGACCAGACTCCGCCACGTCATGGCATTGCTCGACGTCCGGAACCTCACCACCCGCTTCCACACCCGCAACGGCGTCGTCCATGCGGTGGAAAACGTTTCCTTCTCCGTCGATCCCGGACAAACGCTCGGCATCGTCGGCGAATCGGGTTCGGGAAAATCCGTGACCTGCTATTCGCTGCTCGGATTGATCCCGCAGCCTCCCGGCCGGATTCATAGCGGGCAGGCGCTATTCGACGGCATAGATCTCCTCAAGGCATCGGAAAAGCAGCTTCGCAAAATCCGCGGCAAGCGCATCTCGATGATTTTCCAGGATCCGATGACATCGCTCAACCCGTTCATGAAAGTGAGCGCGCAACTGACCGAGCCGCTCGCGCTTCATGAAAACTGCCACGGCAAGGAAGCGCTTCACCGTGCCATCGACGCCCTCGCCGAAGTCGGCATCCCGGAGCCCGAGAAGCGCATCCACTCCTATCCCCACGAATTTTCCGGCGGCATGCGCCAGCGCGTGATGATCGCCATGGCCCTCATCACCCGACCCGAACTTCTCATCTGCGACGAACCCACCACCGCCCTCGATGTGACGGTGCAGAAGCAGGTGTTAGACCTCATTCGCGACCGCCAGAAAGAGCTCGGCACCGCCGTCATTTTCATCACCCACGATCTCGCCGTCGTCTCGGAAATGTGTGACCACATCAACGTGATGTATGCCGGGCGCATCGTCGAGAGCGCGCCGAAAGCCGAGCTGTTTCGCCACCCGCTGCACGCCTACACCCGGTCGTTGCTGAAATCCATCCCCGCCAGCCACCCCAAGGGCGAACTGCTCTACACAATCCCCGGCCTCCCACCCGATCTCTCTCGGCCGGTCCCGGGATGTTCTTTCCAACCCCGAAACCGTCTCGGAAAGCCGGAACTATGCCTAACGGATAAATCACCATCCCTCGATGAAATCGAGCCGCATCATTTCGCGCAGAATTGTCCGGGGTGTTTGGCGATGGTTTGATCATCGTCGCCCCTTGTTTCCATGTCCAACTCTCCGGAATACTCCACCAATTACCTGAGTGCGATCGCACTGGGCATCGGAGTGATTTCGAGTGCCGTTAGCTTGGAAACGATCCGCATGTGGCAGCAAGTGGCGGATTACCGCAACGGCGTGCCTCCTTCCGCCACTGAAGGATCCGTTGGATTTAGCCTCCAAATGCTCCCGTGGCTATTCACATTCGCTGCAATCATTATGGGGATTCTCGCCGCAACCATGCTGGCGGCATCGTTTGTGAAGCGGCATCTTCGTAGTCAGCCGCAGTCCGTTTTTCTCAATGCAAGCGCTGCTCTGTCGCTGGTTCCTACACTATATTTAGTGACCCGAATTGCGATGACATTCGCCCGCAGATAGCTCGAGCCGCCGTCGGATGATTTCGAGCGGAATGGTCCGGGATGTCCGGCTTTCACCTCATGATTCGAACCTTGTGAACCAAACGCATTTTGACCATGGTTCCGCGTTGATTTATCCTACTGCATGCTCACCCTCAAAAATCCACGTGATCCAGATTACCAACCTGTCGAAACACAGGCTTTGGCCGATACCGGTTCCGTATTTTTGATCATCCCCGAACACATCAGGCTTCAGTTGGGGTTGGAAGAGCTGACTCGGAAGGAAATCACTTTGGCAGATGGCTCGCGGCAGGTGGTTCCCTATGTCGGCCCGATAGAAACCCAATTCAAGAACCGCGTGGCCTTCGTCTGAGCAATTGTGATGGGCGATGAAGTTTTGCTGGGAGCGATCCCGATGGAAGACATGGACCTTGTCGTCATCCCCCAACAACGCCGGGCGAATGTTAATCCCTTGAATCCGAATTTCGCGACCGCACACGCGAAATAACGTTTTAGTCCTCCGAAACGCGAACGGAGGACGTTAAATTCAAAGTGGACGGTGATGAGCGGTTCGGAGCGACGACTTGTTCTCTGTTGTGAGTTGTATCAAGGATGACTTCGCCATCCGGAATTGCTCGATACGGAAGATCATTCTCACCGTAGTAGTCCACGACAGCCTCCATGCTTTCTGATTCAAAGTGGTCACATCTGTAGTGAGGCACAATATAGTAGTCAATGACGCCAAGTCCTTCCCATATTGTGGGGTGCTCATATCCGTTGGACTGAGCTTCCGGCTCATCAGCAAGATGAATGCCTCTCAATGAAGGGGAAAGAACACAAATACCGGCGCTGTAGCCTCCGTAGAGGAAATGCTCGTCGTCAACCTTGTCATGGATCAATTGGTCGAGTCCGCTGAGGTGCATAGCTTTACGTAGCAAGAAGGTGTTGCCTCCGAGCACCCACAACATGCCAGCCGTCGCGAGCTTCTCAGAAAGGATGCCTTGGTAAGCGAAATGGTCCCGGAGATCCAAAACCTCTGCAGGAATTCCGAGGTCAGCCAGCCGGCCAATCTCCCGCTCCATTCCAGACCTGAGACGCTCGGAATCATTCGAGAAATCAAGTGCGTTAGAAACTACCAGAGCAGTCTTGCCTCGTGCGAGGTGCGCGAGGTTGTGGCCTTGATCGCCGATAAGATACGATGAGAGGTAGAGATGCATTTTTCTCAGAGAACAAACGCGTTCCTCAATGCCCGTCACCCCGCGCCAGCAGTTCCGCCTCTTCCTCGTGCGAGTGAATCTGCAATGAAACCTGCACCCCTTCCCGCTCTGCCGCTGCTTTCAACACGCTGCGGATCGCCGAGGCGGTGAAGCCGTTGCGGCCGATGAGCATCGCAACGTCCTGCCTGGCGAGGACCAGCTTGAAACGCAGTTTCTTCGGCCCGAGTTCCGCCACCTTGAGCTGCGCCTGAGTGGGTTCGTCAATCAGATTGACGGCCACATATTGGAGGAAATTCTTCAAGCGATCGGTCACGGCCTGCATAGTAAACAAAGAATGATCCCTACCTGAGCACTCCGCAAGCCAAGGTTAACAAACGAAACGCAAAGGAGCAGAGGCAGCAGAGAGAAGCGCGGAGAAGAGTTTCTTGAACAAGCTCTGCGCCCCTCTCCGCGACCTCAGCGTGCTCCGCGTTTCGCTTGAATCCCCCCAAATCCGCCACCCCGCATTTTGCACACTTGCCACAAACCGGACCGCCCGCCATTTTCCCGCGCATGTCACGCAGCCACCGCATCACGATCCTCGCCGGAGACGGCATCGGCCCCGAAGTCATGGCCGAATCTCTTCGCCTTCTCGACGCCGTTGAGGCGAAATTCGGATTCACCGTTTCCCGCAGCGAGCACCTTGTCGGCGGTGCGGCCATCGATGCCACCGGCCACCCGCTTCCTCCGGAAACCGTCGCCGCCAGCGAGGCCGCGGACGCAATCCTCTTCGGCTCCGTCGGCGGACCGAAGTGGGAATCCCTGCCACCGGACATCCAGCCCGAGCGCGGCGCACTACTTCCGCTGCGCAAACACTTCGGACTCTTCGCCAACCTCCGCCCAGGCGTTTGTCTCCCCGCCCTCACCCACGCCTCACCGGTCAAACAGGAACTCATCGCCGACGGCTTCGACGTTCTCTGCGTACGCGAACTCACCGGCGGCGTCTATTTCGGCACGCCGAAAGGCCGCGAGGAGCGCAACGGCGAGCCCGTCGCCTTCGACACCATGGTTTACATGAAGAGCGAGATCGAGCGCATCGCCCGCGTCGCCTTCACCGCCGCCATGGGCCGGAAAAAGCAACTCCTCTCCGTGGACAAGGCCAACGTGCTCGCCTCCTCCGTGCTCTGGCGCGAGACCGTCGTGGAAATCGCGAAAGAGTTTCCCGAAGTCCAGCTCTCCCACATGTATGTGGACAACGCCGCCATGCAGCTCATCAAGCGTCCCGGCTCGTTCGATGTGTTAGTCACGGAAAACCTCTTCGGCGATATTCTATCCGATGAAATGGCGATGATCTCCGGCTCCCTCGGCATGCTGCCGTCCGCTTCGTTAGGAAAGCAACGCGAGGACGGCCTCTACTTCGGACTCTACGAACCGTCCGGCGGCTCCGCTCCCGACATCGCCGGCCAAGGCATCGCCAACCCGATCGCCCAGATCCTCTCGCTCGCCATGCTCCTGCGTTTCTCCCTCGGTGAAATCGAAGCCGCCGATGCGATCGAAGCCGCCGTAGCCAAGACCATCGCCGACGGCTTCCGCACCGGCGACATCGCCACCAGCCAACCCGGCGAGACCAAAGTCGGCACGTCCGGCATGGGTGACGCCGTGCTCGCGCGCCTCTGATAGACCGACGCATTCCAACAGAACAAACCACAAGCGGGGGCAGCAATGTCCCCGCTTTTTTCATGGGTAGCGTCGCTCGATGACCGCCGGTAACCACCCTCTTCCGCCGGAGGCTCTTTTTCTTCTCAGCTCACGGAAAATCCCGGATGATGCCGCGGTAGCGGATGAAAAATCGTTGAGCGATCGAATTCTCCGGTCCACCTTGCGACCCATGATCCTTCGCTCCATTTTCCGCCAGGGGTTTGCCCGTCCGTTGCTTGCCTGCTGGCTTGGTTGGTTGTGTTTTGGGGTGGTCAAATCCGCGGAAGTGATGGAGACGGTCCGTATTGGTCCCGATGGCTTGGGATTCGTCCTCACTGATTCCGGCAAGCCTTTCCGGATCTGGGGCGTGAACTACGATCGCGACGATTCCGCAGGAGGCGGCCGGCTTTTGGAGGACTATTGGGTCGAGGAATGGGAAACCGTCCGTCACGACTTCCAGGAGATCCGCGATCTTGGAGCCAACGTCGTGAGGATCCACCTGCAGCTCGGCAAATTCATGATCACTCCGGACCGGCCTAACACGGAAACCTTGTCGCAGTTGCACAAGCTGCTCGACCTCGCTGGAAACAACGGGCTCCGGCTCGATCTCACGGGACTCGGCTGTTATCACAGACAGGATGTGCCGCGCTGGTATGATGAGATGGACGAGGCGGCCCGCTGGGAAGTGCAGGCGCATTTCTGGCGGGCCGTGGCCATGACCTGTCGCGGGCACTCCGCCGTCTTCTGTTATGACCTGATGAACGAACCGGTCACCAGCGGCAAGCAGTCTGACGGCTGGCTGGCGGGTGAGCTGGGCGGCAGTTATTTCATCCAGCGCCTGACACTGCATCCGGACGGCCGGTCCGCGGTTGAGATCGTCGAGGCTTGGGTGAAGAAGCTGACCACGGCGATCCGTGCCGAGGATCCCGGGCATCTCATCACCGTCGGCGTGATTCCGTGGGCCATGACCTGGCCGGAAGCCAAGCCGGATTTCTACTCACCCGAAGCCGCCCGCCATCTCGACTTCACGAGCATCCATGTCTATCCGAAAGCTGGCGAGGTGGATAAAGCACTCAAAGCTCTTGAGGTTTACAAGATCGGCAAACCATTGCTAATCGAGGAAATGTTTCCGCTGAACTGCAGTGTGAAGGAGATGGATGAATTCGTTGGAAAATCCAGCAGCTCCGTCAGCGGGTGGATCGGGTTTTACTGGGGAAAAACCATTGGAGAATACCAAGCGGAAAAAGAGAGGAAACCCTCCGACACGCTGACATCCGGGTGGCTGGAATACTTTCGCGAACAAGCTCCCTCAAGGCGACGGCAGTGATCGCGGAAAAGTGATCGATTGATGAATGCGGATTGGTGATTTCTTATGGTTGCCCTCACCGCCGCCAGGGGCCGGAAAAATTGCGTATAGGCACGGTCCAGAGCGGTCCCGAAATTTCCCCACGCCGGAATCGCGCGTCACTTCTGGATTTCTCATCAAAAAGATGTAGAATGTGAGCCACGATGAAGAAGAGAACATCGAATACCATGGCGAAATCCACCTTCTGTTTCGCCCTGATGGCTGCGGCCGCGCACGCCGGTCCGCGTCATGTGCCGATCAGCTCGATTCCGCTCGCCGTTCCCAAACGGGCGAAAATCGTCCAGCCCGCCAAGACGAAAGTCTACGTCAACGCCACGACCAAGCCCGTCATTCCGGCAACGCCGAAAAAAAGCAAGCCCACCCCACCATCCGGCCAGTGGAAATTCACCCCCAGAGTCGAGGACCGGGGCAGGGAGGAAACCAACTATGGCTTCCTGCTGAAGCGTTCGTTCTAAGATCGATCCTCCAGGCTCGACGCCGTAGGCGCCCACCTCTGATAGACCAGCCGATTCCAACAGATCAAACAAGGAGCCGGGCCGTTCGTGTCCCCGTTTTTTGGATTACCGCCCCCGCCGGCACTTAAGCCATTCAGGAATCCCCCATGTGATAGAGAATATCCATTGCAGGGAGAACGAGGCCAAGTCCGAAAAGCGCGAGCAAAATGGCTTCACCGATAGCCAGCGAGAATGCCACCGACATGCAGGCCCGGCCCTTTTTCAGCGAAAGGATGAGAATCAAAACGGACGCTACGAGGGCCCCGATGGGAATCACCATTCCAAATCGTATTGCCCAGATCGCTGCCAGCGGAAGCTCCATATCGGACTCCACCCAATGATGCCTCGCAATCATTTCTGCCATCCAAACCGCCCAGCCAATCGGAATCTGCGCGAGAAGAAGAACTAGACCGGGTGCTGCAACTCTGAGTTGTTTCATAACAGGAGACACGGACCTTCCTTATCATCTCCATCTTGCCAAGCGAAGCACACAAATTCCTATTGCTCATCACAGGAGGATTCCAAAAACCAAGGAGCCGAATGCGTCCCCTCCGAATTTCAAAATCCCCTCGCCGCGTTTCTGCCCCTGTTATACGACTGGACAGTGGCCGAAATACGTGCTTCCCCTAACATACGTTTATGAACGACCGCTATTTGATTGTTGCGGCAGTGGTCGCGGTTTTCGCCGCCGTTGTCTGGTTCATGGACCCGTTTATTCTCTCGATGCTCGGTTTTATGGCGCTTTTCTGGATCGGAATTCCTGTTTCGCTTTTTGGCGTCGTTAGCTTGATCGTCGCTCGTCGCATCGGGAGTTCATTTCGTCCCGGACTGACCATTCTCTCGATTGTCACGGCGTTCGGCTGTTTTGTCGGACTTGCCATTCCCACCTGCCGTTTTGTTCAGCAGCGCGGAATCGCCGCTGCCAAGGAGTATCCGGCGCAAGTCGCGCCATTGCTTGAGGTTTATCGTCAGGCTCACGGCGCTTACCCAACCAGCCTCGACCAACTTCCCGCCAAGCCCGTTGTCCCGCGCTTTCTTCGCCGTTCCAACAGCTATCACTCGGACGGCGTCAGCTACTCCTTCAGTTTTGTATCGCAAGGTAGTATAATGGACAGCTGGGAATACTCCAGCGATCGAAAGACGTGGTATCATTCCACCTGAACTTCCAGCCGGACGAATCGCGTTGATGTCAGCCGGTTGTCGTTGGATTCTGCAGCCATGTCCTACACAAACACCTTCATCCGCGTGGCGCAGGACTCGAAGACCGCAGTGGCCGTCGTGCCGCCCGAGCGGGCGGCCGGGAAAACGGTGGCGGCATGGCAATACGAGTTGCTGGCAGCGCATCCCTATCAACTGACGGAGCGGGAACTGTATTTCCGGGTGCACTGCGGGCGGAAGGAAATTTCAGCGCGAGAGGCCAAGGCACAGCGGAAGGAGATCCTGATGGAGATTTTCGCGAAGCCCCAGGCGTGCCTGCGGGCGTCGCCGCTGCCGAAGAGCTACGGCTGGGGCGTGCATTATGACGCGGAGGGACGCATCGGATTGGTGGGGGTGGAGTCGGAGGAATACCGGAAACTGAGCGAAAGCGGACTGAAGCAGGTCTACGCGATGCGCTCGAAGCGGTGATTGGCGGGGTGGCACGCCCAAGGTAAATCGATGCGCATCCAAGGCAGGCCGATACGCGTCCAAGGTGGACCGGTGCGCGTCCAAGGTGGACCGGTGCGCGTCCAAGGCTGGCCGGTACACGTCCAAGGCAAAACGGTACACATCCAAGGTAGGCCGATGGTCGCAAGTCCAAATAAAAAAGGGGATTTGGAAACTTCCCAAATAGGCTGCTAAATCCCCTCGCCGCATTTTCACCCCTGTTATACGACTGGACCGTGCAAAAAAACATCCTGCGAGGTTGACCTCCATAAATATACCACCGCCACCTAACGTGCATCGCAGCGAACGGTGGCGAGCCATCGCGGTTGCAATCGGCACGTCTAGTGGCCGGTTACTGAGCTTGGAACGTTAGCCTCACCACGCACACCATGAAATCACTCGCCATCCTTCTCACCGCCTTCGGCATCGTGTTCGCAGGCCTCCAATGGTGGCAGATTGTTTATCGATTACGGCTTTTCTACGGAGACTACGGCGGGGAGCGATACGCCAACCACATCGGCGACGGGATCTTCACAATGATCCATGTCGTCAACGTTGCGCTGCTATTCGCCGGAGCATTCTCCGCATGGGCGTTCTGGCGAGAGCCGGGAGCATGGCGTCGGTTGGTCTTCAGCATCGCAGCCGCCAACGCGATCGCCTGGCTGACATTCATCTACCTGCACGCGACGGGAGTGCTGGTCGAATACGACGAGTTTTTCCGGCACTGGAAAGGATTGTGATGAGAGCCCTGCCGACCAACGTGACGGTCTCACATTAAATAGAGGTGCGCGGGGACGAGACGTCCCCGCCCCTTAACCTGATGAGCAGGACTTGATGCTTGCGCGGGGGGCGCGGGGACTCCATGGATGGGCATGGACCGCTGGTTTCTCATCGCTTCCACCCTGCTCGCCACCATTGGAGGCGTGTGGGGCATGATTTCGGTGCACCGCGGGCATCGGAGCCATTGGACGGTGATGTGGATGACGGCGACTTTTCTTTGCCAGATCGGGTTTCTGGCGGCTCGCGGCGAAATGCGGGCGGCGTGCCCGTTGATGGACCGGGGCGAAATTTTGACGTTTCTGGCCTGGTCGCTGACGTTGTTTTACCTGCTGATCGGCCCTGCATATCGGATTTCGCTGCTCGGGGTGTTCACCGCGCCGGTGGTGGTGATTTTTCAAGGAATGGCGCTGATTCCGGGGACGCTGACGGCGCATCCGATCAAACTGGCAGGCGGAAATCCGTGGCATGAAACGCACTCGGCGATGTCGGTGCTGGCTTACGGCGCGCTGGCGCTGGCAGCGGTGGCCGGGGTGATGTTCCTGGTTTTGGACAAGCAGTTGAAGGATCATCATTTGAAAAGCGGGCTGTTCCGCAACCTGCCTCCGGTGCGGGAATTGCTCGTTTCGCTGGAGCGGCTGCTGTGGCTGGGTGGAGTTTTGCTGACGGTCGGGATCGTGGCGGGATTTCTCATGCCGCGGACGCAATCGGCGTGGGGCCATCTGATCGCGGCGGTCGCGGTGTGGCTGGGGTACGGAGTGCTGCTGGCGGTGAAGCAGGTGCGCGGGTTGACGGGTCGGCGGCTTTCGCTGTCGGCGGTGGGGTTGTTTGTGCTGTCACTGGTGGTTTTCGCGTTCGTCTGATGGAACTTCTCTGCCTCGGCCTCAATCACCGCACCGCCCCCGTGGAAGTGCGGGAGCGCTTCGCCGTGGGCACACCGAAGCTCGGCGAGGCGTCCACCGAACTCGCCGAACTCGCCGAAGCAGCGGAAGCCGTCGTCATTTCCACCTGCAATCGGACCGAATTCTACCTCGCCGCCGAAGACGCCCGCGCCGCCTTTGAAAAAATCGAGACGCGCCTCGCCGAGAAGATCCAAGTGGACTCCAGCGTGTCCGCCCATTTCTATCGAAAGGAGAAAGCGGACGCCGCGCGCCACCTCTGCCGGGTCGTTAGCGGGCTCGACTCGATGATGCTCGGTGAAACGGAAATTTTCGGCCAAGTCAAACAGGCCTATCAATCGGCACTGGACGCGGGCGCGACTGGAATCGTCCTGAACAAGCTTTTCCAACGGGCGTTCGGCGTCGGTAAGAAAGTCCGGACGGAAACCTCGATTCAGGAAGGCTCCACCTCAGTCGGAAACGTGGCGGTGGATTTGGCGGAGAAAATTTTCGGCCACTTGAAGAACAGCGAGGTGATGATTCTGGGAGCCGGGGAGATGAGCCGGATCACCGCGCAGAGTCTGGTGTCGCGCGGGGCGAAGTCGATTTTCGTGACGAACCGCTCGTTTGACCGAGCGCAGGAATTGGCCACGGAAATGGGTGGCAGCGCGGTGCGTTTCGACGACTGGCAAAGCGTCCTCTCACGAGTGGATGTGGTGATTTCCTCGACTGGCGCACCCCACACAATCATCCAGCGGGCTGACGTGGAAAAGGCCCGCCGGGCGCGGAAATACCGGCCGCTGTTCTTCATCGATATCGCCGTGCCGCGCGACATCGACCCGGCGGTGGGCGAAATCGAGGAAGTCTATCTTTACGACATCGACACGCTGGAGCAGTTGGCCGACGAGGCCCGCACCCGCCGCCAGCTCCAGATCGAGCAATGCGAGCGGATCATCGACCACGAGCTGGGGAAGCTGCAACTACCGGGGACCTGAGCGCTGCCAGGCAAAGATCTGAGAATTTGGCAGCCTTCCATTTTTCTGGCGGCGATGAAAAGCGACGGATAGGTTCCTAATGTTATAAGGATGACCGTAAAAACCAACGTTCGCTGAATATGAAATTGCTCCCCACTCTCTTTCCTTCGTGCTCGTCACTTTTCTTCACACAGCCTCAGCAGCTGAGGTCGCGCCATTGCCAGCCGCCGCACAAAAGCTCCAGCGTGACTACGTCAAATCCATCGAAGACGCCGACGCCCCGATCCGGGATCGCTACGTCGCGGCGCTGACCAAACTCTACGATCTGGCAATGAGCTCGGGGAAACCGGATGAAGCTCTCGCTCTAAAGCGGGAAATCAACCTCCAGCAGGCTCAACCATTGTTAGGTCGCTGGAACGACGCGGAAGGGGGCGGAGTTTTGGACATCCGGCGCGACGGCAGCTTGGGCCACTCCAATGGATCCACGGGTCATTGGGAATTGAAGGGCGAGGTCATCTGCCTTTTCTGGGACAACGGTTGGAAGCATGAAATTCCCTTGGCCAAACCCGGTGCCATCCTCCGCGGCAAGATCCTCAATCCGTCAGGCGAGACCAAATCGTTTTCAGAAACCCGTCCTCACGAAAAATAGAAAAAAAGAAACCGGCAGAAATCGAAGCGGGGGGACTTTCGATTTTTGTCGGCCTTTTCGGAACCCGGGGGGAGGTTCGGCTTCTCTCGGGGGGAAAGAGAAGTGGTGTTTCGCTTTAGGCTTCCGTGGGGGGAGCGGTTGCTCGCAGCGACGTGAATAGAGATATCCCATTTTCGGCCATAACGATAGTCCGTGATCGCGGAGACGTGATCGCGGAACGAGGAGAAACTGAATCCGCTGAAGCAGTGAGTCAGAAAGGCGTGTTGGATTTCAAATCGAAGCCCTTGGTGATGGTCCCCGTCGGCGCTCCGGCTTCATTATAGGTGGTGTAAATCCATTGGATTTTTTGGAACCCCAGAGACAGTTGCTCGGACAGCTCTCCGCCCTTGCCGCTCTGGCCCGCCGCTGCCACACGGGTCACCGATACATTCGTGAGCACGATTTTGAAAAAGTCCTGCACCCCTGCTGAATTGATCCGGGCCGTCGTAAGGGTGGCGGTTGGCGTAATTTTGCCGGTCACACAGTAGATGGACAAAAGGGGCGAGGCCTTATCCACGTTTTTGGTGACTGTCACTTCGTAAAACTGCGGTTTTCCCACTCCGCCTCCGGTTTGGACCGCAGGCAATTCGACTCCCGAGCCGAAGCTGATCACTTCGATCTGGTTCTTGTGGCCGACGGTTGTCGCCTCGCCCTTGATGTCGCCCAGTTCCAAAAAGGATTGCAGGGTCGTGGCTTGCGCCCTTGCTTCCGTGGGATGGAACAGAAGCGCGGAAAAACAGGCGATGCCGATGGTGGCCGCCGTGCGTAGGATCGAGTTCATGGCTTGGTAGTTTCTACAGGATCTGGCGATGTTCCACCGGCCAGTTCAGTGGCGTTGGGGGCGATGACGTCCACGCGTCCCAACGATCCGCGCAGCGAACAATCAACAGCGGACGGATCTCCGTTTCAAGCACGGAAGAGCGGATCTTCCCGCCGGACGCGGCCGCTTCGCAAGCTTGGGCTTGCACACAAGGGCATCCGTGACCATGGAAAGAGGTCTCCGCGACATGACTCCCGACGAATCCGAAATGACCGACGAATCCCCCGCCCCGATTCTCGTCGGCACCCGTGGCAGCGAACTGGCCCTCGTGCAGGCGACCGCCACCGAGTCCGCCCTGGCCGCGGCGTTTCCCGAGCGGAAATTTGTGCGCAAGGTCATCACCACCACCGGCGACCGGCGGACCGATGTCTCGCTCGCCGATGTGGCGAAAGCGGAAGGAACTTTCGACAAGGGCGTTTTCATCAAGGAAATCGAGGAAGCGCTGGATGCCGGTGAAATCGACATCGCGGTGCACAGTCTGAAAGACTTGCCGACGGTGCTTGAAGACCGGTTCACTCTAGCAGCCGTGCTGGAACGGGCTCCGGTGCGCGATGTCCTTGTGATGCGCGAGCCGGGCGGGCTGGCGGCGTTGCCGGTGGGTGCCAAGGTCGGCACCAGCAGCGTTCGTCGTGCGAAACAAATCGAATGGCTGCGGCCCGACGTGACGGTGATCGACCTCCGCGGCAACGTGCCGACCCGCCTCCGCAAGCTGGCCGAGGGTGAAACTTACGACGCCATCCTGCTCGCCGAAGCCGGACTCGTTAGACTCGATTTCATCCCGCAAAATCCTATCGGAAACGCCGCGGAGGAAGTGAATTGCATTCCCGGGATTTTCGTTACCCGGCTGGAGGAAAGCGAATTTTTCCCCGCCGCCGGACAAGGAGCGATCGGCCTCGAAGTCCGCGCGGGCGATGCGCCGAGCCGCGTGTTCGCCGAAACCATCGGCCATCGCGACACCTGGCTGCGGATCACCGCCGAACGCGAATTCCTCCGCCTGCTAGACGGTGGCTGCCACACGCCGGTTGGTGTCTATTCATCAATCTCCGATGGAGAAATCCACCTCAAGGCCCGCGTTTTTCCCGAAGCGGGCGGCACGCCGAAATCCGGCGAAGCCCGCGGCACCGATCCCATTTCAATCGCACTCGAACTTTTCAACTCCCTTTCATGAGCACTTCCGGAACCTGTTATCTCGTCGGCGCCGGCCCCGGCGATCTCGGCCTTGTCACCCTGCGCGCCAAGGAATGCATCGAGTTCGCCGATGTGTTGGTCTACGACGCGTTGAGCAGCCCCGAGCTTCTGAACTGGACCAAGGCGGGCTGTGAGAAAATCTACGTCGGCAAGCGCGCGAAGGATCACTCCGTTCCACAGGATCAGATCAACGACATCATCGTCGAGAAGACCAAGGCCGGAAAAAATGTCGTTAGACTCAAGGGCGGCGACCCGATGATCTTCGGCCGAGGCGGCGAGGAAGCCGCGGAACTCGCGGAAGCGGGCGTCACTTTCGAAATCGTTCCCGGCATCAGCTCGACCATCGCCGGCCCGGCTTACGCCGGCATTCCTGTGACCCACCGCGATCACAATACACAGCTCACCATTTTCACCGGGCATGAGGATCCGACGAAGGGTTTCAGCTCCGTCGATTACGCCCAACTCGCCAAAGCTCCGGGCACCAAGGTTTTCGTCATGGGCGTCGCCCGTCTGCGGGAAATCACCAGCGCCTTCATCGAGAACGGAGCTGCGGCGGACACACCGATCGCCCTCACCCGCTGGGCCACCACCGGCTCACAAAAAACGATCGAAGGCACTCTATCAGACATCGCCGACATCGCGGACCGGGTGAATTTCACCTCCCCTGCCGTCGCCGTAATCGGCGACGTGGTGAAGGAGCGCAAGAAGATCAATTGGTTTGAAAAGCGGCCGTTGTTCGGCAAACGCATCGTCGTCACCCGCACCCGCGAGCAGGCCGGAGAACTCAGCAAGGCGCTGCGCGACCTCGGCGCGGATGTCATCGAGTTGCCGACCATCCGCATCGAGCCGCCGGAAGATCAGCGCGAGTTTGTCGAGCTGGTCACCCACGCGCACGAATACGACTGGCTCGTTTTCACCAGCCCTAACGGCGTCGAGCGATTCTTCGATGCGTTCTTCATCGCCTTCGCCGACGCCCGCAGTTTGGGAAATCCGAGGATCGCGGCGATCGGCAACGGCACCGCGCAGAAGATCCGCGAGTATCGTTTCGCCGTGGATCTCATCCCCGAGCGCTTCGTCGCGGAAGGACTGATCGATGCCTTCAAAAAGGAAGACATCGAAAATCTAACGATACTGTGGGTCAAGGCCGCCGAGACCCGCGACGTCATCGGTGAAGGACTCACGAAGCTCGGCGCGATCGTTGATAACTGCATCACCTACCGCACCGTCCCCGAAACGGAGGATCCCACCGGCGCGCGCGCCCGGCTTGAGGAGGAAGGAGCGGACATGATCACCTTCACGTCGAGCTCCACGGTGGATCATTTTTTCGACCTCGGCATCGATTGGCCCGATGGCTGCGTGGCGGCGAGCATCGGTCCCGTCACCAGCGAGACACTCCGGAAAAAAGGCATGAAGCCCGCTTTCGAAGCTCCGCAACACGACATTCCCGGACTAACAGCAGCCATCGTCAGACATTTCAACAAAAAATCCAAATGAAAACCACCCGCCGGATCCTCCTGACCGCCCTCGTTCTAACAGCTCATGTTCCGGCAGCAGTCGGAGACAAACCCATCGATGGCGCGGAGATCGTTTTCGACGGTTCGCGCGAGATGCTCGACAGCAAGTGGACGTATTGGGAAGGCCCGGCGTTCGCTTCGTCGCTGCCAATCAAGTGGAAGATCGTCGCGGACCCGGTGGACAAGGGCACCGTGTTAATGTCGGACGATCCGGTCGCGGCGGGCCGTCAATACGGCAGCGCCGACATCGTCACGAAAAAGACCTATCGGGATTTCCGGCTGCACATCGAATTCGTCATCATGAAGGCTGGCGGAAACAGCGGCGTCTATCTGCAGAACCGTTTTGAAATCCAGGTGCTCGATGGCGACAGGACCAAGCACGGCATGGCCGCAGTGATCAACGAAGCTGAAGGCCCCTACGAGGCTTACAAGGGCCTCGGCCAGTGGAACAGTTACGACATCGTCTTCCGCGCCGCCCGTTTCACGGAAGGCAAACTCACCGAACAACCGATGCTGACGATGTATTTCAACGGCATCAAGGCCCACACCAACCAATCCATCGCCCAAGTCTGGGGTGGTGCGAAATCCGGGATCGACGGCGGCAACGACGAAGGCAAAGGACTCACCGACGTTCCCGGCGGCCTGAAACTCCAGTGCGAAGGCCACGACGTCCGCTTTCGCAATATTTGGATCAAGGAGCTGCAACTCGCCAAGCCGGACACCGACTTCAAGGAATAGAATCCGACTCAAACTCCGCCGACGGCGGAAACTTTGGACTGCGGTGAAAGCCGGTAGGCGCCTCACCGCTTTGAGAGGCAGGCTGGCTTAACCGAAAACCGTCCAAGCCAGGAAAAAATTCCCGCGTTCACGCCTTTTCCCCGAAGTATCCGATGCAAAACGACGGCCGGGCGCTCTCTCAAAGCGGTGATTCTCACCGCAGTCCAAAGGGACTGCGGAATTTCCCGCTTGCGGGTTGTCGGCGGCTTTGTTTTCTTCGCCGCGTTCTGCGAGACGCCGCTGTAGCTCAGGGGTAGAGCAATTCATTCGTAATGAATAGGTCGTCGGTTCGAATCCGACCAGCGGCTCCATTTTCAAAATCTCCGGCAGTCCCCCGGATTTCCCCACCCTTCCCGACCATCTGGACCATGTCTGCCGCCGTGTCACTGACGCTGGGGTATCTGCATCTGGTGGTCTGGATCAGAACTGCAAGGCTTGGGTGAATTTCCTATTCTCGTTCACATCGTTGTCGGTAGCAGCTCTTATTCTTTGCTTTCCACCCGACACGCAGGCCCCTACGGATGCTTGCCAGCAACCGGAGATCTTCCCTGCTGCCCGCTTCTGAAGCCCTCCCCGCCATGAGCCGTCTCACCACTCTCCGCTGCTTTTTCCTGTCGCTCATCCTCGCTCTATCCGGATTCGCTCCGGCGGCGATCGCCGCAATCCAACTCCCGCCGACCCTCCCGCGTCCGAATGCCGAGGCGGGCCCCACCAAAATCAACTACGTGGTGTGGGCCGCCGACATCACCAAAATCGACAGCGTGGAGCAGACCTTCACCATCAATTTCATGCTCATCCTGCGGTGGAATGATCCCAGCCTGAAACATAACGGGCCGGGTAATAAAAAATACCCGCTCTCGGAAATCTGGAATCCGAATCTGCTCATCGCGAATGATGCCGGCGGCACCACCCGGTCGCTGCCGGAGTTCGGCGAAGTGACACCCGACGGCGACGTGGTCTATCGGCAGCGGATCCTCGGCACCTTCACCGACTTGCTCGACCTGCGGGACTTCCCGTTCGACCAGGCGACCTTCGGTATCCACTTCACGATGCCTGGCTACCGTCCCGAGGATATCCGGTTCGAGCCGGATCCGGCGATGGTGGCCGCCGGCATGCGTGACGGCTCCGGCCTATCGAACCATCTCATCATCCAGGACTGGCAGGTGCTGTCATCGTCCGCCGGCTCTTCCGACTATCAGATTGCTCCGGGGCTCTCGACCGCTGGCTTGACCTTCGAATTCACAGCCGCCCGGAATTCCCAGTATTTCATTCTCAAAGTCATCCTGCCTCTGCTGCTCATCGTGATGATGTCGTGGTCGGTCTTCTGGATCGACCCCAGCGACACCGGTCCGCAGTTCAGCATTTCCGTAACTTCGATGCTCACGCTCATCGCCTATCGGTTCGCCATCGAGGCAAACGTGCCGAAACTCCCCTACCTCACCCGCCTCGACGCGTTCATCCTGACAAGCACGCTGCTCATTTTCCTCGCCCTCATCGAAGTCATCACCGTTTCGAAATTCTCAAAGGACGGCCGCATCGACACCGCCCGTGCCATCGACCGCCGCTGCCGTTGGATTTTCCCGCTGGTGTTTGTCGTCTGCGCGACCGTTTCGTTGCTTCACTGAAATCACGGCCATGTTCCAACCGGGCCCGAAAACATCCGCCATCATGAAATTCACCACGAAGGATGTCCACTTCCTGCTAGATCCGCAACCATTGTTTCCCGCCATCGGGAATCTCTGGCGGAAACTTGGCATCGCGGCTCTGGGCTGCCTGCCGGTCGTGGCAAACGTTCACGCTGAGCCGGATCACCCGGTCAAACCCTTGCTCTGGCAAATTGAAGGCCCGGGAATCAAAAGCCCGTCCTACCTTTTCGGAACGATCCACTTCGGGCAAGAACCCATCTCCACCCTGCACCCTTCGGCAGCCAAGGCTTTTGAGAAAGCCACCCACCTCCACACGGAAGTGCCATTAGATACTGCTAGCCAGACAGCAGCGATCCCCCTTTTCAACCGCGACGACGGCAAAACTCTGGCGGATTCATTAGGCGAGGACCTCTCGGAACAATTGGACGCTGAGCTGAAATTGATCAATCCGAAGCTCGATGCTCAATTCTACCAACCGCTCAAGACCTGGTATATCGGCTTCATGCTCCCGAGCCTGCCCTTTTTGCTGGATGGCACCAAGCCTTTGGATTTTCAGTTGTGGGAAAGGGCCTCGAAAGCCGGCAAGAAAACGAGCGGCATGCAATCCTTCGAACAACAGATCACAGGATTCAGGAATCTCACCGAGGAAGAACAGGTGTTCTTGCTCGCCGATGCTCTGGACGGCCTGAAGAAGCAGCGCGCGGAGGGAATAAATCTGATGCGCGATATGATCGATGCCTACACCTCAGGTGACACCGGAAAGGTTGAGGCAGTGATGAATCGAGCGCTGGATTCCACGATGCTGGGTGAACATAAGAAAGTAGGCGAGCGACTGATGCAAAGCATCCTCTATGATCGGAATGTCATCATGGCGGATTACGTTTCCGCCACGTTGAAGAACGAGCCGGATGAAGTGCAGTTCTTCGCTGTGGGTGCAGGACATTTCATCGGAAAATCGAACGTCCGCTTTTACCTCGAACAAAAAGGATACACGATCACCCGCATCGAATGAACTCGCATGCGGTTTGATAGTCCCTCCATAGTTGTCACAAGACTCACACATCAACTCCTTCATGATCGACTCCTTCTTTGATCTTCCTCTCGCGATTTCCGGCCCTCTCATTGTTATCACCTTGTGTGCCTACTCGGTGGCCGGACTCTTCATCGTCCGCCGCTGGATTCTGCCGCGGCTCGCGGTGAAGGAGGTGGATGGGGAATTCAGCGGAGCCATGCTGCAGGCCGTGATGGTCTTCTACGGACTCGCCGTGGCGTTGATGTCCGTCAGCGTCTGGGAAACCTATGGCGAGGTTTCGAAAACCATCTCGCAGGAAGCCACCTCCCTCGCCTCCCTCTATCGGGATGTCAGCAGCTATCCCGATCCCATCCGCCCGCATCTTCAAGAGGACCTGCGGATTTACGTCGATCAGGTCATCCATCAGGCGTGGCCACAGCAACGTCGTGGTGAAATTCCCGAAGGCGGGGTCAAGCTGATCGATGACTTTCAGAAAACCCTCGCCAGCTTCGAACCCATCACCGAGGGCCAGAAGATCCTCCACGCCGAGGCCATGCGCGCCTACAACATCATGATCCAAGCCCGCCGGATGCGGCTCGATTCCGTAGAAACCCGCCTGCCCGGCATCCTCTGGTTCGTCATCGTCAGCGGAGCCTTCATCAGCCTGTGCTCCGCCTTCTTTTTCCGGATCCAGGACGTGCGGCTGCACGGCATCCAAGTGATCCTGCTATCCACCTTCATCGGGCTGGTCATCTTCATGATCTTCGCCCTCGACCGCCCCTACCGCGGCGACCTCGGCCTCTCGCCGGAGCCCTATCAGCTGATTTACGATCAGTTGATGAAGCCGCAGTGATCCGAAGCTATCTGGATCCGGAGCCTTATCGGATCTCGCGTAGTGATGCAAGGATCCCCCTTTTGCTTGCCACCTGCCCCGATTGTCCGCAATCGGTTTTGGGAGTTTGAGCGATATCAAGAGAGGTCATAATCTAGGCGGCAAAAAAATTCAATAATTTTCAAACTGATAATTAGACGGTTATTCTAACCGCGAGGCAGAAATATCTAATTTATCGCCCATTCGTGACGTGTTTCAAATCTCCATGCTACAATCGGCGTGGTATGAAATAAAACGCCAAACCATTCCAAAAGCCGTTGAGTATCAGGTGAGAGAACAATGCGGACAAGCCGTGCCGGAAATGATGCAGTTGAAACTCCACCAGATCGCCTTCGGGGACATGCTCATCCCGAACAAGTCGGATCTCGTCAGCTGCAAGGAGATCGCACGAATCAAGGAATGGCTGGACGAGCATTTCCATCGCTATCGCCTTGTCGAATCCACCCGCGGGGGTGTCTTGTTGAAGATTCTTCTATCAGCAGGTCGTTGGCAAACGGGTGGGCATGGCCATCGATCGGGACTGGACGGAAAAGCCCCGCACCCGCATCGTCGCGATCGGGGCCGGCGGGTCGCTTTCCGCGAAATGAAAGAAATTTTCGATCACTGCGTTGCCTACCCCCAACCCATCGATTCGCCAATTCATGAAACTTCGTCCCTTCATCCTCGCGTTCCTTCCGCTGGTTCTCTCGCTGGCCGGCTGCACCAGCTATTCCGACGTCAAAGCCAGGAAGCCCGAATTCCATCCAGTCGCGGGACCGCCCAGCGAGGTTCACAGCTCGATCATGAAATCCATGAAATTCGGCAGCCGCGATCCGTTGGCCGCGCTCGGCGGTTATCTATCAGCAGCTGACATTTCCTCACAGCAACTCGCCCGGAATCCCAAGGACGCACAGGCGATATCGGACTACAACTTCGCCGTCGCCCGGATCGTTTCCACCGTCCAGGATGCCAAACTTGATCCATGGAACCAGCCACTGCTCGTGCCTTCGGGCGGCGGTGATTTCGTCGTCACCAAAAGACCCAATCCGAATCCGAATCAGAATCCCGCACTTTACGATTTCACGCCGGCGGACGAGTTCGACGTGGCCGGAAGCTACGTGACCAAGCGCTCGATTAAACCCGGCCTCGGCGCACCGACCGTGGCCGAGGGCAAGACCGAGAGAGTGAAATCGAAAGAGGATTTCACGATGAAGCGCATCTACTACGGCGTCACTGCCGTAGTCCGCTTCAAGGGCAAAACCTGCGAGATCGCCTTCGAGGACCCCCTCGCGAAGGAAACTGTGGAGATGAACGGAAAAAACTATCCGCTCGCCGCCGACTTCACCGTGCCGCTTGCCGTGATGCTTGCGAAAAACGATCCGAAAAAACTCGAACTCGCCCGCGCACTCAACCCCGGCAAGTTTTCCGAAACCGCGCAAATTATCGGCCTCCAGCCCTATGATCCGAACAAACGCATCGTCCTGGTCATCCACGGCCTGCTGGATTCTCAAGCCACTTGGACCCCCATGATCAACACCCTGCGCGGCGATCCCGCGATCCGGCAGAACTATCAGTTCTGGTTCTACAGTTACCCCAGCGGCTATCCCTATCCGTATTCCGCGTCGATTCTCCAGAAAGACCTCGATGCCATTGAAAAACGATACCATCCGACGAAACCCATGGTCGTCATCGGTCACAGCATGGGTGGCTGCATCAGCCGGCTGCTCATCACCGATACCGACGGCGACAAGCTCTGGATGAAGATTTTCAAAAAGAAGCCGGATGACGTGAAAATGTCCGCGGAAAACAGGGAGCTCTTCAAGAATGCGCTCATTTTCAACCACCGTCGGGAAATCGGCCGCGTGATCTTCATCGCCTCGCCCTTGAAGGGTAGTGATCTCGCCAACAACTGGATCGGCCGCCTCGGTTCAAAACTCGTCCATGCACCGACAACCCTGCTCAAGGCGGGTTCGGAAGTGGCCCATCTCGTCACCTTCCAGCCCGGCGATCTCCAGATCAAAGGCATTCCCAACAGTGTGGACACCCTTTCTCCGACCAACCGGTTTGTGAAAGCCGTCAATACCCTGCCGATCACTCCGGGCATTCCCTATCACACGATCATCGGTGATCGCGGCAAAGGCGACAGTCCGAATTCCAAGGACGGTGTCGTCCCCTACTGGAGCTCCCACATGGACGGCGCAAAATCCGAGAAAATCGTCCCGTCCGGCCACAGCGCCCATCAAAATCCACAGGCCATTGACGAGGTCAACCGCATTCTCAAGCTCAATCTCCGCTAACGAAACACCAACTGAACTGATCTTATGAAATCCCTCTAATGCCTCGGCTTCGCAGCCGTCTCGCTCGCCATCGCCAGTTGCGCCGCTCCATCAGGAAGCACCGGCAGTGAGAAACGCACCGATGTCCACGCGATGAGCCGTCAGCCTCTGAACGAACTCTTATTCATCCAAGCCCGAGGCGCGACAGCTGATCGCCAACTTCGCCGGTTATGCGGTTTTCAACCTGATCGACACTGAAATCCTCGCCGCAGGCACGGCCAACGGCTACGGCCTCCCGGGATGGGAAAAGTTTACGCTTCTGCAATTTAAAAAACTTTAGGCATCCGCATTACGTGATCGCGTGTATTTTTAAATAATCTTTACTATCAGGGAATAATTTGACATTTAGCGGACCAGTGCTGTCCCTGCATGAAAACAAATACATCCCTGAAAGCGATTGTGGTCGCTTGCGCAGGTGCCTTGGCATCTTGCGCGAGCCAACCGGAAACCACCCGGATGCCAGTATCGGCATCCCTTCATCCTGACTCCTCGCTCTCCGGCCAGGTTTTCCAGGAAGTCAATTCCTACCGCCGCAGCCACGGCGCGTCGGATCTCGAACGTCACACCGGTCTCGACCGCCTTGCCCAGGAGCATTGCGAATACCTGCGAACCCATCGCGGCCAGTTCGGAATTTACGGGAAAAACGTCAGTCACGTCGGCTTTGAAGGCCGCACCCTGATCGCCCGCGAGCGCTACCAAATGCAAAGCGTCAGTGAAAACGTGGCCGCCGCGAATCATCCCGGAAAAGGCGCGGCCGCAACGCTGGTCAAGCTTTGGTCGGAATCCAAGGATCACGAATACAACATGCGGAGTGAGTGGACTCACACCGGCATTGGCGTGGTCGTGGACAGTGACGGAATGGTATTCTCCACCCAGATTTTCGCCACGGTCTCAAATTTCCAGATGACGACTCGGAATCGATTCAATAGCTTCTGAGGCACGCAATGCCGGATTTGTCTCTCGAAACCGCCCTTCAAGCCCGAGGTTTTTTAAAAATCGCCGGGATTGATGAGGCGGGGCGAGGGCCGCTGGCAGGTCCGGTCGCCGCAGCCGCGGTGATTTTGCCGAGAGGCTTCACTTGCGACGGCTTGGATGACTCCAAGAAAATCAGCGCGAGAAAACGCGAGTCTCTCTATCTGACACTCACCTCCGATACCCGGATTCTCTGGGCAGTCGCCACGGCGGATCGGGAGGAGATCGATCGGCTGAATATCCTGAGAGCCACGCATCTTGCCATGAGGCGGGCAGCGGAAGGCCTTTCCATTTCGCCGGATCATTGCCTCATCGACGGGCTGCCGGTAAAAAATTTCCCGCTGCCCCATGACGGCATCGTCAAAGGCGACGGACTGTCACTTTCGATCGCGGCCGCCAGCATCATCGCCAAGGTGACGCGGGATCGGATCATGTTAGCGATTGATAGGGAGTTCCCTCAATTCGGCTTTGCGAAGCATCAGGGATATGGCACGAAAGCGCATCTTGAAGCGCTACGGAATCACGGCCCTTGTTGCCACCATCGTCGCTCGTTTCAGCCGGTCGCTCAATACACCCTGCCGCTTGACGGGGCCTGACGGCCAACCGCGCGACCGGATGTGGACGGGAAACCACGGCGAACGGGTCGCCCGTGATTGGCTCCGATCCCGAGGCTGCAAAATCCTCGCCACCAATTACCGAGGGCCTCGCAAAGGCGAAGTGGATATCGTCGCCCGCGACCGCAAACTGCTGCTGTTTGTCGAAGTGAAAACCCGCCGGGAAGGAAGTAAAATCCGCGGACTGGATGCCGTTGGAGCGGAGAAACAACGGCTGATCGAACGAGGCGCGAACGCCTGGCTGAAAAGCCTGGGAACGCGGGATTTACCGTGGCGATTCGATGTCATCGAGGTCTATCTGGACGAGGGGAAAAAGCCCCGTGTCAATCACGTGAAGGACGCATTTTAAACGGCGGATCCTGCTTGCGACCACCACTCCCCTCGCCCACCCTTGGTCCGCTTCTCATGGAAAAACTGAACGAATCGATGGCATGGCTGGCAAAGCAAGACGGCAGCCTGATCGTCGGTCACGGTCCGTTCGTGGAGTCCTCCGAACCACCTGCGGACGGCACTTCCTTTTACGTTCAGGACTTTGCGCTCCAGGATGCGAAACCATGGAAAACCCCGAGCACCGTCGAACGGACCACCATCCGGGAAATGACGATGCGATTTCAGAACGCCGCATCAATTTCATGCGGATGGCTCCCGCTGGACGCCGCGCCGTTTTCGGTTGTTTTCCAGGAGGTCATGTCATCGATTCACAGTGGGATTTTTGAAAAAACCGTCCCGGTGGTAACCGAAACCGGAATGGCAGATCAACCTGCTGGATTCGCCATCATGGCCGCCATGACCCGCCAGCCACTACCGCTTCATTCATACGGCTGGATCGACGGAGACTCGGGATTTTCGGGAGCCACTCCTGAATTATTGTTCGCCCTGGATGGCACGTGCCTCGAAACCATGGCCCTTGCCGGGACAGCAAGAAGTGACGATCGCGAGGTTTTCGCGGTCGATGAAAAGGAAATCCGCGAACACGAATATGTCGCGCAGACCCTGGTCTCGAAGCTGCTGGATCTTGGCAATATCGACCGAAGCGCCCGTGAAATTCTAGATCTGGGATCGATCGTGCATTTTCTGACCCATATTCGTCTGGATCTCCAATCCCCTCGAACACCCGACGAACTCATCCGAAAACTGCATCCGACGCCGGCACTCGGCCCATTGCCGAGGACAGCCGAAACGCTTTCGTTGCTTTTCGAATGGCGAAATCGACTTGGCTGCCCGAAGCAGTTCGGTGCTCCGTTCGGACTTCTCGATGAAGGCAAATTTGACGCCATCGTGGCGATCCGGGGCATCTGGTGGGAGAAAAACCAAGTTCTACTGCCCGCCGGATGTGGCGTGATCGAAGCCAGCCGCCTCGTCAATGAGTGGCGCGAACTCCGGCTCAAACGGGAGGCGGTGAAACGCTTCATGCTGCCGCTCTGAGATCTCTCCAATCAAGCTCCACTAAGGCTTACGGGGATCCTCCGCCCGAAGCGACTCGCTCTGTTCATGTTGCAGAGGTATTGGAAGCCATGATAAGTTTTTAATTAAAAAAGGTTGATTATTTTTAAAAAACTATCAGCATCGCAAGCGTATTGCTTCACAGGATTATGCCCGCCTGCCGTCATACCCGCCCCGTCACCAGCATCGCGCTGTTGGCTTTGGCGTGCCAGTATACGAATCCGGCGGAAGCCGCCCAGCCAGCCCAAATCGCGAATCCAATCGCTAGAATCGCCCGCGCTTTTGATCCGCAACTCGTTAAAACAGAAGATCGAGTGACTTGGCTTGATAGCCGGATCTCCACTCTCGCCCAGCATCGAGAACACGCGATGAAAACCGGTCTTGGCTACCGGGGATACCGCGCGAAAAAGGGTGCGCCGGATCCATCGATCACCTTGGACCTCGGCAAGGAATATCCCATCGACGCGGTTTCGCTCGTTCCCGCACAACGGGAGTTTTTAGAAGATCCGGGTATTTTTCCGAAACGATTCACGATTGAGTTGTCGAATCGCGAGGATTTTGCCGAGCGGACGATCCTTTTCAGCTCGCCCTTCTCAAATCCCGGGTTTTCCGATGGAAATCCGGTCCAATTCAAGGCCCACGATACCGCCCGCTACGTCCGGTTGACCGTGCAGGAAGGCCACAACAAGGGCATGCTCGATCTTTTCGGCCTGTCCGAAATCGCCGTCATTTCCAATCGCGATCCGGTTTCCTTCGGTGCCTCTGTCACGACAACAGGCGACCTCAATGCGCCGGGAATTTGGTATCCCGAAGCCCTCACTGACGGACGCACTCCGCTCGGTGTCTGGCAAAACGGCGGGAGTCCCCGCAATCAGAACGGAGATTCCGTCGCAGTTTCCACGGCTTCCGAAGAGGTTTCCTGGACGATCGATTTCGAACATCCGGCCCCGCTGGACCGCGTGATCCTGTTCCCCTATCAATTGGACCGTTCGTTTGAATCTTCGGTGTTTTCCGACTCGCTGACGATTCATCTGATCGATGAAAACGGCAAGGACGAGCCATTCGAATACCAATGGTCCAATCCCCTCGCGGGCTCAAGCAGCATGACCCCTTTGGTCATTCCACTGTGCGGAAAAACTGCGACAGGAGTTAGAATTACCGGCAATCGTCCGTGCATGATGGGCGAATTCAAGGTTCACGCTCTATCGGAAATTGAAGTTTGGTCCCGAGGAAAGAATCTCGCTGCTGGAAATATCGTGACCCGCAAACAAGGCGATCAGGAAACGCCCGTCACCGCGCTTACCGACGGTTTTGCCTCGGAGAAACAAATCATTCCGGTTGCTGTCTGGCTGGAACAGCTATTCGAACGCAGCCGGGTCGAGAAGGAACTCGCCGAACTGAAACCCCTGCATCATCAGCAAGCTTCCGAAAGCGAACTCAACGCAACCTGGGGATCGGCCGTGATCCTGGGACTTACTTTCCTAATTCCCGTTTTCATCGTCGAGCGTCGCCGCCTGATGTCGCGCGACCAGCTCGATCAACTCCGCAAGAGAATCGCTTCCGACCTCCACGACGACATCGGCAGCAATCTCGGCAGCATTTCCCTTATCGCCCGCACCGCCCGCAAGGATCTCGTCCGCCTTCACGGGCCTGAGGAAGTCGCCGAAGACCTCGGTGAAGTGGAATCCATCGCCCGCGAAAGCTCGCTGGCCATGCGCGACATCGTTTGGCTGCTAGAACGCCGTCAGGACTCCATCGGCGATCTGGTCCAGCGCATGCGCGAAACCGCCGGCCGCCTGCTACGGGAAATCAATTATACGCTCGAGTGTGATTCCAACAAGACGGCCGCCAAGCTCTCGCTCGATGCCAAGCGCCATCTGTTCCTTTTTTACAAGGAAGCGATTCACAACGTCCTCAAGCATTCGCATGCCAACAGCGTTTCCATCCGGCTCTGGGATGAGGATGACAAGCTGGCACTCGAGATCCTGGACAATGGAATCGGCCTGCCGCTCAACGAAGAACTCGCTCCGACCAGCGTCCGAAAACTCGAAGACCGGGCCCGTGTCCTCGAAGGACTTCTCCACATCGCCTCTTCCAAGGAAAGCGGCACTCAAATCCGCTTGTTTGTGAAACGTTCCCACCTAACCGCACACCCCACCCTAGCATGATCGCCGCACCAGCCACCACCACCTGCGTTTGGATACTTGAGGACCACGAAGTGTTCGCCAAACAGATCCGCCGCCTCATCAGCAACGAGGAAGATCTCGTCTGCTCCCATCATTTCACCTCGGCCGCCGACTTGTTCGACAAGCTGAAATTCACCAACGAACGTCCCGACCTGCTGCTGTTGGACCTCGGTCTTCCCCGTCGCGACGGTCTGGACGTGCTCACCGACATCCGCGTTCTGCTGCCGGAGTTAAAGGTCCTTATTCTCTCCGCTTCCGATGACCGGGAAAAGGTCTATCGGGCCATCTGCAACGGCGCGTCCGGCTACCTGCTCAAGACGGCCGACCCGGATGAAATTCTATCAGGCATCCGCGATGTCGTCCACGGCACTTCCGCGCTCAGTGCCCCGATCGCCAGCATGATCCTCAAGGGATTCGCCCGTCACGGTCCGGTCACCCACATCGAGCCCCTCACCGCCCGCGAGGAGGAAGTGCTCGGTTTTCTGGTCAAGGGCCTGATCAAAAAGGAAATCGCCGACGAACTCTCGATTTCCCAGCACACGGTGGACATGCACCTGCGTTCCATCTATCGAAAACTGGAAGTCCGCTCGCAGACCGAGGCGGTGTCCAAGGCATTGCGCCAGGGACTGGTCTAACTACTTTTTGGAGTTCGCGCCCCAATAACATAAAACCCCCGGTTCGTCTGACGAACCGGGGGTTTTTCTTGAAAAGGAAACTGGACGATCAGCCTTCGCTTTCTTCCTTCGTGTCGCCGGCGTCCACCGAGATGGTGAGCGTGGTGATCACTTCCGGATGGAGGCGGATCTGGACTTCCGTTTTACCGGACTTCTTGACGGGCTTGTCGAGCTCGATCGCGTGGCGGTCGATGACGATGCCGGCGGCTTCGAGTTCCTTGTGGATGTCGATGCTGGTGACCGATCCGAATGCCTTGCCGCCTTGACCGGTGGAAAGGGTGAATTTCGGCTTGAGCTTGGAGATCTTGGTGGCGAGCTCTTGGAAAGCAACGAGCTCTTCCGCTTCGCGGGCGGCGCGATTGGCCTTGAGTGCCTCGACGTGACGGAGGTTCGACTTGCTGGCTTCGAAAGCCTTGCCTTGTGGAATCAGGAAGTTCCGGGCGTAACCCGCGCGGACTTTGACGACATCAGCTTCGGCACCAAGGCCTTCGATTTTTTCTTTGAGAATTACTTGTGCGTTAGCCATGGGAATCAGAGGTAAAAAGTTCGATTGGGGGCGGCGATTTAGGCCCCGAGCCAAAACGAGTCAAGAAGAATGAACCCTTATTCCATGCCCCACCTGAATTTTCCACATGCCCGAAGCAATTTCGAAACCGGATCTCTAACGTAACGGATTGAATCCGTCCCGCGAAGTCCTGCTTTTGCAAACTTGCCAGTTCCCGAATCGCCCGCCATTTTCCCGCGCATGTCACGCAGTCACCGCATCACGATCCTCGCCGGAGACGGCATCGGCCCCGAAGTCATGGCCGAATCCCTCCGCCTCCTTGACGCCGTTGAGGCGATATTCGGATTCGCGGTCTCCCGCACTGAGCACCTGGTCGGCGGCGCGGCCATCGATGCCACCGGCCACCCGCTTCCTCCCGAAACCGTCGCCGCCAGCGAGGCTGCGGACGCGATCCTCTTCGGCTCCGTCGGCGGACCAAAATGGGAATCCCTGCCACCCGACATCCAGCCCGAGCGCGGCGCGCTGCTTCCGCTGCGCAAACACTTCGGCCTCTTCGCCAACCTCCGCCCCGGGGTTTGCCTTCCCGCCCTCACCCATGCCTCGCCGGTCAAACAGGAACTCATCGCCGACG
>NZ_JBDSCX010000088.1:0-31599 GCF_039920825.1 Luteolibacter sp. | reverse complement strand
GCAGGGGCCCATGGGGCATTTTTCGGGCTGATAGGATGGCTGATGCGGAAGCTGTCGCGGCTCGACAGGGATCCTGTCGCCCACGGCATCGGTTTTCGGTCAATCCACACGATTTACAAACCCGCGACATATGTCCGCGAATGGATCACCATCCATCTCGAAACCGGACGTTTTTCAACAGGCTGCTAAGTGCGGAGTTTTGCAACTGGTGGTCTCCTTTCTCCCGCAATCTACGGAATTTCCGTATTTAGGTTACTCCGCTCAGTAACCCGGAACGTCCGAATAATCAGTGAACTGATCTTGTAATGATCACCGCTGCAACCGCGTCCGAAGCATCCCAAATCGGCAAGACCTTCAACACGGCCAAGTATTGCAGTTGGTCGCCATTAGAGATCGCCCATGCGTATGCTTCAAAAGCTTCTTGATGCCCGATCAGCGAAAACGTCTCAACGCGGCCGTCGAAGATTTTCTTGCCGGCGTGAAAATAGGTCACCCGGCTTGTGCCGGAATGCAGACAGTCGCAGCCGTGTAGGGCCGTGACTGCGGCCTTGAGGTGATGAAGGTATTCACTCACTTTATTCGATCCTTTCGACAAAACGGGCGGTAGTCCAAATCAGATTCGCCGAAGCCGAAATCTAGGAAATCCCCGAATTTCGTACGTTCTGCATTTGGCTTTTTGCAATGCCCCGACAACAGCGGTGAAAACCCAGGGGCTGACGGAGACCGACGCAGTGCGGAGATTACAAACATGACATGAAATTACCGACTGTCGTTCAATACCTTCGGATTGGTAGAGTTTTCCCTTCTACAACAGGCCGAAAATGTGGGTTACCAAGGCCATAGGTCGGAACGGCTTCAGCAGCTCCAGCGATCTGGACCACAAAATAATTCAGGTACACGAACAATACCCGCACAGACAACTTGGATTCGCGCATGTGGTCTGCGGTTCTGAGGGAGCGCCGATGTATTGTGCCGATGCACCTCGTCGCAGACCGCGAGCCTCCTAAACAACCATCCAATCGGGAATAATACCCCGTTCCGGGCTGTCGCCGAAGAAAAACGAATCCGCCTCTATCTGCTCAACTCCGACGTAAATCGAACCATACCCGTGAAGTTCCAAGAAAATTCCCTGTTTCTCGGCTTCGACGAAATTAACCCGGTAAATCATTCCCGATTCCGCCAATCTAAAACAAACGTCTTCTTGCTCCAGAATCGACCCGACGCGAACCACAAAGGTTGCTATCGAATTGCTGACACTAAAATCGTCTCGTGCGAGTTCTGCCATTTCCGAAGCTTTTCACCGAAAATAAAAGCGACGCAAGAAGGTTTGGTTCGGAACGGGAAAATAGGTAAATCGCCTACTCGGATTCCTGATCGTGCTTGGTTAATTGATCTTCCGCCTCGCGGACTAGCGAATCCAGCAAGCAGGCCATTCTATCGTCAATCTCGACACTGTTTTGAATTAGACAGTAGCCGAAGAAATGGACCAAGCCCTGAAGATCGTAGTCAAAAATTTCATTTAAGGCTGTGGCCAGTCCCGTCTTTATCTGGAAGTCGTAGTTCTCGGAATCCGCTTCACGGGGAAAGGGTTCCGCATCCTCGATCTCTCCGATTTGGCCAGCGAGCTTTCGCAGTTCCAAGATGAGGGGCTTCTGCTTTTCTTCTTCAGTCACTTTCTAAATCTGGGTGATTTTAAAGCCTCGTCCAGCCGAAACCGGACGAGGCGTGATGATGTAGGCAATCAGGCGACGGACAGCGCCCGCTTCGTTTCTCTCTCCTCTGGCGTCTCGATTGCGACCCCCCCAGCCGGATCCGCACCGGCGCTCATAAACCTTATTCCGCTTCGCGAGCCGCTCGAAAGCGATCGCTTGGTCAGCCCATGACACAAGGTCCCGGTCGTGGATTCCATCAGGTGTTTTCAGCGCTTCTTCAACATTGTAACGAAGCGACCAGCCGCTTCGCAGAGAAGCCCGTGCAACAGTTCAGGGAGCGGTCTGCGGAGGATTTCTGCGACTCGCGATAAGATCGCGTGAGCCTCTGGACAGAACTGCAAGGTGGCCTCGCTGGTGGCTTCGTCCTTCGTTGCATCATTTATTGTTTCGAGAACGAAGAAAGCGATACGCCGGGAAGACAGCCGTGGAAGGCTTGCCGGTAAAAGGATGATCGGCACTTTTCCTCCTGCCGTCGAACGGCGCATCAAGCGCGGCCATCGGGAAATTGACACGGTCATGGACGCCGGAAAGTCCTGCGTACTAACGCTCTTCGAGAGAGTTAGCGGATACGCGATGATCGGGAACGCTAAGAGGACCCGAAGATTCCAAACCCGCCGGTCAAATCGGAAAAATCGGGGCGAATATATCAAATTGGGTGTCCATATCCCGGGTTGAGCCGACAGAATAGAGTGAAGTATGTCCTCATCCGGCCCACCTGATTCAGAACTTCTCGCGCACTGGCTCGCAAACCGGCGGGAAGCCGCTTTTCATTCATTGGTTGATCGCTACTCCGGGCTAGTCCACTCGGCAGCCAAGAGGGTCTGTGATGATGGCGCCCTCGCCGCCGATGCAGCCCAACTCACCTTCATCACCCTTGCGATAAAAGCGAACTCCCTGACATCGCGCTCTTCGCTGGCCGGCTGGCTGCATGTCACCGCCGTCATGCAGGCGAAAAACCTGTTGCGCCACCACCAGCGTGAAATCCGCAAACTCCAGCTTCTGCACACTCACATGGAAACCCCGCCACCGGACTCTCCCGCAGATGCTTGGAAACGTCTCCAACCCGTCTTGGACAACGCCATCGCCGCGCTTTCCGCGAACGACCGCGAGGCAATCTTGCTCCGCTTTTACCGCTCACTTTCCGTCCCGGAGATCGCCAACAAGCTCGGCATCGCGACCGCCACCGCCCACAAGCGTCTCGACCGTGCCCTCGTGCGCCTCCGCCACCAGATTTCCCGCCGCGGTGGCGAGGTCGAAGGCTCGCTGGGCATCACACTGGCCGCCGGCTTCTCCGCTGATGCCCTGACCCTCTTGCCTGCCGTCCGGCTCATCGCTGCGAAAGCGACCGCTGCAGCCACCGGAACCAGCGCCATTTTCACCTTAGGAATTCTCATGACGACCAAAACCACAACTACAGTTGCCGCAAGCATCCTCCTGCTCGCCGGTGCCGGGGCTTATTTTCTCCTCACCACCGGGCACGACGCCGCGGGCGATAATCGTCACCAAGCATCCCAACCCTCGACTCACTCCTCCCCCAGCCGCTTGGCTCCTGACGAAGAAGCTCCCGCTCTTGGAACCACCCGGCCCCACACCCGTGAAGCGCCCAAGAATCCCGACCTGGTCGCTCAGTATGGCGAATCCCGGACCAACCTCTCACGCCAAATCACCGGCAACATCATCAGCTTGCTCGATGACGTCGTGGAAATCGGGGAATTGTCTCTCAATGGCGGCGGAGTGACCTTCGGCGATGGCTGGCATACCGGTTTGAAAGGTGTGGGCAGAGCACTCAAGCTGACCCCGGAACAGGAGGAGAAGGTCGCGGCCCTCTATTCCGGCTTCCAAACCCGTCAGCTCGACCTCGCCAAGGCCTCCACTGCCGGCATGAAGGAAGACCCGGCCAAGGTGATGCGGTTGCTCCTTGCCAACGACGCGTTCTCGCGGGCGGAAATCACCGCGTCCGAATACGCGGCGCTTCAGAACACATCCCGGGATGACCAGCAGGGAATTGTCGGCGCGCTGGGAAAACTGAACCTGGGCGGGTCGCCGGTGCTGGATGACATATACCGTGCGCAATTCCGTGCCCTTCTCGATCCTTCCCAAGCCGGGATCTTCCAAGCCGCCATGGAGGAGACCGACGCCAAGGCCCTCGCCGCCCAAGCCCAAGAAACCGAAATCACCAAAGTGATGGCCATGAATCTCCAGCAACTCGACCAATATGTGGATTCCTCCCGGAAAATGGCCGGTGGGTTCAAAACCATGCTCGAAGGCATCGGAACCATCCGCGCAAATAATACGCCTCTTCCCGCCCATTGAGATCCTGAATGGTGAGATTACCCACGTTGAAAACTGCAAAGAGCAAATCCGGCGGCCCGGCCCACAAGATGATCCAGCGGAATACCACCAACACCCGCACCGACAATCTCGATTCGCGGATCCGAGGGCCTGCTTCTCCCCTTTCATGACCGCATGCTGGCAGTGCTGGATTTAGAAGACGCGCTCGCTTACCTTCGCGGTGGTCCGCCGCCAGAAAATGATAAGCCATACGAAGATCCTCTCCTCGCCGTGCTGCGAGTCTGCTAGTCGGACTTACGGGGGAAAAGGAACCACCCCCGACGGATCAGCATGGAGAGCTTTTTTGAGGGAGACTGATTAGGACCAGCCATCGCCCGCGCTGTTGATTCGGCATTGAGACCGCCGGCAAGCTCCTGCTCAGCGAGCGGTGGCACCTTTGATCGTGGCTTCGAGAATGGCCCTCATCGCTTCCATTTCCTGCAAGCGCACATCGAGTTTCTGCGCCGGGGGCGGAACGCTGTAGGACATTTCCAACGGAGCCGCTATTTCTCGCTCATAGGCGGGCCATTGATCAGGGGCCAGGACATTGCGGATCTGTTCCTTTTTGAGAGCGGACATTTCGTCGTCGATCGCGAAGAGCAGCGGTGACCGCATGACGTTCGAAAGGGAATCGCGGACGGGCCCCGAGGCGGCCGCAAGCGCTTGGTCATATTGGGATTGGGAGAGTATGCCGGTGGCGCACTGATCACTCGCGAGAATGAGTTCGGTGAGTTCCTTGGAATGCTTCTGGATCTCCGCCACTTTTGCGTCATACAGAGCGGCTGCTTTTTGGCGCGCACCGTTTTCGATCTCTGTGATCTTATCGGCTTGTTCTGAAGAAATGTTGCAATCCTTGTAGGGCGAACGGCTGGCAACGATGTCGCGATCGACGGCCGGCACGTGAAGCTGGAACTGGCGCATCGCTTCCAGTGCGGCCAGCGTGGCGGCGGAGGATTTCGAGGCGGCTTTTACTTTTTCTTCGCCGTAGGTGGCAACCAAGGCGGAATCGGTATCGCTGGAATTGACGACAGGCCGTTTCGGTCGCCGCGTGGTATCGCCGATGCCGCCGGAGGCTGTCGGCGAGCTGCCGGAGGCAACAGCTTTCAAGTCGGCGGAGGAAGCGTCGGCTGCGGGTTTCCGAACCGAAAAAGCGATGCTACCCGATATGATGAGAAGAATTAAAACGATGGCGAGCGATATGCTGGATTTGACCTTCATGATGAGAGTGATGAAAAGCATGGATGCAAATGGTCTTGCGGGAGCGGTGGCCGACGCGACGATGCGTGAGATGTGACTGACGGAGGCGGTCGCATCTCCCGCAAAGCCCGCGGCCAGAGTGGCGGCCAACGGAGTCTTTAGGGCACAGCCACGGCGCTGCATGCCCGAACGCAGACGCTCCAAGGCCCGGGACAGACGTTTTTGGGCCGCCTTCGTTTCGATCTCAAGAGCCTCGGCGATCTCTGTGATGCTGAGGTCACGGTAGAAGCGGAGCAGGATCATCCCGCGGTCTTTTTCACCCAAGCGGGACAGAGCTCCATCCAGTTCGGGTTTGAGTGCGGCCCAAGCATCCTCCGTGGAGGCATTCGGCGAAGCCCTCAAGTTCGTTTGTTGATCGAAAGTCCGAAGCTTATTAGATTCCGCCTGCCGTTTTCGACGGAGATTCCTGATCTTATGAATTGCAGTCAGGTGAAGCCATCCGGCCAAGGAGGTCCGGTTGCGGAGGAGCGGCGCTTTCCGAGCGAGAGTGATGAACGTTTCCTGAACAGCCTCTTCAGCGGTCAAGGCGTCGCCAGTGCGGAGGGCCACGGCTTGGACCATTCCGCCGTAGCGAATGACCAAGGCTTCGAACGCGGATTGCGAACCGGTATCGAGCCAAAGTTCCAGCAGTCGGTGGTCGGTAGGTTCCTCCATACATCTATCTCTTGCTCGCCGTGGGAGAAAGGAGACAATTTTCTTTCCTACCGCGGGAAAAAATTTCCACGAAATACTTCGAAACTGGCAACAGCCTATTTCGAAGGGACCTTAGTGGAAATCGCGCGATCTCCCCGCATGCTCCCGGTCGATGCCCGTAAGTGGCGTGATGTCGGTGACGTAAACGGTCGGCTGATCCACCTCGGATCGCTGTAGCCTTCCAACCGCACACAGGAACGGTTCGCTTGTAATCACTAACCGGAAATGGTGGAAGGTCTCCTTTTTGACAAAGAGGTTCGCAATGCCAGTCTCGTCTTCCAGGGAAATGAAGCAATGGCCCTTGGCGGTTCCTGGCCGCTGACGGCAGATCGCCATTCCCGCAACGGTGACAGGACAACCGTGGGGGAGGTTTTGCAAATCCTTCGCCCGCTGGATGTTCCGCCACTCGGATTTTTCTCGCCACAAGCGCATCGGATGAGGACCGATGGCTTGCTGTCACGGGTCTCGTTCGCCACCGCGATTCTTCGAGGCGGTCTTAACCGGTGTAAAGGCACCGGGCACTCCGCGCGTGCGGTTTCACCGGAACACGTCCTCGTCGCTCCCATCACTGGAAGCAGCGTGAAGGAATCCACATCGAAAGATTGTCCGTGGGCAGGTATGCCGACACGTCCCGTCCCTAGCAGCGCATCCAGTTTCGCCAGGGTCTCAGCGAAACGTTCCGGCTGCGGCATCTGTCGTCCGAACCACTCGCGCTGGGAAGAAGCGGCAAAAGTTGTTCCCGCGTCCAGATGCATGCAGGAGACCGGTGCATCCAGCTTTAATGACTCCAACCACATTTGCAGCGGCGAGAGCATTCCCTCTACCCGGGACTGCGGTTCCGGCAGGTGTACGGCTCTCTCCAGCGTGTCACCTGATTCGAGATCAAGCCGCAAGTGGAGCAGGCTGGCGGCCAGATGCCTGAAGGCGAGACGTCCCGCCAACGTGTGGAGCATTCGCTTGAGTGCGAAAACCAGCGGATCCAACGACGTGATGGAATCATCGCAGTCATGAGTTTGAGCAAATGATTCGGACGGTCGGTGCAGGCGCAGCAGCCGACAGAATTTCCCATGGAGGATGTCGTGCCAGAGGCCGGCTTCAGGTCCCAACCGTTCTGCGAGAGCCTGACGGGGGATTGCCATGAAATCACCAAGACGTTTGATCCCCCACAATTCCAGAACTGCCATCGGCCCTGTCCCACTGGTCAGCGAGCTGAGGATGTCCAAAGGCAGGGAAGCGAGATCGAGAGGACTGATGACCCGTCCGGTTGTGGCCTCATGCCTCGCTGCCAGATTGGATAGGTCGGGCGTAGAAGACCGGGCGTTCCAGATCTCCGAGTCATCGAGTTCCAATGATGCCAGACCGTCTCCCAGTCGCTTGCTGCGAGTGGACAAATCGATGGTCACCGTGTCGGTTGCTGTGACTTCGAGATCCGGGCCAACGGATTCTCCCAGTTCGATCAGCTCCTCACGGAGGGTCGATTCCACCGCCGGATCGCGGGAAATCACCATGAGGTCGGGACAGCGGACGAGGGCGCGATTCAGGGGCCAGCCGATTTGAATGCCGGTAGCCCTCGCCAACGGGTTGATCGCAAGCAGGGGAAGCTTTTCCTGCGGCTCATTCGCACCCCGGATGGCAAGCACCGCACACGGACGGCACCTCGCCGCAGGGTTGGCACGCAAGGCAGCGACCACCGCGAAATCTGGTATATGGAGGGAAGCGAACATCGGAATCAGGTCGCACGCCGCAGTGATTGGGAAACGGGGGAGAGGCGGGCGAGCAGGTCCGCCCGCGACACGTCGAAGTGGTGAAGAGACAAGTCGGCGGAAAGTGTCAGGCGCAGACTCGCACAGGGGACCAGGGGGTAGGGAGCCATGATGGCCACCCGGCTGCCATTGCGCTCGGCGGTCTGCTTCATTCTCAACCAAGCCGAGGCAGGAATACTCGCTAGATCTCGGCGGTCGAGGCCGGTGGCATCTAAAAGAATGAACGGAAGGTTGCCGTCATGAATGAGCAGATCGGCGGCCTTCGCCATTTCCAGAGCCGAGCGGCACCGGACCCAAAGGAGCTTCGAACAGGCAACATCTTCGAACGAATCCGGATCAAAACCATCCGCTCCATCGATCAACACAAGCTCCGGATGCGGACTCCACTCGTCCGGCTCACCCAAAAGCCCTGCAACCATCAGCAGGATACCCGCCACTGGCCCGGCCGGCACAACCTCCGATATAGCGCCGACCGGGAAAGTCTCTATGTGAAACGGTTTTTGTCCAGGCACGGGCACCTGAGGTTCAGCCCGCACCCCATGCGCCTGCGGGAATTTTTCCCGCAGTTGTTGTCTCAGAATTTCCGCTGCCGACGAGGTCATGCCTTCGAAGGTGCGCAAAAATAGGGAATGTTCAAGTGAACAGTTTGCACTCTGTGTTTCGAAGGTGTCTTAATTGCTGGGAGGACGATGTGATTCACGGAAACGATGTCGCCTGCGTAAGGGCCGTTTCTTACGGTCGCCGCTTTGCCGTGGCGCGTGGCATCGATGTCCGGGGAGTGGTTGAGTCGAGCCGCTTCGCGATCATGAGATTCCGCACGAGCGTGTCTGCGGTCTGCGACCTTTCGCCGTGTCCGCCCAGCCGATGCGGGTGACCGTGTGCCCAATCTTGCGTTTTCACGTCCTACCGGTCAGGAGGATCGTAGGCCGGTGATTTGTCTCCCATACGATCTGCAGCGCCTTGGCCAGCCAACTCCGCCCTGCGCCGCTGGTCGGGGGTTTCGGCGTATTCAGCTGCGGATCCGGCGAGTGCTCCCGCAGCGGGATTGGTGTATCCACGCATGTAAGCTTCATATTCCCAATCCGCGATGCTCCCGCTTTGGTGGCCTCCGGCTGATGTGAGGAAAAGCGATCCCAGTATCATCACGCATGAGACGATGTAGAGCCGCTTCAGTCGTGTTCCGACACCTGTCACCTTTTTCAACCACCCGATCTGCGTGCCGGAATCCAGTGGTTCCACAAGCGGATCGATAGCAACTCCACGCGTTTTTTCCACATGGTCCACAACCCAGTATAGCAAAAGGATCGATGCTGCATCCAAGGTGATACCAGCCATGGGCAAACTGCTGATGACGTTGTAAGTGCCATGAACAACCGCAACGGTGAATGCAGCGGCAGCAAATAACAGCAAACGGCCATAGAAATCCTTCACGTCTTTCAACTGGGGAGCCAGCAACCAGAGGATCGCCGCATCAATCGTCGCATAAACCGCATGCGACGGGACGCAAGCAAACCATCTCAACACGTTGGAACCGATGTCCCGGACTTCTAGAACACCCCAAGGAGAATACCAGTGTAAGGCCTCTCCGATTCCGAACCCCAAGCCTGAGAAGAATCCGATCGTCAGAAACGTGCGAAAGCCGATTTTGAATTTTTCATCGCCTTGGACGATACGGTGGGCCAGGTAGAACAAGGGAAGTAACTTGGTAATTTCTTCCCACAGGCCAACCCCAAAGATGTAGCCGAAGAACCGAATCCAAATGCTTGGTGAATACGTGGATTCATATGCAAAGCCGACAAATTTTAAAATATACAGAACCGCACCCTGCTTCCCACCCTTGTACCCGGAATATTCCAGACTCCGTGTTCCGAGTTCCTGAATGCAAAGAAGTCCTGTGATCCCTACAGTCATTGTGAATAGGAGCGCGCCCACCGTAAGGTACACCGGGAATCTCGTCGGCTGAAGAAAGCGCAGGCCGCCGGCGATTGCTAACAGAAGAGCAGGGAGTCCGATCAGGGTCACCGCTGTGATCTGGCCAAGCAGGCTTCCGTCGATCTCCCTACCCGGTAGGAACCAATTCGCAACCCATCCGAAGAGTAGAAGGCAAACGAACAGCGGTTTCAGACTGGCCAACGAGAGCGCCGGAGGTGGAGCAAGAGGGGTTTGTGTGTCAGGACTCATCACCCCCTCAGCCGCGCCGGTTACCTCGTTCTTTATCCCCTCCAACCCCGGCGTGGGAATCTCTTCCTTGTTGTCATTCGATTGAGGAATGTGAGGTGGCAGCTCCGTCGGAAGCGGGATTTTGACCGGATGAGAAGACGCCTCACCGTTAGGAATTACAAGAGGCTGGTTGCAGGACGGGCAATCCGCCTCCGCACCGGCATATTCAGGTTCAGTTGAAATGTTGATCGCGCAATGGGGGCAAGCGAAGTTGATCACGAGATTGAGGGGTAAAGCTTTGGCTTGAAGCCGGTTGAAACCGGCAACAGTCGGTGTTGATCGCACTTTCAACACTACCATTGGAGAGGTGTAAAGCCGCAAGTCTGTCCGATACGATCAACGTTTGATGGAGAGTGAAACGGTCCGGACACTGCTCAAGCGCTTGAAAGCGCTAAGGGTCGCTCGTGGGCTGACCCAGGAGCAGTTCGCGGAGCAATCCGGAATCAGCTACAAATACTATCAGGCAGTCGAGGCTGGCCGGAAACAGGACCTCCGCCTGTCCACGCTGGACCGGTTGGCGACTGCCCACGGGATGGAGGTCTGGCAACTGCTTGCTCCTGACAATGCACCAGTTGCCGACGGAGAAACGGGGAAACCTCGCGCACGGCGCACGAAGTAATTCAAGAATTAAGCAGGAAACTGTTCGCCCGTCGTTTCATGTCCGATCACTCATTTGTGGAGAGGGGAGGCTTCCAAATTAGATCGTATCCATCACATTGCGAACACCGTCGAGCGGCATCACATCAACGGCTCCAAATCCGTCAGCACCTGCCGCACCTCGTCCCAAGACTTCTTCTGCTGGATCAACTCCTTGAGACGTCCGAACAAATCGGTTCGCTGTTGACCGCGGGATGCCGGTTTCTCGACCGTGCCGGCAGGATGCAGAATTTCGGAAACGACCTTTCTTACATTGGGGGCGGACGGCTGACCACCCTTCGCACGCTCGACGGCCGTGGCCCAAGCTGCGACCTGCTGTTCCGGTTCTGCCAGGCGCAGAAGGGGACGAACTTGGGCTTCCATCAGGGGGAAAACGTCTCCACATGGAGACGTTTTGAGAATTTCAAGAAAGTCGGAGGCACCAAGGAGCCGGTGCGCATGGCCAGACAACAACTCCATCCGAATCCGTGGAGAGAACGTGACTGACGACCATCTCTGTTCGGCAATCAACCAGATGAGCGCGACCAACTTCTGGGAGGACGAACAGCTCTGGCAGCGTATTAGTGGTGCACTTCCCGGATACAGGCTGAGCAAGTTCCAGCCGCTCATGCCCGATTGGGTCGAGCAGGAAGTCTTGTTTGACTATCTATTAGACCGCACAGGGGCAGCGGCGTGGATACGGAAAGTGTCCGGTGCTCTTGTCGGAGGAACTGGCTGAGCTGCTTGTAGTGGTGGACGTGTCGGGTGGAATTGAATTTGTGGTATTGCTATCGAGATGATTTCTCCCTGTCGCGGCCGGTCAGCAGGTATTCCAAACGATCGCATTCGGCGGCCAGATGTCGGGCACACAGTTGGAACTCGTGGGCATCGAGTCCGGCTTTGGGCACCATGGATTGCCCCCAGAGGTTTCCCCTCACATCCACGCTGAGACCACAGAGTCGCAACTGGCGATTGCGAGTCGCCGCAGCCAGCATTGGCTCCGGGTCAAATGCCACGGACGCTTGTCGCACAACCAAGCCACGCAGGATCCAATGGTCTGGCTGATCGATCACCAGCACGCGATGGGATCGTCCGTCTGCGAAATTCACCAAGATGCCTTTCGGCTCAATGAGAATGTCCTTGGCTCTTGCCAGCTTCCCCCATGATTGAAGTGGTTTACTCACGTTGTAGATCCTCCCGGAAAGTAGTTAGGGGTTCGTCTGTTCCCAAGAGCGATCGCTCCAGCTCGTCCGCTTGGGCGGTGACACGCAGTATGAGCTGCAACACCCGCGTGGCATCGTGATCAGGATTCGAAAGCAGAACATCATCCTCGACGGTGAGGTCGTAACTTTGGGCTTCTTCACCTCGCTCCAGAGCGCCGATACGCATCGTGGATAGGGAATGAAGCCGCAGGGCCTCGTTCAACTCATGCTCGTCGGCCACGCGTCCCACCGGGCTGATGCAACGGACAAGCAGGTATTGGTCAAAAGAATGCAGGTAGAGGCCGAAAGGCTGTTTGCGGTTTTTTAGGAGAACCGTTCCAAAGATTTTGCCGCTTTCGGCGTCGCCTGATTCCGGTGCTTCCAATATCAACCGGTCGTCCCGACCCATCTCGCGCAAGGCCGTGAATCGCGCCACCAACGCATCGGCCTGTTTGTGTGTCCGCGGGAGTTCGGTTCGATCTCCGTGCAGGTCTTCTTCGTTGACAGGGAAGGCTGTCTTCAAGCGACCTGTGAGCACGGGCACCGGCTCATGATGGCGGAGGATCTCCTTGGCCACATTCAGTGTGCGTTCTTCACTTTCTTTCACCTGAAGCCCCTCATGCATCAGCTTGAGAAATCTGTTCATGCGCTCCAGCAAGCGGCGAACCTGCAAGACCTCCACCGTGTCTTCCAGATGCGGGAAATACACCTGGAGCTTTTCCTCGTCCGGGGCGGCACCCATCGCGAGCAGTCGGCGTTCGGTTAGCGAGCGCACACGGTCGATGCGGCCTGTGCGCTGCTCCATGCTGGATGGCGTCCAGGAAATACCGTAGTGGTGGATGCTGGAGCAGAAAGTGTGCAAGTCTTCCCCTTCCTGCACAAGATCCGTGGTAATCATCACCAGAGGGTATCCCGGCATGCGGAACTGCTTGATGAGGCGACCGTTTACCGAGCCCCACATGCCACCCACGGGCTGTTGGCTACCGAGAAGTCTGCTGCCAAATTCCTTGCGGACTTCGGGGAGTTCCGTTGTGCGGGCATCAGGCAGGTTGACATCCAGTATCAGTTCAAAGTTTTTGGCAATCTCCGCCAGTTCGTCAAAAGCAGACCATCCTCGTTCCAATGGGGGGGAGATGCGCTGACCCTCCAAGCGGTCGAGGTAACGGGTGATTCGTGAAAGATCGCCATGCTGGGAATCATCCCCATCCTCGTCCCGGGCCCCGGAAGCCATGCTGTTGGTCTGTTGGATCGCCAGAACATAGAGATCGATCAAGCCATGACCCAGGCGTGCGGCGGAACCTAACAATTCAGCTCGCAGCGCTTCTTCCCGGAAATGATCCCGGAAGTTGGCCGATTTGGCGGATGGCCAAAGATCAGCCCGGAGCTTCATGTATTTGGAGGACCGCAGCTCCGTGAAAAACGTGGGCAGGTTCAGAATGTCGGCGTTGGCAGGCGGAATCTGGAGTGCGTTGTTGTTCTCGTGAGCCGGCATTGCGTTGAAACGCTCGTGAAATACGATTCGAGCCTCTTCCTGCCATGGTCCCCGCTTCTCGGTCAGCCAGGCGATGGCAGCTGCCTGCAATGCCTCAAACATATCCGAGCGCGTTAGTTTTTTCGCCTTGGTCGTGAGGTGTTTGTGAGCTCGCTCGCAAAGCATCTCCCGCAAGGGGGCTTCTTCGATTGAGAAGATTTGACCCAACTCCGCCAAAGTTTGCGAAGCCTCGCAGCCAAGCAGTGCGGAGACGTGGTTGTCTTCAAAAAACGTCGCGTAAACCGAACCCTTGCTGCTGAAGCGCTTCAACAAGGTTGCTCCACTCAGGACCGCAGCCGGTCCAAACCCGCGAAAGAACCATGCAAAAAAAGTATCACGTCCCCCTTTATCTTCCGCATCGTGAATCGCGGGTTTCTCCAGAGGCGCGGATTCCCGCGCTTGCTCGTTGCGGGACTGCATCCTTTCATCCAGGTAGAGATTGATCATTTGCTCCAGCTTGGGAATCACCGCATCCGGCAACTCGCGTCGGAGTCGGCTGAAAATCCATTCGTCATACCTCTCGTCCAGCTTGCGCTTCAAGTCGGTCACGCTTGCGATCCGGCGGACAAACACAAGAGCCTTCGTTCCTGTTTGCCAGACGGTGGCAAGGCTCTCGACCAACGCGTCCATCTTCGGATGCGGCAACTCGGTTTGAAATCGATTCCGGTAGGATTTCGCCAAATGATTCACCCCGCGCACATCGACTCCCTCGCGTTCGAGGGTATCCTCCGTTTGGTCACTGTCGTCGAAATTTCCACGTGATTCATCGTCCTGCTTAGCGGTATGGCTGGCGGTTTGTTGAAAACTTTCGAAGGATGCGAGCATGCCCATTTGGAAGCTGGTCCCGAAACGGTCGTGTCCAATGCTCTCCGCCACTTTCTTTTGAACCAGGGCCAGCACCAGGCGCTGTTTGGCATCGGTCACGCGAATCGGATCGTCGTGCAGATGGACACCTCCACGTCGCCACTCCCGGCGATACAGATTCTTCGTGAGTTCATCGGTTCCTACCTTCATGGAAGTGACGCGGCGGATCAGGAAGCGGCGGGCAACCGCTTTCTTATCCTCGTCCTGCAGGTCCTTGTCCTTGAGCTCCGGGAAGGACTCACCAAATCCAAAGACATCCAACTGGTTCCAAAGCTGGGTATAACTTTCTTCAATGGGTGTGGCTGATAGAAACAACACTCGCTTTGCCCGTCTACCATAGCCCGGATAGATGGATTTCGGCGCTTCACCCTGCGAGTGGCCCATCGCCAGAGCCACGACGCGGTTGCGCGCGGCGACCCCACTCGCAAATCCATGTTTGAAATTGTGGGCTTCGTCAATGATCACAAGATCGAAATCAGGCAGTGCGCAGCACAAGGCCCGGGCGAAACTGTCCTTGAATATCTGGCGATCCCTAACACGCAGATCGAGCGCTTCCTTCCCCAGCCATGGCAGGTGCTTCTTGAGTTCGTCGCGCAGACCTCCGGCGCTGCGCCTGCCCGGAGAGTCGCCGCTGCTGGACATGTCTGCCATACCGAGACTGAAGCTGCTCATGCGCATGAAAAAGCACCCCTGTGGCCTGAGATTGACTTGATGCACCAAGTCCAACAGACGGTCACACTTTACCAGAGGCATCGCGGGGCGGCCATCCAGAGCCTTCACGCTCAAGTCCGGATACCTGATGTTGTGCCGCACCAAGTTACCAAGCTCTTTCATCCACTTGTTCTGTATGTTTTCCCGCGGTGTGATGATCAGCACGCGCAGCTTCGGCTGGAAGTGCTGCATCAGCGCCATGGCCCCGAGGGCGACGTAAGTTTTCCCCATTCCAACCTCGTCAGCCACATAGGCGCAGCGGTGCTCTGCCAGAAGATTGTAGAGTGCCACCGAACCCTGCAACTGCTCTTCCGCACGCGGCTCGGAGTCCAGCCGGCTGCCAAAGTCCAAGAGTCCTCGGCCGGCTTCAATATCAATCTTGTTCATCATTCACCTCCATGTTGGCACGTCGGAGAAACTCTTGGTCGAACCAGTCCAGAAAGTCTTCGGATAGATCCACCGTGAGCAGTTGTGGACGCAGGATTTTTTTCAGTTCGTTCACACGAGATAGAAGCTTGTTGGCATCTGCTTTATGCTTCGACCAGAAGTACGGCTGCGTCTGCTTGATGTGGGTGAGGCTTTGCCGCGCACAAAAGACGATGAGGTAACGATCAACATTGTCCCGAATCGGATCATCGTCACCTACAAGACGGTCCAACAGATAACTGAGCGAGTCATGCTTTTTGCCAAATAGCCTGGCGACGGCGCGGCCACTCCGTCCCGTATCGACAGACTCCTTAACAAACCGTTCCAATGTGTGGAAGGCGTGGAAGAAACCCGCCACCCGATCAAAACTTCGGCAGCGCGATGGGAAGAACTCCGTCGTTGGCCCCCTCCAGAAGCAACGAATTTAATCGCCACTCCAGAAAACTGCTGCGCTGCTCGGGCGTGAGCATCGACCAGTAGCGGAGAATGTCAGCCGCGCTCAACGCCAGGATTTGCGAGGGCTTTTGAGTCATTCCATCCTCGATGATCAGCACGTGTCCGGTGTGCCCGTTGTCATCCTTGGCGGTAAAGAGGGATGTGGCAATGAGGTGATCCTGAATAGATTTCGAAAGTTCCCGACCGAGGCTCTGCCACACTCCCGGATGTTTGATGCGGAAACTTCCCAGTTCGATGCCCGCGACCGAAAGATGGAGCTGAGGCGGTTCGGTTTCCGCCCACCATGCCGATGCGATTTCCGACCTCCAATCAAATCGCAGTGCCAGGCGCGTGAGCGGTTTGTCCTCATTTTCCAATGGGTCGGCTGCTGCCTTGAATTGTTTTGGTTCACGTTCGTCCGTCTGCACCAGATAGGTCGGGCGCGGCTGTCCACTCAGGTTCCGTTCCACTAGAAATCCGCACTCCATGTTTCCTCCGGGCTGATGGGCGGAGCGAGTCAGGTTTGCCGAGCCGACGAGCCAGAGTTCCCGCCTGGGGGAGGAACTGAAGAAGCGGTAGACCTTGGCATGGACGAAGCGGGCTGCGGCTTGAGCTGCCGGCCCTCCGCGAAGCATTTCCTCAGGAATGGAACCCCATGAAACGGGACACGGACGTGTACTTAGCTCCTGCACCGCAGTATGCAGGCGTGATGATATTTGGGCGACTCCTTGAGCGTCCCGAGGCAAAAACACCCTGATTTCTTTCGGTTGGATGCGTTCAATTAGATTCTGGAGCGGTAGGCACGAATCGGCGTCGTCGAAGTAAGGAGAGATGATCTCAAGGTTCATGCCCGTGAGTTCTTTGCCTGCCTCCTCGTCCAACATCTCGGTGAGAGTGCGGCCTTGTTTTGCCATGTCGGTTTGAATGAATCGTGGAGACAGCGGACTACGCTCCTTCCGTTTGTGAGGAATTGCCGATTCGAGGAAAGAGAGGATTTCCCCCACCGCATTGTCTTTGAACCGTGGCGTGAATTTCATCCCTGGCTTCCCGGTGGGCGCTGCGGGGCTTTGGACCGCGAGCCAACGTAGGAACTCGATGAGGCTCGCGGAAAATGACGAGCGCGTCCCTTCTGCCATGATCTCGATGTGAGAGCACTCTAGGTTTTCCCACCAACCGGCGCGGGTCAGATTGGCGGACTGGCAGGCGACAATGAGTTTGCGTCCTGTTGAAGTGGAGTCGTCCGCATCCTCCACGAGGGCGCAAACCAGCTTGGGGTGGAAGCAGGCATTCATCTGCACTGGATGACGGGCAACATCCAGTTTTGCGGGGCCACTATCCGTGATCTGCAAGGCCTTCGAGTCGTAATAAACGGCTGGCCGGGTGGACAGGTCGCGTAGGGCATCCTCCATTTGGACCAGTCGGAGAGCCGGTGAGTGGGCGAGGGTGATGTCAAAAAAGATTCGCAGCACCTCCATCTCGAAAAAGCCCGGGTCAAAGGCGAAGGTGGTGAAAAGTGCCGTTACCAAACGCTGCCCATCCATTGCCCTTTGGAAGCTTTCGGAGAGCACGTTCTGCTCGATGTTGGTTGTCGCACTCATTCTTGCAGGGGGGCGGTTACGGTCGCGAGTGAGTCGAGGAAATAGCTATGCTCCCAAAGGTCTCCCAAGTCCTTCGCCGACGGAAGCGGGCGAGGGGCCTCAAACGCATGAACCTTGATCTTCCCATTCTCGATGCTGATCCACCGAGCACCGCCCCGGTGATCCATGACGCTGGCATTGATTTCACACAGCAAGCGGATCACAGCCTTGTAGTCCGCTTGGTGCATGGCGTGGGCCACATCCAGCCATTTGATGTCACTGTCCTGCCGCTTGCCGGCTGCCTCACGAATCGCTCCGCGCAGGTCGGCAAAAGTGTCGAGATCCAGTTTGGTAAATGCCGCCCCCCACTCCTTGTGCAAGTCCGCCACGACGTCTCGGAGTGGGCGACCGTCACAGCCGAGAAGCCGGGAAAACAGGCATGCCATGGGGGCCAATACGCTCTCCGCGACAAGAACCTGATGCAGTCGGATGGCGAGGTCCGGGTCCTTGAGTTCCGCCCCTCGTGACCAGGATTGGAGCAGAGCCGGGGTGATTGCTTTTCCCCCAAAGGTCAATTCCTTTGGCATGGTTTCAACGGCGCGCTGCTGCAGCGGGGTGCGGTTTAGAAGATGTTTGGTGTAGAAATTGCGTTCACCCGAGGTGAACTGGCGGTGCGGCGGTATGGCGAGCAAGTCTGCGATTGCCGAGACGAGTTGCTGCTGGCCACCCTCAAGATCGATTTTGAACTGGGTGCGGTTCAGGGCCTCAGCGAGTTTCTTTGCCCGCATTCCGGCGGTCGGCTTGAGTCTTGGCCAATATTCGCGCTCGATAAACTCACGCGCGTCGTCGGTGAGTCGGGGAGTCCGATGCTCAATCAGGCCACATTCGCGTGAAGGCATGGAGTAGAGCCCCCACAAGCCGTAGGTTTTTTGATTGCTGAGAATTTGATGCTGTCGCGCGGCGGAGATGACCACTTTTGACTCTTCATTCAGTCTGGCTCGCACCCGCTCCACGCCTCGGACGACGCTGCCCGGGTGGCAATGAACTCGGGAATAGGCCGCCCATTGTTCCCAGCGAAGGAAGATTTCAACCGCTGAATTCTCGTTCTCCAGCTGCTCCACAAACGCGTAACCTAGTATCGTGGCAGCGAAGTCGCTGACGGAAGTAGAGACGGTGGTGAGATTCGAAACGATACGGCGGCCTAGATTGGTCCAGATGCCTTGTATTCCCAACGGATCACGGGATCCTTTGATCTGCGCGTTTGGATCGAGTTTGGTAAGGAATGGCATGGGTTTGCTATGGAGTTGTTAGCGATCAGTGGATGTTCGGGCAAGTTGCTTTCGTCAGATACCTCCTTTTCATTTAAGTTCCGGATTTAGCTCCTATGAACTGGCTGAATTCTGCGGGTTTTGGACGCCGGGAAAGTCCAAATTGAGCGAGCTTCCCTCTTGATCGAGCGAAGTCACCACGAAAAAAGGAGCCGGATAGCCTTCGAAGGAAGGCAAGATGAACCGGGCCTCAAGTTTTTACCAATTCGCCCCCTGCCAGCAACTGGCGAGCCCGGCTGGCACCAATTAACCAAGTGTTGGCATCGAAATCGGAGAGCGTCACTGAAAAAAAGGGAGCGTAACCGATGACAATGACCGCCGGGGCATCAACTCCCTCGACCCTGTTGATCGAGGCGCGACGGATCGCACCTTCGATGGATTGCAGGAAATCCGGTAGGAGGTAACTTCCGACGACTCTCGCGTTCCCGAGGGCACACCCTTCAGTCTCGGATTCCCGATTGCTCGGCGTATGGTGCAACGCGACTCATCGGAAGGGCGAAGTGGGTATTGCAACTGCAGCCCTACAAAACGAGCGAAGGGACGTGATTAACTTGCTAATTCCGGGTTGGGTGACGGCGGAATAAGTTCGTCCAGTAGGGCAGGAGTGGGCCTGTGGTAGAGCAAGATGGGTGAGAAACCATCCCCAAAATCATCGAAAACACCGCGTTTCCGGGAGTTGGTAGCGCTAGTAGGGATAACTCTTAAAATCTTAAGAAAAAGTATGAAAATAGTAGGTTGTGTCCCAAGACCTTACAATATCAGCCTCTATCAGTGACCACTGATGTCAGCCCTATTGTCCCACCTCATAGCCTGAAAAATGCGCCATCGCCGGAAATCCCGGAGCCACCATCACTGCGGCGACCCCGGGTGAGTCTTGTTAACGCCCCTGCCGACAGGTGGAGTTTTGGTTCTCAATCCAAGATGAGAGCTTTTCCAAGTTCCATCGAGCGCGTCCATTTAACATTCTCGACGATACTGCTTCATCAACTGCCAATCGGCCCAGATATTTTCGCGTTACCCGGTCGGTCGGACAGAGTCTTGAATACCGCTCTCCGCAAGCATTTCTTAGTGCGCGGTCTAGGTCGCTCAAGGTGGGCTCGATAAGGGGCTTCTTGAGACCCCCATAAGTGTCGCCGCCGTCGATAGCTTCCAAGATCATCCCGGCCAGTGAGTATTCTGGGGCAGCCTCGCGCAGCTTCCACGCGAGTTCCGGGTCGTGCCACGCGAGCGGCCCGCGACCGTCACATGGCCCGTCACCGCCATTTTTCAGAACGAAGGCCATGAAACCCGGCAGCTCTGCTAGTATGGCATCGATGTGGATCGCCACGCCATCACCCCCGGCGGACAGCACTGTGTCGCTGGCACGGAGAAGGATGAGCTTGTCTCCATATCCCTCATCAATCGGCGGCAGCATTGAAAGCGCTTCCGGGGTATCGTTTAGAGCACCCGCGTGTCTCCACCACACCGGATGAGAGTAGCGATCCTTGCCTTTAGCATGCATCGGCTGAGGTTTGGAGCCTGCTGTTACAATCTGCTTTTGCTTGGCTGCTACGCCTAGACGCGTGGCAAGGCGACCGTCGCCGAGCGCGTCGTCGACGTATAGGAGTTCAGCTCCGCCGAGTTCCGATGCGAAATCGGTGGTCCCCAGCAGCCACGGGGCGGCATCGGCGGCGCGTCCACCGAGAAGAAGACGAATAATTTCACGGATCAAAAAGCTCTTTCCGCAGGAAGGTGGTCCTGCGATGATCAAGATGCGCGACTGCCCGCGACGACCTTCAAGCAAGGCTGAAATAGCGTGGTGAAGCCAGTCCAAAAGGCGCCGAATTCCATCGTCCCCTAGCAGTTCTGTGAGCCAGTCCAATGTTTTGATCGGATGTATGGTGTCATCGGGTTCGATCATCTTGTAGCCGTAGCGGGCAAGGTGCAGTCGGCCTTCGACATCATGAATTCCGGATTGGAAGCCAGACATGCCTCTGGTGATCATCGCCTGATTTTCAGTGACGGCTTCAACATCGCTTTGAATTTCGGTCCGTGATTCTCCCGGTCCTTGGATGCTCCGACGACCGAGGCGAAACAGTCGGTTTGCATACTGCCTGGTCGTGTATGAATTCCAATGGCCATTTCTTCCCTGACGCCAATAGCGCCCTTGAACAGGATCATAGCAGTCGGACATGCAGGGGGGATCGATCCTCTCTGGCCAGGTAAGGCTTAAACGACTATTGACGTCGCGGATCAAGGCCCTCATTTCATAGATACTCATTATGGGGATATCATCACCGAAAAAGGACTGCCACAAATCCTGTATAAAGTGTGGATCACGGGATCGCGTATGCCAATCATCCCAAGCGTCTTCATGGTCGAGGGGCTGTAAGGTCCGAGGTGTTACCATCGACTTGAAAGCCCGCCGTTGTTCCTCGTCCGCTGGAGGAATAGATTCGACCACCCTTAAGTTCTGTCTCGCCTGAAGAACACTATCCGGACCGAGGTCGTAGATCGGGTCTCCCAGTAAAGGAAGAGCAGGGGAGTTGATGAGATCTGATTTATCGGGATTCGCACTGTCTTGTGTGCCCTCGTCAAAGGGCGGTGTAGTTTTTTGCATAGTTGTCTGTTTTGGATTTACAGACCGCCCAGCGATTGAATAGCTTTCCCGTAGGTCTCAAGCCACGGGGGGCGTTCAGTCACATGGGCGGCCCTCTCTTGCGTTTATCGGACGGGGTTGTGTTTGTATTTTTCGACCAACTCGAATATCATTATCGCTAACGGGCAGTGAACCGGATTGTTGAGCCACTCCACTCTCATCGCTTCTTCCCACGCGTCATTAACAGGATCGTCGGAACAATCCCATTCGCCAAATGGGACATCACTGGCTTGACCGTGCTCGGATTCCAAGGAGTCGTTTTGATGGCTTGCTTCAAAGGGCAGCGTGGCCCCTTCTTGTTGGATGCCACTCAAGGTGGCGATTGTGTTATTTTTCATTTATTGTTGTATTTGCCGGGTAAAATCGATCCCACCAAAAGGCCCCGGCGGCCTAGCTGGAGGACTTGGGGGAAATTTTATTCGCCCTCGACAGTCCCGCAGTTTCGGGATGTGACTGGGCGTTTTGTGCCGCTCTCTGTGGGCCGGCCAAAACCTTTTACTGATAGAGGGCTGCATTCATCTGGCAGGGCATCGGTCGGGCAGGAACGGTCGTCCAAACGATTTTTTGATTGGCTCGTGATGGTGAGTTTGAATAGCTTCCGAGCAAACGATTGCAGGTAGGGCTTTACCTGCGACCCGGCAGTGTGGCCGTGGATGCTCACAAGCTTATCGGGTTTTTAAGGTTCAAAGCCTCCGCTACTTCTAGCGGATCAAACCGGCGGGAACGGCCGAAGGATACAGACGGGATAGCATCGTTTACGGCTTGGTAATTGACGTTCCGCTCTGTGGTGGCCAAGTAATCAGCCAGTTCCTTGGCGGTGATCAGCCGGGTGGTGGGGACCTTGGGTGCTGAAGGGCTCGCAGTCCCGGATTTCCGTGATTTCTCTGACATGGAGTTAAGATGCCTCCCCCAGTCCGCTCGGGCAATTCACCTCTGGGGAAATCCAAATCTCAGATTTAATTCGGCTTCGGCCCGCGCGTCCCTTTCGGGCGAGGGCCGTATCCCAGCGCTTCCAGAACCGTGTAAAGGTCTGTGGCAACCTCGGAGGAGGCTCCCCAGCGACCACCATCAGTGTCCTTGAGGGTCAAGTGGGGATAAGATGGTAAATCGACCATATTGTAACGGCCGGTGATTAGTGTGCGGTGAAAGTATTTTGTCCACGCAGGGGGGCTACTGGGGAGTTCGCCTTTCAACGCCTTGGGTATGCCTGCAAATAGATCTCGCCAGCGGGGATGGTCTATGGCAGCGCGGGCGATGATGGACGTCCACTCCCTTGCTAGTTCACTTAGATATTCTGCATAACCAGGGTTCTTTTTCTTCAAGCTCTTCGCCTTGGCTTCGACTTCGGAAAGGTGGAATAAGGGCGAAACGATAACCGAGCCCTCCTCCCGAACGTAGATAAGTTGGGTGCTCAGCCGAGGTTCAAGTTTTGTTATGGCCGCCTGAAAATCGTTGGGAGAGATCAATGCATCAATCATGTGACGAGCGGGAATCAGGTCCGGTGCGAACCAACTCATGCCGCCCCCTTTGTTTTTTTGAATACCGACAACTGGACTTTCTTCGCTGCGCCCTTGGGGAGAATGGCGAAAAACTCGAGTGCGGCTTTCTTGCTCGCCTTGCCAACATAGTGTGCTCGTAGGACGGCTGCGCTTCCCGTGTGACCGAACTCAAAAAGCAGCGTTTCCAACGTCGCCCCCGCCGCAATCGCATAGGATGCATGCGAATGCCGCATGACGTTTTGTGGCCATGGTCCACGAGTAGGTTCCAGCGGTTGTTCCAGCAGCCGACTCTCAACTTTCCACCCGGCAAGGCGGCGCACGGCCGCGGATACTTGATCCCAATTCGGGACACGTTCGAACGGATAAGCCTTCAGCCATGCGGCCAGTGTCGGAGAAAGAGCAATGTGCCTGCGCCGTCCCTTTTTGGTAATCTTGCTGGAGAGTTCGATACCGTCGACGGTGACGTCTTCAGAACCGAGCCTCTTCAGTTCCTCCGCCCGGATGCCGGCGAACAGTGAAAGCGCGAAGGATGCGACAGCGGCTGGGTAATGCTTTTGTGCGGTGCGTAACAAGGTCGTGGTTTCGGCAGGAGATAGAATTGAAATTTCGCCATCGCTCCGAGCCTTCGGAGCCTCCACGGCATCGAAAAGTTCCTTGATGCACCAACCCCTTGGACTTTTGGCGCACCAATTCCAGAAAGCTTTCAGATTGCGCCAATGAAGTGCTGCACCGGCACCGCCAACATCAAGTCCCCCGGCATTCACGATATCGATGGCGGTCAAAGTGGACAGCGTTCGGTCACCGTGAGCCGTGGTCAACCGTTTCAGGGTATTTTCGTAGGATTTATACGTGCGATCTCGGAGGGTGACGCTCGTCTTCAAGTAGGTAGTGACGGCGTTCTGCAGTGTCTCGCTCGCTTCATCACGTTGTCGAGCCGCCACGTAAAAGCGGGCGGCGGTCAGCAACGTCACATCGTATGAAGTGAGAATCTCGGCGGCCTTGGTAGCATCGCTCGCAAGAGTGGGAGAGATTGCCGCGGCATTGCTTCCGTGCTCGTCGAACTTATCCTTCAACAGTTGTGCGTGATCGCGTGCGGTATCGCGGTTAGGATGGAAGTGCCGTTCACGTTTTCCGCTCGCCGTCATCGAGGCTGCCACATCGATATACCAACGGTCTCGTTTGTCCTTCCGAAATTTGAATGTAGCACGTCTAGGCACGGCCGATCTGGTAGCGCTATTGCCCAGAAAACGCCAGAAATTTCGGAAACTCGGGAAATGCAGGAATTTAAGTGGCTGAATAGCAATAAGTTGCCTTCTAACGTATCAGACTTAAAATCTGTTGCTCTTCGGGGCGTGCCGGTTCGAGTCCGGCCAGCGGCACTTCTTCAAAGTGAGCGGTTTTTCCCTGATTGGGAATCGAGTGTGAAATCCCGCAGTTTCGTCGCTTGCCGCACCCCATCTCCGATGCAATAGGTGAGGGTCTTTGATCAGCCGGACCGGCCGACGGACCATGAAATCCTTACCATGCTGAATCGCGCCTTATCCCTCATCTTCCTTGTCAGTTTGCTTGGCTCCTGTGCTCCACTCCGTTCGGGGGAAAGATCGCGGAGCAATGCTTTTACCGCCTATTTCGGGGGGGAGCAGAACGACGGAACCCTGCGCGTGGCCGTGAAAGACCTCATCGACATGAAAGGCATGGTGACTTCCGCAGGGTCCGAATATCTTTCGAAAAACCGTCCACCTGCCAAACGTGACGCCGATTGTTTGGCAATCACAAGGGCACGCAAGGATGTTCAAATCGTAGGGAAGGCGAACCTCACGGAGTTTGCCATCACCGTTTCCGGCCGCAACGGCTACTTCGGAACGCCGGTGAACCGGTTGGACGGCAAGCACAAGTTTATCCCCGGTGGCTCATCCAGCGGTTCCGCAGTGGCGGTTTCCACCGGGCAGGCGGACGTGGCGTTTGGCACGGATACGGGTGGCTCGGTCCGGGTGCCGGCGGCGTGTTGCGGAATTTACGGACTAAAAACGACGTTCGGACTGGTTTCGACCAAGGGGGTGTTCCCCGTTTCACCCAAATATCTCGATACGGTGGGTCCGATGGCTGCTGACCTGCCCCACTTGGTTGAAGGGATGGGTCTCCTGCAACAGGGCTTCAAAGGGCGCTACTCATCGGCGGTTTCCGCCAATCCTTCAGCCAGGCAAATCCGCATCGGGCGACTGTACATTGCTGGAACCGATCCGGCGATTGATAAAGCTATTGATGACCGGCTTGCTGCGAAAGGTTTCAAAATCGTGAAACTGGATGCCGATTTCGCCAAAAAGTGGGCGCAGGCGGAGGCGGATGGAGAAACCATCGCCACCTCGGATGCGTGGAAAAACGACAGTAAGTATACGGACAGTTTCGAAATCGACAGCAACACCCGCGCCGTGCTTGCCAAGGGGGCGGTGGACAGAGTTACCGGGTTCGATGCTGCGGTGAAACGGAGAGCTGCTTGGAAAAAAGCTCTCGCCCGGGTTTTCCAAAAGGTCGATTTCATTGCCACCCCGACTCTTAAAATTTTGCCGCCACGGCTACCGTTCTGGCGCTCGACGTCAATTTTCGAGTTGATTATATTGAATGCTCAGAATACTATAGGAATCAATCTTTCCGGAAATCCGGGCCTCGCCATGCCCATCGAGATGCCGGAGAGCAATGTTCCCACCAGTCTTCAACTCATCGGGCCTCCCTTGAGCGAGGCGGAGTTGCTGAACGCATGTCGCCTACTTCAAATAAAACCCTGACCGGTCACCGATTGGATAGAACGGTCTTTTTCCAAAAACCCATCAGATTATGAAATCTCCATTTTACCTACGCTCTCTGGCAGTCACCTCGCTGTTGTTTCTCGGCACCTTGGCCGGGCAGGCGGAAACCTCCGCCGAACTCATTTCAAAAGGAGATGCGGCCGACAAAGTTTTTAATCCGACCCAAGCTCTCAAGAACTATCTGCCTGCGGAAAAGCTTGATCCCAATGATGTCGGACTCCTGCTCAGCATCGCACGACAATACCGCCATCTGATGTGCGACGTCGCCAAGGAGAGTGACAAGCTCAAGTATGGCAACATTTCGCTGAGCTATGCGAAACGTGCGGCCGCACTCGCTCCTAACAATTCCGATGCCCAGCTCTCGCCTGCCATCACCTACGGAAAAATGGTCCCTTATGAGGGAAAGAGCGAACAGGTGGCGGCCTCGCCTCTGATCAAGGCGGCGGCGGATCGCGCCATCAAGTTGAATCCCGCCAATGATACCGCTTGGCATGTATTGGGCCGCTGGCATCAGTCGCTGGCGAATGTTTCGGGTTTGAGAAGGTCGATCGGAGAGGCGTTGTATGGCAAGCTGCCGGTCGGTACGAATGCGGATGCGTGCGCTTGTTTCAACAAGGCCATCTCGCTGAATCCCGGACGCCTGAGGCATTACATCGAATTGGGCCGAACCTACGCGCAGATGGGGGACAATGTGGACGCCCGCAAGTACCTCGAAAAAGGGCTCAAGATGCCGAATAAGGAAAAGGATGACTACGAGATGAAGGCGCTCGGGAAGGAAGCTCTGGCGGATCTGCCATAAGGAGCTGCGACGTTATTGTCGTTGGCCAACGGGAGGAGAAAGGAGTGCGCCGAAGGCCCGGTAATTTCGCTTTTCATTGGCCGAGTGGACGAGACGTCCACCCGCCTTATTGATTTGGCTGCCAAACCGTCAGTTCGGCGAGGGAGCCGTCAATAAACGTGTGATGCCAGAGTTGGGTGGCGACCACTGCAGCGAGTCCCAGTTCCATGGAAAGCCGTCCGATCGAGTTTTTCCGGAGGTTGCGGAATGAGCTGCGCCAATGCCGAACCGCTTCGACGTCGAAGTAGCCGGTGCGCCGCAGCGATTCCTCGCTCAGCAGCTCGCTCACGAATTTCGGCTCCGGATTCAGGTGGAAGCTGTCTAGCGGAGCACGGAAAATCACCTTCTGGCGGCGTGCGATTTCCGGTGGCAGCCAACGCTCCGCGACCAGACGCAAAAGATGTTTGTCGCGAAGGCCGCGCAGCTTCCAGTCCGGGTGGAGCCTTGAGGTAAAATCAAAAACTTCCTCGTCGAGAAACGGATAGCGGACTTCCACGGAAGAGTTCATCGCCACCCGGTCGCCCTTCGCTTGCAACAGGTGACCGGCCAGAGTGACCCGGGCGCCTACCCATAGGCTGCGGTTGAGCGGATGCCATTTGCGGGCGCGCTCCAGGTTCATTCCAAGGTCTTTCCACGGGGTGGATTTTTCCGTCAGCTCGCGCATGGGTTCGCCGTATAGGCGGAGTTTTGAAAGCGCGAGTACGCCATAGGAATTGATCCATGCGTTAGGCCCGCCGACGGCGGCCTGAAGTTGATGGCGGTGGTCGAGTGGATATTGTGGCACGCCGCTGAGGCGGAGGTAGCCGTGCAGCGCGCGATCTCCCAGCTTCAGCCCTGCGAAAGAATTCACGCTATCAAGGATTTTAGCAATTTTGTACCAAGGGTATCCCGCGAGCCATTCGTCCGCCCCCTCGCCGGTGAGCACTACCTTCTGGCCGTTCTCATGGACGCGGCGGGCGAGCTTGAGAAGGGCGGCGCACGAAGTGTCCACGACCGGACATTCCGCCGCACGAATAAGTTCTGGATACATTTCCAAGGCATCCTCCGGTCTGAAGTCCTGGACGATGGGCGGCGCGGTCCCGATATGTTTCGCAGACTGTTGGGCACCGCTGAGTTCGTCCAGGCCGGGCTCGTCCACTCGGACGGTGTAGGTGTTGATCGCAGGCCCCTTGAGCTTGCAGGCCATGGCAACGATCATGCTGGAGTCGAGTCCGCCTGATAGATAGGCACCCACCGGGACATCCGCGCGCAACCGGCGCTCCACCGAAGCTAACAAAATTTCCTCGAGCTGGTCGGTTAGCTTGCGGACGTCGGTTTCGGGATTTTCGTCGCCTGCGTCCGGAAAATCCATTTCCCAGTAGGCCTGTTCGCGGACTACCGGCGATGCAGTGCCCTCGTTTTGCGGATGGATCTGAAGATAATGACCGGCCCGGAGCAAACTGACGCCTTCGAAACAAGTGACAGGCCCGGGCATGGCGGCGAAAGTGAAAATATGGTCGATGCCGCGGCGGTCGGCAGTCGGCTTGAACATTCTGGAAGCCAGCAGCCCCTTGATTTCCGAGGCAAAGAGCAGCCAATCGCCCTGCCTGGTCCAGTAAAGCGGGGCGATTCCGAAACGGTCCCGGCCCAAGGTGATCCGGTGCCGCCGTTCGTCGTAAAGCGCGATGGCGAATTGTCCGCGCAGACGCAGGAACATTTCCTCCTCACTCTCTTCCCAAAGATGCGGGATAATTTCCGTGTCGCAGTGGGTTTTCAGAATGTGGCCGCGCGATATTAACTCAGCCCGCTTTTCCTGATGGTCGAAAAACTCGCCATTGTAGACGACGTGGACGTTCTTTTCCTCGTTGGACATCGGTTGCTGACCGTCGGCAAGACCCACGATGGCCAGTCGCCTCGACGCGAAAGCAAGCCCCGGACGCCGGAAAAATCCCTCCTCGTCCGGCCCCCGATGGGTGAGCTCGCGCGACATTCTTTCGATGACACCTTCCGGAACCTTGCGGCGTCCTGCCAAATCAATCACTCCCGCAATTCCGCACATCGCGGGAAATTAATAGAACAGGTGGATAGATAGGCAATCGCTTTTTGCAATCAAGACAGGCCGCGCTCGATGGTCTCCTCCAGCCAAGCAATCATGGGCGTCAACGATGGTCGCTTTTTCATGAGATCTGCGTGATGGGCGACGCCTGTTTTGATCCTCTCGTCGGTTAGGCATCGTTTGGCCAATGGCAGCAGGAGTTCTGCAGTCAGGTTTCCGCTGCGGATGCTCAAACCAACACCGAGCCGTTGCACGCGCGCGGCGTTGTCCGGCTGGTCGAGTGCCATGAAAACGACGAGCTGTGGAATGCCGGCGGCGAGGCATTGCGAGGTGGTTCCGATACCGCCGTGGTGGACCATCGCGGCGGCGCGTGGCAGCAGCAGGCTGAACGGCGCGTATCGCGACACAAAAATAGTGTCGGGGAGGTCCGCTGGAACCTGCTCCGGTTTCGTGGTGAGAAAGACTGCGCGGCAGCCGAGTTGCTTCACCACGCGGGCTGCGGTTTTGAAAAAATCCGAGGCATGGAACTGGCCGGTGCCGGCGGTGAACAAGATCGGTTTTTCGCCCTCATCTAGAAATTTTTCCAGATCCGGGTCCATGGGACGATCATGTGCCATGTCCTCGAGCGGGAAATCCCACTGAAAGGTGTTGTGAGGCTGATCCCTCTTCACTCCGCCGAACCAATCCGGGAAAAGTGCCAGAACCCCGTCCGGTGAATGATGCCATTCCTTCCACAATCGTTTGGGTGGTTTCACGCCATGGTCGGCACAAGCCTGGATCACCGCCGGGAGCGCGTGGCGGTCATAAGGACTGGGCAGGGAGAGGATGAATTTGCGAAGTGGCAGCGGAAGCCGCCGCAAGAGCCTGACTGCGGGAAAGATGATCGGCGTGTCATCGGCGCTCATCATGGCAGCGGGATACATGTGCACGGAGATCACCGGGATTCCGTGCTTCTCGCGGGCGATCCTGGCACCGAAGGAGATCATCGGGGCCAACATCAGGTTGGGTTTGCCTTGCTCCCGGATGACGCGGTCGATGGCTGCCACGCAAGGGCCGATCGCGCGCCCACCGTAAATGAATGCGACCTTTTTGCAGGTTTCCTCCCTCCAGAGTCCGGCATCCTTGAGCATCTCGGAAAGCTCATCCGTCTCGGTGGGAACGAATGCTATCCCCGCGGCAGAGGCAACCTGCTGATAGATAGGAGAGGCGACCATGGTGACGCGGTGCTCGCGAGCCACCAGATTTCGGCCCAGCCAGATGAAAGGAAAGACACTGCCGGACGTGCCGAAGGGAAGAAGCAGGATGTGGCTCATGGCGTGCTATCCCACGCGGGGATGCGTCGGATCTGGTTGGAAACTAGAAGCTGGAGACGATACCGACAAAGCTCAATCCGCACAAATCATCTTCCGACGGGCATTTGGGCTTCGGCTCGCTGAGCTCACATGGGTCGGATATTCCGCTTCCCTTCCAATAAATAACTAAATTGTTAAACAAATTCTGGCTGCTTGGCAGAAACTTGGGCTTGCCTTGCGGCTCTCAAACACGACAGTGCGCCGCCTCTCAAAGGAATAGAATAACGACCGACCATGCCAAAAGAAGGAATCGCAATTATTGGAATCGGATGCCGGTTCCCCGGCGGTGTCAGCGACGCCGAATCATTTTGGAAGCTCATGGAGGAAGGCCGCGACGCGGTGACCGACATTCCGGGCGACCGCTGGAATATCGAGCGCTTCTATGATGCGGAACTGGGCCTGACGGGAAAATCGATCGCGAAGCGCGGCGGGTTCCTCGATCAGATCGACCAGTTCGACCCGCAGTTCTTCGGCATTTCCCCGCGCGAGGCTCCTTACATCGATCCTCAGCAGCGTTTGCTGCTAGAGACCGCATGGGAAGCGATCGAGGACGCTGGCCAGGTGCTGGATTTCGAAAAGGGCACGAACATCGGCGTGTTCATGGGGGTTTCCCACACGGATTATCAAAACATCCAAGGCGGCAGCACCGACCGCAAGGGCATCAGCGCCCACTCGTCGACTGGCAACGCGCACAGCATCGGAGCAAACCGGATTTCTTACTGCCTCAATCTCAGCGGCCCGAGTCTCTCGATGGACACCGCTTGTTCGTCCGCTCTAACGGCCGTACACCTCGCGTGCCAGTCGCTGAAAGCCGGAAATTGCAAAATGGCGCTGGCTGGCGGGGTGACCGTGATCATCACGCCCGACGGCTTCATCGGCTTTTCCCAAGCGGGCATGCTGTCGACCGACGGCAAGTGCAAGGCGTTCTCGGCCGAGGCTAATGGCTTCGTCCGTGGCGAGGGCGCTGGCGTCGTCCTGCTCAAGCCGCTTTCCCAAGCCATCGCGGATGGCGACCCGATCCAAGGTGTGATCCTCGGATCCGCGCTGAACCAGGACGGCCACACCAACGGAATTTCCCTCCCAAGCACCGAGGCCCAAGCCCGGCTGGTGCGCGATGCTTGTAAAGACGCGCGCGTCGATCCGAAGGACGTCAGCTTCGTCGAAGCGCACGGCACCGGCACCGCGGTCGGCGATCCCATCGAGGCGCATGCGCTCGCCGAGGCGCTGTGTGTCGATCGCCCCGCGGATGCGCCGCTGGCCATTGGCTCGGTGAAAACCAATCTCGGGCACTTGGAGACCGCCGCCGGTGTGGCGGGATTGGTGAAAGCCGTGCTCGCACTCCAGCACCGGCAGATCCCAGCCAGCCTGCACTTTCAAACGCCGAGCCCGCACATCGATTTCGCGGCTTTGAAACTCCGCGTCCCCACGGCGCTCGAGCCCTTCCCGGAGAGCGACGGCCCGCATTTCGTCGGCGTCAATTCCTTCGGCTTCGGCGGGGCCAATGCCCACGTCATTCTCGAGGAAGTGCCCGTGCGTCACCAACCGGAGCATACGTACACGCACACCGAGCGCACCTGGCCGATCACGCTCTCCGCTCGCTCGGAGGAAGCCTTGCACGGATGCGCGCTGCAGCTCGCCGCGTGGTTGGAGGAGCGCTCGCACGCCAATGGCAGTTCGCCCACGCTGCCCGACTTGGTTTACAGCCTCGGCGCCCGGCGCAACCACCATCCGCACCGCCTGACGGTCG
>NZ_JBDSCX010000087.1:0-31176 GCF_039920825.1 Luteolibacter sp. | reverse complement strand
CAAATCTGCGTAGGAAATCCGGTGAGGAAGGGTTGGTTTGAGGTCACACGAGAAGCAACCTGATCACCGGATTTCCGACCACTCCTTTCGCCGAAATCTCGCTTAAGTCAGTGCCATTCGGGTCAGTCCCGACTAACAAGCATCGACTGTTCTCGAAAGACCAAAGCAGTTTGCAGTTACAGATTACGTGAGAGGAATCGGACGCGCAGGGTGGAGTGGTCGGAGATCGCGAGGAAATCGGCATCGAAGGTGATGAGTTCCGCGTCGTGGTGGATGGCGAGATCAACCTTGCTCTTCATGGAGAGGGCGATGCGGTTGTTCTGAAGAAGATTTTCAAACAGGAGGCAGCAGAGGGGGCCGGATGGAGGGATTCAGGCATCGCATCTCCGGCTCTTCTTGCTCGGTCGCGAATGGCGCGGGTGGGTTCCAGACGTTGCCGCGCGCAACCGCCCTTTTTCGCCAGCTTCAACAACCCGCCGTGCTAAGAATCAGAAGAAAGGTCATCCACGTCGCAGCCGCCCAGCTCAGGAGTGCTAGACAAAAATCCCCGAAGACCAGCGCATGAGCCGCCGTTGGCATCCTTTTTTGCGTCATGACCAGCAGAACGCATGGCACGGCCAATTGAAGGAGGCATTGAACAAGACCGAGAAGATGCAAGCCACTGTGTCTTCCCGAATGTGAGACAGCGAATCTCAGCAGGCAGATATAAATGACGGGATTCAACACGATCGCCACGCGACAAATCACCGACCCGCGTTTCAGTGTGGTGCTTACGAGGGGGCTGGAGATGTCACGCAGATCCTTTTCGGGAACTTCGACGGTCATTTTCATGGGAGAAGAATCGCAAAGTCTGACTTTGGGGCAAGGAAAGTCTGATTCTGAGTTGTAGCGGCGGTCTGCGACCGTCGCTAATTGAAACTGGCGGCCGGACAGGTGCACTTCATTCGCCGACGCTCACAGAGCGCCGCTACAAGACGTTTCAGTCACTTTTTGAAAACCAGCGACGGTCGCAGACCGACGCTACAGGGGTGGAGGCGATTCAGAGGGATCCTTCGATTCCTCAACGGTAGTCGATCGGTAAGATCTTGTTTTTGATCTGAAGATAAGTGAGCAGGCATTCGACGCCGGAGACCGTGGTCATGCAGTTTGCTTCCGTTTCATTGAAGGGCTTGCCCCAGGAATAGCTGATCGCAGTCCGGTTGGAGGTCATCTGCTTGCGGACCGCGGAGGCGGACTGGTTGACGAGGGTTTCCATCTGTTTCCTGGCATCCTCCGGGGCATCCGAGAAAAAGAAAAGGGGCGCGAAGTGCATGAAAACCCCATTGAAGGCATGGGCATTTGAGTTTCCAAAATCCGCAGATGGGGAGTAGAGGACCCCGTCTTCCGCCATGTCGGTCATGACGAAGTTCATCACCTTTCCGGAGACTTCGCGAATCCCCGGATGCCGCTCCTTCGCCTTTTTACTGGCGAGCCCGAGGGCAGCCAGCACCGTCCCATTGTTGTAGGAGTAATTTCCCGGATAGTGGCGCTTGTTTCGTAGCTGATAGTTGTCGAAAACCAGTCCCGTGTCTTTGTCGATCAAGAGATCACACTGGAGGTGGAGCCAGGTGGAGGCGAATTCACGAGGAGATTTCCCGTTGATTTCCTTTTCCGGCATCCGGAAGGCCAATGTCGCCGCTTGGGCGAGAGTGCAGGTGTTGTAGGAACGGTGATCCCGATTCCAGAAGATCCCACCTCCGCCCTGGGTCTTGGGGTCATCGTAATAGCCGTAGAAAAAAGGCGGTGCCGACTGCGGGGAAGTCGTCAGCGCATGGTCGAAAATGTCCTGATAGGAATCGATGACTTCGATTTCCTTGCCCGCCGGATCCTTATGCTTTTTGGCAGCCAGTTGGACCTGATGGAGATTGAGTTCAAGAACGGCGTTCGCGCCCCAGCATTGGTCATCGCTCAGGTTGTAATCCACGAAGAGCGCCTCCTTGGCCCACTTCAGGTATTTCGCGTCGCCGAGGACGTCATACGCATGCACGAACATCATGCTCACAACCGATTTCTGCCAATCCAGGATCTTCTTGTTCCCAAAAGAAGTGTAATCCTGGAGGTAGCGCTCGTGGACGTAATCCACGGCTTCTTTGGCGTCTTGTTTTGTCAAGATCATCGGCTCCGCTAGGGCGGTCGATGGGCCAAGCAGCATCAGGAATAGTGGCAGAATGGCAGTGGCAGGATTTGTCATGCGGCGGAATGTGATAGCGAGGAAATGCCGGTGAGGCGGCAGATGTCACGCAGATCCTTCTCGGGAACCGTAAGTGATCAGAAAATCGAAATTTACTCAGATCTTTCTGCTCTGGGTGAGAGCCATCGGCGCAAGTCATCCCGCGACCTGCGTTTCTCTTTGATTGCATTGGCACCCATAAGTTTCTATTTTTCAAGACCATGGAAATTCTCAGGGCTAAAGTGAGTGTCTGTTGGTTGCCTGTCTCCTGCGCGGTCACGGCGGTGATTTGCTATCTGCTGTTTGGCCCGGCAGCTCGTCACGCTCTCCCTGCGCCTTCAGCGAAAGCAGCAGATCCCGGCCATCCATCCGCGGTTTCCACCAACCCGCCCGTCGTGGCGAAGCCGTCCGCCGCACCGCCTTCGAACAACTCCATTTCGAGGCCACCTCCCGCAAGAACTTCATCCGATGGCAAGGTGGTGGATTGGGATACCGCACAGGCGATGATGAAGCGCCGCGACAGCACGACCTTTACGAATAACGGGACGTTCCCTTCAGGCGTCGGTAGGGAAATGGGATTGGACGACAATCAAATTCAAGCCGTTCAAACCTCGCTCGGACGTTTCTGGAAGACGATGGCCGCGGAGACCGCCAAAAGAGCGCGCTACGATGAAGAGGCTTCCGACGCCGGACTGAAGAAAGACGTCTATCGGATCCCCGCGCTGGCGGATCGCGGACAAGCGTTGCGTGACGGATTTCAAAAGGACCTGGCGACCATCGCGGGTGAGGAAAATGCCGCCCGTCTGATCAAGGGCATGAGCCATCAGCCATTCGGGGATTTCGGGAAATATGACGTCGTGGCGACCTTCGTGCCGGATGAGGAATTCATTGAGGCGGGATTGGGTAAGGACGCCATCCGTGTCTCCTATCAGTATACCGATCCTGCCAGCGGGGCTGGCATCCTTTCCGGGAACAGCACCTTGGAATCGTTCAACGAGAGCTTCGGCCCTTGGTCTCTGCCGCGCGGCAAACCCTAGCAGGGGAGGGTGGGACTTCGGTCCACCCGTGTCGGCCACAAGGTTGGTTTCAAGGCGTGCTTTTGAGACGATAGAACCTCTGGGTGGTGGGCTGCGGAACGACGAAGCGGGCGGCAAAGGAACGGAAGGCGGAAGTCGATGGAGCGCCCATGGGTTTCCAATTCTGGAGATCGTCGGAGTATTCGAGCTGATTGGTCATACCGGGTTCACAGGGAAGATTGAGAGAAACGGTGCCATCCTTGAGTTGGATTTGCGTGCGCTCGGTTGGGTAACTGGTCGATAGAAGCGCATTCGTTCCGGCGATCCACTCGGCAGCGTTCGAGAATAGGTCGCCATCGGCGTCTGCCAGTCGGTCATCGATGCCGACGACGAAGGGCGCGCCGAGCGTGACCTCGGTAGTGTCCGGGATGCCGTCGTTGTCCCAGTCTTCCTGGATGGCGCGCGTGATGGTGGAATCCCCGGCGATGTAAAGAACCCCGTTTTGATCCACATCCAGGCCCACGGGATTTGAAGGGCCAAAAGAGTCGGGCGCGAGGACGATGGAGGTTCCTGTCTGGAACACTGACCCCCAGAGAGTGGTGACGGTGCCATCCGGCCGGATTTTCCGGATTCTTCCGTCCGTGTAGTTTCTAACATCCGCGACGTATATATTGCCTATCTGGTCGCAGCAAATTTCCTGGGCTTGTTGAAAGCGGGCCGAGGAGAGCGGCCCGTCATCCCAACCCGTCAGGCCGCCCGCGACGGGTGAGAGGACGTTGTCAGGGCCTATCCTCCTGATGCGGGCATCATCGGTTGCGACCAGAATCCGGCCATTGCCGTCCCGGGTCATTGCCCGAAGATCGAAGTTGCCCGTGGTGGGGGGGATGTCATAGGGCGGCAGCGGCGTGATAGCATTGGGGCCGGTGATTTTGAGTATTTTGTCGCTCGTGGAGTCCGCCACCAGGAAACCTCCCGCAGGCAGCGGGAGGAGATCCGAAGGGGTGACGTAGTTCATGAACCAATTCTGGAGTTGCGTGCCCGAGGGTGTGAAGAGCTCGATGCCCCCGTAGGTGTTTGCCGAATAGGCGGCGGCCACCTTGCCATCGGAAGCAAGGCCGACGGCCACGTAGTGCTGGGCGAGAGCGCTTTGATAGAGCCTGGTCCAGGCCCCACCCTCCAGCTTCCAAAGCGACCCATAACTGACCGCGTATGTGAGTGAATCGTTGACGCGGACGATGTCGTATAGCTGCCCATCAGGATTGGCGGCTGATTTTTCGAAGCGGGTTTTCTGCGCGGAGATCTTGGTGACAATCAGACGGGCGGTGGCTGGATTCATGCCATTTTTAGTGGCGAGGACATTGATCTCGGTACCCTCGGGTACGTTCAGAGGGCCTGTCCAGATCGGGGACTGCTCGGTGGGGAGGGTGCGGTTGGTGGTGTAGCGGATGGTGGTGCCCGGGGTCTGGTTCACCAACTGGACGGGGGAGTAGAGATCGACATACGCGGCGGAAAGCGTGGGCGCGGTGACGAACAGATTGAAATTATGGCTTGTGACTTCGCTGGGTTGCCAACCGTCGCCCGGTTTGATGGCGACGGCCTTGAGAACCAGGGTGTGATCGATGAAGACTCCGGTTTGGGCGGAGTAGAGGGGGCTGGTTGCCGTGGGCTGCGAGCCATTGATGGTGTAGCGGATTTCCGTGCCAGAAGTGGAGGTGCTGAGGAAACAGGTGGTGTAATCGTTGAAAAAGCCATTTCCCCCGCCAATCGCCACGTAATTGGGCCGGAGCTGATAGATGGCCTCGCCCGGCGGGCTCGGATTCATGTCCGCCCGGAAGGTCGCGGCCCGGACAGTGAGAGGATCGAAACTCTGGATTGCGTTCGAGTTGAAAATGAGGCTGTCGGCGTCGGGTGCCGAGCCATCCGTGGTATAGCGGACGACCGCTCCCGGAACATTGGTGCTGAGATAAAACGAGACGCTGTCGGTGAAGGTGCCTGTCGGCGGATAGATCGTCGGCGGTGGAAGCGTGTCCGGGGCGTCGATTCGATAAACCGAACTGCCATAGTAGTCGGCGAAGTAGATTTCTCCGGCTTCGTCCTTGCCAAAGGTGGACGGGTGATAGTCGGTGTCCTTGAGCAGCGAGACGCGGCCACCTGCGGCAGGACTTTCCATCGCCCAAATCCGGCCTGTCTGAAAATCGCCGAACAGATAGAGCCCCTGCAGGCGGGGATTTGTTCCTCGATAGATATACCCGCCCGTCACCGAGGATCCGAGGGAGTGGTCGTATTCAAAGGCCGGAGGCCGGAGAGAGCCGACGGTGCCTGTCTGCGCCACGAAGTCCAGTGTGCCTTCCTTAACCGACCAGCCGAAATTGGTTCCCGCGTTGAAGGACGCGAATGGAAGGAAATTGATTTCCTCGCGCTGTTGTTCTCCCACATCGCCGATGAAAAGGTCGCCGGTGAGAGGATCGAACGAAAAGCGCCATGGATTGCGCAGACCCCAGCAGAGGATCTCGGGGCGCCTCGTCGTGCTGGTGGCAAATGGATTGGCTGCGGGAATGCCATAGGGCAGACCGGGAGAGTTCTGATCCACATGGATTCGGAGGATTTTTCCCAGCCGGTTGGCAAGGTTCTGACTGTTGTGGTCCGGGTCGCCGGCACCGCCGCCATCGCCGATGGAAATGTACAGCAGCCCGTCCGGTCCGAATGCCAACTGGCCGCCATTGTGGTTTGTTTCCTGTTTCGGTGTGACCAGCAGGATTTCCTCGGAATTGGGAAGGGCCACGTTCGGATCCGTGCTCATCCGGAACCGGCTGACCACGGTGGCTCCGTCTCCCGAGCGGCAGTAATAAACATAGAAACATTTTTTTTGCGCGAAGCCCGGCGGAAAGGCGAGCCCCAGCAGCCCTTGCTCTCCCTGCTCTCCATTAAGTGCGATCTTGCCGCTCACGTCCAGCAGCGGCGTTGGCAGCAACGCTCCGTTTTTGAGAATCCGGATGATGCCATTCTGGCGGACGAGAAAGAGTCTGTTGGAGCCATCCGCCGCATTCTGGATGTCCACGGTATTTTCAACTCCACTGATGATCGGAGCGAATCCGATGATTGGCCAGTTAGGTTCGACTGCTGCGTTGGAGATCCCGTGGCATCCGATCCATCCCAAGAGGAATATCAGTGAGAGTCTTAGAATGGAAGGGCGCTTGCTCATAAAGTCTGACAGTCGGCGGGATCTACTAGAAATCAAAGCCTGATCATAAAAGGGCGAGCGTGCCGCCGAGGTCGATTTCGGCGGGATGATTTGCTCCCAACCGTGGCGGCCGAAGTCCGGCACTCCTTATTTCTTCTTCGCGTTGTTCAGCGCTTGGGAGAACCAGTCGTTGTTTGGGGCCGCGTTGGGGCGGAAATCGCCGGGGCGGCCTTGGGGGCGGGGGCCGTTGTTGCGGTTTCCGCCACCACCGGGGCGGGAGTCGCGGTCGTCGGCGGAGCTGCGACGGTTGTCGAGATCGACCTTGCTCTTCATGGAGAGGGCGATGCGGTTGCGTTTGAGATCGACTTCGACGACGGTGACCTGGACTTTCTGGCCGACCTTGACGACTTCCGATGCGTCGCGGATGAAGTGGTCTGCTAGCTGCGAGACGTGGACGAGGCCGTCCTGGTGGACGCCGACATCGACGAAGGCACCGAAGGCGGTGACGTTGGTGACGATGCCGGGAAGCTTCATGCCGATGGTGAGGTCGGAGGGTTTCTCGACGCCTTCGACGAAGGAGAAGAGCTCGAATTGTTTCCGCGGGTCGCGACCGGGCTTGGAGAGCTCGGCGACGATGTCCTTGAGGGTCGGCAAGCCAACCTGGTCATCGACGTATTTCTGCAAGTCGATCTTCTTGCGGGCGACTTCGTTGCCTAGCAGTTCTTCGACCTTGCATCCGGCGTCGGCCGCCATCTTTTCGACGAGCGGGTAGCGTTCCGGGTGGACGGCGGAGGAATCGAGCGGGTGCGCGCCGCCGCGGACGCGGAGGAATCCGGCGGCTTGCTCGAAGGCTTTCTCGCCGAGGCGCGGGACTTTCTTCAATTGCTCGCGCGAGGTGAACGCGCCGTTTTCATTGCGCCAGGCGACGATGTTTTCGGCGAGCGAGGAATTGAGGCCGGAGACGTAGGAGAGGAGTTGTTTGGAGGCGGTGTTGAGCTCGACGCCGACGGCGTTCACTGCGCTGACAACGGTGTCGTCGAGGCTGGCTTTGAGCGCGCGTTGATCGACATCGTGCTGGTATTGGCCGACGCCGATGGCTTTCGCGTCGATCTTCACCAGCTCGGCGAGCGGGTCCATCAGACGGCGGCCGATAGAAACCGCACCGCGGACGGTGACGTCTTCGTTAGGGAATTCCTCGCGGGCGACATCGGAGGCTGAGTAGATGGAAGCGCCGCTTTCATTCACCATCACGACGGGGATGGAGGAGGGGAGCTTGAGTTTTTTGATGAAGGCTTCGGTCTCGCGGCCGGCGGTGCCGTTGCCGATGGCGATGGCCTCGATGTCATACTTCTTGATGAGCGTGGTGACTTCGACGGCGGCTTCGTAGGCCTGGTTTTGCGAACCGGCGGTGGCGTGGAGCACGGTGTGGTGGAGCAGCTTGCCGGAGCGGTCGAGCACGACGGTCTTGCAACCGGTGCGGAAACCGGGGTCGATGGCGAGCAAGCGCTTTTCACCGAGCGGCGAGGCTAACAAGAGTTCGCGGAAGTTGTCGGCGAAAACGGTGATGGCGGTTTCGTCGGCGCGCTTTTTCGCCATCAGGCGGGATTCGGTTTCCATCGATGGCATGAGCAGGCGCTTGCATCCGTCCTCGACGGCCTGGGCGACGTGCTTGCCGGCGGGACCGGTGGATTTGACCCAATCGGGAAGCGCTTGGGAAACCACACGTTCCATCGGGACCTCAACGCGCATGAGCAGGAATCCTTCCTTTTCGCCGCGGCGGATGGCGAGCATGCGGTGGGACGGGATGGAGTGGAACGGCTCGCTCCACTCGAAGTAGTCGCGGAACTTCTGCGCGTCGCCTTCCTCTTCTTTTCCATACATGATCTTGGAGGAAACGGTGGCGTCCTCCTCGTAAATTTTCCGGACGCGGCCACGCAGCGGGGCGTCATCGGCCACGCGTTCGGCGATGATGTCGCGGGCACCGGCGAGGGCCTCGACGATGGTGGGCACTTCCATTTCCGGGTTAAGGAACTTCGCGGCTTCCTCCTCGGGATCGGCGGATTGGTTTTCGAAAATGAAATCGGCGAGCGGGGTAAGGCCGCGTTCGATGGCCTTGGTCGCGCGTGTCTGACGCTTCGGGCGATAGGGAGCGAAGATGTCCTCGACGGCGTTCACGGTGAGCGCGGCTTCGAGCTTCTTTTTCAGCTCGGGAGTGAGAAGCGAGCGCTCTTCGAGAGATTTCAGAACGGCGGTGCGGCGGGAATCGAGCTCGGCGAGCTGCAGCATGCGGTCGCGGATCGTGGTGATCTGGACTTCGTCGAGCGATCCGGTTTGTTCCTTACGATAGCGGGAAATGAAAGGGACGGTGCCACCTTCGGCGATAAGTTTGGAGGTGGCGGTGACGGAGGAAAGGGAAATGCCGGTTTCGCGGGCGATGGCTTCGAGGTGGGTCATGCGGGTGAAATTAAAAAGTTGAGGTGGGTTTCAAGAGGGACTTAGAGGAGGCCCGCTGGGGCGGCAAGTGAAACACGGCGTACGGAAAATTGAGGTGCGATCCGGCATTTCAGGCTTGCGGAAATCACTACTTGCCGTGGAAACGCCGCAGATTCAAAGCCGCCGGGCCGACAAACCGGAGGGCGGGGGAGAGCTGCTAGTTTTTGATCGCCGGAGGCGCAGGGGAAAGTAGGGTTCGGAACATGAAAACCCCCACCTTGGTCGCCGGGACGGTACTGATTGGAATCGCGATCGGATTTGTCGTGGGCAACATGGCGGCTGGCCCGGGACGCTCGGCGCAGGAAGATGCGGCGGAGAATTCAAGTCGGACGAAGTCGTCGCGGTGGACCGGTGGCGGAGCGGCGGGGCGCTCGACAAACAAGGCGGAAAGCGTGGCGTCCGGATTCGGGAATGGGCGGGAATATGTGAGAATGTCCGCGAGCGATGCGTTGGCAATCGTGAAAGCGAACCTCGATCCCCGCGTGAACGGCGGTTTACTTGATGCAGCGCGGAACAATTACGAATTTCAACTCATGCTCAGTAAGCTGCCGTTATCCGAAATGGAGAGTTTGATGGCCATATCGAAGGAAGAGGGAGTGCCGACCTATCGCATACGCGTGATCTTCAACGCCTACGCGAGCCGGGACCTGGACAAGGCGATGGCATGGGCGGATGCCCAGCCGGATGCGGATTCGTGGAAGAGTGTGGCGATCAGCGCGGCGGTGGCCCGTGATCCCGGCCGGGCGATGGAGATGTATCAGGATGCCCTGCTGGGAGGGCGAATCTCCAGCTTCGGAGGAGACTCGATGGATGGAGCCTACAGCCTGGCCAGCAACGCCGCCAAACAGGGTAAGGTCGCTTTGCTTCAGTTCCTCGATTCGGTGCCATCCTCCGGAGCGGGCGGCTACATGAGCAGCCTTCTCAGGAACCTGCCGAAAGAGGACATGCCCGGATTTCTGGAAGAACTGGATAAGCGGGTGAAAGACGGGAAGATGGAACAATGGACGATGACCACTATGCTGCAAACCCTCGCCAGCAACGATCCGGCACTAGCCCGGAGTTTGATCGATAAGATGCCCTCCGGCCCGGAGCGGGCCAGTCGTGAGATTTCGTTCGCCGGAAACCTCGCCCAGCAAGGGAAGACTGCCGAGGCGCTGGAACTCGTGAAAAGCGCGTTGGCCCGGCAGCCGGGCAAGGAAAAGGAAGTTTTCATGGACGAGGCGGGCAAGATGTACAACAGCCCGAACTTCATCACCCGGATGGCGGAGGTGCTGCCACCGGGAGTGGAACTGACGGTGGGGGATGTGACAAACTTGGCAAATCGCAGCGGCCGGTCCGATCCGGTGGGCATGGCAAAGTTGCTCAAATCCGCCGATGACCAGTCCGCGTATCTGGAGAATGCCATCAGGAATTTAGGCAGTCGCTCGACGAAACCCAATGAGACCGATTTTCGGGTATTGGAGTATCGCATCCAAGCACTCGGTTTAACGGGCTCGAATGCGGAGGCCGTCCAAAAGCAACTGGCTGAAAGCAGGCAGAAGGCACTCGGAAAATAGCGATGGCTTCGTGGCAGATTCTGTGGATGGGATGTTCTAAGAGGATCTCGAGGAGGCGGCAAGAATTTCGGCGGGGGGGGGATTTTCAGGGCAGGGGGGAATTAGGTTGAAATGCGAATCAAGCGTTGCGGGGAATCCTTTTTTCGAATATTTGGATTCCATGAAGACGACAATTGATATTCCGGATCAGGTGCTGGCGGATGCCATGCGTTTCACCGGGGCGAAAACGAAACGCGAGGCGGTGGTGAAAGCGATTGAGGATTACAACCGGCAGCAGAAGATCAAACAGCTCGTTTCCTCCCTAGGGACTTGGGACATCGCTACCAACGAAGAGATCGAGGCGGGTGATTCAATGGAAATCGAAACGATTCGAAATAAACGCTCTGACCGGTCATGAGAGACTGTGTTCTGATCGATAGTTCTGCGTGGATTTCGGCAGCCCGGGCCGGTGGCGAGGGGGTATTTCGCGACGAAGTCAGCAGGTTGTTGGAACTTGGAAAACTGGCTCTGACCGATCCTGTGTGGACCGAACTCTATCAAGGAATCCGCGGCAAGCGTGAGGAAACCGAGCTCCAGCGGCTGCGTGATTCCTGTGAATGGTTGGAATTCGACACGCTCTGCTGGGAAATGGCGGGGAAGAATGGCCGTGCCTGTCTCAAGGCCGGAGTGAACGTGCCTTTCGGCGATCTACTGGTGCATGCCTGCTCGCGTCGTTATCAGGTAAAGCTTCTGCACTGCGACAGGCACTTTGATATGATCGATGCGGTGTGCCCTTAGCTATGAAGGCGCTCCGGCTCCGCAGTTCCAGCATTCGGCGAAGACGCCCTCGACTATTTCACCGCATTTCGGGCAGGTCCAATCCGCGACGACGGGAGCGGATGCGTCCTTGTCTCGATAGACTCGGATGATTTCCCGGGCGCGCTCCTCGTCGATCTTGTCGAGCACCCAGAGTTCCGGATAGACCAGAGTGTGGGGGATCTCGCCGGCCAGTCCGGAAGCACCGGCATTGCGGATCTCACAGGCGATGCCCTCGCTTTCCAACAGCGACGCCATGTGGCCGACGATGGTGAAGTCGATGTTGTCGAAGACGAGGCGCATTCGCATGGTGGGGTTGGGTTATTTCAGCTCTTTGAAATCGGTGGCGTGTTGGCGAGCGAGGGCTTTGATGTTTTCAATGTCCACCGGGGTCGAGAAAGCACGGCTGGGGAGGAAGTAATAGTTTTTTGAATCAAATTGATAGAGGAATCCATCTGGAGTCGAGATCACGCAGGGTATGCCAAGCCATTTGAGTTCCCATCTTGAGTTTGTCGTGATGACTTCGATGCCGGACTCGGAAGTTGTCCATTTGATTTCCTCGGTTTCCCGCAGTGAGTCGAAATACCGGCGGATGATGGATTGGTTCATCAGTTTGATGACCACCCATGAAATCGGAAATACCGAGGAAATGGCTCCGAAAACGATCAAAACGACGGGGAGAGGCAGTTTGCCAATTACCAGCCACAGAAATAGGCATGAAAAGCAGCCGTAGAGGATGACCGCTAATAGGTTATTCAGGAATTGTGATTTGTGCAGATGTTTTCGGATTTGCTCACTCCCTTTCCGCGCATCATCCGCGTTGTAACAGTAGGTTATGGTAATCGGTTCCATCGAATTTGATTCGGAGCAGGGACTTTGCCGTCCCGTCTTCATGACTGAGGTAAGACGAAGAGGGGGACAATAAGGTCCCCGCTCCTTATTTCGTGCGAAGGCGGATCACGCCGTCACGGCGCTGCGGTCGTCGTTGAGTCCGCTCTTCTCGATGAAGTAGTCGTAGCCGCCGGTGTATCTCGTGACGAGAGCGCCGCTTTCCGGGTTCTTTTCGTTGCGGGTGACGTGGAGCGTCGTTTCTGCCAGAGTCCGGATGAAGTGGACATCGTGGGAGATGAACACGAGCGTGCCTTCGTAGTTTTTCAGGGCGCTGACCAAAGAGTCGATAGAGAGGATGTCCAAGTGGGTGGTCGGCTCGTCCATGAGAAGGAGGTTCGGCGGATCGACGAGAAACTTGACGAGGTTGAGGCGGGATTTCTCACCACCGGATAGAACGCCGCAGCGTTTCTCGACATCGGTGCGGCGGAAGAGGAAGGAGCCGAGGATGGAGCGGGCTTCCTCATCGCGCAGGGTGGTGCAGGCGGCGAGGACTTCTTCGAGAACGGTGTTGTTTTCGTTGAGGGTCTCGGCGCGGTGCTGGGAGTAGTAACCGATCTTGGTGGCGTAGCCGGGTTCGCGTTTTCCTCCGTCGATGGGGAGGACGCCTGCCAGAATCTTCAGCAGGGTAGATTTGCCCGCGCCGTTAGGGCCGACGAGGACCATGCGGTCGCCGCGCTCGATGGTGAGGTCGAGGTCCTTGTAGATGCGCTTATCGCCGTAGGACTGGCCGATTTTTTGGAGATCGATGACTTTCTGGTTGGAGCGGGGAGGCTGGGGGAAGTTGAATTTGAAAGGCTTGCGCGGGGTGCGGGGCTTTTCGATGCGTTCGATTTTTTCGACCAGCTTGATGCGGGACTGGACCTGCGCGGCCTTGGAACCGACCTGGCGGAAGCGCTCGATGAATTCCTGGTGAGCTTCGATTTCCTTGTTCTGGTTGCGGTAGGCTTGGACTTGCAGGTCGTAGCGTTTTTCCCGCTGATCGAGGAAGGCGGTGTAGTTTCCGGTGTAGGAAATGAGGGCGGCGGCGTCGGGATCGATTTCGATGACGGTCTCGATGATGGTGTCCATGAAGTCGCGATCGTGCGAAATCATGAGGATGGCACCGGAGTAATTTAACAGATAGCGCTGGAGCCAGAGGAGCGAGAGCAGGTCGAGGTGGTTGGTCGGCTCGTCGAGCATGAGCAGGTCCGGCTCCATGACGAGGAGGCGGGCAAGGTGGGCGCGCATGACCCAGCCGCCGGAATATTCGCGGGCGGGTTTGTTGAAATCGTCGCTCTTAAAGCCGAGGCCGTGGAGGATTTTTTTCGCCTTCGGTTCGAGTTGATAGCCGTTGAGCGCGGTGAATTGGTCCTGGGCGTGGGCGAACTCGGGGGTGGAGAGATCGCCGGATGCCTCGCCTTCGCGGATGGTGCGGAGGAGGCCGATCATTTCCGGGGTGATGCCCATGGCGATTTCGATGATCGTTTCATCGGTAGGCTCGCCGGCTTCCTGCGGGAGGTAGCCGGTGATGGCGTATTCGTCGCGCTCGATGGAGCCTTCGTCGGGCTGGTCCTCGTCGAGGATCATGCGGAAGAGGGTGGATTTGCCGGCACCGTTGGGGCCGACGAGGGCGACGCGTTCGCCCCAGTTGATGGACATTTCCGCCTCGCGGAGCAGGGTGCGGCCGCCGAGAGTTTTGGTAAGCTTGTGAATCGTGAGCACGCCGGGGGTTTAGAACACGAGCGGGCGCTGGGCAAGGATTTCGGCAGCGGGCTGGATTTATAAGGGAAACTTAAGGAAATGGCAGCTATTGACCTTGACGAATCGGGGCGCGGACGGGCTTTATAGCGCAACCACAATACCTGCATGCGTTTCCCCACTTCTCCCTCATTCCTCATGCCGCGTGGCTTGGGCCAATTTGCCGCCCTGACCTCGTTATCCGTCCTCGCGCTGGCAGGCACCTTGCACGCGCAGGATTTCGAGGGGAAAAACATTTCCGAAGTGGTGATCCGCTTCAACGGCCCGAAGACCGTGGACGAAGCCAAACTTCGGAACCTGATGGCGTCCAAGGCTGGTTCGCAGTATCATGCGGAGAATCTCGATACCGACATCAAGTCGCTGTATGAATCCGGTCTGGTCGATGACGTCCGTTTCCTCGCGGAGCCCTCGGGAGGGAGCGTGAAGCTCATCGCGGAAGTGACGACGCGTCCGCAATTGGACGGTGTGGGATTTGTGGGAAACACGGTTTACAAGGACCAGAAGCTGGCCAAGGAATCGAAATTGAAAGCCGGTGGAACTCTCAGCGACGAACAGATTCTCGAGGCCCGGCGGAACATCGAGAAATACTATCAGGAATCCGGCTATCCCGACGTAACGGTCACGCACCGCACGCAGGCGTCATCGCAACCCGGACACTCCGATTTGATTTTCGTCATCGACGAAGGAACGAAGAACGAAATCCACAAGATCTATTTCGAGGACATCCATGCGTTCACCGATCCGGAGCTTCGCAAGGAAATGAAGACGAAGGAAAAGGGCTGGTTCTCGTGGCTGACCAAGTCCGGCCGGTTTGATTCCAGCCAGTTGGACAAGGACCTCGATGCCGTCCTCGATTACTACCGTAGCCACGGATACCTCCGCGCCAGCAGTCCCGGCATACGCCGTGTGGCTCTGCCTGACGGCCGGGTGGATCTCTACATTCCGATTCACGAAGGAGACAAATACACCGTCGCTGGCGTCGGCTTCGGCAAGATGACCGTCTTCAAACCCGAGGAACTCTATCCGTCGCTCACGCTGAACGGCAACGACGCGTATTCCTCGAAAAAGATGCGCGCCGACATCACCACGATCCGCAGTTTCTACGGCTCCCGCGGTTATGCCGATGCCTTGGTCACGCCCGACATCCGCGATGCCGGACCTAACCGCGTGAACATCACCTACCGCATCACCGAAGGCGCGAAGTTCCGCGTCGGCCGTGTCAACATCGCCGGCAACACCAAGACCAAGGACAAGGTCATCCGCCGGGAAATTCCTCTCAAGCCGGGCGACATGTTCAACTCGGTGGAACTTGAAACGACCAAGGCCCGCCTCGAAAACCTCCAGTATTTCAGCGATGTCCAGACCACCGGTTCGCCGGGCGGATCCGGTTACCGCGACGTGAACGTGTTGGTTGAGGAAAAGGCCACCGGTTCCGTCGGGATTGGTGTCGGTTTCAGCTCGATCGACAGCATCGTCGGATTCCTCACGCTGGAGCAGTCGAACTTCGACATCTTCAATCCCTGGCATTTCACCGGTGGCGGACAGCGCTTCGCAATGAACCTTCGTGCGGGTTCCGAGCAATCCGAATTCAGCGTCTCGATCACCGAGCCGTGGTTCATGGATAAGCAGTTGGCCTTGGGAACGGAATTGTTCTACAAGCAGTCGAGTTATTTCAGCGACTACTACGACCAAACCAACGTCGGTGGTGCAGTCTCTCTCAGAAAGCCATTCGGACCGAAAGGCTCGATCAAGGGCGAGTATCGTCTGGAGCAGGTCCAGATCGACTCGTCGGTGGATGATGCCGACTACGGTGGCAACGGCGCCAAGTCGAAGCTTTCCGATGACCAAATCGGCGGTGACTATCTGCGCAGCGCGCTTTCGGCCAACTACATTTATGACAGCCGCGACAGCGTGGTTCAGCCCCGTAACGGAGAGAAGTTCGACATCGGTCTGACCTTGGCCGGTCTCGGTGGCGACGACAACACCATCTCGCTTTCCGCCCGCGGTGCGAAATATTGGAATCTCAAGTGGGATTCGATCCTCTCGGTCAACGGCGAAATGGCTTTTGTCGACAGCACGAACGGCGACGAGGTCCCGATCTTCGAGCGAATGTTCCTCGGTGGCGGCCGCACCCTCCGCGGCTATGAATTCCGCGATGTCGGACCTCGCGACGTGGGCTACACCAATGAAGTCTACGGCGGCAACTCGCTCGGCTACGTTTCCTTCGAATACACCGTGCCGATCATCGAAACCGTCCGTGCCGCGGTCTTTTCCGACACCGGCTTCGTCAACCTCGACAGTTGGGACGCCAGCCCGAACGATATCTACAGCGACGTGGGTGTCGGTATCCGCCTGAAACTGCCGATCAGCCCGCTGCCGCTCGCCCTCGACTACGCGATCCCGGTTTCCACTCCGGACTCGGAAGCGGACAAGGGAGGACAGTTCAACTTCTCCCTCAGCACGCAGTTCTGATCGCTGCCTGTCTCTAACTTCATGAAACCGGCCTTCCGTTCACGGTGGGCCGGTTTTTTCATTTCCGGATGCAAGCCGCATCGGCAATGCGCAGTCCGTCCATGGCGGCGCTGACAATGCCGCCGGCGTAGCCCGCGCCTTCGCCGCACGGGTAGAGTCCGGCGATCTCGGGATGTTCCAGAGTATCGTCGCGGCGGGGGATTCTAACCGGTGAACTGGTGCGGGTTTCGAATCCTAGCAGAAGTGCATCCTCGGAGAGGTAGCCATGCATTTGGCGGCCGAACAGCCGGAAGCCCTCGCGCATGCGGCTGGTGATCCAGGATGGAAGCAGATCATGGAGCGGGGCGGAAGTCATGCCGGGGAAATAGCTGGTTTCCGGCAGGCTGGAGGAAATTTTTCCCGAAAGGAAATCCACCGCCCGCTGGCCCGGCGCCACCTGTCCGCCGCCGCCGGCGATCTTGGCAGTGCGTTCGAGTTCTTTCTGGAAAACGAGGCCCGCGAGCACGCCGTGTTCCTTGGTTAGATATTGGAGGTCCTCGGGTTCGACGGTGGAGACCATGCCGGAGTTCGCGAAAGGGGAGTCGCGGCGGGAAAGGCTCATGCCGTTGACCACGACCTCGTCATTCTCCGTGGACGCGGGAACGATCCAGCCGCCGGGGCACATGCAGAACGAATGCACGCCGCGGCCACGGATCTTCGTGGCTAACCGATAGCGCGCGGCGGGCAGCAAGCGCGGACGTTCCTGATCCGGATTCAGATGGTATTGCGTGCGGTCGATGAACGGCTGCGGATGCTCGATCCGGAAACCGACGGCAAATGGTTTGGGCTCCAACAGGATGTTCTTCGACTCTAACAAACGGTAGATGTCGCGCGCCGAGTGACCGGTGGCAAGAATGACGGAATCCGCCAGAATTTCCTCACCGGTCGCGGTGACGACGCCGTGGATCCGGTTTCCGGAAACCAGGAGATCGACGACTTTGGTTTGAAATCTAACCTCACCCCCGGCGGCGATGATCGACTGGCGGATCGCCTTGACGACGTTCGGCAGCAGATTTGAACCGATGTGCGGATGCGCGTCGGTGAGGATTTCCTCAGGCGCACCATGGGCGACCAGCACTTCGTAAACCTTGGCGACGGGACCCCGCTTGGTGGCGCGGGTGTAGAGCTTGCCGTCGGAAAACGTGCCCGCTCCGCCCTCGCCGAAACAATAGTTGGATTCCTCAATCACCCTGCCTTCGCGCAGGATCGGCGCGAGGTCGAAGCGGCGCGCGCTGGCATCCTTGCCGCGCTCTAGCAGAATTGGTTTCAGGCCGTTTTCCAGGCAGCGCAGTGCGGCGAAAAGTCCCGCGGGTCCGCAACCGACGATGATGACCGGCCGCGCATTTGGGGAAAGCGGCGGTGCCGACCAATGAGGCGTTTCATCCGGGGGCAGGGGACCATCGAGAGCGACATCCAGCCGGAGCTGAACCTTGACCGCGCGCTGGCGGGCATCGATCGAATGCTTGCGGAGTTTGATTCCGCCGATCCGCGCGAAGGGGATGCCGAGCTTGATAGCCGCGGCTTGGCGGCGGGCGGTTTCGTCCTCGGATTTCTCCAGAGGCAGGACGATGTCGACGGTTTCGATCGGAGGTTCCACGGGAAAACGTCGGTTCAGCGGATGCTGCGTTTTTGTCCCGAGTCGTCGACGCTGACGAACGTCACGCGGGTTGAGAAAATGGCGGCGGATCCGGCTTTTTCGTCGATCACTCTCACCGCGTAAGTCGCGCTGGTGGTGCCTTCTTTTTCACGCTCGCAGGTGATCCTGAGAATCGTGCCGTCCCTAACACTGTGATGGAATTCCACGGTGTCCATCGCCACGGTGACGAACTGGCAGTGCGGATAATCGAGACTCGCGGCAATCCACGAGGCTTCGTCGATCCATGCTAACAGACGGCCGCCAAAGAGGAATCCGTATTGGTTCAGATCGCCGGGGAGAACAAGTCGGTGGGTTTCCATGGATTCACCAGCGGCGGCGTTTGCTGTCCTTGCAAAGGGCGGCATCGAGCGAGTAGCCGCCTGCACCTGCCAGAATGATCGCGATCATCGGGATCACATAGAGAACCGCGAGTTCCTTGGTCTCGACGAGGGTGGGGGAACTTTGGAACCAGGGGGCCGCACCGAGATAGCTGAAAGCGGCGACTACCATGGTGAATGCCAGGATGAAAGCTGCCGGGCGTGTGGCGAAACCGAGAATCACCATGAGAGCCGCGCCGACCTCGGCCGCGATGCACAGGTTGAGACTCATCCGGTGATCCAACAGGCTGAACGGGAGGAAATCAGGCACGGGAAACAGCGATTTGTTCACCTGATAGTTTTTGATTTTCGGAATCCCGTGGCCGATGAGCATCATCAGGCCGACCATGACACGCAGTGCCAGAAATCCGAGTGATGCGGTGGCGTCACGAGTGCCGCAGTCGAAGAAGAATTTTTTCATGAAGGAGAGCCGGGAGATTGTTTGGCGGAAATCGTGATCCGTTTGAGACGATCGTCACCCTCCGGCGAATGGGACGCGATCTGCGGGTCGTCGACGAGGATATTGTAAACCAGCCGACGATAATAGGCGTTCAGCGGGCGCATTTGAAAGGATTTGCCCGTGGCTTTCACCCGCTCGGCAATTCCCTTCACTTCCTCTTTCAGGTGGTCTTCCTGGATGGACCTGAAATGTCCGCAATCCACCTTGATCCGCTCGGCTTTCGGGTAGTGTCTCCGGACGATCCGGTTGACCAGATATTGGAGGTCATCAAGCCGGTCGCCGTCCTTGCCGATGAGCGCCTCGCTTTCCCCCGAGTGGATTTGCAGGCACGGGCCGTCATTGGTTTGTTGGAGCTCGATCGTCGCCGTGAACCCCAGGTGCCCGAGCATGGTGTCGAGGATCTTGGTTGCTGATTCCACCGTCGTCATGGCAGGAGTCTAATCACATCCAAGCCCGGGTCAATCACCTCAGTCCTGTTTATCTTCAAAATGTCCTGCGATTTCTTCCGCGAACTCCTTCAGGCGCTGGATTTCCGCTTCGGTGAAGTCATATGGCGCGAACTTGCCGATCCCGAGCGTGCCGATGACTTCGTCGCCGGTTGAGGAAAAAATCGGCACGGCCAGCGATCCTGAAACCCCGGTCTTGCGTGCGTCGGGCCGAGCTACTCCGCCGAGGTCTTCCTGTAAATTGCAGAGCTCGACCGGTTCCTTGCGCTCGGCGGCGGCTCCGGCGATTCCCTTGCCGAACGGGATGACGGAAATCTTGTCCCACAGACTCTCCGGAACCCCGATTTGACTCACCAAACTGAGAGTTTTTCCGTCACCCGTTGAGCGGTGGATTGTGCCCGTTTGGCAGCCGAAATTCCCGAGGATTGATTCCAGCAGCGCATCCCATTTCACAGCGTTTGACATGGCCAATGCTCTATCACGGGCCGACCTGTCCGTCACCCCCCATATGAGGGTAAAATTGGCGCTTGGCATGATCCGGAATATCCGCCAAACCCTTGGGCGTATGAAGAAAACCCACTTGTTAATTTCAGCGCTGGCCATCGGTCTGATTGCCTGCCAACAAAACACCGCGATGGCGAAAGAAGCGAATGTGAAAACCGAAGTTTACGGCAAATTGCCAGATGGGAAAGAAGTCAAGATTTTCACCCTGACCAACAAGAACGGACTCAAGGCACGCGTCACTGAATACGGTGCCATTCTGGTCTCGATGGAGACTCCGGACAAGTCGGGCAAAATGGCTGACATCACCCACGGTTACGACACCCTTGCCGGTTGGTTGACTAACACCTCGTATTTCGGGTCCACCGTCGGCCGCTTCGGCAACCGTATCAAGGACGGCAAATTCTCGCTCGACGGCAAGGACTACACCCTCGCCACCAACAACGATCCCGGTGGGGTGCCATGTGCCCTCCACGGCGGCTTGAAGGGCTTCGACAAGGTTCTCTGGACTGGCAAGGTCGTTGGAGATAACACGGTGGAATTCGACTACCTCTCCAAGGACGGCGAAGAAGGTTATCCGGGGAATCTATCCGTCAAGGTGACCTACTCCCTCAACGACGACAACGAGCTGAAGTGGGATGCCAAGGCCACCACCGACGCACCGACGGTTCTCAACATCGTCCAACACACCTACTGGAATCTCTCCGGTGACCCGACCAAGACGATCCTCGACAACGTCCTCACGCTGAATGCCGACAGCTACCTTCCTACCGACAAGGGTCTCATCCCGACCGGGGAAATCGCCAAAGTCGCAGGAACTCCGATGGATTTCAACAAGCCAACCGCCATCGGTGACCGGGTCAACGACGACTTCGACGCTCTCAAACTCGGCGGTGGTTACGACCACGCCTGGGTCTTGAAAAAAGGCGGTGACATGCATCTCGCCGCGACCGTCAAGGATCCGAAGTCCGGCCGTGAAATGACCATTTCCACCAACAAGCCAGCCGTCCAATTCTATTGCGGCAATTTCCTCGACGGCAAGGCTGTCGGCAAGGGCGGTGTCGCTTACGCCTACCGCACCGCGCTCGCACTCGAAACCGAAGGGTTCCCGGACGCTCCTAACAAGCCTTCGTTCCCGACAGCGGTTCTCCGCCCGGGCGAAAATTACGAGCACAAGATGACTTTCAAATTCTCCGCGGAGTGATCCATCCCGGATAATAACGCTTGCTCCCGTGGGGAAATCCCTCGGGGGCTTTCTCGTTTTTTCCAAAGACCCAACCGACAAGATCCATGATAGACCTGCATATTCCCATCCTCGCCGCCGCCGTAGTAGAAGCCGGCTCCGCACCACAGATCAACCTTCACTCGGTGGATTACCTGATTCTCGGGGTTTACATCCTGGTTGTCATCGGCATCGGCTTCGTGTTGAAGAAGCACGTGAAGTCGGCTTCCGACTTCCTGACTTCCGGACGCTCGATTCCCGTGTGGGTCACGGGTCTGGCCTTCCTCTCCGCCAACCTTGGCGCTCAGGAAGTGATCGGCATGGCGGCATCCGGCGCGAAATACGGGATCATGACGGCTCACTTCTATTGGGTGGGCGCGATTCCTGCGATGATCTTCCTCGCGATCTTCATGATGCCGTTTTATTACGGATCCCGCGCCCGCTCGGTGCCGGAGTATTTGAAACTGCGCTTCGATGAAAAAACCCGTGGCTTGAATGCGGTTTCCTTCGCCGTGATGACCGTCGCTTCTTCGGGAGCATCCCTCCATGCCTTGGCAGCGCTACTTCATTTGTTGCTCAAGTGGGATTACAATGTCTCGCTCATCGTTTCTTCAGTCGTCGTTCTCGCCTATGTTTTGAAAGGTGGTCTTTCCTCGGCGATTTACACGGAAGTTCTTCAATTCTTCCTCATCGTCCTAGGCTTCGCGCCGTTGGTCATCATCGGCCTCAACGACCTGGGCGGCTGGAGTGGTCTGAAGGAGTCGCTAATGACAAACAACGGTGATCAGTTTGTTCACTCATGGAAATACATGGGAACCACTGCGAATCCAATGGGCGTCGAGTGGTTCGGCATGGTTTTCGGCCTCGGCTTCGTTCTTTCCTTTGGCTACTGGTGTACGGACTTCCTCGTCGTCCAGCGTGCCATGGCGGCGAAGACCATGGGCGATGCCCGCCGCACCCCGATCATTGGAGCAATTCCGAAAATGCTCTTTCCCGTGATCGTCATCCTGCCTGGTATGATTGCCCTGGGCCTCGCCGCCAAAGCCGGTGCGAACTATAGCATTCCGCTCGGTGTGAACGGCACGACCGACTATAACCTTGTGATTCCTTCGCTGATCGCCCACTACCTGCCGACGGGCATGTTGGGCCTCGCCCTTACCGCTCTGATGGCGTCGTTCATGTCCGGGATGGCTGGCAACGTCACCGCCTTCAACACCGTCTGGACCTACGATATCTATCAGTCCTACATCGGCAAGGGGAAATCCGACGCCCACTACATGTGGATGGCCAAGTTCGCCACCGTCGCCGGGATCATCATTTCCATCGGTTTCGCCTACGTGGCGAAGAACGTGGATAACATCATGGACTTCCTGCAATTGGTGTTCGGCTTCGTCAATGCGCCCGTGTTCGCCACCTTCCTGCTCGGTATGTTTTGGAAAAGGACCACCGGTCACGGTGCTTTCTACGGATTGCTGGCTGGAACCATTTGCGCCATGATCTTTCATGGCATCAGCTCGCCGCAAATCCTGGAAGCGGGTCAGACGATCCCGTGGGTGAAAGGAGCATGGATCAGCAGTCACTATCAATTCACCTCCAGCATGGCCCAGAACTTCTGGCTGGCCATCGTCGCATGGACCTTCTGTTTCTTCATCACGATCGGCATCTCCATGATCACCAAACGCACCAAGACTGATGGCGAGCTTGTCGGCTTGGTTTATTCCCTCACTGAAAAAATCAAGGAAGAGAACGAGCCGATGTGGAAGCGTCCCGCCGTCGTCGGCACCGTGGTGTTGATCGTCGCGGTGATTCTCAACATCATCTTCCGTTAATTCAAACCCCATTCAACTCATGAACTTCGATCTCCGCCTGCCAATTGGCATTCTCTTTTCACTCTTCGGAGTGATCCTGACCGGATACGGTTTCGTCACCCAAGGCAGCGAAATTTACGACAAGTCCCTTAAGCACAACATCAACATTTCGTGGGGTATCGTCCTGCTGGTGTTCGGTGGTGTCATGCTTCTTCTCGCCCTCCGGGCCAGAAAAGCCTGAACCGGCCAAGGTTCCGTCCTTATCTACCAAAGCGCCCCGTTCATTCCGGACGGGGCGTTTTCGTTGCAAATCACAATCTCCATCAGCTCCATGAAAATCACCACATACACCGGTGGCTTCGTCCAGACCAACGGTTACCTCGTCGAAACGCCCGACGGCAACCTCCTCATCGATGCGCCGGAAGGAATCACCGACTGGGTCGCCCGTCGGGGTGTTCGTATCGATGACGTGCTTCTAACACACCAACATTACGACCACGTCACCGATGCTGCGGAGCTCAGAGCCACGGGTGCGCGCCTTCATGCGCTGGATGATTATTCCAAGGATCTGACCTTGGAATCACTGGGCTTGCCGGTGGCCGTGCCGCCCTATCGGATCGACCGGAAATTTGCGATGGGCAAGCCGTTGAAGATCGCGGGGTTGGAAATTTCGCTCGCCCACATCCCCGGGCATGCGACCGACAGCGTGACGTTTCATCTGGCGGATCACGGCATCGTCTTTTCAGGAGACACGCTCTTTGCCGGTTCCATCGGCCGGACGGACCTGCCGGGTGGCAGCACGACTCAGTTGTTGGATGGCATCGCGAAACATCTCATGATCCTTCCGCCCGAAACGCGGGTTCTACCGGGACACGGACCGGGCACGACGATCGGCGTGGAGGCTGAAACGAACCCCTATCTGGACTGATAGTGTCCCGACTGTCTCAGTCGGGAATTGAACCGGCGCGGATCACGGCTGAGACAGCCGTGACACGTTCCTAGGGATGATCCGTCGTTTCCTCTGTCACCGTTAGGGCGGTTTGCGGGGAGGAGGAATTCCCCAGTCCCGGGATCACCCGGCGGACCAGTTTCACCAAGCCTGACTCCACGGCGTCGATCTCACTCTCGCCTTGGCGGATCGCTTTCTCCCACGCGGGAGCGAATCCGGGGGCCTGTTCGCGCATCGTGCGGATGGCGATTTCCTGGATCTGCAACTGACGTTGTTCGGCACGTCCCGGTTTCTGTTGGAGCGCGGCGTTGTTGACCCGCAAGATCTCGTTCTGCTTGCGCAGGGTTTCAAGCTCGGCTTGCAGTGATTCGTTGCCGCTGGCGTTGATCTTGAGCTGGGTGTTCAGGTGATTCTGGAGGTTTTTCAATTCGCCCTCCACCCGCTTCAAATCACGGGCGACATTGCGCCGGGCGCTGAAACCGGACTTCCAAATGAATGCGGCTATCAACAGGCCGAGAAGCAGACCCCAAGTGAAGGGGTTTTGAAGAGCGGCGGTCAGGGTGTCCATGGAGATAAGATGGGAAGCTTCGGCCAACAATCCAGCGCTTAAAATCTCACTTGGCGGGATCCTTTTTCTTCTCGGAAGCCACCGCCGATTCGCGGTCCTTCAAGGCTGCCTGAATGTCGGCGGTGATGTCCGGCGCGTTTTTGCTGAAGAGAATGACGGGAACTCCGGTGTTGGTATTGCCTGAACTGTCGAAGACGGCGTCGTAGCCCCGTTCCTTGGAAATCTGAGCCGAGACCTTGGCGATCCGGTCGAGCGATTCCCTCATCCCGGTGACCATCTTCTTGTTGATCACCTTTTCCTGTTCCGTCTGGAAGCCTTCGAACTCCTGTTGGAGCGTGAGTGCTTCCTGGCGTTTGATTTCGTAAGTTCGCGCGAGGGATTTGCTGGTTGCCTCGTCGAGTGGCTTGGTCTTGTCGGAAAGCTGGGATTGGAGGCCTTGAAGTTCGGAAATGATTTTGCGCAGCTGTTCGGCGCGCTCGTCCTTCATGATGCCGTCCCGCTCTTTCTTGATCTGCTCCTGAAGCGCCGTCGTGGAAGGCAGCGACGAATAGATGTCCTTGACTCTAACCAGCGCGAACTTCGGCGCGGCGGAAGCCGCCAGTGCCGAGGTGATCAGGATCAGCGGGATGGCTTGGAGGGGTTTCATGCGGGTGAGAGCATGAAATAGCAAGCACACCGGATCGTCAAGGTTCGCCAATGTCTTCGTTCCAAAGTTCCGGCTTGTTGGAAATGAAATCCGTCATCATCGCGACGCACTCCGGCTCGTTAAGAACTTCCAGTTCGACGCCCCGCGAGGTCAGGTGCGCTTCGTCTCCCAGAAAGGTCACGTTCTCGCCGATGACCACCTTTGGGATGCCATAGAGAAGGATCGCCCCGCTGCACATCGGGCAGGGGGACAGCGTGGTGTAAATGACGCACTCCCGATAGACCGCCGCGCTCTGGCGACCTGCGTTTTCCAGGGCATCCATTTCCCCGTGGAGGGTGGTGCTGCCTTTCTGGACCCGGCGGTTGTGGCCGCGGCCGATGATTTTTCCCTGGTGAACGAGCACGCTGCCGATCGGGATTCCGCCCTCGGCCAGTCCTTGCCGCGCCTCGTCAACTGCCGCTTGCATGAATGGGTCCATGGGTTTTGAATATGCAGTTGGCACGCCGCATCGTCGATAAATTACAGATCGGCACGGAAATTGCCTTATGTTCACTCCCACTCATCACCATCATGCCAAAAGTCCGTCTCGCTGGAACCGTCCGCGGGGAAAAAGATCCCAACCGCGAAGTCCGTGCCCGTCTCCTCTACAGCCTCTTTAGCAAAGGCTGGGACATCTATAATTCCAACGGCGACCAGCGGATTTCCCTCTCCAACATCGAGCGCAAGATCATCGAGTCCGACGCCTTCGTGTTCACCCCGGGCGCCACGCTGGAGGACATGTTCAAGGCGGTTTCAATTTTCGTCGGCTATCAGACCCTCGACGTGAACTTGGCCGGCAAGCCCACGATATTGCTCAATTCCGACGGTTCGTGGGACCGCTTGTTCGCGCTGCTCAAGCACCTGAACGGCCTCGGCACCGTGAAACAAAACCACGAGGACTACCTCCTGCTCGCCGAGTCGCCGGAGATCGTGCTGGAACACTTGGAAACCACCCGCCGCGATGGCATTCCCAGCGTCGGACGCGAAAAAATTGGCACCAGCTCGGTGGGTTCGTTCGAGACCCCGCTGCCGGAGAATCACGAGGGCAACGTCTGCGTCTTCTGCTCTGCCTCCATCGAGGATCCGGCCTATTTGAACGACGGCTACGAGTTTGGAAAACAACTTGCGGAAAATAACATGGGCTGTGTTTCCGGTGCGGGCAGTTCCGGAATCATGGGCGAAGTCGTCCGTGGATCCGTCGATGCCGGCGGCTGGACCGGTGGCTCGAACGTGCCTCACATCATTGAACTCGAAGGGCTTCCGACCGGACTTTCCAGCTTCTGGCTGAAGCCGGACATCTACACCCGGATGGAGATCATGATCCAGAACTCGGACGCCTTCGTCATTTTTCCGGGTGGTTCCGGCACCGTTCAGGAAATGATCGCCCTGATGATTTTCAAAAATCAAGGCCACCCCTCGATGGTCGGAAAACCCGTCGTCATCTTCAACCGCAAGGACGCGGCCGGAAAGTCCTTCTGGACGCCACTCATCGAGATGCTGGGAACTTGGTGCTACGACGGCGAATTCGTCGTGGTGGAGGAGCTCGACGACTTGATCCCCACCGTTAAGCGCCTCGTCGTTCCTGCGAAGACTGCGGTCGCCTGATTCTGGATACCCGTTTGTGCGGCTTGCCAGCAGGTGGATTCCTTCGTTAGGGTGTTGATCGTGAATGTTGGAATCCTCGTCAATCCGCACAAAACCGGCTCGCTACCCACCCTTCACGCCCTCCGCGCCGCCCTGAAATCACGCGGTTGCACCGCGGTTTTGGACGAGGATACCGCCACCCTTGCGGGGGAAACCGGCGGAATTCCGGCCGAAGAATTTTCGACCCATGTCGATGTCGCCGCCGTGCTCGGTGGTGATGGAACGATGCTTCACGCCCTGTCGAAACTCGGAAATTTTGAAAAGCCCGTCGCCGGGATCAACATCGGGACCTTGGGGTTTCTAACCAGTTGCACTGACGACGAACTCGACGTCTTCGCCTCCGCCGTGGCGCAAAACCGTTTCACCACCAGTGTCCGTACGCTCCTCGAAGCCACCGTCCACCGGCCGGGAAAACCTCCGGAATCCTTCATCGCGCTCAACGAGGTCACGCTCGCCCGCGGCGATACCGGACGCCTCATCTCATTGCGGGCCCAGGTCAATGGCGAGCTGCTCAACGACTACCGCGCCGACGGTCTGATCGTGGCCACTCCCACCGGCTCAACCGCCTACTCTCTATCAGCCGGTGGCCCGCTCATCTCTCCCAGTGCCGCGGTCTTCGTCATCACGCCCATTTGTCCCCACAGCCTCAGCCAGCGCTCGCTCGTGTTATCGGATGATTCCGTCATCGAGCTTTCATCCGAGGCCATGGACAGCGGCCCCATGATCTTCACCGTCGACGGCCGCGATAGCATTCACATCGAATCGGGCGATCGGCTCGAAGTGAAAAAAGCTCCCAGATCCTTTCTTCTCCTCAGGCTCGAAGGCCGCTCGTTCTACGGTGCGCTCCGCCAGAAACTCCACTGGCAGGGCGTCTAACGAAAATCACTCCGGCAGACGCAAGCCGGCGATCAACCGTTCCCGCAACGGCACAGCCAGCAACGCCAGCCTCCGTTGCTCCGTTTCGTAAATCCTGCGTCCCTCCGCCGTCTCGATGCGGATCGGCTCGCGTCCGAATTCAGTTAGGTCGTAAGGGCTCGCCCGCATGTCCAGATCCCGCAGTTCGAGCGACAACTCGAAGCAGTCCAACAGAATCTCCGTCCCGATCCATGGCATCGCCTTGGCCGCCCATTTGTAGAGATCCATGTTCGCATGCACGCAGCCCGGTTGCTCTAACGAAATCCGGCTATCCAGTGTCGGCTGCAGCCGGTTCATCGGCCGTGCCTCCGCTGCGAAGAAACGGAACGCGTCGTGATGCGAACAACTGATTGCCCGCGATTCCACCAGTGCGTCGATCTCCGCCTGCGGCAGCCGCAACGGAGTCGTCTTCTCATGCCGCACGTCCTTGCCCCGGTAAACCATCGCCCACTCGTGAAGCCCGTGGCACGCGAAATTTGGAGCTCGGTCCCGCGTCGCCGCTAACAGTTCGCCGATCCATTTCAACCGCTGGCGTTCCCTGCCGGAAATCAGCGCGGGATCCGCGAAAAAACAACTGCTGGCCACCGAGTAACATCGGTCCGAAAAAGGCGCGGGCAGGGTGGGTGAATCCCACTCCAAACCAACCCCGCATCCCGGATGCCATTTCTCCAACAGAGCCAGCGCATACGGATAATATTCGAACAGAAAATCCTCCACCGGATGCAACTCCCGGCTGTCCCGCCGCCTTCTGGCCGGCAAGGTATGCCGCTCCGCCCGAGCCCGGTGGGCCGCGGCGAGTTCCTTCCACTCGCTGGTGGCAAGGATGGTCATCGGAGGGCTGGAAATCATCGCGCCGCGAAAAAATCATAAACCTCAAACAAAGGCAAAATTTCCCTTGCGAATCCGAACCGCCGCCCCTAATTATGCCGCCCCGCGCCGAAAGGCGCATGGTTCCAATCGCGGGATGGAGCAGCCAGGTAGCTCGTCAGGCTCATAACCTGAAGGTCGTAGGTTCAAATCCTACTCCCGCAACCAATGAAAGCCGTTGATTTCCAAGGAGATCAACGGCTTTCGCCTTTTGCGGGGGACCGACCGGGAGGGGGGATGTCTGCCGTGCCCGAAAACGAACGACCCATCGAAGTTTGGATCGTCCTTTTCCGCGAATCCGGGTATCGTTCAGTAGGCTGTTAGTGTGTCCGGGCACGGCCATTGGAAAGCGACTCATCGGACCGGAAGGCTTTTCCCATCCACCCATTCGCCTTGCACTAGTATTTGGCGAGTGAATTTCGGTTTGCCGAAGTCGTTGTCGTGGATGAGAGAGATCACCGCCAAGGCGGAAACCCGGCCGATCTCCTCGGGGTTTTGGTCAATCCCGGCATCCACTGGCATGTCGCGGACGTTGGTCGCCGCAAGCCCGATGTCCTCAGGGACGCGATAGCCGGCCTCATCTAACATTGTGGGGACCGCGAGGCTGTCAGTTAGAATGGCATCCGGTTTCGCTTTCTTCAGCCATTCTTCGAACCGAGGTTGTTGGTCCTGTTCGGGAGTTTCCTTCGAGAAAAGAAACGGCGGCACGCGGGCCTCCAACGAGAGTTCGTCCTGCGACCAATGAAAGCCCGCGCCAAACATCCGTGCCTTGTCCCAGTATCCGGCGAATCCGATGCGTTGGTAGCCGCGTTCGCGGATCTTATCGAAGGCAAGCATCGTGTTTGTGGCTTGTGCGCTGGTGACGAAGTGAAAAGGGGGTGATTGCTCTCGGAATCCGCAGCGCACCACCGAAAATTGGTTCCAGGCAAATGCCTCCCAGTTCACACAGGACTCTCCGGGCGGCAATGGTCCGATGATGATTCCGCGGATGTTGCGCGTGAGAAAGATCCGCTCCAGCCGCTTGAGCGGCTGCTTCGCGTTTACGGAAAATTCTTCCGGGCGGTATCCGAATTTCTCCGCAGCCACGGTGGCTCCGCGCCACCAATCCTCGAAGGCGGGTTGGGCGTGTAGTCCTGCCGGATCCGGATAGGTGTTGATGAAGGCGAGTGCGGCCTGCACCGGATGAAAGCGCGACTGCTCCCGGTGATGGGCGAGCGCGGTCGCCATGGCGTTGGGGCGATAGCCCAAGCGTGCGGCCGTGGCGTGGATTTCTTCGCGGCGGGCTTCGGAAATGGACGCGTGGTTTTTCAAGGCGAGTGACACCGCTGCGATCGTCACGCCGACCTCCCGGGCGACGTCCTTAAGGGTGACGGCTTTCGGAGTGACTCTCGGTTCTGGCGAGGCGGATTCCTCGGTTCGTTGCGGGGTCGGGTGATCGGGTTTGCTCATGAAAAGACGAATGGTTTGGCAGCTTAAACGTTCAAGCGCAATAGCGTTCGACGGGTTTGTGTTTCGCTTCATTGTAAACTCCCGACAAACGCCCGGGCCGCTTTCGGCGCAGGTATTTCCATTCCAAGCCATAGTGATGAAAAAACTGCTGATATTCCCATTGCTTGCCGCCGTCACCTTGAGTGCCATCGCCGCTCCCGCGACGATTTCGGTTCAGGCCGACAATCCTGGACACGCGGTTTCGCCGCTGCTTTGGGGAATCTTTTTCGAGGACATCAACCTCGCGGCCGACGGCGGGCTTTATCCGGAACTCGTTCGGAACCGTTCCTTCGAAGGCAGCGACGGGCTGCGTTACTGGAACTACACCTCCGCCGCCGGGATTGGAGCCGAACCGTCTCGATCCATCGACGAGTCCCGCCCGTTGAACGCCTTTAACCGCCGCAGCCTGCACGTGCGTTCCGGCGGCGCAGGCTGCGTGATGGAGAACACCGGCTACTGGGGCATGCGCTTCGTCGCTGGCGAGGCTTGCACGTTTCGCCTCGCCGCCCGCGCGGAAGATGGCTTCAAAGGCGCGCTAAGCGTCCAGCTTTGCGACTCCTCCGATGCCGTGATCGCTTCCGGTGAACTCTCCGGTTTCGGCACCGACTGGAAACCGTACACCCTTACGCTCACACCTTCCAAGTCCGACCCGCGCGGCAAGCTGAAGCTGCGCGTGCCCGGCGAGGCGTCCCTGTTTCTCGACATGATCTCGCTCATGCCGGTGAAGACCTGGAAAAATCACGGCCTGCGCGAAGATCTCGCGGAAGCGATGGACTCACTGAAGCCCGCCTTCTTCCGGTTCCCCGGCGGCTGCTGGGTGGAAGGCGAGGAAATCGCCGGAGCCTACCAGTGGAAGCACACCCTCGGCGACGCCGCCTCCCGCACGCAGCTTGAGAACCTGTGGGACTACAACGCCACGCAGGGCCTCGGCTACCACGAGTATCTCCAGTTGTCCGAGGACCTCGGCGCGGAACCCGTTTTCTGCATCAACGTCGGCATGGCGCACCGCGAGTCCGTGCCGCTCGACCGCATGGGCGCGTGGGTACAGGACGCGCTCGACGCCATCGAATACGCCAACGGTCCCGCGGATTCCGTGTGGGGCTCGCTTCGCGCCAAAAACGGCCACCCCGCGCCGTTCAATCTCCGCATCGTCGAGATCGGCAACGAAAACGGCGGCCCCGACTACGCCGAGCGCTGGCCGCTCTTCGTCAAGGCGATCAA
>NZ_JBDSCX010000086.1:0-44015 GCF_039920825.1 Luteolibacter sp. | reverse complement strand
GGTCCCGATGGGAAAGATGGGGTGATCGACGGGACTCGAACCCGCAACAACCAGAATCACAATCTGGGGCTCTACCATTGAACTACGACCACCATTTCAGGCGGGCGCGAGGAGTAAGCAGTGAATGCCCATTTGGGAAGGGAAAAATCGTCCGAGGTGAGATTTTGCCCCTGCGGGAAGGGAAACCCGCAGTTAGATCCGGGATATGGGCAAAAAAGAGGCCGGCGGAAATCGAAGCGGGGGGGAACTCGATTTGCGCCGACCTTTTCAAACCTCGGGGGGAAGGTTCAACACGGGGGGAGTGCTGGTTTGTCACCGCCCGCTGTCGAGGGGGGGGTTGCTTGCGGCGACAGGAAAAGAGATATCCCATTTCCGGCCATAAGGCTACTACGCAATGACGTACCGCCGCTAAACGGGCTGTTTTTTGCAGCAGCAATCAGCCGTGTGATCGTTCACCATGCCGACGCCCTGCATGAAGGCATACATCGTGGTGGTGCCGACGAAGTTGAAACCGGCTTTCCTCAGGGCTTTGGAAAGCGCGTCGGATTCGGGCGAGGTGGAGATGAAGTCGGAGACGGATTTCCGGTTGTTCACGATGGGTTTCCCGCCGACGAAATTCCAGAGCCAGTCCACCGGGTCCTCAAGTTTCAGCCACGCCTGGGCATTCTGGCGGACGGATAGAATTTTCCAGCGGTGGCGGATGATGCCGGGATCGAGGACGAGTTTGTCCAACTGGGTGTCCGTCATTTTCGCGACCTTCGCGGGTTCGAAATTATGGAAAACCTTGCGGTAGTGCTCGCGCTTCTGGAGGACGGTCCACCAGGAAAGCCCGGCTTGCGCGCCTTCGAGGCAGATGCACTCGAAGAGATAGCGGGGATCGCGGGACGGCACGCCCCACTCGGTGTCGTGGTATTCGACATAGAGCGGATGTTGGAGCGGGAGCCACGGGCAGCGAGTCATAGCGGCATTTTCCCCATCCGGACCGGGAACGCAATCCCGTCTTGCCGCCCGCCGCCGCGCCTGCTTCCCTTCGCGCCCCAACCTGATCCAACTATGGCCAATAAAGACGTTACCGATCCCGCCCGCATGGAAAAAATCGTGTCGCTGTGCAAACGCCGCGGCTTCATTTTCCAAGCTGGGGAGATTTATGGCGGCCTGAACGGTTGCTGGGACTACGGCCCGCTGGGTGCGGAGCTGAAGCGGAATTTGAAGGACTACTGGTGGCGGAAAACCGTGCAGGAACGCGATGACGTGCTCGGCATGGACGGCGCGATTTTGACCATGGAGCAGGTGCTGGTTTCGTCGGGCCACGTCGGTGGTTTTTCGGATCCGATGTGTGACTGTTTGCTTTCCAAAGCACGTCTGCGGGCGGATCAGATCCCGGCGCAGGATGGCACGGCGGTCTATTTCTCGGGCGCGAAACATCCGGCGACCGGCTGGAGCATCGAGCGGAATTTCGCGGTGTTGGTGGCTCCGGGCAAGGATCCGATCGAGTCGCACAAGACGGCACGCAAATTCTACGGCGAGCTGATGCCGGATAAGAAAATTTCCCCGAAGGAACTCGAACTAACGGAAGACCGCCGCGAGGAAGTCACCGGCACGACCGGCTTCAATCCGGAGAACGGATCGCTGCTCACCGAGCCACGCCAGTTCAACCTGATGCTGCAAACGAACTTCGGCGCGACCGGCGACCAGATCGCTTATCTCCGCCCGGAAACGGCGCAGTCGATTTTCTGCCAATATAAGAACGTGCTCGACTCTAACCGGGTGAAGCTCCCGTTCGGCATCGCGCAGTGCGGCAAGTCGTTCCGCAACGAGATCAACCCGCGGAATTTCACCTTCCGTTCGCGGGAGTTCGAGCAAATGGAGATCGAATACTTCTGTCACCCGGACGACGGTCTCCGCCTAACGGATGAATGGCTGGAAGAGCGTCTCAAGTTCTACGGTGAGATCGGCATCCCGCGCGAGAAGCTGCACATCCTCGACATCCCGGATGGCGAGCGCGCGTTTTATTCGAAGAAAACTTACGACATCGAATATGAATTCCCCTTCGGCATCCAGGAGCTCGAAGGTGTCGCTTACCGCACCGACTACGATCTCGGCGTGCACGAAAAGGGCTCTGGCAAGTCTCAGTTGTATTTCGACGAGGAGACGAAGGAAAAGTTCCTGCCGCACGTCGTCGAGCCGTCCGCCGGTTGCGACCGCACGGTGCTAGCATTGATTTGCGAAGCGTTCGACGAGGAAACCCTAACCGACGACAAGGGCAAGGAAGACATCCGCACGGTGTTGCGGTTCGTCCCGCGCATGGCTCCGGTGAAAGTCGGCATTTTCCCGCTGCTCAAGAAGAACGAGGAGCAGGTCCGCATTTGCAAGGAGATCCAGAAAACGCTCCAGCCGTGGATGAACGTTTTCTACGACGACGGTGGTGCGCTTGGCCGCCGCTATCGCCGCCAGGACGAAGTCGGCACGCCGTTCTGCGTGACCGTCGATTTCGAAACGCTCGGCGAGCAAGGCGATGAGCTGAAAGGCACCGTCACCGTGCGTCACCGCGACTCAATGGAGCAGGAGCGCATTCCGATCAGCGGATTGCTCGCCTGGCTGCTGGAGCGCGTTCGCTAACAGATCCAAAGCATTCCAAAAAGCGGACTCCGGCAATGGGGTCCGCTTTTTCATGTGAACCACTCCGCCGGAGGAGCGATGACGCGCAGGCCATCGACCTTGGAGAAATGGGCATCAGAGGTCATGATGGCAGCTCCAAGACGGAGGGCGCTGGCGGCAATGACAGCATCCGGTCCGGGGATGACGAAGCCCTTGCGGTCCAGCTTCCAAGCAAGATGGGTGGCCTCGTCCCACAATCGGTTGTCGCTGCGCACATTCACCATCACGTCCATCAGCGAGGAAATCGCCTGATAGAACCTCGACACCTTCACTCCTCGCAACACTTCCAGCCGGACCATGCCGCAAACGGCCAGATTGCGGCCCTCGGCTTCCGACCAGTCGAAGAGCGTGGCCACCGAATCCTTACCGTGTTTCAGCAACCGAATGTAGACATTGCTGTCCACGAGGACTTCATTTGCCATATTTCCTTGGGGTATCGGCTACCCGGAGAGACTCCAGATCATAATTCGGATCTACGGCCGCCTTCAGTTCTTCCGAGGTAGCTCCCATTCCCTTCTTTCCTATCTCACGGAAGCGCATGCGGCGGTCCATTTCCCGCAACGCCATTTCCACGGCCTCGGTTTTGGTTTCGCATTCGTATTCCTCCATGACGCGTTTCAACAACGCCTCATCGATATGCATCGTCATTTTCATGCCATACCCAGTATGGCAAGCGACTCTACTTGTCCACCATTTTTCCAAATTTCCTTAAATCCCCTCGCTCCTTGATTCTTCCAAATCACCCCTCCAGTCTCCCCCCATGTCCGAACCCGCGCTGACTCCCATGATGGCCCAATACCAGTCCATGCGGAGATCGCTGCCTGCGGATATGATCCTGTTTTATCGGCTCGGTGACTTTTACGAGATGTTCTTCGACGATGCGAAAAATGCCTCGCCGATCATGAACGTCGCCCTCACCAAACGCGGCGGCACGCCGATGTGCGGCGTGCCCTATCACGCGGCGCAAGGCTACATCGCCCGTCTGCTCAAGGCGGGAAAACGCGTCGCCATCGCCGAGCAGACGTCGGAGCCCGTCGCCGGAAAACTCGTTTCGCGGGAAATCGCCCGCATCCTCACGCCCGGTTCCATCGATGACATTTCGCTGCTAGACGATCAACGCCCGAACTACCTCGCCGCCGTCTGCCGTCACGGAAAATTCGCCGGGCTTGCGTGTGTCGATCACACCACCGGCGAGTTCACCATCGCCGAATTCGCCGACATCGGACAGCTCGAGGACGAACTTGCTAGAATTTCACCGTCGGAGTTACTCATCCCGGATCACCAGACCGCCGAGTTCGGAAAACTCACGAACTGCCTCGTTTACGAAGGCTATACTTTCCTTCCAGAGCACGCCAACCAGCTTCTCAAGGACCATTTCAACGTCCACTCGCTCGACGGCTTCGGTTGCGCCAGCCTCCACGCCGCCAGCGGTGCCGGCGGCGCGGTGCTCCACTACCTCATCCACCAGCTCCGCCGGCCGTGCGGCCACCTCCACCCACCGCACGTTAGAGAAAGCGCGGACCACGTCCTCATCGACGCATCTTCCCAACGAAATCTCGATCTCGTCGATTCACGCTCCGGCAAGGCCCACACGTTGCTCGGCGTGCTCGACCGCACCGCCACGCCGATGGGTGCCCGGCTCCTCCGTGACTGGATCCTCCATCCGCTCCGCGACCTCACCGCGCTCACCGCACGGCAGGATCTCATCGCCTCATTTCTAGCAGAGCCTTACCTGCTCTCGAAATGCCGCGAAGCCCTCAAAGGCATCCGCGATATCGAACGCACCACCTCCCGTCTTTCCCAAGGCTCGGGAAATGCCCGCGATCTCCAATCCCTCTGCGTTTCCCTCTCGCACATTCCCGCGCTCAAGGAGGACCTTTCTTCCCTGCCCGACGCGCCCTCTCTCCAGCCGCATCTTTGCTCTCGCCTCCATGAATTCCACGAACTCACGGAAATGCTCACCCAGGCCCTAACCGATGAACCACCTTCGCACCTTCGCGACGGCGGCGTCATCCGCGATGGCTGGTCGCCCGAGCTCGACGAACTCCGCAACGCCTCCCGCGGCGGCAAGGACTGGATCGCCCGCCTGCAGGAAGACGAACGCAAGCGCACCGGCATCGATTCGCTGAAGATCAAATTCAACAACGTCTTCGGTTACTTCATCGAAATCACCACCAGCCACCTCGCCAAAGTCCCGGACGACTACACGCGCAAGCAAACCATGTCCAACGCCGAGCGCTACATCACCCCCGCGCTCAAGGAAATGGAGAACAAGGTGTTAGGAGCTGAAGAGCGTTCGAAACAACTCGAAGCCGAGCTCTTCGCCCAGCTCCGCACCCAGGTCATCACCCACCTGCCCACACTCCAGGAAACCGCCGCCGCCGTCGCGGAAATCGACGTGCTCTGCGCCCTGTCCGAAGTCGCCCAATACCACCGCCACTGCCGTCCCGTCCTCAATCAGGAAAAAGGCTTCTTCGTCACCAACGGCCGCCACCCGGTCCTTGAACAAACCCTAACCGACGTCAAGTTCGTCCCCAACGACACCGAACTCGACCCCGAAATCGCCCGCCTGCAGATCCTCACCGGTCCCAACATGGCCGGTAAATCCACCTACATCCGCCAGATCGCGCTCATCGCCGTGATGGCCCAGATCGGTGCCTTCGTCCCCGCAGAATCCGCCACGCTCGGCCTTGTAGACCGCATCTTCTGCCGCGTCGGCGCGTCCGACGATCTCTCCCGCGGCCAATCCACCTTCATGGTCGAGATGAGCGAGACCGCCCTGATCCTCAACCACGCCACTGACCGCTCGCTCGTCATCCTCGACGAGATCGGCCGCGGCACCGCCACCTTCGACGGACTCTCCATCGCCTGGGCCGTCGCCGAGCATTTGCACGACACCATCGGCTGCCGCACTCTCTTCGCCACCCACTACCACGAGCTCACCGATCTAGCAAATACCAAGCAAGCCGTCGCCAACTACAACGTCGCCGTTAGAGAATGGAACGAGGAAATCATCTTCCTCCACAAGATCCTCCCCGGAGCCGCCGACAAGAGTTACGGCATCCAGGTCGCCCGACTCGCCGGTTTGCCAAAGCCCGTCGTCGAACGCGCTAAATCCATCCTTTCCCACCTCGAACTCCACTCCGTGAAACCCGAGGCGAAGAAACAAGGACCCAAGGCGAAGAACATGGTGCAGGACCAGGACTCCCTTCCCAAGCCCAACGCTCCGCAGATGGATCTTTTCGCGGATTTTTGACCTGTTTCAATGGCATGAAATACATCTATCTTGGTTCATATGCCGCATTTCTAGGAATCATCATCTTTCTGATGTTCGACGCGAACCATAGAACGACATTCCCATTTGGTGGTCCACACCAAGCATCAATTTCAAAAGTCGAGGAGTCTGGAGATAGGACTCTTTATGAAAAGGACCCTTTCTATGTCGGCTACAGGGCGAATAACAACTATCGTCAAACCCTGGGCTTCATAGGCGTCGGGATATCAGTGACAGGAGTCCTTGGATGGCTTGCTATTAGAAATGCGGAAAAAGCAAAGATCCGACCCTTGGTTGCACAAGATCCGCAGTCTCCCACTCCATGAAGTCCGAGGCCAAGAAACAGCGTCCGAAGTTGAAGAAGATGGTTCAGGATCAAAACGACCTTCCGAAACCAAATTCACCGCAGATGGGCCTCATCGCGGATTTTTGAACCGGAGCGCGTAATCCGAAATCTGCGATAGCAGGAGGCATTGATCAAATTGGCAATGCCCTGATTACCTCGCCCTCAGGCAATTCATTCCACAAGCCCCTCAAAACATCCCCGGCATCCTGCCATTCCCACGAATCGAACGACTTCGTCCGAAGAAGAATTTGACCCAATGACAGCACATGTGCTATCATTCAGCAGTGCCCGCAAAAATCGTCGTGGATACCAGTGTTTTCATCGCCGCAATCCTCAGTCCCGCAGGAGAAAACCGGGAAATCGTGCGGGCCTGCCTGCTTGGGAAGGTGCGGCCGCTCATGGGAGCAGCGCTGTTTCACGAATATGAGGATGTGCTGTCGCGCCCGGAGTTGATGGCAAAAAGTCCGATTTCAGCATCCGAGCGCAAAGCCCTGCTGGGCGCGTTTCTCTCGGTGGCGGATTGGGTGAAAATCTATTTCCTCTGGAGGCCCAATCTTCCCGACGAAGCGGACAACCACCTGATCGAACTGGCTCTCGCCGGCTCCGCAGAAACCATCGTCACCAACAACCTCGCCGATCTTCGGAATGGCGAACTTCGATTTCCCGGCCTCAACATCCTCAGTCCACGTCAATTCCTAGCCAACCTGCCATGAGCACTCTCACCATCCGCCTCCCGGACGACAAGCACGCGCGTCTCCGCCAGCTCGCCAAGCACCGCGACATCAGCGTGAACAAACTCGTCGAGGAACTCGCCACCATCAGCATCGCCGAATTCGATGCGGAATCGCGCTTCCGCGCCCTTGCCGCCCGCGGATCCGTGAAAAAGGGCCTCGCCATTCTCGACAAACTCGACGCCGCATTTTCAGCGGATGAGTGATGCGGATGCTCTTCAATTCACCAAAGGTTCTGAGACCCGTCGTGGAACGCGCGAAATCCATCCTCTCCCACCTCGAACTCCACTCCGTGAAACCCGAGGCCAAGAAACAGGGCCCCAAGGCGAAGAATATGGTCCAAGACCAAGACGTCCTTCCCAAGCCCAATGCCCCGCAGATGGATCTGTTTGCGGATTTTTAAAGTTCACTCCGTGAATCCATCACGGAACCAAGGCCCTTCTTCTACGAAGCCGAAGCAGGATCATCACGCCTGCAGCAAGAATCATCATCGGAGGCAGCCACCCCCAAAAGGGAAAGACCACCGTCGGGTCACCTCTGAAATCACCAATGCGTCCCTCTTGCAGCCCAATCCCGCCGCGCTGCTTCAAAAGCGACCTGATTTTGAGATCACACTCGACGGTCCCGAGGCTGCGATAGTCGGGCTTCAACACCCGGTGCTGCTGATAGTCGTATACTGCTAGAAAGTCAGGTGAGGTGGCGTCATTTCGGTGTATCTGGAACACGAGGAGGGAGCCATCCTTACTCCAATATGCCTGGCTGGTGTAAATCTCCGGCCAGAATAGATCCCCCAAATAGACAGGTTTGACGAAAGTCCACGGCCAGTCAGATGCATACAGATTCACCGAAATATCGGTAAAACCGCTGACTTCTGAGAACGCCCGATTCGATTTCCCGACGGGATCCAAAACATCCGAGGCATTCTGGGGATGAAACATAGAGACCCAAATCAACGCCATTACTGCGAGAACCAGAACTAAAGTCATGATCGCTATCGCGCGAAGAACCAGATAAATCCGATACTGGACCAGACGTCTGAACGAAATCATTCGCCAGCAAGCCCAGACGTTAATGCAATCCGTATGAAGGACATGTGAATTTCCCGCCGTTGTGGAATCTTTATCCCGAATATCCAGTTTAATCCCGGATTGCGCGAACTCATCTCCCCGTCTATGCCACGACCTTCCTCACACCGATGAACTCCAGCCTCGATCTTGAAATGAATTCTCCGGCAGAAAGCACAAAATGTGATGTCCACCTCGTCTTCGGCCCACCCGCGGCGGGAAAGACGACTTACGCGAGACAGCTCGCCAGACAGCTCGGCGCAGTTCTGCTAGATAACGACGAGGTCACCGAACGCCTGATCCGTGCCGGGATGACCTTAGCGGGGATGGATCCGGACGACCGCGATTCACCGGCTTACAAGTCCGCCTTTCGTGACACGGTTTATGAGACGCTGTTTGATCTGGCGAAATCACACATTGGCCGCCTGCCGGTGGTGATCGCGGGACCGTTCACCCGCGAGGGTGGCGATCCTTCGTGGCCCGCCCTAATGGAGGAACAGTTAGGTGTCATGCCGGAGTTCCATTTTGTCTGGTGCACACCTTCCGAACGAAAATCCCGGGTGCAGGCCCGTGGCGCGGCGAGGGATCTGCCGAAGCTGGCGGATTGGGAAAACTACGTTCTAACCTGCCGCGAGACGGCACCGGTTTTCCCCCATCGCTGGATCGATACGTCGGGCGAGTCCACACGCGCGAGGTGAGTTTTTGGCAGTGCATGACGATGGGTGTAACTTAAAGTGGTGGGCAGCGGCTTGCGCTATCCGTACGGCCCACCTGCCGATGGGAAGCGAAAGAAACGAGCTTCGCGCTACCGCTTTCGCCACACATCGGCAAGTGGACGAGACGTCCACTCTCCTTATATTGACCACCACTTTCAGTTATACCCCATGACGATCACGGAGTTGACCTGCGGCGGCTGCGTTGGTTAGGCTGGCTGCGATGAAAGTCGCGGTGGTTGGCATGGGCGGGAGTGGCTCGGCGGCGGCACGGTTTCTTGCTAGAGACGGGCACGAAGTCGTCGGCTACGAACGCTTCGAGCTCGGTCACGCGATGGGAAGCTCGCATGGTCACAGCCGCATCATCCGCCACGCCTACCCGGACGCCTTCCACACCCGGCTGATGGCGCGTGCTTATGAATTGTGGGACGAGCTGGAGCAGGAACACGGCCCGGGGCTTTTTGTCCGCTGCGGCGGGATCACGTTCGGTCCCACTGGAGATCCGACGTTGGAGCTGACTCGCCGCGCGCTGGAGGATGCGGCGATCGATTTTGAAATCCTGTCCCGCGACGAAACGCGCTCCCGTTTTCCGGCGATTGATATCGGCGAGGGTGCGTGCTCCATCTATCAAGCCGCATCGGGATTTCTGAGATCCACCCGCTGCGTGCTTGCCCAGGTGGCGATCGCGCGGGCGCAGGGGGCCGAGATCCACGAGCATTCCCGGATCCTGCGGATTGAGGAGAACGCCGGGCAGGTGTTCCTCTCCACCGCGGGAGAAACCAGTCGCTACGATGCTGTCATCGTCACGGCCGGACCGTGGATCGGAAAGCTTATGGAGCCCATTCATCTCCCTTTGCGGACCGCACTTCGCCAGGTGGTGTATCTCGGCATCGCGCGGCGACCGGAGAATTTCGAGCCGGAAAAACTACCGGTCTGGATCGAGCATCCTTCCGATTACTATGGTTTTCCTTCCGACTGCGTGATGGCAGGCATCAAGATCGCATCGCACAACGCCGGAACCGACTTCGATCCCGAAGAGGCGGACCGCCCCATGATGCCTGGGCCGCTTGAGCAAGTGGTTGCGCACGCAATGAAGCGTTTCCCGGATCTATCAGGTGATGTGATTTCCACTCAATCCTGTCTCTACACGATCACTCCGGACGAGCGTTTCATCGTGGATTTCGCGCCTGGGTCGAGGCGGATCGTGATGGTTTCGGGTTGCATCGGGCATGGTTTCAAATTCACCCCCTTGTTAGGATCGGTCGCCGCGGCGATGGCTACCACCGGCACCCGAGATCCGGTGTTCGCACCTTGGCGGGCGGACCGCTTCAATGCGGGGTGATCCACATCCATGACGGGATTCAAAGCAGCGCCAGCACCTGTGCAAAATGCTCGTCCGGCTTCACCTTCGGCAGCACGGCTTTGATTTTCCCGTCCGGCCCGATGATAAAGGTGGCGCGCTCGGTGCCCATGTAGGTTTTTCCATACAAGCTTTTCTCCACCCAGACGCCGTAGGCTTCGACGATCTTGTGGTCCTCGTCGCTGAGGATGGGAAACGGCAGGCCGTGCTTTTTGATGAATTTCTCGTGGCTCTTGATCGGGTCGATGCTGACGCCGAAGACTTTCGCTTTCGCGGAAATTTCACTCCAGCCGTCACGGAGGGCGCAGGCTTGTTTGGTGCATCCGGGCGTGTCGTCCTTCGGATAGAAATAGAGCACGACCGTTTCGCCTTTCAGTTCCGAGAGTTTCACGGTCGCGGGGGTGACGTAGGTGCCGCCGACGGCTTGGGCGGAGAATGCGGGAGCTTTGGTGCCGGGCTGGGGTTGTTGGCTCATGGAATCATGTGAAGCTGGACGCGTGTGGTGGAAATTCAAGAGGCAATCCACCTTGGCAAGGTGACAACGATTGAATAACCACCCTCCATGAAATCGGGACTGCGCCTGCTCCATGTGAAGGAACACCACGATGTCGCAAAAGCTCGTCTCGGCCCTTACGAAATCGAAACCCTCATCGCCGAAGAGGACGAGGGCGCCGCCACCGCCTATCGCGTGCGGATCGAGCCCCATCAACGAACAGCCGTGAGCTATCACCGCGTCGCCGAGGAAATCTATCAAATTCTCTCCGGCAGCGGCACCGCCGTGCTGGATGGGGTGGAGTATCCTCTGGGAGCCGGCGATTTCCTGCGCCTGCCGCCGGGGACGACTCATTGTTTCGTCACTGGCGAGGAAGCGCTGGTGATGCTGGACATCCATTGTCCCGGCTCGCGGCCGGATCGGGATGTGTTCTTCGTCGGGGAGACTCCCGAAGGTTTTTCCGCCTGTTGAGGGCCGCGGCTTTCCGCAGAGTTTGTTGAACACTTGCGCCGGCCTCGAACGTTCTTTCCGATACCTCAACAACCCATCATGAAAAAATCCCTGATATTTCTCCTGCTCGTCACCCGGATCTTCGCCCAGCCCGCCGCGCCGGGCGAAACCAAAGCGTCGCCGGAAAAATCCAACGACTGGTTCTATCAGCTTACCAGCGATTCCAAACCGCAGGATGGGGTGCCGCAGGGGAAATTCACCGAGGCCAAGGTGCTTCCGAGCAACGTCTTTCCCGGCACGCAGCATACCTACTGGGTGTATGTTCCGGCGCAGTATGATCCGGCGAAGCCAACGGCGGTGATGATCTTCAACGACGGGCAGGCGATCATGTCGGAGCCGGGTGATGTACAGGCGCACCGCGTGTTGGACAACCTGATCTATCGACGCGAGATCCCGGTGATGTTAGGGGTGTTCATCAACCCGGGCCGCCGTCCGGACCAGCCCGAACCGAATCCCCGCGACTGGGGTGACAAGACGACCAACCGCGCGGACGAATACAATCCGCCTAACGAAAATTACGCGCGAGTGATTGTCGATGAGCTGATGCCCGCTTTGAAAAAGGAATACAACATTTCACCGGACCCGGAGCAGCACGGCATCATGGGATCGAGCTCGGGCGGATGCGCGGCGTTCTCGGTGGCGTGGTTTCGTCCGAATGATTTCCGCAAGGTCATCACCTTCGTCGGAAGCTTCACGGACATCCGCGGCGAGCACATCTATCCGGAATTGGTGGCGGAGAGCGAAAAGAAGCCGATCCGGCTCTTCATGCAGGACGGGCGCAACGACAACCGCCGGCCGGAAAATTTGAACAAGGACTGGTTCTATCAGAACGTGCGGCTCAAGGACGCGCTTGTGAAAAAGGGATACGACCTCAACTACACGTGGGGCATCGGGAATCACGGGCAGAAACAAGGAGGGGCGATTTTTCCCAGCATGATGCGCTGGCTGTGGCGGGATCACCTGGTTTCCTCCGATCCGAACGATGCGGTGGAGCGTTCTTTCCTCGGCCCGGCGAAGTAAGCGGGCGATGGCCGAAAATAGAAGCGGCCCGACTGATCATCCCCTTGGAAAACCCATTAACCTTGGAGCATCTCAGTCGGGCCGCCTATTGTGTCGCGACAGAAGTAAAAAAGCATCCGGCGTGCCAAGTGGTTTGCGACGGTCGAAAAAATTCAACCTAGCAGCTTTCCGGATTCAATGGAACATCGTGATTGACACGATCTCAGGGTGTTGCGACTCCCCACATTTTTCGAATCATGCGGTAGGCTTCGGGATCGAAGGTCTTAAGTTGGTCGCGATTGAAGGGTTCGAAATCGTTTTTCCCGAAATAGGCTTCAGTGCACTCGGCGAAGTATTCCATCTGGTTGTTCAAGGCATAGGCGCGCCGCATTTGGCCGTCGTAATAGTGAACGCTTTCGTAGGTGCCGGACGCCACGGCCGCATCATAAGTCTTCTTAATGACCGGATTGTCGTAGCCCTTGTTCAACACTTGGTGATGCCATGCATGGGCCAGTTCATGCAGCAGCATTTCAGGCTGGGCCACCGACCAATCGATGAAATCGTCAATATTCGCGATCTCGATGGAGTGTTCCATTTCGATCACACGCCTATTCGCTTTCAGCCATCCGGCAGACGGATGATACGCCGCGCCGTGCGCCACGTCCCGGCTGAGCCAAATCGGCACTTTCTTCAACTTCGGCAACGCCGCCGGAGGAACCACCGTCTCGATCTTCGCCAGCTTGGTTGAAAGCAATTTCAACGCACTGGCCTTCCGCGGATGCGTATCCAGCGATTTCTCAATCCACACGGTCCAGCCTTCGATCGTGGTGGCTTCGTAGTCGGTGGCAGTTAGAGTCCCGGCCTGTGCCGAGGATGACAGCCCGGCGAAAGCGGCCAATAGGAACATCACGAAAATGCACGATGCCGTCACTTCGCGCGTGGCCCGGCTTTTTCCGGCGATGTCGTATGAAGTCATATCTCGTTTCTTCCCACGAAACTAGTGAACAAATGCTGATTTCCAAGGACGATCTCACGCTAAAGAAACCTTGGCAGTTTCTCCTGAATGACTAGTATGTTCGTGTTCCGAGATGGTTTGAGTCGTTCCACAGGCGCGATTCATACTTTGGGAATCCCCCCACCCGATCCTCCATGAAAACGCTAAGTCTGTTTGCAGCGGTCGCGCTTGTTTGCGCGTCCCGCCTTGCCGCCGATGTGGTTGCACCTTCTGTTCCGTCCGCTTCGATTTCACCCTCGTCCGTCAATGTGAGCAGCGGAAATGGCTCCATCACGGCGACCCTGCGGATCACCGACAGCGAGAGTGGCGTCCATTTTGGAAATCTTTTCCTGTATAACTCGACGGGTGATTTCATCGATGCCGTCTATTTCGACAGTGCCCAGCGGACCAGCGGCACGGCGCTGGACGGCATTTACACCATCACGATGGCGGTTCCTCAATATGCCGCTCCAGGCACATGGCGGGTGGATGCCTTGGTCGAGGACATGGATCTGAACCGCCGCAACATCGGCCCGGGAAATCCCGACACGTTTCCCATCCCCGCGGCGATGACCTTCACGCTGGCTAACAGCGGCGCCGTTGACAGCGCTCCTCCCGGGTTGTTCTCGGCCCTGATATCGCCGGAATCCGCCGACGTGACGGATGGAGGGGCCACCGTCACCATCACCGTCAACTGCGGAGATTCACCCAGCGGACTCGACTACGGATTCATTTACCCTAACAATCCAAACGGAGATCTCCAAAGCGGCCTGATCACGTATTTTTCCGATTCGCAGAGGACTTCGGGAAATGCGGCGAACGGAATCTATCAAATCCAGATCACCCTGCCACAAGGCAGCGACGCGGGAGACTGGACTTTCGATGTGTATCTGAAGGACAGGGTGGGAAATTCGTCGTTCCCTTCAGCCGGCGGCGTCACCGTCACGTCCGGCCCGCAACCAGCTCCCCTCGCCACGCGGAATTTCCTCGCCCAGGCGGTGGATGCCATCGGGCTGTCATGGTCCACCGGCGGCAGCGGTTGGGTCATGCAGTCGATCGACAGCCACGACGATTTGGATGCGGCGATGAGCCTGCCGACTCCGGACAACGGTCAAAGCACTTTCCAAACCACGGTCACGGGCCCCGGCACGCTTTCGTTCCAGTGGAGAGTTGATTCGGAAGAGGGCGCCGATTTTCTTTCTGTCTCGATCGACGGCAATGTCATCAATGGAATCAGCGGTTACACGGACTGGGCCCTGTTTTCCACCAATCTAACTGCCGGTTCCCACACCGTAGTCTGGCGTTATGCAAAGAACGGTAGCTCGGCCGATGGCGATGACCGTGGCTGGGTGGACGAGGTGCGCTTCCAGCGAAGCACCGATCAATCGCTTCCGCAGTTGCAGGATTTGAGGATGTCGTCGCGATCGGTGAATCTCAACGGTGGACCGCAAAACGTGACGTTTCAAATCGACGTGACGGATGATGCCAACGGTCTGTCGGGGGGGATCATCCAGTTGTTCGATCCATCGGGAAATCCGCGGTCCAGCACCACGTTCAATGGATCCAGTCGGATTCAAGGTGACTCGCTGGCCGGCACCTACGAGGTTAGCCTGCCGGTTTCCAACACCGCCGGATTCGGCATGTGGCGGGCGGAAATCACGCTGACCGAAGCTGGCTCGAACGCGACCCGGCACTATGGCCCGACCGGCGAAGCGTTTCCTATCAGTTCGATCGAATCGTTCCACGCGGGAAACCCGTCTGCCTCCGATACCACCAAGCCGCTCGTCCGGGCGCTCGAAGTCACTCCGGGCGCGGTGAATGTCAGCACGGGCCCGGCAACCGCCACGGTCACGCTGCAGGTCACCGATACGATCGCGGGCTTCGACTTCGGCAACGTGTCGGTTTACAACCCCTTGGACGGGTGGACGGGTTCCTACGATTTCGACGGCTCAAAACGGATCTCGGGCGACGCGTTCAACGGAATCTATCAACTCCAGATTATCGTCCCCCAACACGGCAGGCCGGGAACATGGTCGGTCGGTTGTTATGCAATCGATACGGCTGGAAACGACCTTGAGTATCCCTACGACCTCAATTTCCCCAGTGATGTCCTCGAAAATTTCACCGTAACCGATACGGGGACCATCGACTTGAACGATCCCGTGGTGACTTCCATGGATGTTACCCCGTCGCAGATTGTCACCACCAACGGTTCCGCCCAGATCCAAGTGACGGTATCAATTCAGGACGACGTCAGCGGACTGCTTCAGGCTTTCGCGTATTTCTACAATCCCTCAAATGTGTTCCAAGGGTCGCTGTCCACGATGCTCGACGGAACCAACCGCACCAGCGGCAATGATATCTCCGGGACCTATCAGTTTTCAAAAACGCTGCCGCAGGGCAGCGCTCTGGGCCAGTGGCAGGTCCGGATTTTCGTCCGCGACAAAACGGGTGGAACCAATTCCTACGGGCAGGGTGGCGATGACTATCCGGAGGTGAACGACCGTTTCTTCACGATCACCGTTCCGTCCGTCTCGTTGTATTCCGCCTTCACGACAGCCTATTCGCTCAGTGGAAACAACGCCCTGCCGGGTGCCGATCCCGATCAGGACGGCAGGAACAACGCCACCGAACTGATGCTCGGGACGAATCCTAACAGCGCCGCCAGCAGCGGGGCCGGGCTGATCACCGTCAGCCGCAACGCCACCCACCTGCGCCTCGATTTCACAATCAATCCCGCCCTGACCGTCACCACTAACGGCGGCTTTCTCGAGCTGCGCGACGGCAGCGGCGGGCCGCCTCTGAAGGTGACCGGTCAGACCCAGGCCGCACTTGCCGGCACATGGACCAACACCACGCCCGTGCTGGTTTCCGGCAGCATCTACCGGGTGAGTTTGGCGCTGGCCAGCGGTTCGAAAGGATTTGCCCGGCTGCGTTTCGAGACTCCCTGAACTTGGATTTCCGGGCGTTTTGAGAAATCGGTCCTCCTCCTCGAATTCGATGCCACATTGAAGAATCACGGCCTAAAAATGAATTTATTCAATTGACGCATTAAGTTATTTAAACAATGAATCTTGAAAAATGAGCGTTCAGCCTGTCAAAAAACTCATTTCCCGCTGTCCGTTCTGTGAAGGGAAACTGGAAATCAGCCGTCTTGGCTGCGTCCAGTGCGATACGTCGATCGAGACGACGCTGCCGATTCCTGCCTTTTTCCGGTTGCCGCCTGACATGCAGGAATTCGTCATGATCTTCCTGCGCTGCCAGGGGAAAATCCGTGATGTCGAAAAGGAACTCGGCGTCTCCTACCCCACGGTCATCAAGCGCCTCGATCTGGTGAACGTGCTCCTCGGCAACCAGGCCGCCCCTTCCGGCCGAAAGGACATTCTTGAACAACTCGAGCGCGGCGAGATCACCGTGCAAGAAGCAACCCAACTCCTCAAATCCACCTGAATCCATGATCCACCTCGCCATTCTCGGAATCCCCGCGCTCCTGCTCTTCACCGGGCCGTTCTGGTTCCGCCCTTATACCTGCCTCTCTCATGGAAAAGCACTGCTTGCACTTGCCGCCAGCGTCGTCGCCGGCGTGGTGTTGGTCATGGTCCCCATGATTCGCCGCGAATCGATGTTTAGTCACCATGATGAAGCGGAAATAATGATGCGCTATGCCGCCGCGGCGATCGCCATCGTATTTCTGACCGCTTTCGTCCTCCGGCTCTGGGGCCGTTGGGTGGGGGAAAACGCCACTTGGGAAGAACGCCAACCCGGCCAACCCGGAGTGCGCGCTTGGTTCTCCACCGCAAACATGACGGTCGGCCTGATTCTTGTCCTGACACTTTGGCAGGGCTTCGATTTTTCTCCATGGCTCATCGCCGCTGCGATCGGCGGGTCGCTCATCGCCTATCCGTTGATCCGGATGGAATCGCCGGCTGCCGTGGAAGTGCCCGTGGCCGACGACCTCTCCGCCGAACGTGAGAAAATCCTCACCATGTTAGAGAGCGGCAAACTCACCGCCGATGAAAGCGCCGAACTGCTCCAGGCGCTCCGCCAATCCCCGCCCGCGTCGCCACGCCAGATGCCGCTGACCAGCGGCCAGCGCCTGATGCTCATCGGCGCGGCATTGGTCGGGCTCGGCTTTTTCCTGCCGTGGTTCGTGATCAATCCCGGCAAAGAACTGAACCGGGCAATGAGCGACATGCAATCCACGATGAATTCGTCCTTCGGTATGGAAATGAATTTCCCGGGTACCGAATCGCTCTCCGAAGGACCGATCCAGATGAAATCCGTGTCGGTCAGCGGCGGTGACATCCAGCGCGGGCTGGGCTGGGCCACTCTCGCCTTCGCCTTGATCGCAGCGTTTCTTCCCTACGTTGCCACCACACTCGATACCGCCACAGCGCGGACTATCCGGATGCTTTGCCTCGGCATGGGCGGGATCATCGTCCTCTATCTGGTCACTCAGAATCCACGCTTCGTAGGCATCGGACTGGTGATGGCTTTTTGCGGATACGTGCTGGAAGGCATCGGCGTTTTCCGGGAAGGCCGGAGTCCTCTGGTGTCCCGCGCCTCTTGAGATGTTTCGAATTTGAGCCTACCACCATTTCGTAGAAACTTCCGGAATTACCGCAGTTCCATGCTGTAGCGGACTTCCTCCAGAGTGAACCCCGGCCTTTCCTCTACCTTCGTAGTTCCATCCGGCAGCAAGCCCATCTTCGTGTAAAAATCGCGACCGGAGGCATTGTCGCGAAGAACCCACAAGGTCAATCGGCGAAAATCCTGTTCGCGGGCAGAAACGCATGCGGCTTTGCAGAGCAGCGTGCCATGGCCTCTTCGCAAATGATCGGGATCGATGTAAATGGCCGCGATTTCGGCGGCATGATCCGCATCAGAATCGCGCGAAGGAATCAGGTGGCAGAAACCGACGACTTCCGCACCCACCTCCGCCACCAGCATCGTGCCCACCCCATCGAGAACAAATTGTTGCCAAACCACCAGTCTCCGTCCGGCATCCAATCCATCGAGATAGTCGTCCGGAAGAATGCCACGATAGGCCGCCTGCCATCCGCGAACTTGGATCCTAGCGATCTTCCCGCAGTCGGCCGGGACAGCTCTTCGAATCTTCAACATGGATGTCCGGGAAGAGAGAATGTTTCCCAACCACCGGCTATTTTTTCACCGCTCCGGCACCGGTGAGTTTGATGTCGAACGGGTTTTCGTTCGCATCGTTGCTCTTGAGGTGAATGGCGGCGTTGCGGGTGCCTTTCGCCGTGGGTTTGAAGCTCACATTGAAAAAGGTGGACTTACCGGGAGCAAGGACGGTCACGGCCGGAGCGGTGATCACGAAATCCGCCGCGTTGAGACCGTTCTTGGTCAGCGCGAGACCCGTCAGATTGGCCTTGCCGTTGTTTTTGATGATGAATTTCTTGGCGGTGCCGGTTTTGCCGATTACGACCGTGCCGAAGCTCAACTTGGCGGTGCCGTCGTTCAGGCTGACGCCGGCAGGCTGGCTGACGGTGATTTCCGGCAGATTGACGAGCGCTGTGCCGAAAAGGTTGAGGTCGAAGGAGCCCTCGTCCGCATCGTTGCTCGCAATATGAATCGCGGCGACCTTCGAGCCAGCCACTGTCGGAGCGAATTTCACGGTGAAGGTCGTGGTTCCGTCCGGCGCAGCCAACGGAGCGGTCGGGTTGGCGGTGATGGTAAAATCAGCGGCGTCGGTCCCGTCCTTGGTGATGGTGAGGTCGGTCAGATTGGCGGTGCCGGAATTCCGGATGGTGAAAGTCAGACTGACGTCGGTTCCCACGTACAGGGAGGCGAAACTGACGTTGCTGCCGTCGGCGAGGTCGGTGCCCGCGGGCTGTTGTTCCACGACGATTTCAGGCGCGGTCAAATTGATGAAATCCTGGGTGACCACAGTGGCTCCCTCCGGCCAGTTATTCGGGAAGCCAAAGGTGGATTCGGATCCTCCATCGTCATAGCCGCGAGTGGAGGCGGTGGCGGCGACGACCGGTGAGACCGCAGGCGTGGGATGTCCTTTCAGTTCGAAAATTTCCTTGCTGCTGGTGCCGTTGCGCGGGGCCACGCCCTCACCGACAGGGCCGAATACGATTTGGCCCAAGTTGTTTCTCACCCGGAACTGCGTGGCGTTGTTATCGATGACAATGCCGCTGACCACGCCCGCCCCCGAGGTGTAGCCGTTCACTTCCAGACTGGTGTACGTGATGTAGGTGGGATCTCCCATCCAGACGTTGGTCCAGATGTCGCCCACGGTGGCGCTGCGGTCGCGCAAGGCGAAACCCGTGTCCAAACCACCTTGAGCGGTGGTTCGGTCGATCATTGTCAGGATGGTTCCGGGCGCGACGGCCTGCCAGGCGGTGTTGTTGGAGAAGACCACGGTATTTCTCACGGTGAAGCCGGAGCCCGAGTTGGTTCCGATTTCCACTTCCCAATCGCGCATGTCCACAGGCGATCCGCTTTCTCCCACCACGACAAACTCCACCCACTGTCCGCCATTCCATAAGACGCGGCCGAAATGAGTGTCGGCGGATGCCGGCCCGCCGTCATCGTCCGCCAGTTCGGTTCCGCCGTTGAGGAAATTCGAAGCCGCCACGGCGTTGTATTCGTTGAGAATGACCGAGGGCAGAGGATTCAAAATGGTCAGCACATATTGTTGGATGGTGCTGGTACCGCTGGTCGCGGTGAGCTGCACGAGATAGTCGCCGGTGTCTTCGATCGTCAGCGGGCGGTTGTTGGCGAGAGTGGCGGTGCCAGCGGCTCCTGCCGTGAGGGTGAGGAATGACGGCAATCCCGTCGCTGTGATCGTCGGCGCTGCCGCACCGGATTTTACGGCGGTGATCGGGTAGCTGTAGGTGGACTTCCCGTTAGCCACCGGGGTGCTGGTGAAATGGATCCCCGCATCTCCGGGCGAACCGGTATCGGACGGGCTCAGATTGGAAGCGACCGCCCCCTGCTGACCGGCCACGCTGTGCAAGGCGTGGATCGGCGTGCCGTCGCGGAGAAACGCCTGCGACCTGCCGACAATGCTGGGGCCGAACTCGACGTGAGCGACCAGCGTTCCCGCGACGTTATACAAATTCACCTCGTCACCGCTCACACCGAGTCCGGAAAACCCCTCGCCACCAGTGTTCGAGACCTGAGTGCGGTTGATCACGTTGGTCGCGGAAGTCAGCCCCCATGCCGCCCTCCAAGTGGAAACATTCTCCACCGGCTCTTCCAGAATGACGATCGATTCACCGGGCAGGATGCTGACGCCCGACGGAAACGTGCTGACGGTCGGATTCGCCGGAGTGGGAATGTCATCCCAGGTATATCCGCTCAAATTCACCGTGATGGAGCCGATGTTGGTCAGTTCCCACCAGTCGCCATTCGCATCCGGGGTGGGAGAGGATTGGGAAGGGTGGGAGCTGGACGCCATGACTTCGGTGATCACGAGCTGCGCATGGGCGACTACGGAACACAGGGCGAAAATGAGAAAAATGGGTTTCATGAAATGGCGGGCTGGGTCGGGAAACTCATTGAAAACGAGGCCGCAGTCAAGGTGATGCGTTGAAGTCCACCGGGACCGCCGCCCGGGAAAATTACTTTTTGGCGATTTCCCGATCCGGCCTGACAATTCCGCAAGAAATTCCGTTTCCCCTTTGCCATATGATCCGAAGCGTGAACGATTACGAGAAACCCAGCTGCTTCCATGACCCTTTCCCGTCTGATTTTGATTTCCTGTCTGCTGTGCGCGACCGCGCGGGCCGGGCTTCTCGCTCACTGGAAACTGGACTCATCCCCAGCCGACCAAGTGGCGGATTTTCCGGCGGTTTGGACCGGCGCACCCGCCTACACCTCGTCCGTCGCAGCTCCGAACAGCACCGCTGCGGCGATTTTCGGCGGAACTTGGCTGAACGCCGGGACCGGTATCAATTTCGAGCGCCACCAGACATTTTCCGCCACGGCTTGGATCAAGGGAGGGACGCAGGACAGCACGATCATCGGTGACATGGTCCAGTCGGAGGAATTCCAAGGATGGGAACTCCATGTCGGCACCATCGAAAACGGCGGCAATGCGAACAGCGTGACGGTTTGGCTCATCAACGACTATCCGGCCATCGCCATCCAGGTCAACGCGACCACCCCCGTCCTCAACAACCAGTGGCACCACGTCGCCTTCACTTACGATGGCTCCAGCACCGCTGCCGGGGTGAAAATCTACATCGACGGCATACAGGCCGCGACCACCACCGGCATCGACACCCTCGGCAGCAGCATCGCCAACAACGCCGCCGCCGGACTCAACATCGGCACGCGCATGGACGGTGCGGTCCACAATTTCACCGGTGCCATCGATGAAGTCGCATTGTTCAACCACGTGCTGACCGGCGCTGAAATGACCTCGGTTTTCCAGTCCGGCGTCGAGTCGATTTCCTATCCGCAGATCACCACCACGGCTCCCCTGCCCGGCCAGAGCGTGACCGCGCTGGTGGCAGCCGACGTCACGTTTTCATTTCCTGTTAGCGGCGTGGATGCACCCGACCTTCTCGTCAACGGAGTGCCGGCCACGGCCGTGAACGCCATCGATTCCAAGAACTATCACTTCACCTTCACCGCTCCTCCGCAAGGCGACGTGAATTTCACCTGGGCCGCGGGCCACGGCATCACCGGGCTCAACGGAGTCCCCGCACAACCTGCGGGGTGGTCCTGCCTGTTCGTCCCCGTCCTGCCTGCCGGACAGTTGATGATCGCCGAGTTCCTGACAAAAAACGCCGGCGGCCAGGAGGACGAGGACCACGATACGCCGGACTGGATCGAACTGGTCAATCCCGGCACCGCCTCGGTCAATCTCGCCGGCTGGGCCCTGACCGATGATCCCTCGAAGCCCCGCCGCTGGGTATTGCCCTCCCTCATTCTCAGCCCGGGTGCTAGAAAGCTGGTTTTCGCCTCGGGAAAAAACCGCACCGTCGCCGCCGGCACCTTGCATACAGATTTCAAACTCGCCGACGACGGCGGCTATCTCGCCCTGTCGGACCCATCTGGAAATCTCGTCCATGTCTTCGACGGCTATCCGAATCAGGAGGGAAATGTCTCATTCGGCCTGCTGGCTACGGGGAAACCCTCCGACGGCAGGGCTGGCTGGCGATATCTCTCTCCCACTCCCGCAGCCGCGCAAAGCACGGCATATTCCGGTGCGGCGATCTCCTCGATGAACTGGTCTCCTGCCGCCCCGCTGGCTGGCAACCCCATCACCGTCACCATCCGCACCTCGCCGGAAGCCGTGCTCACCACCCCGCCAGTCCTCTACTACAGGGTCATGTATGGATCGGATATCCCGATGAATTTCGCCGACGACGGCCTGCATGGAGACGGAGCCGCCGGAGACCTCCTGTGGGGTGCTGTGATCCCATCCGGAGCGACCGCCGGGCAAATGGTCCGCTGGAGGGCTTCGCTGGTCAGCAAATCCGTGACCTCCCGCTGGCCGATTAATTCCACAGGTTCCCTGCCGTTGCCGGTTTACGAGGGCACGGTCATCGGTGGAAACACCGCCGGACAGGCGCTCCCTGTCTATCAGGTATTCGTTTCCGGCTACACATTTCCAGTGAACACCTCCCAGAGCGGTATCGACAGCACCGGCGGCGGGCGCGGCGCTGTTTTTGGATATGGAAAACTCTATGACAACGTCCTGATCCGGATCAAGGGAACCACTTCCCTTAATCTCTTCAAGCGCTCCCACCGCATCGATTTCAATCCGGGGCGAGACTTCGAATGGTCGCCCGACCACCCCGCCCAGCGCGAGCTGAACATGAACTCGGAGTACAACGATCCGAGCTACCTCCGGCAGAACCAGCAGCTCTGGATGCACCGTGACTCCGGCAACGCGGGCACCCTCCATTTCCCGGTCCGCATGCTCATGAACGGCGTGAACTGGCAGCTCGCGTTCCACTCCTACTCGGCGGACAGCGAGTTGATAGAAACCATGGGACTTGATCCTCGGGGGGCGCTTTACAAACAGGTCGGCCAGCTCGACACCAATGCGGGTGGCGAGAAAAAAACCCGAAAGTGGGAAACCAACGCCGACTACACCGCTTTCAAAGCCGGAATCTACTCAGGTGCCACCGCCGCTACGAAATCGCTCTATGTTTTCGACAACCTCAATCTTCCCGCCACCATCAACTATCTGGCAGTCGCCCGTCTGGCACAGGAAGCCGACGATGTCTGGGCGAACATGGTCATCTATCGGGACAGCGACGGCACCGGCGAATGGCGCCCCATCCCCTTCGACCTCAACCTGTCTTTCGGCCAGCTTTTCTACGGAGGCTCGTCTGCCAATACCGTGATCCATGCTACCGACGACGCGAACAAAAGCCACCCGCTCTACGGCTCGTCCACCTGTCTTTCCAACACCGGCAACATCGGCCAATGGAACCGTCTCTACGACGCCATCATCCAGAATCCGGTCACCCGTGAAATGCTTCTGCGCCGCATCCGAACGCTCACCGACCGCTACCTGTCCACCACCGCAGCCACCTCGTCCTTGGAAACCAATTTCAACACCATAGGCGCGCTGATCGGGCCGGATGCGGACATCGACCGCACCCGCTGGGGTTGGCCGCCCAATTCCGGAGCCTACGGCCTCGGCCCTAACATCTCACCCGCGCAGGGACTGGCCACGCTCAAGACCTCCTTCCTCGCGCCGCGCCGCACCCATTTCTACACCACCCACTCGATCAACAACCTCTCCAAAACCCTCGGCACCGGAAACAACAACAAGGCCGGCATCCCAGACGCGCAGATCGCCTCACCGGTCGTCACGTTCGGCGCCGTTCTCGCCCACCCGACAGGCAATCAGGACCAGGAATACATCCAGCTCAACAACCCCGGTACCGCCGCCATCGACATCAGCGACTGGACTCTCCGCAGCTCGGGCGGTCCGTTTAAATTCAAAGGCGGCACGGTCATCCCCGCCGCAGGGTCCATCTATATCTCGCCGAACGTCGTCGCGTTCCGCAACCGCACGGTTTCCCCCAAGAAAAACGAAAACCGCCTCGTGGTCGGCCCCTACAGCGGCCACCTCTCGCAGTATGGCGAAAACCTACGATTGGAAAACGCCACCGGCGGACTCGTCGCCCAAACCACGGTCGCCGCGGATCCGGCCGCGCCCGCCGCGCACCTGGCCGTCACTGAAATTCTTTCCAACAGCGCCCACACCAACAGCATGATCAATGGCGATTGGTGGGAAATCACCAACACCGGCAGCGCCTCGCTCGACCTCGACGGTTTCTCATGGGACGACAATCGCAATCTCCCCGGCCAGATCATTTTCCCGCCCTTCACCCTCAACGCCGGGGAAAGCGCCATCATCCTCGACGAAGACGATGACGACGAAGCCGCGGTCTTCCGCTCCGTCTGGAATCTTCCTGTTAGCGTGAAAATCCTCACCCGGGCGAATTTCAACCAGTCCTCCCTGCGCTCATTGGGCGATGGTGATTCGGTCGTTGTCTATCTGCCCAACGGCACCCAGACCGCCCGCTCGGATTACCCCGAGCATGTCAGTGGCAGATCCCGCGCCTGGTTCCTCAACGGCTTGGCCGTTCCCGGGGGCTACAGCCAGATCGGGAAATACGCCGCGGTTTCATCGACCCAGGTCGTCGCCGATCTCGGATCACCCGGTTTCGCCGCCGCCGATCCCGCCACCTTCACCGCGCCTTACGACATTTGGTCGGCTGCCAACGACCTCTGGTCCACCGCCGCCAATCCGACCGGAGATCCCGACGGAGACGGCAGGACCAACCGCGCGGAATATATCTTCGGCGGCAACCCCCGCCTTGCGGACGGCGCGCCCGCCCAATCGATCATGGCCGCCTCCGGAAATCAGGATTGGACGATCACCCGCCGCTCGAACGATCCGTCGCTCGTTTACATCCTGGAATCCTCCGCCGATCTCACCCACTGGTCGGTCATCACGCCGACCCAGATTGCCGAAGTCCCGCATCCCACACTGACCGGCTACGTGCGGACCACCTACCGCATCGTCCGGGATGACGCGGTGAAATTCCTCAGAGCCCGGGCGAACTAAGCGCCGTCAATGGCCGGCCGTGTTATGGGCTGACGATTCCGCAGCCTGCCTCGCGGCAATTTGCGCCGCGGCGATGCTTACGGAATTGGAGGCGGCTCCATTGACCGAAACCAGCGAGGTCACTCCGCTTCCGAAGCCGTCCATCGAATTGTACCAAAGCTGTCCGCCCGTGAGCGGATCGAGGCCATACATGTAACCATCGACCGACACCACCAACAGATCCTGCTCGAGAAGCAGGCTCACATAACTCGATCCTTTCGGCGCCTTCCATTGCCAGACAATCTGGCCTGTTAGGCGATGAAGCGCGGCGACGCGGCGATTGAACCCGGTGAAGACCATATCTGAAATTTTCACAACGCGAATCCTTACCCGGCAGTCCCGGCTTTTCAATGTCGATTTCTCAGCCGGGGATTTACGCCTTGGCATGGACTAGCCCTGCTGACAATTTGTTGCCACCTCTAACCTGTGTGCTGCCGCGCTTTCTCCAAACACTCCATGACTGCGGCCGCGCCGAGATTGCGCAGCCGGATCACGATCTGGCTGCTGCCCTGAGAACAGCGGGAAAGGAGTCCCGAGAAGCCCTAACGATCGGACGAATGCTGGAAAGCTGGCACGCGGAAGCGGTGATGGATCTGGCAGGCCCGGCGCTCGGGTTTCATGGAGAAGCCGCCATCTGGGGCTCCGTTCTTCTCTTCCGGGCCGCCTGCCTCGTTTCCTTCCGCGAAATTGGTGAAAAGGAGATTCACGAACTGCTGCAGGGCGACCCGATGCCGGACAGCTCGAACCCGGCGGCTCATTTTTCGGCAGATCTCTGCCTGCGCCACTGGCCGCACCTCTATCGCATGGCACGCGCTCGTTCGGAGGACGATCCGCTGGTGAAAGTAATGCACGGACTGGCTGTGGAATTCCCCCTCTCTTGTTTGGGAATGAACGTGGCTGTTTCTGCTGACAGCGTGGTGCTGCGACATGCGGGGCTGCGCCAGTTTTTCGCGGAGCGCGCGTTGGAGCGGGCCGATCATGCCAGCCTCGCCGTTCCGGAAATCGGCACATTTGTGCGCTCGAAACTCGGTGCCTACTCCGCCACTCTCGGCCGCGGATTACTCTCATCCTCACTTGAATCATGAACCACGACGTCATCACCGATCTCGCCCGCCGCTTGGACTCCGAGGTTCTGCAGCCGCTGAAAAACGCCTATGTCGGCAAGGACGAAATCATCGACCTGATGGGCGTGAGCCTCGCCGCCAGAGAAAATCTTTTCCTCTTCGGACCTCCGGGGACCGCCAAAAGCGCGCTGGTACATTCGCTCGCCGGACGCATCCACGGCCATACTTTCGATTATCTATTATCGCGCTTCACCGAGCCTAACGAGCTTTTCGGTCCCTTCGACATCCGGCGGCTGCGTGAAGGTGATTTGGTGACAAACACGGAAGGCATGCTGCCCGAGGCGGATATCGTTTTCCTCGACGAACTGCTCAATGCCAACAGCGCAATCCTCAACAGCCTGCTGATGGCCTTGAACGAACGCATCTTCCGCCGCGGTCGCGAAACGCGGGCGATTCCGGCGTTGTTTTTTGCCGGGGCCAGCAACCATCTGCCGGAAGATGACGGTCTGCGCGCTTTGTTCGATCGCTTTCTGCTGCGCGTGCGCTGCGGACCGGTGCCGGAGAGCCAGCTTGGCAGCGTCCTATCAGCCGGTTGGAATTTGGAAAAAGAAGGCATTCTTCAGGTAGCGTCGATCACCGCAAGCGATCTTCGCGAGTTTCAAAAAGCCGTGCGCGGCGTCGATCTCGCGCCGGTGCGCGGGTCCTATCTCGATCTGGTGATCAAGCTGCGCCATGCCGGGATGGACATTTCCGACCGCCGCGCCGTGCGGTTGCAGCGGGTCATCGCAGCGAGTGCGCTGCTTTGCGGGAGGCTGGAAGGCCGAGTCTCGGATCTATGGATTCTGCGCCACGTGTGGGACCGCGAGGAGCAGATCGAAGTCATCGAATCGATCGTTGCCGCCGCGTTGGCCACGGCGGACGATGATCCGGCGGACCACCCGCAATCCCGTGCGGCACGGTCGCCCGATCCCGACGTTTTGGCACGCGGGCTCGACGACGTGGAAGCGCGTCTCGCTGGCAATCCCACAGATACGGCGGCGGCGGACGAGTTACGACTGTTAGCCAGCCGGCTCGATTGGATTCCCGCTGGTGTCGCGAAGGAATCGTTGTCCAACCGGGTGGACGCGCTGTGGGGGAAAATCGCAGCACCTGTTAGCCAGTGAGCGCAACGGAACATCGGGTCGGCCTGATCGCAGCAACGGACCTCGCCGCGCTCGCCGGATGCCGCGGCCTGGCAGATTGGTCGCTGTGCCCCGCCGGGCCACATGAGTTCTGGCTGCGGGTCCCGGCGGAAGATGAGGAAATTTTCCGGAAGCTCCCGCTGCTGGGCCGTTGGACGTCCACTGCCGCCGGCTCGCTGGTCCGGGACGGCCGTCGCGTGCCGGAAGCCGTGTTGCCTGCAAGTGGCTGGCAGCCGTCCGCCTCTTATCTAACTGTAACGCAGCCGCTACGAAGCACGCCCGGAATGCCGCCGCCCGCAATCACCTTTCATTTGGAAACCGACGACGCGGATCATCCGGCGGACGCTTTGCTTTGCACCGGTGAAATCTTCGCCGCGTGGGTGGAAACGGCCTTCTCGCCGCGCTTGGAGTGCCTGCGCTTCGCCTGCTGCGAGGATGGACGCACGTTTGTCGCGGGGCTGCCGTTGCCGGCGGTTCCCGGCGCGGGATTTCACCGACTCGGCAGGTTGTGGCTTCCCTGCGGCTACCGCCTGCCGGAGCACGCGTGGCCCGAGCTGATCGAGGAATTGCTCGGTCTCGGGCGCAACCGGATGGCAATCCTCCATCCGGACGGCAGCCACGAGGAGCTCGATGAGGAGAATCTGGTGCCCGCCACCCGCGCGGCAGTTAGAACCACACGCCACGGAAGCCCGGCCATCTCCTAACCATGCTTTCCCACCGCACCATCAACTACGCCTCGCCGCCACCCGGATCGTTCTGGGTCTGGAGTCCTGAGTACGATGCCGTCGAGTGGTATGATGGCTCGACGCTGGCGATGTGGCAGGAGTTGCACGGGGTGTTGAAATTTCTCGGCGATGACAGCGGACTGCCTCCATTGGGGGCTGTGTTGCTCCTGCTGGCGGCGTGCCGGGACGAGTGGCTGGGATTGTGCATTCCGTTTCACGAAAAGGTCATGTCGATTCTCGACGTGGCTAACAGCGACTCCATTTCCCCGGAAATCAAGGACCTCATCGTCCGAGGGCTGAAAAGCGTGAACGATCTGCCCAAGGATCTGAGGGCGTCTTTCCCGGCAAAATGCCTTCTCGTTTCCGCGCTATTCGAAGGCGGACCACACAGTTTGCCGAGGGAGGAATCGGACAAGATCCTGGCGGAACTTTCGATTCACGGTCCGCGCGGTCTGCTAGGGTCGTCGCCTCAAATGAACGCGAAGGCGCGCTTTCTCCGCGATCTGCGGGCCTTGCGGATCGGGCTCGCCCGCCACGACGCTGGCAGTCTGGAAGCCCGTCTCCGTACTGGGCTGGAAAACTCCACAATTCTGCCAACATCATTTCCGGAAACGCCGGCCGACGACCCGTTGCTCTTACTCGACCGACTGGCAATCACCGGCGGCGAATGCGGGGCGGCTGCGGCCGTTGCGAAGCGGACCATCGCGATGATGAATCTACCCGGCAGCTTCGGCACCCCGCACGACCTGCCGGTGGGCGGAATCTCGGACATCACCAACCGCGGCACGGTGGACCGGCTGCTGCCCGGCGAGTTGGCTTGGGACGATCTCGTGCTCGCCGCGCGCCTGGTCCACAACGAGGCGCTCTATTTCCGCCGGGAAATCCCGCCGCAGCATCTCGTGGTGGGTCACACCATCCTGCTGGATCGAGGCTTGCGGCTGTGGGGAACCGGGCGGGTGTTCGCCCTCGGTGTGGCGCTCGGACTGCGGCATCACCCCGCGTTGAGCCGTACCGGCGAAACCTTCGATTGCGTGGCGGCATTGATCGGCGGCTTCGCGTCGCTCGATCTAGCAACTCCGGCGGGGGTCTATTCCGCACTGGAAGAACTCATCCCCGCCCCGGGGCCTGATGCGTTTCTCACCGCTTGGCACGATGCCTCGCTGGCTGCGGACGACGACGCCGTGCCCGACGTTACCTTCATCACCGCGGAAGCCCACCTCGGCGACGCCAGCACCCGGAGATTACTGGGAGAAATAGCGACCTGGATTCATGGCAAGGCCGGGCAGTTCCGCGTGATCGCATTGGGTCGGACCGGCGAAGTCGAAGTCCAAATGTGGTCGCCCGGCGGCAACCGCACGTTGTTCCGGGGAGAAGTCGATCTTGATGAAATTTTTCCGAAGCCGCCGGAGTCACCGAAACAACCCATAGCGCCACCCCTTCGTGCCAAACCGGACCCGTTGCACGCGCTGTTATACATCTACACACTCGACCGGCTGCCTTTCCTTTTCCCGGAAATCCCGCAGGGCTCGGCAATTCTATCAGAAAATGATTTGCCGGATTCGCCGGTCATCGGAGTATCGAGCGGCCGTCGGCTGATGCAGTGGCCGCGGACGGGTTGGGGCGGACAGGAATTGGTGGCCAAGGTTCCTGGCAGGCAGCATTGGATGGGGTTCAACGAACAACGTGAAGTCATCATCATCGCGTCCGGCCGCAAGCCCGGCGATGTGGTCCGGGTGTTCCGGGTCGAGCAGGATCGTCTGTTGGAAATCACGATTGCAGCGTCACAACATGCTTTTCCCCGGCTTGCCACGGTGAGCGGAGGCGCGGTGTTGCTCGCGTATTCGGACAGCGTGGAGGCGTTGTCACTTGGCTCGGGAAAACGGGTGGCGGTCTTGTCCGTGAAAACTTGGTCGGGTAATCGGGTAATCGATTTCGATGGCGAGCAAATCCGGCTGATTGACCCGGGAACTGAGCCGGGCCTGCCGCTCAAGGGTTGGCCATTCGGCGAAGCGTCCTGGCCGCATTTCATCGTGCCGGATGGTGTAGCGATTGTTTCGGGCTTGCTGGCGGTGAGATGTGGAGAGAAATTTTACGAATTCAACCCGGTCGACGTGGAGTGGAATGAAGCACCGATACTATCAAAGATCCCCTTCGCCTCGTTTGAGAAGAGCGATTTTTCACCAGCCCCGGATATTCGGTTAGAGGTCGCGCGCCTGAGCCTTTGGATCGAGGTCTGGCACGATCCCCGGGGTATGCTGCACCTCCGTCAACCGGCGAAACCCGAGTCGTCGTGGAGTATCCTGCTTTCAACCGTTGCCACCAGCGCCTGGCACGCGGACTGGGGACTTTGCTCGATGGAGCCGCGCCTGCGATTGCCCGATGCGGGAAAACCGGACGACCGTCAGCTGTGGCTTCTTCGTCATTTTCTAAACGAACAACCTGCCTCGCCATGAATCAGCCACTTGCACTGATCCGCGTCACGCGCCCGGCACCACTCGTGTCGGCGGGCTGGCTGGCGTCGTCCGATCCGGCCGAGTGGCTGAGGGAAATCGCCCATTGCCGGACGCAAGGCTGTGCGGTGGCGATCTATCCGGTGTCGGCTTCCGCCGCGGATCCGCGCGCAGTGGGAATCCTGCTGATACCGCGCCAGGGAGTGCCGCGATTCCGGCCTCGGGTGTTGCCGTTGGCCGAGCTGATGCCGGGCGTCCACGCGCCACTCGATGCCGCCTTGTCAGCAGGACTCCTGGCCAATGAGCGGGAGTTCTTTTTCCCGTATCAGATCCACTTTTTCCATCCGTCGATCGGGCTGATAGGCTTCGATCCGAAGGACGAACTGTCACCGGCGAAGTTGCTGGCAATGCCCCCGGAGCGGAGCTGTCGGTGGAACCTGGCGATCCCCGTTGCAAGATTCGCACCGTCACTCAAGGCAATCCTGATCGCCGAACCACCCGATCCGGGCGAGATGTTAGCAGACGCGGGTCAGGAAATCAGCGACCAATCCGGCAAACCGATCAAGGATGGCGAAGGAATGTTAGGCAATGCCGCCCTGCTGGGAATGGGATTGGCAGGAGGGACCTTGCTCGGAGCCGGCTGGGTTCTCGGAGGAATCGGGAAGGCCGTGAATTTCATCGGCGGCGGCACACAACGCCCGGCCAACGGCTCGCTCGACCGCCTGAGAGAGTGGGCCGAGAAAAACTGGCAACATCTCGTGGATAGCCGCAGCCGCGAGATCGACCGGTTGATGGAACTGATGGAAAAGGATCCGGACGCGGGGTTGCGCTATGCGTTGCCGCTGGCCGGCATCGAGCAATCGCGCGGGATTGCCGCGCCATCGTGGAAACTCGGCGAGCGCGGCACGCGTTTTTCCCAAGGCCACGGCGGAGGGGCGATCAACGGTTGGGATCTCGCCAACGAAGCCCGCCTCAAGTTGGAACGCCAGTATCGCGAAGCGGCCAAGCGGGAGATCGCCCTCGGCCGTCATGATCGAGCCGCCTACATTTACGGCAACCTGCTAGGCGATTGGAACAGCGCCGCCAAGACCCTCGCCGATTGCGGGCGGCATCGCGATGCGGTGTCGATCTATCTGCACAAGCTCAACAACCGGGCCGCCGCCGGGCGCTGTCTCGAAGACGCCGGATTGCTGCTTCAGGCCGCGGGGATTTACGCCGAGGCCAAACAGTTTGAAAAAGCCGGCGATCTCCACGCCCGTTTGGGCAATGACGCACAGGCCCGCGAGCTTTGGCAGGCCGAAATCGATGCGCTGCGCGACCCAATCGAGCAGGCGAGGATTCTTGCCAAAAAGCTTGGAGATCGACCGGCGGCGCTCGCGCTGCTGGAATCCACCTGGCAATCAGGAAACCGGCCTGAACTCGCGCTGGCGGCGATGTTCACCATCTATCGCGAGGACGAGGCGATGAAGGAAGCCATCGCCCTGTTAGCGAGAATGTTTGATAGCGAGTCCGGATCATTTCCGCTGATCGCGAAGTTGAATCTCGGCCATCAGGAAGCCACTCGCTGGGAAGAACCGGCACTGTCCACGGCGTTGGAAAACGAGGCTTACCGCCGGATCGGCCAAGTGTTGTCATCGGGTCGGGGCGACAGTTCCACGTTGCTCGGTTTTCTACCCAAACTCGATGCCGACGATCTGCTTCTGTCGCGCGATGCCAAACGATTCTCGATTCGCAAGAACCCGCCGAAAATTCCGGTGACCGGCCCGCCTCAGGGAGCGTTGAAGCCGGAGCAAGTGATCCCGCTTTCGAGCCAAATGCGCTGGGATTCCGTGGCCACTCTGCCGAAAGGAGTCTCGATCGCCGGATATGGGCAGGACATGCTCGGCGTCGCCCAGTTGCGGGACAATGGTTGCCATTCCTCCGCCTTGCGCACGCCTGACGATCCAGGCAAAAGCGAGGTCCGGCACCTGGCTGTCACCTCCGCCCGAGGAACCAGCCGCTTGTTTCACTTCACCGCCTTCAAGCGCCTCCACTACCGCGCCATCGACCGTATCCGGACTCCGGACGACGATGCCATTGGCACCCTCCGCAATGTGCTGGCAGCCTGCCGCCACGGTGACGACGGCGATTTCGCTCTGCTTCAATTCACCAACACCTCGTCGCTCAGCGTGAGTATTTATTCCGAAGCTGCGGTGCTGCGCCGCACTCTTCCTATCGACCTGGCTCCTCCCGAGGTCGCCGGGCTGAACTGGCGGATCGCCGGTTGCGGCGGAGACCTGTGCCTGGCAGCGGAGGGATTTGTCGCATGGCGCGATCCCGGAGGGCGGTTAGTGACGATGAATCTCGGCGAAAGCCCGGCAAGCTTGCAGCTTTCACCCGTCGCTTCGTCGCAAGAAGCGCTGATCTCGCTTTCGACGGACGTGCTCCTGATAGAAATTCCCAAGGCCGGAAAGAATCTGGAAACCGTGAACCTTTACTCCAATCCATCCGCGTCGAAACCTCCGGTTTCGTGCTACCTGCCGGATGGCTCGATAGTCATCGCTTATCCGGGCGGCGGGGTCATCTATTCGCCAAAAGACCGGGTGAACCCCTGTGCGACACTCTTCATTCCGGCGGATGCCGGAGTTCCTGTCGATCTCTGTCCCCGCGGCACCGGCGGATTCGCCATCCTCACTTCGACCGGCAATCTAGTGGTGTTCGGTAGGTAAACCGATCCGCCGTTTTTGCCGGCAAAGTGCCGTTTTCGCAGGAAAGCGCGTGCATGGAGCCCCGGATCATGGTTTCAAACATCGAGTGAGTGGCCGTGCGACGCAACTGGATGGTTTACGGGCGGTTGCGATGATCGCGATTTCCTGGGATCACTGGTGCCCGCCGACCTGGCCGCGGATATTCCCCTTCGAGGTCTTCCTGTTCTTTTTCCTCGTGCTGACCGGCTACCTGATCACCGGTTCGCTGCTGCGGGAACGCGACCGCAAGGAGGCTCGCGGCGGGCCGTGGAAATGGGAAGGACTGAAGTCCTATCAGATCCGGCGCGGGCTGCGGATCCTCGCTCCGTATTATGCCGCGCTTGCTCTTGCGTTGCTCATCCAGGCACCGGATGCATGGATGGGACGTGCCGCCGACTCGTGGCAGGGGTTTCCTTGGTATTTTTTCCATCTCTCGAATTTCCACATCGCAAAGCTCGGTGATTGGCCGGGCGGGACGAACCACTTCTGGTCGCTGGCGATCCAGCAGCAGTTTTACCTGATCTGGCCGTTCGTCATCTGGTTCCTGCCGAGAAAATGTCTGCTGCCCGCCATTCTGATTTTCTCAGCGATCGGTCCGATTTCGCGGCATTATCATGACCTGTTCCTGCCGTGGTTCGCGTGGCCACAAACGCTGACGTGGTTCACCTTCGACTACTTCGGAATCGGCGGGCTGCTGGCACTGGCGGTCCACCGGGGGGTGTCATTGGAGAGCCCGGTCCTGCGCGGATTGGCAGTCGCGGGATTGGCCGGCTATGTCGTGATTTTCGGATCCCATGCGCTGGGTTGGCCGACCTACGGCTTGCGCGCGCTGCAACAAACATTTCTGGCGATCGCGCTATGCGGATTCATCGCGGCGGGATTTGTGGGATTTCGCGGGCCGTTGGGAAGATTTCTCGAAAACGGCCGGTTGCAACGGATCGGACAGGTTTCCTACGGGATTTATTTGTTTCACAACATCGCGCCGCTGGTGGCGGGGAAAATTTTCTGGTTCCTGTGGTTCGGTTGCTTCGACAATATCTACGGCGAAATCATCCGGATTCCCGTTTACGCGGCGGTCACTTGGGCGCTGACCATGGCGTCGTGGCGCTGGATCGAGACCCCGCTACAGGAAGTCCGGGCGAAAATCGGCTCGCGATAAACGGGATTTCCCGGCCTCAGTTCATTCGGGAAATATCCCGGATTTGGTATGAAATCCGCAGAGCTGCCTGCGCCGGACTCGACAACTCCCGACCGATCGCCCACTTTCCCGCCCGCTGAAAATCCATGCAACGGGCTTTTTGCCGATAACCATCGCCCGCAACCGGACATTCCCAAACAACCCTTTCCATCACCCACCCGACTCCTCATGGCATCTTCTTTTCTTCCCAAACCTTTCGCCCACACCTACGAAATCGCTCCCGAATACGCGAAAAGCGCCGTCTATTTCTCCTGCGAATTCGCCATCGACCAGAGTTTCAAGATCTACTCCGGCGGCCTCGGTTTCCTCGCCGGCTCCCACATGCGCGCCGCCGCGGCCATGAAGCAGAACCTCTGCGGCATCGGCATTCTCTGGACTTACGGCTACTACAACCAAGCCCGCGGCGAGGATCGCGAACTCGCCGTCCAGTTCCGCAAAAAGGAATACGCCTTCCTTCAGGACACCGGCATCCGTTTCACCGTCCCCGTCCATGGCCACCCGGTATGGGTGAAGGCGATGTTCCTGCCGGGCGATATTTTCAACACGGTGCCGATGTTTTTCCTCAGCACCGATCTCGAGGAAAACGACAGCCTCTCCCGTGCGATCACGCACCGGCTCTACGACCAGGACCACCTCCGCCGCATCGCCCAATACATCATTCTCGGTGCCGGTGGCGCGCGCCTGCTCGACGAACTCGGCATTGATCCCGAAGTCTGGCACCTCAACGAAGCCCACGGACTTTCCGCCGCTTTCCACATCTACGAGAAACACCGTAGTTTGGAGGAGGTGAAGAAGCGCCTCGTCTTCACCACCCACACGCCCGAGGAAGCGGGAAATGAAAAACACGGCTTCAAGCTGCTTCACGACTTCTCGTTCTTCGGCAGCCTCCCCGAGGAGGATGTGAGAAAGATCACCGGCATCGATGGCGAGGAATTCAACCACTCACTCGCCGCCCTGCGTCTCGCCCGCATCGCCAACGGAGTTTCGAAACTCCACGGCGAGGTCTCCCGCCACATGTGGGAAGGTTACCCTAACATCTGCAAGATCACCCACGTCACCAACGCCCAGAACAAGAAATACTGGGCCGACCACGGACTCGAACACGCCCGTCAGCGCGGCGACATCGAAGAGCTGAAACACCGCAAGCGCGAGCTCAAGGAACGCCTCTTCCGCGTCGTCGCCGACCAGACCGGCAAGCTTTTCAAACCCGATGTCCTGACCCTCGTCTGGGCCCGCCGTTTCGCCGGTTACAAACGCCCCGACCTCATCGCGCGCGACATGAAGCTCTTCCGCGAGCTCGTCCATAACAACAAATACCCGATCCAGATCATCTGGGCCGGCAAGCCCTATCCGTTCGACTACTCCGCCATCGACACGTTCAACCACCTGATCCGCCTAACCAAGGATTATCCGAACGCCACCGTCCTCGTCGGCTACGAACTCGAGCTTTCCCGGTTCCTCAAAAACGGCTCCGACATCTGGCTCAACAATCCCGTCGTCACCCGCGAAGCCTCCGGCACCTCCGGCATGACCGCCGCCATGAACGGCTCCGTCAACCTCTCCACCTACGACGGCTGGGTCTGTGAATTCGCCAAGGACGGCAAGAACTCCTTCATCATCCCGCCCGCCGATCCGTCGCTCAGCCACGAGGACCGCGACCGCCACGATTTGTTAGGATTCTACACGGCGATGAACGAGAAAATCCTCCCGCTCTACTACGACACTCCGGACAAGTGGAACAAACTCGTCCTCAACTCCATGAACGACGTCGTCCCCTTCTTCGACGCCGACCGCATGGTGGACGAGTATTACAAGAACATCTACGCCTGAAGCGTTTCGAAGTGACTGGAAAGTGACCGGAACTTGCCGCATCGGCGGTAGAAAAGCTCGTAATCCTACATTGGCGCAACCTGAGAGCGTGCATGATCCGAAAAAGAAAACAGACCAACCATGGACGCGGAGTTATCAAGGGCGGTAATTCCATACGCCAGGAGCTCCGGGGAGGCTCCGGTCAACTGATGTCCCTACTTCAACCTCTATCATAGAAGTACATGTTCAACAAACTTCTGACCACTGCCACTTTCGCGCTGAATAAAAAGAGCGCTAAGGACCACGCTGAATATTTCGCGGGGGCGCTTCAAATAATGAAGCGCGAAGCCACGATATCTGGGAGCTCATTTGTTGATAGTCTTGTCGTGCACGAAATTACTGAACAACAGTTTTACACGATTTGGGCGAAAGAATCAGTCCTTGCTTACATAAATAGGTATCCCGCTACATCCCAAAGGCAGCTCGAATTCCTATCTCACTCCATAGATCCCAGTCTCGATAGCGTAAGCCCGTCTATCATCCCCGACGTCATCGTTAAGTATGGATGCAGTAATTTTGACAGTTTGTGCGAAGCATTGCGAGACAAAGGTGACAGTAGAGGGACAGCATGGATCATGATGATGCACAATATAATCGAAGATGTTTTTCAGAGTAAGGGCATCATGGGGATTATACGCCCATAATTAGTCAGGATTCCAGTTTCTCTGGGAGCGGTTCCTCAAGGTCCCTAATCCATCTAAAGAGTCTCGACTCACAGGCATTTCTCCCGTTTTGAGAATTTTTCCCTCTGCCGGTCAGGCCTGTCATTCACCCGGCGGATGGCTCTCTCAAGGTTCGGGTCTCAAGACATAGGACGCATCGATAACGGCGTTGCCGTCCTTTCGCACGGCATGGATCTTGATCACATCCGTTCCCGCTTCCGTGATGACCTCGATCTTGCTGTCATAGATTTTCGTGATGCCTTTCACGATCCCGGCTCCTGATTTCGCTTCTGCACTGGCAAGCTCAAGCTTGTTGTTAGCCTTCCTGAACTTGTAGACCCATTCGCGGTTCAGGAACTTGGCATCAAGGGTGAATCCCGAATCGTCGCTCTCCAGGATGGTCGCCTTGACACTGTAATCGTTGAGGTCCCTTTCTTTCTTGATGGTCACGGTTCCTTGCCACGCCGAATTGGCGTTCGGCTTTCCGTTGGAGGTTGCCTTTACCGGGACAGGAACGGGGATATCGGAGGGAGCTCTCTCCATTTGTGTGAGGTCCTTCTGGATTTTCTTCGCCGTGGTGTTGTCCGCGGCAACGGCGGCTCGTTTCTGGAGATCTTCCAGCGCGGTCCGGTAGGATTTGGTAAGCTTTTCGTAGTCGCCGGAGAGTTCGCCGTCGGCGGCGGACATGCGGCCGGCGGATAGAACAATGAGGACGGACGCGGCAATGGATTTTTTCATGGAGATGAGGTAACAATGTTTTGGCAAATGGCGAAGTCCAGTGGAATTACCCTCGGCACGTGGAGGGAACAGAACGGAATCAGGCTCTGCTCCGGTATCGCCGGAGGACGCTGTGGATGAGATGTGGATGCCGCGATAGAGTCATGAGAGGCTCACAGGTGCGGTGGATTTCCCAATGATGTGAAAGAGCCGGCGGAAAACACGATCCTGACCTGAAAGGACCGATCTTGAGTTGACGGTGCCGGGTCCGCTGCCGAACCTGCCCGGCATCCGATGAACGCCCCCTCGCCCGACTGGCTCGCTCCCCTGATTTCCCTCATTGGCGGGGGAAAAGTCACCACCGCCGCGGAGATCCTCGCGGCGCATTCCGGTGACAAATGGTCCGCCAGCCACTCGCCGGACGTCGTGGTTTTCGCCGAATCCACGGCTGACGTTTCCGCCGTTCTCAAGTTCGCCAACGAGCGAAAAATTCCGGTCACCACCCGTGGTGCTGGCTTCGGTTACGTCGGCGGCGCGGTGCCGGTCGATGGTGGCATCGTTCTTTCCACCTTGCGGATGAACCGGATCCTCGGCATCCATCCGGAAGACGGCGTGGCGATCGTCCAGCCCGGCGTCATCACCGGCGACCTGCAGGCCGCCGCCCACGCCGTGGGTTGGGAATACCCGCCGGACCCGGCTTCGCTCAAGGACTGCTCCATCGGCGGAAACATCGCCACCAATGCCGGCGGTCCGCGCTGTTTGAAATACGGCGTCACCCGTAGCTACGTGCTCGGCCTCGAAGTCGTGCTCGCCAGCGGGGAAATCCTCCGCACCGGCGGACGGCTCCACAAAAACAAAACCGGCTTCGATCTGATCGGCATCTTCACCGGCTCGGAGGGCATGTTAGGCATCGTCACCGAAGCCACCCTGCGCCTGATTCCGAAGCCCGCCAGCCGTGCGATGCTCGCCGCGATTTTCCCCGAATTCGAAATGGCCGCCGCCGCCGTGCAAGCCATCCTCAACGCAGGCCACCTTCCGTCCGCTCTTGAAATCACCGACGCTTTCACGTTGGCAGCAGCGAGAAAAAAGCTCGGCGCGGAAACCTTTCCACCGGGCGACGCCCATCTCATCGTCGAAGTGGACGGCCGCCCGGCCGCCACCGCCGCCGAGATCGAGGAACTCCATCAGCTCCTAACTGACCTCGGAGCCACTTTCATCGAGCGCGCTCCGGACGAAGCGTCGTGCGAACGCATCTGGAAACTCCGCCGCGAGTTTTCCTTTTCACTGCGCGACACCGGACTCACCAAGCTCAACGAGGACATCGTCGTCCCCCGCTCCAAACTCGTCGAGCTGGTTACCTTCGCGCGGCAGTTGGAAAAAGACACCGGCATCCCCATCGCCTGCTTCGGCCATGCGGGCGACGGCAACATCCACACCAACCTCATGGTCCGCAATTACGAGGATCCCGCCATCCGCGCCCATGCCGATGCGGCGCTCGATCTGTTATTCACCTGGGTCCTCGAAAATCACGGAGCCATCACTGGCGAGCACGGCGTCGGTCTCGCCAAGAAACCCTGGATCCACGAGGCACTCGGCGAGGTGTCCTTCGCCACCCACCGCACGATCAAAAACGCCCTCGATCCTAACGGAATTCTGAATCCTGGAAAATTTCTGGATTAGCCCGTTTACAAAATGAATGACCGAAACTTGTTCCCGGCAAAGGTTTTCTTTCCACTGTCCGGAGTTCAAGCTTCAGCTTGTCTTCATGAAGAGCACGGTAAACCGTGAACTCCGGACAGCCTTTCGTTGGCACATGCCTGAGCGAGTTTCGGCAATCACTTCTGAATCGGTCCAAGTCCTCAGGGAGCGACGGCCTTGAAGCGGAGGAAACCTTTTCCGCCTGCCGGGAAAAGAGCGCGGCGGTGCTGAAGATCGCCTTCGGTGGAGACGAGCGTGTCACTCACCGCAGGTATCCACAGATCGAGGCCGTTGGATTGCCAGACCGAGAGGGTGGCGTCCGTGCGGTCATTTCGGCAGGTGTAATCCAGGGCAAGCCCGCTTTCCCCCAATTTCACAAAGGTTCCGGGATCGGGAGTGAAGGCCTTGGGATCACTTCCTAACAAATACTCGATCAGGTTCGCGAGTCCATCCCGGTCGAAATCGTCGAGCGGGCCGGTGTTGGCGGTTACTCCGCCAAACTCCTCGAGCAGCCACGCGGCGTAGCCTTCGGGCGCGATTTCGCCCGGGCTGCCACCCAGGGCAGTACTGGCCCGCCAGTTGCCCGCGGTCTGATAGGCGGCGGTGGTGGTGAGCTTGGACGTGTATTCCATCGCGTTGCCAGCCGTTGCGGCGGCTCCGATCCAACTCGTCTGATAGGTAAAATTGGCGATGCGCGTCGTACCGTCGCGGGCGAGCAAGCGCATGTCCGCGATGAACAGACCGAGGTGTTTGTCGCCGGGCCATTCCGCGGCGATTTTGGCCGCGGCTCCGCTGCCATAACGCAGCACGAAGGCGGCGCGGTTTTTCACCAGCAAGGCTTTCTCGCCAGGAGCCAGCGTGCGCGGCAACAGCGTGACCGCCGATACCGGCCGCGATTTCACCAATGACATGCCATCCAGATTGATCGGTCCGGCGGAGATGTTGCGGATCTCGATCCAGGAGAAATCGGACGCGTCCACCTCGGGTAGGGCGCTCTTCTCGCCGGCCGTCGGCGCCGCCGGATTGAAGTGGATGGCGGTCACCAGCAGGTTGCCGGGAGAGGCATACGGTTCATTGATGGTGTAAAGTGACTGAAGCGGACCGCTCCAGTTCGTTACCGGAATCGCGAACGAGCCGGAACGAAACGCGCGTGAGGTCAGCAACGTGGTGTTTTGAAGCGCGACGGCCCCGTTGTAAGCGACCGCTCCCGCAGCGACACCGCCGTTGACCGCGCGCGGGTCGCTGCCATTGAGGGTGTAATAGACCGTGGCAAGCGGCGGGACCGTAATGGAAACCTGCGTCCCGGCCGTCACCGGACCGGCCGCGAGGGAATGGGTGGTCGGAACGGTGAACTGGGAATCGATCCAGGTTCCGCGCGCTGTTAGCCAATTTTTCAGTCTATCGGTGTAGCCAGCCAGCGTGCCCGCCCCGCTGTACCACTTCGCGTAGTCGCGCTTGGCGGGATTGTCGGCACTATCGGCGTCACTTCGGAACTCGTTGTAATAACTTGTTAGGATGGCATTGATGTTCGCCTGCGATAGCGGACCGCGGCGCAGGGTCTGCCAACGGTCGACATAGAGCTGGCGGAACTCGGGATCCAGAAACAGCTTGCCCCACCAATCGTAGGTGAAATACGTGGTGGCGTCACCAGTGCCATTCCATTCCGTCGGACTGGCATCGCGGTTGTCGAGCGCGTCATTGTCGGCGGAGCGGTCGAAATCCCAGACGGTCCCACCCTCGATCGGACGGCCGCGGTCTTTTTGATAGAAACAGCTCAAGCGGAGGGCATCCACATTCTTAGGAAACATGTTGAACAGGTTGTCATCCGCCCATGATCGCGAATTGATATATTTCTGATAGTTCCGTGTGGAAAATCCGGCGGCTTGCTCGGTGTAGAGCGCGTCCTCGAACTGCTGGAAATAATTTTTGATGTAGGCTGTTTGCGCGGGCACGAGATCAGCGAGCTTCGGCCGGTGGATGACGAGTCCCGCGCTGTCACCGGTCGGCAGATCACGGTTGGTGAGCCAGACAAACTCGTCGGGATCCGAGCGGTCCACTTTCAGGATATAACCGCCGCTCACCGCCGGCTGGGTGGTGTCGGAGGGTTCTATCTTGGTGATATCGACCCGGTCGCTGTCGCTTCGGATGGTCTCGGCAAGCAGATAGACCCCGCGGTAGTCGGCGGCTGTCACGGTGTCGTAAGAGAGATTGTTATTGTTCTGATTGAAAAAGACCTCGACCAGCCGCGTGCGCGCGGCCCAGTAGCCGGATTGGCGGGCAACCTCATTGATCCACGCGTTGCGCATGAACGCACGGTCGTAGTCATAACACGAGATCAGGGCGAAATCCTCGCCGGTCATGCCGAGGATTGTGGCGTCGACGCTGCTGCCTTCCTCGTTGGCAAACTCGACGCTGTAGGGCTTTTTCGCAAAGCCGGACGAACTGGAACCGCGGATGGCGCCATTGGCGATGGTGCAGAGAGAGGGAGCGTCGGTGATGGTGGCATATCCCGACTCATCGCGGTCAAAGACATGGAGGCGCATGATGCGTTTCACCCCGTCGTTGGGGAACTCTCCAGAGTATCCTAGGTTGTCGAGCACGATGATTGGCAGGGCGGAGCGGAACGGCTGGCCGCTTCCCTTGTAGTTCGTGAGGTTCGTCTCCAGTTTTTCAAAATGAGCGGAGGACAACAGGCCTAGTTTCCCACTAACGGTATCCCTCAGTCGTGCGCGGACCAACTGGGTGCCTGTGATGGAAAATGGTGCCGTGTAGAGCGTCGACGACGCGGTGGGCGCGCTGCCGTCGAGCGTGTAGCGGATTTCCTCCGGGCCCGTCGCACCGGCCAAGGTCAATGAGAAGTTCGTACCAAAGGTTCCTTGGAGTTTTGAAAATGTGACCTTCCTCGGAATCACGAGAGTTTCGGGGCCGCCGTTGACCACACCGGGTGTGGGCGTGGCGAAATATCCCGGCGCGACGCCCGCCGGATTGCTCTCGGTGGTCGCCACCACCTCGACGCGGAATAACAGGTCGGAACTGGTGGAGCTTTGATTCATGACCTGGAAGGCGATCAGGTTGCTTCCCGCCAACAGATTTGGAACGTTGCCCGAAATATCAAACTCCTCGTAGACGACCGCCAGGGTGTTGCTGTGGGTCTGGGTGGCGATGCTGTTCCAAGCCAGTGTGGCGGGTGCGTTGCGCGTCAGAACATTACCCGCCGATACGATGGGCTGGCCGTTGATCCATCCCGCGAACCCGTCGTCATATTTCACCCGCAGCTTGAGCGAGACCACTCCTGCAGGAGCGGTGAACGGGATCCTCACGTAGCAACTCTGGGTCTGGGTATTTTGATAGATCGCGCTCTGGGTGTTTCCGCCGGTCCCGATTTCCGACAGGAAAGCGCTGGTGCTGCTGGTGGAATAACCGATCCCCTGGGTCGCCTGATGCCAGGAGGCATCGGAAAATCCGGTGGTCATCCAGGCGGCTCCGGGGTTCGACGACGAGGTGGGCACCGTCCATTTTACCGACGAATTCTGGGGCAACACAGTGGTCACCGTCGTCACCCGCGGGACGCCGTAGGAAATGTCGGAAAATTGAGCGGGAAAGGACGGCGCATACTCGCTGACCGTGGTGACGCCGTCGGGCTGCGTCAGCCCGAGATACTCGCCGCCCGCCGAAAGTGCGAAATTGGTGTGCAAGGTCGAGCCGGCGACCACGCGGTTCTTGCTGGAGGCGAAAACCACCAGATGGCCATTCGCGGGGATGGTCACCGCAGGAAACCGCCACTTCATCTTGTTGGTGGCAAGGTCGCTGAGATACCAGTTTTCCAGATTGATGGCGGTCGCATCCGGGTTGCGGATTTCGATCCAATCCTCACGGCTGCCATCCTCATCCTTGATGCCGTTGTCGTTGCTGGCGGAAAACTCCGAGATCATTGGCGCGCCCTCACACGGAAGAAAGGAGAGGATCCATGTGAACATCAGCAGGCACCGGGCAATCATTGCAACCAATTGCACGCCACTTTGACTCCCCTTCAAGCGAAATTTCCGCAGCCGAGTTCCGGCCGGTGTCAAAACCTCCCGCACCCGTTGCTGCCAGAATGAACTTCCGGAGCGCAGGCTCACTTTGGAAGCGGCGGTAGGTTCGGAATTTCGCCATTAGGTGCGGCTCGGCCGGTGCGGTGCTTTCGAGGTCCCAACGGAATCCGTGGGGTGGAAACTCGATGAATCGCCCCCGGCATATCCATCCACCGGCCGTTCAAGGAGGCGCGGAATCCTAACGTCCCTTGGATTCCGGAAGGCTCCCGGGCTGAAATAAAAAAAGCCGCGATATTGCTGTCGCGGCTTCTGAGCTGGCCCCAGAAGTCCGGCCACTGATGGGCTAAACTAAGCTATGGTGCTGGGATGCGGGAGATTGATAGGAGAGCATGGGTTCTGAATCAAGGATGGAGTGGCGAGGAACACGAAATCGG
>NZ_JBDSCX010000085.1:0-98117 GCF_039920825.1 Luteolibacter sp. | reverse complement strand
TGCCGATTTCGTGTTCCTCGCCACTCCATCCTTGATTCAGAACCCATGCTCTCCTATCAATCTCCCGCATCCCAGCACCATAGCTTAGTTTAGCCCATCAGTGGCCGGACTTCTGGGGCCAGCTCACCCTGCGTTCCACGGGCTTTATGGTCGAGCCAGGCAAGGAACAGTTTCACGCTGGTCTTGTAGCGGTCCTGTGTAGATTTCTTATTCACTTTTTTCATTGCAAGCCATTCATCCGACCAACTCCGGACCGTGTAGAATTTCAGGGCATCTCCGGTTGAAATTTCGCACAAGCGGGCGATTAACAGACGAGCGCTAGCTTCTGATAATTCACCTTTCGCGGTTGCATCCGCAGCTTCCGAAAGAATCGCGTAGGCACGGGAGCCGGCTTCTCCCGTGGCGGCGCTTGATTTCAGTTCCAACGCCTCAAGCCGGGTGGCTTCGGTCATTGCCTCGCCCTTCTTCGTTTTCTTGGTGGATTTTTTCAAGCGACGGACATTCCCGTCTGGTTGAGTGACGTCGAAGGTGGCGATCCAGTAAGGGGATCCTTTGCGCTTGATGATTGAGGCCATGTCGGTGGGTGGTGAATTGGGAACGAGAACGGGAACGGTCAATGGTAGCCGGTGAATCCGTGCACCGCGTGTGCAATTCGAACGATGTTTCCGCAGCCGTCGCCCGCCGAACCTTCTCGATAGTTTCGCGCGATTTTTCCGGCCCTACCGTGCCGCCTGGCTCGCCAACATCTTGCGCCATTTTTTCTGGCTGTTGCTCACGATGCTCCCCGGCAGAGTGGTGTAAAAATCGTAGCCCAGCTTGTTTTTCGCGGCCATCGCTTCGAAGGTTTCATACAGGACGCCGTCGCGGCCGGGAAACACCGGCTTGCCGGTCTTCAGGTCATAGAACCTCGCCCAGCGGACTTCGCTCGATGGCGGGTCGGCGATCTTCGCTTCGCCGAACCATTTCAAACCGCCGTCGATGCACGTGACCATCTCGGGCGAGGGTGACGGGATTTCCATTAGAAACTTGAGGAGCTTGGCGCTTTCCAAACCGCTCAGGGTGGCAGGCTCCATCTTTCGCGCGGAAGATGGTTGGAGTGTGAGTGGGTCGATCTGCGCGCACCACACGGTCTTGCTCCCGTTTTGCATGACCTGGGTCTTCAGCACGCAATCGATCCCCTTCGCCAAAGCGGCTGCCGCCTGTTGGCGTTGCGGTTCGTCAAGGAAAGCATAGCAGGGCTGGTTGAGAGTGATTCCGTGAAGTTGCCGGAGAACGAGAGTCATCGCGTCGTCGTTGAAAGTGATGTCGTCGTGATAGACGCCTTCCAACGGATAGACCTGGGGCCATCCGCCGTTAGGGTATTGCGCCGCCAGAATGAAATTGAGTCCCCTGACAAAAGCCTGCTTGCAGTCTTCACGCTTGGTCGCCAGCCAAACACCAGCAACGAGGTCCATCTCCGCGGTGGTCGAGTGGTTGTCAAACGTCGCCGCGTAGTGGAACGGCTCGCCGGGTTCGCTTTGTGAAGTCCACTGCATGCCCGGTTTGCGCGTGCCGTCGGCGAAGCCCAGATGCTTGGACCAGCCGCCGGTGGGAGTTTGAAAGGAGAGGATCGAATCGGCGAGGACCTTGGCTTCCTCACCGCCGAACCAAGGATCACCGGCTTCGAATTTCAGTTTGAAATCGCCGCCACTCGGCGCGCGGAGAGCTTTGGGCAGGCTGTTCGCGGTCACTTCCGCCTGCAATGCCACCTGTTCGGCAAGCGCACTGGTTTGGGATTTTTCGAGATAGGTCTTCCAAGCGGCTTGCTCCGCGGGCGGCAGTTCGTTGACGCGGCTCGGAGTGATCGGCTCGGCGAACACTGAAGCCGAGGTGAGGGCGAACAGGGTGCAGAGACTTCGGGCGATGCGCGGATTTAGTTGAATCATGAACCTTACTACCTGTGCAGCAGTGGTAACTCATACCTCTGTTTTTTGCATACCCTATTGAACTTTGAGCAGCGGGTCCGCACCGAAAGTCCGCTCCGTCGCGGAGATCATGACAGGAATTTCAAGTGCTTTTGCAGAACGCCGCATGGATTGTCCGTTCAACCACCCATATCCTCCCGAATCCCCTGCCCGCCGCACCTTGGCTCTTCTTCCGGGTGAAAAATCCCGAAGAAAGATTCCCCCGCTGAACCGGAGAGCCCGGTACCGCAACAAGCGGTGCCGGGGCTCCGGTTCTTTATTTTTCACGGGTCACAACGTTCCGCGTATCATTCCCATTCAGGCTGAATGTTAGAACGAACACGGCTGGCAGCGTTGTGCTGCCAGCCGTGCGAAACGGGAAAGACGATCAGCGGACCACGCGGAGGCGGCAGCCGGTTCGCCCCATTAATTTTGAGTCACTTTCAAACGGGCGAACTCTTTGGGTTGGCCGGGTGGCAAGGTGTAGGAAATGGTGGGTGACGCCGGGGCATCCGGGACGACCACCACCCAGCCCGAGAGCGCGGTGGATTGCTCGATCTCGAAGGTCACGTCTCCGTTGAACTTAGCCTCAGTGCCTTTGGTAAAGCTCAGGAGGCCCCCGCTGAAGGTGCCTGCCGGCACGCTGGACGAAGTGGGATTGAGACCCAAAGCGTATTCCATCAAGTTGCTCAGCCCGTCCTTGTCGAAATCGCCGGAAGCGGGCTGACCGTTGATTCCATTTGCGGTCGCCCAAGTCGCGTAGGTGCCAGCGGCTACGGCGCTAAGCGTCGCGGTGGTGGAGGTGTAGTTCACCGCATAGCCGGGAGGAACCGAGAACGTGCCCGAGATCGTGCCACCCGTGCATTGGGCAATGACGACGGGGCCGGTGAGAGGTGCCAACGGATTGACTGTTAGCACAGCTCCGGCGAGATTCAGGTTCCCGTGGACCGCCAGCTTGTCGCCGGTGGTGCCACTGACGTCGACAGCGAGCGTGCCGGTTAGGCTCGTCGCCCCCGTGGTGAGAGTGCCAATGCCGCCAGTGCCCGGGGCGATAGTGGACGCGCTGTCCATGGTCGCTACGGGACCATTAACAGTACCGCTCCCTCCCAAGGTGCCTCCGGCCTCGATCGTCACGAATGAGCCGGCAGGGAGGCTGCCATCGACGAGCAGCTTTCCTTTGAAGACATCGACCGAACCGGGAAAGAGATTGGTGTTGGTCAGGGTCACGGAGGATGCCGTGTCGATGGTGAGCGTAGCTCCTGAGTCGCCGTCGATGACGCCGCTCAGGGTGACGGTGCCAACAGTGCCTGTGTAGGCATGGCCGATGGATGAGCTTCCTTGCACAGAAATGGCACCCGTGTAGGTCATGTTCGATTGCTGCGTTCCCAGGAATCCTGCATAGAGAACGAAATTGTTCCCCAAAGTGCTCGGCACGGTGGCTCCATCATCCGCGGTGAGAGTGCCGCCGTTGACATAGATCACTCCGGTTCCGAACGGGAACGGGTTATTGGAGCGATACTGGAGCATCCCACTCCCCGTGAAGCCGCTGCCGACATAGACGTCACCTGAAAAGCCGGGGCTGTTGCCGGTGATCAGCCATTCTCTCGTATGGGAACTTGAGTCAATGAAGTTGATCGGGTTGGAACCGGACAAACTTCCTCCGTAGAAGACAAAGCCAGTAACTGTGCCGATATTGTCGAGTGTGCCGCCATTGGTTCCGACGGTGATCGTGCGGTTGAAACCATTGTTATTGCTGGCTCCGGTGTATTGCAGCGTGGTGCCATCCAGCACCACGGTGGTTCCGGCACCAAGGCCGGATGCAACGCCGTTAGCAGCCAGATTGTTGGTGGCGAGGGTTCCCTCGGTGACCGTGGTATTCCCGAGATAAGTGCTGGCCCCGGTGAGGGTCAATGTGCTGAATCCTTTCTTTGTTAGACCTCCATCGGCGGCATTCGCAGCAAACGTGGCGGTGCCAACGGTCGCCGCAGTCGTGGCTCCGCCGCCGACCAAGGTCACGGTCGGCGCGCCGGTGTAATTGGTGCCGGCGCTGGTGACGGTGATACCTGTGACCACGCCTCCGCTCATGGCGGCTACTGCCGTGGCTCCGGTGCCACCTCCGCCGGTGATCTTGACGACGGGAGCACCGAGGTAACCGGCCCCTCCCGTGGAAAGTGGAACACTTGTGACGCCATTATTGCCAGCCGCCGACTTAAACACCTGGCTGATAGTGATTGCAGCTCCGTTGGAATCGATCACCGCTCCGCCGGAGAAGATATTGGCGTTGGCGAGACCACCCATGAAGTTGGCGTTTGAAATATTAGCCTGCAGGGTGCCGCCGTTGAAGTTTAAAATGCTGTTGCCGTTGGCACTCGCGACGATCGTGTTAGGCCTTACAATACCTCCGTTGAGATTCAGGATGGCTGTGGTTCCGGCCGTGTTGGCCTCGGCAAAGGAGAGGTTGCTGCCCACCGTGAGCAAGCCGCTGTCGATGGTGATCACTCCGGTCGAATCCGTGCTGAAGCCAAGGTTGAAACGGTTGTTGCCTTCGTTGAACTGCGCGTCGGCACCATGAATATACAGGACATTGGTGCCGTTTCCGTTGCGGCTGAGCGTCGTTACCTCGGCGACGTTGATCGTGCCACCGGTCATCAGGGTATAGCTGTTGCAGTTCCCATTTCCATTACCGCCGTTGCGGAGGTTTGTGGTGTTGATGGTTCCCCCGGTCATGGTGAAGCCACCGTAGGAGTCGTCCCAGTTTGCCATGTTGATATTGGCAAGATTGAGCGTGCCGGTGGTGAAATTGACGACACCCACGCCAGGGATACCACCGGTTCCCTGTCCCGAGACTAAATCAGTCGCCATCGTGACCGTTCCGGTCGATGCAAAATTGAGGACGTTGGCCGTGTGGTCCCATCCAGTGCTGATGCGTGAAATGGAGCCCGTGCCGGTGATGGTGACCGTGCCGCGGTCGAAATTCGCACCGTTGCGGTTCGCTAACATCAGGGCGGGGTTGTTGGTATCGGTCGCGTTCCCGGTAATGTTCAGGGTACCGGAGAGAACCAGGGTTCCATTTCCAGCAGCTTTCATCGCACTGTTGACTGCACCGGTGTTGTTGATCGCGCCGCTCAGGTTCAGCGTGTTGCCGTTGGTGTCGAACACGTCGCTGGTCGCGCCCAAAGTGATCGTGTTAGGCACAACGACGTTCGCCCCTCCGGCTTGGAGAGTGGCGCTGTTGACGAAGACGAGGTCGCCGCTTGCAAGCGCGCCGTTTTGTGCCACCCTCAGGGTTCCAGCCCGGAGTTGGGTTCCACCGGTGTAGGAGTTGGTGTTGTTGAGGACCAGAGTGCCCGCACCATTTTTAATCAGGGGGGTGGCACTGGTGTTGTCCGCGATCAGCGAGCCGATGGTCAGAACCCCGGTCGTGTTGTTCTGGATGATTGATAGCTCCGTGCCCGAGGCACCTTCGAGCGTGCCGCCGTTGATGGCGGAGGCGTTCGCTCCGACGTTGGTGGTGACCAGCACACCGCCCGAGCTGATGATGTTGGTGCCGGTCAGATTGATCGTGTTTGCGGCAGCGGCATTGAATCGGGCGGAGTTGATCGTAACAGCTCCTGATAGAGTTTGGGTGCTGGTGACATCCACGTTGCTGGTGGATAGATAGTTGGCGGCAGTGTCGCCGGCCACCGTCGTGGTCAGGTAGGAGGCGAGGGCGGTAATGTTGCCCGGGGTGACGCCGTTACCCGCGCTGGAGGCCCAATCCGTCCCGCCCACCGTGGCCCAACCGCCGATGATGCCGTTGGTGTTCGCCGTGATGGAGGTGATGCTGCCTGTTGCGGGCAGCGTGAAGTTAAGGGTTCCCAAGTTGGTGCGGGTAATGGTGCCCAACGCGAGCGACGAACTCAGTCCGGCAGCTCCAACAGTATCCACAACCGATGCCGTGCCTGAAATAGTTAGGCCGTTGATGGTCTGGCTGGTGGTTTGCGCCGCCGTGTTGGTGCCCAGCACGGACAGCGTGCCGCTGTTAAGTACGAACGCTGCGGATGAACTCATGCGCGAAGCGCCTGTGTTGGAACCGGTGAAATCAAGTTTCACAGTGCCTCTAGTGACGGTGGTCAGACCCGTGTAAGTATTTACAGCCTGAAATGTGGCGGTATTGGCAGTTGCCGCCCCGGTCCAGATCAGGTTGCCTGCTCCGCTGATGGCGCCTTGGAACAGGGTCGCGCCTGTGCCATTCGTCATGTACAGGCCGTTTCCAGGACCTGAGTTGTTCACGATGTAGGAGGGGATGGAACTATTGCCGCCTCCATCCACAATCGCGCCGCCGGCGGCATTCACCCTGAGCCCTCTGGTATTGGCTAAATTATTGGTGCCTGTTTGGGTGAATTGAATGGTGCCTGCATCCAGTACGACCTGCGGTGTTACCGGGTTGGCGGCTGGGGCTCCGGCTCCAAGCCGATTTCCTGCAGGCATCGAGAGGATGCTGTCGAAGGTCAGTGTGCCGCTGTTGAAGGTGCCGCCGGTTACCGTATACAATGCCGGAACTGTTCCCGCGCCGCCGCCACCATTGACAAGCACGAGCGTGCCCGGGCCTGTTTTCGCAATCAGGGTTCCTCCCGGGGAAGTGACGGTGCTGGTGATGGTGTTTGTTCCACCGGTAGTGGTGTTATAAACGAACGAACCGCCGACCGGATTGATGTTAAGTGTCCCGGCGGTGGCGGTGAGATTGTAGCCGCTTTGGGTGAAAGTGAGTCCGCCCGTGTTGATGGTACCGATCAAGGTGACGGTGCCTGAGTTTCCGCCGAACTGTGCGGTGACATTGCTGGGAGCCGTGTTGTCGTAACTCTGAAGCGCTCCGACGCTGCTCCCTGTCCGCCAGCCACCGCCGGCGCCGACATCCCAGTTTCCGGTGCCACCGGTGGCGGCTGAGGCATTTGCATCCGCGTCCCAATAAAGGTCAACGGCATGAGCTTGTGGCGCGAGGCCGGCGAACAGGACGATGGTGGTGATGGTGGTCGTCAGAGACAGGATGGCACGGGGTTTCATAGGAGGCGGAATTGGGTTGGTGGATCGATGGGTTTTGCCAATCCCATTGGAGAGGAATGGCAGGCTGCAATGGATTCTTGGGGCAGCCGCCTGCCAAACTGACCAAGCCAGGTATTTTATCAAGCAGTTTTGTATACAATATTTCCACATTGTATTTCCCCGCCTTTTGCCGGGATCCGGACGCGGGTCAGGCTTCCAAAGTGGCAGCCACTTCCTTCTTCGTCACCTTGCCCATGGCATTGCGCGGCAGGCTCATCACCACAAGGAGCTTCCGCGGCATTTTGTAGTGTGAGAGCCGGTCCTTGCACCATGCCTGGAGCTCTCCGATCTCAAGTCCGCCCAAGCCCTCCATCAGGACAGCGGCCACGGCGACCATCTCGCCCCAGGTGTCGTCCTTCACTCCGACAACCGCGCACTCGCGAATGGACGGGTGATCGAGCAGCGCGGCCTCGATTTCCAAGGCTGAGAGTTTGTAGCCACCGCTCTTGATGATGTCCACGGACAGGCGGCCCATGATCCGATAGTAGCCGCGTTCCATCACCGCAACATCGCCGGTGCGGAACCATCCTTCATCGAAGGATTCCGCCGTGGCTTGGGGACGATCCCAATATTCGCGGAACACAACCGGGCCTCGGACTTGGATTTCGCCAGACTCCCCTTCCCCCATGATGATCTCCCCGGTTTCCGATTTCAGACGGACTTCCACCGAAGGAAGCGGCTGTCCGACAGCACCCGCCCGGCGCTCGCCGTGGAGGGGATTCGAAATGATCATCGCGGTTTCGGTCATTCCGTAGCGCTCTAACAAATTCTGTCCGGTGAGAGCGGACCATTTCTCATGAACGCTCGCGGGAAGCGCGGCCGAACCGGAAACCATCAGCCGCATGTTTGCGAACTCCCTGCAGACGGACTCCGAATCGAAGCCGCCGGATTCAAGCGTCTCGATCAGCTTCACGTAGATCGTCGGCACTGCCATGAAAACCGTATATGCCCCAGCAGCTACCCGTTGTAAAATTTTCCCCATATCGAACTTGGGAAAGGCTTCGATCACAGCACCGGACCACAACGCGCAGCAGGCGATGTTGATAATTCCATGGACGTGATGCATCGGCAGAAAAAGCGGGATGCGGTCGTCCGCACTCCATTCCCATGCCTCCACCAGGCTGCGAATCTGCGATTCGATCGCCGCATGGGTGGAGACGACGCCTTTCGGCGTGCTCGTCGTCCCGCTGGTATAGAGGATCATCGCCCGCCTCGCGGGATCGATTTCCGGAAGCTCACAAGCCGCCGTCGGATCGATTTCCACATCAACGATCAGACGGATGTTAGAATTCGAGGAAACCCGGTCCGCATACTTCGGTATGGCGATGGCAAGAGCCGCCTCCGAATCCCGAAGCGCGTATTCCAGTTCCGGCTGCGTCGCGGAAATACTGAGGGGCACGGCGATTCCGCCCGCCCGCCAGATGCCCCATTGGATCGCCAAAAAGGAGAAACCGGCGGGTGCGAGAAAAGCGACCCTGGCCTCTGCGAGATCGGCGGCACCGTCGAGCAGGGATGCGGCCACGGCGGATGACGCCTCGAGCAGTTCCTCATACGTATGCTCCCTGCCGTCGGCCCGCACCGCGATGCGGCCGGCATGGTTCCGTGCCCGGGAGATGAGTGAAAGTTCCTGCATGCGGCAATATATCAGTTATCCAACAGCTCTGACGATGTAAAATACCGCCAGCGAACCAGGCAATCTGCCGACGCAAAGCCCGGCAAGAAGACAGAAAGACAGCAGCGTGGTTTCATCAATGGACAAGGTCAGGATCGGTTTAAGAGGCGGAGACTGGCAGATTTGGGGGCCGTCGCAACATTTTGTATACAAAAAAGTGAGTTCTGGAACTTGTCCGGAAATGCAGGCAGGATCGCCACATGCATAGCCGCACGGCCGATAAAATCCGCGAAAGCCTCGAACAAAGTATCATCGAAGGAAAATTCGAAGACGGCGAACGGCTCGACGAGGTCCGCCTCGCCACGACCTTCGGCGTTTCACGGACACCGTTCCGCGAGGCGCTGCAAATGCTCGCCGGCTCGGGCCTGGTCCAACTTATTCCCCGCCGCGGCGCCTACGTCCGCTATCCCGGAGTCGTCGAGTTGATCGAAATGTTCGAGGTCATGACGGAGCTGGAAGTCCTCTGTGGACGCCTTGCCGCACGCCGGGTTTCCGCCGGAGAACTGGTCGGACTCACTCGGGCGGTGCAGGCTTGCCAAGCGGCGTTCGAGAAACAGGACCCGGATGCCTATTACTACGAGAACGAGGAATTCCACCTCCTGATCTACAAGGCCAGTGGCAACAGCTTCCTCGCCTCCGAGGCGGAGAAACTTCAAAAGCGCCTCCGCCCGTTCCGCCGGATCCAATTGCGCGCCGATGGTCGAATGGGCCAGTCGATGAAGGAACACATCATCATTCTGGATGCGCTGAAAAAACGCGAGGAGCTGGCGACCGCCGAGGCCCTCCGCAGCCACGTGAGCGTTCAGGGAGAAAGATTCAACGACCTGCTCGCCTCCTACGAAAAGAAATCCGCAGGCAAAATCTGAGATCGATGCTTGGGGCGTGATCCCCCTGAATTTAGGCATTAGAATTCCGATCACCTTCGGAAAACCATCAAGGCAGCGCCCCATCTCCGCGCCTTTTGTATCGGTCAGATGGTCCGCCCCGATCAATCTGTTAGTCCAAGCGCTCCATGAGTTCATGACTGAACCGTGTGCAGTTTTTTGCATATCGTTTGCAGGAATCGATATATCCGGCGCTCAGGGGAATCGATACGGTTAAGTGTATTTCTGCGAAAATCGCAAAACCCTGTGGGTGGCACGTTGCCACTTTCACTCAAACCCTAAAAACCCGAAATCCGTGAATCTATCGATCTCTTCCCGTCCGGTGTCCCTTCGTCACGCCCTTTGCGCCCTCGCTTTCACGCTGGCTTGTTCCCCCGCCCACGCGACGGACTACATCAAGGCGAACAACGAAAACAATCTCAACACCAACGCGTCTTGGCTGGACAGCTTGGGCAACCCGGCCACCTCCTTCTCCCCCAACGGCACAGGTTCCACCGACCTCTGGACCTGGGATAGCCGGGTCACGAACGCCAACAGCGGTGGCGACGGCGTGAACGATGTGCACGCCTCCGACCAAGGCGTGAAGACCCTGAAAATTCTCAACCCCGAAGTAGCCGTCGCGATGTCCCTGGATGCCGGCTCTGCCGGGAGGACGATGACCTATACCGCGGGAGGCGGCATCGACATGGCAAACGCGACGCAGGATCTGACCATCGTGAACGGGTTCTACCGGGCAACCGGCGGCGTCGCCGCAGCGTTCAACGTGAAGACCGGACGCAAACTCGAGTTCCTGAACGCCACGACGCTCAATGTCAGGAACAATACCAGCGGTGGGACCGTCAGCATGAATACCGATGGAGTCAGCACCGGCCGCATCGTGATCGGCGGCCCGTTCAATCCCAGCAATGTCGTGGTCGGCGCGGGGCTGGTCGAATTCAACAATCCTTCAGGTAACGACCGGAAAGGCACCAACGCCACCACCATCAACGGCGGCCGTCTGATGGTGAACAACACCAGCGGCTCCGCCACCGGTACTGGCTCAGTGGCGCTTAACAGCACCGGCACCCTCGGCGGACAAGGCATCATCTCGGGTGCGGTCACCGCTGCCAGCGGTTCCACCATCGCCCCCGGCAACAATGCCATCGGCAGCCTAACAGTCGGATCCCTGTCGCTGGCCGCAGGTTCCACGCTGAACTGGGAAATCACCGATATCGCCACTGCCGACGCGATGACCGTCACCACTTCGAACGGCCTGACCATCAACGGCGGCACCTTCAATCTCTACAATCCCGGAACCGCCACTCCGTTCGAGGGCACCGGAGAATTCACGGTGTTCACCTACACCGGAGCCATTTCCGGCACGGGGATCTCCGCCCTCGCGGTTTCGGAAGCCACCAAAGTCAGCGGCCACAATTACGTGTTCGCCATCAGTTCGGGCACCGTAAAACTGCTCATCACCTCGGGCACGATCGCCCAGACGTTCTGGAATGTGGACAGCAACGGCACCTGGTCCACAGGCAGCAATTGGACCGGCGGCGTCGCGCCCGATGCGATCGGAGCCCGCGCCGCTTTCGGCGCCACAGGAGGAGCAACGATTACCGCGCCACGCACGGTCACCGTCAACGGCCCGCGCACGGTTGGAGGTCTCGCATTCGACAGCGCCCAGCCTTTCACCCTCGCCGGAGCCGGACCGCTCACTCTCAATGACAGCGGTTTTGCCGCGACCGTGACGGTGAAATCGGGCAATCACACCATCTCTTCACCGGTCTCCCTAACCGATGGCGGTGCCCTCGCCAGCATCGACGCCTCCGCGAGCCTCACCATGGCCGGGGAAATTACCGGAGACTCCGATCTATCCAAATCCGGCCCTGGAACTCTCGTTCTCACCGGGGAAAACTTCTATTTCGGCGGGACCTCCGTGGGAGCCGGCGTCCTCGAGATCGGCGCCAATGGAGCTACCGGCTCGGTCTCCAGCCCGATCATCAACGGCGGAACACTTCGTTTCAAGCGCACCGATGCCATCGATTTCGGCTACCTGATCAGCGGCACGGGAAATCTGGAACAGGCCGGCAGCGGAACACTCAGCCTCACCGGAGACAACACCTTCAGCGGAACCACCAATATCATCAGCGGCAATCTCGTCCTCGGGTCCGGCTCGGCCCTGCAAAACAGCACCTTGAACTACACCTCCGCCGGAGGGCCGCTGACAATTGTCGAGGGAGTCTCGCTGCTCACTCTCGGCGGCTTGTCGGGTGACCGCAATCTACCCCTAACAGATATCGCAAGCAACCCGCTATCCCTTTCGGTCGGGCGGAATAACAGTTCGACAAGCTATTCCGGCTCACCCGTCGGGACCGGAATCACCTTCGCCAAAAGCGGAACGGGAACGTTCACTCTATCAGGCACCCATACTTACACGGGCAACGCCACCATTTCCGCGGGTACCCTGGCAATCGCCACCGGCGGCAGCTTCAGTTCCGCCGCCGTCAACCTGGCAGCTGTGGCTAATACCAAACTTCTTGTTAGCGGCGGCACGCTTGTTTCCTCGGCGTCCTCGCTGGTCACAAACGCCTCGGGTGGTTTCGAGGTAACGGGTGGCAGCGCCAGTTTCAACGGGGGAATCACCACAGAAATCAATGTCGGCTCGGGCACGAACCGCATCGTGGCGACCGGCGGCAATCTGAATGCCGCCAGCATCAGGCTCGGCCGCAGCGGCCTCAACCTCGGCACCACGGAGCCCACCGCCGGCCAGATCAACAACGGACTCTACGTCAACGGCGGCGCTGTCGCCATCACGGGAACTCTCAATATCGGAAATGGCGAAAACTCCTCGGTCTGCACCCGCATCGATACCGGATCCCTGAGTGTCGATGGCGCGATCACGCTCGGCATCAACAGTCCTGACCGTTGGTCGGTTCTCGACATCAATGGCGGCACATTCACCTCCACGAATACAGCCTCGGGCCTCCTCTTGGGCGGCACTTCCGCGGGTCAGGTAACCATGATCATCCACAATGCCGCGGCCGTCGCCAAGGCATCGCGCATCCAGTTCGGCCAGGCCGCACTTGGCGGAAGTTCCTATCTGAATCTATCAGCCGGATCGCTCTACGTCGGAGCCGGCGGCCTCGTGCTGGGTTCGACCAACCCCGCATTGCTTTGCGGCGTCCGCCTTTCCGGCGGCACCCTCGGTGCAAGCGCGGACTCGAGTTCGAACGTCCCGGTTTCCCTCACCGGAACCGCGACCGTCACGGCGGCTGATGAAGTCAATACTCCCCACACCGTGACCTTCAGCGGTGCGACCACCGGCAGCGGCAGTCTCACCAAGAGCGGCGCGGGAACGGCGCTTTTCACCTCGCCTTCCAACAATTTCAGCGGCTCCACCACCGTCTCGGCCGGCCTTCTCGGCCTGCGCGGCCAAGCCGGAGCGATCAGCGTGGCCGCCCCGGCGACCCTCGCCCCTCAGGTCCTGCTCAAATCCTCGACCGGCGCAACCATCGATGGAACCCTGTCTATCAGCTACGACGGCTCACTGGACCAGGTTTCCGGCATCCAGACACCGGCCGGCATCGCGCTCGGTGCGGCCTCGGTTCTCTCGATCAACGGGACCGGCGCTCTCACCCAGGGCTATTATATCCTCGTCCGCGCCACGGGCGGCATCACCGGCAGCTTCGCCTCCGTCACCGGCACCCTGCCCTCCGGATACACCATCAACTCCGCGTTCAATTTCGGTGGCGTCCCCGCTATCGCCCTCGTGAGCAGCACCTTCTCCGCATACGACACCTGGACGGCATCCTTCGGCCTAGCAGGATCCGATGCCGCACCGTCATTTGACTATGACAAGGACAGCATGAGCAATCTGTTGGAATACGCGCTTCAGGGAAATCCCACCACGACCGATCTTGCGAAACTCCCCACTGTTGGAAATTCGGGAGGCTTTCTCACGCTCACCTTCACTCACATTGCGGATCCTTCACTCAGTTACGTCATCCTGGCCAGCGCAACCCTCGACGCCCCCTGGTCCGTGGCGCACACTTATCCTGCGTTCGGATCCGTGGGCAGCACCACCTACACCGACAACGTCACGATCAGCAGCCAACCCGCTCGTTTCCTCCGTCTGGAAGTGATCAAGACTCCCTGAATCGTCCACTTGAGGAAACCTCCGGAAAACCAGGTGGCTCTCTAGCAAAATCGCGATGAGGATCCATCCTCGGCACCTTGTCCCGCTGGCCTGTCTGATGGCGGCTGCGGGTGCTTCCGCCGTGCCGGCCTTTCCCGGCGCGGAAGGCTTCGGCGCGGGCGCGAAGGGTGCCCGCGCTTCCGCCAGCCCGACGGTCTATCATGTCACCAACCTGGACGACTCCGGCACCGGCTCGCTGCGCGATGCGGTGAGCGCGTCTAACCGCATCGTCGTCTTCGACATCGGCGGCATCATCAGGATCAAGACGCCCGTCGTGTTTTCCTCCGGCCTGACCATCGCCGGCCAAACCGCGCCCGGCGGAGGGATCACCGTCTATGGCAACCGCGTTTCCTTCTCGGGTGCTAACAACACCATCTGCCGCTACATGCGCTTCCGCATGGGCATCGATGGCGACGACGGCGCGGATGCCGTCGGCCTGGCCAACGGCACCGATCTGATCTTCGACCACGTCTCCGCCTCATGGGGCCGCGACGAAACGTTTTCGATCAGCGGTGACGCCGCCATCCGCATCACGCTTCAGGACTGCCTCATCGCCCAAGGCCTCCGCATCCACTCCGCCGGCGGCCTCATGCAGACCAGCGGCGGTGTCAGTATTTTCCGCAGCCTCTACGCCGACAACTGGATGCGGAATCCGAAGATCAAGGGCGTGAACGACTACATCAACAACGTCGTTTACAACTGGGGCGGCGGTGGCGGTTACATCCCGGCCGGTGACTCCGCAGGTGACTCCTACTGCAACATGGTTGGTTGCTACTTCATCGGCGGTCCTGAGAGCGGTGTCGGCACCTCGCCGTTTAAAAGTGGAAACTCCAACTACCGGCTCTATCACTCCGGAAACCTCCAGGACCTTGATCTTGATGGCGTGCTCGACGGCACCGCGGTGACCAATTCCAGCTTTCCCACCCTTCAGCTCACAGGCACCCGTTTCAACTACCCGGCACCCACCACCGAACTCACCGCGCCCGCCGCGCTGGAGTGGGTGTTGACCAAAGCCGGAGCCTCGCTCAAACGCGACCGCACCGACGATTATGTCGTCGCCGAGGCCCGCACCTACGGCACCGGCGGCGTTTTCATTTATAACGAGGCGGAAATGGGCGGCATCGGCACCGTGACCTCCGGACTGAAAATTCCCGACGCCGACAATGACGGCATGCCCGACTGGTGGGAACAGGCCGCCGGCACCAACCCTGCCGTCGCCGACGCCACCACTCTCGGTGCCGACGGCTATCTGAACATCGAGCGCTACCTCAACGCCATTGTGTTAGGCGGTGTTCCCGGAGCAGCCGTCACCGGAATCAGCACCGATACCGGCGCGTTTGCCAACGACGGCATCACCTCGGACGCCAATCTGGCTCTCAACGGCACCGCTCCTGCCGGGGCCTCCGTTTCTATCAGCCGCGCCGACACCGGCAGCCTCGGCAGCGTGGCGGCGAATGCCTCCGGCCAGTGGACTTACAACTACACCGCCACTCCGCTTGCGGATCGGACCTACGCGTTTACCGCCATCGCGACAGTCGGTGGCATGCTCACTCCGCCATCGCCATCTTTGGTGGTGCGGGTGGATACCGTCGCAGCCCAGGCACCAGCCATCACCGCTATTTCGTTAGCTCCGAGCCTCAGCATCCAGGGCACCGCCACACCGGGGGATACCTTGGCCGTCAAACTATCAGGAAACTCCGTTGGTACCGCCGTCGCCGACGACTTGGGAAACTGGAGCGCCATCTACACCGGCTCCGCTCTCGTGGCGGGAACGTATTCATTCACCGCCATCGCCACCGATCTCGCGGGAAATACCGGCGTGGCCTCGACCGCCTATCTGGTGAACACCGCGATCACCCCGCCTGCCTTCACCACCATTTCGACCGACTCCGGCGTCTCCACTTCCGATCGTCTGACCAGCGACACCACGCTTTCTCTATCAGGCACCGCGCCCGCCGGTTCCACCGTCTCCGTCACCCGCGCCGGGGTCGGCGTGGTCGGCACCGCCACCGCGACTTCCGGCGGCGCGTTTTCATTCAGCTACACCGGCACCACCCTGCCCGCCGGCGATCACCTGTTCACCGCCACCGCATCGACCGGCGGAACCGCCAGTCCGGCGTCGGCGGCGTTTGCAGTCACGGTCGATACCACAGCGCCCACCGTCGCATCGATCAAGCGCCTCAATCCCGCGACCTACTCCACCAATGGCGGCACCGTCGTTTACCGCGTCACCTTCGCCGAGCCGGTCGTCGGCGTGGACCTCGCCGATTTGGCACTGACGAAACCCGGCACCGCCGGCACCCTCTCCTCGCTGGCCGCGGTGAGCACGACCGTTTACGAGGTCACCGCCACCGGCACCTCGGGTGATGGCACGCTGCGGTTAGACCTCGACGCCAGCGGCACGGGCATCACCGATCTGGCGGGAAACGCCATTTCCGGGGGCTACACCTCCGGCCAATCCTACACCATCCGTCTCGCAGGAAGCGGCGTCTGGGGATCGACCGACACTGGCGGCCTCTGGAGCGATTCCGGAAATTGGAATGCCGCCGTGATCGCCGGCGGCACGGGCACCACGGCGGATTTCAGCCTCTGCGATCCGGTGGAAGACACCTCGCTCATCATCGACTCGCCGCGCACCGTCGGGCGGCTTGTTTTCGGCGATACCGACTATGACTCTCCCGCAAGCTGGACCGTTTCCGATGGCGGAGTGCCTGCTAGATCCATCACCTTGGACAGTTCGTCCACCCCCGTCATCGAGGTGGACGCCCTCACCACCGCGGCAGGCGACACCACCGACGTCCCGGCCGACGCCGATTACCCGCAACACCTGGCTGTTGCCCTGACAGGAACCAAAGGCTTCACCAAAACCGGGGTCGGCAATCTCGAACTCAACCGGCCGAACCCCGCTCTAACCGGACCGCTCGTCATTTCCAAAGGCATCGTCCAGATCGGCACCGGCGGCACACTCGCTCCGTCATCCGTTACCATCTCCACCTCGCAACAACTCCGCGTTGCCGGCGGCGGGTTCACGACCGGAGGCAATGTTTCGTGGACCTCGGGCACCGGCACCGGAGTGATCGTCAGCGGCGGCACCGCCGGTTTTCAAAACATCCTTCCGTCCAATACCCGTAACAGCTTCTTCAAAGTGACCGGCGGCACCGTCACCGGGGCGGACATGAATTTCCCACGCAGCGGAGACTCCGAAGCACAGACCACCGGCACCGGTGTCCTCATCAGCGGTGGCGACACCACCTTTGCCAACATCGGCCTCGGCACCAGCGATTCCTGGGGTGGCATGACGATTTCCGGCGGCAAGCTCACCGTCACCGGCACGCTGCACAACGGCTATCAGAAAACCGCCGGCCGCGGCGGCGTGATCTACCTATCAGCAGGAGAGCTCGCCGTCAACGGAGCGGCAAACGGCCTGGTCATGTCCCGCAACAACGCCAACACCAACAACGTCTCGAAGCTACTCATCACCGGCGGCACGGCCAATCTCGCCAAGCTCACCCTCGGCTACGACGCCACCGTCACCGCCGGCTCCGCCACCGTCACCGTCACGAACGGTTCCCTCAATCTCGGCGCGGGAGGTATCGTGAAAAACGGAACCAGCGGCCTTGCTTCCTCCATCACGCTCAACAGCGGCGCGCTCGGCGCGCTCGCCAATTGGAGCACCACCCATCCCCTCGCACTCACCGGAACAACCGGCAATCTGGCAATCCGTGCCAGTGATCTATCAGGCACCACCCGCGACATCAGCCTTGCCGGCGTGCTCTCGGGCTCAGGCGGATTTTCCAAGACCGGCGGTGGAACGCTGTTCCTCTCAGACGACAACACCTTCACCGGCAATCTCGCGATCAATGCAGGCACCATCGATCTTTCCGGCACGCTCGCCACCGGCGGGACCGTGACCGTGAATTCCGGTGGCACGCTTGCCGGGAATGGCGGAAGCCAGAAACCGGTAAGCCTTGCTTCCGGTGGCGTCATTTCTCCCAACGGCACTCTAACCTTCGCTTCCCTGACTTGGAATGCCGGTGGCCGGTTGAGCTTCGATCTCGGCGCGGCAAACGAACTCCTGGCAATTGGGGGAGCCCTCACGAAAAGCGGCACCGGCACGTTCGCCATCGATTTCAGTCCCGTTGGCGCGCTCGCCGTTGGCACGCCCCAAACGCTGGCAACCTTCGCCTCCGTCAGCAACTTCACCGCTGGAAACTTCACCTTCACCGGCCTCGGCTATGCCACGGGCCATTTCACCCTAACCGCCACCAGCCTCCAATTCACCGTCGATGACGACGGCGTCGCCAAAGCCCCGTTCTTCGACTGGCTGGTCGCCAACAACATCGCTCCATCCACCAGCGAAGCCACCACCGACCCGGACCGCGATGGCATCGGAAATCTAATGGAATTCATCCTCGGCACCGAACCCGACGCCGCGGGATCAAGCGGCGTCATCGCGACGACCGTGGCCTCGGGCGGCCAGATCTATCCGGCCATCCGCTACCCCCGCCGCCAGGCGCGGGGCGGAGTCGTGGTCTCGGTGCAGGTTTCCGAGACACCTGCCTTTTCCCCTTCCTCATCCGCCGTTGAAGTCTCCGCCGTGGCCCAAGGGAATGGCATCGAGCAAGTGGTCGCCCGCTCGACTGTTTCTATCAGTCAAGTGCCCCGTCAATTCCTGCGTGTCCGGGGCGTTTTACCATAGCCAGCCGCTCACACCAAGGAAGGGAGATCTCCGAATCGCCCCAGCCCATGAGGGGACAATGACAAGCGCCTCGCCTCAGCTCATTGGCTTTCCATGGACTCCGGCGATTCGGAGATCGCCGCACCTTGATAGGGTTTCCCCGGGGATCTCCCCTTCCAGAAAATCTTCAAGGCAGAGGCTTCAATCCTTCCGCCCGTATCTTCCATTTCCCATCCTTGGGAAACCCCGGCGCATCACCGGTCCGGCCATCCCAACCCGCCACCATCATCGCCACGGCGGAAAGAAACGCGCCATTCGCAGGTAGATAAACGGCGATCTCCCGCTTGCGCGCTCCGGGCTGGGCGGTAGCCGTCAGCGCTTCGTCACTCCGCTGCGGACAATGGCCGCTCGGCAAATATCGATTGTTAGGACCTTCGCGCAAAAGGATTTCAACGGCGGTCTCGGGGCGGTCCAGACGCGCCGCCGTCATCGCGATCATTGGATAGTCCCAACCCCAGATTTTGGTTTCCCAATCCCAATTCGCCAGCACGGCATCCAGCGTGCGCTCCATCGTGGCACGCTCGACACCGGTGCCGGGCAACATTCCCATCGGTGCGAGCATCGTCGGATGATCATGGCGGCTGTCGATGTTGTCCCACGTGTCGGGATAAGATCCGAGCGCGACATACTTGCCGTCCTTCTGCGGCACCGGCGCGAGATGGCCGATGATGTGATCCCATTTTTCGTCACGCGGCATGCCCAGACGTTCACGCCATTTCTGCGCCGTCTCCAGCGCCCATTGCCAATAGGCCAGCTCGAAAGACGGATTCCGACTCGTGGCCTGATCATAAATCTCCTGCGCGATCCACAACGGAGGCCCCAGATCGTAAACTCCCTTCGCCTCGTCGAAATGAACCATCGAAGCGAGACACTCCGCCGTCTCCAACACCAGATCGCGGTAGCGGTCCAGCGTCTCCCGGTTCGGGTGGTTGCGATATAACAGTTCCGCCAGATGGACCATATGCGGTTGGTTCCACATGATGAGCGGATTACCTCCGGGGCTTTCACGCATGTCCGGTCCGGTCATCTTCGCCCATCGCGCTCCACGCCATCCGCGCTCCTTCGCCAGCTCCCGCGCTGCCGGGAGTTGCTTCTGGAACCATGATAGATTTTTCGCCAACAGCTCGTCATTGCCCCACAACGCGAAGTGCGCGGTGTGCCACCAGATCATTTCCGAGTGATGCTTGCCATACCAGGTGTTGCACGTGAGTCCGGATTCCTGCGGCGGCGTGTCGCCTGCCATTTGCACCGCCATGAGATAGCGCGAGAGAATGACGCGGTTTTCGATCCGGTCGGCGCGCGGGTCTGTGCTGCCGGAGAAATCCACCGCCGCGCCCTCACGCCAGAATTTCTCCCAATGCTTCGTGCTGGCATCGACGACGGATTGAAAACCGGGGAGATCCGTTGATCCTGCCTTTTCCTGATAGAATCCAACAGTGAATTCCAGCGTGTTGCCGGATGCGCCCGTCAATTCAAACTGATGCAGCCCGGCCTGCCGGAATCCGGCTTCATGCGACCACGCCACGCCAACGCCATAGCGGGTTCCCGAGACATTTCGCTCCAGCCTGGCAGCTCTCCCGCTCTGCCCGGCGATGCGGGTCTCGTGAGTCTCCGGTTGTGACCAATCCAACGCCGGAGTGTTCTTCGTCGCCGGATCATGGCCGCGCGGAAACGCCAGTTTCACCTTCAATTTCCCGGTGCCAACCGCTTCCGATTCGATTCGCACGGCCACCACATCCGCATTCGGGTCGCAGACAGTAGTCACCTTCACGGACTTGCCTTCGATCTCGTATTGGCTCGTAAGAATGCCGCGCCACAAATCCAATTTTTGTTCCGGCTTTTGGATATCTTCCGGCATCAATGCCGAACCATCGGCCTTGGTGTAGTCCAACAGAATCTGCCCGAGCGGATGGCTGCGCGGATTCCTGCGCAGCCAATCGCCGGCTGGAGAAGATTGATTCGTCGGATAAGCAATCACCCGCCCTTCGGCGTTGGTAAAATCGCGGCTCGCATCGGCCAGCGTGAATTTTTGAGGATTCGGATCGGTCACCCAACACCAGCGCGATTGCGTCTCCACCGGCACCCCCAGGCGATGATATTGCTCCGCGAAGGTTTGCAGGCCGGTGATGTCGGCACCAAAGGCAAAACCGCCATTTCCGACCGTTAGAGTTCCATCCACATCGGCTTTGCGGTTGCCCGGATTGTGCCGGGTGACGAGCGCCTGGCGGTCGATGGGAGCGGATGTCTCCGCTCCGGTGGCGAACGACGCGAACGCCAGCACCAAAGTGGCGACCCGGAAGCCACTCAAAAGGCTCCGCGGAAATGATGGGGTTCTCAATTTCATAAAAGGTCTATCGAATTCCGCGCATTCGCATGGCGAAGTCACCGAGGAAATCCTCACGCCACCGGCTCACCGTCTTCGCGCCCTGATGGACGCCTTCGGCAAATTGCGGATCAGGATCGTCGGTCCACCAGTTTGGAAACTTCGCCGAAGGCGGCCTCACAGACGGAGCAGCCGCGGTGATCGCGCCGGTCTTGCCATCCAGTGAGGGCACGTTGCCATGGATCGTGAAATGATAGATCTTCGCATCCTTCGGACAAAACCGGAAGCGGATCGTACCGTCTCCGGGCACGTGGCCGACGAGCGATTGGTTTTCGACTTCCAGTTGCACCTCGCATTTTTCCGGCGCACCGGCACCAAGCGGCAGCACCAGTTCGAGGATGCCGAACTGCTCCATCGAATCCCCTTCGGTGGTTAGACGGTCGAATTGAATCGAAGAGCGATCCCATGCCTTCACGAATCGCCCGCCCCAGCCGGGTTGGGATGGATCAGTCGGATCGCCTTTGAGTAGCCAGGCCACCGATGGAGAATCCCCCATCTTGATGGTGCCACCGAGTTTGGTGGCGAAGAATTCCCCAAGCGCACCGTTTCCCGTCACATGGGCGGTGACGAAGCCGCCGTTGCTCCACTCACCCGTCTGGTTGCCGCCGACAAACCAGCCGCGATAGGTTGAGTTCGCCTCGATGATCCACAACTCCGGGTGATGTTCCGCGATGTAAAGATACGCATCGGGACACCATTTTTTGTTAGGACCGCCGATGTAATAGACCCGGAGTTTCGGCAGAATGTCCGGCGCGTCGTGCAAGGCCTGCGCCAGATCCTCGATACCGCCCCAGACCAACACATGCAGCGGGCGGGGATCCTTCTTTCTGGCGCACGCAACAATCCACTCCGAGCCTTCCGTCGGCTTCCGCACACCGGCGTACGGAGCTGTTTCGGTTTCGCCCTGTTTCGTGATCGACCGCAGATGGTCGGGCGTCGGGTAATGATCGGAACGGATCTTCAGTTTTCCATCATCGCGCTCATAACAGCTGATCACCTGCAAAATGTCCTCCTTCCGGCCCGGACCAAATGGCGACGAGATGATCCCTTCAAGATCGAGGCTGTCGGCGCATAGAAGCAAATGCACCATCGACTGGAAATCGTCCGGATCCGTGCCGCCGATGTCGCTGGAAACGATCACACGTGGTTTGACAGGCTCGGCAGCGTTCACAGAAAAAACCGTGATCACGGCGCACAGGACGGAGATCCATTTCCGATGAAATTTCATGGGGCGCGATGAACCGCCTCACGGAGTTGGCTTCGGTTTTGCCGAGAGGCGCAGGAACCGATGGGATTCGGGCGCATCCGGCAAATGAACGTCGATCTGTTCATGAGTGGCGTCAAAAGGAGTTGCGATGACCATAACTCCATCAACTCCATCCACCAGCGAATTCCAAGTGACGAGATCGGTCGAGCTCTCGACGGCTGGAATGAAAGTTGAAGTGGTATCGTCATGCCGCAGGAAACGGAAATGCCATCCCGCTGCGAAGGAGAGAGTCGGCAGGATGGAGGTGTTAGGAATATTGGGATTTCCACCGAGGATGAATTCCAACGCATTCGCCACGCCATCGCGATCCGGGTCGGCGGTCGGAAAGCCGGTCGTGGCGGGATCGAGTCCGTGCGTGAGAAGAAAGGCTTCGTAGGAATTCGACACGGTGGTGACATTCTCTATCCGTTCGACGGTCACCTGCGAGACACGGACATGGGAAACCGAGCTGGAATCGCGGTTGCGATAGCCGATGGCCATTGCATCGAGGCCACCCGCCACCGCCGCACCGGTCGTGGTCGCGGTGGCGGTGCCGATCGCGGGGGCCGAAGGGTCACTGCCGGCATGAAGTGTGGCGGTGATTTCAAAAGCATCGGATACGCCGCGTTTCAATGTGAATACCAAGGCGTAGGTGGCATTGTCCGCCCACGAAAAACCCGGGACAGCACCGCTGCCGACGGACTGAACCGTAGGCGCGGACGAGCTGGTGCCGGGGGCGATGACGGATTGTGATGCGTTGGTGGTACCGGGTTGGGTCGAACGCCTTTCGAGAGCGATGGCCGGACCCGCGGCCCCAGCATCGAGGTGGAAACGGTAGCCGCTCCAGCCCTGGGTTCCGCCAGTCGCGAGGGCGCTGGAACCACCGATGAGCTGGCTGTTGATCAGCCCGGTGTAGGGCGGCGAACCGCCCGAATGATAGAGTCCGAGGCCGAGCGTGCGGACATTGGTGGTGGAAAGCAAGACACGCAGGCGCAGCATTTCGCCAACATCTGCTAGAATGAGCGGAGCCGCGGAAAAGAGCGCGGCGGTATCGACGATGCCGGAGGTGGTGGTGGGCATGGTGAGGTCGAGACGCGAACCGGCGATGTTCGAAGTCCTGGCATCTTTGGACGACATGACATACCAGTTCGTCGAAGTGGGACTCACGATCGGAGAAGCCGCATGGATCGTGTCGGTGCCGAAGGTGGAGGAAAACACATCCGTTTTCCCGACCGAGGTCACGGTGAGCGTGCCGGTGGCCGATGTCGCGGACCCGTGGGGACTGCTCACCACGACGTGATAGGGACCGGCGGCGGCTGGCGTGGCGGCACCGAGAGCGAGAATGGGATCGGTCGCACCCGCGACCGGCCTTTCACCACGATACCACTGATAGAAAATCGGCAGCGTGCCGGAAGCGGTAACGGAGAACGCAACCGCCTGCCCGGTTTCTACTGCCAGAGAAACGGGCCCGCTGGTGATGACCGGCGGTTGCGAATCGATCACGATGCTGGCCACTGCGGAACGTACCGAACCATAGCCATTGGTCACGACCACCGTGTATTCGCCGGTATGAGCTGCAGTCGATGCACCCACCGAGTAATTGGCGGCTGTAGCACCCGCGATGGCGCTGTTTCCGAGATACCACTGATAGGCAAGCGGTGCCGTCCCGCTGGCAACCACCGTCAGTCCGAATCCCGCACCCGCGGTCACCGTCTGCGATTGGGGCTGGGTGCCGATCTGCGGAATGGGAAAGGCCGATGCGGCCAGTTCGTTGAGGTAAAGTTCCAGATTCGTGTAGCCTGCGGCATCCACGGTATTTCTATCAGCCGCAGCGGCGGGATTCAGGCTGTGGGCGGTTTCCCATGAATCCGGCATACCGTCGGAGTCGCCGTCGGCAGGTGCAGGTGTGGAAGCGAGTGTCGGCCATCCACCGACGTCGGCCTGGGAATCGATGATGCCGGGATAGTTTCCCTTGCTGCCACGGTAGGTGAAATTTCCGCCCTGCACCTCGGAAATGACGCGTGTGTCCACGCTGTCACGCACAGGCAGGCGGCAACCGCCATGCGCGAGCACGAGTGGATAGGCATCGAGCGCGGTCTGGGTGACAGGGATTGATGTTAGAACCGGAGCGGCCGCCCTGATCGTGGGATAGAGCGACGCGCTGATGACCTGCACGCCACCGTTCCAGTTGTCGGAGCTGACGGTGGCGCTGGCGCTGGTGAGGTTTCCCGAGATATGGAAAAGGCTGTATTGTCCTCCGGTCGAAAGCGGGTTCGCGGTCGGCTCCAGGATGCGGTAGCGGACAGCATTGGTACTGGGCGTGGCGGGGCCGCTCTTGTAATAGTTGTTGATCATGTTCTGGTGCGCCGGAGTGCCGTCGTCCGCGGGCTGGCCGCCGTAGGTCGAATTGCTGCGCCAGTTATAGATCACGTTGTTCCGCATATCGACGATTTCGCCGTCGGTGCCGTGGGTCTGGGAGCCGTTGAATCGAGGATTCCGGCTGTCGTGGTGGGCGATGAGATTGTGATGAAACGTCGCGCCAAGCCCGCCCCAGATCGCGCCGTAGCCGTGTGGTCCCTTGCTGTGCACGGAGTCGCGCAGGCTTTCCGTCACCATGCACCATTGCATGGTGAAGTTGGTGTTGTCGTAGGAGCTGGCGGTTTCATCGACCGACCAGGAGAAACTGCAATGGTCCACGATCACGTTGCTGGCATAGCGGCATGAGAAGGCATCGTTTTCATTGCCCGAAGTATCACCGAGCCGCGAGCGGATGAAGCGGATGATGACGTTGGACGAATTGCTGGGATCGATCGGATACCAGGCAAGGCAGATGCCGTCGCCCGGCGCCGACTGACCGGCGATGGTTAGATTTCCCTGGGTAATGCGCAGGGTGGAGTTCAGATAGATCGTGCCCGAAACAGCGAAGACGATCGTGCGCGGCACACCGGCAGCGCGGTTGGTTACCCCTTCCCGCAGCGAACCGGCGCCCGAATTGTTGAGATTGGTGACCACATACACTTCGCCGCCCCGCCCGCCGCTGGCGAAACGGCCGAAGCCCTCCGCATTCGGGAAAGCAAGCGTTTGAGCATGGACAGCCGATGCCGCAAGGCAAACGAACGCGACGCCGGTCCGCCGGATGGCTGTTTGAATGGAAAAGCAACTCATGTCCCGAAAGGCGGTTTGGAAAGAAAGGACATGACTCTTTGATCGCGATGCGTGGATCGATCCAATCGGGATTTTACTCAATCGCGACGCCGGCGTACGAGCGCGAGCCCGCCCAAGACAGCCAGTGCCGCAGCGGAGGGTTCGGGTACGGCGGCCGGAATCCAATTGAGCGTGACATCACTTCCGGAGCCGGAACCGTAGCCCAGCGAGAACGCGCCGTAGCTGTTCGATGTGATGCCCGACAGCGCGGCAAAGGTTCCGGTGACCGCCCCGCTGCCGTTGTTGTCGATCACCTTCCAGCTCTGGGACGCAGTCCAGAATGAATCAAGAAAATCGACCCCTGCCAGAGTGGCGATGCTCAGGGTGGATGAACCGCCGAGAGTTACGTTCCCCGCCCCCGCAATCGCAAGCTTGTCGAAGCCGGACACAGTGCTGTTAGCTCCGATTTCCCAGGCATAGTTGCCATTGAGCGCCAGGTCGTTGGCAAAATTAAGCGTACCGGCCACGTTGTTGCCGGGAGCTGCGGTCCCATCCACCGTAACGACTCCGTTGAAGGTTCCAGTGCCGGCTACCGTCGCCGTGCCACCCACCGAGGTGGCAGTCCCCGCCGCGAGGCTGCCATTGAGGAATAAAGTGCCGGCCGAGACCGTGGTGGCTCCGGTGTAGGAGTTGGTATTGGTGAGGGTCTGGCTACCTGATCCGGTTAGATTGACGGTGAGCCCCACCTTGGCAGTCGCTCCGTCCGCGATGACACCACCGTAGGAGTAGGTCCCGCTCCCGGCGACCGAGAGAACGGCGGTCGTGGTGCCGCTTGATAGATTGGTCACGGTGCCGCCGGTCGTGGAGCCGTTGTTCAAGCCTGCGACGGAGATGGAGAAACTGTTCGCTCCATTGCTCAAATCAAGCGCCGATCCCGCCGCGGTGCTGACAACCGCGGTGCCGGTGCCGATCGCGCCGGTGCTGCCGATTTTCACGATGCCGCGATTTACCGTCACGTTTCCGGTGAACGAGGAGTCGCTCGCCCCCCGCAGGATGGCGATGGTTCCGATGGTGGCGGCGTCGGTGTAGGCCGTCGCTCCATCGATGGTGATCGTCTTGCTGCCGGTGATGGCCCCGCTGAGATTCACGCCCCCGACACTGCCGCCGCTACCGTTACCGATCGTTAGATGGTCGTTCAGCGTGATGGCTCCGGTAATGGTCGGTGTTTGAACGACCGACAGGCCCGAACCACCGGAGAGGCGCTTCACTCCCGAGGAGCCTGAGTTGACGGTGATCGCGCTGTTATAGTTTTGGTTGCGGTTGATCGAGAAAGTGGCGGCAGCCGAAGCGCCGATGTCGGTGTCTCCCAAAGAGATGAGCTGGCCATTGGTCGCGTTTTGGTTGGTGGCGAATGACCCTGCCACCAGAGTTCCCGCTTTGATGACGATGTCTCCTGTCAGACCCGAATTATAGATTCCTCCGGAAGTACCGTCATTCAAGGTCGTGCCGAGAAACAACACTCCCGCGCCTGTCTTGATCAGACCGTTGGATCCCGAGACGAGCGAGTTGATGTTGGCGGTGCGGCTCGAAGCGACGTTGATCTCGCTGGTTCCCGTGCCGAATGCGATGGTGCCGGTGCTCCGCATCGTGATCGTGCCTTCTTCGAAGGTGAGCGAGTTGGCGCTCCGGGTTCCCGAAACTGAAATAACGGAGCTGGTGCTGGTATATCCGGTTCCTGATGAAAAAAACAAATTGTCCGCAGCCGCCGTCGTGGCTGTGGTGGACCCGCCCGCTCCGCCGGTGTTGTCCGCATTCCAGAACACATTGGACGTGTTCCAGGTTCCGGTGGCTGATGTTCCGCTATTGGACGCCGCCGCATTGAGGTCCCAGTAAAGGTCGGACGCACCGGCTTTTTGCAAGCCGAGAAACAGGCAGGAGGAAAGTGAAACCAAGGCGAAACGACCGCACACGGAAAGGATAAGACGACGGGTTTTCATTCGGGTTTTGTGGGGTTTGGGAATCCGGATGTCATAATTACATCCTGACCGACCTTCCACGAGTCTCTGAGAGACGAAGGACGCCGTAAATCAAGCCTTCTGCAAACGATGTTGAAATTTGGGAAGCAACTTTCCCGATTCGCAGCTAGCCATTTCCTAACACCTTAGTCAGCCACACAACGATCTTTGCGGGGTAGTCTGGGCTGAATTTCGGCCAATCCGAAATCCGGTGAGGAGCGCCTTCCAACGATACGAATTCGCATGGCACCTTCGCCTTCTGAAGTTTTCCTGCAAACGCAAGGGTGTCCTCATGACGAACCGACTGATCAGCCGTTCCCTGCAACAACAGGAATGGCGGCAATCCCGGCTTCACCTCTTCCGCCGGGGAAATCGCGGCAATTTTCGCGAAAGCGGCCTCATCCAGCTTCTCCGGCAAGATTAACAGGTTTTGCAGCGACTTGCTAACCACGCCGCGACGCCGCGAGTCGGCGACAAGATCCGCCGCCGGGGCGACTCCCACGACGGCCTGAACGCGTGTGGAATCATCCGCGCGGATGGCTGCAAGCAGGGCAAGCTGCCCTCCGGCCGAGTATCCGATCAGCGCGATCCGTTGGGGATCGCCCTTGTATTGGCGGGCATGCGCTTTCACCCAGCCGATCGCCATCCGCGTATCATCAAAGCAAGCGGGCCACGGATGTTTCGGAGCGAGACGGTAGTTGATGGAAAACCATGCGAATCCCGCTTTCGTCAGGGGCTCGAACAGAGCGTCGATGTCCTGAGTCTTGTCCCCGCTTCCCCAGCCTCCGCCGTGGATGATGATCGCGATGGGAAAAGGTCCTTCACCCGGCGGCACCCGGGCATCGAGGCACAGGCTTTCTCCTCCGGCATTTCCGTATTCGATGTCCTTCATCACCTCCTCAGCACCGAGCATGGCGGACGAAGCCAGAAGCAAACCCATCAGGCGGACGATCCTTCTCATGGTGTGGAGGCGCTGATTCGATAGAACGATTTGGAAGACCCCGCGCTGGAATCGCTAAAGGTCCAGTCGGATCCGTCACCGGTTTTGGACTGGCCTACGACATTCTGCCAAGTCCCGCTTCCCAAGCTCGCCGACTTCTGGAGCTGATAGGTATGGCCGTTGTAAAGATGGAAAAGCGCCTGGAAGGAGATGCCGGATTTCTGCGACTGTAGGATGCGGAGATCCGTTGGATAAATGATTGTGCCTCCGGAAACATTCACAATTCCGGGAGGAGGATTTCCCAGATACGTTAGAAAATCCAGCGTGCCCTGGTTGGTCCATGTTCCCGCAAGACTGATGGGAAGCGTTCCGGAGAAACGCGTGGTTCCGGAATTGGTGATATTTCCGCTTACGGTGAGAGATCCACCGCCGGTGAAGACATAGGGCGTGCTTCCTTTAACGGTGATGCTTGAGGGATTGAGAACGCCCGTGATCTGAATGACCGGATTGACAACTCCCGCATCATCGAAGATCACGGCGTTGCCATTCTGATAGGCACCAACAACGCTGCCGTTGAGCCAGTTGCCGGAGGTGGTGTCCCAGATATTTCCACCGAGCCAGCGGCGTTCCGCCAAAAGCGGATGAGAGGAAACGGCGATACCCACCTGGCGGGTGACTGTGGTGCCTCCGGCGCTGATCGTGAAGGAGAACCCGGCGACGCCGCTGAAGGCATTGGACGGCGTGAACAGCACCGTGTGCGCGTCGGCGGTTAGGGCGACGGTTCCGTTGAGCGGCGCGGAAAGCGAGAAGACTGCACCCGTGAATCCTTTGGCAAACGGTGCGAGATCGACGCGCAGCGGATTTCCCGGTGCCGTGTAGCCATGGGGCTCGGCCATCCAGTTGAGATAGTTTTCAAGCGCGGTGTAGCCATCGCCGTCGGCGTCGCTGTTGCTTTCGGTGAAATTTCCGGCCGTGGAATTCGGATTGAATCCCTGGATGCTTTCCCACCAGTCCGGCATGCCGTCGTGATCGGTATCCCAGTTCGCGGGGCGTGTTTCCTGAAAATAGTTTTCCCATCCGCCGACATCATTCTGCGAGTTCGGCAGACCCGGCGATCCACCGTATGGTCCTGTCCCCGTGTAGGTGTAGGTGCCGTTTTTTGTTTCCGTGATCACGCGGATATCGTGGTCATCAATCATCGGCTGGCTGCATCCGACATCGGATAGAACGATCTTGTAGGCATCGCCGGCGGATTGGACAGTCGCGTAGGATGGAAAGAACGGTGTCGACACCCATGGACTGTAGGTCGTCGGCGGACTGCCGCCATTCTCGCCTCTGGCGGTGCGGGCGAGCGTCTGGGTGGATTCGTCGAAATGGCCGGGCATCACGTTGCCGGAAACGTAATACTGTTGGGTGCCGGGAAAATTCCCGTAGTCCGCGATCAGCCCGTAGAATTGATCCGAAGCCGCGCCGGGTTTGTAGTAGTTGTTCACGAAATTCACCTCATGCGCACCGCCGTCGGTCGTGCGATGACCCCAGTTATAGACGACGTTGTTGAAGATATCGAGACGGCCGGAGAAATATCCGGCGGCGTCCAGGCCACCTCCCATGCTCCAGTTGCGACCCTCGTTATGGGCTAACAAATTGTGGTGGAAGCTGCCCACGTCGCCGCCGATGGTGGCCGCATAGCCGTGCTCCGTTCCCGCGGGGTAATTCTGATGTCCGGCGATGTTGAGCGCTTCGGAAATCAAAACCCGCTGGAGCGTGACGTTCTTCGAGGTGCGGGTGCTCATTTCCTCGTCGATGCCCCAACTGATGGAGCAATGGTCCATGATAGTGTGGTTGCAGCCCGCCATACCGGATCCGTTGAGAGTGACTCCGGCGATGTTTCCAGGACGCGAGCGCACATGGCGGATGATGTTGTCGTTCGCTCCGCTCATGCCGAGCGCGTATTTCCTAACACAGATCCCCTTCCCCGGAGCGGTCTGCCCTGCCAGAGTGATGTAGGGCGATGAAATCGTTAGTGCGGACTCCAAGGTGATCAGCCCGGAAACACCAAACACCACGGTCCGCGGGCCGTAATTTCCCGAAAGCGCGTCGCGCAGGCTGCCGGGGCCGCCGTCGTTGAGATTGGTGACTTCCACCACTACCCCGCCGCGTCCGCCGCGGGCGAAACGTCCGTAGCCCTCGGCTCCGGGAAACGCGATGTGCCGCGGCCGGAAATACCAGACAGTGCCCTTGGTCGCGTTTCCGACGGAATCGATCTCATCCACCCGCCAATAATAGGTGAGCATGCTGCTAATGCCGGCCACCTGATAGTTCGAGGCCGTTTGATTGCCCTTGAACTCGGCCGATGCGGTCGTGGCGTTTTTCACCGCATTCGTGTCGGTTCCGAAATAGATGTTATGGGAAACCGCGCTGCCCGCGGTGGCCGGACTCCAGGACAGCGTGACGTTGCCGGTGTCAGCATTCACATGTTCGTCGCCGTCGTTAGGAACCGGCGTATTGGCGATGCGGGTGGAGTTGGGTGTGTCGATTTCAAATCCGTTGATCACGACGTTTTTGATCGTGACGGCAGGCGCGGTGCTGATCTCGGCGGTGAAGAGCAGCGTCGTGACGGTGGCTGGCCCGGCGACATCGAACTCCACATAAGAGATCGGAGTGAGCGGGTTCGTCGCCGCACGGATGGTCGGCTGGAGATTGTCGATGACCAGCGTGCCGTTGACACGAACGTCCATCGGTCCAAGCGATCCGGCGGTCAGGGCGTCCCAGTGATTGTGATACGTTAGAATCGTGTGATGTCCCACACTGAGTCCGGTGACGGACATCTGGATCTCACCGCCCGTCGCGAGGTTCGCGGGGGCGACGGTGAACCCGTCGGAAACGAGCCGGGCAGTTCCCTGCGCTCCCGTCTGATACCAGTTCGTCAACAACCCCGTGCCCCCATTCGCCGCGGATGTAGCGGTTTGTGAGAAGGAAACGCTGACGCTTTCCCCGGTCAGGGTGGTGAACGACTTGGTCGCGGCGGCCGTGCCTGAAGTCGCGCCGCCGGTGGTGTCCGCGCTCCATTTCACAAAGCCGACTTCGGTGACACTGTCGAGATTCTTGGTATCGCGATTGATGTCCACCTTCAACTCGCCTGCCTGAACGGCCGGCAGGCCAAGGAGGAGCGCCAAAACAAACGGGGATTCTCGGAAAAATGACATTGGGTTTTCAATTTACTGAAACCGGCTGGAGAAATCCCCATATCGGGAAAGCGCCACCATCTTCAAAGCGGGGTTTCTCCGCGCATCCCTAAGGATATAGCGAAAAAGTAAGCCACCACCCCGGCGACGTAAACCCATCCTTTCTGCAAGCGGCATTGAATAATGAGCATGCGTCATCGGGTGAATGTCCGCACGGCGTGCTGACCGAAAGGGCCGTAGTCCGATCCCGGCCCCCGATAAGACCCATGATAAATTGTTAGTTACCGGCGATTTTCCCCCTGTTCCTAAATTTCAAGCAGGTTTGCAGAATCGACCTGTATCCCAAACCCACCGCAGTTGATTGGATTCATATTTCCGTTGTTGGAGCTCCTTCGCCCTGTGGCATTGCCGGCTCCAACTCGGAAACCTAACAAAAATCCCATGAAACCCAAGGTATTGAAATCCCATTGCTTGAGATCCGTCAGTTTTTGCGGCTGCAATCTCGTTTCCAGTCCCTCCTCTCTCATCCGTCTCCTCTTATTCGGATCTCTGGCACTCTCCACGGCAGCAACCGCCGCCACGTCAACCTGGGACGGCGGCGGTGCCGATGCCAACTGGAGCACAGCCGCGAACTGGGCTGGCGACTCCGCGCCGGTCTCCGGGAACGACCTTGTTTTCGCAGGATTCGTGGGAACATCGGCTGCTAACAATCTGGATACCGCCACCGCCGGAACCTTTCTGGTCAACAGCATCACGTTCGCCTCCGGAGCCGATCAGTTCAGCCTTTCAGGAAACAACCTCAACCTTTCCGGCAAAACCGTCACGAACAACTCCGATATCCTGCAGTCCATCGAGGCCAAGATCGAGGCCAACAACGGATTCACGGTAAATACCTCCGCCGTCGATAGGGACGTCTATTTGACGGGCTCTATCAATACGACCACCGGATTCAACAAAGCCATCAACAAGAACGGTGCCGGGAAACTGATTTTTAACGGCACCCAGAACACCTCGTGGGCGCTCAACGTGAACGCCGGCACGATGCAGGTTTACAACGGCAACAACGCCGGCCAGGTGCTGGGCTTCAGCGCGAGCATTGCCGCCGGTGCCACTCTGGCCACCGAAAACAGTGATGTCCTCCACGGCGGATCCAGCGTTCAGATCAACGGCCTTCTGGACCTCGGCGCGGCTGAGGAACAACTCGGCGTCATCTACGGCACCGGCATCGTGACCAACCACGGAGATGGCGTTGGCGTCACCCTGCTCAGGATGGCCCGCTACGGTTCCAACAACGGCATCGATACCGGCACCACCCGCACTTGGTCCGGCACGATCCAGTACGGGACGGAACCCACCGCCGTTCAGATAGAAGGAAACAAGAGCCGCACGGTCACCTTCGCCGGAGCCAATACCTACACCGGCAACACCACCTTCACCTCCACCACGGACTCGCTGATCCTTGCGAATACCGGCTCGCTGGCATTCAAGATCGGTGCTAACGGAGTGAGCACAAGGATCACCGCAACCACCGCGCAGACCACCGCCACAACCACCTTCAACGGTATTTTCAATATCGACCTGAGCGGCGCCGAGATGATTCATAACAACCAGTGGACGCTTGTGGATGCTGCCAAGCTCAACGAGACTTACAGTGCCACCTTCAGCGTGGCGGCACCCTTTTCAAAAACCGCGACCGGCGTGTGGACTTACACCGACGGGTCGAATAATACTTGGACCTTCACCGAAGCCACCGGCGTGCTGCGGTTCCAGGTGCCGGCCGGCCGGCCTCCCGTCACGATATGGAGCGGTGCTGGCTCGGACGCAAATTGGTCCACTGCTGCAAACTGGAATGTCGAAGTTCTTTCCGGCGATGATCTGTTATTCACCGGCAGCACGCGGCTTGGCAATACCAACAATCTCGCCACCGCTTGGGACACGGTGAACTCGGTCCCCGGAGCGGTCACGATTAAAAGCTTCAAGTTCGACGCCAGCGCTGGTGCCTTCACGCTCGGAGGAAACGAAATCTACTACGACAACAAGACGATCCTCAACCAGTCCGCGGCGACCCAGACGGTCAACGTCCCCATCCGGGCCACCGCTGGCTTTACGGTGGATACTTCCGCAGGCGATGTCGTACTCGGTGGATCCCTCGGCACGACCGCCAGTTTCAATAAACCGCTCACCAAAACCGGAACCGGAAAGCTCGTTCTCAACGGCACCCAGTCCACCTCGTGGGCGCTCAACGTGAATGCCGGCACGATGCAAGTTTTCAATCCCAATACCGGCGGCCAAGTGGCCGGATACACTGGGAATATCGCCGCGGGCGCCGCCCTGTTAGCGGAAAGCGGCGATGTCTTTCACTCCAGTGCCAATGTCCTGATCAATGGCACGCTCGACCTCGGAGCCAGCGAGCAGCTCGGCGTCATTCGAGGAAACGGGGTGGTGACCAATCACGGCCTCGCCGGCGGCACCACGACATTGCGCATGAACGCGCTGGGGCTGGGCGACGGCTACACTTGGAACGGAACGATCAAGGACGGGGGCAATGTGACCGCAGTCGGTATCGAAGGCACCACCGGGCGCACCGTGCAGTTCAGTGGCAGCAACACCTACACGGGCGACACCACCATCCTCCAGCCAAGCGAGTCATTCACCCTCGCCTCCGGCGGCTCGTTGAAACTCAAGCCCGGTGCTAACGGAGTGAGCAACAAGATTACCGCGACCACCGCGCAATCCGGCACGACGACGCTGGACGGCAGGCTGATCCTCGATCTCAGCGGAGCCAATATCACTAACAGCAATTCGTGGCCACTCGTTGACGTGACAAACCTCAACGAGACCTTCGGTTCAAACTTCCAGCTCGTGAACTCAGCCTACGTGCCCCCCACCGCATACACGATAAATGCCGGAGCCGGAACTTTCGGCGGCTTCGGAGAGGACAATGGCTTTGTTTCCGGAGGCTCCGACTTCAATTCATCTAACACGATCGACCTGAGCAGCGTCACGAATCCCGCGCCGACCGGGGTTTACCAGACCGAACGCTACGGCAACAGCACCTACACCTTCCCCGGACTCGGTGCCGGCGCCACCTACACGGTGCGTCTGCATTTCGCCGAAGTCTATTGGGGAAATGTCGGGCAGCGTGTGTTCAACGTGCTGATCAATGGCACGACAGTGCTCCCCAATTACGACATCGTCGCGGCGGCGGGCAGCATCAACAAGGCGGTGGTTCAGGAGATCCCGGTCACCGCGACTCCCGGCGGCACGATCACGATCCAGTTCGTGACTCTCGTCGATAACGCGAAAATCAATGGCATCGAGATTCTTCCGATCGGCGGAGGCAGCGGTGCGAATTTCAGCGAAACATCGAACGTATGGACGATGGTGGACGGCAGCAAAACATGGACCTTCAGCGAAGCGACGGGAATGCTTTCGCTCGCCGTCGCCGGATCGGGAGGCTACAGCATCTGGGCCACCGCCAACGGCATTTCCGGGCAGCCAGCCTCTGGAGACTTTGACAATGACGGCCTCACCAACCTGATGGAATACGCCCTCGGCAAGGATCCCAAGGTGTCGAGCACACCCGCCGGAACCTACAATGGTAACTTGATCACGTTCACCAAGGGTACGGAAGCCATTGCCAACGGTGATGTTTCGTGGACCATCCAGAAATCCAATGACCTCGGAATTTCCGACCCATGGAGCACCGTGGTTACGCAGCCCGCAGCTGATCCGGCCGCCACGATTTCCTACACACTTCCCTCCGGATTGCCGAAGGTCTTCGTCCGCCTCCGAGCCAACGGGCAATGACGAGTCCCCGATTATTTCACTAACAAACCGGCGGTCCCCCATTTCGGGGACCACCTTCTTGCTTCCTCTGTCCGAATTTTCACGTAAACAAATCCGATGATCCGAGTTTTCGCCATCCTCCTATCCCTCGCCTTCCTGTCTGCTTCAAATGCTGATACTCCGGCAAAACCCCACATCGTCCTCGTGGGCGACTCCACCGTCACCGACAATGCCGGCTGGGGCCTCGGCTTCAGGCAATTCCTCGCCGACGGCGTAAAACTTACCAACACCTCCCGCGGCGGCCGCAGTTCCATGAGTTTTATCAAAGAAGGCTCTTGGGAAAAGGCACTCGCACTGAAGGGCGACTACTATCTGATCCAGTTCGGTCATAATGACGAACCCGGAAAACCGGGACGCTCGACCACGATGGAAGAATACCGGAGCTACATGAACCAGTATGTGGACGATGTCCGTGCCGCGAAAGCCACACCCGTTCTCGTCACTTCGCTGGTCCGCCGCCAGTTCAAGGACAAGAACGATCCCCACAAGATCGACTCCAGCCTCAACGTCCGTGCGGAAGTCGTCCGTGAGATCGCCAAGGAAAAGAAAGTGCCATTGATTGAACTCCACGACCGCAGCAAGGAGCTTTGCGAAAAGCTGGGACGCGAGGGATGTCTCGCTTTCAGCCCAACCAAGGAAAAAGGAGAATACGACGGCACCCACCTCAACGAAAACGGCTATGTCCTTTTCGGACGCATCGTGGCGGAGGAACTGCGCAAGGCGGTTCCGGATCTCTCTCCACTGATCCTTTCCGAGCCCCGCAACGCCAGCCCGGTGGCTGGTGAGAAAACCTATGACGCCGTCGTCGCCTTCGATGGTTCCGGCACACAAACCACGATCCAAGCGGCCATCGATGCCGCCCCAACGGATGCCACGGTTGCCAAGCCACACCGTATTCTGGTGAAGTCCGGCGTTTACAAGGAGCATGTTGTCATTCCATCTAACAAGCCATTCATTCAACTGCTCGGTGAGCCAGGCGAGGCGCCGAACACCGTCATTTCCATGGCCACCAACGTGAAAACACCCGATCCAGCGAATTCGGGAAAACTGCTTTCCGCCGAAAACAGCTCGACCATTCTCATCACCGCATCCGATTTCACCGCGCGTAATCTCACCTTCGAGAACACCACCACCCTTGAGGGCCGCGTGCAGGCACTGGCCTGCTTCATCACCGGCGACCGCACCGCCTATTACGGCTGCCGCTTCATCGGTTGGCAGGACACGCTGCGTCCCGACGCGCCTAACGGGAGAATCGCCCGCCATTACTTCCGCGACTGTGAGATCACCGGCCACGTGGATTTCATCTACTCCGCAGGCACCGCTGTCTTCGATCGCTGCCACATCCACTGCCGGGCCGACGGATACATCACCGCTGCCAGCACCCCGGCCTCCACGCCTTACGGATTCGTCTTTCTCGACTGCAAGATCACGACCGCACCTGAGGTTAAACGCGGCGTTTTCCTCGGTCGCCCGTGGCGTCCCGATGCCGCGGTGGCTTTCATCCGCTGCGACATGCAGGACAGGATCGTTCCCGAAGGCTGGCATAACTGGGGTAACCCGGAAAACGAGAAGTCCGCCCGCTACTCAGAATATCGGTCCACAGGCCCGGGTGCCCGGCCCGAGGCGCGCGTCCCGTGGGCCCATCAGCTCAGTGACGGAGACGTTCCTGCTTATACCGCGAAAAACATTCTCGGGGGAACCGACGGTTGGAATCCTGGCACCCCGTGAGCGGGCAGCCTGGCTGATAGACCGGACTTCAGCCGCCCGCATTCATCGGCACCGCGGAAGACGACACCACGGCGTCATCGTCGTTCGCCAAATCCATCGACGCCGCCTATCCGGCAGTGAATCTCCCCCATCATCTGTGGGTTCTCCGGACGGGCGGCCACGGGGCCTTCACCATCGATGCAGCGGGCAATGGATCGGCCGTTTCCTGCCACGGCTTGAGGAGAACGGCATTCGCTAACAATTACGCGCGCCTGTTTCCGGGCCGCTGATTTTTCAACTCGAAATGCATATCCACGGAGTGTCAGACCCGACATTCCGGGATAGGGTTGTGATCCGCCAAAACCCGGGCTCCGAACCCACAACCCGCGGATCAATCGATTTCCCCCATTGGGGCCGACACGTGCCCGGGATTTTCCATATCATGAAACGAAACATTTCTGCCCCCGCGCAGTCCCTCCTGCGTTCATCCGCCTTGGCGCTCATCTGTGCTTTAGCCAGTGCCGCAGCCCTTCACGGCGGCACGATCAACGTGGATATCAACAGCAGCGCCGCCGAAAACTACACGGGACTCGGCATCGTGCCGGGTGACACCGGAACCACCTGGAACGCCCTGACCATCGGTTCGAACCTGACCAGCGTGACGATCCCTGCCGGCAACGTGAAGGATTCGCTGGGAAACACGCTTGCGGGTGTCTCGGTTAACATCGCCAGCAGCAATGGGACGAGCTTCATCAGCCGCTACTCCACCACCGGCAACACGACTCCGAACCCGGCCCTGCTAATGAGGGACTACACCTTCAGCGGCACTTACAACGTCACCGTCAGCGGACTCGGCGCGGGTGCCTATCAGTTCTGGTTTTTCGGCCATGGTGATGTCTCCAACCAGACCGGCACGCTCGCGGTGGACGCCACCAATGGCGGAGCCACCGGTTCCACGGCCGACAACGCTCTGGCACGTGACATCATCAACGGCGGCAACGGCGTTTCCTACGTTTTCGTGGACGGATGCACCGTCGGAGCCGCCGGCACTTTCAAGTTCCAAGTGGGCAATTTCCTGAACGGTTTCCAGCTCACCACCTACCCGGTCCCCGTCATTGCCGCCCAACCGCCGCCGACGCCCAGTGCCACGCTCGGCAGCGACTATATCGTCACCGCCAGCGCCACCGGTCCCGGCACGCTGACCTATCGCTGGCAGAAAAATAACGTCAACATCTCCAACGGTCCGACCGGCAACGGCTCCACCTATGCGGGCGCCACCACTAACACGCTGACGATCCAAAACCTTCAGAACGCCGATGCCGGTGCCTACCGCCTCATGGTCACGAATGTCGGCGGCTCCACCAACAGCAATGCGTCCGCCCTCACGGTGACGAGCACACCGCAGGCCCCCTCGGTCTCCAGCCATCCCCAGGACACCACGGTGCTTGCCAACGGCACGGCGGTTTTCAACGTGGTCGCCAACGGCAGCGCACCGCTCACCTATGTTTGGAAAAAAGGCACCACCGTGTTAACCAACGGCGCCTCAGTAAACGGCTCGGTGATCTCCGGCGCGAACACCGCCAGCCTGTCCATCGCCAATGCCCAGCTCGCCGACGCGGGTTCCTATCTGGTCGTGGTCGGCAATACGGTGAACACGGCCACCAGCAACAGCGCGGCGCTTGCCGTCAACAAGGTGCCGACCATCACCACGCAGCCGGTGAGTGCGACCGTGGCCGTCGGGCAGCTCCAGTCCCTCTCAACGGTCTTCGGCGCGAGTTTCCCGGTCCCTGTCTATCAGTGGCAGAAGAGTTCGGACGGCCTGACATGGACGAATGTCTCCGGTGGAAATACCCCGACTTTGCCGCTCACCGGCTCGGTAGCGAACTCGGGATTCTATCAAATCACCGCGACCAACTCCGTGGGATCGATCACCAGCTCGGTCATTTATTTCGGCGTGGCCAGCACCCAGCCGATCACATTCGCTCCGGGGAACAACCCCACGAACATCGCAATCGACCAACAGCTCCGCCTCACCTTCCCGTCCACCCCCAAGCTCGGTCTCTCCGGCGCGCTGCGAATCCATGATGCTTCGAACAATGCCGTCGTCGCCACCATCGACCGCTCCCAGTTCGTCGGCTACACCCTGTTCGGTGGCACTATCATCAACTCCATGAAACAGACGGTGCAGGGCAAACAGATCTATTACCTGCCCATCGCAATCTACGGCAACGAGGCATGGGTCACGCTCGGCGTCACACAGCGTCTTTCCTACGGGAAAACCTACTACGTCACGATGGATGCCGGCCTGTTCGTGGACTCCAGCAATGCCGCGGTTCCCGCGATCACCAGCACCACCGCGTGGCGGTTCTCCACCAAATCGGCCGCCCCCGCGACGCCCACCACGTCCACCGGGCCTACCGAAATCACCGTCGGCATGGATGGCACCGGTGATTTCGCCACCGTCCAAGGCGCCGCCGACTGGGTCCCGCAGAACAACACCCTGCGGCGCAATATCCACGTGAAACCCGGTATCTATCGGGACGTTGTCTATCTGGGATCAGGGCGGAATTTCATCACCATCGCCGGCACTGGAGCCAGCCGCAACGATGTCCAACTCATCCACCTCTACCCTGCGGAAGTTTATGGCGATGGAGCGCGCGGCTTGGGCGGCCTGCGCATCGACAGCAACGATGTGAACGTCTGCGACCTGACGGTGGACAACGGCGTTTACGTCGCACAGCCCAACCTGGCCGGAGCCTTCGCCCCCGCCGCGCCGGTGTTCGCCGGACCGATCAATACGGTCGCCTCCACCGGCAAGCGCCTGGTGTTCGACAACATCCTCATGAAGGGCGGCCAGGACACGCTCTACACCATCAGCGGCATCGCCTATTTCAACAAATGCGAGATCTGGGGCAGCGTGGACTTCATTTATGGGGACGCGCTCGCCGTCTTCGACCAGTGCGACATCGTGGAAATCCGCAACACCGGAGGCCCCATCTGCGCGCCCAGCACGCCTTCGGCCCAACCTCACGGCGAGGTGTTTCTCAACTCCCGCTTCCCGCGCGCTTTGGCGACTAACGGCTATCCCTATGATGTGAACACCGGCTCCACCACCTTCATGCGTCCGTGGCGTCAGGACGGCGCAGTCGCGATCATCAACTGCAAGCTCGACACCCAGTTCAGCACCAAGGCGTGGGGAGAATGGGACGGCCGTGAAAACACCTGCCGGGCCCGTGAATACGGCAACACTCTGATCGCCGGCGGTGCCGCCCCCACTGCGGCCCAGCGTCAGGCGGCAGGTGCCTACTGGCTCAACACCATCGACCCTGACTACACGGGCAGCTCCATGTCCCCCACCGACGCTCTGCTAGTTTCCCCCGGCGGTGTCACAAACCGCCAAGCCGTCACGATCAATCCAGCTGACTACACGCTAACAGCCATTTTCGGCCATTCGTATTTTGCCGCGGATCTGACCGGTTGGATGCCAGCACTGCTGCCCCGCTTCACCACACAGCCGACGGGAGCGAGTGTCAGTTCCGGCGCTCCGGTAACCCTCTCCGTCGTGGCGACGGGCAGCCCGACTCCGACCTATCAGTGGTTCAAAAACGGCTCGTCACTCGGCGGCCAAACCAATGCTACCTTCTCACTGGCCGGTGCTGCCGCCACCGATGCGGGAAGCTATACCGCGACGGCCACCAACTCCGCCGGATCCGTGCAAAGCTCTACGGCGGTTCTCACTGTCACCAGCCCGTTCATCGGCTGGTCTGAAGGATTCGGGATGAACCCCGCAACGGACGGAGCTCCAAGCGCGGATCCGGACAAGGACGGAGTGGTCAACCTGCTGGAGTTCGCCTTCGGCATGGCCCCCACCTCGGGCGGTCTCGGAGTATTAACCTTCAGCGGAGGGACACTGCTGACGACCGGCCTGCCCTCGGCCCAACGAAGTCCCGGTTTCACCGCCCGCTTCATCCGGCGGAAGACCTATGCCGCCGATGGACTAACCTACACCCCGCAGTTCAGCACCGGACTAACCGGTTGGGATAACAGCAATGCCACACCGGCCGTGATCGCATCAAACGCCAACTACGATCTTGTAGAGGTGCCGTTTCCAGCCTCCGTCAGCGGCGGGCCGCCCCACTTCTTCCGGGTCAACGTGATGGTCACTCCCTGAACGATCAACGCGGGCGGGAAAGTAGTTTCCAGAGGTCCGGCGGCTCTTACGAAATCATCTGTTGGGACTTGCGGATCCGAACCTCACCATCCGACGGATTTTTCGACTCGCCCGCCCGCTCGTGCAGGGGAGCGAAATGAAAACAACCGAAGTCCGCAGATCCGGAGACATCGAGGATATCCGTGGACATGCAGTAAACCCCGACCTTCGCACCGATCCATTTTCCGGCCTTCGCGAAAAAGGCGGGACCGATCTGATAGAACCCGTCCGCTCCGCGGATCACGCCAAAACGGCAGACACCGCCCGCGCCGACCTTCACCTGCAGGATGACCGGGGATTCTCCGACGAGAACGATTTCTCCCCCTTCAGCCGATGTGACGAGGCGCACATGGTATCCCGCCGCGTCACGAGTCACGTCCAGCGCGGCATACTCACTTCCCATGACTACCAGTCCGGCATACAGGCACGGATGGCCGGGTGCGAGTTCCAGTTTTGTTTCCACGATGAATTCCGGTGCGGGAAATTTCTGCAAAAGGAGGTTCGGCGCGGCGCTCAAGTCGCCGTTGAGAACAAACTTCGGACGCAACCGCAGATGCCCGGGGCGCTCGGTTAGAGAATGCCAGCCCGGATCCGGATTTGCATGCCACTGCCATTGGAGACCGAGTCCGGGACGGTTGAAATCGTCGCTGGATTGAGGAATCGCTATCCCTTCCGTTTTTCCGACGTCCGGCTTGCAATGCTTCTTCACGGGCCGGCCCACTCCCTCAGAGTCCTGTTCCTCGCCGATCAGCGGCCAGTCATTTTTCCATCGGACCGGCTGGAGGTGCACGATCCGTCCGTAAAGATCCTTGTCTTGGAAATGCATGAACCACCATTCACCTTCGGCGGTGTCCACGAGAGCTCCCTGATGGGGCCCGTTCACTTCCGTGCCGCGCTGGGCGAGAACGATTTTCTGTTCGTAAGGCCCATAAATCTGGCGCGAGCGGAAGATCACCTGCCATCCGTTAGCCACTCCGCCCGAGGGAGCGGAAATGTAATACCAGCCATCCAACTTGTGCAGTTTCGGGCCTTCCAAAGCGGGCTGTTCCGGTGCGATCTCGGCAACGATTTTCCCTTTTCCAAGAATCCGGGTTCCGCAAACGCTCATCGGCCGGAGGTGGAGTTTGTTGCGGATGCCAGCGCGGGAACCAGCATAGGCGTGGGCCAGATAGGCTTTTCCGTCGTCATCCCACAGCGGACACGGATCAATCAACCCTTTGCCCGCCAACAGCAGATGAGGCACCGTCCATTCCCCCCCGGGGTCGGATGCGGTGATCACGAAGATTCCTTCGTCCGGGGTTGGGAAAAAGATCCAGAAACGCCCGTCGTGATGGCGGATCGAAGGAGCCCACACGCCTTGGCCCGGCTGGACCTCGGCGTAGCGCGGATGAGGGAGTTCTTTCAGCGCGTGATTGATCAGGGTCCAGTTCACCAAATCCTGCGAGTGGAGGATCGGCAGGCCGGGGATACAGTTGAAACTCGATGCGGTCAGATAGAAATCATCACCCACACGGATCGCATCCGGGTCCGAGTAATCGGCGAAGATCACGGGATTCTGATAGGTTCCGTCCCCCAGATCGGGAACCCATGGATAGCTATTTCCGGAATCATTCATGGCGTAAATTGTTAGCATTTTCCGGCAACGGCCTGCGGGGAAATTTTGGGGACTAAAATGTGAAGAAGCGCGAGGGAGAGGAGATACATCAGCGAGAAATAGGCGAACACCCAAAGGTAACTACCGGTCCTCTGCAGGATCAGTCCGGTGAATTCATTGACGAATCCACCGGTGAAATAGGCGACAAAGCCACCCAGGCCGATCACCGAGCTGATGGCATCCTTGGGCATCGTGTCGGAAACCACGCTGAACAGGTTGGCGGACCAACCTTGATGCGCGGAACCGGCCAAGCCAACGATCAGCACCGCCAGCCAAACGCTGCCCGCATAAGGAGCGAGGAATACCGGCACCACCGCAAGGGCGCAAATCAACAAGGTCACCTTGCGGGCGCTGTTGAGCGACCATCCCATTCCGAGAAAGCGCGAAGCCAGCCAACCACCCGCCACACCGCCGACGGCGGCAACGCCAAAGAACGCACCGGTCCACCACCCGGTGGCCTGAAGACTGAGATGGAATTTCTTATCTAGAAAGTCGGGAAGAAAAAATTGATAGAAACCCCACGCCGGACCGGCGAAAATACTCGCCAGCACATAAGCCCACACCGCCCGGTAGCGGAAGAGCGAGAGCCACGGGACTTTCACCGATGTTTCCCCCGCTACGGGTTGTCCGCTGCGAATATAGGCAAGTTCGGACGCGGAAAGCCGCGGATGCTGGTCCGGTTCATTGTAAAACAATTTCCAAAGAACGAGCCAGATGAAGCCGGTGCCGCCGGTCACATAGAACGTCGATTCCCAGCCGATGTGCGAATACATCCATGGCACCGCGATAGGGCAGAGGATCGCGCCGATATTGGTGCCGGCGTTGAAGATGCCGGTGGCGAGCGCGCGTTCCTTCACCGGGAACCACTCGGCCACGACCTTGATCGCTCCAGGGAAATTGCCGCCTTCCGTTAGTCCCAAGGCAATGCGCGCGAACATGAATCCCGCGGCGGTCATCGGCATCACCAGAGTCGCCATCGTGATGCCTCCCTCGGCGATGGAAAACCACGGATAGTTCATGCGGAACTGCTCGTTAAGACCGATATAGCCGCACAGGCCGTGGGCGGCGGCGGCGAGACTCCAACAGAAGACGAATATCGGCAGTCCCTTTTTCACGCCGAGCTTGTCGATCAGACGTCCACCAAAAAGATAACCGAAAGCGTAGGCGAACGAGAACGCGGCGGCGATGTGGCCGTAGTCCGCATCGCTCCAACCGAGCTGGGCGCTGAGCGGCTTTTTCAGGATACCGATGACCAGGCGATCGATGTAGTTGACCGCAACCGAAAAGAATAACAGCCCACAGATGATCCAGCGCGTGTTGCCGGATTTCCCTTCATCATTGGAGGTTGATGAAGCGGAGCTCATTTGAATTTCACCTCTTCGCCCTTCGTTTCAGTTCCCGTCATCCCGCTGATCTTGGCATCGAACAGCCTGAGCGGCGACCCTTCAACCGAGGCAATTTCAACTCCCGAAAAATCGATGCCCTTCGCATGAAAAACCAGCGCACCAACCTGCGAGGATGCCTTGATATTCTTCAGTGAGACATTCGTGATCGGTTCATCCGGAAGTCCCCACAAAATGATGGAGTTTTTCGATCCCGAAATGGTGACATCGCTGATTTCAATGTTCCTCCAAACCGGGTTTTTCGTCGCGCCGTTCGCTGGAAGATCCTTGGCCGGCCCGGCCGGTTCCTGCGGATAGTAGCTGCTGATGAAAACGGGATAGCGCACGCCGCGCATCGTGATGTTCCGGTAGTGGATTCCCTCCACCACGCCACCGCGATCGCGCCAGGCCTTCATGCGGATGCCGGAGGTGGTGCCGTCGAAGGAAATGTTCTCCGCTGTGACATTCCGCACTCCTCCCGATGTGTAGCTGCCGATGGAAAGGCCGTGGCCGAAGCCGAGCTTGCAATCGCGGATCGTGACGTTCTCCACTTCCGGCACGCCCGGTTCTTTCGCGGCGCTGCAAAGCAGGACGATGTTGTCGTCACCGGTGCTGATGTTGCAACCGGTGATGAGCACGTTCCTGACTCCGGATAGATTCAAGGCGTCGGTGTTAGGAGAATCATTCGGAGCGGTGGCGGTGATGTCCTTGATCGTCACATCACCGCACTGCTTGATCGAATAGTGGGTGTTCGGTGGATTCAGGGTGGTGATTCCCCGCACTTCCAGGCGCTCGCACTGATTGAATGAGATCAATTGAGGCCGACGGGGCGCGTCCTTGACGCCTTTGGCCTTTTCCTCGCGAAAGGGTTTCCACCAGACTTCGCCCTGGCCGTCGATGGTCCCCTCGCCGCTGAGCCGGATGTCGTGGGCTTTCCCGGCATGAATCATTGCGGGACGCTCGTTGTTCACCGCGGGGAACGCCGTGGGATCCATCAAAAGGATGGCGTCCTTGGCCAGATGAAGGTCGATGTTGCTGTAAAGGGTGATCGGCCCGGTTAGAAATCTGCCTGCGGGAACCATCACGCGTCCACCACCGGCATCCCTGGTCTTTTCGATGGCATTCCTGATGGCGGAGGTGCATGAGGTCATTCCATCAGGCACTGCGCCGGCGCTGACGATGTCGATTTCGCGCAAGGGAATGGATGGTAGGGTCCCCGCAATCGTGCGGGAACCGCCGAGGATCATCGCCGGGAGCAAGCCGAACAGCAGTTTTTTTGAATGGCGATGCATGGAAATCATTTTTCAGTCACTGCATCCGCGGGCACGCCTTTGCCCAGTGAGATTCCGCCTTTGGCCGCGGGGCTGGATTCGATCCGGATGCCGCTTGAAGACTCACCTTCCAGTTTGAGGAAAACATCCGGCTTCGGCGAGATTTCCGCATTGCTGATGATGACCTGTGAGGCGTTTGCCAGATCGAAGGCAGGACCTTTCCCGGTTTTCAGCCGCAGGTTGTCAAAGCGCACGTTTTTGATCGATGACGCCACGACTCCGAGTTTGGCGGTTAGATCAATGTCGGAGAAACGGATGTTTTCCACGGGCGAGTCCCCTTCTCCGGTGATGCGGATCGCCACCGGTGCACCGCTGCCGGTGATGCGCTCGAAACACATGTCGCGAAAGACCGGGGATTTTTCATTGGCCGCGGGGTTCTTGTCCGAGCTGTAGTCCATGTTGAGAATCACCGCTTCGAATTTCATGTCACGGACCTTGATGTCGCGGGCGTAAACTTTTTCCACCACGCCGCCGCGGCCGCGCTTGGACTTGATGCGGATGGCTCGGTCGGTTCCCTCGAACTCGCAGTTTTCCATGAAGACATTGCGCACGTCACCCGACATCTCGCTGCCGATGACGAGTCCGCCGTGGCCGCGCTTGCTGGAGCAGTGGCGCATGACGACATTTTCGGTCGGTCGGCCGACGCGCCAGCCGTCCTCGTTGTAGCCGGACTTCAACACCACGCAGTCGTCGCCGGTGCTGAAGGTGCAGTTTTCTATGAGCACGTCGCGGCAGGAATCCGGATCAATGCCATCATTGTTAGGTCCGTCGGTATCCACGTTCACACCACGGACGGTGATGTTCTGACAATAGACGGGATGGATGGTCCAGTTCGGCCCGCTGCCAATGGTGAAGCCTTCCAACAGAACGTTTTTGCATCCGTAGAGGCAGAGGAAATTCGGGCGGATCCCCGCCTCGGGCGTGCCGAAGACGCGCTTTTCCAAAGGCAATCCCATGGCTCCCATCTTGAAATGCTGGCCGCTTTCCTTCCACTTCCACCATTTCTCCGCATTCCCATTGAGCTTCCCCTTGCCGGTCACGGCGACGTTCGTGCAGTCCTTCGCATAGATCAGCGGCGAGTAGTTCAAAACATCGATTCCGCCCACACGAACCGGAACCACTGGCAGGTAGTCTTCGAAGCGGTCGCTGAAAATAATTTCCGCTCCGGCCGCGAGATGCAGATCCACGTTGCTTTGGAGATGAATCGGGCCGGTGAGAAATTTCCCCGCCGGCACGATCACACGTCCTCCGCCCGCTTTCATGCACTCGGCAATCGCCGAAGCGAAAGCGGCGGTGCATATCTCCGAGCCGCCGGCCCTCGCGCCGTATGAGGTGATGTCGAACTCCTTGTTTGGGAAAACCGGAGGAACAATGCGGGCGAGGATTTCCGGCATGGCAGCCCATGCCTTGTCCGCACTTTCATCCGCCCTGACACACCCGATGGCGAGCGTGAGCAATGGAAACGCCAGGGCGCGAATCCGGTGGGTTGTTTTTTTCAGAACTATCACTGTCTGGAACTTTGGCACGGAAGGCCCCGTGCAATCAATTGAGGATTCTGCGGAATGAGTTGAAGCATTTGCACGTCGTTATTTCACTGCTTTGAGGCGTGCAAAGAACTTCGTTGCTCCGGCGGTCGGGATGGTTACCGACACAGCATCGTCAGCGATGCCAAGCTCCGAAATGGCGACTCCCGCGCTCGAAGCAGCACCGACCGCGACGGTGCCCGACACAGTCAGATCATTCCCGTATTCCACGGAGAGAGTCGTATCGCTTTCCGAGAGATCGGACCGTTTGAACGAGAGGATGAAATCGGAGCCCGACTTGCTACCCGCCGGAGCGATGGCCGTGGCTGAAGAGTTTGGATTTCCACCGAGGACATATTCCAAGAGGTTGGAGAAACCATCGCTATCCGCATCATCGCCGGGATCCTGATCGCCGACGGCGAGACCGAATCCCGTAACCCACGACCCGAACCCCGAGCCACCGGCTACGGCGAGCGAGAGAACACCGGAGGTCTCATCAAACGTCCAAGTCCTGGTGCCGTCCACCTTGGTCCAAACGTTGGAGGATTCAGTGAAACCGGGGACGTTGAAGCCCGCCCCGAACGTGGTCGTAGGCAGCAAGCCTGAACCCACGAGTTGCCAGGAGTTGCCGTCGGCGATGGATGCCCCTGATAGATTAATGTTGAAAGTGCCGTTCAAGGTCACCGTGCCGACACCGGCACTTTGATCCACTCCGAGGATCAAATTACTCACCCCATCCGCACCGATTTCAAAGGCCAACGAACCCGTGTTTGTCAGAACGAAAGAAACGTCCTTTTGGGAAATCATCGTGTTGCCGGTATAGCTGTTGTTTCCGCTGAAGATGGTGGTGTAGTAGACAAGGTCGCCCGTGTTCTGATCATTCAATGTCACCGCCGTGGGAGATCCCAACGGGCCGTTCTGAATGCTGCCCGAAAAGGTGTTGTTGCCGCTGCCGAGGGAGATCGTGGAAGTAACTGCCGGGGATGCTCCGTGATTGGTCACCACACCACCGCCTAGCAGCGATCCAAAGGATTCGCCGCTCGAACTGATGTCAAAGATACCATTGTTCGTGAGACCGAGCACGGAGTGGAAAACATCGCCATTCTCCAACTTCAGCGTGGCCCCGGAAGCGACAGTGGCGGTGAAGGCTGTGACTTGGCCGCCCGTGTTCGGGTTGAAAATCTGCAGGGTGCCGGCATTCACATTCACTCCCCAGGAAGTGTTCTGGATACCGTTCAAAACAAGGGTGCCGGTTCCGTTTTTCGTGAGTGGCTTGTTGAAGCCGGATGTTGTCTTGAGAGACCCGGTCAGCGTTACAACTCCGCCGGAGGTATTCACCGTAAATCCAGTGTCCGCTTCGACGTCGAACGCGAGTGATTGCGCATTCGCCGAGTAATTGGTGATGGATTTTCCTGATAGATTCACCGTGTCGCCCGCCAGATTGAAGGAGCTGGCGGAGGGGCCGAAAATAATCCCCGCCAAAGCGACCGAACCGATTGTTTCGGTGCTTTGGTCGTTGGAGTTGGTGGTGTTGGCCCCTGCGAAGACCAAGGTGTCGCCAGTCACCGGGGCAGTTCCTCCGACCCAGTTGTTTCCATCACTCCAGGCACCGCCGCTGTCACCATCCCAGACACGCTCAGGTGTGGTGCCGTAGGTGAGCTTGCCGCTCAGTTTGCTGAAGTACCAGGTATTGGTCCCATCGTTATAGGCCCAGTAGCCGCTCCCCGGCGAGGTTTCCGCGAAAGGAGCCGCGACCGCAAATGTGGATCCGTAGGTCGAGGACGTTTCTACCAGAGACCACGTCGTGCCGACAATCGTTGGCCCCGCGGCGGCGACATTGATGTTGAAAGCGCCGTTGAAAGTGGTCGCTCCGGCTCCGGTCACCTTGTTGGAAACGGAGGCCGGTTGAATTGCAAATTTAAGGGTCCCAGTGTCGGCGAGGACGAGATTACCGGCGTTAACAGTGGTATTTCCAGTGTAGGTGTTGGTGCCGCTGAGCGTGAGAGTTCCGGAGTCGGACTTGGTAAGGTTGCTAGCGACGGTATTGACGGTGTTGTTGCCGACAGCACCGCTAACAGTCGTGCCGCCGGTTCCTCCGATGATCAGCGTCCGTGAGGTCACGTCGTCGCCGGCAAGGTACACCGGCCCCGACAAAGTGGTGGCTGCGGTGTTGTTAACGGTGAGCGTACGGTTGCCTCCGGAGTTCGTGAAAGAGCCGCTGAAGGTAAAGGCGTTGCCTCCGCCGATGGTGAAGCCTCCGGTTTGAATGATGGGATTTGCGATGATCCTCGCTCCATTGATTGCGACCATTGTGCCGGAGATAAAACCAAGGGCGGTGTCGGTGAGATTGTTGCTGGCGTCGCGCGCCCCGAGAGCGTTGTCGTGCCCGATTTCAAAGGTGCTCGTGCCACTGGTGAAGTTGATGGTCAAATTCCCAGTCCCCGCATTATTGAGCAAAGTGTTATTTCCGCTGATCGTATATTTACCGGAGCCCGTGCCACGAAACGCCATGTTGGCGGTGGTGGCAGTGTTGTTAGTGATGGCGAGCGCGCTGGTGGAGGTGCTGGCGGCGAAATTGGTGATGACGAGGTTTCCCTGGTTAAGATAGATGGAGGCACCGCCGGGAGTGCCGCTCCCGATCGCAAAGTTCGTAATCATCGTGGTCGCAGCCGATGTGGAATTCGAAAGCGTCATCTGGCGGGATCCGCTGAATGCGACGATCGTGGACCCGAAATTGATTTTGTCGGTATTGATGAGATCACCGATCGCGCCCGATCCGGATGCCGTAAGAATCAGCTTGCGCAGGCCCAACGTGATGCCGCTCACGCCCGGACTCACGACCAGCGCGTCCGAACCGGTCACCTGGGGATTGACGGTGAGATCCTGGCTGCCGGACAGGGTATAACTGCTGGTATCAAATTGAATCCCGCCCGCGGACAGGGCGGAACCCAGGGTGATTGTTCCCGCCGTCGCTCCGAACAGCGCCTTGTTGTCATCCGCCGCGGTGACCGACCAAACAGCATCGCTCGTGAAATTGGACCAATTGCTGTTAGCCGCGTTCCATGTTCCAGTGCCACCTGATGGAGTTGCCGGAGTGAAGCCGGGATCCCAATTATAAGTGCCGGCAGATGCCATCCCGGCGACGGCCAGAATTCCGCCCGAACAGATACAAATACGAATGAGAGCCTGAGTTTTTGTTTTCATGGGTTTAAATGTTGCGCCTGTGATAAGCCCTCCAAACCCTGCGGGTATACGGCCCTTTTCTGCAAAGGAGCTTGAAATTTAGGCGCGGGACGACTGCTTTCGCCACAAGCGTCCCCCGGATTTTCTTCATTTACACAAGGGCCCGCGCCTCCTATCTGGTCGGGTAATGAAGAAACAGAAAAACGTCATTCTCGCCCTGGGATGGCATGATCACCGTTTGCTCAACGGCATCGCGACCTACGCGACGGAGCACGACTGGCATATCTCAGCAGCCAGCGTGACCAAGGAGCTTGTGATTCCATGGGGTTGGGATGGAGACGGCGTTTTGGCGTGGCTGGCGGGAAACGAAGAACTGTGCGAATTTGTCATTTCATTGAAAAAGCCGACGGTCGATTTCAGCCTTCGGCGGGCGAATCTTCCATTCACCCACGTCGCTCAGGACCATGCCAAGTGCGCGCGGATGGCTGCGGAACACTTCCTGCGGCGCGGGTTCAAGAACTTCCTTTTTTACAGCGATTCCGAGAACTGGACATTCGAAGAACGCGGAAGCGGTTTCGTCGATGTCCTGAAAGAAACCGGCCACGAATGCTCCTGGATCAAGTGGCACAAACACAAATCCTTCCGCAAAGGCCGCGGAGAATGGTCCGAGCGCCGCTCGTGGCTGGCGGCCAAACTGAAACACGCGACGAAACCGCTCGCCGTCTTCACCGCAAACGGAACGCTGGCTGTGGAGGTGTTGGAAGTATGCGAAATGTCGGGCATCGAGGTGCCCAAGGATGTGGCCCTCATCGGCATCGAGGATGATCTTCTTCTGCCACAAACCACCCAGCGACCGATCACCGCCGTAGAGCCCAATTTCGAGGAACTCGGTTATCAGGGAGCTGCGTGGCTGGACCGGTTGATGCGAGGAGGAAAGCCACCGGAACTTCCCGTTAGAATCGCGCCGTCAAGGATCATCGCCCGGCAGAGCACGGACATCACGGCGATCAGCCACGAGGGGCTGTCGAAGGCCTTGCATTTCATCTCGCTTCATTTCAGCGAGAGCATCGATATCGACGCAGTGGCACGCAGCGCCGGCATGTCCCGCCGGGGCCTGCACCAGGCATTCACCGAGAACCTCAACCGGACACCGGGCGAACACTTGCGCAACGTCCGGATGGAAAACGCGAAAAAGCTTCTCTGTGAAACGGACAACAAAGTGGCATCCGTAGCGCTCGCCAGCGGCTATCCCAGCGTCAACAGCTTCTTCATCGCCTTCAAGCAGTTCGCCGGAATGCCACCGGCGGAATACAGGAACCAGGCGCGGCGCGGCCGGTAAGCAATCATTGCGCCCGGGTCCCGGAAGGAGCCCGCGCCGCTGTCGTGGATATTCTTCATCTGATAGATCATCTTCGCCCGGCACCCGGTCACGGCCTTTGGCACCCAGGAACGAAGCAAGCTGGGCTTCGATCGGCACGATGCCGACGGCAAGCGAAAGGGATATCGATTTGAACGTTGGGGTGGTCCGAAGCGGAACGTGAGAAGTCCTTCCGGGTCTGGAGGCGGCATGGCAATCGAACGCCCTCACTGCTGAATTCCAGCACATCGCCAGCCTAGCAAATCACGATGCCCAATTTTCAACACATCATGCAGAAGCAGGCATTTACAGGCATACTGTCCGTCAACGATCCTCTACGACATCAACTGGCAAAAATCACGGACCACCCCATGTGTTTCCCAGATCAGCAAAAAATCCATTTCCACCAGCCGGGCAAACCTTTGTTCGTCCGGTTATCTCACATACATCCATCTTCATTGGGTTGAAGGACAAAAAGCCGCCACGGTGATGGGTTTCCCGTGGCGGCGTTCCTTTCGCTCAACCCGCATGCATTCACAACCATCCCGCTGGGATTAAGTGCATAAATCCGCAGTCAATGTGCAACATCCGATACTGGCGGATCATTGCTCTGTGAATACTTGGCATTTACTTTCCTAACCATCGACGGTGATTTGAAAGACGGAATTCCGACAAACAAACCCATAGTCCAAGTTCAACGATTTACTCAAAGATGAAAAACCCTAACCATATTACCAAAGGCAAGCCACCACGGGGCCGCCTCCCAGGAAAGAAACAGCGGGGCTTCGCACTCATCGTCACGCTCTCGCTAATGATCCTGCTAACAGTCATCGCGGTGGGACTGCTTACGCTCTCTTCCATTTCACTGCGTGCGACCACCCAGGAAAATGCGATGGCCGTCGCCCGGGCCAACGCCCGGATGTCCCTAATGCTGGCCCTCGGCGAGCTCCAGAAGAATGCCGGACCCGACCAGCGGATTACGGCGCGAGCCGATGTGATCGACGAGAAGATCGCCAATCCAAGGCTAACAGGAGTATGGAAATCATGGGACATCAAGGTGGATGCCCCGCCGTCACCGCAGGATTATGAAAAGACCGAGCGCGACAAGAAATTCCTCGGCTGGCTGACATCAAGCACCGATGTCATCGCTTCGAGAAAAGTGGAATTCGCAGGCAAAACCACCGTTGCACCCGTCACCCTTTGGGGAAAAGGATCACTGGGTGATACCGCCCCCGCATCCGATGTAGTCACCGCGGCTAAAGTCGCAATGCCATCGTCTCACGGCGCTTTCGCATGGGCGGTCATGGACGAAGGTGTGAAAGTCAGAATCAACACTCCTTACGTTGAAAAAGCCTCCAGCCAGGGCATGCAGACCGCACAACTCGGTTCGGGAGCGCGTCCGAACACCGCTTCGGTAACCGGTTTGTCAAAATTACAGCGCCCGTTTTTCGAGAGCAAATCCCCGGGATTCGCAACCATCGCCAAGGGCATTACCAAACTCAACTTCGGACTGGCCACCGAGACGATCGCCACAGGAACGAAAGATCTTCTCAAACCTCTTGGCCATGACGTGACATCATCGTCGGTCGGCCTATTCACCGACACCGCCATCGGCGGACTCAGGGAGGATTTCAGCATTCTAACCAACACCACCTCGCTCCCGTCCCCATATGCAGGGAAAGGCGTTTACGCGACCCGGCTCGGGACGACAGGAGTTTCCGACCCCCGCTGGGAATCGCTGCAACAGTTCGCCCGGATCTATCAGGACAAGACGCGGCTAAGCAATGTCGGCGGAGTTCCGGTGATCAAGGCGCAGGGCCCCGCGAACTGGAAGGCATCCGCTGGATCGGACCCTGCCTCCGGGGTGCCGGGGATCGCGCAGCGCAATCCTCCTCCAGGTGTGGTGCTGATGCCGGACATCGCCAAGGTCCAGGTCGTATTCAGTTTGTTGACACGGGATATCTATAACTATCCGAAAGTCAGCGACACCACGCCCAAAATTCCCGGGGCCAAAGCCGACGAAATCAAAGCTGAACTTCACGGTCCCTGGGGCACCAATTTCGCAGGCTCCTCTTATGACTATCTGCTTCACCTTCTCTATACTCCGGTGGTCACCGTTCACAATCCCTACAACGTCGCCTTGGAATTCACCGAGCTGAAGATCGTTTTTGGAAATGTTCCCTTCGGCCTCCAGGTCATTCGCAACGGACAACCGCAAACCAAAGGCTTCGCTCCGCTCGACACGATGTATTACCAGCAGTCCGAGACGGGAACGCTTTCCAAGCGCTTCGGTATGACTTTGAAAACCAATGGCGGCACCCCCACCTCGCCGGCGGTTGGTTTAACGACTTTCCGCCTGCTGCCGGGTGAGGTGATGTTGTTTTCTCCTTACATTCCGGCAACAAGGACATGGAAAGACGAATACTCGGGACGTGTGTTTTCCGACTGGGACACCGGATCGGGAGTAACCCGAACCCTAACCATCGATGGGCTTCCCGGCTGGCGCGGCGATGGCATCGGCTTCGATCTCGATTGGTTCGGCCCGTCATACAACGGCCTCAATGCCGCGGTCGACGAAGTCGAAAACGGCGTGGCGATGTCGCGCAAGGGATGCATCGGAGCCAAGTCCACGGACGAGTTCTCCGTTAAATTCGCGCCGCTCAGCGTGGATACCCTGAGCAAGAACAAGTTCACCGTGGAGATGTTCGCAAAGCTTACCACCGCCTCCTCATTCGTGTCTTCGGGCATCATCGAAATGGATTATGAGTATCCGAAAGGCCTGCAGGACGCCCTGCTTGGAAAAGACGGCTCCATCACCTATCCGAATCCCGACAATCCCGTCAAAACGGTCAACACGATGGCGATGCATTCCCATTCGCTGACACCGATCAAGGACATCGCCACGGTCAAGCCATTCGCGGTTGTCAGCGCCCAGGCAAAAGCGACCATGGGTGGAATGAATCCGGACGGTGAGGATGGAAAACTGGCCACCAAGCCGTGGTGTTTCGCCCACGCGACCGTCGGCGTCTCATCCGGAAAACTCATCAGCGAGCATTCTGCCAATCTATCCCACGAGTTCGCCATCCAACGCCTCGACAACGGCACTAACAATCTCCTGCAATACGATCCGAAAACCGGTCGCGGCAATTTCATTACCGGCCAGACAGGCAACACCGGACTCAAGTTCGGCGCGCAATATGATATCCCGCTCGCTCCCGTTCAATCGCTCGTCAGCCTGAACAGTGCGAATCCCGGCGGTTCCTCCGGCTATCTTCCGCGGTTCGCCCAGCCCATCGGAAATTCATGGGCGCATCCGCTGCTAGATCCATCCAAGATCATCACTTCCGGAGGTTCGTATCCATACCTCGATCACTCGTTTCTCCTCAATCTTGCGCTTTACGATCATTTCTATTTCTCCGGACTCGCCGACCAGACAGGTCCGTTCATCCCGACCGGCTCAATCAAAAAGTCTGCCGACCTCGCGACAGATCTCGCCGCCGGAACTCCCTTGGAGGATCCGAGGATCACCCTCTACAATCCGCCCGGAAAGGCTCCGGCCACCCTCGCCACGGACCTCGCGGCGACTGGCGCCTACTCCCGGATCGCCGCGCGTCTGTTGATGAACGGGGCATTCAATATCAACTCCACCTCGGTCGCCGCGTGGAAAGCGATGCTTGGCTCGATCCACGATTCCCAAGCCCTTATCAACAAGATCAACAAGACTTCAAAGAGTTCGGCCCTTGCTACGATCAGCACTACGGATTTCAGCAAAAACGAGGCACGCATCAGCCGCTTTCGCCTCCCCGCCAGCGAATCGCAAAAGGACGCCAGCGTGGATCCCAAGGAAGCCTACTGGCTCGGTGCCCGTGAATATTCGGACGTTGATCTGCAACTTCTGGCAGAGAAAATCGTCGAGCAAGTCCGGTTGCGCGGGCCGTTCCTATCGATGTCGGAGTTCGTCAACCGCCGGTTAGGCACTGGCGAGACCGCCCAGCGCGGCGCTCTCCAACAGGCCATCGACAACGCCAACCTCAATAAAAGCCTCGCGGCCACATCAAGCGCCGGATTCGAAATCCCGGCATCGACCGTTTCCGGCTACAACTATAGAAATTCCGCCGCAGGTACGGGATCCAGCTTCCAGGGCGCGCCCGGCTACCTCAGCCAGGCCGACCTGCTCGGAGTTCTGGGAAATGCCGCCACCGCGCGCTCCGACACATTCACGATCCGTGGCTATGGCGAGGCCCGCGACGCTTCTGGAAATGCCACCGCCATCGCCACTTGCGAAGCGGTGGTCCAACGTGTTCCGGAATACGTCGACGGCGCGGACAATCCGGAAATTTCCATCGTATCGCTCACCAGCAATGCCAACAAAACCTTCGGACGCCGGTTCCTCATCACCTCGTTCCGCTGGCTCTCCGCAACCGAAATATAACAAAACGAACTTCCGATCAAACCCATGCGCAACCTCCTTCTCGCCATTCTAATGCTTTTGCCAGCCCTTCTCGACGCCCAGAACGCCCGCCCCGTCCGCTGCCGGTTCCTGAGTTTCGGCGGTACGGGACCGGCGATGTCCGCGATCGCCGTTTCCGACAAGGGCACGGAAATCACCTGTCCTCTATCATCCAGCCAGCTCTCGCCCCAGATCGTCTGCTTCTCGAAAAACAACACGATCCCGTTCCTGTCATCGGGCGACAAAAAGCCCCTTGCCAGCGCCAGCATTCCGGCCGGGGTCAATGCCGCGCTGCTTGTTTTCGTCCAGACGCCGAAGAAAGCCGAAGCCGCCTCGCTATCAGATTGGAAGGTTTTGGTAATCGAGGATTCGCCGAAAAATTTCCCGGATGGAGGAGCATTCGTCGCGAACTTCTACAACAATGACATCCGCTTCGTCATCGGCGAGCACAAGGGCATGCTTCATGCCGGTGGATCGTTCGGCTACGCGAAACCCGAGGAACGCGATTCCTTCAACATGGCCCCGGTGGTGTTCGAATTCATTCAGGAAGACAAATGGCATATCGCCAACGAAAGCGCGCTGCGTTTCCTGCCCGGCATGCGTTACTTGATTTTCGCCTACGTGGACCCGGCATCGGGACGCCCGAAAATCAATACCTATCAGGATTTCGCAACGCCCGCCGTGACACCTGCGGCACCGTAGTTTGAATCGCGGGAGTGTTGGTCCCGCCTCCCTGTCAAGTCCCACAAAAACGCATCCACAAACCCCGGGCAATGCGCCACAGTCGAAGCGTCATGCGCTCCCAAACCCTGCTTCGTCCGCTGCTGCTTGCATCGGGCGCTCTGCTTCTCACCGCTCGCCCGTCACATGCGGAGCTGTCATTGACCCGGCGCAATCCTTCCAGTGGGGCCACGGCCGTATGCCCGGACACACCCTTGGGTTTCACGTTTAACGAAAACGTGGCGCTCGGGACCGCAGGCCAAGTGAAGGTGATCCGAAACAGCGATGGCAAGGTGGTGGACACGGTTGACGTCGCCGGAAATCCTCAAACGAATTCCTATGGCATCAAACAACTGCACTACGAACCCTTCCGGATCGAAGGCGCCACGGTGACCGTTCAACTCCACTCGCACGTGCTGGATGCCGAGGCGGCCAACGCGTTTTCGATCGTCGTCGATCCCGGCGTGTTCCAATCCGCAAGCGGAGAAAAATTTCCGGGAATTTCTAACGGCAACTGGCAATTTGCCACACGCCCTCCGCTGCCCAAGGGTAAAACCCGGATAGAAGTCGCGCCGGACGATCACGGCGATTTCCGCACACTCCAGGGCGCGGTGGACTATGTGCCTGAGGACAACCAGACACCGTTTGAGATCCATATCCGCAATGGCACCTACGATTCCATCACCTCCCTCGGTCCTGGTAGAAACCGGATCCGGCTGATCGGTGAGGATCGTAAAAAAACCATTCTCTCCGGACGCAACAACGACAAGTTGAACCCCGGCCGCATGGGACGTCCGTTCCTGAGCGTGGATTCGGACGATGTGACGATCAAAAACCTCACCCTCCGCAACACCACTCCCTATGCAGGATCGCAGGCCGAGGCGCTTCGCATGGAGGGTCTTCGCTGCACCGTGCGCAACTGCGACATCACCAGCTATCAGGACACCCTGCTGCTCAACGGCAGCATTTATGTCGCCGATTGTTATATCGAGGGCGACGTGGATTTCATTTGGGGACACGGCACCACTTTTTTCGAAGATTGCGAACTGAAGGCGATGCACGATGGCTACTACGTCACGTCGCGAAACCCGGCGGACAAGTTCGGTTTCATCTTTTCCAACTGCAAACTCACCGCCGCGCCAGGCGTCAAAAAGAACTGGCTCGCACGGATCGATGCCGATCGCTTCCCCGACAGCGCAGTGGCCTTCATCAACTGCCGGATGGGCCCGCACATTCCTGACGCAGGCTGGCTGATCACCGGCAATGACACCAGTCGTCTCCGCTTTCAGGAATTCAACAGCACCACTCCGGACGACAAGCCACTGGACATCAGCCACCGTCACGCGGCATCACATCAGCTAACAGCCACCGAAGCCGCCACGTTGGCCGACGCGAACAAAGTCCTGAGTGCCAAAGAAATCTGGAAACCCAACCCATGAAATCATTATCCCTACTCGTCCTGCCCATCGTCGCCTTGCTCGCCAGCACCCTATGCTGCAAGGCCGCGCCCAAGGACTTCAATGGCGCGACACCTCTGCAATGGTCCGTGCGCATGGCGGACTCGGAAATCTCCCGACTCGGCGACAAACTCGCCTGGCGCGAGGGCCGCAGCGTGAAGTGGGATTACACCGCCGGCCTCTTCACCTTGTCGCTGCTCAAGCTGAACGAAAAAGTTCCGACGCCCGACTATGTTGATTTCAGCAAGGATGCCATCGGTTCCTTCATCAGCGAGAATGGAAGCATCCAAGGCTACAAGCCGGAAGAGCACAACATCGACAACGTCGCTCCCGGCAAGACGGTCATCGCGCTCTACGAACTAACCAAAGAGGAACGCTATCAAAAGGCGGCCGCCTTGTTACGCAAGCAACTGGATACCCACCCGCGCACCAGCCAGGGCGGTTTCTGGCACAAGCAGCGCTATCCCTGGCAGATGTGGCTGGACGGCCTGTTCATGGGCGCGCCGTTCTATACGGAATACACGGTGGATTTCAAAGGCCCCGCCGCCGATCTCGACGACGTGGTGAAACAATTCCGCCTGATCGACGAGCATCTCTACGATGCGAAGAGCGGACTCTACTGGCACGGTTGGGACGAAAAGCGCGAACAGGACTGGGCGGACAAGACCACCGGCCTTTCCGCGAATTTCTGGGGCCGCGCCGCCGGCTGGTGGGCGATGGCTCAGGTGGATGTGCTCGATTTCCTACCGAAGGATCATCCCGGCCGAGCTGAAATCATTTCCCTCGTTAGAAAAACCAGCGACGGCATCGTGAAACATCAGGATCCGGCGAGCGGGCTCTGGTGGCAGGTGCTCGACAAGGGCGGAAAGGAAGGCAACTACCTCGAAGCCACCGCCAGCGCGATGTTTGTCTATTCGATGGCGAAGGCGGTGAACCACGGCTACCTGACACGCGACTACATTCCAGCCATCATCAAAGGTTACAACGGCATCATCGATCAACTGATCAAAAAAGATGCAGACGGAAAAATCTCACTGACCCGCTGCTGCTCGGTCGCCGGACTGGGTTCCGGTCGCGACGGTTCATATGCTTATTACCTGCGCGAGCCGATCGTGGACAACGATCTCAAGGGTGTCGGCCCGTTGATCCTCGCGGGCATCGAATTGCAAAAGCTGCTAGATCTGCCGATGTCGGCGACCCACGAAATCAAGGCCTCGATGGAAGCAAAGCCGTCGTTGGCGAAAGAATGGGCTCAGATGCCGGAGATCCTCGCACGCATCAAGCCGCCGGTGATTCCGAGCCGCGAATTCTCCATCATGAACTTCGGCGCGGCGGCAGATGGAAAAACGGATTCGAGTGCAGCGATCACAAAAGCGATCGAAGCCGCATCAACCGCCGGCGGCGGTCGCATCATCGTTCCTGCGGGCGAGTATGTCACCGGTCCCATCCACCTGAAGAGCAACATTGAGCTGCATCTCGAAGGCGGATCGACCCTGAAATTCAAGACGGACCCGAATGCCTATCAGCCGGCGGTCCGCACGTTTTTCGAAGGCATGGAATGTTACAACCATTCGCCGCTCATCTACGCGTTCGAGGCGGAAAACATCTCCGTCACCGGTGAAGGAACCCTCGACGGACAGGCGGAGGAAGGCAATTGGTGGTCCACCAAAGGTTCGAAGGACAGCGAAGGAAAGCCCGCGAAAACCCAGAACGCAGCGCGCAAGCGTCTCGCCGAAATGGTGGCGGACGGAACACCGGTGGAGGAGCGCAGGTTCGGCGTGAACGATTACCTGCGCCCGAGTTTCATCGAACCTTTCAAATGCCGCAACGTCCTGATCGAAGGCGTCCGCATCGTCCGCTCCCCGATGTGGGAGGTGCATCCCGTGCTCAGCACCAATGTGACCGTGCGAGGTGTCCGGATTTCAAGCCATGGCCCTAACAACGACGGCTGCGATCCCGAGGCTTCCAAGGATGTTCTGATCGAGGATTGCGTGTTCGACACCGGTGACGATTGCATCGCCATCAAGTCCGGGCGCAACAACGATGGTCGCCGCATCGGCATCCCAACAGAGAATGTCATCGTCCGCCGCTGCACCATGAAGGACGGCCACGGCGGAGTGACCATTGGCAGCGAAATTTCCGGGGGTGCCAGAAATGTCTTTGTCGAGGATTGCGTCATGGACAGCCCGGATCTCGACCGAGCCATCCGATTCAAATCGAACGCCGTGCGTGGTGGCGTTGTGGAAAATATTTTCGTCCGAAATGTGAAAGTCGGCACGGTTCGCGACGCGGCGCTGCAGATCGATTTCAGCTATGAAGAAGGCGCGAATGGCCCGCACAAACCGGTCGTGCGCAACGTCATCATCGAAAACATGACGGTCGACAATGCGAAGCGGGTGCTGGATGTGAACGGTTTTCCGGGTTCCGAAATCAGCGGCATCCGCATCTACAACTCGACGTTCAAAGGCATCACCAAGAACGACACGGTCATCGAGGGCGACGTGAAATTGGAAACCTGCGTGGTCGAGCGGAAGAAGTGATCGTCGTTGGTTGGGGAATGAAAATTTCCCGAAATTTGTTCAAAGATTTCAAAGGGGCATTTCGTTTGAACCGCTCCTATGAAACACCGCTCGCTCGCATTTTGCCTCGCCGCTTCCGCCATTCCCATGGTTTCCGCCTCCGCTCAAAGCGCCGTATCGCCGCCTGTGGTCGGCGACGTGATGGTGAGTGGCGGCACTCTGGAGGAAGACAAACCCGATGGCGTGAACGGAGAACCGGAATGGGTGAAACAGCGCCGTTTCAGCCTCACCCGGATTTACGTGCAGAAGGATCCTTGGGAAATGGGAGTCGAGCAATGGTATCGGGGCCGCACCTACGACGGTGGCCGTGTTACCCAACGCTCGCAGACCGAATTTGAATTGGGCCTTCCCTATCGAATGCAGTTAGACGTCTATGAAAAGGCGATTCACGACAACACGGACGACAAAGGCTGGCAACAGGACGAAGTCGCCGTTGAACTCCGCTATGCGTTCGCCGATTGGGACGTGATCCCGCTCAACCCCGCGCTTTATGTCGAATACGCATTCGCCCATGAGGGCAGCGATGTCCTCGAGTCCAAGATTCTTTTCGGTGATGACTTCGGCCAAGGCTGGCATTGGGGTGCCAACCTCATCCATGAAACCCAGGTATGGGGTGACAGGACAGATGAATTCGCCGTCTCGGGAGGGATTTCAAAAACCATCGTCGACAGCTGCTTCTCGATCGGTGCGGAAGCGAAATGGTCGCACGTGACGGATGAGAAATCGGAGTTCATCCTCGGCCCTTCATTCCAGTGGCGGCCGACTGCCAACACCCACCTAGACCTCGTCACCCTCGGCGGCCTGACAGACTCAGCGCCAAACTTCGAAGGTTGGCTGATCTTCGGTTTCGATTTCGGTGGCCCTTCCAAAGACGGAGGTTACAAACCCACATCACTGGGCGGGCATTGACCGCCAACGAATGATCCCCTGTTCCCTGAAGCCGTTGGTTAAAAGACCTTCGGGAGTTCCACTCCCGGAGGTTTTGCGCGTCCCGCTTTCAGGAGCGCGGAGACGGTCCACGGGGGCCGGGAAAAGTTTGTTAGGCTCGCTGGGCCTTCATCTTTGCGCGGCGTTGATCGTCGGAGCCATGACCTTGATCAACCCCGGTCTCGGTGAAAAAGGAGACATAGGAGAATCATCCGGCGGCTCGGATTTTGAAATGAATCTCTCTTCCCGAAATTCCGCCGAGAGTCCGCCGGAATCCCCCGAACCGCCGGCGGTTGCCTTCACCGCATCGGTGCGGAAGCCGGTCACGGTGTTTCCCGAACTGGCTTCAACGATCGAACTGCCGCCGATCGCGCCCATGCAATTGATCTCCTCCGTTCCCGCATCACGGCCCACCTCCGCAACAACGGGCACTTCCCAAGCGACGTCTTCTGCATCGGCCAACGGAAAATCCTCCTCCAAAGGTGCCGGAGAATCGGGCTCCGGAAAATCCGGTGCGGGCCACGGCTCCGGAGGGAAACGCGCCAAGTCGGTTTCCCCACCAAAACTCCTGCAAGCCCCGCCACCCCGCTATCCCGCCAAAACGAAAGCGGCGAAAATCACTGGCAGAGCCGCCGTGTTGATCCAAGTCCGCGGCGACGGATCGGCCGGATCCACCTCGCTCTACCGCAGCAGCGGAAATGGCGAACTGGACCAAGCGGCCGTGGTCGCCGCCCGTTTGTGGAAATTCTCGCCGACTCCCACGCTCGGCGGCGGAGAAACCATCGCCGTCGTCGTCCATGTGACGTTCTCGCTCTAGGAGTTGAGAAAATTTCGTGCAAATCGGGGACGATTCGCGCTAGAAACGGCGGAACCTCATCGTTTTACCTACATGCCTCGCGTTACGATCACCGTCCCTGAGAAAAATGCCCAGCCCTACCGTTTTCAACTGGACCGCCAGGTGGTCTCGCTGGGCCGCGGAAGCGAGAATGACATCGCCATCGACTCCGGTTCGGTCTCGGTCAAACACGCCGAAATGCGGCGTGTGGAAGGCGGCTACGAGCTTCACGACATCGGCTCCACCAACGGCATCAAGCTCGATGGCGTCCGCCTCGAAGTGGTTCCGCTGCGCAGCGGGGCAACCGTGAGAATCGGCGATGTGGCCTTTGATTTCATGCTGTCCGATGAGGAACTCGAGGCATTGAACCGTGAGAAGCCGCTCACGCCATCTCCCATCTCCCGCGAGGCGGAGCTTCCAGCCGCACCGCCGAAGCCATCGCCCCGCCCTTCCTATGCTCCGGCCCCGTCGGGCGGCAGTGGTTTCGGAGCGACCTTCTTGTTCGTGGTTCTCGCCGTCATCGCGTTCTACGCCGGCCTGGCGATCCGCCATCAGAAGGAAACCGGAAAGTCACTGTTTGATGCGATCAAGGCCAGGCCGTCGGCGGTGACGGTTCCTGCTGCACCGGAGAAATAGTTCGTCGCGCGTCGCCGATCATCTACGTTAGATCGGTTGCCGCAAGCCAAGCTCTCCTCGATGCGCCGTTCTTCCCTTTCATTAGACCAGTTAGAAAAGCCCCGCGCCACATCCGACACATAGCCCACCACTTCAGTGGTGGGACGAAATCATAAGGCTGGTCAAGTCCCTTGGGGACGACAGAACTGTTGAAGCCCGTTGGACCGCACACGTTCTTTCGTCCCCAAGAGGACTTAATACCGACTGGCGATCAACCCACCACTGAAGTGGTGGGCTATGTGTCGGAGACCACTACTTCTTCGAAAGCGATTCCAGATAATCCAACAAGCTGGCGAACTCGCGGACCGTCATGTTGCCGGCAAGGCCGGGCGGCATCATCGAGATCGGAAGTTTTTCACGCTTGGTGATGTCCGCGGTTTTCCAGGCGAATTCCTGTCCGGCGATGTTGCGGGCTTTGACCTCGTCAGCGCTTTCCAAGGTGACGAAGGCCATCTGTTGGGTGCCGTCCTTCAAGGTGAACATCTCGGTGGCGAAACCCTGGGCGATGGTCTTGTTCGGATCCATGATGTTCCCTGCCAGATCTCCCCGGTTGTAAGTCTTCGCGATGTTTCCAAGATAGGGTCCTTTCTGCACCTGATCGAGACTAACGGCATGGCACGTCACACAGGACTGGCGGGTGAACATCTGCTCACCGAGTCCAACGTCACCCTTCGTCTTCATGACCTCGGCAATGGCATCCTCGGGTTTGAGCGTTGAAACGAGCGGTGTCTTATCCTCGCCTTTTTTCTCCAACTTCAGGCCCTTCGCAGTTTCGTTAGCCGCTGCGGCGACCGTGGCGTCGCCATCCTCCATCGCCGCGCGGACCTGCTCATCCATGCCGTGGAAACCAGTCAAACGGATCGCCATCAATATTTGCACCCGACGTCTCGAATCCTCCCAACCGTGGTCCAAAGCCTTCTTTGAAAGCTCGCGGGCTTCGGGGCTGCCATCCTTGCGGGCACTGAGAGCCATCAATCCGCAATCCGCCCATTGCGAGGCAAGCCCGCTCATTTTCGCCGCCTCGTCCTCCAGCAACTGATGGTGATTTTCAAGTTTCGGCGCACCGAGGAAGGCAACCTTCGCGAAATCGAGTTGCTTCTCCGAGCCCTTCATTTCGGAAAGTTTCGCCAAGGCGCCGAGCGATGCCACACAACCTTCCTTCGAGTCGGTCTTGGCCAGTATGGCGACCGCCTTTGAAATTGTTAGAGCGGACAAATCCCCTTGCACGGCGGTGACGAGATAGGGAATCCCATTCGGTGGGATGGTGCTCAAGGTGGCGATCTGGTCCACCAGATCCGGCAGCAGCGCGGGCTTTTCCTTCACCAGCGCCACGATCCGCTCGAAGGCCTCGTTGAACTCGATGCGGTTCCGGCTCAGCTCGCGGATGAAGGCGGGAGCATTCTCCGGGGAGGAGCGTTCCAGCTCGGCCTTGAGCAGAATTTCGATCTTGGCAGTCTCGCTCCAGCGCTCCGGCTGATAGTATGGCCCGCGGGTGTCAGGACGAGTTCCCCACGAATCCCCTTTCCATTCGCCTTCGTGGAAGTAAAGGCGGCACAAGGCTGATAGAATTTCTGCCCGCGCTGTGGCCTCGGCCGTCGTCGCGAGCCGATCAATCAGACCTTGGACAACTTCGGGAGCATGGATGCGCATGAGCGCACGCAAGGCACCGGTGCGCTGCGCGGGAGTGGCATCCTTGCTGTCCACCACGTTGAAACAGGCATCGGCCGCTTTCAACATCGAGAGCGAGCGGAAGGCGGTGTGCGCGATGACCGGGTCTGGTTCTCCCAGAGAGGCTGCGATCTGCGGAGCCAGGCCAATCATGTTCTGGCGCGTGGCACCGATGATGGCTTCGAGTTTGGTTCTCGGATCGGTGCTTTTCAGTCCGTTGACATAAAGATCGACCGGCGCGGTGGTTTTGCCCTCTGAAATAGGGGCGAGTCCGGCATCCGCCAAAGCGCGCAAGACAAAACGCTGGAGCTTGGGATCGGCAGCGAGGGTGGACACCGCTGCCATCAGCACCGCATCGCCGTCGCTCTTCACCAAGGGTTGGGTCAATGCATACAGCGCGGCAACACGGCCGGGCAGCGGTTTGTCGGAATTTCCGGCAAATGCCAGCAAGGCGCGGAAAGTCGAACCACCAGGACGCCGCAGCAGCGCCCGTTGAGCTTCCAGGGTGCGGACCTGGCTGGGAGATTCCAACAGCTTCACCAGTTCCGCGTTGGTTGCCTTGTCAAAATCCGGCAGCGGCTCGGGGACGTATCCCTTCGGCACGACGCGGACGATGTAGCCGACGTCCGGCCCTTCCCAAGTGAAGGTCGCGCCCTTCCAGCTCGCCTGATAGATTCCGCTCATTCCATCGACATCCGCATCGGTCGGGCGGGTCATGTGGATCAATTCCTCCGGCTTGGTGGTCTCCTTGAACGTCGCTCCCTGCGGCTCGACGGTGTGATGCCAGAGCGCGCTGGTTCCCCAATCGCAAGTGAGCGGGGCATCGTTCCATTTCGTCGGAATGCCAGGCTCTGATAGATAAAGCGATCCGCAGCCGGAGCCACCGCCGTAGTCGGCCAGCGGCTTGATGATTTCATCGCCGAAGTTCATGTAGAGCCGCGGATAGCCGTGATCCTCGAGGCCGGTAAAGTGATGGAACCGTACGTCCCAGCCTCCGCCGTCGTTGGTGTTGTCACGGGCAAAAATGTCGAGCAACGGACTGATCGGCGTACCGAGGATGTTGCGTGTTCCATCGGCGAACAACTCAAGGCCCGAGCCATCCGGACGAAATCGGATGACGCCGCCACCGCGATGCTGCAGGTGTTTGCCATCGGTTCCGACGGCATCCATGAATCCGAAATCCCCGCCGGCGATGTAGAGCCAGCCGTCGATTCCGAGGCTCAGGCCGTTGGTGGTATGGTCGGCGGAACGATCCTTGAATCCGAAGGCGATTCCCTTAATCAAGGTTTGCTCTTCGTCCGCCTGACCATCGCCATTGTAGTCGATGTAGCAGGTCACATCGGGCGGATGCACGACGTAGAGACGGTCATGATCCCAAACCATGCCGCGCGGCGAATCCACGTTTTTCACGAACTCGGTGACCTCGTCCGCGCGCCCGTCATGGTCCGTGTCGCGTAATCTAACAATCCTTCCCCGATCGGGATCCCGACCCAGCGACCCGTTGCCATCCGACGCGACGTAAAGATCGCCCGATGGAGAGGATGCGACATAGACCGGATAGTTCGCCGAAGAAGGAGTGGAGAAAAGACTCACGTCGAAACCCTCCGCGACTTTGACATCCTTCAGGACATCCGCTTCCTGTTCGGCACTGAGTTTGGAAATCCGAGGGCGGACATTTCCGCCTTTGGCCAACGGGTCTTCCTTCTTCTCATTCGCGTCCTTGCGCTTGGTGGTCAGTTCGCCGACATCGCCCTGCGGGGTGATCTGGACGATGCTGGCCCAGCCGCCCTGTGAGGTTCCGGTGCAGGTGATTTTGACAAATTTCACCTCGGCCTTCGCGAATTCCGCCGAGGTTTCTCCGCCCTTCTGATTGTCGCCAGCGTCTGTTAGCAATATCCACTCCTTGCCGTCCTTGGAGCCTTCGATCTTGTAACGATAGGCGTTGTTCTTGCTCTCCCAGACGATCTTGAGTCCCGTTAGCGCGCGGGGCTTTTCGAATTCGAACTGATACCACTGCGGAAACGATCCGTCCGCAGCGCACCAACGTGTATCGAGAGCGCCATCGACCGCTTTCCATGGCCAGTTGATATCCTGGGTGCCTGATGCCTTCACCGAGACGAATGTCGAATCAGTCGGAGCTTCGGCAATTTTTGGAGCAATCACCTCGAAGTGCCCTGCGGGTCCGACATATGGCTTGAGGTATTCCGCTTTCAATTTGTCACAGCTCCAAAGCAAGCCTCTAACCACCAGATTCAGGTAACGCTCGTCAGAGACGGTTTCATTGTTGTGGCCGAGGGTCGTGCTGAAGATGCGGGTGCCGTGGTAGTCATTCGTCCAGGCGACGACGGAAGTGTCGGTGTTGCCGTTCTGCTGTTTCTGGTTGCCGAGCGCAAGTGGCTTGGCCTTCTCAAAGAGTTTGACGTTGTTATAGAGTTCCTCGCCGATCGTGGTCCAATCCGCCATACCCTTGGTGATCGGGTGATCGGCATTTTTAAAATCGATGCCGATGGGAAGCTGCGAGCCGTGGCCGCTCGACTGCAGGCCGAGGTATTCAAACCAGAGATCGGTCCCCGTCCGGTAGCAATGCATCGCACAATGAAGATTCACCGCGGGAGTGCCGTTCTTGTGGGCATCGACGATGTTCTGAACGTAAGGCATGTCCTTCACATCCGCGGCGCACTCGTCGTGGAGGATCACATCGTAGCCTTTCGCCCAATCCTTGTTCTGATACATCGGGAACCATGGGGAGGTCCCGGTATCCTCGCTTCGGATCACGTCCACCTGGACATTCGCCCGGGCCTGGATGCCGTCGCGGAGAATGACCGATTGCTTCGCGTAGTCGTGACAGCAGCCACCACAAACCAAAAGTGCGCGGATGGGAGCCTCAAGGGCGAAGGCGGGGACAATTCCGAGGATGAAAAACGCGATGAATGGACGCATGACGGGGCAAAGAATGAACGGGGACCAACAAAACGCAATCCGTTCGGAATGCGAGCAGGCAGTTACGCCCTGCTCGGGACGTTTCATTCACCGATGGCCGGATTTTCCGTCTGACGCCGCGTTTCAGAACGAGTAGAGCGCTCCGAATGACACGATAAATGCCGACCCGAACGACAATTCGGCGCTCGAGCCGTTCGCCCCCAATTCGAAGTCATCCATGTATTGATAACGACCCGAGGCATGGAGCGCCCAATGCGGATTCAACTGATAGATTCCACCCAGTCCGAGATACGCTCCCGGAAGAATGGTGGTGTCCGTGTCTTTTCCCGAGCTGTTTTGCGTTCCGAGACCGCCAATGGTGGTGGCGGATTGAAAATCGTAGGTGCCCGAGGCGACCGCCGCATTCAGGCCGCCCTCAAGCATCATGCTGAATTTCCGTGTGAACGGCATTTCCAGATAACTGCCGAAGCTCAACGTCGTCAGATGAACGTCCAGATCGCGCGAGCCCGACACCGACGCCAGTCCACCGAGGATCGTGGTCCGGTCGGGTGAATCGCCGATCAATGGGCCCGGACCACCGAACGAGCCGGTAAATGGCGCTTTCGGCGGAATGGTGCCACCGAGCTCGAAGCGGTCGGTCAGAACCAGCGTCCCGGAATTGAGGATCGACTGATTGTCCACGTTCACCCGGGCGTAGTGAACGCCGCCGCGGAATCCCCAGGTCGCGCCGAGGTCCTTAAGTGCGGAAATGCCGACCGCTCCCATGTCGAAATAGGTGTAACATTCGACACCCGAGGCGGTATCGCCGTCCTCCGTGGCACTGGCGTCGGCGAGACTGTTGGTTAGAGTGTAGGATATGGATCCACCGCCCGCGGGATTGTACTGAGCGGCTTTGTCATAACTCCAGTTCCAAGTTTTACCGCCCAGATTGTTGGAGGAATCCACGTGGACGAAGCCATCATCGTAATCGTAGTCCACACCACCACCGGTCGGCTGCGCCGCGAAACTGCGGTTGAAGGTGCCGAGGCCGTTGAACTCGGTCTTGAGCCCTAACAGCGGAGCGTAACCGGCACCGAAGCGCCAGCGGGACGGAGCCGAATCATAGGTGATCGCCCCGGCCCCGGTGGCGACAGGTTCATTCACGGGACTTCCGGCGAGAGCGGAGCTTGCGGCGGCACTAAGCACCGTGACGGTCAGGAAGGAAATGCGGGCGGTCATGGTTTTGACGGTTTTCAGTTAGCTTCCGGCGGGTTCAGGGATTCGGAATTTCGTTTACCCGATAGAAGCGGCTCGGCGTGTTGGCCGGGGAAACATTGGTGAACGGCGGGCCGCTGTCGATCCACTGCATCCGGGTGGTGCCGGCCTGAAGCGGCACGGGGCAATCCGACCAATGGATCATGTCCGCGCTGTAGCGGACGCGATACCAGTGGCCAACAACGGATGGAAATTCCAACAGAACCGTCTTGTCGGGCAGCCTGACGAGGCGGGGCTGCACGCCGCTGCCGTCGGTATCCGACACTTGTGACGACTGAAGCGTTTCAACCGTCAGGATTGGAGCGAAGGGCGACGGGAAGGTGCGGGTGCTGGTGTAGAACGAAAGTTTCACCGGCACCTTGCCATTGATCGCCACTGGATAGGGATAGTCCACATAGACATCGGAACTACCCGGCGCGCTGCTGGAATTGTAGAGTCGCAGGCTCGGATAGGCAGCCTTGTAGGCCTTGAAATCCACATGCAGGCGGAATCCGTTGATCGGTGCCGGAGTGGTGTTGGTCACGTTGACGACGACGTCGAAGAGCCCGTTTTGAGAATTCACCTCAATGCCGGTGGTAACGGGTTGAACCACTGTGGGAGTAACGGTACCAACAGCGACCGTCGAGGAAGAGCTGTCGTTGCCCGCCACGGGATCACCGGTTATTGACGAGACCGTGGCCGTGGTGGTGATGATCTTGCCGGTAGCCACGGTGGGCTTTACTTTAACCACAACGGTGAATTCCGTCGAATTTCCGTTAGCAAGCGCTCCGGTGGAGAAGACCACGTTTCCACCACTTCCAACCGCAGGGGTGGTCTTGAACCATCCACTCGGGATCGACGAGGAAACGAAGGTCATCTGCGACGGAAGCGGGATGGTGAGAGTGGTCGCATCGGCATTGCTCGGTCCGTTATTGGTGAGCTTGATCGCAAACGAAACATTGGAACCCTTCGGCACCGTCGCCGGCGTGCCCGTGATTTCAACCGCAAGGTCGGAACTGGTGGTGACCGTGGAGGTGGCGGTCGAACTGTTGTTAGCAGGTGCGATATCGATGACGGTCGAAGTCGCGGATGCGGTGTTGCTGATGATGAAGCCGTTCGGAACTCCTGCTCCGACCTTGACCACCACGGTGAAGGTCGCGGCGCCGCCGTTGGCGACCAGCGGATTTGTCAGAGTGATTTGCCCCGTAGCGCCGACTGCCGGAGTGGTGGCTGACCAACCGCTCGGAGCGCTCAGCGAGACAAAGGAGGTTCCTGCTGGCAGCGTGTCGGTGATGGAAACATTGTCGGCATCCAGCGGACCATTGTTCTGCAATTGAAGGGTGTAGGTCAGCTCGGTTCCGGCGATGACCGGGTCCGGGCTGTCACTCAGGGTGATTTGCAGGTCCGCGCCGCTCTTCGCGGTTGTCGTCGCAATCGCGCTGTTGTTGCCCGGGTTCGGATCGGTCGTGGTGGTGGTCGCCGTGGCGGTGGCAGTCAGGATCGAGTTGTTAACGACCGCGAGATCTACCTTGACCACGACCGTGAAGGTGGCGGATCCGCCGGTGGCCAGTGAAACATCGCTGAAGTTGACGGTGCCAACGCCACCGGCCAAAGGAGCGGTGGTGACCCAAGCTCCAGGTGCGGTTGCCGAGACAAACGTCGTGCTGGGCGGCAGCGGCAGGCTAACGGATGGGGAAACCGCGGTGCTCGGACCGTTGTTCGTCAGGTTGATCGTGTAGGTCAAATTCCCAGCCGCGTTCACCGGATCCGGGCTGTCGGTAATGGTGATGGCGAGATCGGCCTGCGCGGAGACCGTCGTCGTGGCGGTGCCCGAATTGTTGGCAGGCGTCGGGTCGGTCGTGCCCGAGCTGACAGAGGCCGTGTCGCTGAGCACAGTGCCCGCAGGCACAGCCGATCCGACTTTGACCACCAACGTGAAGGTGACGGTGCCGGGCGGTAGGGGCGCGAGGAGCACGAAGGACGAACTCACCGTGCCTGTTCCACCTACTGGCGGGGTGGTGCTGGACCAGTTGGCAGGCGAGGTCAGCGAAACAAAGGTCGTCCCTGCCGGCAGCACGTCGTTCAGCACGACCGATGTCGCGCCACTCGGGCCGTTGTTAGTGACCGTAATCGTGTAGGTGAGATTGTTCCCCGCAATCACTGGATCGGGGCTATCAGTTACGGTGACGGCCAGATCGCTCTCTGCGGTGACAGTCGTCGTGGCAAGGCCGGAATTGTTGGCTGGCGTCGGATCGGCCGTAGTTGAGCTGACGGTAGCGGTGTCGCTCAGCACCATGCCAAGTGGCAAAGCGTTTCCGACATTGACCACCAACGTGAAGGTCGCTGTCCCGGGCACGAGGCTCGCGATGGTCGAACTCACTGCGCCTGTCCCACCCACTGCCGGAGTGGTGCTGGACCAACCGCCGGGCGAAGTCAGCGAAACAAACGTTGTCCCAGGCGGCACCGCGTTGCTCAGCGAAACCGAAGCCGCTGAACTCGGGCCGTTATTGCTAACAGTGATGGTGTAGCTGAGATTGTTCCCCGCGTTCACCGGATCCGGACTGTCCGTTACCGTGACCGACACATCGGCCGACGGAGCGAGCGTGTCGGTATCAGTCGCGCTGTTGTTGCCGGGGGTTGGATCGGTCACGCCGGCAGGTGCGGCGACCGTCGCCGTGTTAGACACTGTTCCGGTCGCGGCAGCGGCAATCGGTGCGGTCACGGTGAAGGTGAAGGATCCGCCGGCGGGCAGGTTCACCGTATTGACATTGATATTGCCCGAACCACTCGCAGGACCTGTGGCGCCACCGGCACCCGCGCCGGTCCACGTCGCACCGGAGACAACCGCCGGGAAGGTATCGGCCACTGTCGCGCCGATGACATCGCTGGGACCCGCATTGGCAGCGGTGATGGTATAGGTCACCGAGGTGCCGGGCGTCGCCGCCGTCACACCGTCGGTTTTGGTGATGGATAAATCGGCTTGGGCGCTGACCGTCGTCGTGGCGGTGCTGGAATTATTGCCGGGGGTCGGGTCGATCGACACTGAACTGACGGTGGCCGTATCGCTAATCACCGTGCCCGGTGCGACACCACTACCGACCTTGACCACCAACGTGAAACTGACGCTGCCGGGCGCGAGGCTGGCGTTGGTCGAACTCACGGTTCCTGTCCCACCCACCGCCGGGGTGGTGCTTGACCAGCCACCGGGCGAGGTCAGTGAGACAAAGGTCGCCCCAGCCGGAAGCGTGTCATTCAGCGAAACCGAAGCCGCGAAACTCGGACCGCTGTTAGCCACCGTGACCGTGTAGGTGAGGTTGTTCCCCGCAACCACCGGATCCGGACTGTCCGTTACCGTAACCGACACATCGGCCGACGGAGCGAGCGTGTCCGAGTCGGTCGCACTGTTGTTGCCGGGGGTCGGATCGGTCACGCCGGCGGGTGCTGACACCGTCGCCGTGTTAGACAACGTTCCGGTCGCGGCAGGGGCAATCGGTGCGGTCACGGTGAAGGTAAAGGATCCACCCGCGGGTAGGCTCAAGTTGGTGGCATTGATGTTCCCCGAACCATTCGCAGGACCAGTGCCGCCGCTTGCTCCCACACCGGTCCAAGTGGCGCCGGTGATCGAAGCAGGAAGACTGTCCGCGACGGTGGCGGCGGTCACGTTGCTGGGACCGGCGTTGGAGGCCGTGATGGTGTAGGTGACGGATCCGCCAGGAGTGGCGCTGACAACACCGTCGGTTTTCGTAATCGAGAGATCTGCGCTCTGAATCAGGGTATCAGTATCGGTAGCGCTGTTATTTCCGGGAGTCGGGTCGTTGACACCTGCCGGAGCGGCGATGGTCGCGGTGTTGGAAAGCGAGCCGGTGGCGGAGGCCGAGATAGTGGCGCTCACCGTGAAGGTGAAGGAGCCACCCGCCGGCAGGTTGATATTATTGGCATTGATGTTGCCGGAACCGCTGGCCGGGCCGGTCCCCCCGCCTGCGCCCACACCCGTCCAATTTGGGGTCAGCGAGGCCGGAAGGACATCCGCGACGGTCGCTCCGGTGATGTTGCTCGGTCCCGCATTGGAGGCGGTGATGGTGTAGGTGACCGATCCGCCGGAGGTGGCGGTGGTGACACCGTCGGTCTTGGTGATCGAGAGATCGGCACTCAGAACCAAGGTGGTGGTGGCGGTCGCGCTATTGTTGGCTCCGTTCGGATCGCCGGTGGAGGCAGTGGCCGTGGCGGTCGCGCTGATGACGGTGTTGTTGGCAAAGTTCGAGTCAACCTTGACCGTGACAGTCATGGTGGCGCTAGCTCCCGAGCCGAGGTTGCCAGGGGTGAAGATTACGGTGCCGGAGCTGCCGACCGAAGGACCGCCGGCGGTGCCAGCCGAAGGAACAGCGGAGAGGAACGTGGTGCTGGCGGGAGTGGGCAGCGAGACGGACGGAGACACGGCGGTGCTCGGGCCGTTGTTGGTGAGGGTAACGAGATAGGTAAGATTACCTGCCGCGCTAACGGGATCGGGGCTGTCGGTCATTGTGACAGCCAAGTCGGCCTGCGGGGCAACGACGATGCCTGTGCTGGTGCCCGTGATGGAAGCCGTTACCGTGTCGGTTGCGGTGACAGTCTGGTTACCTCCGGTCGAGAAATTGACGCTGAGGCTCTTGAAGCCGGAAACCAGAGTCGAGTCGGCAGGCAAAATCGCGACGCCATCCGTGGAGGTTAGGTGCGCGGTTCCGGAGTAGGTTGTAACCGTGTTGTTGAACTGATCCTGCGCGGTGACGCCGACGCTGATCGGAGTGCCTGCGGTCGCGGTCGCCGGACTACTAACGGCGAAGTGGTGAACGGCGGCAGGATTGACGGTGATGTTGGAGGAGGTGCCCGTAGCCGAGGGGGTGACCGTGTCAGTTGCTGAGACCGTTTGGTTGCCTGAGGTTTTAAGGGTCACGCTGAACGTGCCGGTGCCGTTGATGAGCGTGGCGTCAGCAGGCAGGACAACTGCAGCATCGGAACTGGTGAAGTGCACGGTGCCGGCATAGCCGGTGACGGTGGCGTTGGCGGGATCCTGAGCGGTCACCGTGATATTGAACGCCGAGCCGGCCGTGGCGGTGGCGGGCACGCTGGTGATGGCGAAGTGATCGACAGGCGGCCGCACCAGGAGCGAGGCATTGGCGGTATTGCCGGTGCCTCCATTGGTGGAGCTGACAGCCACACTGTTATTGTAGGTGTTGGCGGTGCCACTCGTGACATTGACACTGATCGTGGCACTGCTGTTAGCCAGAATGCTACCGCCGCTGAGGCTGACGCTGCCGGAGCCTGCAACTGCGGTGGTGGTTCCCCCGGCAGTGCTGGAAAGGCCGTTAGGAGTTGCGACGACGAGACCCGCCGGAAGCGTGTTCATGAACGAAACTCCGGAGAGGGTGGCTGGATTTCCGGCCGGATTCGTAATCGTGTAAGTGAGGGTCGAAATGCCATTGAGGTTCACTGCAACCGGGTTGAAGGCAATGCCCATCACCGGAGGAGCGACGACGCCAAGCGAGGCAGAGGCGTTTCCACCGGTGCCGCCCTCGGTCGAGGTGATGTTCCCCGTAGTTGCGCTCTTGGTGCCTGCGGTGGTGCCGGTCACGTTGATCGAGAAAGAACCGGAGCCCGAGGCAGCCAAGGTCGCGCCAGTGAGGGATACGGAGCTCGATCCTGCCACGGCGGTGATCGTTCCGCCACCGAGGCTGCCGGAGAGGCCGTTGGGAGTCGCGACCACCAGACCAGCGGGCAGCGTTTCAGTGAAGCCGACACCAGTTAGAGAAGTCGAGGTGTTCGGATTGCTCACATTGAAGGTGAGCGTGGTGGTGCCGTTCATGGCTACGGATCCGACACCGAAGGCTTGGCTGATGAGAGGTGGCGCTACCACCGTGAGGCTGGCATTGGAAGTGTTGCCAGAGCCCTCAGCGGAGGTGATCTGAACACTGTTATTCTTCAAGCCTGCGGAAGTGCCGGTTACGTCGACTGAGAAAGTGACCGAGCCGGCGGCCGGAATCGTAGTCCCTGAAAGGCTGATGCTTGTCGCGCCTGCCACTGCGGTCAGCGTGCCGCCGCCCGTGCCACCACTCAGACCGTTCGGCGTTGCCACCACCAGCCCGGCAGGCAGAGTATCCGTGAAGCTGGCAACCGTCAGAGCGGTCGCAGGGTTGTTGTTGGTCAGGGTGAACGTAAGGGATGTCGTGCCATTCAGCGGGATGGTGGCCACTCCGAAGTTGGCTGCGATGACCGGTGGCGTTACCACCGTGAGGGTGGCGGCATTGCTGGTGGCCGTACTGACGCTGTTGGTGAAGACGGCGCGGTACTGCTTGCCGTTGTCGCCTGCGATTGGAGTGAAGGACAGCGTGGTGGAGGTCGCCCCAACGATGTCTGAGAAAGCCCCTCCTCCATTCGTGCTGATCTGCCACTGCACGGTCGGGGTGGGTGCTCCGGAGGCTGCGGCGGTGAAGGTGGCGACGTTGCCGAGATTGACGACTTGATTCGTCGGTTGAGTGGTGACGGAAGGCGGAACGGCCAGCAGGGTGACGGTGGGGTCGGCGACACCAGCAAGCACCGGATCGGCTGGATCGTTTGGATGCGTGTCATCCGTCAGCACGTCAGTGAAGCTTGCGGTGGTACTATGCACGGTGCCTTGGCTGCTGATCTGGGTGGCACCACCCGTGACCGGGTTTTCGATGTCCACCTTGTAGGTGATGATCACCGACTTCCCTGCGGGCAGGACGCCGATGGTGATTGGGTTCAAGCCACCCGAGAGGAAGTGCGCGTGGCTGCCGGTGAACGGAACGGCATCCTTCGCCTGATCCATCGAAGGGATACGGCGCTCACCCGTGGTGAGCTGGCCGAACATGATGCTGTTGCGGTCTTCGACACGGTAGGTATCGGGTAGTCCCAAGGAGTGACCCATTTCGTGAAGGATCGTGGTGAGGAGGTCGACGCGGCCGGCGGCTGAGGAAGTCGGATCGGTGTAGTGGCGTGTGTCGGACGTTGCGGTGCCGAACAGGGCATCACTCGCAGTACTGGCATCCATATACCAGCCGGCACCGCCGGCATTGCGATCCACGCGGATATTGTTCCCGCCAGCCTCGCCAAGGTAGCCGTTAGGCAACTGGGAGACTTCGAACTTCAGGCTGCGCAAACGTGCGGCCTGGTCCTCGCTCAAGCCCGTGAGTTCCCAGCGGTTGATGGCAGTGGAAACGACGAGATCAAGTTGCTCTTGTGAAAGCGCCGTTTCCGAGGAAATGCCCTGTTCGGCGGTCGCAGAAACAGAACGACCCTGCGGCAGAGAGGAATCCACCATTGCAGAAGCAAGCCCGGTTTCTCCAACCGGAACCACTGCTTCAATGCTAACGGTTGCCGAAGTGACAACGCGGTCGATGCCACCCTGTGCGAAGAGCAGGGGCTGAGGAACCGCGCTACCCGCGGGAGAGGTATTGAAGAATCCATCCGAGGCGGTGGTTACCTGGTTCGAGGCGATCGCCGAGGGGGCGCCGTCACCGCCGTTGCGTCCGATGGCATAAGTTTGAACCGCTGCATTATCGGCCGGGGTGCTGGTGTAGCCGCGAAGGCGGACCGTGGTGTCCTGGCGCTGGCGGAGACGGATGTCCTCCCCGCCGGCCGCCGCGTCATTGGGCGCGCCGGAATTTGAAAGGGAGTTGGCAAGCACACCCGCACCGCCGATGTCCAGTGCGATTTGGAAGGTGTCGAGTGGCACGGTGCCACCGTTGAGATGGATGCCATTCTTGGCGATGGCGGCGGCAGCGGGATTGGTGCCGGGATTGGAGATCGTGTTGCCGGTGATCGTGGAATTGAAATTACCGCTTTGGGGAGTTGCACCGCCGCCGGTCAACATTTCGATGCCGAAATTGTTATATTGATAGATTAAATTGTTCGTAACGAGGGTGGTGACAGTGCCGCCGCCCGCGCTCTGGATCTTGAGTGCGGAACCTTCGCTGGAACCGGAATTGGCCGTCCCTTGGACACCGATGGTATTGCCACTGAAAGTGCCGGCTAGCGTTGCCACTCCGGTGGATTTCACAAACAGCACTGCAGCTCCAACCGCATTGCGGAAGGTGTTTCCACTCATATTGAAGGTCAAATTGCCCGTGCCATTGGTGAAAACCGACACCCCGCCGCCGCCAGTTGCGATGCGGGTGTAATTGTTGGAAAGTGTGTTGCCGGTGAAAATGAGGTCACTTGCCGCAGTGCCAATGTTGTTGAGCTGGAAGAGATCGCCACGAGCAGAAGTGAAGATACTGTTTTGGACGGTGACGTTGATGATGGCGCCGCTCTGCGGCTCGATGGTGATTCCGTCGTTGCCTTGATCCTGTGAGCCGTCCACCGCTACCCCGTTGCTGTTCGCGCCGATGGTCACCGCGTCGAACGTCAGGCGATTGAGCGTGCCGGTAGTGTTGACGACTCGGAAGTTGTCAGAGAAGCCGCCGCTGATGCTGGAATTGGAAATCGTGGCCGCGCCTGTCAGATTGCTGAATGAAACGCTGCCTTCGTTGAAGCCACCCGCCGCATTGGAGCCGTTCCAACTGTTGCCAGCCGCATTGCTGCTGATGGTGCAGTTGTTCATGCTGAAACCGCCGACGGTGATGCCACGAATGGCAAAGTTGTCGAAATCATTGAGCTGCATGCGGCTGAGCGAAACACTCGCCACATTGTTCAGATAGATTCCGATTCCGGTATTCCCTCCGTCCGCACCTGTCTTGTGCTGGAGGGTTCCTCCGGTAGCTGCGCCGCCGTTACCCGCCACCGTGAAGCTGCCGGCTCCCGTGCTGTCCAAAATGATGCCACTTCCTGCGGATCCGGCACCTGTTCCGGAAGTGATGCTGCGGAAAATCAGACCTGCGGCTCCGATCGTCGTATTCTGGACATTCAGCGCCATACCGGTGGTCGCGGTGATGGTGTTCACAATGCTGCCGTTGTTTTGCGTGGCCGTGATGGTGCCGCCACCGGTGGCCGTGAACGCGTTATTGGTAGTCGTGGTGAGGGCCAAACCTCCCGTAAAGTCCACCGTGGCTCCGGTGTTGGCGCTCAAGAGGATGCCCGTGCTGCCGGCGTTGTCGGTGATTTGGCCGCTGAACGTGACAGCGCCGGCCGTTTTGTTAGCAATGCTGACCGAACGGAAGGTGCTGTTAGTGATCGTGCCACCATAGCTGATGTTGGCAGTCCCGCCATCGATGAAGATATCGTCACCCGTCGCGCCAGTGATCGAACCCGTGGTCACCGAGAACGTGCCGGTGGCAGCTTTGAGAGAAATTGCGCTGGGTGCGCCAGTCGTAACCGCGCTGTCCAAGGTCACATTCAATGCGCCACTGGTGCTGATACGGATGAATCCGCCGGTTCCACTGCAAGCGAGGTTGCTGACGGTCAGAGCCCCAACAGCCGTGCCGTCGATGTCGTAACTGCTGCTACTGGTATTTCCGATGGTGAGGCCCTTGAGGGTATTACCCGTTGATAGGGTGACGCCGGCACCTCCCGCGTTCGCGAGGATCGGATCAGTCCCTACCGCATTCAGTGAAAAGGTATCCACAACGAGGGCTTCGTTTTCGCCCCACAACGTTTGTCCGGCCTCAAGCACAATGCCGCCCGCATAGGTGCCTGTGCGGATGTAAATAATATCGTTCGGGCCGTCCACATCACCCGCGCCGGCCGCGCCGTTGACATTGGTTGCCGTCAAAGAGGTGAACGGTTGCGAGGAGCGCCCGTCGCTCGCGCCGTTAGCCCCCGCATAGCTGCTGTCCACATACCAGACCTTTTGGGTTCCGATGGTGATGGTCACCTTGCCGACACCGGTCAAATCATCCGCATTGTTTGCGATCCCGTCAGCGCCCTTGTCGCGGATCGTATAAGTGAAACTATCGACGCCGGTGTCTCCTGCGCCCGGCACAAAGGTAAATGAGCCGGCATTCACGCCGCTGGTGACGAGATTCACCGTGCCGCCTTGCAGGCTGGTCGCATCGAACACGGAAATGCTGAACGTGTCGCCGAGGAATTCGGTATCATTGCTCAGAACATTTCCCGCCACGACAAGTGCGGGACCGGAAAGGGCCGTTGCATTGCCGACGACGAGCTGGGTATTGGCCACCGCGACAAAAGCATCATCCAGCGCTAATGGGGAAACGTTGACCGAGCCCGGAACAAGAAGCGCGTGGGCGATGTCGGGATCTTTAAACTCAAGCCCTGTCGCCGTTCCAGGTCCGGCGTTGGTGATCGTGTTCGTATAGGTCACCGTGCTGCCGCCGGGCTTCCTGGTCGCGGCAGCAACGCCGTCATCCTTGGTCGCGGTGATGACCGGATCCGCGGACAAACCGGAGCTAAGACCGAGAAGGAGAAGAATCGCGGCCCGAGCGGTGTGCATGGGGTGGAACGAGGATGAATCGACTGGCATAAAAATCAGGGAACAGAAATTTCAGAAAAGGAAAGAGCCCATCAGCAGCGTGCTCCTGCGAAAATCATCAGGTTCGCGGCGGGAAGACCCCTTGCAGCGCGATATTGAAGTAGAAGGTCAGGTACGGCTGCATGTTGTTATGCGGTTGATCGCCGCCTGCGGGTGCAAGGGTCTCGACCGCAAGTTGCACATTGCTGGCAGGCTGATAGAGAGAGCCGCCGGAAGAAAGAGTCAACGAAGCGGACGGGCTTGGCACGTTGGTATCTCCCGGATCCAGCACGTTGGCCCGGAGTGCGTGAGAATGGCCCGGCATCTCGCTTTGCAGCAGCGTCACGGTTTCGGAACCGCTCATTTCGCCTAGGTCATGCAGGGAAAGGCCCGGGCCCTGTCCCGGATGCATGGGCGCGCTGCCTTGGAGATCGGGCAGTGCGAAGTTGGACTTGCCATTGCCGCCGTAGGTGGTGCCGAGCAATGAGAACAGCGCCGTATTCTGAGATAGCGGCAGCAATTGTCCATCGCACCAGGCCCAGCCTTTCGGCGCGAAATTGAAAGGGAAAATGCGGATTTCCGCGACGAAAGGATCAGCCATAGGTCAGGTCGGTGAGGGAAAGATGCCAAAAAGCGAGATGATGAAATCGACGCAGAGGTAGGGCTGGAAGTTGCTGTGTGGCTGACTTCCGCCAATCGGGCCAATCGCCGCCGCGTGGAAGTTGCCGCTCGGTACATCGTTGATGTAGGGAACCACGCTGAAAGAGCTGGCAGGCATGTTTCCTGCGGGGGTGATCTGGTTTCCATTGACCGCTGCGGCAAGCATCGGGTGGCTGTGCGCGGGGATCTGATTCACGGATAGCGTGATCTCTTCAGCGCCGCCGGTTTCCGCGAGGGTAAAGCCGCCGCCCTGATGGATCGGAATCCGGCCGCGCAGGTCCGGTAATGCGAAGGTGGATTCGCCATCGCCGCCATAGGTGGTGCCGATGAGCTGGAAGAGCGTTTCATTCTCCGAGATGGGCAGCAGTTGTCCCTCGCAGAAATTCCAGCCGGCGGGGGCGAAGTTACCCGCAAACATGCGGATTTCACCTACGTAAGGTTGAGCCATGGTAGTTAGGTGGGTGAAGGGAAAATCCCTTGGAGTGCGATACAGAAGCTCAGCGTGAGGAACGGCTGCATGTTCAGGTGGGCCTGGCTGCCACCCACATTGGTCACCGTGCCCGGATCAAGGCTGGTGAGATTGGCCGGCGCATGGTAAACGTTGTTGCCACCGCCCAAATACCGGCCGTTGGGACTCACGTTGCCGCCTGTCGCAATCGACGAGCCTTGGACAATGTGCGTGTGAGTGGGCAGTTCCGCGATCGAAAGCGTGTGCGCCTGCTCCCCTCCCCGCTCACCGAGCGTGTGCCCGCCGCCGACGTGGATTGGAGTTCGGCCGCGGTTATCCGGGAGGGCGAAATTCACCCGCCCGTCGCCGCCGAAGGTCGTGCCTAGGAGTGAGAAAAGCCCCTGATTCTGGTTGATAGGCAGCAATTGCCCGTTGCACAGCGCCCAGCCCTTCGGCGCGAAGACGAAGGACATGATGCGGATTTCGCTAAGGAATGGTTCTGCCATGGCAAAATGGTAAATGGAGATAAAAAATCGTTCGGCGGTTACCTATCAGGAAACGTGTGGGGCTTTTACAGGCCGGGTTTACTTAGGTCCAGATTATTGAGAGGTTGCGTTAAATATTTGGTAACTTTAATTGTAAATCCCGTCGGTTCGTGGTAGCCCCTGAACCGCATCCGCCACTTGCCAACCATGTCAAACTCTTCCGATTTCAACCCGAGCTCCCTCACCCGCCGCCGAATTCTGGGATGGGGCGGTGCCGGAGCGATCGGGGGCCTTGCGGGCTATCTTGGCTTGCAACCCCATGAGAGTAAAAACATTACACCCGGGAAAACCGCTCAAACGGAGCCCCAGCTAGCAGCTCCCGGCGATTCCAGTCAAATCGAAGCGGCATCGCAAAACAACACGGTGCCGCAGGCAGGTGTGATCCGTCGCGAGGATTTCCTGCCGCATCTAAAATCCCTGTTCCGCCTCGAATCCATCAACACGAACTGCACTCTCGTTGAAGTCGGGGAAGCTCAAAAGCAGGTCAGTCCGACCGCGGAATTCACCTCGTTTTCTCTCCTGTTCACCGCGCTGAAAGGCTCCATAATCGAGAGCAAGATCCATCAACTCGCCCATGGCAAAATGGGAACCTTCGACCTTTTCATTTCCCCGGTCGGCGAGTCGAACGAGCGCGTCTATTTGGAAGCTGTCTGCAGCCATCGCGTTTGAACGCCGATGACACCGTCCGTCAGCCTGAGAGCCGCCACCGGGGATGACACGGAATTCCTCGCCGCCGTGTATGCCTCCACGCGGATGGAGGAACTGACAGCCACCGATTGGGATGATGCCCAAAAGACCGAGTTCTGCCGGATGCAGTTCGTCGCGCAGGACGCGCACTACCGGCAGCACTATCCGACCGCGGAGTTTTGCGTGATCGAAGCCGGAGGAAATTCCGTCGGCCGACTTTATGTGGACCGCTGGACTCGGGAAATCCGCATCATGGACATTGCCATCCTGCCGGAATATCGCGGTAAAGGCATCGGTTCGCACTTGCTGCTGGAGCTGCAACGCCAGGCCGCCGCCAGCGAAAGATCCCTATCCATCCACGTCGAACGATTCAATCCGGCGTTGAGCCTTTACGAACGCCTTGGTTTCCGGCTGCTTGAGGACAAGGGGGTCTATCTGCTACTGGAATGGACAGCCTAGCCTGACCTCAAGTGAAGATCGCCTCGAATTCCGAGCCTTGCGATCCGTCGGCGACCTGCGTGATGAAGATCTCGATCTCCCCAAGAGCATCACATGAAAAGCGATAGGTTCCCTGCGGAAAACGCAGTCCTTGTGGACCGCGAAAGGTGATAGAAAAGGGATCCCGGGCCGCATCCGACCGCTTGTGTCCGAGTTTCTGAATAGAATGCAATCGGAGTTCGACCTTTGCCGTCCCAATCAGCGCGACAAAAGCATGTCGTTCCAGTGGAACAAAAGTGTCGTGGTCAACGGTTTCGAGCGGAATCATGAATTTGAAAATTTCGGAGCGGCAGAATTACGCCCGCCGCAAATAGTCGGGCACCTGGTCGCGCTGGGAAGCGGGCGGCAGCGTGGCGCTGGCGAACGAAATCACCGCACCGACACCGGCCGCATGCGCGCCACCGAGGCGGGGCTCGACGTCGAATTCGGGAAAACGGTAGCGGGCGCGCAGCCGCAGCCAGTGGTTGAAACCGAATGCCGTTAGAAACGCACCCAGCAGGACCGCCGCAGGCATGGCGAAGCGGAGAGCGAGCTGCTTCACCCATAACAGTTTCGCCGATTTCGCATCAGCGACAACGGGAGCGGCCGGCAGCGGATTCATGGCAGGCGATTCATCGGCGGTGACCGTGTCTCCCGCCAGCTTGCGTTCCATCCAGTAGATGCGGATGGACATCTGGACGAGAAATCTCGCGAACTGCTCGGACGGATTGGTTTTTTCAAACGCCTGCATGACCGAGCTTTCCAGCGCCCGATGCTGCTCGGGGGCAGAAATCGAACCGGTGATCGAAGGACTCAGATAGACCACCGATCGCTGCGGCGCGCCCAGATAGTAATAAACGATGGCGGCGGGACGACCGTCGGAAAAACAACGCTCGATCATTTCCTCCTCGCGGACCTCGCTGGGAATATCCTGATCGCCGCCGATGACGTAAACGTAGAGATCGATGGACGAGTCGCTGGCGTGATAGTTGAGAAAGCTGAGCCGATCACGGTAGTCGGAAGGACTCAGAAGCCCCTGCGGATCTACCAGAAATGTGTTGGGGCGCTCTGCGAAATAAGCGGGCAGGAATTTCTCCGGCACTTCGGTCATGCGCCTGAGGTCATCGACGATTTCCTCGGGGCTCGGCAGCTCGACATTCAGGGGTTCGGCTGTCGCCTTCGGTTCGTCGGGAATCGGGTCTTCGGTTAGAAGAATGGCACCCGGAATCCAGCCGGATTTCTCCAACTCGGCACGTTCGGAGCCATTCCATGCGGGCAAGGAAGGCTCGTCGAAAGAGCGTGCCGCACAAAGGGTGATCAATGATCCAGCGACTATCACGGCGATCGATTTCACCGGGAAACCTCCGTCTTTTTTTCCTCCCCGATGGCGGGGGGACGATGGCCCGAGCGGATCCGGCGGACGAGATCCCCCATCTGCGCGGGAGGAACTACCTTGCGCTCGAAATGCTCGGGATCCCGCCTGGCTTGGCGGCTACGCTTGGCCAAGATCCCGTCCAGATGAGCCAGCAACCTGATGAGGCCGTCCGCATAGCGCTCCTCCAGCCAATAGGCGTGAGCGCGGGAGAGGCAATCGAAGGTATCGGACTCCTCGAGAAATGGATCGAGCAGATAACCGAAGACGATGCCCGCGGCTTTGGACTCCGGATCGATGGTGATGAGAATTCCCGCTTCGTTGGGTTTCTCCACAGGCACATCCTCGAAAGCGGAACGGTTCAACAGCCAGAAACCGAATTGCCGGATATTGGAAACCTCTCCAAGTGAACCGGTGTAAATGGCGACGAAAACCTGAGGGAAGCGCCGGGCGATTTTTTCCATCGCCGCCTCGACCCGCGGACGATCACCGCGTCTCAGGATTCCCGCGCAGTCCGTGAGGCTGCGAATCCGGACTTCCTCAGCGCCAAAATACCCATCCGCATCGACAAGCGTGAAGCCACAATGCGGGCAGGAGGCCGCGGCACGGTGGATACGCTGGACACATCGGGGGCACTTCATGATTGCAAGACGAATTCTTCTACGGAAAGTCCCGTAGTTCGTCAAAGCGAATCATCAGGAATCACGGAATAAATCGCGTCATTGCTGGGTGGCTTGGATGCTGAAGAACTGCTTGGTGACATTGCCCACCGGAGGAGTGTAGGTGACGGTCACTGTCTCGTAATCGGTGCCGGCGATCGGCACGGCGGTGGTCGTGGTGATGTTAGGAGTCGCATCGGTCCAGCCGACGAGATTGTCTGAAACCATGACTTTGTAATGGGATGCCGACTTGTCCTTCAGCGCGACATAGCTGAGCACCACCGGGCCGGTCGGCGTATTGCGGGTGATCGGCACTCGGATGAAGTCGTAGGTTTGCGGATTCACACCGAAGGCGAATTCCCCGAAGTTGGTGATGCCGTCAAAGTCCGGATCGAACCCGGCGGACTGCGCGCCTTGAAGGTGATAGATTCCGGGGAACCAGGCGGCGGTCCAGTCCTCGAAGGCGGTCGAAGCGGCAATCAAGCTGGGAGCCGGTGGATTTGGCGGAGCGGTTTGATACAGTGAGGTGACCTCTGCCTGGCTCAGCACCTTGGTGTAAAAGCGCACCTCGTCCAAACTTCCGTCGTAACTCCGCGTCGCATCGGCGGGCGTGGAAGCCAGGGTGATCACCGGATTGGAATTCAGCGTCGCGGTACTTCCGATGGCCGTCGTCTGGAGCGATCCATTGACGTAAATCTTGACCTCTCCGCTGGTCTTCGCGCGGGTGACCGCCACGTGCACCCATTGTCCGGTATTCACCGAAGTGGTGCCTTGGATTTGAATCGCGCCGGCGGTTGTGCTCACACCCGTCATGACGGTGATGCGATGGATTCTGGCACCGGAGTTGCCGGTCCGGGTGCCGGCGATCATGAAGTCCGTGTTATTGCCCCCGGTGTCCGCGTTAATGAGCGCCTTACCCTCATAGGCGTTGTTGGTGTTTCCGCCGTTGAATGTGAAACTCTGGGTTGTTTTCATCCAGAAAGAGACCGAGAAATCATTGCCAACCCTGTTAGGGACGGTGACGCGGTTGTTCAGGGTGGAGCTGAATGTAAGACCGTTCCCCCACTTAGCAGCTCCCCATACCGGGCTATTCACCAGCGTACCGTTGGAAGGACTGGCGATGGTGCTGTCGTCGGCCACCGTGCCCGATGTTTCATCCAGTCGATACCATGCGACCAATCCGTCGGCATCCGCAGCCGGCGGCTCGGCGACCGTTTGCAGATAGACGTTCGAAGCGTAGTTGCCCGCCGTCGCCGCATTCTGGGCCCGACCTGCCGGCAAACTTACCGACGCAGTGGTATAACCGGCCGGGTTGACCGTGAGCACGTAATCGGCCCCGCTTCCCGTCAGACCTGCGGCGGTGCCGTGGAGGATGTCGAAATCGCCGGGGGTGAGGCCGGTGACGCTGTCTGAGAAATGGACATTCACCTGAAACGGGCCGGTGGTTGTGGCCGGACCAGTTAGAGCAACCAGCGGCCCGGTACCAAGGCTGTTGATCCAGTCGGTGAAAAGCTGGATCGCTGGCTGATCCACGAGGTGCTTGGCGATCGGCGGCATCTTGATTTCCGCAGTGGAACTCAGGCGGCGGAGCATGATCGAGCGGTCAGGGTCCCCGGGACGAATCACGCGGTTGAGGTCATCGCCGTAGTTGGTTTCGACATCGCCGTAGATGAGCCCCTGATTCGCAAGCGGAGTGGTGATACGGGCGTCGAAAAACGCGCGGACGCCGCCCGGTTGGTGGCACTGGGAGCAGTTGGAATCAATGTAGGAGCGCACCCGATCAGTCAGGCTGGCGGTGGTTTCGGCGACGTTGTGGCTTTTCAACATCCAGGGAATGAGATCCTCGCGATAGCTGTTATCGAACCACCCCAACGCACCGAGCGTTTCCAACTGGTTGGCGGCGCGCCCCGTTAGAGGGTAGGTCATGTCACCATTGAGCTGCCACGGTTTCACCCCGAGGACGTAACCAGCGTTGCCGTTATGGCAGAACCGGCAATCGCTGTGGCTCGGATAAGTCCATGTTTCCTGGCGGGTGCCGCCGCCGATGGCCGCGATGTCGATCTGCTCGTCCAGGCCCGCAGGCATGAGATCGGCGTCGCTATTGTCGGGGCGCCATTTGTAGGTGAAACCGAAAGGCTCTCCGGACTCGGGAATGACCACGAAGCGCGTTTCAAGACGGCGGTAAACCGTCGGGTTCGTATCGTCCACGGGGAGTTCGAAATGCTTGATGAAAACCGTACCGACAGGGAATTGCCAATTGCCCTCGGCTTTGAAGGTGATCTTCTCGGAAGGGCTGTCGTGCACTCCGTTGTTAGGGAGTGCCATCCAGCGGAGTTTGTGCGCGCGGTCCGACCAAAGCGGGGCGTTCACCGTATAAGGAACAACTCCTGCGGCCGGAGTCAGGGTGGCGACATTGGAAAACGCGCCGGTTTGGGAGAGCAAGGGCGGCGGATCCACGACTGGAATCACCGGCACAACCGGGGCCGAACCGTAGAGGAACTTCGATTGAGGGAGTGCTTCATCGGTGATTTTGACCTCGTCAAAGTCGGCGCTAGTGACCCAGTCCGCGGAGTTTCCATTGTAACATCCCCGGCCGACCGACCAGACGCCGGACTGCAGATTCCCGACATAACCCGTCGCCTGCGCGAGCTGGGTGTAGGCCGATGTGACGGTATCGTAGCGATAGACCGTTAGAGTCCCGGCGGCAACGTCGCCGACGATTGCGAGGTGATACCAGGCATCCGCGACGAACGAAGCCTGGGGCAGCACCTTAAGCGGGACGGTGGTCCAGGTCGTGGTGGCCGGATTCAAGGTTCTTACATTGAGATACAAATCGCCGCTGGTAAGGGGAAACGTCGTGGCACCGGCATCAGTCCTGCCCCATCGCATGAGCCGGAAGGGCTGGAGGGCGGGTCCGTCTTCGCCATCCGCCGGCGGAGTGGTGCCTGTCAGCCCGTCAAGTCCGAGGAAACACTGGTAACCGCCTGCTAGAGATCCCGTGTTCGGTTTGAAACTCAACTCCATGGTGAAATTGTTCAGAACCCCGAGCTTGGAACCGGTGTAAAGATCGCCAGCATTATTTCCAGGCCGGCCGTCGAGATCCGCGCCCTGCATGTGAACTCCGCGAGTGTTGGCGGGAAATCCGGTCGGGCTCACTCCGCTTCCCGCGTTGTAGGTGACATTGGCGCTGTTGGCAGCTTCGTCGTCGTAGGCTAACAGCGGAACACCGTCAACCACGGCATTCGCCGTTGAGTTGACCGGATTGTCCGACACATAGCCGGAGGTATTCGTCACAGCCTGATCCTCGAACCGGAACCATCCCGACCTTGTGGTCGCGGCTGGAATGGTCGCCAGCTTGAAATAACGGCCGCGGGTTCCGGTTCCGTTGATCTTGATGAAAATTGGCTCACCGGACTGATCCCAACCGATGGTCGAGGTGCCGCTGTAAACACTGCCGCTCGGCATGTCGGTCAGCAGGTCGTTGGTGGCGGTCGAGCCGTTGTAGGTGTGGGCGCGGATATGGCCGGTGACATTGTCCACCGTGATGAATTTCCCGACGAGACTGGGATGGGCCGTCCCTCGATAGACAAATCCACCGACGGTGCAGGCATCGGTCGCGTGGGAAGCATCCCAGATCGGTTCAGTTAGGGTACCGATGATGGTGGTAGGCACGGTAGGAGGTTGCGGACCGGTCGGTCGGGAAATGATCCCCTCGCGGAATGGCCAGCCAAAGTTAGCACCCGGCGTCACGATATCGAGTTCCTCGCGGGTGTCCTGACCGCTTTCCGCCAGCCACAGGCGGTTGGTAACGGTGTCGTAGGAAAACCGATAGGGCTGGCGGACACCGATGGCATAGAATTCCTCAAGGTTTCCTCCCGACACATCGTTGAACGGATTGTCGGCCGGAATTTTATAATTCGCTGTAAAGCTCTCCGGCCATCCGGCTGGCATCACTGGATTGTGCAATGGCTGGCGTCGAATCGCATGACTGCCCGCTTTCTGGTCCACGTCGATTCTCAGAATGCCGGAAAACAGACGATCATTGATTTTCTGACCGTCGTTGTATTGATCGTTAGATCCGCCCTCGTCGCCGATGCCGATATATAAATAGCCATCCGGTCCGAACGTCATGCAGCCGCTGTCATGCCATTGCTGCTGGTCGTATTGCTGGATCAGGATTTGCTCGCTCGCCGGATCCGCGATCGGTTTTCCGTTCCCATCGAGAATGACGGTGAAGCGAGCCACACGCCAGAACGCTTCGTTGCCATTTCCTCCCGCAGGCTTCCATTTATAGGTAATATAAACGTAGTCTCGGTTAGGCGAGCCGACCTGACCGAACTCCGGGTGAAAAACCAACCAAGTCATGCCGCTGTCGCTGCTGGTGAAAACCACGCTGCTCAGATCCAGAAACGTGTCCGTCTGGTTAGCACCCGGAGTGTTGTCGAACAGGAAGATTTTCCCTTCTTTGGCGACGCATAGCAGCTTGTTCGTTCCGGGGTACGGGAGCAGATGCATCGGCAGGTTGATATTGATGCTGCTGAATGTCTCCTGGACCGTCCACTCGCTGGCGCCGGTGGGTTCGACCCGTGGCAGGGAGCCATTCAAGAAAGGTGCGACCGCGGCGGGATGATCGAGGCCCGGTGTTCCGGCCATGACGTTTCCACCGAAATGCATCAGCAGGCCGACAGCTGCGAAGCGCCCACAGAGTTGTATGGAGGCTTTCCGTGGACGTGAAATGCGGGTCATCATAGAGTGGGTTTCGAAACACGACGGGATCGGCAAGGCTCATACACCTGCGCAAATTCCCACCTCCGATCAGATCGGTTCAGGTAAACTAGTTGCATTATATTGTCCTTTCAACCCCCCCAAGGTGGGGGGACGAGACCTGCGGACGACGATTGGTTACTGGAAATCCGAAGAATCCGAGGCGTCATTTCACCGTCGCTTCTCCCTTGCCCATTCGCCGGGCGGCCCCTAGTCTCCGCGCCCCTGCCGATGAGCTCCAAACCTGTATTTCTCTACGACACGACCCTGCGCGATGGCACCCAGGGCGAAGGATTCCAATTGTCCGGCCTCGACAAGCTGCGAATTGCGAAGCGTTTGGACGAATTCGGCATCGACTACATCGAAGGCGGCTGGCCGGGGTCTAATCCCAAGGACATCGAATTTTTCCGCGAGGCGAAGAAGCTGAATCTGAAGCACGCCAAGCTCGCCGCGTTCGGCTCCACCCGCCGTGCGGATACTCCGGTCGAAGAAGATCCGCAGGTGCGATTGTTGCTGGAAGCCGAGACGCCGGTCGTCACCATTTTCGGAAAAAGCTGGGAACTCCAGGTCACCGAAGTCCTGCGCACCACCGTCGAGGAAAACCAGGCGATGATCCGCGACACCGTTGCCCATCTCGTCAGCCACGGCCGCGAGGTGATCTATGATGCGGAGCACTTTTTCGACGGCTACAAAGACTCCCCCGCCCACGCCCTCGCCACGCTGAAAGCTGCGGCGGACGGCGGAGCTGCCAGCCTCGTCCTCTGCGACACGAACGGCGGAACACTTCCCTCCGAGGTGATGGAAATTTGTGAGGCGGTGATGAAACACCTGCCGGGAACTCCGGTCGGCATCCACACGCACAACGATTGCGAACTCGCCGTCGCCAACGCCATCGCCGCCGTTAGAGCCGGAGCGAACCAGGTTCAGGGCACCATCAACGGCTACGGCGAGCGCACGGGAAATTGCAATCTCACCTCCGTCATCCCGATCCTCCAACTGAAGATGGACATGCCGGTCGTTCCGCATCTGGAACAACTCCGCGATCTATCCTATTTCGTGGATGACGTTTCCAACAACCCGCATTTCGCCCGCGCCGCCTTCATCGGCCGCACGGCTTTCGCTCACAAAGGCGGGATGCATGTGAACGCCGTTCAAAAGCTTGCCCGTAGCTACGAGCACATCGTTCCGGGCAGCGTTGGAAACTCGCAGAACATCCTCGTTTCCGAACTCAGCGGCCAGTCGAACATCCTGATCAAGGCGGAGGAGTTAGGGATCAAGTTGGAAAAAGGCGCGCCCGAAGCCGGGGCCATCCTGCGCCGCGTGAAGGAACTCGAAAACGACGGCTATTCCTACGAAGCCGCCGGCGGATCGCTGGAACTACTCATCCGCCGCGAACTCGGAACCTATCAGAAACCTTTCGACCTCACGGAATACCACACCAGCTTCCGCCAATACCGCGACGGCCATCCGCCGGTTTGCGAAGCGACCGTGAAACTTTCCGTCAACAACACACCGGAACTCACCGTCGCGGAAGGCCAGGGTGTGGTCAACGCGCTCGACATCGCCCTGCGCAAGGCGCTGCTCCCCTTCTATCCGGAAATCTCCAACGTCTCGCTCGTCGATTACAAGGTCCGCATCCTCGACGGCCACGACGCCACTGCGGCGAAGACCCGCGTGCTCATCGTTTCAACCGACGGTGAATCCAGTTGGGGCACTGTCGGCGTTTCCGATAACATCATCGAAGCGAGCTGGCTCGCATTGGTGGACGGCATCGACCTGTTCCTCCAACGCAGGAAATAAAGCGGGTTACTGAGCCTTGCCGGTGCCCGCGGTTTTGATGTCGAACGGGTTTTCATCCGCATCGTTGCTTTTGACGTGAATGGCGGCGGCGCGCTTGCCGGTGGCTTTCGGTTTGAAGGTAACGGTGAAGGTCGTGGAGGTTCCCGGGGCAAGGCTGTTTTGCCCGAGGGCGGCGATGAAGAATTCACTCTTGTTGGCACCGTCTTTGGAAACCGCGATTTTCGTTAGATCAAGAGTGCCGTTATTGGTGATGACGAAGGTTTTGGCGACGCTGGTTTTTCGGATTTTCACATTGCCGAATCTCGTGGTGTTCCAGCCGTCGGACAAGTTGACGGCGGATTGTTTAATGGAAATTTCGGGTGCGGACTCGGCAGCGCCGATATCCACAACGCTGCTGCCGTCGGCATCCGCATCGAACAGGCGGGTGTAGCCGGCGCCGCGCTGATCCGTGGAGAGGGCGATCTGTTCGGCATCATAGGCATATTGATTGAGGCCGGCATCCAGAGCGGGAGAGCCGGGCAGCGGCGGCATCGTTTGTGTGGGGCCGCCGTAGTTTCCAAGCGGAGCGAGCGTTGGCGCGGCGTTGATGATTGCCTGACCGGATTGTAGTCCGCCGGTCTCGATCACGTAATCCTGGATGATATTCGCACCGAGATGCACGAAGCTGCTTTGGCTATGGTTGATGATGTCGCCACCGTCTGTCGGAGAGGTGTTTCCGGCAACAATGCTGTTATAGATTGAAAGGGAGCTATCACAATCGATGGCACCTCCAAAATCGGAGGTGTCGTTTCCGGTAACGGTGCATTGATAGAGCTTCAACGAACCGCTGACGTTGAAAATCGCACCGCCATAGAGGGCGGCATTGCCGGTGAGCGTGCATTGGACCAGCGCCACGGACCCATCGTTGTTTCGAATCGCGCCACCGGAACTGCCGGTCGCGGTGTTGCCGGAGAGGGTGCAGTTTTCCAAGAGAAGGGTGCCACCAGTGCATTGGATGGCGCCGCCGGAGTCGCCGGAATTTCCGACAAGGGTACACTGGGTGAGGGTGAGCAAGCCCTTGTTGAGAATGGCACCGCCCGGGGTGAACAGGCTGCCGTGCTGGAGGGTGAGATTCCGGAGGGCTACGGTTTTACCGCTGATAACAGATAAAATACGGTTCGTTCCGCCGCCATCGAGGGTGATCCCCGGGCCGCCGGCGATGGTCAGGTCTTTGTTGATCGAAAGCTCCGAGGTGATGGAGATGGTGCTGCCTGCAAGCTCGGGAGCAAAGGTAATGGTCGCGCCGGACGGAGCTTTTTCGATGAAATCGCGCAGGGAGCCCGCCCCGCTATCAGCCGCCGTGGTGACGACGGTGTTAGTACCGCGCAGTGCGAGGCCGTAGAGATGCCAGGTGGCTGCGTTGGCGTTGGAAACGCCAAGGGAAATGACGCGGGTGACCTCGGTAGCGGTGAAGGCGTAATCCACGCGGATGCCTTTACCGAGATTCTGCGGGTTGTAGCCGAACTGGTCCTGATCCACCAGGAGAATGTCCGCACCGCTGGTGAAGGTGATGGCGCGGAAATTCGCCAGTTGTCCGATATCAGAACCCCAACTGGTACTGAGGATGCTGGCCACGTAGGTTTTCCCCACGGTTAGTCCCTCAAGGGTGATGATGCCGGGATCTCCACCGTAGATGAAGTCATGGGCGATGATGGCGCTGCCATTGCTGCCGAGGGCGGTTAGAGCATTGTTGTCATTGTTGTAAACGAAGGGAACTCCGCTGATGGAGAAATTTCCGGCAACAGAGGGGTTTGCCCCGGCGACGCCAGTGACGGCCTTCCCGGCAATGGTGGTATTCGTGGCACTTCCGAAATGGACGGCCCACAGGGAATCCTCGACGATGCCGGAGGAGAGGTTGCCTTTCCATGCGTTGACAGAGAACTGGGCGTGCACCGCTGGGGCCAGCAGCAGGACGAAGACGGCGGTGAATGGGATTTTCATAGGATCGAGGGGGAGAGAAATGTTGATGGGATAGATGAATCGCATGCTGGCGTCGAGGACCTTCGTTTGATTTTCAATGGATGGGAGATGGGTTCCTGTCAGCATGAATAAATATCACTTCCCTTGGTCCGCGCTCCTTATACAACCTTCGAGAATATGAAAACCCGGCTGCATCAATGGATGCTCGGATGGATGCTACTGCTGATCCTTCCGGGAACCTTGCTGGCTTGCCTCCTTGTAATCTCGGCGCTCGGGAGCGGATTGAGTGATATTTCGAGGGCCAGAGGGCTTGCTGGAATCCTGTTCATGCTCGCCGTTCCGGCGTTGTTCGGGTGGGGAATCCATCTGTTTCGCATCCTCGGATCCGGCTATATCGCTTCCACCCGCTACAGACTGCTGGCATTCCATCTCGCCGATTTCGTCTTTTGCGGCGCTTGGCTCATGTCGTCGTTTTCGCGGAACGGAAATTCGGGGATGATCTTTTCGCCAGGGATTCGTACCGTTGGATTCACGATTCTCCTGATCCCTGTTTTCACGGTCCTGTTCACCTCCCCCACCATCCAACCGGATCCAGTAGCGCCGCTTGCGCGCGCTTTCTCACCCAACCGTGCGAGCCGCAGACTGGTTGCCTGGCTCGCCGCTAGAATCCGCTGATTTCAATCCGCATGTCCCGGATTGACGTTGCAACGTCCTGTCGGTTCACTGCGCCAAGCCGTTGAAATCACCATGGGATTATTGAGAAGACCACTTGTCCGCATTTTCGCGGTGATTTTGACGGTCGCGGCAATCGGCCTGCTGGTCCGCCATTTCAACACGCCTGCTCTCCTCCCGAAACAGGCTGTCGCAGTCGATCCCCACGCCCCGATCCTCGCGCCCGAGGACGAGGTTCACTCCAAATACGCCGGTTCGAAAACGTGCATCGAATGTCACAAGGCGGCTTTCGAAAAATGGCAATACTCCAACCACGGCCTCGCCGAGCGGAACATCAGCAAGGACGAGGACTACCATTCCTTTTCCCCCAAACAAGCGCTGGTCCATGGCAAGGACACCTCCGAGGCCTTCGTCGATGCCGATGGGCTCGCAAAAATCCTCACCGTCGGACTCGACAAGCAACGCCACGCCTATCAGCCGGTCCGAGTCATCGGTAACAATCCGCTAAGACAGTTCCTCATCCCCGCTCCCGGCGGACGCCTGCAGACCTGCGACGTGACTCTCGATCCCGCGAAAAACGAATGGTTCGACGTTTATGGCGACGACGAACGCGAGCCCGGCGATTGGGGCCACTGGACCGGCCAGGGCATGAACTGGAACGCCATGTGCGCTGCCTGCCACAACACCCGGTTGCGGAAAAACTACGAACCGCAGACCAACAGCTACCACACTTCGATGGCGGAAATGAGCGTGAGCTGCGAAGCCTGCCACGGTCCGATGAAGGATCACGTCGATTGGCAGAAAAAACCACCGTCGGGTGTGAAGAAGGATCCGGCGCTCCATCCGTTCAGCCGCGACCAGGTCACCGAGACTTGCGCGGCGTGTCATGCACGGCGCGCCGAACTCACGGGCGATCTCATCCCCGGCGAGTTGTTCGCGGATCATTTCAGCCTGACGGTGACCGACGAAACCGAAACCTTTTATCCTGACGGTCAGATCCGGGATGAAAACTACGAATACACATCCTTCGTCTCCAGCCGCATGTATCACGCTGGTGTCCGTTGCGCGGATTGCCATGATCCCCATTCCGGCAAACGTATCGCTCCGGGAGACCAACTCTGCATGAACTGCCACGCCGGCGGCCGCACGGATTTCCCGACGGCACCGGTCATCGATCCCACCGCTCACAGCCATCACGGCGTGGACAGCACCGGAAACCAGTGCACGTCCTGCCACATGCCGGTCACCACCTACATGCAGCGCCATCCGCGGCATGACCACAGCTTCAGCATTCCCGATCCCAAGCTCACCAAGGAATTCAATGTCCCCAACGCCTGCAACAAGTGCCACACCGACAAGGACGCCGATTGGGCGATCGCGGCTAACAAGAATTTCTTCGGTGAAAAACCCGACCGCCCGACCCGCACCCGCGCCCTGCTCGTCGCCAATGCCCGCCAGGGAAATCCTGCCTCACGCGATGGCCTGGTTAAAATGTTAGACAGCGAGCCAATCCCGGCATGGCAAGCCACCGCCTGCCATTTGCTCGAACGCTGGGTGCTGGATCCGTCGGTCACCCAAGCCCTGCTGGGACAAATTTCAAACAAAAGTCCGCTCGTCCGTGAAGCGGCGGTCCGGGCACTCGGGCCAGTCGTTAGAGCAAACAACGCCGTCGTTCGCAGCGCGCTCCAACCACTTTTGGAGGATCCGGTTCGTTCCGTCAGAATCGCCGCCGCGTGGGCTCTCTGCGATACGCTCGATTTGAACACCCGCGCCGGCAAGGAACTCGTCCACATGCTCGATCTCAACGCCGACCAACCCACCGGCCGCATGCAGCTCGGCCAGTTCGCCACACTCCGCGGTGACAATCCCTCCGCCATCCGGCAGATGCGCAAGGCGATCCAGTTGGACCCGAATTCCCCACCCTTCCATCACGACCTCGCCATCCTGCTGAGCACCAGCGGTGATACGAAAGGAGCGGTCGACGAACTCCGCCAGGCGATCCGGCTCGACCCCGAAAACCCGGAATATCATTTCAAGCTCGCGCTTTCTCTCAACGAATCGGGAGATATTCCGGGAACGGTCGCATCACTTGAGAAAACCGTGAAGCTGGATCCTAGCTATGCCCGGGCTTGGTATAATCTCGGTCTGATCCGCAGTTCCATGAATCAACCGAAGCCAGCCATCGACGCCCTGCGCCATGGAGAATCCGCCGACCCATCCGACGCCTCGATTCCCTACGCCCGCGCAACGATCCACGCGCGGCTTGGTCAGAAAAGCGAAGCTCTAACCGCTGCCACCCGCGCTCTCCAGCTTCGTCCGGATTTCCCCGAAGCCGCCCAGTTGATCCAAGCTCTTTCCCGCCCCTAGACATTCCCGGCGACCTTGACGTCCCCTGCATTTTCCAGCAGATTCAGAGCGTGAAAGAGCATTTGAATTGGATCAAACGCATGCTGGGTGCCGATGGCCCGGGATCGCCCGAGGAGGAAAACGCCGAGGTTTTGCGACGAATGGCCGCCGATGGAGACAGCCTGATCAACAAGCGTGACGTCGAGTTCAACCACTTGTTCACGCGGGAGGATTCCGCCGTGGATTTCATCACCGCCGCCCGCGCCCAAGGCTATCAACGGTGCGAACATGAATACTGGAACGAACAAGTCGCCTGGCTGACATCGATCCGTATCCGGATGGTGCCGACTTTGGAAGAAATCACCGAGATCGAACTCAATCTCGCGGAACTCGCCAGCCCGTTTGACGGCAGGCCCGACGGCTGGGGTTGCATGGAAGTGATCAAATCCCAATCCGCGTGACGGTTTCCGGACTTCATCACGTCGCGGTGATTTGCTCCGACTATGAAACGTCGAAGCGATTCTATACGGAAATCATGGGATTCGAAATCCTGGCGGAGACCCATCGCCCTGAGAGGAATTCCTACAAGCTGGACCTGCTCGTGCCCGGAGGAACTCAGATCGAGTTATTTTCGTTTCCAGCACCACCGGCCAGATCATCCTATCCGGAGGCTTGCGGGCTGCGGCATCTGGCGTTTTCCGTCAGCAATATCGAACGGGAAACCGCCGATCTAACTGCCAAGGGCGTTACGGTGGAGGAAATCCGGGTGGATGGACTGACGGGGAAACGGTTTACGTTTTTCGCCGATCCGGACGGGTTGCCGATCGAGCTTTATGAAGAATAGCCGCGCGCAATGAATTTCGCGGTCCCGGTGATGCGGAATGAATTCCGCAGTTCATCAATCTTCCTCGAATTTGCGGGTGATGAGATCCTCGATGGCGTCCAGCGCGGCATCGGCATCCGAGCCATCGGCGCTGACGGAAATGACGGAACCGTGGCCCGCGGCCAGCATCATCAGGCCCATGATGCTCTTGCCATCGACTTCCTCACCATCCTTCTCAACGAAGATATCCGCCTGAAAACGGTTGGCGGTTTTGACGAATTGCGCCGCAGGGCGGGCATGGATGCCGAGTTTGTTGAGAATGGTGAAATCTTTTTTGGCCATGAGGGTCGGCTGTCGCCGCGCGGAATGTAGAAACTCAAACGGATCGCTCCAAGGCAAAAATTGCGGAAGAATTTCCCATCACCTGCGGGAAGGACAAATGAAAAAGCCGGACCGTTTTCACGGGCCGGCTTTTGAAATTTCAAGAACCTCGCGACCGATTAAGGAAGCAGGTTGATCGCGCGGGATTGCTTGATCGCGTTGTTGATCTTGCGATGAAGCTTGGCGGAAACTCCGGTGACGCGGCGTGGAAGGATCTTACCGGTCTCCGTGGTGAACTTGGTGAGAAGCTCCGGATTGGTAGGAACGACCAAGTCGGCCGGGATGTCATGCCGGCGGCGCGGCATCATGCGGTTCGCCTTACGGAAATTGATTCGGCGCTGGATTGTTTTTGGCTCGGACATGGTAGCAGAAGCTGATGTTAGCGGAGTTCGCGGTGAAGGGTGCGGCGCTTGAGGAAGTGATTGAATTTCACTTTCTCCAGACGACCTGGCGTGCGGAGGCTCTTCTTGTTACGTGTGGTGACGTAGCGTGAAGTCGGCTTGCCCTCGGCTTTCGCTTCGGTGCATTCTAGAATAATAATCTCGCGTGGCATGACTTTGGGGGCGGGAGGATGATTTAATCGTCGTCTTCGTCAAGAGAAACCGTTTCGGAATCTTCATCATCGACATATTTCCCGCCGCTGAAGCCAACTTCGTTGGACGGACGGAAGCGGCGGTTGCCATATTCCTTCTCCCATTGGGCCTGGCACTCGACCGTTAGACGGGCGAACGGGATGGCTTCGAGACGGGCTTGCGGAATCTTGCGGGCGGACATTTCGCAAATGCCATAGGCTCCGCCTTGGATGCGGCGGAGGGCCTGCTCGATTTCATAGAGCGCGTCCTGTTCCTTGGCCAGGACGGAAAGGGCGAAGTCGCGGTCGTAGGCATCGCTGCCGGCGTCACCCTGGTGCTGGCCGCTGCCGGAAGCTTCAGAACCTTCCGGCGCATTGCGGATGGTGTCACGGGCCATGCCGGAAACCGCATCGACAAGGTCATCGCGGAGATCAAGGAGGCGCTGGCGCTGCTTTTGGATG
>NZ_JBDSCX010000084.1:0-197976 GCF_039920825.1 Luteolibacter sp. | reverse complement strand
TCATCGAACCTTTGGACCTTCGGCCACCCATGCGTGTTGCAGCACTCACGGGTTCCGCGAGGGACGTTGAACTAACCATTGCGGTCTGCCCAGCGCCGGTTGCTGAATGACTTCATACCGTCAGGATGGACACAGATGAGATGGACAAAAGAGGCAGATACCATCAAGATGGGGATGAGTGAGGGACAAATGCGGGAAATTCACGTCTTAAACCTCACTTCCATCTGCGTCCATCCTGTTCATTTGACGAAGGTTTTGAACCAGTCAGTTCGTCCATGTCCGCTGCGCTTCCATTGTGGTTCAATTTTTGAAATGTAGATGCCCTGTCTCGGAAGAAGTGGAGAGTTGTCCTGCTCATGGGTTTCTCCACGCTCGGGTCTGGATTTCCTCCATTTGGGCGTCTCTGGGGAGGTAATTGACCCCTCCGTGCAAATAGCGCGAAGGGGTATCTCCAGCTGGAAAACACTCGACATCAAGCCGTCCAAATCGATAGCTTGCGAGGCGTCGTGATCGCGCGGAAAAGTGATAGAAGCGGGACGGTTCCACTCATTCAAGCCGAACGAAGGGTGAAATTTCGTCCGTAGGCACACGACTTTGTTTGAACCTGAAACAGTCCCTTTTCTCCCGGCCTCCAGTCATCCCCATCCCATGAATACCTATTTTCGCCCCGCATGCGTCGCTGCCAAACTGGCCTCGTTGATCTTCCTCACATCAGTCGCCGCTCACCCTGCGGCCTACGACATCACCGACCTCGGCACATTGGGCGGGACTAACAGCTACCCCGCCGCGATCAATGCCAGCGGAAAGGTGGTCGGCAATGCCAACACCTCGGGTGGCGACATTCATCCGGTGCTGTTCAGCGGCACCGGAAGTGGAAACAAGGATTTGGGCACGCTGGGTGGAACAACCGGCTACGCCTACGGAATCAATGCTTCAGGCCAGATCGTTGGCGATTCCACCGGCGTTGACGGGATTTTCCGCGCCACGCTCTTTAGCGGCACAGGAACTGGAAACAAGGATCTCGGGACACTCGGGGGAACTAGCAGTATCGCATTCGGGATCAACGACTCCGCCCAGATCGTTGGCTATGCCTCCACCGCAAGCGATTTCCACGCGACTCTGTTCAGCGGCACCGGCACCGGAAACACGGACCTCGGTACGTTGGGTGGGGCCACGAGCTATGCCTATGCGATCAACAACGCCGGGAAAATCGTGGGCAAAGCCTATACCACGGGTGGCGCAAGTTTACATGCGACCGCGTTCAGCGGCACCGGGAGTGGCAACAAGGATCTCGGCACGCTGACCGGGCCCTACAGCACAGCCCTGGCGATCAATCGCACGGGAACGATCGCCGGCGACGGCACGATCTCGGGCGGCGCTTACCACGTCATTCAATTCAGCGGAACCGGGTCTGGAAATTCGGACCTCGGATCGCTTGGCGGGTTCGATTGCTACGGCAGGGCGATCAACGGTGCCGGCCAGATTGTCGGGAGTTCACAGACGGCGGAGGGCAGCGCCTATCATGGGTTCCTCAAGACACCGGGCAAGGCCATGGTGGACCTCAATACACTCATCGATCCCGCCTCGGGATGGGTGGTGACCGATGCGGCAGGCATCAACGCCAGCGGACAGATCGCCGCCACCGGCACGAAAGCGGGCAAGACGCATGCTCTGTTGCTATCACCTCACCTGGCTGCCCCGACCGTGAAGATCACCGGCAAAAAAACCGTGGAAACCGACAAGAGTGTGCTGTTGATCAAGGGCACGACCACGGGCAAGGCGACATCGGTGAGCTATCGGATAGGCGAGAAGGGTTCCTTCAAGGCGGCCAAGGGCACTCCGGCCAAATGGAAATTCAACGCCGCACTCAAGCCCGGCAAGAACGTGATTTACGTGCTCGCCAAAGGACCCGGCGGCCAGTCGAAACTTGCGAAGGTGACAGTGACCCGCAAGTAGAGGCAGGGTGGCGGGCTGGAGTTACGAAGGACCACGAATGCCCCTTTTTCCTATGCGCCCTGCGTGGCGACGGTTCCGGAGCGGCCGTTGATTTCGGCCATGACGAGTGGTTGGACCGGCACCGTGTCGCGGCGGGCGAGGAATTCTTCGGCAAGGTCATCCATGCGGACGAAGCGCACGCCTTTTTCCGTGAAGGCAGCGAGAAGCTCGCGGAATAGCGGGCGCTTCATCATGCCCTCGATCTCGGCGTGGATCGTCAGGATGTTAGGTTGATCCGTCTTCAGCAGGCTGACGTAGTGTGCGACGATTTTTTCATCGGGAAACTCCGGTCGGCCGAGCAACTCGTCGAAGGTCGGGAGGGTGCTCGGAATCTCCAGTGTCTTGAAAACGCGTCCGTTGATTTCCGGGAAAAACGCGGATTCACCGCGGGTGTCGCTGGCGTATAACAGATTTGCCTCGTCGTAAACCTGGCGGCTGGCGGCGGTCGCCTGCCAACCGGGAGCTCCGGCGGTGAGCGCGTCGCAGCCGAAGATCCGGCGGTATTCATCAAGGGCATGGCCGAACTCCTCGCGGGTTTCGTCGAGCGTCATTTTAAACAGATAGTCCTGCCATTTGAAATGATCGTGGCAGTGGATGCCGGTTTCAAATCCCGCATCGCGCACGCGCCGCATCACATCCGCATGACGCCTGCCGATGTGTGGAGCGGGCAGCAGCGTGCCATTGAGCAGCGTGCGGATGCCATACATTTGGACCACGCTGGTGCGACTGACTTTTTGGAAAAAGCCCGGCCGAAAAACCCGGCGGATCGCCTTGCCGGTGTTGTCCGGTCCCAGCGAAAACAGGAAACTCGCCGGCGCGGCGAATTCTTCCAGCAAGCCTTGCAGCGCGGGCACGCCTTCCCGCGTGCCGCGATCGGTATCCACATCGACTTTCAGCGCGACGATCATGATTCTCCGCCGAGGTCGTATTCCGTCTGCCGGAGATGATAGTCCAGCGTGTAACGGATGGCGGTTTTCAGATCCACCTTGGGTTCCCAGCCGAGCGCTTCCTTCGCGGCATCGATCGACGGCACCCGGGTGTGGATGTCCTGATAGTATTTACCGAAGTATTCCATCGATGAAACGGTGACCACCTGGGCAGTCTCCGCATGGTCCACGTATTCGGGATATTCCTTGAATGCCTCGATGATGATCTTCGCGAGGTCGGCGACGGAAACGTTGTTAGCGGGGTTGCCGATATTGAAGATTTTCTGCGAGGCCGCGCCGTCCTTGTTTTCGATGATGCGCAGCAGGCAGTCCACGCCGTCTTCGATGAACGTGAACGAACGGCTTTGCGAACCACCATCGACGAGCTGGATCGGCTTGCGGAAAATCACGTTGCTAATGAACTGCGTGAAAAGCCGCGAGCTGCCCTCCTTCGGCTCCAGCACGTTGTCCAGCTTCGGCCCGATCCAGTTGAATGGGCGGAACAAGGTGTAGTCGAGATTGTCACGGACCCCGTAGGCGTAGATCACGCGGTCGAGGAGTTGCTTGGAAGCGGCGTAAATCCAGCGCTGCTTGTCGATCGGACCGTAAACCAACGGGCTGGTCGCTTCATCGAGCACCTCATCCGGCGACATGCCGTAAACTTCGGACGTCGATGGGAAAACAAGGCGCTTCTTGTATTTCACGCACTGGCGGGCGATCTCGAGGTTGGCCTCGAAATCGAGCTCGAACACATCGAGCGGCCGCTTCACATACTGCGTGGGATTCGCGATGGCCACCAGCGGGATGACCACGTCGCACTTCTTGATGTGATAGGCGATCCACTCGCGGTTGATCGTGATGTCGCCTTCGACGAAATGGAACCGCTCGTGTCCTAACAAATGGGTGAGCTTGTGGTCGCCGACGTCCATGCCGAAAACCTCCCAGTCTTTCTGGCTGAGGATCGTGTCGATCAGGCTGCTGCCGATGAAGCCGTTGGCTCCGAGGATGAGAACTTTGAGAGGCATGTGTGACATGGATTATTTTGTTAGAGTATGGAGCCCGCCGCGGGTGACGGGGCGGGGGAGCCGCGCCATTCGGTGCGGGTGAGGTTGAGCGCGCCGTCGCCGGTGGCGACGACGAAGGGATCAAGCGTGAGGATTTCGCCGGGCCTGCCGGATTGGCCGGACGAGGGTTCCGCCCACCAGACCATGAGCCGGGCTCCACCGGATTCGGTGAAGGCTCCGGGATACGGATCGGTGACAGCGCGGATCAGGTTGAAGATTTCCGCGGACGTCCGGGTCCAGTCGATGCGGCCGTCTTCGGGTTTCCGTCCGCCGAAATAGGTGGCGGCGGATTCGTCCTGCGGGGTTTCTACGGCAGTGCCTGATAGAAGATGGTCGATCTGCCGGGTGAGCACGGTGGCGGCGCAGGGCAGGACCTTGCGGAATGCCTGCTCGGCGGTATCGACCGGAGAAATGTCCACGCCTTCCTGATCGACGACGTCGCCGGCGTCGGCGCGTTTCACCATGCGGTGCAGCGTCATGCCGATGTGCGGCTCGCCATGGAGGACTGCCCAGTTGATCGGCGCGCGGCCGCGGTATTTTGGCAAAAGCGAGCCGTGCATGTTGAACGCTCCCAGCGGCGGGATGTCGAGAATCCGCTGGCCGATCATGTGCCGGTAGTAAACGGATAGAATGAGGTCCGGCTTCATTTCCTCGATTTTCGCAACCCATTCCGGAGTGTTTACCGAGTCCGGGGTGAAAACGGGAATCCTATGCTCGCGGGCCGCGATGGCAGGCGTCTTGAACCAGATTTTCTCATCCGGACTGTCCTCGTGGGTGATCAGTCCAATGACGTTGTCACCGCGTTTCAAGAGCAGGTCGAGACAGGCGAAGCCGACTTCGCTGTAGCCGAAAAAAAGGATGCGTGGCCGGTTCATTCGCTTGCTTCAAGGATATGGCTGATTTGATAGCGGGCGCGTTTTCTGACAACCTGATAGGTCCGCCCCATGTATTCCCCGATCAGGCCGATGCCGACCATGCAGACACTGATGAGGAAGAACAGGATGCCGAACAACGTGAAGATTCCGCCTTCCTCCGGGCCGATGATCAGACGGCGGGTGCCAAGGATGATCACCAGCAGGAACGAGAAGCCCGAGCAGAACATCGCGAAGATCGTGAAGAGCTGCAGCGGCGCGGTGGTGAAATAGGTGATCAGGTCGAAGTTCAGCCGGATCAGCGAATAGAGCGAATAGTTGGATGTGCCCGCATGGCGTTCCTCGTGGGCGACGGGGACTTCGGTTGCTTTCCGGGCAAGGCTGTAGGCGAGCGCGGGGATGAAGGTGTTCACGGCGCCGCTGCGGACGATCCCATCAACGACGGCCCTCGAATAGGCGCGGAGCATGCAGCCCTGGTCGGACATGCGGATGTTGGTCGTGCGGCTGCGGATCCAGTTGATGAGTTTGGAAATGTAGCGGCGGAAAAAGCTGTCCTGACGATTCTGTCTAACTCCTCCGACGCAGTCATAGCCTTCGTCCGTCTTGGCGAGCAGCTTAGGGATCTCCTCGGGCGGATTCTGCAAATCGGCGTCGAGCGTGACAATCACCTTGCCGCGGACGCGTTCAAGAGCGGCCATGACCGCCATGTGCTGGCCGTAGTTCGATTTGAATTCGATGACCCGCGTCACGTCCGGCCGGGCGGCGTACTGAGCGGCTAACAATTCACCGGATTGATCCGCGCTGCCGTCGTTGGTGAAAAGAATTTCATAGCTCCGGCCAAGGGCGTCGAGCACCGGATAGAGTCGGGCGAACAGCGTCGGAAGATTGCCCTGCTCGTTATAAACGGGGATCACCACGGACAGGCTGATGGATTCAGAATTGCTCATTGGAAGGATTTCAAGACCCGGATGAGAGTGGAGACTACCCGTTCAACTTCGGCGGGAGTCATCGTCGGGAAAAGCGGAAGCGTGAGGATTTTGCGGCCCGCGAGTTCCGCATGTGGGAAATCACCGTCCTTCCACCCCGCCGCGCGGTAAAGCGTGAAGAGGTGGATCGCCGGGTAGTGGACACCGGTGGAAACTCCTTCCGAGGACATTTTTTCCATGACCTGTGCTCGAGTCGGTGAGTTCGCCGTTTCCGGGAGGACCACTTGAAACATATGCCAGTTGGATTGTTCGAAATCGGCGACCGGCAGGCCGAGTCCCAGCGCGTGGACCTCGGGGCAGTCCAGCAGTTTGAAATACTCCCGCACAAGCTCGCGGCGGATCCGGGTGAATTCGTCGAGATGCGGGAGTTGGCCGAGACCGACCCGTGCGGCGACGTCGGTTAGGTTAAATTTTCCGCCGGCGATTTCGACGTCCATGCCGTCAACGCCGGAGCGGACGACGCCTTGGAGGCGGTATTGTTCGGCGAGTTTCGCATCGCCCTCCTCGGTCATGACCAGGCAGCCGCCTTCGATCGAAGTCAGGTTCTTGTTAGGATGGAAACTGAATGAAACGAGATCGCCGAAAGAGCCGATCAGACGGCCCTTCCAGGTGCTTCCCATCGATTGCGCGGCGTCCTCGATGACGCGAAGGCCGTGGCGGTTGGCGATATCGTAAAGCTTGTCACGATCCACCGGCAGTCCGGCGAGATCGACCGGCAGGATCGCCTTGGTGGCCGGAGTGATGGCGGCTTCGACGGCGGCAAGATCGATGTTTCGGGTGACCGGATCGATGTCCACGAACACCGGCCGCGCGCCGACCGTTAGGGCGACGTTGCTGGTGGCGACCCATGAAAGCGGAGTGGTGATGACCTCGTCTCCGGGACCAACACCGGCGAGGCGCAGGGCTACCTCCAAAGTGGCCGTTCCCGAATTGAAAACGCGCACCGGCCGCCCGCCGAAAAGCGTGGAAAGCTCGGCCTCGAACTTCCGCGCGTTCGGCCCCGTGGTAATCCATCCCGAACGCAGAACCTCGCACACTCCGGCGATGGTTTCCTCGTCGATGGTCGGGCGGGTGATCGGGATCACGGGAAGATTTGAAGAAGAATCGCTCACGGCTATTTGGGATCGGTTCGCTTGATTAGGACAAAACGATCTGATTTGTCCATGATCTCGTATGACAGTTTGAGGTCGCCGAACCACCGTTCGAAGGAGCTTTCCCGAATCAGCGCGTAGGCATCACCGGATTGCTTCCATTGATCGGCAAATGCGTCGCGGTCCAGAAAGCGCGAGGAGGTAATTTTCGGTTCGGCGTTGATCCCATAGCTGAGCTCGCCCTCGGATTCCACAACGCTGACGAGTCGCCCGAGATACGGGGGCAAATCCTGACCATAGAATCCCACGCAATACACGCGGTCCTCGGGCTTCAGGATGGGTTTCAGAATCATGGCGAATCGTTTGGTGGAGGCTTTGTCAAAAGACCCCGCCCCGAAACTCAGGGCCAGCAGGAAGATCGCGCTGGACGTCGCGACGGAGCCAATCATGAGTCGCGGATTGTTACGGCGCAAGCCAAGGAATGCCGCCGCCGCGCCACATAGCAGGGTGAGGCCTCCCGTGACTCGAAGGACTGGCAAATAGGCCGCCAACTCGGGTTGGTTTTTCGGCGTAGGAACCACAAAGGCGGCAATTCCCATCAGCAAGGCCGCCACCGCGAATGCCATCGTTGCCGGACGGCATTTCCCGTCAAATTTCCCCTCCCACACCGAGGAAAGGTAGCGGCCCAGTAAGACCGCGCATGCGGGAAACACCGGCAGGATATACGGCACGAGCTTTGATTGGGATTTCGAAAAGAACAGGATGATGAATACCGTCCAGATCACGAAGAACCATGCGTCTGCGTGCTCTTTCCGGAGTTTCCAACCTCCTGGCAGTGATGATTTCAGGGTCCGTCCGGCGAAAAACACCCATGGGAACAGCCCGCCAATGAAGATGGGAATGAAAAACCACCATGGCTCGTAGCGACCGTGGATCGTGGTGGTGAAGCGCAGCCAGTGTTCGTGATAGAAATAGAAGTTCAGGAAATCCGGATTCGCCTTTGCCGCGAGAACGTGCCACGGGGCCGCGATGGCTAACAGCACTACGGTTCCCACCACCGGATAGAAAGGCCACAGCGTGCGCCACCGGTTCAACAGCAAAACCCAGAGAAAAATCACCGCGCCCGGAAGCGCGATGCCGATCAGACCCTTCGACAGCGTCGCGAGGGCCATCATGACGTAGAAAACCATGAACAGCGCGAACCGCCGTTTTCCGCGAGGCTCCCGCATCGCCACGATGAACGCGAACAGCGCCCCGCTCATGGTCACCGCCACCGCCATATCCAGCAGCATGATCTGACTGAGACCATAGTAGTAAATCGTGGTTGAAAGTACCACGGCCGACCAGATCCCGGCTCCCCGACCATACAAGGCGCGGGCGGCGGCGTAGGTCATCAGCACTCCGAACAACGAGAAAATCCCGCCCCACAGCCGGGCGGTGAATTCATTCACGCCGAATTCCCGGAACGTCAGCGCCGATAGCCAATAAACGAGCGGCGGTTTTTCGAAATATTTCACTCCGTCCAGGCGCGGCGTCACGAAATCGCCGGTCACTGCCATTTCCCGGGGAATTTCCGTGTAGCGGCCCTCGTCGGGATTACTCAGCGGTCTCATTCCGAGCAAAGCGCAAAACCAAAGCCCGCCGAGGATCGTAATCACCGTGAGGTCTCTCAGCCATGAGGATTCGGGGGGGCCGGACGACGAAAGGGGGGGGCTGGAAATCGGTAGGGAGGGCATTGGGATGGTATCCGACTCTTTCAGATCGAAAATGAGAATAGGGTGAGAATGGCTTCAAATACAGCCAGTCGCATCGGTTCCACGTATTTGCTGGGCAGCCGTCAAGCAAGCTCCGGGTCACGATTTACTGGTTTTCCACGCGAGAACCACAGCTCCGGACACGATCAGAAGGCCCCCGAGCAGATGTTGCAGGGTCATCTTTTCCTTCAGAAACACCGCCGCCAGCACGATTACGAAAACCACGCTGAGCTTGTCGATCGGGGCCACGCGCGAGGCGTCCCCCAGTTGCAGAGCGCGAAAATAACATAGCCACGAGAGCCCTGTCGCGATTCCCGACAGGATAAGAAAAAGCCAGGTACGCCCCGGGAAATCCAAAATCACTGCCGGTTTCGTAGTCACGAATGCGATTGCCCAGGCGAAAATCAGAATCACCGCCGTGCGGACGGCAGTGGCGAGATTCGAGTCCACCCCGGTCACCCCGATTTTTGCCAGGATCGCCGTCAGACCTGCGAAAAATGCGGAGAGCAGCGACCAGTGGATCCAGTTCATGGTCGGAGCATCGTCGGTCGGTCACCGAAAATCAACCACCGCCGGGCATTCCTTATTTCACCTCGGCCGGTTGTTCCGGTGTGATCGGTGGAGCTGATTTCTTGATCGTCCGCACGGCGAACGCAATTAGGGAAATGAGAACGATTGCTCCGATGAGGCTGTAAACCTCCGTGTGGCTTTGTGAAAATCCCCGATGGGCCAGCACCTTCCAGAGCTGGATGAACGCGAGAATGGTTAGCGTGGAAGACATCGTGGAGTAGTCCTTGTAGAGGACTTTTTTCCAATCGAATTTCATGCCCGCAGTGGCCTCACTAATTTTCGAAAGTTTGGGCATCCAGCGTGGCACGTCGCGGCAGTATTCGTCGTAGGCCGGGCCGAACTTGTCGCGCAGGTAGTATTCCTCCGCGGCGATGATGCATTCGTAGATGAACCAGAAAGACAGCACGCCGATCGCGAAACACGGATAGTTTCCGAACATCAGGAACTGGCCGGCGTAGATCAGCATGTTTCCGACATAGAGCGGATTCCGGCAGACGGAGAACATCCCTTCGGTGACCAGATTGGCGGCATAGACTTTTTTGTTGAGGCCGCCACGTTTGATGTAGGCAAGGCCGATAACGATGCCGCGGACCGCCAGACCTGATAGGGCGACTGCGACCGCGGCCAGATCCTGCAAAGGCTGCGGATATCCGTGGGTGGCCGGCGGCCGGAACAGCAGAAATAGCGCGAGGATGTAGAGTGGGAAAAGAAAGTTCCGATATTTGAACAGGAAGTTCCCGATGGAAATCATGATGGCTTTCATATTACTTGATGGCGATGATTCCGCAGAAGTTGTACCAGCGGAAGAAGACCTCCATGTTCTTGAAACCGGCCCGTCCCAGCAAGTCGAAGTTTTCCTCCATTCGATAGGGAATCAGCACGTTTTCGAGCGCCTCGCGCTTGTGTGCGATCTCGGTATTGGAGTAGCCGTTGCGCCGCTTGTAGTCGTAGTATTTCTCGATGAACAGCCGGTTGACCAGCGAATCCTCGGTCGTGAGTTTTTCGATCAGAATGATGCATCCGTTAGGAACCATGCCCTCACAGATCCGTTTCATGATGCGCTCGCGGTTGAGCGGGCGGACGAATTGCAAGGTCAGCAGCAGCGTCACCACGGAGGCGTTTTCGATCAACAGGTCGCGGTTGATGTCGCCGTATTCCAAGGTCAGCTCCCGGTTATGGCGCATGCCGTCGAGCTTGGACTCCGCCTTCGCCAGCATTTCCTCGGAATTGTCGATGCCCACGAACGACACGCCGGGATCGACGGACCGGTCGAGTTCGTGCAGCGTGGTCCCGGTGGAGCAGCCGATATCGTAGAGGCGTGTTCCCGGAAGGGCGAAGTAGCTGGCCAGTTCGGTGGTCATTCGCTGCATTTCGGCATAAAACGGCACCGAACGGGAAACCATGTCGTCGAAGACATTGACCACGCTGGCATCGAACTTGAAGTCGTTGCTCTTTGTGGCGGAATCTTCGAACAACTGGTCTTTTTCTGAATCGAGTTTGAGAGGAATCATGATTCGCTGGATCGGTTGGCGGTGGCCCGTGATGGCCAACACGCAACAGGAGTTATCAGGAAGGAGGTATCGGGATCAAGATGAGAATCTCATGAGGGGATCCCATTAAATTTGTCAGCTTTTCTCACGGGATTCGCATGAAAACTTCGCTACCCATCCGCGTTTGGTTGCAAAATTGATCAGGTCGAAGGCATTCGCCCAGGCGAAAACGAGAATCACCGCCTCGGGGACCACTTTCGTAAGATTCGAGTCCACCTCGGGAACTCCGATTTTTGCCCGAATCGTGGTCTGAGGTGAAAATACAGAGAACCGGGACCAGCGGATCCAGTTCATCGTCGGAGAGTGTTGGAAATCAAGGCGGGTGTTTCATCGCCGTTTCCGCGGGTAACAAAATATTCATCGCTCCGCACACCCTTTTGGAAGGGTCCGGCTGATATCATTTCTGCTGTTGCGAATTTCCGCACGAAATCAAAAACAAAACTCGACCCATGAAATACACCACTAGCTCCATCATCGCCAGCTTCGGATTCATCGCCGCCATCCCGCTTTTCGCGGCGGAGACGGAAACACCGGTCAAACTCGCCAGCCTGCCCGAAGTCGTCCAGAAGGCCATAGCCACGGTCGCCGGGACAGGCACAATCAAATCCGTCGCCACCGAAGTCGATGACGGGAAGACCAGCTATGAAGTCGTCGTCATGAACGGCAAACAAAAGCTCGAACACAAGTTTTCCCCGGACGGCAAACTGGTGGAAACGGAAGAGGCGACCGCCCTTGCCGACGTGCCGGCCGCTGTCCGCACGACCATCGAGGGTCGCGCTGGCGCTCATAAAATCCTCGAAGTCGTCCAAGTGACGGCGGACGGAAAAAAATTCTACGAAGCTGACATCCAGACTGAGAAGGGCACCGAAGAGGTGAAAGTCTCGCTCGCCGGAGAGTTCGTTTCCAGGGCGCTCGAACCTGCGGAACCCAAGGAGGACGCCGATGGAGACAAGGACGGCAACGAGGACGAGGAAAAGGAGAAATAATCCCGATTAAAGCTTCTGACACAACGCGGCACCGTCACCCGGTGCCGCGTTTTTTTGTGCCGCCACCATGGCGGAAACTGACAAATAATTTACCGCCGTCTTACCGTCCTATCATGATCGGTCTGCCATGATTTCTCCAGATTGCCTGAAATCATGCGAGTTCTGCTAGCCGAAGACCAGATCAAACTTGCCAGCTTCGTCCGTCAGGCGCTGACGGAAGCCGGCTTCACCGTGGACGTCGTTCACGATGGCGATGAGGCGCTGGAACTCGCCACCACCCGTCCTTACGACGGCTTGGTGCTGGATATCATGATGCCTGGGCGCGACGGGCTCAGCCTGCTGCGGCTGCTTCGCGGACGGCACATTGCCACGCCCGCGCTTTTTCTAACTGCCCGTGGCGAGGTTTCCGAACGGATCGAAGGACTCGAGCTCGGGGCCGACGACTATGTGGCCAAGCCATTCGACATGAGCGAACTCGTCGCCCGCGTGAAAGCCCTTGTCCGCCGGCGCGGCAGCGAGCTGGCCAGCGTCCTGAGGGTGGCGGATCTCACGATCGACCTGATGCGCCGCCACGTCACCCGCGGCAAGCGTCCGGTAGTCCTAACACCCCGGGAGTTCGCGCTGCTGGAATTTCTCGCCCGCACGCCGGGCCGGGTTGTTTCCAGAACCCAGATCATCGAGAAGGTGTGGGAATACCACTTCGATCCGGATACCAACGTGGTGGACGTTTATACGGGACGACTCAGGCGCAAGCTCAATGAGGGTGGCGAGGCCAATCTGCTGCACGCCGTCCGGGGCGTGGGCTACAAACTCGAAGCATTCGCATGAAACGCTGGTCGCTCGGGACGGAACTCAGACTGTGGTCGGCCCTGCTCGTCGCCGCCATCCTCCTCGTCGTGGGAAGCGGAGTGGCCATCTATCAGCAGCATCAGGAAATGTCGGAACTGGATCACCAGCTCCAGCTCATCGGCGACCATTTCCTCGCCGTCTATCGGAAGAACGGCGCGGACCCCGCATGGGTCACGCCGGAAGCGGTGGAAAACACCATTGCCGAAACCAGCGGCAGCGAATGGTTCATTGAGGTGGTGGATGCCGCCGGAAAGCCGCTCTACCGCTCGCATAGCCTCGCCGGTCTTTCGTTTTCGGGCGTCCTGCCCGGCCTCTCCGACTTCGATCTCGGCGAATCCGGCATCCGTGTGGGGGTGTTTTCCGATCAAGGTGTCACCCTTCGTCTGGGGATTGATCTCGATGATTTGAACGAGCTCAGTTCGAGTTTGCTGATCGCCGTCGCGATTGTCTTTCCGGGGATTCTGGCAATCATCTATTTCGGCGCGCGCTGGCTTGCCGCGCGCGCCCTGGCACCGGTGCGTGTTCTAACGGACGCTGCCGAGCGTGTTTCCGCCCGGAACCCCGGGGAACGATTGCCCGTGCTGCCGCCTGCGGACGAACTCGCCCGTCTGGCCACCGTTCTCAATGCCACATTCGATCGCCTCGCCGCGGCATTCAACCAAGCCACCCGCTTCAGCGCCGATGCTTCCCATGAGTTCCAGACTCCGATTGCGATCGCCCGCTCCGGGTTGGAGCGTTTGCTGGCTTCACCCTCCCTTGTCCCTTCCGACCGTGCCGATGCCGTCGAAGCCCTCGACCAATTGCGGCGCATCACCCACATCACCCGGACCCTGCTCGTCCTCTCGCGTGCCGATGCCGGCCAGTTGGGCCTCCAGCCGGTTGCGGGCCATCTCGTCGAACTTGTCACCGCTTGCGGCGAAGACGCGCGGGTACTGGCGGATACCCGGCTGATCTCCGTTTCGATTGAATGCCAGACTTCCGACGGTGCGTGTTTCGATCGGGAAGGCACCACGATCATCCTCCAGAACCTGCTGGAAAATGCGGTTAAATATAACATCGAAGGCGGCAGGATTATCGTCCGCGTCACGGAGAGCAATGGTTTCTGTTGGGTTGAAATCGCGAATACCGGTCCGTCCATTCCCGCCAGTCATCGTCCCAGGGTCTTCGACCGGTTTTTCCGTGCGGCGGATGTATCGTCCATCACCGGGCACGGCCTCGGATTGAGCATCGCCAGGGAGCTCGCACGCGCCCAGGGCGGGGACGTGGTGCTTCATGAGGATCAAGGCTCATTGACCGTGTTTATTCTCGCTTTGCCATCCGTGAGTGATGGAAACGGGAATCGAAAGCGTGAGGAAACGCCCCGTGTCACCAGTCACGACATGTCGGACAAGTCACCATCATTCTCACCATCGCCATTACCCATGGTTTCCCTAACAAGTAAAAAACAAACAATATGAATTATCTGATTCGTCTCTTCACCATTACGGGCTTCGCGCTGGCCGCTACCGGTAGCCTTCACGCGGATCTGGTTCTTGAAACCGAAACCGCCGAGCTGGGCGAGAAGGGCGATAGCCTCATCAGTGCGGCCCTCCAATTTGAACGGGACAAGGACGGCGGCACGGCCTATTTCACCGTCAACCAGTATGAATACGGAATTACCAGTCGCGCGGAAATCCTCATCGAGCCTTTCTTTTACGAGTGGGACCGGCCAAAGGACGGTCCTTCCTACAGCGGCGTCGGTGATCTGGAAATCACCCCGTCTTACATGATGGTGCTGGACGATCCCAACTCATGGGTTCCCGCGGCCGTCGCGGCTTTCAAGCTGAAGGTGCCCACCGCCACCAATCGTGATATCGGGACCGGCGAGTTCGACTATCAGCCTTATATCATCATCGGGAAAAAAATCGGCCCATGGATCTGCAATTGGAACATTGGTTATGACTTCGTTACCTCGACCAAGACCGAGGATCTCAAGGATCAGTTCATCTATGACTTTTCCATACAGAGAAACGTCACGGAGAATCTCGGCCTCTACGCTGAGGTCTTCGGGAACACGTCAGCCGTCAGTGGAGAAAATGGAACCTTCGGTGGGGCCATCGCCGCCGAGTACAAATTCAACGAGAACTGGAACGTTTACACCAGCCTCGGCTATGACACGGACAAGGTGATGACCCTGCGATCCGGGTTTAATTTCGAGTTCTGATGTCGTGGCGATTTCCGGAATACTTTCCAGCAATCTCTTTCGCTCATTGGATTCTCATGCGGCTTCCGTTAAACACCCGTTCTTGATCGTGACGTCGAAACCCAAAAAACCATCGCCGCCTGTTGAAATCCGGAGATTTCTGGCGATGGCGGTGTGCCTTCTGATCGCGGCGTGCCAGGCCTACGTTCCCAAGTCATTGGACCCACAAGCCACAGCGATCCACTTCGGGAAACGTCGGTTGGATGACCCGGAACTTCGCATGGCGATCGTTTCATCCGGTCACTGGAGCAACAAGCGGGCGTGGCCGCCCTCGCCATGGAAACTGCGCGAGCTGCAAGGAGCCGCTTTGTATTACCATCCGGAAATCGCCGTCGCGAAAGCGAAAGCCGCCACCGCCCGGGCCGGAATCCAGACCGCAGACACCGCTCCGAATCCGACGTTGTCGTTCGCTCCGGAACTCGGCAATCCCGGCGGCGGTGTCTCGCCGTGGGTGCTCGGATTCACCCTCGACTATCAGATCGAGACCGCTAACAAACGCGGGGAACGCACTGCACAGGCACAGGCCGCTTCGAACGCCGCCGCGCTTTCCATTGCCGATACGGCCTGGACTGTTTCCTCCGGCGTCCGCGCGGCTTTGCTGGAGTTGGAGACTGCCACCCGGCGTCTGGAAATCCTCGAAAGCCAGCGTGAAAATGACGACTCTCTTATCTCGATGGCTTCCGAACGCGTGAAAGCCGGCGAAGCGCCGCGCACCGATCTCGCCATCTATCAGACCCAGCAGAGCCGGAATTCGTTGGATCTCGCCGACGGGCGCAGCAAGCTCGACGCCGCCCGCGCGAAACTGGCCGACGCGCTCGGTGTCCCGGCCATTTCCATCAGCAACACGGCGGTGTCGTTCGGCGCGCTCGATCATTTTCCCGCGACTCCAACGGAACAGACTTTGAGAAAAGCCGCGTTGATTCGCCGCAGCGATATCCTCGGCGCGTTGGAAGATTATGCCGCCGCCGATGCGGGCTTGCGTTTGGAAATCGCCAAGCAAACGCCCGATCTTCATTTGAATCCCGGCTACACCTTCGACCAAGGACAGTCGAAGTGGGCGCTGGGTATCGGCCTAACACTTCCCGTCGATCGCAACGCCGGACCGATCCGCGAGGCCGTCGCCAAACGCGACGAGGCCGCCGCCGTTTTCGAGCGTTTGCAAATCGGCATCCGTGGCGAGCTCGATCAATCCCTCGCCGCGTATCATGCCGATCTCCAACGGCTGCGCGAGGTTGAGAGTCTGGTGACAACCCAATCCAAACAACTCGACGATGCCGAACATCTTGCGAAAGCCGGGGAAGGCGAACGCGTCGCGGAAAACACCGCCCGCTCGCTGGTGCTGCAGGCCAAGCTCGCCCGCATCGATGCCCTTGGCCAAGCCCAACAATCACTCGGCCGCTTGCAAGACAGCGCCCGCATTTCCTTCGATGAAAACTAAACTCCTGATACCCGTTCTCGCGTTGATCGCCGGAGGATTCTCATGCGCCGTCGAGGTGGATGCCGATGCCCAGAAATTGCTTGGATTGGAAACCGCGATTCTGGCGACCAAGACCCTGCCGCCCGAAGTTCCGGTATTTGGCGCAGTTCTATCACCCGCGCCGTTGATCGACCTTTTTCGCCAGATCGTTGCCGCGCAGGCGGTGATCGGAGTTTCCTCGGAGTCCTTGGAACGTGCGGAGAAACTGTTTGCTTCCGGCGAGCTTGTGGCACGGAAGGATGTCCAGGCGGCCCAAGCCCAACTGGCCCAGGACAAGGTCCTGATCCAAGCTCTTGAGGACCGGCTCAGTCTGGAATGGGGACAAACTTTTTCGAAGCTAACAGCACCTGACCGGGCCAAGCTGTTGGACGATTTGCTTCTGGGACGGCAGGCGCTCGTCCGGCTCTCGGTTTCGCGCGGCGAGCGTTTCGATGCGATGCCTTTGGCCGCCCGATTGCATTCCGCCGGAAACGAATTTGCGCCGCTTCGTTGCGGCCGGATCATCCCCGCACCGGCCGTTGATCCCGCTTTCCAAGGCCGGGCGTTTTTCGGACTGATTGAAACACCAGCGTCTCCGCTGGCTGCGGGACTCGCGCTCACCGGATCCCTGGAACTCAAAAGCGAGGAACAGCTTGCGGGAAAATTCGTACCGCAGAACACGGTGGTTTTCTATCTGGGCAAGGCGTGGATCTATCAGAAAAGTGGCGATGATCAATTCGAGCGGCTGGAAATTTCCACTCAAAATCCCATCGACGGCGGTTGGTTTGTGAACCTCGATCTTCTCACACCTCAGGAAGTTGTCACCAAGGGTGCGCAGTCGCTTCTTTCGAAGGAAACCCTCGGCCCGGCCGAAGAGGAGTGAACGCGCCATGTTAAGTTCGATCATCCAACAGTCCCTGCGTTTTCGCGGAGTGGTCGTCGTCGTCGCCACTCTCGTCATGGCGCTCGGCATCTATCAGACTTCAAGATCGTCGCTCGACGTCTTTCCGGATTTCGTTCCGCCGCAGGTGACGATCCAGACGGAAGTCCCTGGCCTCGCACCGGAGCAGGTGGAGAATCTGGTGACTTATCCAATCGAAGCGGCCGTCAGCGGCATCGCCCATCTGGACAACGTCCGTTCGGAGTCGATCCAGGGCCTCTCGGTGGTGACCGTGGTTTTCGAAGAGTCCTCCGACATCCTCGTTGACCGCCAACTGCTCGCCGAGCGCATGACCGAGGTGGCCGGCCATCTTCCCAAGGAGGCGAAGGCGCCCACGCTGTCGCCGTTGGTTTCATCGACGATGGATTTGCTGAAAATCGGTCTAACTTCCGACAGCGCCGGCGCCATGGAAATGCGGACGCTGGCCGACTGGCAGCTCAAGCCGCTGTTGCTCGCGGTGCCCGGCGTCGCCGATGTCAGCGTGGTAGGCGGCGAGGTCGAGCAAATGCGGATCAAGGTGGATCCCGAGCGATTGTTAGGTCTTCGGATCACCCTGGCCGACGTGCTCAAGGCCGCCGGTGAGGCCACCGGCATCCGCGGCGCGGGCTACATCGAGACCGCGAACCAGCGCCTGCTGGTAGCTGCCGAAGGGCAGTTCACCGATCCCGCGGTGCTCGGCGCGACAATCATCACCGGCAGTGGTGGCGATGCGATCCGGTTACGCGATGTGGCGGAAATCAGCCGAGCCGCGGCTCCTCGATTTGGTGACGCGCTAATCCAGGGGAAATCCGGCGTGCTGCTCGCGATGACCAGCCAATACGGCACCAACACCCTCGACGTGACGCGTCGTGTCGAAGCTGCGCTTGAGAATTTCAAACCGGCGCTGGAGAAACAGAAAATCACTCTTCATGGCAGCCTGCACCGGCCCGCGAATTTCATCGAAATCGCGCTCGGTCACATCGGTCACTCGCTGGCTATCGGCGCGGTGTTGGTGGTGATCGTGCTGTTGGTCTTCCTTCGCAGCCCCCGCACGGCGTTCATCTCTTTCCTTTCCATTCCGCTGTCGCTGTTAGCGTCGGTAATCGTTTTCCGTGCTTTCGGCGTGACCTTGAACACGATGACGCTCGGCGGCTTCGCGGTGGCCATCGGCGTGGTGGTGGATGACGCGATCATCGACGTGGAAAACATCGTCCGTCGCCTGCGGGAGAATGCCGCCGCGCCGATTCCGCTGTCCCATGCCAAGGTGATCCTCGATGCCTCCGTGGAAGTCCGCAGCGCGATTGTTTACGCCACGTTGATCGTCATCGCGGCGTTCCTGCCGGTGTTCATGCTGGGCGGGATCCAGGGCCGGTTTTTCCTGCCGCTCGGCCTCGCGTTCGTGATCGCGACGATTGCCTCGCTGCTGGTCGCCATCACGGTGACTCCGGCGCTGTGTTCGATTTTGTTAGGGAAATTGAAGGAGGATCGCGAGCCGTTTTATCTGCGCTGGATGAAATGGCTGCACTCCCACGGTCTCCGGGTGGTCGCCCGTTTTCCCAAGCTGACGTTCCTGCTGGCATTGATCATTCTCGGTGGCGTGCTCGCGTTGTTGCCGGGGCTCAAAACCGCGTTTCTCCCGGACTTCCGTGAGGGTCATTTCGTGTTGCAGCTTTCTTCCGTGCCGGGGACCTCGCTGGTGGAAATGTCGCGGCTGGGGATGTTGATTTCCAATGAGCTGTTAGCGGACCCGCGTGTTCTCAGTGTCGAGCAACAAGCGGGACGTTCCGAAGCCGGAGTCGATACCTGGGGGCCGGAGCGCTCCGAATTCCACATCGAACTCAAGCCCGGGATCGGCACGGATGAAGAGCAGGCGCAGGAAGATATCCGCACGCTGGTCGGGCGCTATCCCGGGGTCCAAACGGAAGTGCTCACGTTCCTCGGCGACCGCATCGGTGAAACCATCAGCGGTGAAACGGCGGAAGTGGTTCTCAGTTTGTATGGCGATGATCTCGATGCGTTGGAAAAGAGTGCGGGCGACGTCGCCGCGGTTCTTGGCAAGGTTGACGGAGCCTCCGACGTCATTGTCCAGTCCGCAACCGAGTCGCCACGGATGGTCGTCAGGCTGAAACCGGATGTATTAGGTGAACTTGGATTGCGCCCGGTGGAAGTCCTCGACGCATTGCAGGCCGCCTATCAGGGAACCGAGGTCGCGCAGCTTTACGAAGGAAGCCGGGTCATCCCGCTCGTCGTGACCGGTGGTGGCGACTCGTCCGACGTGGGCCGTCTGGGGGAGATGCCCCTCGTCACTTCCAATGGAGCGATCGTCCTGCTCCGCGATGTCGCCGATGTTTTCCCTGCTTCCGGGCGGGCGTCGATCCAACATGACGGTGGCCGCCGGCGTCAGGTGATCACCTGCAACACCCAGGGCCGCAGCGTCAATGAAGTGGTGGCGGATGCGAAGAAATCCGTTGCGGATCAGGTCGATCTGCCTGCGGGGATGCAGCTCGTTTTCACCGGAGCCGCCGAAGCCGAGGCCGAGGCGCATCGCAATCTGGCCGCTTCATCGACACTTGCGGTGGTGCTGGTCGTCCTTCTGTTATGGATCGTTTTCAAATCGGGAAGGAATGTCGCTTTGGTGATGGTGAATCTTCCGTTCGCGTTGATCGGCGGGATCCTCGCGTTGTTTGTCAGCCAGCTTCCGATTTCGTTAGGGGCGCTCGTCGGCATGGTCACATTGTTCGGCGTAAGCACCCGGAACGCAATCATGATGCTGTCCCACTACGAGCATCTTGTCACCGAAGATGGTGCGCCATGGACTTTGGAAACCGCCATCCGCGGCGCGGGCGAGCGGATGATTCCCGTGATGATGACCGCGATGGTCACGGCGCTCGCGCTGCTGCCGATCGCGCTCAAGCCGGAAGCCGCCGGTCAGGAAATCGAAGGTCCGATGGCCATCGTCATCCTGGGCGGACTGATCAGTTCGACTTTGCTGAATCTGCTGTTGCTGCCGGCGCTGGCGTTGAAGTTCGGGCGTTTCGGGCTGGCGGCGACCGATCCTGAAATCGAAACCGTAGCGAACTAACAACCATCATTCCGCGATCGACCTATCCAAACTCACCTCATGAAATCCATCTTCAAAAAATCGCTGGCCGCCGCCTTGCTGGTGGCATCCGTCCCATCCCTTTACGCGGATGAAGCGTTGCTGGTCGCCGATGCTCCCCTCAAAGTTCCTGACTCCACCGGCGGCTTCGATTTCCTGAAAACCGACGCCACCCGCAACCGCCTTCTCGCCAACCACACCGGCAACAACTCGCTTGATGTCTTCGACCTCGCGGATGGCAAGCTATTGAAACATATCCCCACCGGCAAAGCCCAGGACGTCGCGGTGGACGAAGAGGCGGGAACTTATCTCGTGGGTGTTAGCAAGGAACAGAAGGTCGTCGTGATCGATGCCGAGAAACTCGAAGCGATCCGGGAAATCAAACTCGACGGTCCGGCCGACGCGATCGTTTTCAATCCGAAGAAACATGAACTCTACGTGGGACACGATGATGGCAAGGACCTCTGGGTGGTGAGTCCGCGTGAGAACAAGGTGAGCGCCACAATCGCAATCGCCGAGGCACCTGAAGTCGTCATCTACGATGCCGCGTCCGACCGTGTGTTCCAGAATATCAAGTCCGACGCCACCGTGCTGGCGATCGATCCAGAAACTCATCAGATCAAGGAGACATGGTCCACCGCGCCCGCGACAGGACCGCACGGATTGGCTTACAATCCGCTGACGAACCATCTGTTTTGCGCCGGAGCCAATGGCAAGCTCGCGGTAGTGGACGCGAAGACCGGCAAGAACGCCGGCTCCGTGGATATCGCCAAAGGTGTCGATCAAATTGCCTTCGATGCTGATCAACAACGCGTTTATAGCGCCTGCGGATCGGGGAAAATCTGCATTGCCCAAGACTCGCCGTCGGGATTGACCTCGCTCGGCGAGGTCGATTGCCCGCACGGCGCGAAGACCATCACCTACGATGCGAAAGCCCGTGCCGTGTGGGTCGCCTACGCGGATGCCAGCGGCAGCTATATCCAGCGGTTCCACGTGAAATAAAAGCTCGGTTTCGCGCGAGGCCGGGCCTCGCGGTCTCCACGCCGGTTGGCCCCGTTAGGGTTTTTCGGGCAGGGGGATTTTCAACGTGAACTCGATCCACCCGTCTTCCGGTTTCCTCGCCTGCAAGCTCGCTCCCATTGCGGTCGCCGCTTCCAAGCTCAATGTCAGCCCGATGCCGAGATGGGTTCCCGAGTCGTTGCGCGAAGCCTCGCGGCGGAATAGCGGTTCGAACAATCGCTCCGGGTTATCGGGCAAATCATCCGCCATGTTGGAAATCCGGATCTCCACCTCTCCGCCAGCCACGCTCCCGTTGATGCTGACTTCGCTGTCGGCGCACGCGTAGCTAACAATGTTGTCGAACAGGTTGTTGAAAATGATCCGGAGCAAGGTGGTATCGCCGCTGGCGATCAAGGAAGCTCCGGGAAAATTCCGGTTCACGGTAATTCCTCGTTCCTGGAGTAAGGAAAGGAAGGGTGAGATGCAATCCGTTAGCAAAGCGGTCGTGTCGAGAGGGTCGCGCGATGGCGGGCTGTTTTCCTGGCCGATGCGAGAGAGAGCGGACAGGCGTTTCACCAACTCTCCCAGCTCGATCGCTGTTTTCTGACAGGTGGCGAGGTGGGCTGCGTAGGCGCCAGCCTCGCGCGGTTGGGAGAGGGCGAGATCGGTTGTTGCCCGCAGCCCGGCGATGGGGGTGCGGAGTTCGTGCACGGCGTGACGGATGAAATCGGTTTCCCGCTGGCGGATCGCCGCAACCCGGGCAAGCAGCGAATCGAAGTTTTCCGCAAGGCCCGCCAGCTCGATAGGAAGCAAGCCCGGAACGTCCAGTGCCGAATCCAGTTGATGTCCGGAGCGGTTCCTCATTTGCGCGGTCAGGTTGTCGATGGGCCGGAGCGTGATGCGTACCACCCGGTCTATCAGGAGGAGTCCGAGGGCGAGTGTCAGCAGGCTGCCCCCGGCGAGGATTCCGCGCAGCCGTGCCAGAGTGTGGTGGACAGGCTCCGAATCACGTGCGACCACGAGAATGTGTGGCAGGGATTTCGGATCGATGACGTGGCCGCGTCCCTTCATCCGCTCGATTTCCTCCGGCAGGACGAAGGGGAAAATTCTCAGCCCGATCGCGTGGGCGCGGTGGCCGTTGGGAAGCTGGATGCTCTTCAGGCGCGGTTCGCCGCCGGGTCCCGTAAACCGTGGAAGATTCAACTGCCGCAACCCTGGTGAGCGGGTGGTGATCCCCGTCGTTTCGTCCCAGAACTGAAAGAATCCGTCTTCGATGAGGGATTTGTTCGTGCCCATCCCTTCCCGCCATTCGAATGAGATTTTTCCGTCCTCCAACTCGATCTCGTTGGCAAGGAGCGCGGCGGTCTGTGCGATCGATTCGTCCACCTCGCGATAGAGGCTCTTTTTTACTAGCAGATAGACGCCCCAGGAAAGCAGGCAAAGCAGCAGGCTCACGCCAACGCCGCAGCGGAACAGCAGGGTGCGCTTGAGCGAGGGCTGCCTCATGGTCCGAGGCCCTCCAGGATGTAACCTTGTCCGCGGCGGGTGTGGATGAGGTCTTGCTGGCCGTCGGCGTTGAGTTTTTTCCGAAGATAGCCGATGTAAACGTCCACCGCGTTGCTGCTGCCGCCGGTGCCGTCTTCGAAGACGCGCTCCCAGATGTCGGTTCGGGAAACGACTTCGCCGGAGCGGTAGAACAGGTATTCCAACAGCCGGTATTCCAAGGCTGTTAGATCGATCGGCCGTTCCCCCCGCTGCACGGTGCGGCGCATCGGATCGAGTTCGAGATCGCCTACCCGCATCAACGGGCTTTTTCTCACATACGACCGCCGCAGCAAGGCGCGCACCCGCGCCAGGGCTTCGGAAAGTGGAAACGGTTTCACCAGATAGTCGTCCGCACCGGCATCCAGCGCTTCGAGGCGGTCTTCGAGTCCGTCGCGTGCGCTGAGGACGATGACGTGGACCGGGTTGCCCTTCGCGCGTAACCGCCGGAGGATTTCCATGCCGTCGATGTTGGGAAGCATCAGATCTAACAATATCAGGTCGTGCCCGCCGCCTTCCGCCGCCCACAGTCCTTCGTCGCCGGTCGCCGCGACGTCCACCAGATACCCCGCTTCCTGGAGATACTGGCCCACGGCGTTGCGTAGCGGGGCGTTGTCTTCGATGAGGAGGAGGCGCATGGCGAGGATGCCACCATGGGCGGATTCATTTCCGTCCGCAAGCGCCGGGGTGGCGAAGATTCCTCTGGATCGGCCCCGGTTTCTGGCCAACTTGGGGACTACCGAACGTCATGAAGCGACTTGTCTCCATTTTCTCCGCGGTTTTCCTCCTGACCGGTCCGGCATTTTCCGCCGACGCCCCGGCGAAGCCCAATGTCCTCTTCATCGCTGTTGACGATCTGCGCGACTGGGTCGGCTACCTCGGCCGCAACCCGCAGGCGAAGACTCCGAACATCGACCGGCTCGCCGCGCGCGGAGTGGCTTTTACCCGCAGCTATTGCGCGGCTCCGGTTTGCAATCCTTCGCGTGCCGCCCTGATGTCCGGAATGAAGCCAAGCACCACCGGAGTTTATGACAATGATGACGACTGGCGCAAGGTCATCGCCCCGGAACTTACGCTCAACATGCACTTGCGAGCCAACGGCTATGAAGCCATCGGCTCCGGGAAAATCTATCATGAAGCCTACGACCGCCATCAGGACTGGGATGCCTACCTGGAAGGCGAGGGTGGCCGACCCGCAGTTCCGAAAGGCCAGAGCACCGGGGTCGGCGGCATCAAGTTTGCGCCGCTGGATTGCAAGGATGAGGACTTCGACGATTGGAAAATCGTCAGCTACGCCATCGATCAGTTAGGGGGAACCCACGACAAGCCGCTGTTCCTCGCGTGCGGCATCCACAAGCCGCACATGCCGTGGAACGTACCGAGGAAATACTACGACATGCATCCGCTCGATCAGATCGTGCTGCCGCCGCATCTGCCGCCCGGTGAGGATCTAGCCGACGTGCCGCCTGCCGGAGTCCGCATGGCGATGCCGGGCATCGACCACGCCCGCATCATCGAGGCAGGCGAATGGAAGGAAGCCGTGCAGGGTTATCTCGCGGCCATCAGCTACGCCGACATGCTTGTCGGGCGGCTGTTGGATGCCTTGGACAAATCGCCGATGAAGGACAACACGATCATCTGTTTCTGGGGCGACCACGGCTGGCATCTGGGAGAAAAGGAACACTGGCGGAAATTCGCGCTGTGGGAGGAGACGACCCGGGCTCCGCTGTTATGGGTCGTGCCCGGTGTCACCAAACCCGGTTTGGTTTGCGATCGCACCGTGGATTTCATGTCGATCTATCCGACGCTGTGCGATCTTTGCGGAATTGAAACGCCGAAGCATGTCGAAGGGCAGAGCATCCGCTCGCTGTTGGCGGACCCGAAGGCGGCGTGGGACAAGCCCGCGCTAACAACCTACACCTACGAAAGCCACGCCATCCGCGACGAGGGCTGGCGGTACATCCGCTACCGCAACGGCGACGAGGAACTCTACGATGAAGCCGCAGATCCGAACGAGTGGAAGAATCTCGCCAGCGATCCCACGATGGCTTCCCGTAAAACCGCGATGGCGAAATACATGCCCGCCACCAACAAGGACGACATCAACGGCAACCCGCCTCCCGGCAGATTCAAGACCCCTGCCGCAAATCCCGCGAGGAACGCCCGCAGGCAGGCGAAGTAGCGGCGTGAGGGTTAGCGCCAGCGCTTCGTCAGATCCTGATAGGCGTCGATGCGGCGGTCGCGGAAGAAGGGCCAGATGCGGCGGAAATTTTCGACGGCTTGGAAGTCGAGGTCGTGATAGAGAATTTCCTCCTTCTCGGTGGAGGCTTTGGCGACGAGTTCGCCGTAGGGATTCGCGACGAACGAGCGGCCCCAGAATTCCGTGTTGTCCTGGGCGCCGGTGCGGTTGACGGCGGCGAGGTAACAGCCGTTGGCGACGGCGTGGCCGCGTTGGACGGTTTCCCAAGCGCAGTGCTGGGCGTCGCCGAGCGTCGGCTTTTCCTCGGGCAACCAGCCGATGGCGGTCGGATAGACGAGAACTTGGGCACCGCCGAGGGCCATCAGGCGGGCGGCTTCCGGATACCACTGATCCCAACAGATCAGCACGCCGATTTTCCCGAACTTCGTGTCCCACACCGGCCAGCCGCTGTCGCCAGGGGTGAAGTAGAATTTCTCCTCAAAGCCGGGGTCCTGCGGGATGTGGGATTTCCGATAGAGCCCCATCAGCGAACCGTCGGCATCGTGGATGGCGGCGGTGTTGTGATAGAGGCCGGGACCGCGGTGTTCGAATAGCGAGGAAATGAGGACAATGCCGAGCTCGCCCGCGAGCTTGCCGAGGCGGTCGGTGACCGGACCGGGCAGGGGATCGGCGAGATCGAAAAGCGCGGGGTCCTCGACGGTGCAGAAGTAGGGCGTGAGGAAAAGCTCCTGCGTGACGACGATGTTCGCGCCACCGGCCGCGGCTTGGCGGATCAGGGTTTCGTGATGATCGAAGGATTCGGCCTTGGTGGCGAAGGTGCCGGATTGGAGCAGGGCGAGGCGTGGCATGAGGAAACGCTAGCGGCGGGCCGCTGCCGCCGCACGACAAATGGGCAGCGCATGATTATTTTTCCTTTCGGTCTCCTTCGATGGTTTTGCCTTCATTCTTGATGGCGGCCACCTCTTTGGTGGTGAGAGGAATTTTGACGTCGGATTCCGGCTGTGAACGATCAATGACCGCATAAGCCAACCCCGCGAGATCGGCGGCTCCGAGTTTTTTTTGGTCGTCCAGGTAGATGCGGGCGGCTTTTGCCGTTTGTCGGATCTGCTCGGAAACCGACTCGTTTGCGGTGGCTAGGCGGGTGGCCGAGTTGCGCCGCAGTGTTTCCGCTGCCAACATGTGTTGTCTGGCGGCTTCCGTCCGGACCGTGCCGAAACTGTTCGGCCTGAGATACTCGCGGGCTCGGATTTCGTGTTCGGCGGCTTCATTTTCCGCAGTGGGAATCCCGATACGAGCACTGTTCAAATTGGCCTCGGACGTGAACACATTCCGAATCAGTTGGGAAAGTTCCGTTGCATCCTGAATGTCCTTTTTGTTGTCGCCGCCTTTTTTCGCAAGCGCATCGAGTTTTTCGATGCAACGCTTGGCCCCCGCCAGATTCGGGATGTCGAGTTCGCTGAGGCATCCTTCGATGGCGGTGAGATCGCGGGCGACCACGGGATTGATTTCTTCCTTGGGTCTGTGCTCGAGGACGTCAGCTTTCGAGATGGCCAAATCCGCTTTGTCTTCGTATTCCGCCTTGGTGGCTTGTCGTGAAGTTAGTTGGTTGCGGATCTCGGCGACCTGGAGGGCCACGACGCGTTGCAGCGCCTCATCGTTGTATTTTTTCTTGAGAGTGCCTGCGAGAGTCTCCGCTTTTTTGGACTGTTCTTCACAACTGTCGTTGAACTCCTTCCATTCCTTCTGCCATTTTTGAAAGGAGACTTTGTATGCCTGCCCGGACTTCCCGAGTTGCTTCTGCCAGCCCATGTCCTTTTCTCTAACTGCCAGTTCGCCGTAATCCGCCAACTCCCTTTCGAACCGGGAAGTCACTTCCCGAAAGCTGTTCAGCAAACTGTCCGCCCATTTGCTGTAAAGCGGGGACAATTCACTGGTGATGTCCGCCCGTTCCGTGACGGCCTGCTTGGTGGCTTCATAATCATCCACGGTCTCGGCGGATTCCAGAGACCGGATCGCCTCGAAATAGCAGTCGATCGCTTTCTCCGGGTAATTTTCATTTCCGTGAGGTTTGAAAGCGGCGAGTTCCGCCTGACCCAGGCCCCTTGTGCCCAAGCCGAGATAGAGATAGCCATGTGAAACCCGGAGTTGCTGACGTTCCGCCTCCTTTTTACTTTCTTCCATGCTCAGGGACTTCCGCTCTTTCACGAGCGGGACTGCTTTGTTTCGGTCTGGTTTGGCCGATTTTCCGCCGGTATCCTTGGTGGCCACTTCAACCGGTTTGCCGGGGATCACCATCACTTCCATGGATTTGAGAAAATCCGCACTGCGGATCAGTTCGTTGAAAGTGGCTTTCGCCTCATCCGGCAAAGGCCGATCAAGCTTGTTGATTTGAATGTCGCCTTTCGCCCATAACAGGTGGAGCAAATCGAATTCGTAAATGGCGAATTCGTTTGAGCCGGGATCGAGTCCGCCGAGCGCATCCCGGGCGTCCTCAATCGCCTGGAGCGAATGGTCGTGTTTATCCTTGGTCTTCTCATTCAACGATCTTGAAAAGCGATTGTAGTGAATCTCGAACAGATACTGGCATCTCATATTTGCGTTGATGCCCGCCGCGGGTTCCAGCACAAGTTCCACGGATCTATCGAACTCGCCGATGCGGAACGCGTATCCGGCGATCGCCTGCAGCAGAAGTTTCTTCGACCCGGCATCCGTTGTTTCAGTTAGAAATGCGGCGCGCAGTGTCTTGATCGAGTCGGTCCGGATCTTCGAATCTTTCCTTTCCTTCGCCAGGCTCTCGCCTGTTTCCCTCAACTTCGTGATGCAACCGCTCCAAAGTTTGCGGTCTTTTTTTTCCAAGACGTCGAGGCTGGCCCACTGGAGTTTGGCAATCTGGAGATCCTCCTTCGGAATCCTCGCGGTCCCTTGGAAGATGTCGCTGTCCTCCCGCGCGTTCCGCAGGGTCTTGGCAACCTGCATGCTTTCCTGAAATTCCATCCGGGCTTCCAACTCATTGAACGCCCACAGGCCCGCACCGAGCAGAGCGAGGCCTCCCACCACCATGGATGAAGTGAAAATCTGCCGGGTTCGCTTTTCCTTTTTTAGCAGATCGTCGATGACCTTGCGGAATTCCTGGTCATCTTTCGGCTCGCGATATTCAAGTTTCCTAAATTCCCGGAGCAGCGTTTTCCGATATTCGGCCTGAAGGTGCCGACGTTCCTGTTGGAGTTGGACGGCGTCTTCCTCGTCAAGACGGGGATCCCAATCCAGTCGTTCCAGCGGCGTGTTGTGGCAGCAGGCCGGACCGGGCAAAATCAGCCAAGGTTTGATGCCCCTGTCTCTGGCGGCCCGCAGCTCCCATTGGGTGAATGAAATCAGTCCGTGCTTTTTGTCTGCTTCGGGGAGTTGCAAGCCGTAGGCATCGCCGACGATATGAATCATCCCGTGACACGATGCGATCCGCTTGCGCAGCTTTTCCTTGAGGTCATCATTTCCGAACGGATGCTCTTCCTGATAGTCCACTTCAAACCGGCCTTTGAGCTTGTCCGCAGCGATTTGGCGCAAGCTGGCGAACTCCGAGCTAACACAGGAAATGAAGATTTTTTTCATAAGACGGGGAGGGATTTGTTAGGGGGCGAGAATGTTCCGATGGGGGTCATGCGATATCCGGACGAGAACGAAGAGTTCCGAGCCGGAAGAGGTCGGGGCGGCGGTAGGGGGAGCTGTCGGGGGCTGAGGTGTTTTGGAGGGGGTGAGTCGGGAGTCGCGCCATGACAGCCGCAAATGTCCAGCAGGGAGGATGCCGGAGTATGGGGGAAACTGGGCGGTTGGAATCAACGATCCCGGCGGTCACTTATCAGGCAGATCGCCGGATGTCACGGAACATGCGATGACCTTTCCGCTTCAATCGCTGGGAGACGGGCGGTAGCGGCTGGCGGGGTGGCGCACTCAACCCGGGATTTCCCGTAACAGCTCGCGGGCGGTGTCGGGGTAGCCGGGTGGGTAGCAGTGGAGGTTGCGGGCATTGTCCTCGATGAAGAGCCGGCCGCAGGCGCTGCATTGCCAGGCGGTGCGGGCGACCTGGGTGATGAGCATGCGGATTTGGTTGCAGGCATCGTCGCGCTGGATGGCGGTGTTGCAGCGGGTTTCGATGAGCCAGTCGAGCGCTTCGAAAAGCGTGTTCCACTGCTGGTCGGGGATGATGTGGGCCTTGTGAGGCAAATCGTCCGTCCCGTCGTGGACGATCGAGCCGCAGTCGCATTGGATCTTCATGGCAGTGATGTTGGCGGGGGCCCGTGCACCAAAGTCGGTATGCTGGGAAAAAAAACGGCGGTGCGTCAAGAATGGGATGGGGGCGGGAGTGTTTCCCGTAAGAGGGAATCAGGAGGAAGGGACGCCTCCCGCAACGGTCTGGAGTGAGACACTCCAGCCACCTTCAGAAGCGGAGACTGAGGACGCGGGGGCGGGACTTGTTAGGGAAACGGATGTGAAGGAGCCCGTCAGCGTGGGTAAAATCGGTGATTTCGATGCCGTCGAGCTGGATGGTTTTGGGGGCTTTGTCGGTGGCGATGAGGACGATGGCGGGAGTGTTATCGACGCCTTCGACGGTCCACTCGTTAGCTTTTAATGGCAGGGCCTTGCAGGCGGAGGCGAGGACTTGCGGGGTGTCGGACTTTTTCACCGCGTCGAGATCGAGAAGGAAGCCGCGGCTGCCGGGATTGATGGTGAAGGATTTTTGGACGGCGAGTGTGGGATCGAAGAGGTTGACGAAACGGCCGGTTAGGGTTTCGGCAGGGGCGGTGATGGATTCATCGAGCCCCGCGGCGATGCGGTAGGGGCCGCGCTTGAGAATGAGGTGATTGGTTTCCCGCCAAACAAGGCTGGCGCGCGAGGCGGCTTCCTTGATCACGGAGAGAATCCGGTCGGCCCCTGTGCTGGTCGTGAATTCCGCGGGACTTGCATGCAGCCAAAGAACGCTGCCTTTGCCGACGGCCACCGGTTTGGCGGTGATGAATTCGTCGGTGATGCCGAGGGTTTCGAACAAATGCTGGCGTGGGATGCGGTGGGTTTTTCCGTCGTCGTTCCACCATTCACGGGCTTGGTTGTAGGGATCCTTATCATCATCGGCGACGATCAATTGGCCGCCATTTTTCACCCACGCGGCGAGGGCGGTGTGGACTTCGGGGCCGAGCGGTTTTTGACCTTGGTAGCTGAGCAGGAGAACTTTTTGGGGATCGAGAAATCCTGGCAGCGCGACGTTTTCGAGCTGCACCGGCGTTACGGGGACGCCGTGTTTGAGCAAGGGTAGCGCCTGGCCGTAGAAATGGGCCATATGCGGATCGCTCGGGGTGGGCCGCTCGCGCTGAAACATGAGGGAATCGCTGATGAGGACGCCGATGCCTTGAGTGCCGCAGTCCCATTGGATGTCGGGCTGCTTCATGTCGTTGAGGGCGTTCATGACGACTTGGAGCTCGGTGGCGTATTCCGGTGGAATGGTTTTCGCGTCATTTCCGCCGTGTGGGTATTTTCCGCCGAAGATGCGCTCGGGCCATGGGGCGACTTCGTATTTTGCGACGTCCGGCTGGAGCAGGGAGGCGACGAGGGTCGATTCCCAGTTGGTGCGGTAGTCGGTCCAGTCGTGCCGCGGATTGTCTTCGATGGGATCGTTCAAATACCAAACCGAGCGGCCGGTGGCGCGGACGAGGTTTTGCATGGCGCCGTATTCGAGAAATGCGGTTTCAAAGGTGCGCTCCTTGAGATTGCCACAGTAGACATTCGGCGTGCGGGACGTGCCGGTCCAGACTTGGGCGATGTAGCCGTCGCAACCGTCCAGCAACGCCAAGCTGGATTGCGGGCTGACGATGCACCAATGGGCGTAGTTGATGAGGGAATGAGTGGGGACGTAGCAGCGGACTTTTTTACCGGTGCGTTTATTGAAGGCCTGGACGTGGTTGAAGACCTGCTGGAGCGCGCGGCGGCAGAGGAAATATTTTAATTTCGACGCACGCCATTGGGCGTCGGGCGAGGAATCGGGTGATTGCCAATCTTCATGGTAATAGGATTTCCACTCGCGCTTGAAGCCTTCCGACCAACCGGCGCGAGCCCAGAATTCCGGCTCTTCGAGGTGGACGGCTTCCACTCCGGCATCGAGCGCTTTCTGAACGCCTACGCAGAGGAAATCGCCGTAGTTTTCCGCCGGACACATGTAATAGACGTCGCCTCCGTGGCTGATTTTCTTGCCGTTGCGATCGGTCTGGGCGTTGTCTTCATGGTTTTTTCCATCGAAGCGGCCGTAGAGGTAATCCTGATATTGGCCCCAGGCGACGCCGGTCATGAGGTGGACGCTGTAGCCACGGTTTTTCCAAGTGGCGACGCGGTCCGGCAGGGTGGGGTCGATGCCGTAACATATCGCGACATCCGAGCGGAGATTTCCCTCCGGGCTCCAAGGTTTGCCGGTCTGGAAACAGGTGCGTTCGAGGACTTGGAGCGGGTCTTCGGGAAACGCGGGAGGGATTTCCCGGGCGGATGTCCTCGGAGAGATGAGAAGAAGGAGTGCGACAAGGGGCGGGTGAAGATTCATTGAAGAGCCTGTCCTACGATGTTCTCCCCAAGTTCCTTCAAGAAATTTCCCGTAGATTTGTAATTCTCCTACCCCCCCCGAACGGGGGGGGTGTTTTCATGTTGAGAATCCGTAGATTGCCTTATACAACATTCACGATCTCTTGCTCAACCGGCAGGATGTCAAAACCCAAAATTTACTCATTCGGGAAATCCGAAGTCTGACAAGGTAGTTACAATTCCCATGGGATTCGTTCTTGCCATGACAGCATTTCAAATCCTATTCGTGTAATACCCTAATTCTGGAGATAGAAACCCATCTCGATCCCCCAGTCTTTGTCATATGGCACAAACCCATTGAAGTGCATCGCCAAAAGCCCGTCATGCGGCGGGATTCCGTGATTATTCTCTGCGTCTTTGCCGTGTCTCATAAACCACAGCCTCTTTTGAAGACATATTCCCAGACTCGCTGATGAAGCGACCTTGCAAAAAACGTCTCTAGTGAAAAACCCAATATGAAACCCAAATATAATACCTCGAAGCTCCGCAATCAAACATTCGGAGCATCACTTGCCACCATCGTTGTTTGCCTTTCAGGAGCCGCTCACGCGTCGACTTGGATTGGCGGCACCAGTACCGATTGGAACGACAACACCAACTGGTCCGGCGGTGGCGGCACCGGCGGCAGCAACGCGGTGATCAGTACGACGCCCGCCAATATTGCGACGATTTCCGCAAATATCCCCGCTACTCCGGTGGACATTCTGGTCGGTGATGGCGGAGGGACGAATGGCCAGTTGATTCACAATGCCGGAAGCGCAAATACCGGCAGTGGCAACTGGATGGTCGTGGGCCGCGGTGGCGGGACCGGTAGTTATAGCATCTCCGGGACGGCGGCCATGACTGTCGGCAACGTAGGCACCAGCGGAAGGCTTTATGTTGGTTCAGGGGGGGGCTCCACGGGGACGGTCAACGTGAACACTTCGGGTGCTGGTCAACTTATCGTCCGGAACGACACGATCATTGGCGAAAACGGGGGCACTGCCACGCTGAATATGACCTCCGGCCAAATAAGCACGGGGGGTTGGAATTTCTGCGGTAGTGGCGCTGGCACTCACGGCTTCATGAATGTCAGCGGGGGCACCCTCACCAACACCGGACGCTTTTATTTCGGTGAGAACGGCACCGCGACCGTAGTTCAGACCGGTGGCAGCGTGTTGAATTCCGACGAAGTGCGGATCGGCGAGGGAGCCACCGGAGTCGCCACCTACACGATCAGCGCAGGCACCTTCACGGCGAACAACTGGTTCCTTCTTGGTCGCAACGGCTCCCAAGGCACTCTCAATTTGAGCGGCAGCGGCTCGGTCATCAAAAATGGGAATTCCCCATTTGCGCTCGGTAACGACGCCACGGGTGGAAGCGGGACATTCAATCAGAGCGGCGGGACCATCACCACCGCCAGCGGTTCTCCCATGTACATTGGCAATGTCACCGGGAGCAGCCCGGGGATTTGGAACATCTCCGCAGGCTCGGCAACGATCGGCGGACAGGTGAGCGTCGGTGCCGCTGGCATCGGCACGTTGAACATGACCGGCGGGACGATCACCGCTCCCGGCAACGTGGTCGTCGCGGCGAACGGCGGTAGCACGGGAACGCTATCGTTGGCTGGGGGGACTCTCACTACCGGTAAAATCAGCGGCGGCGGAGGGACCGATGTCACCACTTTCGACGGGACTCAAATCGTCGTCAATACGCCCTCGACCCCTTTCATCGAGAATCTCGATACAGCGACGATCAATGCCGGAGGCCTGAAGGTGGATACCGCTGGTTCCATTGTCTCCGCAACCTCAGCCTTTGGCGGGGTCGGAGGCGTAGTGAAAAGCGGGGCAGGAACCCTGACCTTGTCGGGTAGCAACAGCTACACTGGCAACAACACCGTCAATGCGGGCACCCTTGTCGTCGGCATTCCGGGCAGCGGAAACAGCACGGTGAACGCGGGCAGTATTCTTATGACCGCCGCAAATGCGGGTACGGGAGCCATCTCCCTCGCTAACGGAACGATCCTCGGAGTTACGGCCCCGTACGCCGCCGCCCAGCTCATCCCGAGCGCCGTCACGTTCGGCACCAGCGCTGCCACCACCCTCAATCTGAACCGCGGGGACGTGGCGGGAACCAATCCCACCAACTCGATCCTCGACGTTACCGGAGCTCTCTCGGTCAACGGAGTGGTCACTGTCAATGTGACAGGTAGCAAGTTCCAAGCGGCCCCTATGCCGTTGGTCTCCTACAATGCGGGCAGCCGCAGCGGAGGCGGCAATTTCACCCTCGGAACCAAGCCAAACGGAGTCGTTGGCACCTTGGTGGATAACCCGAATTACTACGGACCGGGCTTGGGCTTGGTTTATTTCGACATCACCAGCGTCGCCCTGCCCGAATGGGATGGCACGAATGTTCCCAAATATGTGAAGACCGGCGACGTGACCAACGGCTCGTTCGACGTGGCCGTGACGGATGCGACCAGCATCGTGATCGGTCAGAAGGCATTCGGCGCTGGAATTCCAGCAGGTGCCACGGTGACGGCGATTGCCGGCACGACCATCACCCTCAATCTAGCGGCGACGGCGGATTCCTTCGCAATCCCCGTCACCTTCTCGAGTGGTGCCGGAACCAATGATGGGGTTTGGGATATCAACACCACCCAGAACTGGGTGGATCAGGTCACAGCCAGCCTCGCGGTGTATAAAGACCCGAATCCGGTGCTCTTCAGCGACCGCGCCACTGGGCCGACCGCTGTCACCCTCAACACGACGGTGAACCCGAGCGACGTGGCCTTCAGCAACAGCACTCTGGTTTACAGCCTGTCCGGAAGCGGCAAGGTCAGTGGCACTTCGACGCTTACCAAGTCTGGAACTGCGGCTCTCTCGATCACTACCACCAACGACTACACCGGTGCGACCACCCTTGGGGGCGGCACCACCACCGTAGCTACCTTGACCAATGGCGGCGTCGCCAGCCCGCTGGGTGCGGCGACTTCAGCTGCCGCAAATCTCGTCCTTGCCGGCGGCACATTGAATTATACCGGAGCCACCGTCTCCATTGACCGTGGATTCACCACGGGCGGACTCGATGGCGCCATCACCGTGCCTGGCGGAACCAATCTAACGATGACCGGACCGGTCGCCGGCGGCTTGGTCAGTAGTTTCAACAAGCAAGGTGACGGATCGCTCATTCTCACGAACAGCTCGGTCACGCTCGGCGCGGGCGGACAAGTCAACGAGGTTCTTGCCGGAACGCTGAAATTCAGTGGACCCGGTCAGGCGGTCTCGGTTCCCGGCGAGTTGTGGGTGGGATCGGTTCCCGCCGCTGCAGGCCATCTGATCGTTGACAGCGGTTCGCTGACTGTGGGCAGTTGGCTGACACTCGGTCGAGGCAATGGCGACACCGGATTGCTCAGCACCATCACAGCGACGAATTCGACGGTCGTTTGCGGCAACTTCAGCACGGGTTATGACAACGGCCTGCCGAACGACAGCGATCAGATCGTGACGTTGACCAACTCCCCGTTCACCACCAACGGCCAGACTCTGCTGGGTGAAAGCACGAATGCGACCACGACCATGACCATCGAGGGAACTTCGGTTTACACCGCCAACGGTCGATTCCTGACGGCCTTGGGCACGGGAAGCGCGTGCACCGTTACCATCAAGGACAGCGGGGCCCTCCATCACACGGCTGACTGGATGTCGGTCGGTAACAGTAACAATGGCGTTTGCACCATGACCGTGAAAGACAGTGGCAGCATCACATCCAGTGGTGACTTCAACGTCGGTGACACCGGTACAGCCAATGGCACGCTGATCCTCCAGAACAGCGCTTCGGTTGTCTCGACCGGGAACGTATTCATCGGCAAGAACGGAACCACCGGAACCGTGAACATGAGTGGATCCTCCACCATGACCGCCCCTGAGACCAATGTCGGTGGGGACATTAACTCCATCGGAGCCCTGAATATCGCGGGAACTTCTATCTTTACCTCCAACAACCGACTGCAAGTCGGTCCGGGAGCCAATTCCGCCGGCAATGTGCTCATCGAGGGTTCCGGTAGCTTGGTGGTCAACTCCTTTGTTTCGGTTGGCTTCAACGGTGGCGGCAACATGACCGTCAAAGACAGCGGATCCTTCTCCAACAACGATGATTTCTCTGTCAATGAAAACGGCAGCGCTGCAGCGGTGGTGACCGTTCAGGGCAACGGAACCTTCTCGACAGGAACTGCTGGAGGAGGAGCAACCCTCTATGTCGGTAGAAATGACAACAAAGTTGGAACCCTGAACATTCAGGGAACCGCTACGGTTTCTGCGGGTGGCACGGGTGGGGTGAGACTCGCCAACGGCACGGGTAGCACCGGCACGGTGAATCTGGATGGCGGAACGTTGGTTGCCAGGAGAGTCTCCGGCGGCAACGGCACTAGCACATTGAACCTCAACGGCGGCCTGCTGAAGGCTGGCACCGGGGCGAACCTTGACTTCCTGAGCGGACTCGGCACCGCGACAGTTGGCGCGGCCGGTGCATTCATCGACAGCAACGGCCAGACCATTGCGATTGGCCAAATCCTCACGAACGGTGGTGGTAACCTCACCAAACAAGGTACGGGCACCCTCCAGCTCAACGCGATCAACAGCTATTTCGGCTCGACCACGGTAGCGGCTGGCACTCTGGGAGGAACCGGAAAGGTGGCGGGTGAGTTGATCGTTCCTGTTGGCAGCACGATCGCTCCGGGCGCAGCGGGTGTCGGAACATTCACCGTTAACGATGCTTTGGCCATGGGCACCGTCATCGGTGGTACTTACGCCTGCGAAATCTCCGGTGCGACCGCCGACAACCTAGTCGTTGCCGATCTGTTGGACATCACCGGAGCGACGCTGAACTTCAGCGTGCTTGCCGCGCCGACGGCGACCTCTTATGTGATTGCGACCTTTGCGTTACGTTCCGGCACGTTCATCGAACAGAATGTGCCGGCGGGATTCCAAGTGGTTTACAATCCCACCAACATCACGTTGCAACTCATCCCGACCCCCTACACCACGTGGGCCGCCAGTTATGGGTTGAATCCGTTGACCGATGGTGCTCCCGGAGTGGATAAGGATACTGATGGCCAGTTGAACGGAATGGAATTCGCCCTTGGCGGATCGCCGATCAGCGGTAGCGACAATGCCAAGATCTACAACTTGGTGGCCGACGGTTCCGTCGATGGTGATGCAACGAGCGAACTGCTCATGACCATCGCGGTGCGGACTGGAACTCCGGTCTTTGCCGGCAGCCCGTCGCCAACCGCCACCATGGATGGTGCCACTTACACCATCCAAGGAAGCACGACACTCGGCTCGTTCACGACTGGAGTCACTCCAGTGGCCCCGGTGACCGGCGGCCTGCCGGCCGCACCGGCTGGCTACGTATACCGGACCTTCAGCCTTAATGGTTCCAACGGCACTCCGACCGCAGGCTTCCTGAGAGTTCTAGTGAATTTCTGAAGCTGGTTCGGTTGAAGGAAAATCTCCCCGGTCGCGCATCGTCGCGGCCGGGGTTTCCTCGAATTTTCTCCGGAGACTACCACCGCGATCTAACTGAAAACTCCGACCCGAATCCGGGCGGATGCAAGGTGTTGGGTTCGGAGTAAAGTCCGCTCTCCTGCAATTCGGCCGGAAACGGTTGGAAAGCAGTTTTTTCTCATTGTCCTAAACCCAGGTGAGAATTGTTCCCCGATCAGGCAAGCGATGCCTGAAACTCCGGGGCATGCTCGCCAATGAAGTAGAATTCCATGAATACCCAAATTTCGACTACTCGTGATTCTCTAACGAACCCGACCGCACGTCATGCCAACCTCTGGTTTGCCCGCCTCATTGCCGGTGCCGGTATGCTTGGTTCGAGTTCCGTCCAAGCTGCGACTTGGAGGACCACCGCTGCAACTACGGAGTGGAACACGTTTAGCAACTGGAGCGGAACTACCGGCGGCTCAGGACCTGTCATCGTCAACAGCATCCCGGCAAATGTCGCGACCATCACAGCAAACATTAATCCTATCCCGGACAACATCTCCGTTGGTTTCACCGCCGCCGGTCGGGTGAACCATCTGTCTGGAAATGCCTCGGTGGCTGCGGGCAATGACCTGGTGCTTGGCTATCAAGCGGGCGGCAATGGCACCTATAATCTTGCCAACACGGCGGGAACCGGAGGAAGCCTGACGGGCTTTGGCCAAGGTTCCGGGAATGTGACCATCCCGAACAGGGTCTCTATTGGCGGTTTTCTCGCAAGCGCGACCGGAACCATGAATATCCACACCAGCGGCACGTTTTCGGTCGGCACGCAGTTGCTGGTCGGAAATCTTGGCGGTGCCGGCACGGTGAAGATGGATTCCGGCACCCTTACGGTGGCGAATGATATGGAAATCGGCAACGGGGCCAATTCCACCGGCACCTTCAGTATGTCCGGCGGCACTGTCACGAAATCCAGCGCTGCCACCGCCGTGACCATCGGTGGCGGCTTGACCACCGACGGCGGAACAGGAACGGCGAATCTCAACGGCGGCACTTTCACCGCCGCCGGTAATTTCCGGGTCGGTCATAACCTGAATTCCCCCAGCGTTCCGCATTCAAACGGAACGCTGAATCTCGGCGGTACCAATCTCACCGTGAACGGCGAGTTCTGGGTGGCCAACAACACCGGTGCCACCGGCACGCTGAACTTCACCAGCGGCTCGATTACGGTGAACAACTGGTCGCTCATCGGCCGCAAGGACGACGCCAATACCGGCGTCGGAGCCATCGGCACGGTGACCATGTCTGGTGGCACTTGGACCAAGAATGGTGAGAGCAACTTCGTCGTCGGCGACACCGGGGCAGGGACCATGAATATGAGTGGCGGCCTGGTCATCGTCACTCCTCATGCCACGGCGGACCGAGGCGTCACTTGGATCGGCAACCGGAACAATGCCACCGGCTCGCTGACGATTTCCGGGACCGCCGAGTTCCGCAGCAGCCGATTCGTGCTGGGGGTCGAAGGCGGCACTGCCGGCACTCTCAATTTGACCGGTGGCACGTTAAAAACCTCGGGGTTGGTGGGTGGAGGCGGGACCAGCACGGTCAGCTTCGATGGCACCCAGATCATCGCGACCGCCGACAGTGGCGCGTATGTCGATTCCCTGACCTCCGCCACTCTCAACTCAGGTGGCCTGCGGGTGGATACAGCCGGATTCACCCTGACCGCCCCGCAGGCGCTCGTTGGCAGCGGCGGTGTGATCAAGACCGGCGCTGGCACACTCAGTTTGACCGGAGCGAACACCTACACCGGCAATCATACCGTGAGTGCCGGCAAACTCGCTGTTTCCACCGATTCTTTCGGCATTGGGAATTTCACTGTGGCAGCCGGAGCCGGCATGGGAGTGATCCAAAACTCGGGAAGCGCAACCCTAGCGGTGGCCCAAGTCACCCTCGGGACCACTGGCACAAGTTCCCTCGATATCGACTTGGGTAGCATTCCCAACAGTCCTTCCTCCCCCGCACTGAACGTCACGCAAACCTTCACCATCAATGGAAGCGTCAAAATCAACGTCGCCGCTCAGTCTCCGGTGGTCGGCGCGGCATTTCCGTTGATCCACTACGCCACGCCTAAAGTCGGCACCGGCACCATCACTCTGGGCACCCTCCCCAATGGCGTCAGCGCCACCCTTACCGACGACAACAATGGCCTGATTTCGCTACAGATCACCGCCATTAATTTTCCGAAGTGGACTGGTGCGCAAAGTGGAGTCTGGAACACCACCACTGAAAACTGGCAGGACATTCTGTCGGCGGCCTCCTTGGTCTACTCGAATCCCTTGCCGGTCGTTTTCAACGACGACCTCACGGGATCCAGTGCCGTCACGCTAAACGAGACCGTGACGCCGAGTGCCGTGAAGTTCAGCAATTTCACCGCCGCTTACAGCCTGACCGGAATCGGAAAAATCTCCGGAACCACCGGCCTGACGAAGGAAGGCAGCGCCGATCTCTCGTTGGGCACGGTCAATGATTACACCGGCGTGACCACTCTCACCGGCGGCAAGACCACGGTTGGAACCTTGACCAACGGCGGCGTGGCCAGCTCGTTGGGCGCTGCCTCCGCGGCGGCGGCCAACCTCGTGCTGAACGGGGGCTCGCTTGAATATACCGGGAGCAACGTCACCATCGACCGCGGACTCACCATCAACAGTTCGGGTGGCGGTATTTCGAATACCAACGGCCTCACCCTCACCGGAACGGTCGTCGGAATCCCCGGCGGCAGTTTCGCTAAGAATGGCGCCGGTTTGCTGAGCCTGGCCGGTGCTTCGGTCACCCTCGGCGGGGTCGGCCAAAACAACGATATTCTGGGTGGAACCTTGGCCTTCACCGGCCCGGGCCAAACGGCTTCGATTCCTGGGGCGCTCTATGTCGGTTCTGCTCAGAACGTTCCCGGTAACCTGCTAATCCAGAATAGCAACCTGACTGTCGGGGGCTACATCACGGTGGGTCGGGGAAATGGAAATACCGGAACGGTAAGCACGCTCACCGCCACCGGCTCTGTCATTCAGGTCGCGAATTTCAACAGCGGCAATGATTCGGGTTTTGCGAATGACTGCGACCAGACCATCACCCTGACCAATACCAATATGACCAACAACGGCTTCACCACGCTTGCCGAGTCGCAGAATTCCACGACCAACATGACCCTCGGTGGCACTTCGGTTTACACCGCCAGCAACCGCATGCAGTTGGCGCTCAACAATAGCGCCGTGTGCAATCTCACCATTCAGGACACCGCCAGCTTGGTTGCTAACGGAGGTTGGTTCTCCGCCGGAAATGACGGGACCTGCACCCTGACGGTCAAAAACAACGGAAACATCACCACGGGCAACATCGACTTCAACATCAGCGACGTCGGAACCTCCACCGGCACATTCAACATCCAGGACAATGCCACCGTTTCCGCGACCGGCATCATTTTCGTCGGCAAGAACACCGGCACCACCGGCACCTTGAACATGACCGGCGGCACTTTGAACTGCGCCACTTGGATGACCTCGGGGCGTTATGTTGGGGGGACGGGCTACTTCAATCTCAGCGCCGGCACGGTCAACCAGACCGGTACGGGGGCCGGGTTCATCGTCGGAGAAAACGGTACAGCCACTCTCACTGTCAGCGGCACCGGCACGCTCAACATCGATGGGGGCGGCCTCTACCTCAGCGCGGAAGGCCGCGGTACCAGTCACTCGGTGGCCAATCTGAATGGCGGCACGATCATAGCCAAACGGGTGGTGCAGCGGGACTTAAACCCCGCGAATTATACGGAGTTCCGCTTCAATGGTGGTATCTTGCGTGCTCACACCGGTGCGAGTCTTGATTTCATGAGCGATCACGACTTGGTCTCAGTGGATGCGGGCGGTGCCTTCATCGACAGCAATGCCCAGACGATCACCATCGCTCAAGCCCTCACTGGCAGCGGCGGTCTAACCAAGCAAGGTGCGGGCACGCTGACGCTTTCCGGAACCAATACTTACACCGGTCCGACGACTGTGAGTGCGGGCACCTTGTCGCTTTCCACCGCGTTCCTTTCCAACACCGCCACAGTCACCATCGCATCCGGAGCTGTCCTCAACCTGCCCTACGTTGGCACCGATACCGTGGCCGGGCTAACGATCAACGGCACTGCGCTGGCAATCGGCACCTATAACAGCTCCACCCACCCCGGCGCGATCTCCGGGACCGGACAGATCCAGGTCACCGGGGTCGTCGATACCTACGCCACCTGGGCCAGCAGCTACGGGCTCAACCCGCTTACCGACGGGGCGCGCTCCTTTGATAAGGACGGCGACGGGCAGATCAACGGCGTCGAATTCGCCCTTGGCGGCTCTCCGATCAGTGGCAGCAACAATGCCAAGGTGTTTCAGTTGGTAACCGACAGCAACGACGTCGGTACCGAGAAGGAACTGCTGATGACGATCGCCGTGCGCAGCGGGACTCCCGTCTTCACCGGGAGTCCCTCGCCGACGGCCACCCAAGAGGGGGCCACCTACACGGTCCAGGGCAGCACTAGCCTGAGTGGCTTCTCCACCGCCGCGACGGTGGTCGGCGTGATGCCTCCGCCCGCTCCGAATGCCACCGCTCCCTCCGGCTACGAATGGCGAACCTTCAGCCTCAGCGGCTCGAACGGCACGCCGAACAAGGGCTTCCTCCGGGTGATGGTGAACCAGTAACGCCTGCCACTTCCCAGCTCCACAAATGCGGCCGACTTGGCTCAATCCCTCAACAGGCCCGGATGCAAGTCGGGGCCTGTTTTTTGTGGATTTCTCAGTGGAATTCTGAAGAATCGCCCTTGGAGATTTTTATCCCAAAACCCAAACCCTAAATGATTAAAAGCATCCTTGTTGTCGGCTCCGGAAGTGCGGGGCTCATTGCCGCGCTGTCGCTCAAACGGAAGATTCCGGAAATCACCGTGCGTATTGTTAGGAGTCCGGAAATCGGCGTCATCGGCGTCGGCGAGGGCACCACTCCGAACTTTCCGGTCCACTTGTTCGAATACCTCGGGATTTCCCGCAAACGGTTTTACGAAATGGCCGGGCCCACTTGGAAACTGGGAGTGAAATTCCTTTGGGGACCGCGCAAGAGATTCGATTACTCGTTTGCTCCGCAGTTGGACGCGCATTGGTCGGATCTGCCCAAGCCACACGGGTTCTACTGCGACGATGAGTTTGCAGGCGTGCATCTCTCTTCCGCGCTGATGCGCGAAGATATGGTCTTCACCCGCCAGCAGAACGGCTGTCCGGATGTGCAGCCCTGGCATGCGTTCCACATCGAAAACAAGAAATTCGTCGATGTGTTGGAGGAGGTCGCTGTTGAGGTCGGAGTCGAGATTATCGACGGCAAGGTCATCGGCGTGGACCGCGGACCGCAAGGAGTGACCGCCGTGCATCTCGAAGACGGGCAGCGTCTGGAAGCGGACTTCTTTGTGGATGCCAGCGGCTTCCGCAGTGAGTTGTTAGGCAAGGCCTTGGAAGAGCCGTTCGTGAGTTTTGACAAGACCCTCTTCTGTGACCGCGCCGTGGTGGGCGGATGGGAACGTACCGACGAACCAATCCTTCCCTACACCACTGCCGAGGCGATGAACTCAGGATGGTCATGGCAGATCGAGCACGAGTTCCATGTGAACCGCGGTTATGTTTTCAGTTCCCAATTCATCTCGGATGACGAGGCGGCGGATGAGTTCATGCGCAAGAATCCGAAAATCTCCGGAACCCCGCGTGTCGTGAAATTCCGCTCCGGCTGCTACCGCAGATTGTGGGTGGACAACGTCGTGGCCGTGGGGAATGCCGGTGGCTTTGTCGAACCGTTGGAAGCGACCGCGCTGATGATCGTTTGCTCGCACTGCAAGACGCTGGTGGATTTCCTTCTCCATACCTCGCTCAAACCAACCAAGACGCTTCGCGATTTGTATAACGATTTGGTATTCGACACTTGGAAGGACATTCGCGATTTCCTCGGTCTGCACTACAAGGTGAACACCGCCATGGATACGCCGTTCTGGAAGCACTGCCAGGCGGATACCGATCTCAGTGGAATCGCCGAACTGTTGAAATTCTACGAGGAAAACGGTCCCACGGGATTCTGTCGCTATCGGATTCCAACGAGTCAAAGTGACTTTGGAATTGAAGGTTACTTCACGATGCTGGTGGGAAATAAAGTCCCGTATAAGAATCACCACAAGGCCACGCCGGCTGAGAGAGCCATTTGGGAAGCCCACCTGATGGAATTGAAGCAGCAGGCGAAGGCCGGCATCAGCGTCAAGGATGCCCTGGCTTACGTCCGCCATCCCGGATGGACGTGGTTTGCCGAACAGCCGGCAGCCTGATCTAACAAAATGGTTGCGGAGCCCCGCAAAGCGTCTCAGATTCCGAGGCGCTTTGCGTTGGCTTTCTTCCAGTCCTCGCCTAGTTCCTCCACCGACTTGCCGGTGGCGTCCTGCCAGATTTTTTCCGAGTAGGTTCCTTCGCGGGCGGCTGCGTTGAGTTTTTGGATGAATTCCTTGTCATGGGTTTCCACGATCCAGTTGAGGAAATTGGCGGAAATCCGATAGCTGCTGTCGAATTTGGCACCGCCGAAATTGCCCGCCGTGATTTCAGCGCCCTTGGATTTCGGCTCGTAGAGGAACCACCGGATGTAGTCTGCGATGGCTTCACCGACCCAGGTGGGTGTCTGGGTGGGGTGCTTGTTGATTTTTCCCGCGATCCAGTAGTTTTGGATGACGTGGACCATTTCGTGAATGACGCAGCCCTTCGCTTCGCCCTGGAGTTGGCTGCGGCAAAAGGAAGTGCTGATGGAGAGTTGGTTGCCTTGGGCGTAGGCGGGGACGCCGCTTGGCATGTCGTCTTTGAATGTAAGCTGAAAGGTGGAAGGGACTTGGTATTGATCGCTGGGGAGCATGTCCGCCATCTTGGGGTACCAGATCTTGACCATGGGGATGAGTTCGCTTTCCACCCATTTCATGAGGTCCGGGGCGGCGCTGGCATCAACGATGTAGGTGAATTTTTTGTCGGGTGACGGATAGGTTTTCACGATCTTCTCAACCACTTTGATGGCTTCGGGCGCGGGGCCTTTGGCATCGATGACGTCGATCTCGCTGAAAAAGGTGTTGGATTGCCCGTCTTGTTCCGTCGGTTTTTCGATGTCGAATAGCAGATAACGGAATTCACCCAGCGGGGCTCCGCGTGATTCTGAAATGGAGGCGGCGTGTTGGCCTCCGGTGCCTTTTTTTCGGGTGTCCACCTTGGCGACGGGCTTCCAGCCGGATGTTCTCGGGTCGGTGTCTCGCTTTGGCGCGTCCTTGAAGCCGGGCTCGTTGCCCGTCGCTGCATAGAGCTTGTAAACCTGCGGACCTCGGGAGCGGGGATGCCATGAGTAGGTCTGGATCGATTTGATGGAAACCGGCTTGCCCAGATCCACTTCGATCCGGCCGCCGTTGCTGCCGTTTTGGAAGAAGAAATTCCGGGTCGGCTCGTCGGCGTCGCCGGGGATTTTGCCATCGTGCAAGGCTGCCAGATCTCCGCCGTTTCCATCACGCTCGCCGTCCACGAGGGTGAAAGTGGCTGCCGTCGCCGCGTCGTTGGAAGCGGGTGGGGGAACGGGATCGAGCTTGAAGCCTTTGTCTGCCTCGCTGAAACCGATTTCAACTTTGACGGCTGCTTGGGCGAGTGGTGCCGCAAGGAGAGCGGCGACGATGGCGAACGGGTGGCGGGTTTTCATAATCGGGAAAAGTTGTTAGCGAAGGAATGCGGTGGCGCACCAGAGAATCGGTGCCTGACCGTGCAGGTCGCCGGTGGTGCGCGGACGGTTCAGGTAATAATCGCGGCTATTTTCCTTGTTGGTGCCGATGCAGACTTCGCGAACGTCGCCGTTGGGATCGATATAACCGGTGAGGGCGAGCCATCCTTTGCGGGCGGCAGGGCCATATTCTGGCGCATCGAGCCAGCCGTTTTTCACTCCGGTGATCATGGCGAAAGTGAACATGCCGGTGCACGAGGTTTCCGGCCAGGACGACGGATCATCGACGAGCTGACGCCACATTCCGTCCTCACCCTGGGTCTTGAGAAGCGTGGCCATCATTTTCCGATAGCCAGCGAGGATGGCCGGACGCTCGGGATGGTTTTCCGGCAGGGAACGGAGGAGTTCGGTCGTGCCGGCGGCCATCCAACCGTTTCCACGACCCCAGAAAAACGGCACGTCCGAGGCGTGGTGGAACAGGCCGTTAGGTTCTTGGAGTTCCTTGAGATAGGCCGTCATCTCCAGCGCCGCGCGATCGATGTATCGGGCCTCGCCGGTCGCCCGGAATGCCTGTGCCTGGGCTATTGTGATCATGAACATGTCGTCGATCCAGAACCGGGTTTGCCAGCTCAAGCCGTGGTCGATCCTATCACGGGTGATGGCATCGAATTTGGTCGAGCGTTCGGGAGTGGGTTGCCATTGGGCGTCGGCGAAACGTTTGCCGAGTTCGAGGCAACGCTTGTCGTCGCTCTGAATGGCGATCTCGCAGGCAAGCCCGCCGAAGAGGGTGTTGTCGACGTGATCCGGAGAAGGAACGAGCTTGGCTTCGTCACCAAACAGCGGCGAAAAGCGGGCGACGAGCGCTTTCGTCAGGTCCGGATTGTGGCTGGCTTTTGCGAAAGTCAGTGCTCCATACCAGACGCAAACTTCGGGGTAGGTGATGTGGCTCGGAGGTTTCGGGCTGCCGAAGTTGGTGTGCGGCATGGCCAGAAATCGTTCGGTGAGTTTTTTCCCGATTGCGAGAGGCGAGGCGGAGTCCGGCCATGATTCCAACTCCGCGGAAAATGCAGGCATGGCGGCGCATGACAACGCCAGAGTGATCAGGGTTTTGGAAAATATCATGGTGTGGGTTGTTTTTGATAGAGGCGGACATAGTCCACTTCATACCGCTGCGGGAATGGGGTTTTCGAGGGATCTCCACCCGCCCCGCCGATTGCGAGATTCAGTCGGAAATGCTGGGGACCGAGGAATGGATTGATGGCGGGGCCGTCCTGATTGATGGCAGTTGCCATCGGCAGGGTATTGAGAAGTTTGCCGTCCAGATAGATCGAAATTTTTTCCTGGTCCCACTCGGTGACCCAGAGATGGAATTTGTCGGCCCAAGTGTCGTTGTCGAATTTCTCGATCGGATGCTTGGCTGTGTTCCAATGATCGCGGCCCCATTGTCCGGCCCACACAAAATTCGCGAGAATTTTCCCGTCATAAAACTCCATGATGTCGATTTCACCGCCGTGGGGCCATCGTCCGCGTCCGGTGGTCCAAATCGCGGGCCAGAGTCCGGGCAGGGCTTTGAAGCGCGCCCGGACTTCCGATCGTCCAAAATGCCATTCGTTGTTGCCGATGGTGATCAACGATCCGGAGGTGTAGGTGCTGGCGCTCCGGGTTTTCCGCCAATCGCGTGAATCCGCAACGTGGCCGGGGTTTTTGATCTCTTCCTGACGGGCTTCGATCACCAGCAGACCATCTTTGCATTTCGAATTGTCCGCCTGATACCACTGAAGCTCCTCATTGCGTAAAAAACCGACCTCGGATTTCCATTTCGCGGGGTCAGGCGTTCCCTCGACATCAAATTCATCCGACCAAACCAAATGATAACCAAGATCCCGAGGGGGGGTGACGGGCTCGTCGGCATGGGCGGAAATGAGGCTGATCGCGATAACTGCGAAAATTCTGGAACAAGACATCGATCGGGGCTGGTGCGGTCAAAACGATCTTTGCGACCGCTTTTGTTTGGAATAACGAAATGGGAAGCGGTCTTTCTTTCGCGATTGGAGAATCCGGGGGAAATGGGCGAAATTAATCAAAACTTGGCTTGATTCCCCGGCTTCCGCCGTTAAAACCGCCGCCCCTTCATGTCCGACCCATCACGAACGCTTAAAGTCGCGATCCCCAAAGGCAGCCTTCAGGACCCGACCATCGAGCTCCTCGCCAAGGCTGGCTACGAGATTTACGTGTCGTCGCGGGGACTTCGCCCGAGTTCGAACGATTCCGAGCTCGATCTCTACATGATCCGTGCCCAGGAAATCGGCCGCTATCTTGGTCAAGGGTTCATCGATTGCGGGATTACCGGCTACGATTGGGCCTACGAAAACGGAGTCGATCTCGTCGATCTCGGCGAACTGCCTTATTCCCGCGCGACGACCCGCCCGACGAAATGGGTTTTGGTCGTGCCGGAAGATTCACCGATCCGAAAGCCCGAAGATCTCGAAGGCAAACGCATCGCCACCGAAGGTGTGGGAATTACCGAACGCTATCTCAAGGAGCGAGGAATCAACGCTGAAGTGGAATTTTCCTGGGGTGCCACCGAAGTCAAAGTCCCGGATCTCGTCGATGCGATCGTCGATGTCACCGAAACCGGCTCCTCGATCAAGGCGAACCGCCTGCGCATCGTTGATACGCTTTTAACCTCGTTTCCCCATTTTTACGCAAGTCCGGCCGCTGCCGCCGATCCTTGGAAAAAGGAGAAAATGGATCGCATCGCGCTCCTTCTCAAAGCCGCCCTCGCCGCCCGCGGCAAAGTGGGGCTGAAAATGAACTTTCCGAGCGCCCGTTTGCCCGAGCTTCTCGAAAAACTCCCGTCGCTCCGCCGTCCGACGATTTCCCAACTTTCCGAAGAAGGTTGGCTTGCCGTTGAGACAGTGATTGACGAAATCATCGTCAGAGACATTATCCCCGAACTGAAGCGTCTGGGGGCAGAGGGGATCATCGAGTATCCGCTCAATAAAGTCGTCCCCTAATCTTTCATCGTAACCTAACCCCGCAACCGCCATGGGCTCCATCAAGAAACGCCGTAAGACCAAGATCAATAAGCACAAGCGCAAAAAGCGCATGAAGCAGAACCGCCATAAAAAGCGTCTCCGCTACAAGTCCTAGTCCCTAGGATTGATCTGTTATTACTATCGCCAGAGACTCGCTTTCGGGTCTCTGGCTTTTATGCGTACAGCAAACTTGCCGGGTCATGAGTCTCCAAGTGGTGGTGAATTTCAACGTGATCGACGAATCCGAAGATTGGATCGTCGTGAACAAACCCGCGCCGCTGATTGTCCATCCGGCGAACTGCAAACCCGAGCCGACGTTGTTGGGTGGGTTGGAATCGCTGCTGGCCTTTGAAATCGCCAACGGGGCCACTTTGGGAATCGTCACCCGCTTGGATCGTGACACCAGTGGAATCGTTTTGGTCGCGAAAAATACGGAAGCAGCACGTCAACTCGGATGGATTTTCGAACGTCGCGAAGCGGAAAAAGAATATTTGGCAATCGTCACCGGATGGCCGGAGGAGGATCGTTGGGAGTGTGCCGAGCCGATTATCCGTGCCGGCGAGCGTGGTCCGTCGGAAATCTGGGTCAGGCAAGTGGTTAGTCCGCTTGGACGTGAGTGTTTGACTCGTTTTCAAGTGGAGCGTCGGTTTGAACGCGATGAGGGAAAATTCTCGCTGGTTCGTTGTTTCCCGGAAACGGGCCGCATGCACCAGATTCGGGTTCATCTGGCCAGCAGTGGATTCCCGATTGTCGGCGACAAGATCTACTCGGGAAATGGAGCGGGATATTTGGAGTGGATGGAAACCGGTTGGACCACCGAGTTGAAAAAACGGTTGATACTGCCAAGGCACGCGCTTCACGCCGCCGCACTGGAAATCGTCTGGTCGGGGAGTTTGATTCGCTGGGAGGCGGAGCTGAGTCAGGACATGCGGGAGTTTTTGGACGGGACGGAGATTTCAGCCACGCCTGGCGTTGTCATTTGGAGTCGCCATGACTAGCATGGGGAATGGCAATGCTGGACGAGTTGGTATCGTTTTTGGACCGTGAATTGAAAACAGAGTCGATTCAGGATTATTCGGGCGCGATGAACGGCCTGCAACTCGCCAACGGTGGTCAGGTACCGAGAATCATCGCCGCAGTGGACGCCTCGCTTCCAGTAATCAAGTCTGCTGCGGAAGGTGGGCCAGGGCTCCTCATCGTGCATCACGGGATGTTTTGGCAGGGCGTGCAGCCGGTTACTGGACCGTTTTACCAAAAACTGAAAATCGCCATGGAGGCGGGTCTCGCCATTTATTCATCGCACCTCCCCCTCGATATTCATCCTGAGTGGGGAAATAATATCCAACTCGCCAACGCACTTGGGATCAAGGAAATCGAGCCTTTTTGCGATTTGAAAGGACTTCTGGTCGGTCTTCGCGGCCGCTGGGAGGGGACTCGCAATGGCCTACAGGATGCCATGGAAGAGCTTTTGGGGGCGAAGGTTCACGTCTGTCCCGGTGGTGGGGATGGGGTTTCCAACGTCGGTCTGATCACCGGTGGTGCCGGCAGCGAAGTGGCAAAAGTCGCAGCTTTGGGAGTCGACGCCTTTATTACGGGAGAAGGGCCCCATTGGAGCTACCCGCTTGCCGAGGAGCTTGGAATTAATGTTTTCTACGGCGGTCATTACGCCACTGAAACCTTTGGAGTGAAGGCGATTGCCGACGTGCTTTGGCGGAAATTCAGTATTCCTTGGCAGTTCTTAGATCGTCCCACAGGGCTTTAGGTTCAAATTTTCCTGAAATGATCTGAAGAAGTCGCGTGTCATCCATTTGCCTGTTGAAAATCAGCTGACTCCACGCGATATAAGAGAAAATCGTCTGAGGATTGCCATGCAACTTGCAATTTGGCCAGTTCCAACGGCTTTTTTAAGCTGCTGATAGCACTCTATCTCATTAGTATCCAAAGACTTGATGGTATTTAAGAAATGTTCAAATAAATGCCGGAGTAAGTCAAAAAAGGCTTGCTAGGGATGGGAATGGAGGGTTTTATAGTCAACGTCATCGCGGGCATAGCTTAGTGGTAAAGCGCTATCCTTCCAAGTTAGACATGCGGGTTCGATTCCCGCTGCCCGCTCCAATCATTTTCCAGAAATTCCAGACCGCTTTAAAAATGAAAAAGACTCTTTGCTTCCTGATGTTCAGTGCCGCTCTCGGTTGGCTCTCGGCCAACGCTGCAGTTGTTATGGACTGCGCTGCTCTTTCAGTGTCTATCAAGAACTCGGTTGCCGCAGAGCAGTCAAAGGTCTTGGAAATCGTATCTAATGAAGTCACGGCGGCCCCTTCCTGTGCCTGCGAGATCGTCAAGGCTGCCATTGAAGGCTCGAATGCGAACGCCCAGACCGTGGCTGCCATCGTTGAATCTGCCTCGGTAGCGGCTCCGGATCAAATGCGTTTGGTTGCCCAGTGCGCTGTCGCCGTCGCTCCTGATGCATTGGGTGAGGTTCAAGCGGTAATTGCGAAACTTGATCCGAATCTCGGCGAATCCGGGTCGAGCGCAAAAAGCTCCAAAGACTCGAAGGCTCCTGTTGGCGAAGTGGCCGCAATGCCGAACCCGTTGGATTTCCCTGGTCAAGGCCCGGTTGGGCCAACTCCAGGCGGACCTGGTGGTCTGCCGCTCATTCCTCAATTGCCGCCTGTGATCATCGCTCCACCCAATGTTTCCGATGTTAATCCTGGCCATCACCATGGTGGCGGTAACAGTGGTAATGGTGGCGGCAACGGCGGCCACTAACTAGCTTGCCTGCGATTTTCGATTAACCATTGGCATAGTCCAAATTAAGTCACCCACCCACCATTACATGAAAAGTTACATACCCACCGGCCTGATCGGACTGTTGCTCGCGGGATCAGCGGCCGCCCAAGGACTTTACTACGTTGGCAGCGAGGCCAAGGAGTCGATCCCTCTCAAATGGATCGTTGGAGCAAGTGTCACCTATGACGACAACGTTTCCCCAGGCTTTGGTTCGAAAGAAAGTTCATTCGGAATAAGTCCATATGTGGGGCTTTCGTTTGTATCTATTACCCCTCAAACAACTTGGGACGTTTACGCTCGTCTGGGGTTGGTCTATTATTTTGATGCCCCTGATGGAATGGATGATGTGAACAGTGAGTCGCGCGCAGGGTTCAATGTGACCCATCGCTTCAACGAGCGGCTTCGCTTTACTAGCCGGAACTTCATTGCCTACGAATTGGAGCCGGATTATTCTTACGGTTACGCATCGTCACGCCAAACCAACGCGTATTTTTATTGGCAGACCGACAACTCCGTGGGTTATCGTTGGACCGAGCGGTTGGCCACTTACACTGGATTTAGCCTGACCGGAGCCAACTATGATGTTGCGAATAACGACCGCTTCACTTGGGAGTTGTACAATCAGTTTCGTTATCAGCTCACGCCTCAGACGGTTTTGACAACCGATTATCGGTATGCTCATACCACAGGTGACGGAGAGTCGTCTGATGCTGATGATCAATATATTCTTTTGGGTGCTGAGCATCGGTTCAGCCCGAACACCATCGGTATTATTCGTGGAGGTATCCAACTTCACGAAGTGGATGGCGGGGATTCGGCAAATAGCCCTTATTTTGAATTGGCATTGAACTCGCAGGTAAATCAACAGTTCAGCGTCCGTGCATTCACCCGTTATGGCATTGAAAATTATGACACTGTCCGGACCGATCCGAGTAACAGTTTCTTAGTTCAATTTGATGATCGGCGGACGCTTCGCTTCGGACTTTCCTCAGAGTATGCCTTCTCTCCTGTGCTGTCTCTCTTTGGTGGTGTGGACTACATTCCTTCCGACTTCCAGCAGGGGCAGGTGTTGCCTCCGAACGTGCCAGGCCCTGTAGGAGATTACTCGGAAGACCTCGTGAATACGTATATCGGTCTGTCGATGAAGATTAATGACGCCATCACCGGCACCGTTTCGTACAACTATACTCATCAGGATTCGGATTTCGCCGGCGAAACCTACAATCGCAACCGGATTAGCATTGGTGTGAGCACGGAGTTCTGATCCGAACCGATTTCAAAATAGTCGTATTTTAGTAAAATTATAAGTTGCTTGATTAAAAACTCCCGCAATGTTCTTCATTGCGGGAGTTTCTATTTCAATTGGAAATCCAAAGAAAACGTGAAACAATAGACCCAATGAACGTCTCATCCCAACAACCAAACGAGGCTGCCTTGCACGCGGTTGATTACTGGCAGGTCATAAAGAATCGCTATGGAATTATCCTTCTGACGCTACTTTTGGTGTTCATGACCGCAGCGGTGATCACCTATGTGATGCCAAAAAAATATGAGAGTGAGGCAACGATCGAAGTCAAACCTAGGTCGAGTGGGATGTCGCTCGGTTTTGGGATGGACAGATCGAGCGGCGCTACCATGACAGCCCAGTTTTTTGGGACGGAATTTGAAAAAATCAAGAGTAGCAACTCTCTTTCTAAAGTCGTTGATAATCTTGAATTAATGAATAAATGGGGAGTTAGTAAGGAAAATGCGATTCGAATTCTGAAGGGGATTGTTAACACCCAGAACATTCGGGGAACGGATTTGATTTCAATTCGTGTTCGCCACACCAGCAAAGAGGATGCACGGGACGTCACTGCTGAAGTGGCCAAGGCTTACAAGGATTATAGGTCTGAAATCGAGAACAAGGATTCAAGCAAAGCGTTGTATGAATTGAATAAAGCGGTCCGTGATCAGGAAGATAAAGTGGAGGAGCGCAGGAAGGTTCTAGCCACGATCGTTAGGACCAAGGGAATTATCTATAAAGGACAAGACTCTTTTTACGGACAGTCTGGAGTTGATGAGGATCAAGCCGCTCGGGGGGCGCTCCAAACCTACAACGATTTGCAAACCCAGAAGATGCAGCTCGAGAGCCAGATCAACAGTTTGTTGAAGTATAATAGCGAGGAGCTGTTGCGGTATGCTTCGGGTCTTGAATTGCCGGAAAACGTCATTCGTACTTTATACCCACAGTATCTTGAGGCAACGCGCGTTATCAGTGATTTGAAAATCAATGGATTGGGTGCAAACCACCCCCGCGTCTTGGCTGCCGAGGAAAATATCAGGAGAATGAAACAGCAGCTTGACGAGGGGGTTGTCAATTTGAGGGCTACGCTTCAGGTCCAGTTGAGCATGGCATCCGATCGATTGAAAAATGTCGAGATGATGAAGAACGATACCCATGAGGAAGCGATCAAAAGAGGCTTGGATGCTCAGGACTATGTCGATGCCAAGCGGGATTTTGAAACCGATCAGCAGTTGCTTCAGACCATGAAGCTTGAGCAAATCAACAAGACAATTACGGGTAAAATGCCGCCTGATAGTATTGTGGTTCATGAAGAGCCTCAAATCTCCGACAGCCCTGTCAGCCCGAACGTCACGCTGAACCTCGTTCTGGGGGCGGTTGTTGGTTTGATCTTTGGTGTGGGCATCGCATTTTTCCTGGAATATCTCGATACGTCGGTGAAGAGCCTCGAGGATGTTGAACGCTATCTTCAAGTTCCGGTGCTTGCTGTCATTCCCAAGGATGTCGGAGTGCTTCACAAGCAAAGTGGGATGAGCCCGGATGCGGAGGCCTACCGGATTCTTCGAACCAATATCGAATTCAACCGCAAAAATCCGGAGGACAATGCTATCACCGTGGTTTCGGGGGGGGCGGGGGAAGGGAAATCCACCACTCTTGTTAATCTTGCATATATTTGTGCGCAAGGTGGTTATACGACGCTGATGATCGATGCCGACTTGCGGCGGCCACGTTTGCACACCTTCTTTGATATCAATAACTCGGTGGGTCTTACCAATTATCTGACGACCGAATTGATGCTCGAGGACGTAATTCTTCAAACTCCGGTTGATAATTTGTATTTCATGCCCTCCGGGATTCTTCCTGCGGATGCAGCGGGAATCCTGAACTCTCGCCGGATGTCGGAATTGATTCAAGACGTGAAGCAGCGCTTCGATCTGGTGCTTGTGGACAGTCCTCCGATTCTGGGCGTCAGCGACGCATCAGTTCTGGCAAGTGAAGTTGACCTTACGATGATTGTGGTTCAGCATCGGAAGCTTCCAAGAAACATGCTGCTTCGCGTCAAGCAAGCGGTTGAAAACGTGGGTGGCAATGTGATTGGGGTGGTGTTGAACAATGTGGATGTCCGCAGCGACAGCCAGTATCAATACTACACGAGCTACTACACCTATTATGCCCCTGCCGAATCTCAGATCGGACCTCCGGTAGGCGCGTCCTCAGCACCTTCGAAGCCTCAGCCGGCGCCTCGCGGCAATGATTCGGAATTGTACTAATCGTCACTCTATATCACGTTATGAACTTTAAAAACCTATTGCGGGCTTTGTTCGCCCTAATTTTTATCTCGGCTACTGCTTCGGCTCAGATCCAAGCTGGAAAGGCGATCAATATCACGATTTCAAATGTGCCTTCGGAAGACAAGGCGCAGGTTAACGGCGTTTATCCTGTGTCGGACAATGGTATGATCAATATGCCGATGCTTGGACAAGTTCATGCGGCCGGGATGAGCAACGCTGCGCTACAAAGTTCACTGGAGTCGCTTTATAAGGGCAAGGGAATCTACACAAACCCCACCATTCAGGTAATTGTCAGCAATCAAAACGGCAACGTGGTTGCGGAAACCGTGACTGTGGGTGGCTTTGTGCGCCAACCGGGCCCCGTCCCATATGCAAAGGAACTGACCCTTTGGCAGGCGATTCAAGCAGCCGGAGGTGCCACCGAATTTGGAAGCATGCGCAGAGTGAAATTGTTCCGTGACGGGAATCAGAAGACATATGATGCGACCAAAGCCCAATTTATGTCGATTCCCTTGCAGCGGAATGACACTATCGAGATTCCCCAGAAAACCCCTTGGGGCACCTGAGTAATTATTTTGAAAATATCTGGATTGGAGTGAATTCCAAGCCAAGTGCCGAGTTAGACATGAAGCGCCAGTTATCCTCAATTTGGATCAATTTGGCGTCTTTGATGCTTTTTTCCTCGGCGACAACTGCCGTCGAGTTGCCACAGAAGGAATATAAGGCCCTAGGTGACAGCGAATTCCGCATTCGGGAAAATGCCCAAATGGAGCTCTTGGCTTGGGCCAGACTGCAACCCGGACCAGCGATGGACGAGTTGCTTCAGCAGTCGAGAATTTCCAAAGATCCCGAAATAAGGCAACGCTGCGTGGCGATCCTTCGAGAGTTGGTCATGGACAAATACATGAGCGAGGGGCAAGGGTTTGTTGGCATTCGAAGGGAAAACAAGCTTGCTGATATTCCAGGGAAACCGGATCCGTGCCATGCAGTTCTTGTGACCGGTGTGAACCGTGGGACGCCAGCCGATCATGCGGGAATTCACCTCAATGATCTAATCGTTTCCTTGAATGGGGCAACTTGGAGTGAACCCACGGCGTCGGATGATTTTGCGGAACAAATTGCCGCGACGAAGCCAGGGACGAAAGTGACATTGAAAATTTTTCGGGATGGCAAACTTTTTGACATAGACCTTGTTTTGGCGAGGCGTCCCCTGAGCGCAACTTTAAGGTTTTTTGACGGACAGGAATCGGATCCTGAAGCGGCGGAACGGGCAGCAATGGAAGCATATTTCCGGGAATGGCTCAGTGAGAGAAAGTTGCGGGAATGATTCTGCTTCTGCGTTTTTAGAAATCGACAATGGCGAAAGTCGTGGCACTTTCTTGAAATATTCCAAACCCCGTCCCGTTTGAATTTCATGACAATTTCCTGGTTTAGAAAAGCCGCATCCGCCGCCGCTTTGGTGGCGATTTCCTGCTCGGCGTGCGCCCAGCAGGCAGACTTCAATGAAGTGGGGCGGCAGATGGCCATCATGCTTCAAAACAGCCATTTCGCGCGATTGCCCTTCAATCCCGAGCTTAGCCATAGGTTTTTGGATGATTATTTGAAGGATCTTGATTTCCAGCGACTGTATTTCACGCAGGAGGATGTAAATGGATTCAATGCGAAATACGGTGACCAGTTGCATACGCTCTTGCTGCACGGGAATAGTGTTCCTGCGGCAACGGAAATTTACCGCGTTTTCCAACAGAGGGTGGAGCAACGCGTTGCTCTCGCCGAGAAGCTTTTGAAGGGCGATGACTTTGATTTCACAACAAACGACTCGGTTATGATGAGTCGCAAGGATGCGCCTTGGCCTGCCAATGAAAAGGTAGCCGCCGACCTTTGGCGTCTCCAGATCAAGGAAGCGGTTTTGGGCGAAACCTTGCGACGTGAGTTACTGGCAAAGCTTTCAAAGGAACAGGGTAAGCCCGATCCCGGAATTGCGGATCGCAGCCCGAAGGAAAAAGTCTCACTTCGTTACAAACGCTTTCTGAGCAGTGTAAAGGATGTGGATGATGAGGAAATTGCCAATTATTTCCTCAGTGCCGTTGCGAGTGCTTATGATCCACATACGGATTACATGAGTTTTCGCGAAATGAGCCGCTTCAAGGACGGCATGAAGAATGAACTCGTTGGAATCGGTGCGTTGCTCCAAGGCGAGGAAGACGGTGCCACAAAAATCAAGGGAATCGTGGTCGGCGGCCCTGCTGATCGCGAAGGTGTTCTCAAACTGAACGATCGTGTAGTTGCGGTCGATGCCCTTAATACCGGCAAGCCGGAAGACATGATCGATATCATGTTCATGAAAATCGACAAAGTTGTCGATTTTATCCGGGGCCAGGAAGGCACCGCTGTTGCTTTGAAAGTGGAACCTGCGGGTGGGCCCGCTGGAGAAACAAAAATCGTGGTGATCCAGCGTGGCAAGGTCGAGATGAAGGACGAGCAGGCCAGTGGTGAGGTCATTGAAATGAAGGCCGAAAACGGAACCCCCCATCGGATGGGAGTGATTACTCTTCCATCCTTTTACGCCGACTTCGATGAAGGCAAGATCCGCTGCTCCGTCGATGTGGAACGTATCCTGAAGCGCTTGATAGATGAGAAAATCGACGGACTGATTCTCGATCTCAGGGGAGATGGTGGTGGTTCGCTGGAGGAGGTTCGCCGGATGACCGGGTTCTTCATCGACAGTGGTCCGGTCGTTCAGGTGAAAAACACGCTGGGCCAGGTGCAAGTCAAGGATTCCGATAGCGGCAAGGCGATGTACACCGGACCGATGGTGGTGATGATCGACAAGAGCAGTGCTTCGGCCAGTGAGATCTTGGCAGGTGCGTTGCAGGATTTCAATAGGGCTGTCATCATCGGTGATTCATCCACTTTTGGCAAAGGAACGGTTCAGCAGCCGATGGATATTGGACGCATGTTGCCTCTATTTGCTGCCAGGAATCGGGCCGGCTATTTGAAGGTCACCATTCAGAAATTCTATCGGCCGTCAGGATCATCGACCCAAATGGACGGTGTAGTGCCTCAAATCATTATCCCTAGCCTATCAGATGCCATGGATGTTGGGGAGCATTTCCTGGATCATTCTTTGGAACATGATCGGATTCGTCCCGCTGCGAATTTCAAACCGCTTGATGTCCAAGGCTTGTTCATTCCAAGATTACAGGAGTTGAGCTTGGAGCGGCGAAAGGACAATAACGATTTTACCTATGTGGTTGAGGATGTGTTCAAGGCAAAGAAGAGGTACCAGGAAAACGTGATTTCACTTAACAAATCGACGCGTGAAAAGGAACTGGCAGAATCAGACACATTGCAGAAAGAACGGAATGTGGAGCGTCGGATTCGATTCGGCAAAATGGCCGAGACGGACAAGAAAGAACTGACTTTTTACAAACTCACCCTCGAGGATCTTGAGAAAGGCGCGGACCTCAAGCCGTACAATCCGGCTGACGAAAACGGAAGTTTCATGCGCCGTGCCAAGGACGAGACTGCGGAATTGGACGAAACTCCCAAATGGCCGACCGGCCTTGATCCTCTGAAGCGGGAATCGCTTGCCGTGTTGAGGGATTTGGCGGACCTCACTGAGAATGCCCGCCTCGCGGGGATGTTGAAAGGTGCCTCGGATATCCGCTGATGTCGGACGTTGCGGGGAATCTAGCGGATGTTTTGCTCAAGGTCGATGCCGCGGTTGCGCGGAGCGGTCGGAGGCATGGATCGGTTGACCTGATTGCCGTATCGAAGACTTTTCCCGGAGATGCAGTTCGGGAAGCCTTTGATGCCGGACAATTGCTTTTCGGCGAGAGCAAACTCCAGGAAGCCGAGCCAAAGATCGCGGCGTTGCCCGGCTTGCTGCACTGGCATTTCATTGGCCGTGTCCAGCGCAACAAGGTGCGGAAGCTGCTCCAGAATTTTGAAGTGATCCACGCCATTGATTCGCTGAAGCTTGCTTCATACTCCGATGAAATTGCCGGTGAACTCGGACTTTTCCCCAAAGTTTTCCTCCAAGTGAACATCGGCGGCGAGAAATCCAAAGGTGGTTTCGAACCGGATGTCCTGCTTACAGAAATGGAGAGCCTGCTGAAACTGAAACGCCTCGAAATCATCGGCCTGATGTGCATCCCCCCCGACGGACCTGATAGCGAATCCGCGAGACCTTGGTTCGCTTCTCTTAGGAAGCTGCGGGATGCTTTGGAAACCGACTTCGGCGTAACGCTCCCGGCGCTTAGCATGGGAATGAGCGGCGACTACGAAGTGGCGATCGAGGAAGGGGCCACCCATGTCCGTGTCGGCTCAGCGATTTTCGGGAAACGCTCCTATCGGGTGGACGGCGAACTCGGATAAAGGCAAGGATCTTCCCATGACCTCGATTCTGGAAAACGCCACCGTCATCGGCAGTGAGTTCGCCCTTTCGTTCGCCAATGGTTTTGAAGCCTATCTGCCGCTGCCAATGCTTCGCCGGGCATGTCCTTGTGCGGCTTGTCAGGGCGAGCCGGATGCTCTGGGCCGCGTGATCCGTCCTCATGTCGAGCACGGCCCGAAGGCTTTCGAGCTTCTCAAATTTGAAACGGTCGGTGGCTATGCCATCCAGCTTTTCTGGGGCGACGGCCACTCCACGGGAATTTACAGCTACTCCTACCTGCAGAAACTCGCCGAGTTACCACCTCTCTAACCGCCCTGCATCCGACCAGGTGTTTTCAGCACTTACCGATCTGGCGACCTTGCCGCTTCTTCTTGCGAAGGAGATCGTGGCACTTTCCGGCGCTGGTTTTTCCACGGCGGCCGCGGTGCTGGATCATTTTCCAAAACGCTACGAAGACAGGCGGCGCTTCGACGCTTTTCCTAACCAAGCCACGCCCGGTGCCGTCTGCCTCCGCGGTAAGGTGATCGATGCCTCGTTGCGTCATTTCGGGCCGGGGCGGCGGTTTTATGAGGCGATTATCATGGATGGCTCCGGTGGCGTCTTCGGCTCCGGGAAAATCACCTGCCGCTGGTTCAACATGCCGTTCATCCAAAAACTCGTGGCGACCGGACATGAGGTGAGCGTTTATGGCAAGGTGAAGGATGCTAACGGCCGTCTCGTCATCGATCACCCGGAATTCGAAATCCTCCGCGACGACGAAAAGGAGTCTATCCACATCGAGAGGATCGTTCCCATTTACAAAAATATCTCGGGAATTTCACAGCGCCGCCTGCGGGAAATCATTCATTTGCTTCTCCTCCAGATCGATCCCGAATCTCTCGCTTCTGCTAGCGATATCCACCGTGATTCCAGCAGGGCGCAGGCATTCAAGGATGTGCATTTTCCCGAGTCTATCGAGCAGGCGAACGCCGCCCGCCGACGCTTTGCGTTCGAAGAGTTCTTCGCCCTCCAGCTCAACGTGGTCTGGAGGCGGGCCCGTTATCACGAACAGTCGGGCCGGGTTCTTGGCAAAAGCACCGCCTATCTCAAGGAATTCTATGCCAGTCTTCCCTTCGATCTAACCGGCGCTCAGAAACGCTCCATCAAGGAAGTCCTCGCGGACATGCGTGTCGCCCGGCCAATGAACCGCTTATTGCAGGGCGACGTAGGCTCTGGAAAAACCTTCGTCGCGATGGCTGCCATGTTGCTCGCCATCGACTCCGGCTGCCAAGCCGCGCTGATGGCACCCACCCAAATCCTCGCGGAGCAGCACTACCTGACATTCCATCGCTGGCTGGAGCCGTTGGGAATTCGCATCGCTCTGCGGACGGGAAATCGCGACGAGGGGAATCATCTGGAAATGGCGGGCGAACCCCAAATCATCATCGGTACTCACGCTTTGCTCTACGATTCCGTTTCCTTTCGTGATCTTGGGTTGGTGGTGATCGACGAGCAGCATAAATTCGGCGTTGCCCAGCGCGCCTCGCTTATTCGCCAGGGGATTGTTCCCGACGTGCTTGTCATGACCGCCACTCCGATTCCGCGGACACTGACCATGACAATTTACGGTGATCTCGATGTCTCCATCCTCGATGAAAAGCCACCCGGCCGAGGCAAGATCGTCACCGCCGTTAGAATTGCAGCGAAACAAACGGACGTCACCAAATTCGTCAAGGATCAGCTCGCCAAAGGCCGCCAAGCGTATCTCGTCTATCCGCTTGTCGAGGAAAGCGAGACGCTGAAAGTTGAGTCTGCCACCGAGGCATTTGAGAAATGGAAAAAGCGCCTCGGTTCGCATGAAGTCGGACTGATCCACGGAAAACTCAAACCCGAGGAGAAAGAGGCCGTCATGCGTTGTTTCCGCGAAGGGGAAATCGCCGCGTTGGTATCCACCACGGTCATCGAGGTCGGCGTGGACGTGCCGAACGCCAGCGTTATGATCGTTCATCACGCCGAACGCTTCGGCCTCGCCCAGCTCCATCAGCTCCGAGGCCGCATCGGTCGTGGCGGCCACAAGGGTTACTGCATCCTCCTGACCGATGGCAAGAATCCGGAAGCGCTGGAAAAACTCAAAGTCCTTGAGCAGACCGCCGATGGCTTTGAAATCGCAGAAGCCGATCTCCGGTTGCGTGGTCCGGGAGACGTGTTAGGAACGGTGCAAAGCGGGTTGTCCGATTTGCGCTTCACGGACTTTCTCGCGGATACCGTGTTGCTTCGGGAGGCCCGTGCGAAGGCCGATAAAATGTTGGAAGAGGATCCCCGGCTCGATGGTATTCACCGCGGCCTGAAGCCATTGATCCAGAACACCGGCGGTGCCGCCGAATTGCCAAGCACCGCGTGATCGCGGAAGTCAGTTGCCCTTGACCCGGTAGATCGGTCCCGTGTGATCCACGATGAGCAGGTTGCCGTCATTGTCCTCGGCGAAGGAAGAAATCAAATTGATGCGTCCCCCTTCAGGCTGGAGCTCTTTCGTGTGATCCTTGAAATCGCTGGCCTTGCCGTTTTTCAATTCAAACGACCAGATCCGAGGATTCTGATAGTCACCGAAGACGTAACGGCCCTGAAGCTCCTTGATCGGTCCTCGATAGACGTAGCCGCCGGTCACCGAGAGCCCCTCATTTTCCTTCATCCCGTGGTTGTATGAGTAGACCGGGTCGGTCGCTCCGTCGGGCAAAGGACCGCCGCGTTTATCATTGGGATTTTGCTTGTCCGCCTCACGGAGACTCCAGCCGAAGTTCGCGCCGGATGCCGTGCCCTTCGGCATGCAATCAATTTCCTCCCAACGATTTTGTCCGACATCGCCGATCCAGAAATCGCCGGTTTCGCGGTCGAACGAGCAGCGCCACGGATTGCGGACTCCGTAGGCCCAGATCTCCGGTTTCGCTTCCTTGTTGTTAACGAAGGGATTGTCGGAAGGGGAATTGTAGCCCTTTTCGGGGGAAACGTCGATGCGCAGGATTTTTGCCAACAGGGTGTCCAGTGCCTGGCCGTGCTTGTTAGGGTCATCACCCGCGCCGCCGTCTCCGTTGCCGATGTAGAGCATGTTGTCGGGTCCGAAAGCGATCCATCCTCCGTTGTGGTTTTCAAACTCAGAAGGGTATTTCAGTATGATCTCTTCCGTGGCGTGGTCGGTCGTCTTGCCGTCTTTTGAAGTGAATCTGACGATGCGCGTCTGCTTTTCCTTGTCCGTGTAATCGACATAGAAGCGCCCGCTCTTCGCGAAATCCGGAGCGAATGCCAGGCCTAACAAACCCTCCTCATTGCCCTTGCGGGTCACATCCTGGCTCACATCGAGAAAAGGTTCCGTTTCATGCTCGCCGGTCTTGTCGTCCACGATCCAGACCTTGCCGCCCTGTTCCATCACCCAGAGTTTCCCCTTGATGCCTTTGGGAACTCCGGCCCAAACAGGACGTTCGAATCCTTTCGCCACTTGTTCGACTCCGATGCCAGCGTGGGAAACGGCAATTGTGGCGAAAAATGCGGTGGCGATGGAGGTTTTTCGGAGCATGGCGGCAAGCTAGTTTGAATCCTCCCGCTTACAAGGCGGAATGGCGCGGTTCTTTCAGAAAAAGTCTCAATCCTAAGGCGATTGTTCGAGCGGATCCACCAGCTCCGTTTCGAATGCCCGAGACCTTGAGCTGAATACAAATCAAGGTTTCTCAGAGCGCGGAGATAGCACCCATGATCCTGGCGGTGATCCGCTCGTAATCATCCTTGCCTTGGGACGCTTTCAGTTCTTCCGGTGTGAGCCGGATAGGCGGCCCAACGCTGACGGTGATTCTCGCAAAGCGGATGCGGCCGGAACCGCGGGGGAGGGCCTCCCGCGCGCCGGAAATTCTAACCGGCTGGATGACTGCTCCTGATTTCGCCGCAATGAGCCCGATGCCCGGAGCTGCCTCGCCGATGTTGCCGTCGAGGGTGCGGGCTCCTTCCGGGAAAACGAGGACCCGGTGGCCTTCCTTGAGTTTGCGGATGATCGTTTTGAGACTGCTCATGTCCGGGCGATCCTGATCTACCGGGATGGCGTTCCATTGCGGATAGAGCCATTTGAAAAATCCGATGAACAGGGTCTTGCGGGCGAGGAAGACCATTTCGGTTTTATAGAGGTTCCCAATCAAAGGCGGATCGAGAAAGCTCTGGTGGTTCGATGCGACAAGGACAGGACCTTCGGTAATGAGATTTTCCTCACCGACAATTTTTAATCCAAACAAAGTGCGGAAGGCCGCGCCGAATGCCATCCAGCCCAGCCAATAGACCCAACGCATTTGAGTGTAAGGTTTCAAGCGGAAGGAGTGAGTTTGTCCAAATCGGGCAGGCCTTGTTGTTTGAGAATTTCGATGGCGGCATCGACTCCGCTTTCGATGGTGTGGTGCGAGGTGTCGAGCACCACGGCACCGTCGGCGATCATCAGCGGAGCATGTTCGCGCTCGCTGTCGGCCGCATCGCGTTTCGCGACGGAATCGACCTCGCCGACATGGGTGCGCCTCGCTGCTCTAACGGCCTCATCGGCGTCTACGTAGATTTTGAACGGAGTGTCCGGGAAAACCACGGAGCCGATGTCGCGGCCTTCCATGATGATGCTGGTGTGGTCGAGGTAGTTGCGCTGGAGATCGACCAATCGTTTTCTAACTTCAGGGATGGCTGAAATGGCGGAGACGTTCGCGTTGATCGCCTCGCTCCGGAGTTCGGGGCTGGGATCTACACCGTCGATGGTGATATTGGACGTCACCCCGATCTCCCCGCAGTGGATGTCGATGCGGTCCATCATCGCGATGACGGCCGCGTCGTCGGACGGGTCGATGTCTTCCTGGAGGGCTTTCCAAGTGACTGCGCGATACATGGCACCGGAGTTGACCATGACGAGGCCGAGGCGTTTGGCGAGTTCGCGGGCGAGCGTGCTTTTCCCGGAGGCGGCAGGGCCGTCGATGGCGATGGCGAATCGGGGAGTGGCTGCTGGGTCGGAACTCACGCGATGGCTAGGGTTGGCAGGGTGAAGTCGGCGGCTTGCGAACGCTCGTGGAGGATCGCATCGAGATGATGTGAGAATCCCGGATAGGAGGTGTTCACGCATTCCGTGTTTTTGATGACGGTCTCGCCTTCGGCAAATAGCCCGGCGATGGCGAAGGCCATGGCGATTCGGTGGTCGCCACAACTGTCGATGGTGGCGGCGTGGAGCGGCTTGCCACCGGCGATTTCCATGCCGTCCTCGAATTCCTCGACGTCGGCACCCATGGCGCGGAGTCCGTTGACGACCGTGGTGATGCGGTCGGTTTCCTTGACGCGGAGTTCCTTGGCATTGCGGATGATGGTCTTGCCCTGCGCGAGTGCCGCAGCGACGGCGATGACAGGAATTTCATCGATCAGGTTAGGAACCTCTTCGATGAAAATCGTGGTTCCTGTTAGCGCGGCTCCATGAATTTCAATGTTTCCGATCGGTTCACCTTCCGAGCTGTGCTCGATCTCGGTCATGTGCGCGCCCATGCGACTGAGGACCTTGAGAATGGCCGTGCGCGTCGGGTTGAGACCGACGTCCTTAATGAGCAAACGCGAGCCCGGAAGCGCCGCCGCAGCGACGAGCCAGAAGGCGGCACTGGAAATGTCGCCCGGCACGGTGAAGTCGCACGACTCCGGAACCTGGCCACCGACGATGGAAATCGCGTTGCCTTCACGGTTGGTATTGACGCGGAACGATGCCAGCATCCGCTCCGTGTGATCGCGTGTTTCCGCAGGCTGGATGACGGTGGTTTTACCCTCTGCGAACATTCCGGCTAACAATACCGCGCTTTTCACCTGGGCGCTCGCCATCGGCATGTCATAGGTGATCGGGTTCAGCTTGGCCGGGTGGATGAAAAGGGGGGCGCAGCCTGGTTTTTCGCCGCGTGTCTCGATGTTCGCTCCCATCTGTCCTAACGGAACGGTAATCCGGCCCATCGGGCGTGAGGACAATGAAGCGTCGCCGAAGAGTTCGGTGGAGAAACTTTGACCCGCCAATAGGCCTGCTAGAAGACGCATGCCGGTGCCGGCGTTGCCGCAGTCGATGGGTGCCGCGGGTTGGCTGAGTTTCATCGACTGGCCGTGGATGCGCAGATTGACGGGGCCGTAGCCGGGAAGCTCGTCGAGAACCTCGTAGCGGGCACCGAGCGCTTTCATCGCGTTGAGGGTGTTCACGCAATCCTCGCTGGGCAGGAAATTTCTAACGGTGCAAACGCCGTTGGACAAGCCGCCGAAGATGGCGGCGCGGTGGGACATGCTTTTGTCTCCGGGGACACTGAACTCCGCGTGGAGTTTTGAAATGGCTTTAACTCGAAATTCCGACATGAGGGGTGACTGAAAGCTTATTGGATGGAGTTCAACGGGTCGCGGCGCTGTTTGGCGGTGACCAGCCATTGTCTGGCTTTTTCCTGATTGGTGTTTTCGAGACTGGCAAGAATTTCGCCCAAGTCGGAGATGGTTTCCTCTAGCAGTCCGATCAGCGCCTCCCGATTCTCGATGACGATTTCCGCCCACATCGTGGGATTTCCGGCGGCAACGCGAGTGGTGTCACGCAGTCCGCCACCGCCGAAGCGGCCTTCCGACGGGTCCTTCAAACAAACGCGTGCGGCACAAGCCGCGACGAGGTGTGGCAAATGACTGATCCGGGCGACAAGCTCGTCGTGGATCGCGGCGCTCATCCAGGAAGTGCGACAGCCGATCTGTTTCCAGAATCGCTCCAAGGCGGCGGCTAGCTCGGCTGGCGCTCCGTCGTCGTTGGTGAGCAGGCACGCGGCATTTTGAAACAAAGTTGCGGTGACTGCTGACAGGCCGTTTCGTTCCGATCCAGCCATCGGGTGGCTGCCGATGAACCGAATACCGAGGCCCTTGAGAAGCGGGCTGATCCTGCGGTGCGGCACGCGTTTGACACTGCCGACGTCCGTAATCAGGCAACCATCCCGAAGTCCCGCTTCGAGGCAGGAGGAAACCAGAGGTGCCATTGCCCCCACAGGCACGGACAAAATGATCAGATTCGCCTGCTTGACCGCTTCGGCGAGATCGCTGGTGATGCCGGAGATCCCAAGTTTGAGCGCGGCCTCTACGGTTTCCTCTTTCCTTGCCCAAAGCCGGACGGTCGGTGGATTTTCAAGCTCGGCGAGAGCGAGAGCCATGGAACCGCCAAGCAGTCCGCCGCCGAGGATGGTGATATTTGGAAAGTCGGTCTTCATGAAAAGAAAAAGACCGGGTCCAGTGTGCCGGACCCGGTCGGTTTTCCTGGATAGGGTTTACCGGGAATCTTTGAAATTTCAAGGCACGCGGAAATAGCCTTTGCCGGCTCCGGTGTAGGTGGGGTCTTGAACGAGAGTGCCGCTCGGGATGTCGCGGACGTCAACAATCTTGTTGTTGTAGGGACTGAAGACGAAGCCTTCCTTGCCGGGAACCTTGTTGGCGAATGCGTAGTCGGTGCGCTTCTCCTCAACGGGTGGTTTGGTGGTTTCGATTGTCGTGCCAGCGGTCGTTCCGGACGTTTCCGAGGGCTTTTTCTCCACCAGATCGTTCTTTTTCTGAAGCTCTTCCTGGGCCTTCAGTTGATCGCGTTGCGCCTGAAGCTTTTGTTGGTCGGCACTGCTGACCGTTTTCTGTGCGGGCTTCTCGGTCTGTTTTTTGTTCTGGTTCTCGTTATACGGATAGCAGGAGGCAAGAAGCACGCACCCGAGGGCGGCAAATGCGGCGGAAAAGCGGAGGTTCATGGCGGTAAATGCGAAATTGTGGATGGATCGGGAAATCGTCAAAGCGGGAGGGCTGAATCGTCCCGCGAGATGATGATTGCCCTACGCTTGGCGTCAAGCAAGCACCACGTCGGTCGTAAGGAAAAAAGTCCGTTCCAAGACATCGGTCGAGCTTGTCCGCCAGTAGAATTCGAGGTGAAAATCCGTCACGCCATGCCGGATGCCACGATTCACACCATTGGGACTATTTTGGAAAATTTGAATCCCATCCTTTACCGGGTGAGCCTTCCGAATGGGAAATTGATCCTGGCTCATCTTTCGAAACCGCTGACTGAATCCGAAGCGGTTTTCCCGATGGATCAGCGCGTGATTCTCGAATTGACGCCCTACGATTTCGACCAGGCGCGCATTCTTGGTGAGGCGGAATAGCCCGCTTATTTCCCGATGCAGAAGCTGCTGAAGATGACGCCGAGCAGATCCTCTGTATCCACGCGACCGGGAATTTCGCCCAGCGCGTCAAGTGCCTCGCGGAGGTCGATGGCGGCGAGTTCGGGATCGGTTGAGCGGTCGTTGAGAAGTTCCAAGGCTGCGATCAACGAAGTTCGTGCGAGTTGAAGACTCGCTTGATGGCGGGCATTGATAGCGACGGCGTGCTCGCCCCAGTCGGAGTCGCTGAAATGAAGTGCGTCCCGGATGACATCCGATAGCAATTCGAAACCATCGCCGCTGTTGCACGAGAGGCGGACCGCCTCGATGCCTGCCCACGACGGATGTTCTCCCAGATCCATTTTGTTCAACACCCGCAGATGCTTGGCGGCGGTCGCAGGCAGAACCGCTTCCGCCGGTTTCTCCTGACTGGCATCCGCGATTTCAAGCAGAAGATCCGCGGCTTCGATTTGTCTAACCGTGCGTTGGATCCCTTCCGCTTCGATCCGGTCGGATGACTCCCGGACACCTGCCGTATCGACCAGTCGTAACGGGATTCCGTGCAGGTTCACGACCTCCTCGATGGTATCGCGGGTGGTTCCGGCGATGTCGCTGACGATCGCCCTCTCGAATCCTAACAGTCGATTGAGCAGGCTGGATTTTCCGACATTCGGTTCGCCGAAAATCACGGTCCTTACGCCCTCGCGCAGAACCCGGCCCTGATCGGCAGTGGCGAGAAGTGAATCGACGACGGCAAGCACGCCGGTCACGCGGCCGCTCAGCAAGACTCCGGTTTGCGGATCGATGTCTTCTTCCGGAAAATCGATCCACGCTTCGAGATGCGCCAGAGTTTCTAACAAATTATCGCGGGCTTCCGTGGTGCGTTTTCCCAGAGTGCCTTCCAATTGGCTTCGTGCCGCCCGCATCGACAGCCGGGTCTGGGCGGAGATCAAATCCATCACGCCTTCCGCCTGGGTAAGGTCCAGCTTGCCGTTGAGGAAAGCGCGCTGGGTGAATTCCCCCGGGCCCGCCGCCACGGCTCCGCAGGCGATGAATCTTCCCAACACTTCGCGGGTCACGAGGATGCCGCCATGGCCGGTGAATTCCACGCAGTCTTCGCCGGTGTAGCTGTTGGGTGATTTGAAAACCGTGAGCAATCCGTCGTCGAGAATCTGTCCTCCCGAGTCTTTCACGCGGCAATAGCTGCTGACGCGCGGGGTCGTCGAGGATGCCTTACCCCCCGTCGCGAGATCGGCGACGGCCACGGCATCCGGACCTGATAGGCGGAGCAACGACACCGCACCCATACCTGGAGGAGTGGCGACCGCGGCGATCGTCGTGCTGTGCGGATCCGGCAGCGCGTTCATCCGGGTGATCACTTCGTGGAGACCGTGGCGGGCGTTTCCTGTCCCCCAAGGCCGAGGAATTCCCAACAGACGAACTTGTTGATCGACAACTCGGGAGCGTCGGATTCGCCAGTCCACTTGAGCTCGATGGTCGCTGTTTTGGTGATGGGATGATTCTCCTTGGTATCGCGCCAGTTGATGAGCGAAAGGACACGTCCGATTTCGGAGTCGATCTTCACGTTGACCCTTGCCGTATCCGTGGTGTTGGCGGGATCGACAATCCGATAGGTGCGCGTGCCGGCCACCGCGCGGCCCTTCTCCGGAACATCTTCGACGATAAACACGCGGAAGACACCGGTTTGTCCGACTTCCGGCAGTTCCACGAAATTCTGAAACGTGCGGTATTTGGTTTGTGCGAAAATTTCCCAATCCAGCTTGAGCCCGGCTGACGTGCGTTTGAAGAATGCATGCACCCGCAGCGGTTCCATTGCGAAGTTTCCAACCCGGGCCAGAGTGCTCAACAGGAGATCGGCTTCATCCACTCCGTATTGTACTTCGAGGCTGGCCAGTGGACGGAAGAATTCCTTCATGTCGAACTGCGGTGGCAGATCGTAAATCATCATGAACAGCCCGCGCTTCCGGTCTTCCTCCGTGAGTTCGTAAACCGAAAATCCGTCTGCTGGCGTGTCCGAATCGTTGATCACTCCGCCGCCGTAGAAATCTTCGATTTTCGGCGCGAGTTCCTCTCCATTCAGGACGAAAGGGACTTTCTCCGCGCTGGTTGTCGCCGCCATGTAGTCTTTGAGGAGCTTGTAGGCATCCTTCTGCCAGCCAATCCGGATGTAGTTAGCCTCGTTGATAGCGGGATCTCCGGCGGTAGCTTTGACCTCGGGAGGCAGAATGTTTTTTCCAAGTTCCTGCGAGGCGAAATAAACGACACCTCCACCAGCGAGTATCAAAGCCAGCACGACCAGCATTGCGGGGATCAGACCGCTGCGATGTGGTTTTGCGGGTTTTGGAGCGGCTTGATTCTTGTTTTTTTCGACTTTTGCCGGAGGTGCTGGAACAGTCTTCGCATCCTCTTTTACTGGACTGATAGGTGGCGGCCCGGGTGCTGGAATCGGAGTCGCAACTTCCACCGCGGGAGGGGTGTTGACGGGTGCCAAGGCCTCAATCTGCTGAACCGGAGCCGGGCGAGCGATGGAGATTTCTGGAAGGGGAGGTGCTCCATTTACCGGAGGAAGCGGGGGGGGGATCGACGGTACTACCGGTATTTGAAATGCCGCGGCTGGCACTTCCAAGGCTGGCGAGGTGATCACACCCGTACAGTGAGGACATGGGCCGGTGGTTGGTGTTAGATTCCTGGGAATCAGAATCTTACCGTCGCAATGAATGCAACGGAACTCCCTTTGTTCGTTTGGAATCTCAAAATCTGCCATGGTTTAACCTCGTCCCTTCCGGAAGGTTAGGAAATCAAAACCGATCTGTCAAATCCGCGCCGGTAAACTTCAGGCTACTGCAGTCGCTGCCAGAACAGAGTCCAAAACTTCAAGGCATCTGAGGTTCTGTTCTTCAGTGCCGATGGAGATTCGGATCCAGTCCGGAAGTTTGTAGCTGCTCATGGCGCGGACGATGACGCCCTGCTTCAACATGTCGCGGAACACACGATCGCCATCACCGGTTTTGACCAGCAGGAAATTGGCGAAGCTCGGCACGAATTCCAGTCCACGGGTGGCGAATTCCTTTTCGTAAAACGCCATGCCAGCGCGATTGACCGCGCGGGTTTTCTCGATGTGCGCGGTGTCCGCCAAGGCGGCAAGGGCACCGGCTTGGGCGATGGAATTCACGTTGAACGGCTGCCTGGCTTTCTGGAGGAGATCGGCCACACTTTTGGAAGCAAGGCCATATCCCACCCGCAGCGCTGCCAAGCCGTGGATTTTCGAAAAGGTTCGGAGCACGCAGACGTTGCGACCCTCGCGGACATACTTGAGCGTGTCCGGCGCGGAGTCGGGAAACTCGTGGTAAGCTTCGTCGAAGACGACAATGACATGGTCCGGCACTTTGGCCATGAAACGGTCGATCGTGTCCTGATCGACCATCGTGCCGGTTGGATTGTTAGGGTTCGCGATGAACACCAGCCGCGTGTTGGAATTGATCGCCGCAGCCATGGCATCCAGATCGTGGATGAATCCCGGGTCAGGGATCTCCACGTATTTCGCTCCAAATAGGGTGGCCATGAGCTTATAAACCACGAAGGCGTGCTCCGCGGCAATCAGCTCGGCCTCGCGATTCAAAAACGTGTGGCACAACAGCTCGATGATCTCGTTGGAACCATTTCCAATGACCACGTTTGATAGATCCATGCCGAACGAATCCGCAATCGCGGAGCGGAGCCGGTAGCCTCCGCCATCCGGATAGATGTGGGCCTCCTCGATCGCCTTGCGCATCGCTTCTTTCGCCAGCGGCGAAGGTCCGAGAGGATTTTCGTTAGAAGCAACCTTGACGATCCGGGAAGGATCGAGCCCGAGCTCGCGGGCGGTTTCATCGATCGGTTTTCCGGGTTCATAGGCGACGAGATCGCAGACGAAGCGGTTGGCAAATTGTTCAATCATGGTATGGGAAAGTAGGTGAAGTTGGCATTCTGGAAATAAGGATTCAGCGGTTGGCATCGAGCAGCGCCTTGAAATCCACAAGCGCTTTTTCATAAGGGACAGCCAACGATGGATTCGGTTGGAGAGTGGCACCCGGTGCCGCCACGCAGAAGGCGTCCTGAAGCGCCGGCAGATCATGACCGTCCGCGGCGGCGGCAATCAGTGCCGCACCCAATGCCGCTGAGTTCGAAACGTCGATTCGTTCGACAGGGCACTGGAAAATATCAGCGACTAACTGTGCGATGCCGTCGTTCTTGGATGCTCCTCCGGTGAGGCGGATTTTCTCCGTTTTGACGCCCATCCATTGGGAATGGAGACGCATGTTGAGGAATTGGCCTTCGAGCAGAGCGCGCACCTGCAATGCGGCATTGGTCCCGGATTCAAACTCAGCGGAGCCCTTGAGAACTGGCCCCGTGAAGTCGTGACGCGGAGTGATTTCCGGGCCGAAAAAGGGCAACATCAGGTTTTGTCCCGCGGATTCCAGAGTGGTGGTCAATGCATCGCGGTCGAATGCGGACCAGTCGAGGCCGAGCTTGTCCCGCAGAGCTTCACGGGCCAACGAACCGTTACGGAAACAAATCAGAGACATGAAGCCGCCCGCCGGATTTCCGAAAACATGGCCGAAGCCATTCGGATCGGTTTTCGGGCCGGGCATGGCGGCGAAGAAGGTGTCGCTGGTACCGAGCGAGATCACCACATTTCCCGGAGTCGTGGCTCCCATGCCGACCAGCGAAGCAGGATTGTCGCCTGTGAAAAGTGCCACCCGGCAGCTTTCCGCGATTCCATATTTTCCAACGAAATAAGGAGAAACGTTGCCCTGAATCGTCGTGGCCAACGCGGGAGGCAAAAGCTTGCCGGCCAGATCGGGAGCGGTTGCCGCTAACAGATCTGTGTCCCACCCGAGCTTTGCGAGATTGAGCAAATTCATCCCCGCGCCATCACCGAAATCAATGGGGACGGATTTTCCCGCCATCACCGAAGCGAGAAACGAACTGACGAGATGGATGCGGCCGGTCCGTTGATAGGCATCCGGATCGGACTTGTAAAATCGGCGGATCTGCGGGCCGCTGAATCGCTCGATGGCATTGGATCCACTGCGCCGGCACACTTCGGCGGATCCGCCGAGGGCTGCGGTGATTTCCGCACATTCGGCACCCGTGGATGTATCCATCCAGATCGGCGCGGTTTTACGGGTCAGGGCGGGGGAGAGTTGGGCGACGAGATTGTTGGAGATGACGAGCCCGGCGACGCGCTCGTCAAACGTGCCATCCAGATAAACCGAGCCGTGTTGCTGCCCGGATCCTGCGATGCATTTCACCTTGGAAAGATCGGTTGCGACAGCGAGCCGCGCGAAGAGCAAATCAAGTGCCTCTAACCACATCAATGGATTTGCATGGACCTCGCCATCGGGGCCGCCGGGGATGAAGCCGCTGGGCGATTGGTAATGAGGGAGATCTGCTCCGAAATTGACGGAGAGCTGGCAGGTGATTTTTCCGGAATCGGGATCGATCAATACAGCGGTCAGGGATTGGGTGGATGAATCTAAGCCAAGGAACATGGCCGGAGTTTTCGCGGGGAATCCATGTTTTCCAAGTCTGAAAATGACCGGGTTTTCTTCATCTTGAATGACGGCACGAAAAAGGGCGGTCGCTTTCGCAACCGCCCTTGAATGATTTAAGTCGAATGACTTCGCTGTTCGATTAGAACGAGACGCTGAGCATGGAGCCAGCAACCCACTCGTTGTCGGCACCTTGCGTGATCGTTCCATTCGAGTCGCTAAGCGAGAACGATTGGGACACGAATGGGGAAACCTTCGCGTGTTCGGCAAAGCCCCAGTCAAGGGAAAGCTTGGTCGTCAAAGCGGTGAAGTCACCTTCTTCGACGAGGTAACCGAGGTTGCTGCTCAGGTTGAGCGTCAAGCAAGGATTGAGTTCCCAGCTGTGGCTGCCACCGAGTTCCATGTAGCCGTCGTTGTTTGGTCCATCGACGCTCCAGAAGTAGGTCAGATAGATGTTCGCCCAACCGAAGTCACGGGAGATGGTGAATGGCACTTCTTGGGCATCTTCACCCAGACCACCGAGGTTCCAGTAGTAGATGTAGCCGACGGAAAGGTTTGCGAATCCGAAATCCTTGCCGATTTCAGCATACCAATCGACTTCGTTGTCGACTTGGTTGCCTGTATTGACAGGGGAATGTTCGAAAGCGGATGCCCAGACGCCGCCGCTGATCTTGACGCCGTTCCAGTCGTAGGCCGCATCAAGCGTCACGTCGGTCAGGTTGTCACCGAGGTCAGCGCCGCGGAACAGGTACATGCTGGCATATTCAGCACTCAGTTGATATTCGACTTCCGCCTGAGCGTTGCCGGCCACAAGGGCGGAGGCAGCGGCCAAGGCGCCAATGGTTTTGCAGTAGTTTTGCATCTGTATTATGTTGGTTTTCGGTTGCTGCTTGCGTCCTTGGCTGAACCGGTTGGCGGGACAGACAGGACCGAGTCGGATTTCACATCCTGCATGCCGAATAGCAGCTGGAAGCTCTCCGTTGGGTGAATAGTTCACTTTTCCGAAGGATCTGTCCAGTATTATTTGACACGGATTCGTGTTCCGCTTCCCGGTGGGAATAGGCGCAGCGCCGGGTGATGGCAAGCGAGAATCGACAATCCGACCTATTTTTTTTGGCATCGTTAGATCGTAATATCAGTGGATTAGCTGGATTGGAGTTCTTGGCACGATGGTTGCTTAGTCGCGAATCGCAACCCTCGAGGATTTGGAATCGTCGGGCTAAGCACTCAACCAATTCGATCAACCCTGACCACCATGACCAGTCGACATCTAATCAAAGTGCGAGCCCTCGCGGCCGTCGCAATCGCGTTCTTCGCCATTCCCATATGTACCCCAGCGTCGGCGCAGGATGCGGCGACGCCTCCTCCGGCAACCGAAACTGCGGCGGCTCCCGCCGCGCCGGATGCCTCGGTTGAGCAAAGACTTGCCGACTTGGAAAGCTACTTCGGCAATGTCGGGGTGGGGGGAACAACGGATGCCCCTTGGACTTCGAAGGTCGCGGGTGTCCCGGGTCCCGGCCATAACGGCTGGATGATGACCTGTGCGGCGCTCGTGCTTTTCATGACCTTGCCAGGCTTGGCCTTGTTCTACGGCGGTCTTGTCAGGAAGAAAAACGTCCTTAGCGTCTTGGCTCAATGTCTCGGCTGCGCCGGCATGGTCACCGTCATCTGGTGGGCTGTAGGTTATAGTTTGGTATTCGGCAAGAGCTTCGGCTCCCCATATTTGGGCGGAACTGAATTCTTCTTCCTGAAGGGTGTCACAAGCGCACCCAACACCGACTATTGCTACTGGGTTTCGCAAAACGTATTCGCCATGTATCAGTTGATGTTCGCGATCATCACCCCGGCCCTGATCGTGGGTGCCATCGCTGAACGCATGAAATTCAGCGCGATCATGGCATTCATCTTCATCTGGATGTTCGTTATCTACATCCCCATGGCCCACATGATCTGGGGCGTGACCGGTCTCATGAACGGTGTCTGGAACGGCGATGCGAAAATCACCGCAATCGACTTCGCAGGCGGAACGGTCGTTCACATGACTTCCGGTTGGAGCGCCTTGGTGCTCTGCATTATTCTCGGCAAGCGCCTTGGCTTCGGTAAGGAAAAAATGTCCCCGCACAGCATGGTTCTCTGTATGGTCGGAACCGGGATGCTCTGGGTCGGCTGGTATGGCTTCAACGCCGGTTCCGCTCTTGCAGCCGACGGTGTTTCCGCCAACGCCTTCATGACCACCACGCTTGCCGCCGCCACCGCCGGTTTCGTTTGGGCCATCATTGAAAAAGTTCTCAAGGGCCATGCGTCCATCCTCGGAATGTGTTCGGGTGTGGTTGCCGGACTTGTGGTCATCACTCCTGCTTGCGGATTCGTGGATGCCACCGGTGCGATGATCATCGGTGTCCTCGCCGCCATCGTTCCCTACATCTTCGTAATGTATGTGAAGGGTGCGATCGGTTATGACGATGCCCTCGATACCTTCGGCGTTCACGCCGTCGGCGGAACGCTTGGCGCGATCCTGACCGGCGTCCTTGCCACCAGCACGGTGAACGGCAATCTCACCGAGGTAAACACCTATGCCGCCAAGAACGGTCTCGCCAACATCGTCGCCCACGGCGGACTCGTCGGCCAACAGCTTATCGCAGTGGGTATCACCTTGCTGATCTCGATCGTCGGGACCGTGGTGATTGCCATGGTGGTCAAAGTCGTCATCGGTCTCCGTCCGACACCTGAATCCGAGACTGCCGGTCTCGACATCACGGATCACGGCGAAGAAGGCTACGACTTCTGATTCCTTCTGGATCGGATTTCTCATCAGCGGGCGGGCCGGAAACGGTCCGCCCGTTTTCGTTTGCAGCATGGCGTCCGGCAGGTTCCTCTCTCCGCGTGAAGCGCCGGTTCTTGCGATACGCCCTGATGATTTGCCTGCTGATCTCCGCAGCGTTCGCCGCATGGAGTTGGCTGCGTCCTTACGCTTGGCAGCCGGATCCCGCCGCCCGCTGCAAGGTTTTGGAAACCCTCGTCACCCGGGACCAATCGTTCTATTGGATCAACGTCCATTTGAGAATGAGCTCGGGCATGACGCACGATCTGCAAATCCCGGTCACTCTCGAAACCGCCACCGGCGTGAAACAGCCCGCCGACACCACCTTTGCCGGCACCGACCCGCAGAACCCCGAGGAAATCTGGTTTCGCTTCTGGCTGGAATCCGCCGATCTGGCAGGCCCTCTCACTTTAAAACTTAATGGTGGCAAGCTGCTCGTCAAAACCCTCCCGAGCCAGCCGGATCTCGGCTCCTCCACGTTCCGAAATTTCACGACCAACCAATGGTGACCCATGCCCTGGCTCCTGATCGACAACTCCAATACCCGCACCAAATTCTCCCTCGGTGATTCCGGCGGACTCTTGCCGTGGCGCGGTGTCCTGCCCACAGCTGATCTAACATCAGGTGCCCTCGGTGTTCTTCTAACTGACGTTTCTTTCGACGCCGTCATGATCTGCTCCGTGGTTCCCGCCAAGGCCGAAGTGCTCGAAAAATTCTTCGCGGGAAAATCCCCTGTCCATTTCCTCGATAGCACCAGCCCCCTCGGCATGGGCATCGATTATCCGCAGCCGTCCCAGATCGGGGCCGACCGTCTTGCGAATGCCGCAGGCGTCCTCACCCGTCACGGCGTGCCGGCCATCATCATCGACTTCGGCACCGCCGTTACCTTTGATGTCATCTCCGCCGCGCCCGCCTATTGCGGCGGCGTTATTGCTCCGGGCCTCGGTGCGATGACCGGTTATCTCACCCGCAAAACCGCTCTCCTTCCCGAGATCGATCTCGTCGAACCGCCTTCCGCCATCGGCAAATCCACCATCCATGCGATGCAGGCTGGCGCCGTCTTCGGCTACCGCGGCCTCGTCAAGGAGATCATTGTCCGCATCTGTCGCGAACTCGATGGCAAGCCCCATATCATCGCCACCGGTGGTGATGCCGCCCTGATCGCCCACGGAGTAAATGAAATTGATGTCGTCGATCCGGACATCACGTTGGACGGTCTGCGCCAGGTCGCCGCGCGGGTTTTTTGATGTGAGAATAAACGTGTCATTTGGAACGGATTCGAAAAGTCTCTTGCCGATATGAGTGACAGCCCCCTTACCATCGGCATCGACTTCGGTGGAACCACCGTGAAAATCGCCGTCGTTTTCCAAAGCCACATCATCGACAGCGCGCCGCCCATCGCCACTCAGGAATTCAACGGCCATGAACAGCTCATCGACGCCATGGTCCGCGTAGTCGAAGACCTCCGCGCACGGCACCCCGGAGTGGCAGCTGTCGGCGTCGGCATGCCCGGCTTCGTTAACTTTGAGAAAGGGCTCATTTACAGTCTAACCAACGTTCGCGACTGGGAATCCGTTCCCCTCAAGACCCTTCTGGAGGGGCGGATCAAGCTGCCGGTCATCGTTGACAACGACGCCAACTGCATGGCCTTCGCCGAGTGGAAATGCGGTGCGGGCCGAGGTTTCCAGCACGTCGTTTTCATGGCAATGGGCACCGGTGTCGGCGGTGCCATCATCGCCAATGGCCAGATGATCCGCGGTGCCTTTCATGGTGCCGGGGAAATCGGGCAAACGTCCATCGACTATCAAGGGCGTCCCGGCCACTACGGCAATCTCGGAGCCCTCGAAGAGTATGTCGGAAATGGCGAAATAGCTGCCAAAGCCCGCGAAGCTTACACAGAGGCTGGCAACGCCAAATCCATCAACGAATGCTCGCCCGCCTCCCTCGCCTCCGCCGCCCATCAGGGCGACACCATCGCTCAGGCCCAGTGGGAGGATATCGGCCGACTTGTTGCCACCTCCATTATGAATTGCTGCTGGCTTCTCAATCCCGAAGCCATCGTCATCGGCGGTGGAGTTGCCCGTGCGGGTGAGCTCCTTTTCAAGCCCATCAAAGAACACCTTTTCGCCCAGCTTTCTGGGCCCTTTAAGGACCACCTCATGGTCCTCTCCGCATCTTTCGGCCATGAAGCCGGCATCATCGGTGCTGCGGCTCTCGCCCGCGAAATCGTCTGATTTTCCCGCCAAAGTATCAATCCGCAGCGGCGACCGAGGTGATATTCACGGTGGCCGTTTGGGAATTGGCGCTGATGCCGCCGCGGGTGACACGGACCCAGTAAAAGGCCTTTGCGGTGAGGGCTGGGGTTTTGAAAATGGATTTGGTGGCTTTTGAAATGGGCTTTTTGGTGCTTGGCGATTTGCCCATGAACCACTGGTAAGTGAGTCCGCTGCCGGAGCCGACGACGCTGAGGCTGGCGGACGAACCGCTGGGAATGGAGGTGGAAGCAGGTTGTCGGATGATGATGGCGCTGCCGACGGTAATGGTGAAATTTTTCGTGAGCGAACTGCCGGACTGATTGGCTTTTTCCCATGCCTTGATGGTGATGGGGAAGCTGCCGGTTTGACCGGGAACGCCGGAGATGACATCGACGGAATTGTTGACGGCGTTGCGATGGACGAGTCCGACCGGGAGCTTGCCGATGACCTGCCAGCTGCCGGCGGCGGCTTCGGTGCCGGTGCTTTGGAAGACGAAAGTGAGGGGGGATCCTTTGGCTGCGGAAACCGTGGCAGCCCCAGGGGAAGGTGCGACTTGGGTGACGGCGCTAGCTCCCGTGACGGTGTCGTAAGTCCCCAGACCGACGATGGTGGCGACGGTCCACCCGGCGATGTCACCGAGCCTTACGGTTCCTAACACACGGGCTTCGGGAAACAGAAATTGAACCAGTGGCATCCGCTGGAACAGGAGCAGCAGGGAGCCGAACCGTGTGGCGAGTGCTTGGTGTTTGCGAAGAATGTGGGGAAAACGGGACATGGCTGGTGAAATGGAAGGTTGGCGGTTTTGAGTGCACTTTAAGGGGGATTTCTCACGGCATCAACCTGACGATGAGCCGGTAGAACTTGCGCGGGCCGTTGGCGGAGGTCGTGCAAGTGACGGTTTGGCCGGCACCGGTGATGTCGGTGTAGCCGGGGATGGATGCCCAGGAGGAGTCAAGCGTATCGGCGGCTTCAAGCGTGTAACGGCGGGTGAGGCCGCTGTAGCCGGTGCCGCTTGCCGCACTGGCGGTGAAGCTGAGGGTGACATTGTTCCCCGCCAAGCTGGTGGTGGGTGAGGGCGACGGATCGCCAGCTAACGGAAGAAGGCCGAAAACATACTCGGAAATGTTAGGAATCCCATCGCCGTCGGGATCCGCACCGGGGCCGGAGACGAGCGGGTTCGCGAGATCCGCCGTGTTGAACCGGCTGTTCTGCCAGACCGCGAACGTGCCTGCCGTCGAGATGGTGGCGATGGCCGCGGTCGAGTCCGCGTTGCCGGCGGCGTTGCTGGCGCGCATCCAGTAGGTGGTGGTGGATGTCAGGGGCGGCGTGGTGAATGAGGTGGCGGTGGCTCCGGCAACGGGGGCGGACGTGTCACCCGGGTTTCCCGCATACCATTGGAAGGTGGGTGAGGTGCCGGTGGTTGTGACGTTGAAAGTCGCGGTGGAACCGCTGTCGATGGTGATGGGAACGGGTTGGACGGTAATGGCGGGAGCAATCCGAATGGTGATGGCAGCGACGTTGGAATCGTCCGAACCCAGGGAGTTGGTGGCGCGCGCCCAGAAGTTCGCGTTGTTTGTTAGAGTGGGGGTGGTGAGTGAGGTGGATGTCGCTCCGGCCACGGGATTGTTGGTGACACCCGCCGCCCCGCGATACCATTGGATGGTCGGCGTGGTGCCGGAAAACGCTACGGTCAGGTTGGTGGTGGTCCCGCTGTTGATAGTTTTGGACACGGGTTGGGTGGTGACTGCGGGCGGGGTGCCGATGGAGATCGTGGCGGTGTCGGAGTCGGCGATGATGCCGCTGCGGGTGACACGGACCCAGTATTTGGTGTTGGCGGTCAGAGTCGGCGTGGTGAAGGAGGATGAGGTTTCACCGCTGAGGAGGTTGGTGGTGTTAGGCGATGTTCCGCGATACCACTGGTAAGTGAGACCGCTGCCGGTCCCGCCGACGTTGAGCGTGGCGGTATTGCCGCTGAGGATCATCATCGAGGCAGGTTGGGTTGCGATGATTGGCGCGCCGACGTTAAACGTGAAGCTTTTCGAATAGACGTTCCCCGTGTTGTTCGCGCCTTCCCACGCCTTGATGGTGATGGTGAAATTCCCCGTCTGGGTGGGAATGCCGGTGATGGAATCGATCGTGCTGCCGGTGGAATTGGTATGGACCAAACCGGCAGGCAGAGCGTTGACGATCTGCCAACTCAGCGGCGCGGACTCGGTGCCGGTGATCTGGAAAATGAACGTCAGGTTTGATCCGTTGGCTGCCGGAATGGTGGTCGATCCGGCATTCGGCTGAAGCTGGGCGATGGTTGTCGCCCCGGCGACGGAATCATAAACTCCCAATCCGGCGATCGTGGCGATGGTCCAAGTGGCGATGTCTCCCAACCCTGCGCCAGAGAGGATGCGGGCTTCCGGAAACAGCATCTGGATCAGTGGCGCGCGCTGGAACAACACCAACAGCGCGCCGAGCCGTGAGGAAAGCCGACGGCACGCGGAGGATGAGAACAGCTTGAGATTCATGGGCAGGATATTCGATTAAGTTAGAAACGCAAGATCAGTTGCAGCCGCAGCCGCCGCCGCCGACCCCTCCGCCGCCGAAGCTGGCTTCGCGGGAGAAGTAGGCGTGCTCGGTCATTGCTTTCTGAAGTGGGTCGTTCTCTGCCATGATAGGCTTGGCGAGGTTGCCGCGCTCATAGGGTTTCACCCGGACCAGCGCCGGAGAACAGGCGCCGAGGGACGCCAACAGGATGGCGGCACCGGCGAGTTGATAGAGACGGTTCATGTTGGGATTTCGGAATTGCGACGGGCTCAATGGCCTTCGGCGAGGAGCGCTTCGATTTCAGTGGTGTATTCGGCTTCGGTTTTCTCACCACGGTAGCCGGTGTGGACATAGCGGATCACTCCCTTGCGGTCGGCGATGTAGCTCGATGGCATGGAAGGGGGGCTGAAAAAGTCTGCGACCTTGTGGGCGGAGTCGTGGGCGATCGAGAACTTCGCACCCATCTTGCTTGAGAATTCCTTGTATTTCGCGGCATCATCATCGACGCCCACGCCGATGATCACGAGACCTTTGGCGGAGTATTTCGCCTGCAGGCGGTTGAGGGCAGGAAACGAAGCCTTGCACGGTCCGCACCAGGAAGCCCAGAAATCGACGAGCACGACTTTGCCTGATGTGTTAGGAATGGTGGCTCCGGGCAGGAGTTGGGCGAGTTTCGGCAGTGGTTGGCCGACCTTTGCTCCATCGGCGGCGGAAAGCGCCAATGTGGAGCAGGCGAGAGCGAGGGTGGCGATGATGGTTTTCATGGATGTTATGGTGATAGTTAGAGATGTGGATCAGGCGGCTTTGACCAGCCATTTGCCGAAGGCGCGGGAGCCTTCGATGCCGGACTCGGATTGGGCGCAGACCTCGACGCCGCGCGCGAGCGAGGCGAGGTGAAGTCCCTCGCGCGCACCGAGGACGAAGACGGCGGTGCTATAGACTCCGGCTTCGAGGCAGGACGGCGCGACGACGGTCACGGCGCGCATTCCGTTGCTAACTGGCCAGCCGGTGCGGGGATCGAGGATGTGGCCGTAGCGGATCCCTTGATGGGTGAAATACCGTGCATAGTCTCCCGAAGCGGAAACCGCATGGTCGGTAACGGCGAGTCCTCCCCAACAGGTTCCGGTTTTGCAACCGTCTTCGATACCGATATGCCAGAAGGGATGGATGCCATTTCCACCAAGGGCGAAAATATCGCGTCCGAGATCGATCAACGCGTCGGTGATGCCGCACTGGCCGGCCATCCGGGCGAGGTAGTCCACGGCGTATTCCTTGCCGAATCCGCCGAAGTCCAATCCCATGCCGGTTTCCGGCAGGCGCACGGCACCCGGGCGGCGCTGGACTTTTTTCCATCCTGTTAGTGCAAGCGCGGCTTTGACCTCGGCGGCGGTTGGCAGCTTGAGATGGACGGTTTTCCAATCCCAGATCCGTTGCAACGGGAGCAAAGTAGGATCCAAAATTCCGTTGGTTCGGGCGTGAAGATCGTCGGCGAGTTTCAGCATGTGCTCCATCTCGTCGTCGACCTCAATCCAATCGCCGCCGGCGGCGGCGTTGACGCGGGAGACGATGGAGTCCGGACGAAATCGCGAGAACTTCGCCTCGAAATTTCCGATCCATCCCAAGGCGTCCGAGGCAAAGGCGAGAGCCGTGCGGTCATCCGCCTGCCGGAATTTGACCGAGCAATTCGTTCCCAGCGCCTTGAATTCCAGATGGCGGACGCCATTGGAATCTGCCTGGAGCGGCATGGCTGGAGAAATTGTGTTCACGGCGAGCTTGGATGTTTCGATTAGAATTCCGCGTTGACGCCCACGGTCCAGATATTGGCGCTGGGGTAGGATTGTTCCGGCGAGTGATCCGAGGTTCCGCCGGTGGCGGACATCACGTAGCGCTCGTAAGCGGCGCTGGCCGAAAAAATCTCATTGAACTGATAGGAAATCTTGAGTCCTCCGCTAAAAGCGTTGAAAGCGGACAAGCGGTAGTCCGCAGAGTAATTGATTCCGCTGCCGTTAGGATCGGCCGCCGGAGTTCCGATTGGCAGGCCGTTGAGCGTATTGACAAAGAAATCGGCGGCATTCTGATGGTAAATCCGGAAGAAAGGCGTGAGCATGAGGTGCCCGGCGACAACCTGTCTCCATTCGACCTGCAGGGTCTCGGAGAAAATTCCGTAGTCGTCGTTAGAGAGTCTGACGACCACGTCGAGCGCTCCGTCGGCAGGCTCGAAATAACGGGTGCCTTCCAGTTGCAAAACCTGACGGAACCGGTGATCGGGACGATTTTCGCGGTAGATGTTGACCACGGGAACGTCGATGGTGCCACCCAGGCCGTCCGGGATGGTCACGATTTCGTTCCGCTGGACGACCTTATAAGGGTCGTTGAGGTAGCCGTCGTTGTATCCCAAGGTGAGATTCGCGGAAATGATCGTGTCTTTGTCGATGATTTGGCTGACACCGGTAAACAAGTCGTAGCCATTCTTCTCATGATTGCCCAAGCCCGGGACTTTGACGGAATCGTCCAGATAATTGATACCATAGGAGAGCGTCGTGTTTTTCTGATTCAACTCCAGCTTGTCGCTCAAGGCGTAGCCACGCGAGTCATAGTCGTCCTCGGTGCTTTTTGAAATTTCCAGCTCAACCCGATGGTCGCCGAACTGACGTGAGATCGCCCCGAGAATCCCGGTGCGGACGTCTTCCACATCGGAAAGATAAGGCTGGGAGCTGCCCGGCAAGGCCCCGGTGGGAGACGCTCCGCTGATCGCGTCGTTGAGCCATTGGAAACGGAACGAAGTGGCGTCGTTGATATCGATTTCGCCCCGGACATAGTGGGATTCCACCTTGATCCGATCGCTGTCCTCCTGATAGAGCTGATAGCCGTAGTCGTAGGTCTGCGGCATGATCTCCGCCTGCGTTTGCACGGCGGGACCGATGATGGAAGCTAGGAAAAGCGGGTGGCGCGGACTCATGGAAATCAAGATTTTCAATGGAACATCGGCATCCGCCTTCGTTTCAATGAATTCTAAATAGCCTGAAGGTCTCCCGGATGCAAAGCGCCGATGGTTTCAATGTGGTTACTTTCCGACATTCGCCAACGCATCAAGGGGCCAGGCGGACGCATAGGCGGTAGAATTTGCGCGGCCCGGTGGCGTTGGCGGTGTAAGTGACCGTCTGATCGTTCCCGGCGATGTCGGTATAGCCGGAGACTGGAGTCCAAGCTGTCGCGTCGAGGCTGTCGGCGGAGGTGAGGGTGTAGCGGCGGGTGAGGCCGGAATAGCCGGCTCCGGTGGCCAGCTTGGCGATGAAAGTCAGGGAAATCTGATTTCCTGATAGAGCGGCGGTGGGCGAAGGCGACGGGTTACCGGCCAACGGGAGGAGCCCGAAAGTATATTCCTGATCATTGGTCAGTCCGTCGCCATCGGGATCGGCATCGGGTCCCGAAACGAGAGGATCAGCTTGTTGCCCAGGAGTGAACTGGTTGTTCTGCCAGAGAGTGAACGGGCTGGATGTGGTTACGGTGGCTGTGGCGGCGTTCGAGTCGGCGGTGCCCGCCGCATTGGTCGCGCGGACCCAGTAGGTGGTGCTGGAAGTCAGCGCCGATGTGGTGAGGGTGGTCCCGGTGGCTCCGGATACGGGGTTGGTGGTGACTCCAGCGGTTCCGCGGTACCACTGGAAGGTGGGCGAGGTGCCGTTGGCCGCGACGTTGAACGTCGCGGTGGAGCCGCTGCCGACGGTGACGGGAGACGGCTGGGTGGTGATGGTGGGAGCAATCCGGATGGTGATGGTGGCGGTGTTGGAATCATCCGATCCCAGCTCGTTGGTGCCGCGGGCCCAGTAGTTGGCATTTGCCGTTAGAGCCGGAGTGGTGAATGTGGCCGAGGTCGCACCAGACACCGGGTTGGTGGTGACGCCCGCCGACCCGCGATACCACTGGATGGATGGCGACGTACCGGAGAACGCAACAGTTAGAGTGGTTGTCGCCCCGCTGTTGATGGTTTTTGAAACCGGTTGGGTGGTGACGACGGGCGGCGTGCTTTCGATCAGGGTCTGGATCATATTCGCCAGTTGCGTCTGGAACTTTGCCGACGGATGCATGTTGTCCCAGAAGACGTATTTCGGTCCCGGACCGGAATTCAGGCTCGGCGTTACGAGGTCGGTGAGGGCATCGATGTTGTATCCATTGACGAGATGTTGGACGAGACCGTAGTTGGTCGGATTTGCCAGAACGTCCTCGAAGAAGGTGAACGTATCCGGCAGAAAAAGTGTTAGCCCGGTCTTGGTGGCGGCGTAAGCCTTCATTTCGGTTTTGAACGCCGCGTTGAACTGGACGGCTCTGCTACGGATGAAATTGCTGTCGGATGCGGGGAGGTTGTAATAGGGGACGACTGAGATATCCACGGCATTGGGCATCACCAGGGTTCGGACTCCCTTGTTATAAAGTTTGTTGATGGCATCCTTGTGCCGTGCGATGGAAGCATCGATGAATGCGGTCCATGCGGGCTTGTCGCTGTTATCGTAGGGCGGAGAGTTCGTTTGGGAGAACTCCACGAAATCCGCGTTGGCACACCACACGATGAACAACGCCGTCGCGACATTGCTGGGAGCGGTGAACGCGTCGATGTTATCCTTAAGCTCCCCGCTGTCTTGGCCGAAGTAGGATTTGTTCCGGGACGCGACATAGGTTAGTCCCTGCGAATCGGCGAGGTCCTCGATGAAAACAGGACCGTTGCAGTAGCGGTTGCCGTAATAATAGGGGGCGAGGGCGGGCGGGGGATTGTTGTCCGTCGTCGTGCAGACGCCATCGCCGAAGGCGTAAAGCGAGCTGTAAGCGACGGCTCGCGGAGCTGTTAAATTTAATAAAATAGCGGCCGCCAGCAGGGATATGCCTGATTGAATCGCGCTCATGGTCCAATTTTTTAAATTAAAGCCCTGCTTGACTATCGCGGGCCGCGGAATTATCAATTTTTATTTAGAATCCGCAACGGTTTATTGTCAGCGGGCCTCCCCAGGTTAGAAAAATCTCCGGCACAGCGGGGAGTTTTGTGTCCTTCCGGCAGAAAAATGTGTAGTTGAAGCCAATGACTTTCCTTAAGAAAACTTTAATTGTTCTGCTAACAGGGACGCCGTCAGTCCTGATGGCCAATGGTTTTCGGTTGGTGAGCCAGGACGCATTCGCCGCAGCACGCGGCGAGGCCTTCGTTGCCACGGCGGACAATGCGTCCGCCGTTCATTACAACCCCGCCGGCCTGACCCAGCTTGAGGGGGACAACGTCCGCTCGGGAATCTACGCGCTGCATTTCGAACCCACCTATCAGGCGCCCGCCGGATCGGTGAATGCCGGCAAGGAGTATGAAATTGAGAACCCGAATGCGTTCGCTCCCCAACTTTATTACGCTTATGGACTCGAGAATTCCCCCGTTACCCTGGGCCTCGGCGTCTATGCTCCTAACGGGGCCAGCGTTGCCTGGCCGCAGGGCACCGGTTTCCGGGCGGTGGCGATCGAGGGGGATCTGACCTATCTCCGCGTGAATCCGGTGGTCGCCGTGGAAATTCTTCCCGGGCTTTCGTTAGCAGGTGGGGTCATGATCGATTATGGAGACATCGCCTTGGAGCAAGGGTTGCTTCGCACGGAATCCCCGTTTGCGAATTCGTTCCGTTTCGAAGGCGATGACTATGCAGTGGGATACAATTTGGGACTGCTTTGGAAAATCAACGAGCAGTGGGCGTTCGGCGCCACCTACCGGAGTGCCGTCACCATGGGATTCAAGGGTGAAACGCAGATCGAACAGCAACCGGTCATCTCGCCCACCACAGTGCCGGCGGAGGTGGAATTCGAGTTTCCCTACACGGCGGTGTTCGGAGTTTCCTATCGGCCGACGAAGAAGTGGAACATCGAGGCGAATGCCGATTACTCAAACTGGAGTTGCATGGACACGGTGACGATCCGTCAGGCGCAGGTTCCGCCGTTTCCGGTTCAGCAGGACATCCCCGTGAACCTCGATTTCGAGGACAGCTGGATTTATAAATTCGGAGTCACCCGTTATTTTGATAATGGCTGGTACGGCAGCGCGGGCTATCTCTATAACGAAAATTCGGTGTCTTCGAAATACTACAGTCCGACCGTGGCGGATCTGGACCGTCAGTTTGTCACTCTCGGCATCGGCCGTGAGTGGGGGCGCTACAAGATGGATGCCGCCTTTCAGTTGGGATTCGCGGAGGACCGGAAAATTTCCGGCAGCACTCCCGGCTCGACTCCGGGCAAGTTCGTGGGGCAAACTGCCGACGGCACCTATGGTTTCAGCAGCCATGCCCTGCTGTTGTCATTGAGTGTGAAATTCTGATCAGCCCGTTGTCCGCAGGCCGGAGGCGATGGCGTTGATGGAGAGCAGGAGTTTCGGCAGCAACGCGTCGGCTTTTTCGGTTTGTTCGCTGGCGACGTGGCCGCGCCATTCGCGGAGTAGGGCGATTTGTTGCTGATGCAGCACGCGCAGAGGAGCCTCGCGGATCTCCAAGGTCTTGGCCATGCGCGGGCGGCGGGCTTTCATTTCGCCGTCGAAGAGTTCTGCTAACAGCAACCGGGTACGTTCGAATTCCGCAACGATCTGGCCGAGGAATTTGTCCCTCAGTTCCACATCTTCCACCAGCCCGGCATAGGCTTGCATTAGTTCCAGATTGGCCGAAGCCAGATTGGTTTCCACGTTGGTGAGGACATAGCTCATGAACGTCGATTTCGGCAGTGCCTCCTTGAATCTTGCGAAGCCCGCCGGATCTGCCTTCTTGAGTGCTTCGAGTCCGGATCCGACGCCGAACCAACCGGGCAGATAGAAACGGGCCTGGGTCCAGGAAAATACCCACGGGATGGCGCGGAGGTCGCTGATGGAGAATCCCTTCTTGCCGGTGCGGCGGGCGGGACGCGAGCCGATGCGCGAGTTTTCCAAGGCGTCGATGACGGTGGCCTGGCGGTAGAACTCGATGAATCCATCGGCCTTGAGAAATTTCTGGTAGGCCGTCTGACTGGATTCTCCGAGCCGCGCCATGAATTCCTGACACGGATCTTCCGCCGGTGGCAGATGGCGATGGTGTGCTGTAGTAACCGCCGCACCGGCTAACAGCAATTCGAGGTTATAAGTGGCGTTGGCGAGATTGGCGTATTTCTGGGCGATCGTTTCGCCCTGCTCGGTCATGCGGAAGCCGCCGCTCATCGCGCCGTTGGGGAGCGCGGCCATGAACCAATGTGTCGGACCCGCGCCACGGGAAATCGTGCCGCCGCGGCCGTGGAAAAAGCACAGGCTCACCTTGTTGTCCTTGCCGACCTTGGTGAGAGCGATTTGCGCCCGCTGCAGGGCGAACTGCGCGGCGAGGATGCCGCAGTCCTTGTTCGAATCCGAGTAACCCAGCATCACCTGCTGGCCGGCGGTTTTTCCTTCCGGTGTCCGCGCCGCGTGCGAGCGGCGGGTGAGGGGGTGTTCCAGATACGCTTGCAGGATTCCCGGCGAGCGGTCGAGGTCGTCCATCGTTTCGAACAACGGCACGACTTCAAGCGGGCAGACCAGTCCATCCGGCGTCAGGTCCATCAGCCCGGCCTCGCGGGCGAGCAGGAAGACTCCTAACAAATCCGAGAGCTGGCGGGTCATGGAGACGATCAGCGCTCCGAGTCCCTCGGTGCCCCAGTGACGGCGGTGACGGACCAGCACGCGATAGGTATCGAGCACGTCGTCCGCCTCGGTGCCGACGCGAACGTCGTCATGGAGAAACGGGCGGGTCGATTTCAATTCGGCGTTGAGCAAGGCGAGGCGTTTTTCCTCCGGCCAGTCTATGTAGTTCGCTCCATCCTCGATTCCCGCGGCGGCTAACAACTGACTGATCGCCTTGTCATGGAATTCCGAATTCTGGCGGACATCGAGCGTTGCAAGGTGGAATCCGAAAATCTCCAGCTTGTGGCGCAGCGGACGTATCGCATCCTCTTCGATCATGTGGCAACCGGCGGCGGCGAGCGTGCGGGAAAGCAGGTTCAGGTCGTCTGCGAGGCAGGCGGTGTTCCGATAGCCCGGCTTGCCCTTGATTTGTTCGCGAAGACGCAGCGCCATGAGCGCGGCCATTTGGCGCCACGGCTCTTCCTCGTGTCGGTCGAGAATCTTGAGAACACTATCAGGCGCATCCACGATTTTCGCCAAGTGGTCGATCCGGGCCTGGAGCTCGTCCGGCACTGGTGTTAGATAGCGGGAAAGCGTGAGCTGCGAGGAAAGATCCAGCAATTCCCGCTCCAGCAGCTTGAAAGCCGATTGGCGCAGTTCCTCCAGCGTCTTTTCTGTCACGTCCGGGGTGACCAACGGATGTCCGTCGCGGTCGCCGCCGATCCATGTGCCGAAAAGCAGACGCGGGATGTTTCCCGCCGAGCGGAGCAAATCCAACGGCAGCCCGGCATCGCGCCAGGCTTCGGTGAAATGCAGATCCAGCCGGTTGATGGCTGTTGGGAAAAGATCACGCAGATAGTGAGTGGCGTTGCGCAGCTCGCTGGAAATATCCGGCCGGACCAGATGAATCTCCGCCGTGCGCCAGAGCGTTTCCAAAGTCGTGACCACCCGCTCGCGGATGCGCCGGCGTTCGCGATCCGTGTATTTCGGATACTCGTTGCGGACCATTTCCGCGTAGAGTGCGCGGTGTCGCTCGCGGATGCTGGAGCGCTTCGCCTCCGTCGGGTGGGCGGTCAAGACCGGCTCGACCTTCACATCCTGCAGCACTTCCAAAATCTGTTCCGGCGTCAGCCCGATCGCCCGCAGATCGCGCAGCGCTTGCGGCCACAGCCCGCGGATCGACTCCGCGCCCAGCGCTTTTTCCCGCTCCCGCCGGATTTCCGCGGCCACGCGCTCCTCCACCATGTTCAGAAGCTGGAACCCGATCGAGTAAAGCTGCGGCAGCCCTTCCGGCGCGGCCCCGGCTTTCGGCTCGCGCCCGGACCATGGCAGATACGGCAGCAATTCCGTCGCGCCGGTGCTCACCAAAGCCTCTTCCAAACAACTCAGCAAATACTTGAGTTGCTCATCGATGAGATCAAATCCTTCCAGCCGAAGCTGCTCGCGGGTGGGGTGGGTGGCCGATTCTGTCATGCGTGCGTCTTTTTAAGCACGATCCAAGCCGAAACCGGAAGGGCAAATCACTTTCCCGCCGTCGTCCGCCGGATGCCGCATCTATAAGGTTTGCCGGAATCGTTTGCCGAAACTTGTTCCCGGTGATGAGCCTCGTTTCGCTGTCCGGAGTTCAATCTTTAGATTGCCTCTTCAAGAGCACGGTAAACCGTGAACTCCGGACCGCTGTCGGGTGGCCCACGTCCAAGTGGGTTCCGGCAATGACTTTTGGCAAAAGTCCTAGGGGAGATGCGGCCGGGAAAAACGCAATTTCGCGTGGAAATCCCGCCAAGCCGGTCGCGCGAGGCGGCCTACCGCGCCCCGATGGGTGAAATTGATCTCCGCGGCAAAATGGGAAGGGTAACTCCATTTCCGGATCATCCAGCCGGAGAAATCGTCACGCTCTCCATAACCCTTTCCAAATCAATCCTGTCCATCCTAGGACCGGTTTACCCGAAGTGCCGACCGGATGACCCGAAACCCCGACCGGACGGCTGCGCGGCCCGTCCGTTTCATCCGCCCGGCGCGCGCGGCGGAAACCGCGTGCCTGGCAGAAGTTGGGAAATAGCCCACCGCGCTGCCACCCTCTTCAAGTTCGACGATCTGGCGGCAGGCGGCCACGCGGATTTCCCAACCCGCCCGCCAAACACTCCGCCAAACACTCCGCCAACCGGCGTGATATCTGATATTACTCCGTCTCCCGACCTCTCGCGTATCCGATTCATCCAAGAAACCGGACGATTCTTGCAATCCACTCACCCGGAGATCCTCCGAGGTGCATTTTCCCCAAGCTTGCCTCATCCAACCTGACTCGATATCGTCCGCGACAGACAGAACTCACTGTTCGCTGAAGAAAATGAAGACTCGGGAGCCGCTGCTAGTGACGCTGAAGCGGGGTTCACGCGTGATTCCGGTTGGCATGATCCACCTACCACGGGCGGCAGCGTCGGCGGCGTTCGGGCACCCGCTGGGTTTAAGCCGTGATCGCTCCTCCGACCGGTTTGCGCCTTGCCCCGCGACGGATTCCCCGCTAATTCTCCGGTCCCCCGGTTCTGGAATCCCTAACGCGAACAAGTCGTGCGTGGCAATGGCGGATGACGTCCCTCGTTCGCTTCGCTCTGTGAGTCCTGCGCCGCCGTGCCACCACATCTAACGTTGCAGAAAAATCAGATGCTGAAGCTAGGAGAGATTGTTGAATTGCTCGTCACAACCGCAATGATCGTCGTACTCGGCGTCATCGTGTTTTTTTCCAGCGCCCACGGTGCCAGAGGGCTTGCTGAGATTTATGGAGATACCGCCCAGTTTCGCTTGGCTACCTTGCTTGCGATTACGGCGTTTCGTTGGACTCCATTCCTTTTCGGCGGGTTGCTGCTGGGCTACCTCTGGCTGCGCTTTCAGGCCTCGGAATGTCGTTGGGCGGCGTGTTGCGCCTTGAGCATCGCCGCACTTACCACGGCCTTGGTTCTCTACGGACTCGTGGTGCCATTTGCGAACACGACATTCAGAATGGGTAATCACTGAAACAAGACAGGAGACAGGGCTTTCGTCACGGGAGCATGTTTGCCGGCAAGGTTCCGCCCGGCCGGACTGGCGGGAGAAACTACAGGCTTGGACATTCCCGCCGGGGTGGGCTAGCACAGCCGCGTGAATGCATGGCAACCGGCGGTCGATGTGGTGAAAAGCTGTCTCAAGGCGGGTGTGGGCGAGTTCGTCGTCTGCGCCGGGGCCAGAAATGCGGCGCTTTTGGAAGCGCTTGCCCGTGCCGAAGCCGCCGGGCTCGTCCGGGTGTGGCGGCATTTTGAGGAGCGCAGCGCCGGATTTTTCGCCCTCGGCCGCACGATGGAAACCAACAGGCCCTGCGCGGTCATCACCACCAGCGGCACGGCGGCGGCGGAACTGTTGCCGGCAGTCATCGAGGCCTTTTACCAAGCCCGCCCGCTGGTCGCGATCACTGCGGACCGCCCCGCGGAATATCGCGGAACGGGAGCGCCGCAATCCATCGAGCAGCCGGGGATTTTCGGAAATCACGCGTGGCAGGGGACTTTCGCGGATTGGGATGGGAAACAACCGCTCCATCTGAATGTCGAGTTCGAGGAAGCGTTCGAGCCGGGCGATGAGAATTTTTCCCGCGAAAAACTCGGCGATTTCACCCCTGTGAAGGATCGTCTCGATGTCGCCGCGCTCGCCCGCTGGCTGCGTGAGGAGCACTACAAGGGCATCGTCGTCCTCGTCGGCGGACTGGAGCCGGACGAACGCGAGGACGTGTTCCACTTTTGCAGCGATCTCGGTGTGCCGCTTGTGGCCGAAGCGACCAGCGGCCTGCGCGAGGCACTTGAAGGTCTGGCGATTCACGATGCGGACCGGGTGTTGAAATCCCGCCCACCGGGAAAAATCCTCCGTCTCGGCGAAGTCCCGAGCGGTCGCTTCTGGCGGGATCTCGAAGACCTGCCGGAAATCTCCATCTGGTCGGTCTGCCGTAACGGCCTCCCGGGCCTCGCCCGCGAATCCAATGTCCTACCGGGCCGGCTGGATCGCGTGCTGCCGGCGCTCGGTGAAATCGCCCTCGCCGAGGATGCGCTCGATTACCTTCCCGGAGCCGCCAGTCGCGCAACCCGCATCGACGAACTGTTGGAAATTTACCCCGATAGCGAACCCGCCCTGCTCCGTACGCTTTCCCATTACGCCTCCATCGGCGGCGGGCTTTTTCTCGGCAACAGCATGCCCATCCGCGAGTGGAATCTCTTTGCTCAATGGAACCGCCCGGTCCCGTCCGTTCGCGCCAACCGCGGCGCCAACGGCATCGACGGCCAGGTCAGCACTTGGCTCGGCTGGTCCGCCGATGTCAGCGAAACCTGGGCCGTCCTCGGCGATCTCACCGCGCTCTACGACCTCGCCGCCCCATTTGTCCTCGAACAAATCACCTGCCAGGGCCGGGTCCTCGCCGTCATCAACAACGGTGGCGGAAAAATCTTCGAACGCCTTCCGCGCCTGCAAACCATGAGCCCGCGCGCCGCCGAGTGGATGACCAACCCGCAAACCGCGGACCTCTCCGGCCTAGCCACCCTCTGGAACATGAACCACCTCCGCATCCGCACCGTTGATGATTTCGACAAGTTCGAATCCGGCGAAAAAACCCAGCTGCTGGAAATCGTCCCCGACGCCGCCCAAACCACCGCCTTCTGGGCCGCTTGGGACCGCATCGCCCATTGAGAAAACGAAATCCTTCCCTTGCCAAGTCCGGCAAGGCCCGTTACGCATTCCGCCTCAGCGCAAGCGCACTGGTCCCGTGGTCCAATGGATAGGACGATGGCCTCCGAAGCCGTAGGTAGTGGTTCGATTCCACTCGGGACCACCAATTGTAACTAATTTGGAGCGCGGAATCCAGAGCCTGCGCTAGCAGGCATTTTAAAAATGGCGAAGCCCTGACCGGATGGCCCCTAGGCAATTTATTCCGCACGGTCAGGCATCGAGATTTCGCGCTCCAATTACAGAGTCACGTTGTTTCCGAGATCCGGGATGAGACGCTTTTTTGAAAATAGAAGGGGCCGGAGGAAACCCATTACCTCCGGCCCCAGCGAATTCTGCCGAATTCACCCAAGAAACTATCAAGGAGAGATCAATTCCACGCGGTAGAACGCCTTCTTGTCCGGAGGAACCGGTGTGCCATCGGTGTAGCTTGTCGAGGTGGCCGCCCCCGGCGACGCAGTCAGGGAATTGGCGATTTTGGTCCAACCCGCGAGGTCGTAGCTCCGCCACACGTTGAAACTCGTGCCTGCCAAGCTGGGCCAGGTGATCGTGAAGCCATCTCCCGGATTCGCATCGGTTGTCAGCGCGACGAAGCGCGAGCTTCCGCTGTTAGGAATCAGGCCGAGGCGGTATTCGGTCAGGTTGTTAGTGCCGTCATGATCGTAGTCATCGGTCGCGGTCTGGCTCAGATTGCCGAAGTAAGTAGTTTCCCAAATGTCAGGAAGACCGTCGCTATCGGTATCTCCGGAACCGCCGCTAAACAGAAACTGCCCCGGTGTGCGGGCGATGTCGCTGATGCGGATTTCATCGACCACTCCCGCGAAGCCGTCGGTGCTGCCATCTTTTCCTTCATTCCCGATGGTGAAGTCCGGGCTGCCAACGAGGAGGTCGTTGGTCAGCTGCCCGGAGAAGACCTCGTTGGCCTCGGTGCGCGACGAATCTAGCAGGGTCCAATACAATTTCAGGTTGTTCGCCGTGGCTTCGCTGCCGTTATAAGTTGCCGCCACATGATACCATCCGCCTTGGGCGATTGCATCGGGATCGCCGCTTGTTGGCAAAGCGACGGAAAGCGACTGGATGCCAGCTCCTCCGCCGTGGAGGTTGATGAACTCGAGCCTTGGCGTGGTGGCGCCGACATTGCCGGGGCCTCCGATCGGAACGAGCCGGAATTGCCAGACTCGTGTCGGCTCCGCATCAGATTCGCCGGTCACAATTTGCATCGCGTTCGCGGGTACCGCGGCAACAGTGGGATCGAAATCGATCCTCACGATCCCTTCGAACGTGAACGCACCGTCTCCCCCCGCATAGGTGATGGTGGTGTCATCTCCGGTACCGCTCACCAGGGTTTTTGCGGAGAGCGCGCCGCCCGTGTTCGTGTTGCGGCCCAAGGACGTGTTCAGTCCGGTGCCGAAGCCCGCGAGCGATGGCTGCCACAGCCTGCCGTTCGCATTGAGCACTGCCATGGGAACCGGTGCGGTCCCCACGTCACCGGCGGTCTGGTCCACTTCATTCAGGTGCCAGAGATGCAAGGTGTGGCTGTCTGGAGTGTAAGGCTTGAAGGCTTCGGAAATGTCGGGGATGCCGTCACCATCGATATCGGTCGGAGTCGATGCCGATAAGGTCGGATTCGAGCCGGCGTTCTGCTCCTGCAGGTTTGTGCTGCCGTCCAAGTCCGGGTTGCCCGAGGCCACTTCGTCGAGATCGTTGAAGTAAAACATTTCCCACGAATCGATCAGTCCGTCCGCATCCAGGTCCGTTGGTTTTTCCGCGGTAGCCGGATTCGTGCCTGCGGTTTCCTCCTGCTCGTTGGTGTAACCGTCGCCATCCGGGTCGCCCGTGCCGTCCTGTTTCGCGAGCACCGTGGCCCGGCTTTCTCCGCTCACGAAGAAGTAGTAGGCTTCCCAGCCGTCGATGAGGCCATCGGCGTCGCTATCGGGCGAGGAAAGGTATTGGCTTGGATTGGTCCCGAGGGCGTATTCCTCGGCGTTGGTATAGAGGTCGCCATCCGGATCGTCGCCGGCGGCGGAACTGAGGTCGCCCAGGAAGGTATATTCCCAGCCGTCACTCAGCGTGTCCGTATCGGTATCCGGGAAGCTCGTGTTGCTGTTAGGGTTGGTGCCCGCGGTTTCCTCTTCCTCGTTGGTATTGAAATCGGTGTCGGCATCTTCCGTGCCGGTATGGCTCAGGTTGCCGAAATTGGTCATTTCCCACGAGTCCGCCAACTGGTCACCATCGACGTCGCCGGGAACGGAGTCGATATTGTTAGGATTTGAACCGGCGTTGAATTCCGCCAGATTGGAGAACGTGTCCTGGTCGGGATCACCGGCAGCGGTCTCCGAAAGGTTGCCAAAATTCGCGTTTTCCCAATAGTCCGGCAGGCCGTCGGGTTCGGTGTCTAGCGACGGGTCGAAGAAGATGAATTGGCCGGCGGTGCGGGCGACCTTGCTGATGCGCACCTCGTCCAGCAGGCCTCCCAGCGGTTCTTGACCGAGGTTGCCGGTGGCGCGGCCCTCGTTGCCGAGCACCAGGACGGCGTCATCGTTGACGTCAACGGTTTCCACCGTGTTGGTGCCGATTTGATTCGCGGCCGTGACCGTTGGATCGACCTTGGTCCAATAGAAGCGGAGCGTGGTGCCGTCGTAGGTCAGTGCCGCATGGAACCATTGGTTGGCGACAAAGCCGTGGGTGCCGGTGGTGGGAATGGCGATGACCGCGCCGGCTGGGGTGGTGCCGATGGCATTGAACTCGAGCTGGCCAGCGGTATTGATGCGGAACTGGAATCCACGGTCGGCGGTGGCGCCGTTGTTGTCGGTGCAGATGATCTCACGGTTAGAGCCGGTGATGGCGGGCACGTTGACCATCGCTTCCAGAGTGAAGGCATTGCCAGTCCCATAGATGGTGGAGTGGTCGAGCATTTGGTCCGGCCCCACCGGAGCATAGTCGCCGGGACGGAAGGCACCGTTATTATCAGCGTCCACGCCGAGGCAGGAGTCGCTGGTGACGGAGGCCGCGTTGCCAAAGCCGCTGAAGCTGCCGCTGCCGAGCACGTTGGTGAGGACAGGTTGGTTGATGGTGTCACCCGCATAGGGATTACCCTTCACCGAGAGGGCGGCCCTGCCGGTCGAGCCTGCATTGGCGGCGGAGCTTCCGCCCGCGAGCTCGTTGAAATGGTAGAGGTAGCTGGTGTCGGCGTCGGCTGACACATAGGGAGCCACCCCCGCGTGGAGAGTGGGGACTAACAGGCCGGAGCTGAATGCCATGGCCAGGAAGGGGTTTTTTTGGATTTTCATTTCTTTAGGATTTTTGGGTCTTGGGTTTGAAGAGAAGCTGGTTCGTGGGAAAACCATCGGCTCGGGCGATTCCGGATTTTGTGTTAGATCCTGAATCGGAGCAAACTAGCGGTGTGGCTCCGGCACATTCAATGAAATGTGGCGTGCTCACACGAAACGGGGATGCGTGCCATTCCCCATTCGTGAGGTTAAACCGGAGGACGCGGCAGGCTTGAGGTCATCCCCCTTTCGTGTGATTCTTCGATTGCCGCCTTGCGTCGGTCTGCCGGTTGCACCCTAGAATCGGGACAAAGCTATCCCACGGCCACACGAGATGAGGAACTTCGATCAATCATTTCCCGGCCGCGATGAATCCATTCCCCCCGACGGGATCTGTCCGGCTTTCCGGATCCGTTCACTGATGTTATTGTTAGCGCTTACTATTTCGCCGCTCCTGAGTGGAATCCTCGTGGCGAATGCGGAACTCCGGCCCTACGAGGCTGACGAACACACCCTGCAACTCTGGCATCTCAATGAAGGCGCGCCGCCCTTCAAGAATGCCGTAAAAGACGGAATCTCACTCCGCAGCATGCACAACGGAGCGGTGGCCGGCGAACAGGGCTTTCCCGGACTTGGACGCGCGGTTTCCTTCAACCATCACACCGGGGGGATTCCGGGCACTCCATCCCTTGCGGGTGGGATTGTCACCTTGGCCTCTGGGCTAGCCAACGGGATCGAGGACAACGCGCCGAAAGGCTTCCGGTTCCAAGGAGAGGACGGCGCATTCACTTACGAAGCGATGCTGAAGTTCGACAAGCTCCCGTTGGAGGCGCCATCGATCGCGCTGGATATCGTGACTATGGACGGCGAGGCGAACGAGCGGGTTTTCAGTTTCCGTGTGGAGAGGGAGGGATTCCTGTCGTTTTCGCCTCTTCAGGACAGCGGTGCGGTGGGTGGTGCGATCGCCTCGATCCCCACGGACGGACCTAACGCCATCAACAAGAAAGATTGGTTCCATGTCGCCGTCTCCTACGACGGGCGCGCCGGAGTTCCCGGTGCCCTCCAGCTCTATTGGACCCGGCTCGATCGCGACAGGGAATCCGCCAATCGGATCGGTGTCGGCACGCTCTCGAAAAACCTCGGTCCGAAGACCGGTGATTTCGCGATCGGTAACGAGGCGCGAAATCATCTCCCTACCAATGCCGAGGCGGAGCCTTTTCCGGGATTGATCGACGAGATCCGCATCAGCTCGGTCGCCAGGCATCCTAACGACTTTCTCTTCGTGGCTCCAAGGGCGCGCGCCACGAACTATGCCAGTGAACGCCCGGCCCCTGGATCCGACGCCGGGTCTTTCCACCTGCGTCTAACCGGAATCGGAGTCGATGGGGAACCGGTTTCCGAAATACCTCCGGCCGGAACTCCACTGAGCCTCAGGCCGGGTCTGCACAGGTTGGATTTTGAAATCGGCGCCGGGTCTAACTTTTTCGAAAGGCCGGTCCAGTTGCGCTGCCAGTTGGCGGGATTCAACGAGCACTGGCAGGAGAGCGTCCTCGGCATGAGTTTGACATTCGAGTTCCTCGACGCGGAATCAAAGCCGATCTCCCAAGCCCAGTTCAACATGACCGGGAGCAGCCCCGGTTGGGGAACCGGCTTTACCGACTCCACCTTCACGCAGCGGCGCGAGGTTCTCTACTCGCCTGAAAAGGTGCGATATCTCCGCGTGACCTTGAGCTCCGGTGCCCCGGATACCAGCGGCTGCCTGGGGATTGACGATCTCAACCTGATCCGCCCGGACCAACCGGGAGTTTCGCTTTGGAAAAATGGCAACTTTGAAAAAGGCTCAAGCGGTATTTTCCCGATGCGGGCTCCGGAGGGATGGGTCCGGGGAGGTGCGGAGCCCGCCATCGCACTCACCGCCCGGCGCGAGGAATCATCGATCCTAAGCCTCATCGATGGAGATCAGTCAATGGGTGGCAAGTGGACCTGCGTCCAAGACCTCGACGCCGGAAAAGCCGGAGGACGGACCTTGATCGTGACATGGCGCGAGGCCTACAACGTGATCACGGGCAACCAGCAGCGCGCGACTTTCCTCAATGTTCCCCCGGGTCAATATACCTTCCGCGCCATCGGAATGACCGAGGATAAGAATCCGGAATCGTCGGACCTCTCGGCCAAGATCGTCGTGCGTCCCCACCTTTGGCAGATGGGGTGGTTCTGGCCCGCGGTCACGGGCTGCGTGATCTCGCTCATCGCCGTCGCCGTGGTTCGCGAACGCAACAGGCGCAACCGACGGCGTTTGCGCGAACTTGCATTTCAGACCGCTCTGGAACGCGACCGTACGCGCATCGCGCGCGACATGCACGACGATCTAGGCACCCGCATCACGGTCCTCAACGTCGCCGCATCGCTCGCCAGCGGCGCGATGGATCACGATCCCGACAAGGCCCGCAAGCAACTCGACAAGATGTCCGTCTCCGCCAGGGAGCTTGTGGTTGCGATGGACGAGCTGGTGTGGGCCGTGGATCCCTCACGGGACAATCTCGACGAACTTGCCCTGAGGCTCACCCGGCATGCCGAGGAATTTTTCGAAGAAAGCGACATCCGCTGCCGTTTCGACATCCCATCCTCGCTTCCGACCCGCCCTATCAGCTCGGATTTCCGGCACAATGTCTCGATGGCCGTGCGCGAGGCCATGCACAACATCCTGAAGCACGCCGGCCCGTGCGAGGTCACTTTGACGGTGCGCTTCGAGGGAGAAACACTAAGCATTGACGTCCGGGACAACGGCAGGGGGTTTGCCGGAGATTCCACTGGAGAAGGTCACGGGCTCGGAAACTTCAAAGGCCGGCTCGCCGACATTGGCGGAACCTGTGAAATCACATCCTCGTCCGGCGGCGGGACTCATGTTAGTTTTCGTTGTCCGGTGCCGAAAGACTCCAAACTCTATCTCTTATGATCGAAAATCCTATAACCATTGCCGTTGTGGAAGACGACGCCGCCCTCCGCGACAGTTTGGTCGATATCATCGAAACCTCTCAGCGTTGGAAATTCGTCGCCGCGTTTCCTGATGGAGAATCCGCATTTGAAGTGCTTGCCAAGTCGCCTACCCGCCTGGTCCTCATGGACATCCAGTTGCCGGGTATGTCAGGCATCGAGTGCGTCGAGAAACTAGCAGTCTGCCAACCCGACATGCAGATTTTAATGGTGACGGTCTATGACAACAACGACCGGATTTACGATGCCCTCGCTGCCGGTGCTTCCGGATATCTGCTCAAGCGCGACATCCCCACCAAGCTCCTTGCGGTACTCGAGGATCTCGTCGCAGGGGGATCCCCGATGTCCAGCGCCATCGCCCGCAAGGTGGTGCGGCACTTCAAGAAGGACTCGCAGCACAAGAACGAGGATCTGAATCTCACTGCCAGGGAAACACAGATCCTCGACCTGTTGGCGAAGGGTTCGCTTTACAAGGAGATCGCCTGGGACCTCGGAATCGGTGTCGAAACCGTGCGCACCCACCTCCACAAGATTTATGGCAAGCTTCACGTCCGCACCCGAACTGAAGCCGTCGTTAAATATCTCGGGCGTGGCCAAGGCGGAACTCACCAAAGCTGAGACTCGGATCCTCGTCGACGGTACCACGCTCTGCCTGAAAATGCGATTCGCGCCTCCCTGGAAGAACCTCCCCCCTTACTGGGCTTACTTCACAGGTGGCGCGAAAAGGATAGGGATCTATCGCAAATTACATCTGGGTTTACAGTCGGCAGCGACGGTTCCTACCACGGGCAAAGTCCAACGGATTTTATAAACTGCAAGTGATGTTTTTAGCCAAATCCCCGAAAATGGGGGTATTTCGGGCTATATTTCCAGTTCGGAGGTCGTGGCGAATGTCTTTTCGTTCGGATAGGTGATTAGGAAATCCGCAGGGGTGTAATGCAACCCTATGCAATAAGTATAACTGATCTCTTGCAGGTCAGTGCTTTCCAAGGCTCTCGGCATAACTCAGCCCGAGCATCAATCCGCGTAATTCCGCGAGCCCGCGCATCCGGCCGATGCAGGAGTAGCCGGGAGTGATACCGACGGGTTTCGGCAGGTCGTCCATCATCGTGTGACCGTGGTCGGGGCGCAGCGGGAGCTGCCAATCATTTCGTCCCGCGGCGTGGCGGCGATCCTGTTCATCGAGCAAATTTCTAACGACTGATGGCATGTCCACCGATCCGGCGAGGTGATCCGCTTCGTAAAACGATCCGTCGGGCAGCCGCTGCGTGCTGCGCAAGTGGACGGCGTGAATGCGCGGGGCGAAATTTGCAACCATCTCGGGCAGGTCGTTGTCCGCTCGCGCGCTGAACGAACCGGTGCAAAAGCAAAGCCCGTTTGCCGAGCTGTCCGCCATTTTGAAAATCGCCTCGACGTCATTCGCGGTTGAGACGATGCGCGGCAGACCGAGCACGGAGAAGGGCGGATCATCGGGATGAATCGCCATCCGCATTCCTAACTCATCCGCCACGGGAATGACGGCTTGGAGAAAACGCGCGAGGTTGGCTCTCAGTCCGTCGGTGTCCATGCCGTCGTAACGGGCCAGCATCGCCCGGATGTCATCGAGCGACAGCGCCCATTTCACGCCGGGAAACACATCGATGATCGATCTAACGAATGCATCCTGGGCAGCCTCATCCATGCTTTTCCACCAGACTGCGGCGCGTTCCAACTGCTCCGCCGTGTAATCCGCTTCGCCTCCGGCACGTTCCAGCGCGTGGATTTCAAACGCGGCAAAGCGCACCGGATCGTAGTGCATGCTCATCGAGCCGTCCGGCATCGGCCAGCGCATGTCGGTGCGCACCCAATCGAGCACCGGCATGAAATTGTAGATGACGGTGTGGATTCCCTCCGCCGCCAGATAGCGCAGCGTGTTGTTATAGTTTGCGAAAAGCCGCTGCAGATCGCCGCGCCCGGTCTTGATGTCCTCATGCACCGGCACCGATTCCACGGCGGTCCAGCGCAGTCCGGCGGCCTCGATCATTTCCTTCCGCTCGCGGATCGCCTCTCGCGGCCAGACCTCGCCGTAGGGAATCTGATGGAGAGCCGTAAAAACCGCAGTCGCTCCCGCCTGACGAATGAACGCCAGCGGCACCGGATCTTCCGGCCCGAACCAGCGGAAGCCTTCTTCTAGCAGGAGCGGATGATTCATATTCAGACTCCGGAAAACGCGACGAATCCGCCATCCACCGGGAGAATGGTGCCTGTCACGAACTGCGAGGCATCTGCGAGCAGATAGTGGAGCGCGCCGAACAGTTCATCCGCGTTCCCGAAGCGGCCGAATGGCGTGTTGGCGACGATGGTGTTGCCACGATCCGTTAGCGATCCGTCCTCGTTGGTGAGAAGGCGGCGGTTTTGCTCGCCAAGGAAAAACCCGGGCATGATCGCGTTCACCCGGACCTTGCCGCCGGTGCGGCGGGCCATGTCCACGGCGAGCCAGCGGGTGAAATTCTCCACGCCCGCCTTTGCCGCCGAGTAGCCGACGACGCGCGTCACCGCATTCGGCGCGGAGACCGAGGAGTAGTTGATGATGGAGCCACGGCCGCCTTCGATCATCGCGGGAGTGAAGACCAGCGAAGGCAGGACAGTGCCGTGCAGATTAAGATCCACGACCTGTTGGAAGGATTCGAAATCGAGATCGGAAAAACTCTTGTCCGGCGGGATCGTCGCGCCCGGCATGTTGCCGCCCGCACCATTGAGCAGGCCGTCGATGCGGCCCCACTTTTTCAACACGATGTCTCGCGCGCGCTCCAGTGCCGTGCGGTCGAGCACGTCGGCGACGAGGCCGATGCACTCGGCGTCCGGAGTGATGGCGTGGCATTTGGCCAGCGCGGTATCCAGTTTGTCCTGGCTGCGGCCGAGGTAAACGATCCGCGCGCCTTGGGCTGCGAGATAATCGGCGGCAGAGCCTGCGAGTGCTCCGGTCGCTCCGGTGATGAGATAAACTCGTTCGGTGATGTCGAATAGTGGGGTCATGAGGTAAAATTGTTATGATGCCGGCGGGCCAAGATGGGAGGGTTTTAAACCGCTGAGGTCGATCACGATCTTGTCGAAAACCTCGATGCTGCCTCCCGGCGGAATGGTTTTTGAAGGAATGCCATGGACTGCCCGGGACCATCACGTCCCTGGGTGTTCGTGGCAATAACCCGGCTGCATTAGTCCTTTAAATCCACGCCGACGTGCTTCGCCCATTTCATCCACTCGTCGGTGAGCTCCTTGACGAGTTCGGGCTTTTCCTTGGCGAGGTTGTTCTGCTCGGCGCGGTCGGTTTTCAGGTCGTAGAGTTCCCATGTCGGCGGGGTCGGCATGCGTTTGCCCCAAGTGAGTTTCCAATCGCCCTTGCGCAGGCCGCGGGCTTCCTGATGTTCGAAGCCAAGGACGCGTTCCGGCAGGTGGCCGCCGGTGAAAGTCGGGTTCAGCGGGATGCCTTCCAACGGGATCACCGCCTGTCCGCCGCGTTCCTTGGGAGGCGTGATTTCAGCGGCTGATAGAACGGTGGGCATGATGTCCATGATGTCGGTGGTATCCGTCACCCATTGGTTCTTGCCGGTTTTCCCGGCGGGCCAGCGGACGATCAACGGGCTGGAAATGCCGCCTTCGTGACAGAAATGTTTGTAGAGGGTGAGCGGAGTGTTGCCGAGGTTTGCCCAGCCGGAACCGTAGGACGAATGCGTGCCGGCTTGGCCGATTTTCTCCAGCTCGTCGCCGGTGTGCAGGATGGTGGTGCCCTTGCGCGACTCGCCGTCGAAACCGAACGGACCCCATTCATAACAAGCGCCGTTGTCTGATAGGAAAAACACCAGCGTGTTTTCCGTCTCGCCGTTCTTGTCCAAATCCGCGAGCACCTTGCCCACGCCGTCATCGACATGTTCCACCATCGCCGAGAAGGTGGCCATGCGGCGGGCGAGATCCTCGCGGCGGTCTTCCGGCAGCGAATCCCACGCCGGGTTCTGCTTGCCGGAGAAGCCGTTGGCGATTTCCTCCCCGTCCACCGGCACCATCGAGCGCGGCGGCAGTTTCATGTCGGCGGGAAACATCCCGAGCTTTTTCATCCGTTCCAACCGCTCGGCGCGCAAAACGTCCCAACCTTTTCGATAGGTGGCCATGTTTTTGTCGATGTCCGCCTTCGGGGCATGCAGCGGGAAATGCGGCGAGGTGTAGGAGAGATAACAGAACCAAGGCTTGTCCTTTTGCTCGCGCGCCTGTTTGAGGAACTCCAGCGCGTAGTCGGTGAAAACATCTGTCACGTAGAATTTGCCATTCGCGGCGGTGATCTCCGGCTTTTTCCCTTCCGGCAGTCGGGCGTAAACCTTGGGATCCCATTGGCCCTCGGAGTGGGAAAGCATGTCCTTGATGCCGTAGAAATTCTCGAACCCGCGATCGATCGGCCCGGGATAGCCCATGTGCCACTTGCCGACCATCCAGGTCGAGTAGCCGTTGTCCTTGAGGACTTCTGCTAGAGTGACCGCGTTCGGCAGGAGGTGGCCGGTGTAGGCCGGGCCTTTTCCTGCTTCCGGTTTCGCCGTGGCGAAGGAACCGATGCCCGCCTGGTGCGGGTTCAGCCCGGTGACGAGCGCGGCTCGCGACGGACAACAGCGGGCCGAGTTGTAGCACGTCGTGTAGCGCAGTCCTTGGCTGGCGAGCTTGTCGATGTTAGGCGTCGGGATTTCCCCGCCGTAGCAGCCGAGGTCGGAGAATCCGAGATCGTCGGCGAGGATGAGCAGGACGTTCGGAGCCTTGGCTTGGCTGGTGGAAATAGCGGCCAGCGAAATGGCGGACAATAACAGCGGACGAAAAAAAAGGATCATGGAAGTCGGAGTGGTGCCGGAAATCAGGATGAGTGGCGACCGATTGCTACCCTGTCGGATGTTCGGCGGAAAGCACCCCGTCTGAGGGGGAGACGCTTCATGGCTTCCCTGTTTCGTTCCAGTAAATCACGAGGTTCTTGGTGGCGCGGCCGGAAGCAATGATGTCGAGCTTGCCGTCACCGTCCAGATCGGCGGTCTTCATGTCTTCACAGGCCATCGTGTTGTCGGCGATGGTCGCGTGCAGCTTCCAATTTCCACCGTCGTCTGACGTGGGAACGTAAAGCCGGATGCCGACTTTTTTTCCGTCCTTGGTCGGTTCGCGCCAACCGACGGCAATCTGATCCGACCCCGTGCCAAGAAAATCTCCAGTCGCCACCGCATGGCCTTGGTTCAGCGTATCATCGGCGACGACGCGCGTGGCGAACGCCTTCTCCCGCTCCGGATAGATCGCGAGTTGGTTTCCGTGCATCGGCTCGACGGTCGCGATGAACCGCTTGCCATCCGGGAGTTTTCCAAGCTTCACCTCGCCTGCACCTTGGTTAGTTAAACGGGTGGCGCTCCAAGTTTCCCCGCTCTGAGCGAGCAAATGCACGCCTTCCTTTTCCGCGACTAACAAACTCTCGCCCTTGTCGCCGGGGTTCCATGTCACCGCTTGGAAATTGTGCGCCATGTGGAATCCCTGATGAATGAGGAACGTCTTCCATTCCGCAGCCGGATCCTTCGACGGCCAATAGCCGAGAAACTTGATGCCCTCTCCCTCGCCGTTCTTATTACCAAGTCCGTGCAGCGGCAGGATCGCGAGAAACGAACGGCCATCCGCGCCGCGGACCCAGTTCATCCGATGCGCCGTCGGCTCGCGATGTTGCTCTTTGGATTGCCAGAGCTGCGTCGGATCGGTCGGCGGATGGAGTGAAAAAACCGCGCCGCTGTTCACCGTGTCGCTCGGCTCCCAATTTCCTCCCGCCGCGACCTCCGCCTTGCCATCGCCATCGATGTCGCCCGCGACGATGCACACATGATCCTTCTCCGTGAGATTGCCGGTCATCTTGTGCTTTTCCCAACCCGGATTCCGATACCAATCCGTCTCCTTGGCATCGGCGAGCACGATGTCCGGCTTGCCATCGCCATCCACATCGGAAATCGACACGCCGTAGCCGATCCCGAGTTTGTCATCGATCGTCACCGCCCGGAATTTCGCAGGCGGGGCTTCCGGGAGTGCCGCAGCGGGCAGGACGAGAACGAAAAGAAGTGCTGGGGTTTTCACGCCGATGACTACGCGCCCAGCACCCGGGAGCCATCAAATGAATTTTTTTGCAGGAAATTGTCCGACCCGTGGGTATTCCTCGGCATGACGAAATTGAAGACGCTCATCGCACTCGCGGCCGCGCTGGTTTTGCCGGTCGTGGGTCAGGAAATCCCGAAGGTGTTGGCCATTGGTGCCGACCTGCCGAATTTCTCGCTGCCGGGCACCGACGGGAAAACCTACACCCCGGCTGATTTCAGGGACTCCAAGGTCCTCTGCATCATTTTCACCAGCAACCATTGCCCGGACGCCGTGGCCGCCGCCGCCCGCACCGAGCAGATTTACCAGGACTATAAAGACAAGGGCGTCGCGCTCGTCGCCGTGAACGGCAACAACCCCGGCAGCCTCACTCCTGACGAGCTCGGCTACTCGCCGTTCAGCGACTCGTTCGAGGAAATGACTCCCTTCGCCAAGGATTTCGGCTGGACCTTTCCCTACCTCTACGACGGCGAAAAACAGGAATTCGTCACCGTCTGCGGAGGCCAATCCACCCCTCACGTCTTCCTCTTCGATGCCGATCGCAAGCTCCGCTACACCGGCCGCATGGACGACGCCGGCCGCAATTCCGGCAATGTCGACAAGAGCTACCTCCGCGACGCCCTCGACGCCGTCATCGCCGGCACCGCCGTGAAAGAACCCGTCACCCGCTCCTTCGGCTGCTCGACCAAGTGGCTCTTCAAGAAAGCCAACGTCGCGGCCGACCAAGGCTCATGGGAAAAGCGTCCCGTCACGGTCTCCGACCTCAACGAGGAAATTTCCAAGAAGATCCGCGCCAACGACTCGAAGAACCTCCGCCTCGTCAATTTCTGGTCCACCACCTGCGGCCCCTGCGTGAAGGAATTCCCCGCCCTCATCGACGCCGGCCGTCGTTTCCAAACCCGCCCGCTGGAATTCATTTCCATCAGCCTCGATCCCGCCGAACAACGCCCCGCCGTTTCCAAGTTCCTGGAATCCCGCCACGCCGCCATTCCCGATTCCGTCGCCAAGTCCCTCGCGGAAACCGGCCTCCCCTCCAACAACTATCAGTGGACCGGCGGCAACCCCGACACCATGGCCCAGGCCATCGACTCGGAATGGTCCGGCGCCCTCCCTCACACCGTCCTCATCGCCCCCGGCGGCAAGATCCTCTGGCGCCACACCGGCGACATCGACATCGTCGAAGTGAGACGGCAGATCCTCAAAGGCTTCCAATAAAGAGCCCCGACACTTTCCCCCCCCGAAAACCACCCACGCCCCGCGACCGCAAGGTCCCGGGGCGTTTTCTTGTCCAAATGGAGCGGCGTCCCTGTGAGTAACGGGGGGCTAAACCATTTGCCAAAATAGAATGCCGAAACTTGTTCGCGTTGAGGGGTTCCTTTCCGCTGCCCGGAGTTCAAGGTTCACCTTGTCTTCGAGAAGAGCACGCTAAAGACGTGAACTCCGGACAGCCTCTCGTTGGCGCAGGCCTGAGGGAGCTTCGGCGATGACTTCTGGCAACCGGGCTAACGGCGAATCGGCCCGGCTTCTCCCGTTTCGGAGCCTCTCTCCAACAGAATGCCGAAATGATCACTCGACACAACGCTCCCGAATACCTCTAACATGCATGGTGGATTTTCGGAAACCTCCGCGACCACATCCTAACACTGATAAACCAATACCACATGGCCATCAAATACAGCCTCATCGAGAACCTGCTCACCCCAGACCCGAATGACTACTACGCCCAGATCCAGCTCACCGGCCGCGCCGGGAAAGAAGAACTCGCCAACCGCATGCTCTCGCTCGGCTCCACCGTCACCAAGGCCGACCTCCTCGCCGTCATCACCCTGATGGACGAAGCCGTCGAGGCCCTCGTCCTGGAAGGCTACCGCGTCGACCTCGCCGGCATCGTCGATATCTATCCGCGTTTGCAGGGCGTCTTCAACGGCCCCGGCGACGGCTTCGAGAGATCCCGCCACACCCTCGGCGTCACCGCCAATCCGTCCCCCGGGTTCATCTCCCGCATCCGTAAGGACGCCCGCGTGAGCAAGGAGGAAACCGTCAAGCCCATGCCCAACCCGCTCGATTTCCGCGATGCCGCCACCGGTAACAGCAACGGCACCATCACCCTCGGAAACATCGGCACCCTCAGCGGTTCCCGCCTCAAGTTCGATCCCTCCGCGCACGATGAAGGCGTGTTCTTCATCTCCAGCACCGGCGGCGCATCCACCAAGGTCGTCACCGTTTCCGCCAACAAGCCCGGCCAGCTCGTCTTTCTCAACCCCGCCGGCCTGGCCTCCGGCGAATACAGCCTGCAAGTCCGCTCGCGCCTCCGTGATTCCGCCGAAATTCGCTTCGGCACCTTGGATTCGGTGCTCAGCGTTCCCTAAACCCTAACCCGGAACCGTAGGGCTCGTGACCCGTGAGCCCATCGGCTCACGACCCGCGAGTCATGCGGCTCCCTCCCCATGAGTCGGATGGCTCCTAATTGCTGCCGAGTCTCTGCGCACTCGGACTCCATGGATGCACGCCCTCCACACGCGAGTCCGGTATGGCTTGAATTCTCCTGTTTTCTTTCCTCTTCCCACAGTCCCGTATTTTGTTAGTCTCCAGGTGACTCATGCCAGCCGCACGAAAAGACGCAGTCAAATACTCCGGCCCATACGGTCTGAATTTGGCTTGGCGCGCGGCGCAGAGTGCCTATCGGTTGTGCCTAAAGGTGCAGCCAAGCGCGTAGCTATCTCCTCATATTACTCACCTCGATATGAAACTGCCGAACTTCGACGAACTCTACGTGATCTCGGATCTCCACCTTGGAGGATCTTCAGGTTTTCAGATCTTTACCTCGACGAACGAAGCGAAGGCTCTACTCGACTTTCTCAGCGGTCTGAAACCGCAAAGAGTCTGTCTCGTGATCAACGGCGATCTCGTGGATTTCCTCGCCGAGGACGGTGCGCAATCCTTCAACCCCGAAGATGCCGACGTCATGCTCCGGCGGATCGCGGACGATGCGGCGTTCAAACCGGTTTTTGACGGACTGAGGGAATTTTTGTCGAAGGCGAACCACCACTTGGCCATCAACCTTGGCAACCACGACATCGAGCTCTCGCTGCCGTGGGTGCGCGCCGTGTTGCTCGACATTCTCGCCGGCACCGATGATGCCGCGCGCGGCCGGGTCGAGTTGGTTTTTGAGGGTACCGGTTATGTGGCTTGCGTAGGAACGGCGCGGGTGATGTGTCTCCACGGCAACGAGGTGGATTCGTGGAACGTCACTGCCTTTGAAACCCTGCGGCTCCAAGGTCGAGATCGACTTCAGGGCAACTCGAGTGAAACTTGGAAGCCCAATGCCGGCAGCCGGATGGTCGTCGAGGTGATGAATGACATCAAAAGGAAGTGGCCATTTGTGGACCTCCTGAAGCCAGAGATGGGCGCTGTACCCTCTGTCTTGATCGCGCTCGATCCATCCGTCGCCGTCAAACTCACGGCGATCGCGGGCCTCGCCGCAGCGTCGGGAATCGACTCGTTGAAGATGAGAATGGGATTTCTTGGTGAGCCTGAGAACACGCCCTCCGGGGTTCCCGTTAATCCACTCGCGGCTTCCGAAGCGCGGATGCGTGCGAAACTCCAAGCGCCCGAGGAAAAGTCCGTCTCCGACCTTCTGGCGAGAGCCGAGAAAGAACTCACCCGGGGAACTCGTCCGGTCGATCTGATCGGAAGAGACCGTGATCAGGAATACCTCGGTGCGGTGAGCGCCGCGTGGAATTGGGTGCGTGGGAAGCCGAAGCACGAGGTGGTTTGCGCTGCCTTGGACGGGCTCGCGAAAGACACGAGTTTCGATCTATTTAATGAAGATGCCACCTTCAAGGGCGTGGACGAACGAGTCGGGGCGGGCTTTGACTTCGTTATCACCGGCCATACGCATCTTGAGCGTGCCCTCCACCGCCACCACGGCACCGGCTTTTATTACAATGGGGGGACATGGGTCGGACTCATGAGCTTCGACCCGACGACTCTTGCGGATCCGAATCAATTCAAGCCGGTATTCGATCGCCTCAGCCTCGGCACACTCGCCGCATTGGAAGAGATGCCGAGCCTCGTGGAACGACGTAACTCGTTCGTAAAGATCAGCGCTGGTCCGAGTGGCACCCGTGGAGAGCTGCGACGGGCACAGATCGCCCGTGGCAAGTTTACGATGGAGCTGGTCGAAGGCAGCGAACACTACGTTTCCTAACACTTCAAACCCACTCCGGCCATGCGCACCATCACCCTCGAAATCCTGCGGCACGGTCCGCCCCACAACCAGCTCCTCTCCCCGCTCACCCCCTATCTCGCCTTGTGCGAAAACCATGCGGCCGTGACTGTTACCGTGCCGTTCGAGCACGCGCAATTCCTTCAACGGCTCCGGGCGCTAAGCTACGAATTGATGGACTCTACTCGTGCCTTTCAACTGGAGGACACAGGTCGGGAACTCGGCAAACTCCTCGCGGGAATCCCGAGCCTGATCGCCGAACTCTCGCAGCGTTGTTCCGCTGACAATGGGCAACTACTGCATCTGCGAATGATCGTATCTGCGGCAGAACTCGCACTCCTGCCTTTCGAACTCGTAATCTCGCCCAATGGCTTCCCGGGCGAGGGGCGCTCGCTCGCACTGCAGACCGATCTGCCCGTGTGCCTCACTCGCGAAGTGCGGCAAGCCAGCGGAGTCAGCCCCGAATGGAACCGCCGGGGTTCACGTCCCCGGATTCTTTTCGCTGCCGCTTCGCCCCCAGGTTTCGATCCCGTCCCACTCGAATCACACCTCCTCGCGCTGCGCAGGGCCATCGATCCCTGGGTGTTTCCACCAGATGATGGCGAAGACCCCACTCAGAAGATTCCGGAACATCTCGTTGTCCTCCCTCAGGCGACGGTCGAGCAAATTCGTGAACAGTGCGCGACCGGCAATTTCTCCCACGTGCATATTCTTGCTCACGGAGTTGCGATGAGTGACGACAATTCCAGCGAACGCCGCTATGGGCTTGCTTTGCATGATGTGCGCGATCCCGCGAACCGGAGCATCGTGGACGGCAAGACACTCGCCCGCACCCTGCGGACGGATTGCGAAGGAAGTTTTTCACCCGCCGATCCACTCGTAGTCACCCTCGCCAGTTGCAACGGTGGCCAGGTCGGCTCGGTCGTGAACTTCGCCGGAGCAGGCGCAAGCGTCGCGCATGCGCTGCACTCGGAAGGTATTCCGGTTGTAATTGCCAGCCAGTTTCCGCTCTCGTTTCGAGGTTCGGTGCTGATGGTAGAGACGCTATATTCAGGACTGCTTCGGGGCGATGATCCGCGTTCTCTCGTTCACGATCTTCGCGGCAAGCTTCAAGGCTCTATTCCCGACGCCCACGACTGGGCCAGCCTCGTTGCCTACGCCGCGCTCCCGCCAGGGTTCGAGCGGCAGTTGGAACGCTTTCAGGTGGACCAAGCCCACCGGCAGGTCAGCGCGGCTCTCGACCACGTTGATAAGCTCGTCGGCGACTCGGATAACCAGGCACAAGTCCATTTGGACGGCCGAGCTGACCAGAGAGTGGAAGTCGCAAAGGAACGGCTGCAGGATTTGCGCCGACGCGCCCAATCTGAGATCGCAAATGCATCCAGTCTCTCCAGTTCGCAGGGAAGTATCGACGCACGCGACCGTGCTGAGCGTCACTACGCGAGGATTTCCGGCCTCATTGCTGCCGCTGAAAAACGGCACGCAGAACTCCTGCTCAAGCAGGTGGACGGGGAAACGAATGGGGGGAACCGAGTTATACGCATGCTTGAGCGTGCGATGGACGCCTACTGGGACACGTATTTTTATGACCGGTCGAGTGCTTGGGCTCTCGTTCAGCATATCTATATGCAGTGCATTCTTCCCCCTGATAGAAGCGATCGGGAAAAAACATTGCCGACAGAGCGGCACCGGCACCTGCTTTGGGAGTCCGCCCTCAATGCTTCCCTGGCCGATCTCCGATCGGCGGATATTGAGCGACATCTTTGGGCTCGGGACAACCTGCTTGAACTTCGCCTTCTCCAGATTCATTTGCTTGATCAAAAGCCCTTCCCCAAACGAGCCTCGCCTCGGCTTAGAGACACCCGTATAACTGGCGACCCGAACGACCATATCACCGAGATCCTCGCCATCACCGGTGGGCGGGGCGCGGCACTTTATTCGATCCGAAGGCAAATTAAGCGATTCGCCCGCACGAGCGGTATCTTTTCATCCAAGGTTAGCAGTGAAGCAAGATCATTCGCGTACAAGCTCCAACCAGTCCTATCGTTAGGTGACTGAGTTCCGCAAATTCTCAACACCAAATACCAAACAGTTACCATGGCTCGCAAAGAGAAACCATGGTTTCAACTCCTCAAGTTGAAGAAGAACAGGCCGAAACGTCCATAACACGGATTCTTATTTTATTCTCCACTTCAACGCCTGGGCCATCGCTCCGATGATGAAGATGATGGTGCCGATGACGATCCACTTGTTATAAGGGTTCTCGGTCGTGAGGTGGTCGTATTTCCCGGCGGTGGGAGTAGGGGATGAGGTGTCGGAAGCTTGAGGGGCTTCGGCCTTCAGCGGCGTGGGCGCGACCAGATCGGCGGCGGCGAGCTGGGGTTTGCCGACTTCCGTGCGGAGGGTTGTGACGGCGGCGGGGCTGACGGCGGGAGCTGAGTTGCCGAAGGAATTTCTCACGTAGGTGAGGACGGCGGCGATTTGGTCGTCGCTCTGATAGGCGAGGGGAGCCATGCCGCCCGGCATGCTGTATTCCTGGCCTTTGACCTTGATAGGACCGAGGAGGCCGCGGAGCTGGATGCGGATCAGGTTTTCCTCGGGACCGTTGACCCACTCGGAGCCGGCGAGCGGCGGTGCGGCGGCGGTGCCTTCGCCATTCTGGCCGTGGCAGGCTCCGCAGATGAGGAACTGCTGCTGGCCGGTTTTCATGATCGCGGGATCGATGCCCGCGGGTGGTGCCGGGGCTTTTTCCGCAGTGGAAATCAGGGTGGCGGGATCGAGCGGGGCGGGTTGCGCGTTCGATTTTACGGGTTCGCCACCTTTGTTGAGACTGCCGAGCCAAGCGACGAGGTCGCGGATTTCATCGGGCGTGAGGAGGGTTCCCATCGGCGGCATCGGCGAGATGGGAGCGGTGACGTTGGCGATGTCGGCGCGTGAGACGCGGAGGAGTTTTCCGGCGGCATCGATGTCGATGTGCTCGGGAGTTTCCGCGATGACATTACCTGATAGAGAAGCGCCGTTTTTGAAGCCGACGAGCACGGTGCCGAAGCCGGGGGCGATGACGGCGCTCGGATTGATCATGGATTCGAGGAAATAGCGCGGGTCCTTGTGGCGTTTCGCGATTCCTGCCAGATTCGGCGCGGTCTCGCCACCGGCGGCGTGGCCGTCCTCGGCGCGGTGACAGCGCATGCACTCGCTGGCGGGGTGGGACGCGAAGATGGCGGCTCCGGACGTGGCGTCGCCGCCTTGCAGCGACGGGTTCCATTTCGCGAGCGGATCGCTGTTTTCCGCCAGGGATTTTTCAAGGGAGGAAAGCTCATCCAACACGGTCGGCGAGGTGCGCAGTTTGGCGGCGGCGATGAGCTCGAGCGCGTCCGGGGCGATCCCGTTCGCCTCGTGCAATGCGCGGAGGGCTTTGGTGATGATAGAGTCCGCTTGTTCGCCAGGGAGCGACGCGAGAATGGCCCAACTTTTCGGTGCCAACGACGGTCTGGAGGTTCCGACGGCACTGCTCAGCGGGCCTATGGCTTCAGCGGGAAAGTTTTTCGCAAGCTGCGAGAGCGCCGCAAGGGCGACGTCATCGGACGGGTCGGCGGCCAGCGCCGTTAGGAATGGCGCGAGATCGGCCGGCTTGTGAGTGACATGGATGGCCAAGGCGGTCGCGCGGGCCTCGGCGGGCAGCTTGTCGTTTTTGACGATGGCGCGGAGAGCGGCGTCATCGAGTCCGGGGATGACGAGATGATAGCTGCTGACCAGTCCGAGCGAGGCGGTGAGGACCACGCCATCCTGTTTCAACAGCGTCGGCATGGCGGCGATCAGCGCGGGTCGGACGGTTTCAGGATCGCGCTTTGCCAACGGCCGCCACATGCCGGTCAGTTGATCCACGGGAAACGGCTCGGCCCAGGTTTCCAGCAGGCGCAGCGCCTCTTTTCTAACGATTTCAGGAATGGAAGGATCGGCGGCGACCTTGACCACGCGCGCGGCATTTTCCGCCGTGCCGATGCGGAAGGCGTTGTGAACGAGACGGCGCAGCATGAACGGGGTCCATGTCCGGGCGGATAGATTGTCCAACAGCGCGGCGACCATCGGCCGTTGCGAAACCATGTCCAGGTCGCAAACAGCGCGGATGGCTTCATCCGCGACTTTCGGATCCGTATCGGTAATGAAGCGGGAAACCGAAGGGTTCTTCATGCGGCGCAGCGCCACGGTGGCGGCGAGTCGCACGGCGGCGGAGTCGCTGGTCGCGAGCGAGGTGAGGATGTTGGGATTCGCGGCCATGTGCTGGAGCGCGTAGATGCCGGCGTGGCGCAGGTAGAGGTCGCGGTTGTCGTTCTCCTTGATCATGTCGCAAATGGGGCCGTAGTAGCCGATCATGTTGCGCTTGCCGGCGACGATGGCGGCGAAGAAACGGACGCGGGGCGATTCATCCGCCAGCAGCGGTCCTAACGGAATGAGGCTTCTATCCGCTTTCGAGTCGGCCAGCCCGCGAAGGGCTTGGGCGCGGATTTCGGCGTCCTTGTCCTTGGTCAGCAGGATGAGCTTGTCCTCCGCCTCGCGGCGGGTCTTGAGAGTCGGGATTTCACCGAATTCGGTGACGGGAAGGGGAGACGCGCCGCGACGGGCAAGGATGCCCAGTCCCCAGATGCCGTGGATGCGGACCATTTCGTTAGAGGAATCGGCGGCAGCGGAAAACCGCTCGAAGGCATCGGTCTTGCGGGTGAGGGCGAGCTGCGCGCGAAGACGGATCCGCGCGTCGGGGTGCTTGAGCATGTTGAGAAGCACGGCGGAGCTGCGTTGTTCGAAACCCTCCTTCATGATCTTCGCCGCACCCGCGGCTTCCATCGCCTGCCAGGTCTTGGCTCCGGCATCCAGCGACAGCAACCGGCCGTCCTCGTGGGTGACCCAGCCGGTGATGAAATCGGTGATGTAAATTTTTCCGTCCCACGAATACTCGACGTCGGTGGCGGCAACACCCCAGAGGAATTGCCGCGAGTCGGTCATCTCCATGCCGGCGCCCTTGGGCTTCATCTCGAACGACCAGATGCCGGAGTTCGCGCTGCCGCCGCGGTAGTCGCACACCAGGAAATGGTTGGCCTCGCTTTCGAGGAATCCCACGCCGGGGTTGTAAGTAAGTCCGGACGGACCGGAAGTCAGCAGCGCGTTGGGCGGCAGCATGAAGGCGGGTTGCGCCGGATTCTCCATTTCCCACATCCGTTCATCCATCCATCTGCTAGGTGGATGGTCCTTCAGCCCGATCTGGCGGTGGAACGTGTGCATGGCCTGATGCTCCATCTGCCAGCCGGAGTCGCCGCCCTCCACCAGATAGACGACGCGCGCGGCGTCTCCCTGGTCCGAATTGTTGTCAACGGTGAAGGGATTTCCCAGCGCGTCGAAGGAGATTTCCTTCGGGTTGCGCAGGCCCGTGTGGAAGATTTCAAAACCCGTTCCGTCCGGTTCGAAACGGAACGCCGCGCCTTCGTTAGGATAGTCGTAAGACACGCCCTCTTTTGTGATGAAGCTCAATCCCCGGTCGCCGACAGTGCCGTAAATCCGCCCGTCCGGACCCAGAGTGAAACCGTTCAAATCATGACCTGATAGGGAAACCCGCACGCCGAATCCCTCCTCGACGACTTTCTTGTCGTCCGCCGTGCCGTCGCCATTCGTGTCGCGCAGCATGTAGATCTTCGGAATACAGGCGAAATAGAGACTGCCCTCGTAGTAGAAAACGCCAGCAGCAGTTCCATCCAGCACATCGTTGAAGCCGTCGGCGAAGACCTTGGACTCGTCGATTTTGCCGTCGCCATTCGTATCGGCGAACCGGCGGATGACTTCGGTCTTGGACGTCATGGCCTCTAACGAGAGCTTGTCCTTCCACTTCTCGTGAAGCGCGCGGCGGTCGCTGGTTTTTTTCGAGGCGAGGTCGTCGAGATACCAATAGAGGCGGTCACGGTCGTCCTCAATGCCCTCGCGGAACCGATGCGTTTCGGAAACATAGATCCGGCCCTGCTCATCGAAGGTTAGGGCGGTGGGCGAGGTGATGTGCTGGTCCTTGTAGGTCGCCTCGATTTTCAAGAGGCTGTCGACGGGAATGTTCACTCCGGGGATCACGTCGGAGGTGACCAATCCTTCGACGTAGGGCTTGCCCTCGCGCGTCGAGGTGGGGAACTTGAAGTTAGGCGACTCCGAAAAAAGAATGTGGTCCACGCCGATGAATCCCCAAGGTCCTTCCTCATCATCGACCAGGCGGATCGTCGCCTTGCGGCCTTTGAATTCGATGACATCCCAGAAGGCCCGTTCGCAGCGGAGGGTACGCTTGCCAACCGCCTCACGCACCACCTTGCCGTCGATAATCAACTGCGCCGCGGTCTTCCCCGCGTAGTCTCCGCCGGCGATGAGGAAGAGGATGTAGTTTTCCGAGATGGTGAATTCCGGCGAGGTGAGCGTGCCCTTGGCCGCCTCGCCGCCGTGGGTCGAGCTGGCCAGGCTTTCGGCGGAGTAGGAAATGAACGGCGACGGCATGTCGTCGGTTTTTCCGGTCACGGGAGCCATGCCGAATGCCGGTCCCTCGACTTTCCAATCCCCGAATCCATCGCCCTCGAACGTTTGAAAGACCTGCGTGGCGGCAGGCAGCGAGGTGGTCAGGGCAAGCGAGGCGAAGATCGTGCGGAACATGGATTTGCGGGGACTACGGACAACCCGAATCATGGCGCGGGAAACCGGATTGCCAACCGCAAAGCGGGCGTCATTCCGCCTCGTTTGTGAGTCCGGTGATTTCACGGATCCTCGCAGCAATGAAGTCGGCCTGCTCCCGGTTGGGGAGCGACGACAGGAACTTTTTCTCCTTCCGGTCATGACCGGCGTACATCACGGAATAAGTGATTTTCCGGTTTTGGTTTCCGCAGCGCTCCCGGACAATGATCCCCGCGATGTCGGACACCATCACCCGCTTGTTTCCAATCCATGGGAACGGTCCGGTGGTCACCTCAATGAACGAAGTGTTGAGAATAACATCTGTTTTGTTAGCGAGCGAGGCGATGACGAAATAGGTGATGCCAATCCCCACCGCCACATGCCCCGCTGGAAAAAGGATCATCATCCAGGGAGTTCCCGGTTTCGAAAGCGCGGTCGTGTACCAGAAAAAGAGGAAGCTGTCCCAAACGACTGCGAACAACGCCAGCGGCGCGATCATCCAGGTAAGCCACTTCCTGCGGATCGTGGTTCCGGCCATGTCGGGGATTTCATCGAGTCCCTCGGGAATTGTTTTGAATGGCATCGCGGGTGATTTTGGTCGGTCTGTTCGCAATAGGTCTATCAGCCATTGACGATTTTCACCACTGCGAATCCAGCGGCCGCGATCAGGACCAGCATCGCCGCAACCCCTGCGGCACGGTCCGTAATGGTCGTCCGCGGACGGTGGGGCGAGGAGGATGCCGGGAAAACGATGGCGGCGTAGATCATACCGGCTAACAAACCGCCGGCGTGAGCGGCGTTGTCAATGTAGCGGTAGCCGATGAGGCCGATCAGTGCAGTTAGAAATACACCCGCCGCGAGCCTGCGCCTCGCGCGGCGGGGGACGAGTGGTTTGTGGAGCGTTTCAAAGACCAACAGGAACCCGAGCCAGCCCATCAATCCGCCCGATGCTCCGACCGACGGAGCGTCGATAAAACGGGCCGAAGCCACTCCACCAATGGAGGCGGCGAAAAGGAATACCATTGGCAGGTGCGGCCAGCGGGCGAAGATCTCGACGCGTTTTCCGAGATAGGCCAGCGCCGCGGCGTTCATCAGGAGATGCACGATGTTGCCATGGAGGAACGGTGCGGTGAAAAGCCGCCACCACTGGCCTTGGTGATACTCGGGCTTCAGCAGTCCCGCCGCTTTGGTGCCGTCCCAGTTATGAAACACCGACATCAGCGAAGCCATGCCCTCGGTCCCCACCTTGCAGCCGATCTGGGCCAAGGCGACCAGCGCGATGAGGACGAGAAATAATCTTGTTAGCGGAGCATGCTGCCGCTCCAGCCACGTTTCGAAACGGATCGTCGGGGCAAAATCCGCGATGCCGGCTTCCGTCCAATTTCCCAGTTCCTTCCGCCGTTTGCGCGCTTGATACCATGGGATGAACGCGAAAATGACGAACATCAGCAACGCCAGGCCGGATTGCGTGGATTCGAACATCGTCTTGGTGGCGAATTTCAAATGCTCTAACGAACTGATAGGAGTTCCCGATTGCGCCGCGAGCCTGCCGGCGAAAATCCAGCCGCCGACGAAGGCATAGCCGCTGAATCCCACGAGAATCGTCCCGAACCAGCGTAACTTGCCCCCGGTTTCCTCCAAATCGTCGCGGGTCCAGCGCTCGCGTGCGAATCGCAACGCGTCACCCATGCCTTCAAGTTCTTCCGGCAGGACCATCCGCGGCTGTGCGGGAGTCCAAACGAGATTCACCGATCCATCCCTGTCCTCGCGGATCGCGGTGGCGATTTTTTCAAGGGAATCGCACGGATGAGGATTTCCCTTGATATCGACCCAGCCCCAACCACTAGGAGCGGTGGGAAATGAATCCTCACGTGCCCAAACCGGCGAATCGGGATTTTCCTGGATCGGTTCGTTCACGCCGGGAGAGCGTCAAGGCTCCTTTGGCTTGTCTGCCGGGGCACCATCCGCAGGAGCGGGAGGAGCAGGCGTCTCGATCGGAGCGGGTTCAACCGCTGGAGGTGCGGTGTTCGCAGGAGGAGTGGTTTCGACAGGAGCGGCTGGCTTGGTCGCATCAGGCGCGTCAGCAGGAACATCGGCTGGAGTGGGAGTTTCCTCCGGGGTGGCGTCTTCCACAGGAAGTTCCTCTTTGAGTGACTTCGGCGTGACTTCCACAGCTGGAGTGGCGGGCTTCGCAGCTTCCACCTTGGCGGCGGTGTCCGAATTGCGGACGGTGCTGATGGTTTTGTTTTTCTGACCGATCAATACGGAGAGGATCAAGCTGAGGATGAAAAAGAGCGAGCCGAGATAAACAGTGCCGCGCTGGAGGACGTTCGTGGTGCGGGCACCGAAGACCTGATCGGTCACGCCGCCGCCGAATGCCGCGCCAAGACCTTCTTGTTTCGGCCGTTGCATCAGGATCACCAAGGTCATCAGGAAACAGATGAACACGAAGATCAAAAGCAGCACGTTGATGCTGATGTTAAGGAATGAGGCGGCAACAAAAGTCATGGGCGCGGGACTATGGGTGTCACTTCCGACCTTGTAAAGCGGCGAGTTTCCGGTTTTTTCCGGGGAAAATGGCCTGCTGAAACCGACGAATCAAGGTTCGTAGTGGCCAAAGCCGCGGACCCGGCATAAGCGTTTCCGCACGTCTCCCGCCGCATGAAATTCGCCCGACTTTTCGCCTGTTTGCTCCTTCTCACGGGATTTTTACCGAAGGCGGACGCCCATCAGGTGCCCTCGGTGGAGCTGGAGTTTCTCAAGATGGACGACCAATGGCGGTTGGAAGGCGAAATGGACATTGCCTACATGCTGCCGGAGACACGGAACATTCCGGGTGGTCCGCCATTGAGCCGCGAGGCGGTGATGAAATCCCCGCCGGAGGAGATGGCGAGAATCCGCAAGGAAACGGAAAACACCCTGCGCAAGCTCATCCGGATCACCTTTGCCGACAAAGACGTGCCGTGGCGGGTTGAATTTCCCGATTTCAAAAAGGACCCGTTCCAATTGCCCCCCGAAATAGGTGACGTCGCTCTTCTCACCACCCGCCTGATCGTCGATCCGATTGTCAGAGCTGGCGAACTGCGGATTCACTGGGCGGGCGAACAGGAAACCGAACTCATTATTTCGACTGAAGAAGAGAGCGAGGATGGAGGGATCTTCAGCACTCTACCCGGAGGGAGCCTGATGCTTTTGAAACAGGCCGATACAGGGAAGCCGATGGAGGTGGAGAAACCTATCACTGGTGGTTGGGTGCAGTTGGGATTTCACCACGTGATGGGTTGGGATCATATCCTGTTCATCCTGGGGCTGTTTCTGTTATCTCCGAAATGGAAGTCGTTGGTGCGCCAGTCCCTGTTGTTCACGCTCGCCCATTCCATCACTCTGGCTCTAGCAGTTTTGGGTCTGGTGACGGCGCCTGAAATGTGGGTGGAGCATCTCATTGCGCTGAGCATTGCCTGGGTCGGGATCGAAAACCTGTTGATCCGCAAACTTAACATGCAGCGGATGATTTTCGTCTTCTGCTTTGGCCTGCTCCACGGGCTGGGATACGCCAGCATTCTTACCGCCAAACTCTCCGGCATTCCCCGCAATCAACTCGTGGGGCCGTTGTTAGGATTCAATGTCGGTGTTGAACTTGCCCAGATTATGATCCTCGTTTTGGCGTTCGCTCTTCTTTGGCCGATCAGGAAATGGACGCTCCAGGTGCAGATCATCGGCTCGGTGATTGTCGCGGTCGCCGGGATCGCGTGGGCGATTCAGCGGATCTTCTTTCCGGGTTCGGCCCTGTTTTGAAAACCACCTGGTTCATCGCGGGCAAACGCATTTTACATCCATCGCAAACTCGCCACATTTCGAAAAACCACCTCAAGCCACCTTTGAAATGACCATGAATCCAAATCGCCTCCCGTGGCTGGTTCCCATGCTCGGCCTGTTGCTGTTCCTCGTGGTCCTGCCCTCCACGGCGAGCGCCCATTCCGAGGCGGGCAATGTCGGCGGCTTCCTCAGCGGGTTCAAACATCCTCTAACCGGACTGGATCACATCGTCGCGATGGTAGCCGTCGGACTTTGGGGCGCGTTTCTCGGTGGACGCGCCATGTGGACCCTGCCGGTGGTATTTCCCGTGGTGATGGCTTTGGGCGGAGCGCTGGGAGTTCTGGGCGTGCCCCTTCCCGGCGTCGAATACGGGATCGCGCTTTCCGGAATCATTCTCGGGCTGATGGTGTCGTTCGCAGCCAAACCGGCGTTGTGGGTGGCGGCGGTGATCGTCGGAGTTTTTGCGATTTTCCACGGTCATGCCCATGGCGCGGAAATGCCGAAGTCATCCAATGCCATGACCTTCGCAATCGGCTTCGTGATCTCGACCGGACTGCTCCACCTCTGCGGAATCGCCTTCGGTCTGTTGGTCCGCTGGCCATGGGGACGGATCGCCATTCGCGCCGCCGGTGGAGTTATTGCAGCGGTTGGATTCGGGTTCCTCTTCAAATGGCTTTGAACATGTTTCCCAAACCACGCCGGATCGCGGTTCGATGGATCGTCCCGCTGTTCCTTGTTCTAACATCAACGGCTCACGCCCACATGACGGTGGAGGGGGCGGGGGAACTTGGTAACGGCGCGCTGCATCCGTGGATGACTCCGTCCCACGTGCTGGTATTTCTGGCACTCGCTCTTTTGTTAGGGCAGCGGGAGCCGCTGGATCTGAAAATACCGGTGAGAGTCTTTACCCCGGTTTCCGCGATCGCGCTGGGGCTGACCGCCACCGGCAGGATCGGCGGAGTCTATCAGCCGGTCCTGATCGGCCTCGCGATGTGCCTCGGTATCCTGATCGGGCTGGCCGCCAAGCTCCCACGGGTGGTCCTCGTGCTGCTTTGCGCCGCCGCCGCGATGGGGATCGGGTTGGATTCCGGGGTGGAGAACGTTCCGGGATTCGCCATGGCCAAGATTTTGTTGGGAACCTGGCTGAGCCTGAATGCCGCGGTCCTCTACATCGCGATTTGTGCCTCAAACGGCGCGGGCAAGCCATGGGCCAAGACCGGAATCCGGATCATCGGCTCGTGGATCATCGCCATTTCGCTGATGGTCCTGGCATTTTCCCTGCGGAAATGACGTTGGAGGCGGTCTGAAAAATCAAAAGGAGCGCGTTCATTCTGAACGCTATTTGCGGCGGACATCCTGTCCCTCGGCGCACCCCTGGATCGCCCGACATGATGTCGGGCCCAAACAGTCGATGAAATATCGACGCTCCTCATTTTTCAGACGGCCTGCTAGGGAACCGCCGCCACCCGCAGGCGGAGGAAGCGTTTGGGATTCGCATCGGTCTCGGCATCCCGGAAGACGACCTCCTCGGTGGTGGTGTTCAGCACGGTTGTTTCGACGGCGCTGTTGGCGACCGCCGTCCATGGATCGGTTACCCCGAGATCGTCGCTGGCGAGCAGTTCATACAGAACGCCGGTGATGCCGATGGGGCGGTGGAACATGATGGCGGGACGCCGGTTTGCTCCGCTGCCATTCCACGTGAAATGCAGTGCCGCCAGATCGTTTTCCTTGGGTGAGGTGGCCAGCGCAAACTCGAGGAAGTTCGAGCGGCCGTCGCCATCCGGATCGGCATTGGGTCCTGAAATGGCGGGATCGACCTGTTCGGCGGGAGTGAACTTTGTTTGAACCCACGCGGTCATGCTGCCTGCCGGACCGGGCTCGTCCGCGCCGGGAGTGCCACCGTTGGCGGCGCTGGAAGTCCAGTTGGAGGCCAGCGCGTGATCGGGATTCGAGTTAGGATTGATTAATGTTAGAGATGGGCCGTTTCCGTCGGGCTGTGTCGGCCAAGGGGCTTCATCATCATAGGTGAAATCCCGCAGCGGGGTCGTGTTGTAGGAGAGAACGAATTGTTCGCCCCCGTTAGCCAGATTTCCCGAGTAAACCCCTGCCACCGGTTTGCCGGTGCCATGGCGCGACTGGAACGAGGCGAGGCTTTTCACGACGAGGGTGAACGCGCCGGGAGCCAGGGTGGTGCCCGCGGTGAAGTTGAAGGTGACGGCGGTGTTGAGATTGACGTTCGTCAGGTCCAGCGGAGTGGTGCCGATGTTTTTCAATTCCACGAAATCGAAATTGTCGCTGTTCACCGGATCGTTGTAGTGCAGTTCGCTCACGACGAGATTGTTGCTGAGCCCGGCCGGAATCTGCGGGGCGCTGGTGGTGAATTGAACGGGTGCCGACCAACTGCTCCAGCGCCCCGTATTGTCCTGATGGCGGACGCGGGCGCGGTAGGTTTTTCCAGCGATGGCGACCGTCGGTGGAATGTTAGCGGTGGTTGAAGTGCCGGTGGTGGTCCACAACGTTTCCATTTCATATTTACGCGCGGTTCCGGTTAGGTAGCCCGCGATCCCCGGTGCCGAGATCTCCGCCAGCCGCCATTGAACGGGAGATGCGGCGGCGGTGTTGGAACCTTGCGGATCGGAAAAGGCGGATGAGGTGAACTGGAGCTGGTCGATCGGGAAGCCCGCGCCGCCCGTGTAGGTCAGGGTGGGTTTCACGGGGATCAGGACATCGGCGGCTTCCGAGGAGAGGAATTGATAGCCGTATCCGAGTTGGTTGCCGTTGTTCACGGTCCATGTGCCGCCGGGCCAGGCGTTGGTGGAGTAGTCCCGCAGAAAGACCATGGAGTCTTCGTGTTCCGCGGTGCCGTTGAAGGCGCTGGTCCGCAGCCAACGGGTCCAGCTTCCGCCGATCCAACTGGAGGCGAACGGAGTCACGAACATCTTGCCCGAATGGCTGCTGGTGGTCCGCGGGTGGACATTCCACATCGCCGCATCGGCATCGGCCCAGGTGAGCGCCTGGCCGGTGGGGTTCACGATCTGTGCGAACTCATCGACGAGCTGGCCGAACTGCCCGCCGTTGGGAGTCGCGTCCGAGGCCATGAGGCTGAGTATTTCACGGGCGCGGTTGCGGTATTCGAGGGCCAGCGCGGGTTGCTCCAGCAGCGATTTATAATGCTGGATCACGCCCGGATAGAAAACGCTGTTGATGGTGGATCCCTGGTGGGTTTTCGCGATGAACATCATGTCCAGGTCCCACGGCACCGGGATCCAGCGGTTGTCGCTGGAGCGGTGATAGAAATAGTGGTTGTTGCCGGCGCGCAGGTCGACATTCCCGATCAGCCGGTTGAGCGCGTGATAGGTATAGAACGCGTCCATGTCCATGTTCGCCCGCCACCACGCTTCGGTGGGGGAGGTGTTGATCACGGTGTCGCGGAAGGTATTCCAGTCGGAGGAATCCACCGACTGGGTGACGCCCTGGTTTTTCTTGTCACCCGCATTGTTCTCGATCTTGTAAACATTGCCATCCGGCAGGCCGCGTTCGTCGAGGAACGATCCACCGGGCTGTTCGATCGCCATGTAGAGCCCCCAGAAATCGCCGGCATACTGGCCGTCCGCATTGCCGATGGGATCGTTGATGGTGGTCCCGGCGGCGGGTGTCTCGGTGGCGCCCCGGACGACGCGGAAATGATAGTAATGGCTGTTCGGCGAGGCCATGCCGGCCAGTTGATAGATCTTGAGGGCGGTGGCCTCCTCGACGCCAGCCATGCCGCGGTTGAGCGGAGCCCACGGGCAGGCGCAGGCATTTCCCGAGAAGGATCCCCAGGTCTCCTTGTAGTCGATGCCGAGGTTGTTTTTCGCAGGCAGGTCGCGGGCGCGGTTGAAGAAGAAGCGCCACTTGTTTTTCCCCGAGACATAGGTCGAGACCTCGCCTCGGTTCTTGAAGGTGATGTGGTCACGGACGATGCCGTTGTAAACGAAAGTGGCGTAAAATCGGGTGGCATCCGACCCCGAGACATACTGGGAGTTGATGACATCGGTGCCGTCGGCGATGAGCGAGTAAACCGGCAGGTCGTCTAGCAGAGTGGGAGGAAAGGTCTGGATCGCGGTTGTTCCCGGCTTGAACGCTCCCTGCCAGGCAGGCAAGCCGCTGTAAACGTAGTAGGCGAAGTTCGGCTGTTCGTCATCCGCGTAAGGAACAGTTAGAGAATTTCCAAGCGTGTCGGCACAGGTGATCCGGTAGCGGACGAGGCGGCGGTTCGTTTGCAGAGCGCCAGGCAGGATCGCGGTGAAAACGGAGTCCCCGGCGAGCGCGTCGCCATTGGTGCCGTTGTCGACCATGGCTACGCTGGTCCACGATGTGGCGTAAGCGGCATCGGTAAGCCGGATGTAGGAGCCGGGATCGACGGTCTGATAGGAAACCGAGACCGCGCCCGTGCCGTCCGGATCGGTGATGCGGGCGGTGACGGTGACCGCCTGGCCGGGAAGCGGTTGGACCGGCGAGTGATCCACCTGGCGAATTTGCGGCGGGACGAGGTTGATGGATTTTTTCACCGAGTTCGCCGCACCTGGAGTGGGATTGGGGTTCGGAGTCGTGACCGCCGATGAGAGTTCCGCATCGATGCTGAAGTCCGAGCTGCCGCCGATGGTGATGTTGGCGCCGTGGATGGCGAGCACGTTGGTGCCGCCTAGCAGATAAGCGGAGGTTCCCGTCAGGTTGACGGTTGTCCATCCCGCGGTTCCCACGGTCTGGGTGGCCAGTCCGTTGTAAGCGACCTGCCCGGCTGCCATGCCGCCCCGGTAAACTTCGGTGCCGTTGATCCAGACGACGCAGCCGTCGTCGAAACGCATCTTGAGTGTCATGCTGTCCGGGATTTGTCCTGCGGCGACGGTGAAGGATTTCCGGGCGTAAACCGTCGAGTAGGAGTTTCTCATGTCTGACAGCACTGTGTTGCAAGTGACCGTTGTGCCATAGCCGATGGGAGTTTGCGCAGTGGTCCACGAGGTGTCGCTGAAGCCCGCCGAGCGCCATGCATCAACGGGTGAAGTGGCTTCGGCCGTTCCCTTCTTGTATTTCCAACCGGTGGCGGAAGGACTGACGTACACCGTGGCGGGCAAGCTGGCGGTCGAGCCGGAAGATCTCCACGAGCCGCCGAGATCGTTGTCGAGCGCGGCGTTGATGAGTTCGCTGGAATTTCCACCGCCAGCGGCTGCGGTGGGCCATGGAAAACCCGCGGAATAAGTGACGCTGTCCCTGATGGTTCCGCTAACATCCCTGAGTTCGATTTTCTCGCCGGCCGAGGAGAGTTTGCCAGTCCAAGGTCCGAGCGCGGTCACTCCGAACTTCGCTAACAGGACGGCGGGATTCTCGGCGATCACCCGGTACCCGCCCGCTGCCAGAGTGGTGCCCGACGGGAAAGTGTAGGTCACGGCGCTGGCCAGCGACCAACCTGATAGATCGATGGCGGTGTCGCCCGGGTTGTGGAGTTCGATGAATTCCTCAAGGCTCGTCTTGTCCGCGGGTTTGTAGTGGAACTCGTTGATGACGGCCGCTTGCGGCACCAATGCGGTGGTGGTGAAGGAGCCGGCATCCGTGGTCCATCCGGAGCCTGCGGCATTGGTGGCCCGGCTGCGGAAATAATAGGTCGTTTGGGGCGTGAGGGTGTTGACGAAATGAGAGAAATCGCCGGAGTCGGTTCCGATATTGGAGGAAAATGTCCATCCGGCGGGATTGGTTCCTCCGTCGGCGGTGCCATAGAAAATCGTCACGGTAGGAGGGCTGCTGCCGTCATCGGTGACTTCACCGTTGATCACTGCTGTGGTGCCGGTGATGCCGTCCGCATTGCGGTTTTCGACGGTAGGAACGCCCGGAAGCGGGGTGGCGAATGACAGCGATGCCGGAGCCCATGACGACCCGCCGGAGTTTTGCGCGAATGCGCGGAAATGGTAGGTGGCTCCCGGAGTCAGTCCGCTCACAAACGCACCGCCGATGCCTGTTAGAGTGCCCGGTGAGATGGAGGCCGTCCACGCGCCGGGAGTTGTCCCGCCATCGGTAGTGCCGTAGAAAATCGTCACCACCGGAGATTCTCCGCCGGTGGATGTCACGTTGGCGGCGAGTGTGGCGGAGACGGCGGTGATGCCGGAGGCCGCCACCGTAGTGATGGCGGGAGGCAGCGGTATGGTTGAAAATGTTCCGTTCGCCAGTGCCCATGAGGTCCCGGCGCTGTTGGTCGAGCGGACCGTGAAGAAGTAGTCGCCGCCAGGTGACAGGCCGCTGATAGGTGTCGAGAAATTTCCGCTCTGCGTGCCGGGCAGGGTCAGTGAGTTCTGCCAGTCCTGCGCCACCAGCCCGCCGTCCGTGGTGCCCCATAAAAAGGTGACCGCCGGAGCGGCGTTGCCGACATCACTGATCCGGCCGTTGAGCGTGGCTGTTGTGCTTGCGACCGCGCTGGCAGATAGATCCACCGCCGTTGCGCCGCCTGGCGGGATCAACGCGGTGGCATCGAGACGGATGTTGTCGAAATACGACCATCCGGTGCCGCGAGATTGGAGCAGAATCCGGATGGTTTTGCCGACGGCGGTTGGAAAGTCCGAGGTGTTGAAAACCAGTGGCGGCGCATTCCCGAAACCCTGCGTCGCCAAAGTGGAGGCGTTGAAAAGTCCTGTCGCGTAGATCGTGCCGGTGGAGTCCGCGAGAAGATACTGCGACTGGTTCCCCGGCTGGGTGAAGCCGTCGCGGAAGCCAACGGACACCGCCAGCGTGTAGCGGGTGTTCGCCTGATAGGTGGTGCCCAAGTCCTGCCAGACGTCATGGGCGACGTTCATTCCGAGGTGGTCGGTCCCATCGGCGGCGAAACCGGTGATGAACTCTTCGTAAGCATTTCCGCTGGATGGACCGCCGGTTTCCAACCACTCCGGGCCGACGTTGGGGGTGGAGTTCCCGGCGGTCAGGGTGTTTCCCTCGAACGAGAAATCACCCACTGTTAACGGCGCTGCATGCAGGGCCCGGATGGTGAGCACGGCAAAGCAAGCCAAGAGGAAATGGCGTGAACGGGAGAACATGGGTTTAGGAAAGAATGGGGAAACCTGCCTTTCTGTCCAAGATTTTCTCTACCTCAAATGGGTAGCAATTCGTCCCCCCTAACGAGTGGCGAACATTTCCCCGAACGCCCTGCCCGCCGCCAGAACGGCAAAATCGTCGTAGGTGACTTTCTCGGCGGGCGGCCAAAAAACTCCGGCGGCGATCCGGCCGGCCACCCACCCGGCGCAGGCTTGGGCAGCTTCGAGATCATCGGGTCCGAAATCCGTCCACTCGTGGATGGCCACGTCAGCCTCGGTGGACCTGAGCATGAAATAGCAGGGAGCCGGCATCGCTTCGCCACGTTGCACGAGGGCGGACGCGTAGATGGGCAGTTGCAAATTGTGCCATAGGAAATTCGCCGATTTGCCCTTCTCCTCGCCTTCATAGACCGCCGGGCAATCGAGGCTGAGATGAGCCGGAAGCACGCTGGACGGCCCGAGTTTTTTGCGGTGTGATTTGTCCACGCCGTCCATCTTGCCGGTTTTGTAATCCAGCACCCGCAGCCGTCCGGTTTCGCGGTGCCGGTCGATGCGGTCGATTTTCGCGACAATCAATGCATTCCCGACCGGCAGTTCGACCTTCTGTTCGACATCGACGATCTCCCAGCCGTCCGCCCGCTCCGCGGCCTGAATGCGGGCGAGCCAGAGAAGCCGTTGCCTGAGCGATTCCGTCTGGATGCGGATCGCGAGCGGCACGCGTTTGCCGAACCACTCCGCCACCACGCGATCCAACTCGGCGGAAAGCCAGGCGTGGAGGAGTTCGGGCTTCTCGAAATCCCTGGCCTCGGTGTCGCGACCCCAACGCTCCAACACGTCGTGGGCGACGTTGCCGAAATCCCGCTGGTTCCATTCGGCGCGGCCGGTCTCCGGCGACTGCATCTTCAAACCGTGTTTCAAATAATAACGGAACGGGCAGGCGAGGTAACTTCCGAGCGACGTCACGTTAAGACGCAACGGTGGCTCCGCGATTCTGGGCGTCCACTGCCAATCCGCATGCCAGCGCAAACCGGCCTCGGGCGGCTCGACCTCTTTGAAAAGCAATTTCACCCGGTCCGGCAGCTCGTCTCTCTCAGCCGCTAACAAAAGTCGGGATGGCAGCAGCGTTTCACCGCCCGCACCGGATTTGCCGCAGATCACATCCACCCTGCCGTCTTCGCGGCGTGCTTCCAACATCGCCATGAAATAGTAGGCGTCGCGTGCGGCTCGGTCGGCATCCTTGATCAGCCCGAGTCGTTCCCGACCCGCTTCGCTCAGCCACGGTTCGCCACCGCTTCTAGCAGGGACCTTGCCGTCGTTCATCCCGCACAAAACGAGGTGGCTTCCGGGTTCGTGGAAAAGTTCCAGCCAGCCCTGCACGTCGAGCACCCGGCCTTCGGGCGGCAGCGGCGCGGGGGAAGGATGTTCCGACACCATCAGGTCGATCCAGAATCCGGCACCACGCTTCACCCTTCCCATCAGCGGGGCCGCGCTTTGGATCCACTCGGCCATCGCGTCGGCGGATTCGAGCGTCGCCGGTCCGGTGCGGCCAAGGATTTCCAGCAATGTTCCGATGGTGGAGGTGAAATTTCCCGTTAGGAAACTGTTCCGCCATTTTTCCAGCGACCTGGCGGCTGTGAGGAGTTCGGCGGCGGAATCCTTATCAAAATCGTTACGGAAATTCTCGGCATCGATCCGGCGCTGCAGGTCTTCGGTCCGGATGACCATCCAACGGTCGCGCAGTTCGGCGAGTCGTCTGGCTTTCTGCGCGCGCTTGCCTGCGACCAGCACTCCCGTTTCCGGCAGTGCCAGCAAATCGGCCATGCGGGCGAGTGTCGGATCGGTGAGCCACGAGCGCCAGACCTTGAACCACCGCGCGAGTCCGCCGGTGACGACTTCCGCCGCCGGGTGGAAGGCCGGCCATCCGGCGCGGGTGAATGCGCGGGCCAGTTCGTCGCCAACCTCGGTATCCGCCGATCCAAGAGCAACTTCGTTGGAGGGTGTTTTCGTTTCCCCGATGATGCGCAGCGCCTCGACAGCCTGTTGTCGCGGGTCGGCCACGACTTGCAGCGAGCCGCCCGGCAACGGCAGCGGGCGCTGTGACCAGTTAGGCAGAGGTTTGCCGATGGGTGAAAATTCGGCAGCTTCGGTTTCCGGCGCTCCTATCAAGGCAGTCACGGGACCCTGCCATGCGAGCAGCGCCCGCTCGACCAGCGGCGGCATTTCCGCGACTCCGGCCAGAACGATTTTTGAAACGCCGTTAGGGATGGCCAGCCCTTCCCCGAGAATCCGGCTGCGGCTTTTGAATCCCCACGAATGGATCTTCCGCTCGACGAGATCTTCCAATCTGCCGAGCGCCTCCCAGCGTTCCGCTTCCGTGGTTTCCCTGAGTTTCCGCGCGGCGGTGGAAAGGAGCAGCCCGTTTTCCTGCAACGCATGCCGCAGTCTAACGATTTCCTGCGCGAGCCCGACCGCCCAATCGCCATCATCGGACGGAGCCTCGGGAAACAGTGCCTCGTAGTCCGACCATTTGGTGACGCCTTCCAACACTTCAGTCCACGCGACGTGTTCGATCCAATCCGCAGCCGCCTCGTCATCGCGGGATTTTAAAAACGATCCCGGTGTCACGACTTTGGGCGAGAGAACGGCACCCGCCGCTTCGGCCAGAGCTTCACGCAATCGCCGGCCGCTTTGGGCCGTGGGGACTACCAGCAGCATGCCCGGCAGTTCGCCGCGCCGCTCCAGCAACCACGACACCGCCAGCGTCGAAAACGGCCGGTCCCATCCGAGAAATACGCGTTCCACCATCGCCGCGAGCATCACGGGGATGCCGGATGGAGGAAATGAAAATCTTCCGTCACTTCAGCACGATGCCGACCGGACAATGGTCCGAACCGGTGATGTGCGGCATGATTTCCGCCGAGGCGACGCGATCCATGAAGGGGGATGAAACTCCGAAGTAATCGATTCTCCAGCCGACGTTCCGTTCCCTCGCACCGCCGCGGAACGACCACCAGGAATAGGCTTCCTTTTTGTCCGGATAGAAATGGCGGAAGGTGTCGGTGAAGCCTGCGTTGAGAAGCTCGCCGAAGCTGGCGCGTTCCTCATCGGAGAACCCGGCGGAGAAGCGATTTTCCTTGGGACGTGCGATGTCGATTTCCTGATGAGCCACGTTGAGATCGCCGCAGAAAATGACGGGTTTGGTTTTCGCCAATCCCGCGCAGTGAAGGCGGAACGCGAGATCCCACGTCAGCCGATAGGGCAGGCGGCGGAGGCCGTCCTGGGAGTTCGGCGTGTAAACATTCACCAGGAAAAAATCCGGATATTCGAGTGTGAGAACGCGGCCTTCCTTGTCGTGCTCGTCGATGCCGAGGCCCATTCGGACGTCCAGCGGTTGCTCGCGGGTGAACACCGCCGTTCCCGAGTAACCGGGTTTTTGCGCGGAATCCCAGTAGCCGTGGTAGCCGCCGAGTTCCAGCGGCAGTGGCACTTGCTCCGAACGCGCCTTCGTTTCCTGAAGGCAGAGAATGTCGGGTTTTTCGGCGGTCACGAAATCTCCGAAGCCTTTGCCAATGGTGGCGCGGATGCCGTTCACGTTCCAGGAAATGAGTTTCATCGCCGCCCAGTTTTCACATCAGACCAGCAACATGCAATCGCCATAGCTGAAAAATCGATAGCGCTCTGCAACGGCCTGGCGGTAGGCCTCCATCACCAATTCCTTCCCGGCGAACGCGCTCACCAACATGATCAGCGTGCTCTGCGGCAGGTGGAAATTCGTCAGCAGAGCTCCGATCACGCCGAACTGATAGGGCGGATGGATGAAAATATCGGTTTCGCCGCGATGCTCTTTCATCGGCATCCCGATGGATTCCAGCACGCGGGTCACGGTCGTGCCCACGGCGACGACGCGGCCGGCGGAATTTACTTTTTGCGCGGTGTCGGCACCTACGACATAGCGCTCGGAATGCATGACGTGATCGGCGACGTCCTCCACGCTCACCGGACGGAAGGTGCCGACGCCGACGTGGAGTGTTAGGAAGGCGTGCGGGATTTTTTCCAAGAGTTCGGGCGTGAAGTGCAGCCCTGCGGTGGGCGCGGCGATGGCTCCTTCCTCGCGGGCGAAAACGGTTTGATAGCGGTCTCTATCGGAAAGTTCGTCGTCACGTCCCATGTAGTGCGGCAGCGCGAGGTGGCCGTGCTTTTCGAGATCGACCAGCGCGTCCCAGCGGATCAAACGGTCGCCGTTTTCGAAAGCTTCGGTCACCGTGCCGTTGATCCCGCCGACGCTGATGGAGCGGCCGGGCTTCATCTTCTTTCCGGGTCTGACCAGGCAGCGCCATTCGAGTGGAGAAAGCCGGTCGAGGCAGAGCAGTTCGATTTTCCCGTCGTCCGAAAATACCCGCGCCGGGATGACTTTCGTGTCGTTGAGCACCAGCAGATCGTCCGGCCGCAGGTATTCGGGAAAATCGCGGAACATCCGGTGTTCGATCACGCCGCTGTCCCGATGGACTACCAGCATCCGCGAGGCGGATCGCTCGGCCAACGGGCGCGCGGCGATCAATTCCTCGGGCAAATGGTAATCAAAATCCTTGGTCAGCAGCGGCATCGCCAGATCCGTAGCGGTCGCGCCACGGCTCCGCAAGGGGAGATCGGCGGGATCATTTCTTCCGCGAGCCCTGCCATTCCCAAAGTTCGTTCAGGAGCAGTCGTTCGATTTGGTTCATCGCCCCGGCGACCGCGCTGGCGCAGTTGGCGGTGGCGATCTTGGGCCGCAAGCGCTTCAATTCATCGACTAACTGGCGGTAAAGTGATGCGCGGCGTTTGAACTCGAACACCGAAATCATCGCCAGACACCACGCTGCGATTCCGGGAAGAGCACCGGTGGCCAGTCCCAACGGCGTGTTCCACGGCGGTCCCGGAGCCCGGTCAAGCCAGGCACTGATCACCACGTAGCCGCCGAGGATCAACGCACTCCATGATGCGAACCAGAACAGCCTGCCGTAGATCGCCATTTTCCTGGCGGCCAGTTCGCCCTTCGATTTCAAATAGCCGATTTGCCCGTCGATCCGCTCGTTCATGTAGGCGTCGCGGGCGGCTTCCCAACCTTGCCGATTTTTTACCAGATGGAGTGCGGCGGTGCGGAGAAATGCCGCCTCCCGACCGAAGAGTTCCACGGCCGGCGGACGCAGCGGGCTGCCGGGTTCGTGGGACGAGAGGAGAGAGCGTAGCAGTTCTGCCCGGACCCTATCGCGGATCCAGCGTTCCTGCCATCGCAGGCGGCCACCCACCCATGGCAGCAGTGCGGCGAAGGTGGCGATGAGAAGTTTTACCATGGCTCCTGATTCCGTTGTTAGGAACCAAGTGACAAGCACCACTTGGAGAATCGTTGCGACGTGATTCAGCGACATCGATCCGGCGGCGAAATAGCGTGAACGTGGCGCTCCTTTCGTCGCCTGGTCGTCGAGTTTTTGAAATAGATCTTCGATGCTCGCTGCCGAAGGGAGATCCTCGAAATCCGGATCCCGTGAATTTCGATCAGGCTCATCGCCGTTCCACGATGCCTGCAAAGTATTCGCATCGATGATCCGCGACGGAATTTCCCGCTCCTTCGCCTCGCGGACGGTTTCGCCGGTTCCGCCGATCCCGCGGGCAGGCTGGCCATCCCACAAAAAGAGCATCCGGTCCGCCACTTCCAGACTCTCGCGGGCCACCACATGATAAGCAGCGGGAGCTCCTTCGCCTCCTGGGGAAACCTCGCACCACCACGCGTCGTCCATGCAGCGGCAGGCGTGTTCCCAATCCGCCGGATCGCCGAAATCTTCTTGAAAACGTTCCTTGGGAAAAGGCAGCAGCACCACGGTTTTCAATCCAGCTTCCCGACAGGCATCGAGAAATAACAGATCCGCTCCCGCCGCGGCACTGGAAATTCCGACCAATTCTCCCGAAACCGTGCCGCAGATCGTTTTCAATTCGCGGGAAATCACCGCCTTCGCCGCCGCTCGATCCGGCACCCCACGGTGACCGGCAAAACCAACGAACCAGACGCGTTGGAGAACTTGAGGCGGTGGGGGCATTGTAGCTGATTCAAAAAGAGTTTACCGCAAAGGCGCAAAGGTCGCGGAGGAACGCAAAGGAGGATGAGCCAGGTGCGACAAGAAAGTGAACCTCCATTTCTCATAAAAATTTGTCGTTCGCGCCTCTTTTCGGCCTTTGCGCCTTTGCGGGAAATTTCTTCATCAGGGGACAAAAAAACGGATGCCGTTGGGCATCCGTTTCTCACCTTGGTTTTTGCGGAACCGGGAAAATCAATCAGCGGACTCGGCGGGAGCGGCTGGTGCGTTGGAATAGCGCCAGCGGATCTTGTTGCGCTTGGAAGCGGAACGCAGCTTGCGTTGCTTGCGCTCGGTCGGGGTCTCAAATGCCCGGCGGCGGCGCATTTCTTCGAGGATACCCTCGGTATCAAGCTTGGTCTTGAGGCGTTTGAGAGCACGGTCAACGGGCTCGCCTTTCTTCATTGTCACTCCACGCATGCGATGATTGTTGGTTGGTTTGGTTTGGTTCCGCAGTTTCTTCGGGGCGCGGTAGATGCGGGATCGACCCGCCTTTGTCAACACAGAACCCGGCAGGATTTAAAAAAAGGACGGCTTGCTATGGGTAGGGTAATCGCTTATTGAGCCTCGTCCTTCCGCTATCGGTGCGCCCTTGCACCGACCGTTCGGTTAAACATCCGGCTGTGGAAGGTTTTCAAAACACCAATTATGCACCGTATTCCCTTCGACCGGGTGAACTGGGTCACCAGCTCATTCCTCATCGGCACCGCCCTCATGGCCCTCATCGGGGTCCCCATCTATCTGGTTAAAGTCGGCATCGACTGGTTCCAGTTCTCGCTGTTCTTCTTTTACGTCACCGCGACGATGATGAGCATCACCGTCGGCTATCACCGCTTGTTTTCCCACTTGTCCTTCAAGGCGAAAATGCCCGTCAAGCTTTTCACCCTCATCTTCGGTGCCTGTGCGTTTGAAAATTCCTGCCTCAACTGGGCATCCGATCACCGCCTCCACCACAAACACGTCGATCACGACGAAGACCCCTACGACATCTCCAAGGGCTTCTTCTGGGCCCACATCGGCTGGCTGCTTTTCAAACTCAATCCCGAGCCGCCGATGGATAACGTCGCCGACCTGCGGAAAGACAAACTCGTCATGTGGCAGGACAAATACGTCCACTGGATCGGCTTCGTCGTCGGCGTGGCCATTCCCATGGCGCTGGGTTATTGGTGGAATGCCTCGCACGGCATGAACCCGATGCTTGGAGCGCTCGGCGGCTTCCTCATTCCCGGCGTCCTGCGCATCGTCGTCGCCCAGCACTGCACGTTTTTCATCAACTCGTTCTGCCACATGATCGGCCGCCAGCCGTATTCCACCAGCCACAGCGCCCGCGACAGTGCGATCATGGCCTTTTTCACCTTCGGCGAGGGCTATCACAACTATCACCACGAGTTCCAACACGACTACCGCAACGGTGTGAAGGCTTGGCAGTGGGATCCCAGCAAATGGACCATCTGGACGCTTTCCAAACTCGGTCTCGTTGACGGACTTCGCCGCGTGCCTGATGGCCGCATCCTGCTTGCGGAAATGGGCGAAGCCCGCCGCAAGGCCCAGCAGCACCTCGCCGAAATGCGTGAGCAACCGCACACCGCGGCCCATCGTGCTGCCGACGCCCTGCACGAACTCGTCGAAAAACTCTCCGCCAACTACCACGAACTCGAAAAAGCCGTCGCCGACCGCGTCCAGCTTTCCCGCGAGGTCATGAACGCCTGGCAGGACGAGACCCGCAGCCTGATGCGCGAACTCCGCCGCACCTACTCCAACGCCTGATCTGTCAGGAATTTCACCACGCCCCGCGATCGTAAGGTCGCGGGGCGTTTTTGTTCGGTTCAGTCGGCTTGCTTGGTCCGGAGTGAAGTCTCTTGTCTGGACAGTGGAGATGGCGGGCTCCAGAGTGCCGCGACTTCATGCGAATTTCTGACCGCTACATCGGAAGACAGGTGCTGATCGGCACGCTGTATGCGGTTCTGGTGCTCGGCCTGGTGCTGGTGCTGGGAAATCTTTTCCGGCAGATCCAGCCGCTGTTGGTGGATCAGGGAGCCCCGCCCGCCTTGGTGCTCCGTTTTGTGATCAGCGTGCTGCCGTTGTCGCTGATGTACACCATCCCATGGGGGTTTCTCTCTGCGGTTTTGCTGGTGTTCCGGAAGCTTTCGTCAAATCAGGAAATCACCAGCTTCCGGGTGGCGGGGCTGAGCTTGGTCCGTTTGTCAGTGCCGGTGTTCGTGATCGGCGCGCTGCTTTCCGCCCTGAGCCTTTGGCTGAACCTGAAAGTGGTGCCGAACTCAAAGGCGGACATGTTCCAACTGGTTTATGAACAGGCGTCCCGCGATCCGGATTCCTTGCTGAAGCCGGGAGTGGTACAGGGAGATTTCGGTGGTGACGATTTGAAAAAACTTCTGATCGAAGGCAAAAGCGGCAACTGGGTGGAGGGCTTCAATTTATACCTGCTGCCGTCATCGAAAGACGGCTCTGGCGAGGTGACATTCGTCCATGCGAAACGTGCGGCGCTGTCCGTGCAGCAGGGGAAAAGCCAGCTCCGTGTGAAACTTGAAAACGCCTATTTCGAGACCACTAACGAAAAGGGCGAAGTGGAATCCGCATTTGCCGGATATGCGGAGCCCATCGTGATCGACTTGAAAAACCCCGGTGACAAGAAGCCCAAGGCGAACTCGATGTCCAACGAGGAAATCCGTCACGAGATCGCCACGAATCCGACGATGACCGCCTCCCGCAAGGTGAAGATGCAGACGGAAATCACCACCCGCTATTCGCTGTCGATGGCTTGTCTCGCATTTGCCTTTGTCGCGGTGCCGCTGGGCTTGCAGACCCGCCGGCGAGACACTTCCTTTGGATTGGTCATCAGCATGCTGATCGGCACGGCGTATTTCGTGTTCGTGATGCTGGCGGACAATTTCAAAACGAACAGCGCCGCGACGATGGTGCTGTGGGCTCCGAATGTGGTCTGTGTTTTGTTAGGTTTATTTCTTTTCCGCAAGGCCCGCTTCAAGTAGTCTGCAAGGGCTCGATGAAAATTCCGCGACCTCTCACCCAAGCCGCCCGCACCTTGCGCGGATTTCTCGCGGCGGAACGGGTGGCGCTGGCTCCGTTCAGAAAGGATCTGCGGCGCTATGACCTGTCCAAGTTCCGTCACGATGCGTGGGCGGCGGCGAATGTCACAGTCCTGGCCATCGCGCAGGGCATCGCGTTCGCGGCAATCGCGGGGCTGCCGGTTGTTTACGGAATCATCAGCACGGCGGTGGCGGCGTTCGTGGCACCGTTGTTTGCCGGTTCGCGGCACACCGTGCTCGGTCCGACGAATGCGACGGCGTTCATGCTTTTCAGCTTCTTCTCGGTGAATCCGGAGCTGGCCGGCCGTTTCAGCGAACTGCTCCCGCTGCTGGTGTTGATGGTAGGCCTCGCCGCGACGGCCGGAGCTTTGTTTCGGGTGGCGGACCTGTTGCAATACATCTCCCGCAGCGTGCTGGTGGGCTACATTTCCGGAGCGGCGGTGTTGATCGTAGCCAACCAACTGAAACCGTTTCTCGGGCTGGACGCGTATCTGAAGGGTAACTCGTCATCGACCTTCGTGGGACTGTTGGTCGGCCTGGTTAGAAATTTGTCACACACGCATTGGGTGTCGGTTCTGATAGGCAGCGTCACGCTGCTGATCTTCGTGGCGGTGCGCCGGTGGCGTCCGTCGTGGCCGGCCTTCGCGGTCGCGTTGTTGGTTTCATCGGCAGGCTTCGGATCGCTGATCCACACCGGTGTGGTGCCGTTCAAAGGTGAGGCGACATTCGCGACGTTCGGCATGAGCGAGCTGATGTTGAAAATGCCGCACCTGATGCGGGCGAATATTTTTGACGACATCTCGGCGCTGCTGAGTATCGCTTTCGCGCTCGCCTTCCTGGCGTCGTTGGAAAACACGCTGATGGCGAAGACGCTGGCCTCGCAAACCGGCGACCGGCCGGACGTGAACCAGGACATGCTTTCGGTGGGCATCGCCAACATCGCCGTGGCCTTCGCCGGCGGCATGCCCGCGTCGGGATCTCTAACACGCTCGATGCTGAATTACGAATCGGGCGCGCGAACCCGGTTTGCCTCGCTGATTTCCGGCATCTACACCATGGCCTTCGCGGTGCTGATCGCCGCTTCGGTCGGTTGGGGCGTGCCGTTGATCGACTACGTGCCGAAGGCCGCGCTGGCGGCGCTGGTGATCGCCTTGTCTCTATCACTTTTCAACATCCGCCACATCCGGATCTGTCTGCGCTCGACCACGGATGACGCGGTGGTGCTTCTGATCACCTTCATCGCCACGCTGGTCGCTCCGCTGCATGTGGCGATTTTCATCGGTGTGGCCATTTCAATCATGCTTTTCCTGCGCAAGGCGAGCCGGCCGCATCTGATCGAGTATGAATTCAGCGACGCCGGGGAGTTGCGGGAAATGGGGGAAAAGCGCCAGCGTCCGATCCCCGCGATTTCGATTGTCCACGTTGAGGGCGATTTGTTTTTCGGCGCGGCGGAGTTGTTCCGCACGCAGATCCAGCGTACCGTTTCCGACCCGGCGATCCAAGTGATCATCCTGCGTTTGAAAAACGCGCGCCATTTGGACGCCACCAGCGTGATGGCGCTCGAGGACCTGGTCCTCTTCATGCGGGGAAGGGGACTTCACCTCATCGTTTCCGGAGCGACCCGCGAGGTTTATCGGGTTCTGAAAAAATCCGGCATTCTCGTCACCCTTCAGGACGGCTGCGACCGCAGGGCAGGCGAAAGTAATATTTTCCTGACAAATCCGCGCAACCCGAACCTTTCTACTCGTGCCGCCCTCAAGCGCGCCCAGCAAGTGCTCGGCACGAAAGAGGCGGACATCCGGATTTTCTACGATCCTTCCCATCAGAAATCACCCTCATCATGAAACGCTACGCCATCCCCATCATTTTCGTCACCGTTGCTGCAGCCTTCTGCGTCTGGTGGTTTTCTCCGACCCAGGTAATCAAGCGTAGGACCGCTTCGCTGCTCACCACGCTGACGCTCGGTGCCGGTGACGGCAAAGCGAACCGCCACATGGGTGCCTTTTCGCTCAACGGACTGTTAGCTCCACAGGTGCAACTTGAAACGCCGACCATCGACGAAGCGAACGGCACCTTCGAGCGAGAGGAACTCGAATCGGCGTTCACCTGGTTGTGCGATCAGGCCAAGCAGACGAGTTTCAAAATGGAGGAACTGCGCGGCATCACGATTTCCGGTGACAAGGCGCAGGTGAAATTGACTCTAACCGGTCTGGTCGAACTGCCTACCTACAAACCGGCGGACGGCAGCTACGACGTCACCTTCGACTGGGTGAAGGAAAAAGACGGCTGGCGTCTGACCCATGCCGTTTGGGACAAGGTTCCCTGATCAATCGCCGAGGAAAACAAACTCCTCCGCCATCCGGTTCAGCGAGCGGCGGGCGACGGGCATCGCTTCGGAAAGCGCGCCCAGCAACTGCCGCGAAGCATTTCCAGCGATCTGCCGGTTGTCAGCCGCACCGCGGTAGGCGCGTTGTGCGAAGGATTCGTAAAAATCCAAATCCGGTGTGCCACGCTTTTCACAGCGGCTCTTGAGGAATTCCGGATAGAGCCCGGCCAGCACGAGAAACTGGTTTCCGGCGGCTACCTGCAGGTGGAAGCGCATCCGCCCTTTGGCGTTGGAAATGATGGCGATGAAGTCCGAAGCGTGGGTGAAACCGTGGGTGATGTCCTGTAGCGGATCTTCCGGGCACGGGCAGATCCGTTTCGTCATCACACCCGAAACATAGTCCGCGAGCTCGGCGTCGCTGAGTTCCGCCTGGAGAAACGCGTGGCGCACCAGCACATAGAAATAGAATCTCGGCGAGACTTGGATCGTGGCTGGCGAATCCAATAGGCCGCGGAAAACCTCTTTCAAATCGAGCATTTCCCGTAGCGCATCCGGGTCGCTCCAGAGCTTTTCGAGGTGCTGTCTCTGCTCCCCCGGCGCGAGCACGGAGGCGAGGAAATCGAAGTCCGCGCCGGTGAAGCGATTCCGGACAGGGGGTATCCAATGTTCAAGCATTACATCTCCGTTAACAAAAAACGTGCCATAATGGCCAGAAAAATAGTTAACCTATCCGTAAGACATTGGGTGAGACCCCTAAAAAACAAGGATTTAGGCCCATTTTGAGCTAGCCTGTTTTGTCTTGCTTCCTCATGGCGAGGCTCTTATGCCGCCGCCGCCCCAAAGGGGACTAAACACGATGAACATGACCCGGAACTTCAAATCCGTGGCCCTGGCAATCGCCGGCGTCATCCTTATTCCCAGTTGCGCGACAACTGGGAATGCAAACACCAAACATCGAAACAGCCTGACGGACCCGCAATACGCGGTCGAGTCAGTTCAGCACGGCAAAGCCTCATGGTATTCCGTCCGCACCAATTACGGCACGCGGACGGCCAGTGGCGAACGCCTCCAGAACGAAGCCGCTACCGCTGCTCACAAGACCTTGCCTCTCGGCACGAAGGTCCGCGTGATCAATGAAGGGAACGGCAAATCCGAAGTGGTGACCATCACCGACCGCGGACCCTATGTCAGGGGCCGCATCATTGATGTCACCATCGGAATCGCCGAGCGCCTTGGATTCGTCAGCAGCGGTGTCGCCACCGTGAAAGTCGAAGTGCTCGGAAAAATCAAAATCGACGGCGAGTAATTCCGCCATCCAACCGAATTCTCCCCGTTTGCCGGTTTTGCCGGCGGGCGGGGTTTTTTTGTTTCGGGATGTTTCATTTCAACAACCGCTGCTCCACGTCATCGAGCACCCGGCCCGAGTTGAGCATGAGCGGGTGGAGGATTACCGGATATTCCAAGTTTTCCGCACGGGCCCAGATCGAGCTGGAAGGAGGAACGATCACCAAATCCATCGGCGTTCGGTAGGAGGTGATCCGCATTTTTCCAAGGCTGTCCTCGGAGTGGGCGAGATTGGCGAGAAATGGACTGTCCGGACGCATTTCCTCGGCCCCCAATGTCGGATAGCACCAGGCGAGTTTTGTTCCGTGGTGGGGACTGGAAATGGTGATGAAGTTTTCGCAGCGTTTCGCACCGCCGAGGTGTTGCAGATATTCGCGGCTGACGATCCCGCCCATGCTGAAACCGACGACGCTGATAGGATCGTTCGGGCCGAATTGGTGATCGATATCCTGCTTCAGGCGGACCGCGAGATTCTCCAAACCGCCTCGGCCGTCGCTGGGATGCATTTGCGGCACGTAGCAGTCAAAGCCGCGTTTCTCGAGGCGCTTTTTGAACATGCTGAAGTTGTTCCCTTTTTCGAAAATACCATGGACGAGCACCACCCGCGGAACGCGTGGCGGCGGCAAGGCGGGCGCGGTCTGGGTGCAGGAATTGCCGGTGAACATGGCGCACGCGATGAGTAGGATTTTCCGTGAAGGCATGGATGTCTAACCGGGCGGCCATTGGAGTTGCCGTCCGCCTAGCAGATGGACGTGGAGATGGGGCACCGCCTCGCCGCCGTGCGGACCGTTGTTAATCACCAGCCGGTAGCCAGTTTCGGCAATTCCTTCGCTTCTCGCGACCTTCGCCGCGGTCAATAGCAGATGTCCCAGCAGCGGCTCGTCTCCCTCCTCCGCCAGTCCCACGCGGGGGATCGGCTTCCGCGGGATGATCAGGATGTGCACCGGAGCCTGCGGGGAAATATCGCGGAACGCCACGCAGCGGTCGTCCTCATGCACGATGGTCGCGGGGATTTCCTTGGCACAGATTTTTTCAAACAACGTCTTCTCGGCCATGCGGATGGACGATGGCAGGCGGGTGGACGGTTGCAAGTGGGATGTCGTGGCGGGAGAAATGGCTTCGCGCCGGCTGCGCATCGTCGCTATATTTTCGCCATGAGGAAATCCGCGCGTCGCCTGATTGCCGCCGTTTGCATGGTGGCGGTAACTCATCTCCACGCGGCGGATCGTCCGGCCGAGTGGGCCACTGCGGTTCAAGTCGAGGGCGTGCCGAATTTGTACAAAGTCAGCGACCAACTCTATCGTTGCGCCCAGCCGTCCGCCGTCGGAATGGGGAACGCGAAGGAAATGGGTGTCAAAACTATCGTGAGCCTGCGTGCGTTTCATTCAGACCGCGATGAAATCGGGAAGACCGGACTGGGCTACGAACACCTCTATTTCAAAACCTGGCATCCCGAGGAAGAGGACGTCGTTCAATTTCTCAAGATCGTCACCGACCCGACCCGGACGCCTGTGTTGCTGCATTGTCAGCACGGTGCGGATCGCACCGGAACGATGTCGGCGATCTATCGGATCGTGGTCCAGGGGTGGACCAAGGAGGAGGCTGTCCGCGAAATGACGACCGGCGACTTCGGATTTCATGAAGTGTGGAAGAACCTGCCGCCGTGGATCATGGCGCTGGATGTCGAAGCCCTGAAAAAGGCGTCGGGACTCACGCACGGGCCTTGACGGGAAATCGACAACTCCGCGATTGGAAATTTTCCCGGGCAATGCGAATCTCCGACATGGAACTCGCCCAAGTCACCTGCCCGACCTGTTTCGAAGTCTTCGAAGTCGCCGTCCCGCACCCGGATGAAATGCCCGCCGAGGTGGACTACGATTGTGAAATCTGTTGCCGCCCAATGATCATCGTTTTCACTGAAAACGAGGTCTACGCCAAAGGGCTGGGCGAGTAGCCCGCGTGGAAAATGGAATAGGTTCTGGTGCATCGGGAATATTCCCAACGGGTGGATTTGCTTCATAGTTCATCTGCTTGAAGATCAAAACCCATCGCTGCGCAGGCATCTTCGCCGCCATTGGATCCGTGTTGTCCGCGTGGCTTCCCGCGTTTGCCGCGGAGCTTTCATCCGATGGCGCGACCAATCGTCCGCCGCTTCAGCCGACACCATTTGTCGCGCTTGACCTCGGTTCTGTCAAAGCGCGCGGATGGCTGGAGAATCAGCTCCGCCTTCAGACCGACGGTCTAACTGGTAACGCCGAGGAGGTCATCCCCGAGCTCGGCCCTGAAAACGGCTGGCGCGGTGGCAACGGCGAAGGTTGGGAAAAGGGTCCGTATTATCTCCGCGGACTCGTCAGCCTCGCGTATGTCAGCGGCGATCCGAAATTGAAAAAGCAGGCGCAGGTATGGATCGATTCGCTGCTCGATACGCAGCGCGAGGACGGACAGATCGGGCCAAAATCCAACAACGACTGGTGGCCGCGCATGGTCATCACTTGGACACTGCGCGACTATTACGAGGCGACCAAAGATCCGCGCGTGATTCCGGCGCTGTTGAAATACTCGCGCTTCATGCTGGCTAGGCTACCGCAGCAACCGCTTCAGGAATGGGCGAAGGCGCGGGCCGGCGATCAGATCGACACACTTTACTGGCTCTACAACCGCACGGGCGAAAGTTTCCTGCTAGAGGTCGTCGATCTTCTCCGCAAGCAGGCGAACCAATGGAATTCTTTTTTCACTTCCCTGCACGGCTCGCCCGGAGACTTCCGCATCGATCATGGCGTGAATGTTTCGCAGGCGATGAAATATCCCGTGGTCAACTTCGAGCGCACCGGTGATCCTGCTGATAGAACTGTGTTTGCCGAAGCATGGAACCTGCTGCCGCAGAAACACGGCCTGCCCATCGGCATGTGGAGCGGCACCGAGGCGCTGGCCGGGCGTTCCACCACCCAGGGCGTGGAAATGTGCTCGATCGTCGAGCAGATGCTCAGCAGCGAGGTCGCGATGAAAGTGCTGGGCGATCCGTTGATCGGCGATCAACTCGAACGCATCGCCTTCAATCTCCTTCCCGGCGGCACCACCAAGGATTTCAAGCAATTTCAATACTACACGCTTCCCAATGTCCCGGCCGCCCGCCACGGGCCGAAGGGCGAACTTCCATTCTTCGACGATCACGGCGACGATTTGTTAGTCAGTCCGCATTCGGGGTTTCATTGCTGCTGTTATAACCTGCATATGGGTTGGCCGAAATACGTGCAACATTCTTGGATGGCCACCAGCGATGGCGGGATCGCCGCCGTTGCCTACGGACCGACCGAAGTTTCTGCGAAACTCGGCGGCACTCCGGTTACCATTCTTGAGGAAACGGATTATCCTTTCGGCGATGTGCTTCGTTTCACGATCAATCCCGCCAAGCCGACAACCTTCCCATTCAAATTGCGCATCCCCGGTTGGAGCGTGAAGCCCCGTGTGGCGGTGAACGGCGAATTCATTTCCGATATCAAGACCGGAGGATTTCTAACGATCAGCCGGACTTGGAAACCGGGTGACAAGATCACCGCCGAGTTTCCCGCCGCGCTTGAAACGCAGAACAGCGTTAAAGGTTCCGCCGCGATCTGGCGCGGGCCGCTCGTTTTCTCACTCCGCATCGGAGAAAATCGCCGGTCTGTCACCAGGATCGCCGGCGGGTTTGACGAGATGGATTTCCTGCCAACGACACCATGGAACTACGCCCTCGATATCGACCGCAAGGACCCCGCTGCGAACGTAAAACTCAGCCGGGGAAAAATGCCGGAGAATCCATGGCTGCCGGAGACGACACCGCTCAAACTTACCGTCCCGGCGAAGCGGCTGCCCGGTTGGGGCCTCGTCCGCAACGATCGTATGGCCGACGAAGTTCCGGAAAGCCCGGCTTCCAGCGATCAACCGCTTGAGCAGGTGACGCTCGTGCCGTTTGGCGCGCAGACCCTGCGGATCACGGCATTTCCGCTCCTGCGCGGCGAGGCGGTTCCTGACCCGGGCTTTGCGGTTTCGTTTGAGGGACATGTCGCGCCGATCGACGCGATTGTAGGGAAATCCCAGCCCTCATCATCGCGAGGCGAGGGCGTTCCGCGTTTTACTTTCTGGGACCATACCGCCACCAGCGAATGGATCGAATGGAATTTCGAGCGTCCGGAGAAAGTTTCCTCCGTCTCTATTTACTGGTTCGACGATACGGGTTTCGGCCGCTGTCGGGTGCCCGCTTCGTGGAGGCTGCTTTGCCGCAAGGGCGGAAAGTGGGTCCCCATTTCCAATCCCCCCGAATGTGGTGTGGAACAAAACCGCTTGAATGTGGTAAACTTCACTCCGTTGGAAACCAGTGCCCTTCGGATCGAAGTGCATTTGCAACCCGGCTTTTCCGCCGGACTTCTCCAGCTCACGCGCGAGTAAGTGCGCGGGAGAACATCGTGAAATCATCACCCGCAATGGTGATTTCGGCTCCTTGCCCCCAAGGAGGAATGAAAAACCCCTATCCATGAAAATCCCCCGGTTCGGCCTTCCCATTGCCGTTGTCATTCTCGCAGGAGCGCTCGTCTGGAACGCTGACCGGAATTACCATGTGAAAATCAAACCGGTCCCCGTGGCGGGTCCGCAACCATCGCGGCCGGAAGCAGCTTCCGAGGTTGTGGCGGTGCCGGAGTCGGCGGTTCCATCTCCGGAAACCGTCACCACTTCCACCGCTTCTCAACCTTTGAGTGGTGAAAAACTCCGCGAATGGGTTGCTGGTCTTGCGGTGCCAAACAGCCCGTCCACGCCCGCTGAAGTTGTGATGCCCGATGGCAGGTTGTTCCGTTTGCTCGTCAAGCCCGGCTCATCGTCTAACAGAATTCAGGGCGATGTGCTTTCGCCATCACCGGGGCATTTCGCATTCACCACCCATCCTGTCACGGGTGCCGTGACGTCCGGCGTTTTGTTAGCGAACGATCGTTCCTACTCCTACCACACCGAGCGCTCGGACGATGGCGTAGTCACCCTGGTCAACGCGCCGCTCGGCAAGGTCATTTGTGCCACCGACGACGGCGTGGGGATGCCGCTTCCTCCCGCTGCGCAGGAAATCCCAATTCCCGAGGACCATCCCGACACTTCGGGAAATATCCCGGACTCGCAGAACGGCATCATCTCTCTCCAAAGCAATCCCGGTGCTCCGGCGGTCGTTTATCTCGACTTCGACGGCCAATCCGGCCCGCACGGCGGTTGGGGCGACTTCGAAGCCGCGCCCGCCGGCTTCACCAACGCGGAGATCAAGGAGGTGTGGCAGGGCGTCGCCGAGGCCTATCTAACATTCTCTATCAACGTTACGACCGACCAGACCGTCTACGACAACGCGACCTTCCGTCAGCGCTGCATCATTACCGATACGAAAAATGCAATCGGCACTGCCGGTGGCATCGCCTTCCTCAACTCGTTTGATTCGGGCGGAAACAATCCCTGCTGGGCGCTTCCGTATCGGGGGGAAGCAGGCGTCGCCGTCATCACCCACGAGGTTGGTCATACCCTCGGCCTCAGCCATGATGGGACATTGGCACATGACACCACCGCTGCGTCGGAGTATCTCGGTGGCAACGGCAACTCTGTCGAATCCTGGGCGCCGATCATGGGTGCCGCCTATGGAACGGTATTCAAACATTGGTCGAATGGCGATTACCAATATGCCTCGCAAACGCAGGACGACTATACGGTCATGGCAGGCGGGCATTGGCCGCAAGTCACCTTCAGGGCCGATCAGATAGGAAACACCATCGCGACTGCGGAAGCCTTGCGCGTGTTCTCGGGAGGAAATGTAGATGACAGCCAGATCCTCGAAAACCGGACGGACAAGGACTTCTTCTATTTCCGGACTAACGGAGGAAACGCCACCCTGAATTTCTCCCGCGGTGCTCTGAGTGGCGCGGTCAATTGCGAGGCGACATTGTATAACTCCGCGGGCACGGTCATCACCACCGTCAACGATCCCAACTTTCCGGACGCCACCATCAACGCCAGCCTCGCGGCGGGTGACTATTTCATCTCCATCGACGGAGCCGCCCGCACGGGAACCGGCGCCTTCAGTGACTACGGTTGCATCGGTGCCTATAACATTACGGGCACCATCGCCAACGTCGTCGCGCCACAGCGTTTCACGGTCAATGAAGGCACCGCGCCGGGCACCGTCATCGGCACGGCCACCCCGTGGCTGAACCACTCGCCCTCGGCTCCGACCTACAGCATCGCCAGCGGAAACACGGCGAATCTGTTTGTCATCAATTCCTCGACGGGATCGATCAGCGTGGCACCCGGAGCCGTGATCGATTACGAAACCCTTGCCGCGAACTGGCGCACGCCGCCGGAGTATCTGCTTCACATCCTCATCACCGATGCCACGGCGACGGAAACCCGCACGGTCTTCGCGGTGGTGCTGAACGTCAACGAAGCACCCGTGCTCGTCTCGAGCTTCTCAGCGGATCTGCTCAATCTAACGAAGTCGGGTGCTGCCATCGGCACCATCGTCACCACCGACCCGGACCTGCTGACAACGATGAGCTATGGCATCACCGCGGGTGATCCCGGCGGTGGCACTCCGTTTTTCACCGTCGATTCGAAAGGCGTCGTCCGCACCGCGCGGCAGACGCAGTTGGCGACGGGGACCGTGGTTACTCTCGGCATCACCGCCACCGATAACGGCACTCCGGCGCTGGGCGTCAGCACGACGGCAACCATCACGGTGAAGGCGAATCCCGGCTCCTATGGGATTGGATTCATCAAGGAGCGTTTCTATCGAAACATCACCGGCGACACGCTGGCCACGCTGTATGCGGCCGCGGCCTATCCCGGATTTCCGGATACCGTTCTCCTGCGCGACCGGGCGGACTGGCTGGGCTACTCCACCAACACCAGCAAATACGGCACGGTGATGAGCGGCCAGTTCATCGCCCCGTCCTCCGGCTCGCATCAATTCTGGATCGCCGGTGACGACCAGACCGAGTTCTACCTCAGCACGGACGGCACTCCCGCCAATATGCAGTTGAAGGCGTCGTTCACTCCCTACACCGCCTATCAGAATTTCGACACGGGTGCGGGACAGGCCACCGGACTGATTTCCATGGTTGCCGGACAACCGTATTATTTCGAAGCGCGGATGAAACAGGGCTACTACGGAAATCATCTATCTGTCGCGTGGCAGGAGCCCGGGAAATCCCGGATCATTCTTCCCGCCCGCTTCGTGGCCCAGCCTGCGGACAACATCGACGTTCGCTATGATTTCGATGGAAACACGAATGACGCGCTGGGATCGGCGAACGCCATTTCCGCAGGAGGGCCGGTGTATGTCGCCGGGAAAAGCGCGCAGGCTATCGACTTGGACGGTGTGGATGACGTGGTCACCGCTCCTTACAATGTTGGAAATTCCGCTGACATCACCGTGGCGGCTTGGATCAATTGGGATGGGACCGCCAGTTGGCAGCGTGTTTTCGATTTCGGTAACAGCACTTCGCAAAACATGATGCTGACTCCCAAATCCTCGGACAACACGATGCGTTTCGTCATTGTCAACGGAGGAGCCGAGCAACGTTTGAATACGACCGTGCCCGCCACCGGCCAGTGGGTTCATGTCGCGGTGACATTGAGTGGCGACACTGGAAAACTCTATGTCAATGGCGTGGTCAAGGACACCCAGACGATCACGATCAACCCGACGGATTTCGCGCCAACGAAAAACTACATTGGCAAAAGCCAATGGCCGGATCCACTCTACAACGGTCGGATCGAAGACTTCCGGGTTTATAGCAGGGCGCTCTCCGGCACCGAGATTCTCGCGCTCCAGACGGTGAATCAGCCGCCGGCGTTCACCAGCAACCCGATCGTAAAAACCGCTGCCACCCGCGGTCAGTCTTACAGCGGGACGCTAACCGACAGCGCCACCGATCCTGACAACACTATCGCATCGCTCATATTTGCGAAAACCTCCGGACCGGCGTGGTTGAAGGTGGCTTCCAATGGTCAGCTCTCCGGCACGCCCGGGGAAGGGGACATAGGCTCGGACAGCTTCACCGTGACCGTTAAGGACCCGCAACTGGCGACCGCGACCGCTACGCTCAAGGTGCCGGTCAACGGCGCCGGCATGGCCGCGCATTATGAATTCAGCGATAATGTGGCTGATAGAACCGGCGCGTTCAACGGTACGGCGGTCGGCTCGCCGGTGTATGCCGCCGGACAAGTCGGCCGTTCCATCGCTTTCGACGGCGTCGATGACACGGTGACGCTGCCCGCCGGGGTGGCGAACACAGCGGACATCACCATCGCCACGAAATTCATGTGGGACGGAGGAAATCAATGGCAGCGTGTCTTCGATTTCGGCAAGGGCAACACCACGCAATATTTTTTTCTAACGCCGAGATCCGGTGGTGAGACCATGCGCTTCGGCATCGTCAACGGAGGAGGCGAGCAGCAGTTGAACACCACCGTCCCCGCCACCGGTACGTGGGTGCATGTCGTGGTGACGCTCATCGGCAACACCGGAACGATGTATGTGAATGGCACACAGGCCGCTACGGGCACCATCAACATTGATCCGTCCGCCTTCAACCCGACGGTGAATTATATTGGTGACAGCCAATGGGCGGCTGATCCGTTCTTCAAGGGCAGGGTCGATGACCTCCGCATCTATCACCGCGGTCTATCTGTTTTCGAGGTCACGACCTTGGCCAACCCCGCCACCGACACGGACGGCGACGGTTTCTCCGACGGCGCGGAAGGCAATGCCGACACGGATGGCGATGGTATGGCAAATTACCTCGATCTCGACAGTGACAACGACGGCATCAACGACAGCGCCGAGCTGTTTGTCGATACCGACGGAGACGGAAAGATGAACATCGTTGATTCCGACAGCGACAACGACCATGCTCCGGACGGCTGGGAAGTGGCCAACGGTTTCAATCCGCTCAACGCCGCCGATGGTGCCTTGGACCTCGATGGCGACGGCCAGACAAACGCCGCGGAATATGCCGCCGGCACAAATCCCAACCAGGCAAGCAGTGTTCTGAAAGTGACCTCGGCCACACGGACACCCTCGAATTTCACCCTAACTGTGAGTGGGATCGCGGGCCGAACTTACGTGCTGCAACGCCGCGCCAATCTCACGCCGGGCGTTTGGACGAACATCACCACGCAAGGCCCGTTGGTATCGAATGCGGTCGTCACGTTGACTGATTCCACTCCGCCGGCAGGGCAGGGGTTCTATCGAGTTCTCGTGAGTTTTCCCTGATCGAATGTCGTCGTCCTCCCGACGGGTTGGATTTTCTCCTCGTCTTTCCTAACGAAAGGATTCAGCTTTGAAAGTCAATCCTCCCTGAAACCCATGAAAACCCTATCACTGATCTCGATGGCCGCGGCGTGCGGCCTGCTGGCGAATTGCAAATCCACAGTCGCGATGAGCAGCGGGGAACTGGCAACCGTCATGAAACAAAGTCCGCTGGGCGCGAAACGCGTTTCGGTTTCCGTTCAGATCAAATCACCCGGTGAAAAAGCGGTGAGCTTCCCCGCGAAGACGGTCCGGCTGGGCGAGGATTTCTGCATCCGTTCCACCCGCGAGTTCATCTATCCGGCGGCGTATGACCCGGCCGAATCCGCTGGCGGGAACGGCGCGGTCACACCGGCGACTCCCCGCGACTTCACAAAGTTCGATACCGGACTCACGCTGAATCTGAAGGCGGAAAGCAAGGGACAGGTGGTGATCCTCAGCGGTAAGGCGACCTATGTGAATTTCGACCGCTTCATCCCGATGGGTGGGGAAATCGGACGCCCGATTGTCAATGATCGGGGTGCCTTGATCACAGAAAACCGTGTCGAACTTCCGGCGATCCGCACCTATGAAACGCCGGTGTTTTACGGAGTGAAGCCGGGCGAATCCGGCACGTTTGAAATTGACCACCCGAAAAAAGGCACGCGCATGACGGTGACGGTCAAGGAGGTGAGGTGATGTCGCTTGTCCGACCGTTTCCTTGACGCGAGGAGAATCATGGATCAATTTATTTCCATGATTACCACCGTGACAGGAAAAAACCAGATTTCCATCCCGACAGCGTTGGCGAATGAGCTCGGCCTCAAGCCGGGAAGTCGGATCGACTGGAGTTTGTCCGATCAACCGGACCAACTGGTGTGCCGCATCCTGCCGGATCCCGCGACCGTTGCCGCCGGGCTGCGTGGTGCGGGCCGGAAGTATCTGAAAGCGGGCAAACCGCATCCCTTGAAAGCCTTGAGGGATGAGCGAAGCGCCGGGGACAAACAGCGTATGGATGTTTTGTAATGACCCATCTGCTGGATACCTCGGCCCTGCTCACCCATTATCTCGACGAATCGGGAGCGGAGGAATTGGACCAGTTGTTTGCAGGTGGTCCGTCCAGGATCGCAGTGAGCGTGATCACCTGGGTGGAGCTGGAACGGCGACTGGCGGAATTGGTGGATGACGTGAAGGAGCGGAACCGCGTCTTCCATCTCTACACCGAAGTGCTAACAAGCGCGGTGCCGGTGAGTGCCGATGTTGCGCGAGAGGCGATCCGTGTGCGGGCCGCCTGTCCGTCAAGGATCCCGATGGTGGATTGCCTGATCGCAGCAAGCGCGGTTAGCTTGGGACTGGTTCTCGTCCATCGCGACAAGCATATGGACGGCATCTCTAGCAAAAATCTGAAAGTGACGAGATTGCCGGAGAAGTGACGCGGAATTGCTTACTCATCTTCCCTTACCTCTTCAACAAAAGTGTAAGCCCATCCCATGTTTCAAATCCGGTGGGAACAATAGGTGAACGTAATCTTGGGTCAGCTAATCCCATCTCAAACAACGTGTGGCTTCCTCTGCCACAATTGCAGGGCGCGCAAGTAACTACGAGATTATCAAGTGTGTTCTCTCCCCCGAGGCTTCGCGCGAGGATGTGGTCCAAGTCAAGGTCTAGCGCTTGAAACGTAGCATGCTTGTCGACGTTTCGCGGCCCCCAACGTAATGCATCTGGATAGGCTTTTCGGAAAAGCAATTGGGCCTTCTGTTCGATGACGGGCACACCGCAGAATCTGCAAAAATAACCGTCTCGATTTACAACTTCAGTAGCTATCTGTTTGACTATTGTTCCAGATGCGCGCTGATCGGACGTGACCGAAGCTGGCTTTTCAGGATCATCCGTATATTTGAAGATTGAGTTTTTGATGTCTGCTGCAATCTGTTTTCCTCCCGAAAGTCTGTTTCCACCAAAAAGTGACTCGCTCCAATCAAAGATCACGGGCATGTCTGATTTTCTGATCAACGCTTTCGCACTCGTGTGATCTCCGCATTTATGAGCAAGCGCCGCTTGGTGCAGAAGCTCGGCAGCCTCGAAAAGTTCCGGGATCGGGGCAAGAAGATGATTACGTAGCATGGGTAGGTTTTTGTAATCGTTCTGATTCGCCTGTTTCCTGAATCCTAATCCTTCCGCGTCAGCTCCACGAACACATCCTCCAACGTCGCGACGTGGCGGAAGAGCGAGCGCAGCGGCCAGCCGTATTGGGCGGCGAGTTGGGCGATGCGTTCGCGCGAGTCGGTGCCGGAATCGACCCAGACGGTGTAGCGGGTCCAGTTGTCATCGAGTGGCTCGGGGGTGACTTTTTTGACTTTTTCCAACCGGTTGAGGGCGCCGGCGACAACTTCCGGGTCGGCTTGGATTTCCACCTGGATGCGGCCGGCGGCACGCATTTCGCCGATGAGATTGGCGGGGGTGTCGGCGGCCTTGATGACGCCGCCGTCGATGATGATCACGCGGTTGCAGATCATTTCCACTTCGGAAAGGATGTGGGTGGAGACTAGCACGGTGTGGGTCTCGGCGAGCTGGCGGATGAGCTGGCGGATCTGCCGGATTTGGTTCGGGTCCAGACCGTTGGTGGGTTCGTCGAGGATCAGCAGTTCGGGATCGTGGACGAGGGCATCGGCGAGGCCGACGCGCTGGCGGTAACCTTTGGAGAGGGTTTTGATCATCTTGCGGCGGACGCTTTCGAGCCCGCAGGTGTCGATGACGTCGCCGACCCGGCGGCGGCTGTCGCTGTTGCCGAGTCCCTTGAGCTGGGCGCGGAATTTCAGATATTCCTTCACGCGCATGTCTTCGTAGAGCGGGACGTTTTCCGGCATGTAGCCGATTTTCCGGCGGGCCTGGATGGACTGGCGGAAGATGTCGAAATCCGCGATGGTGGCGGTGCCGGACGTGGGTGGCAGGTAGCCGGTGAGCATGCGCAGCGTGGTCGTCTTACCCGCGCCGTTGGGGCCCAAAAACCCGACGATTTCTCCCTGTTTCACGGAAAAAGTGATGCCGCGGACCGCTTCGTGGCGGGCGTATCGTTTGGTGAGCTGATTGACTTCGATCATGATTCCTATGGGCCCGGCGTATGGGTGAAATTCACGCTTGTACGGTTGACGTGGCGTGGCGTGCCCTTTAATGAAGCCCCGTGCGTGGCGGGCCAAGCGGGAAATTCGCGGGCTCGCCACATCATTCTACCCATTTCTCATGAACTCTTCGGTTTCGGCGCGACACAACGCAGACTTGATGGAAGCAAAATATGCCCAGTGGTGCGAGGACCCGAAATCGGTCGATGCGACATGGGCGGCCTTTTTTGAAGGATTTGAATTGGGATCCGCGCAACTGAAGCGCAAAGACGAAGCACCTGCCGCCACCTCCGTGGTCTCGCATCCGGTCATGGACGGGGACACGGCATTTTACGGCCGGGTCACGAGCCTGATTTACAACTACCGGACGCTCGGCCACACGCAGGCCCACATCAATCCGCTGGAGGAAAGCCCCGAGCGGAATCCGCGGTTGCGCTTCGAGCAATTCGGACTCTCCGAAAGTGATCTCGACCGCGAGGTGTCCAACTCGTTTTTCCGCCACGGCGACAAGATGAAACTGCGCGACATGGTCGCCGGACTGGAAGCGACCTACTCTTCGAAGATCGGTTTCGAGTTCATGCACATCAACAACACGACCGTCCGCCATTGGATTCGCGAACGGATCGAAATGCATGCGCTGCGCTCGACCGCCACTCCGGAAAAGAAGCTCAACTGCCTTTGCTGGGTGCTCGAGTCGGAGGCATTTGAAAATTTCCTCGGCAAGCGTTTCCTCGGTGAAAAGCGTTTCTCTAACGAAGGTGGCGAGGGCGCGATGATCATCCTCAACGCCCTGCTCGAATCCTGCCCGTCCAATGGCGTGAAGGAAATCGAAATGGGCATGTCCCACCGCGGACGGATGAACGTGCTCGCTAATTTCGTTAGAAAGGCGCTCACCACGGTGCTCTACGAATTCACGCCGAACTACGAGCCCGGCCTCGTCGCGGGTGATGGCGATGTGAAATACCATCTCGGCTACGAGAGCGTCCGCGAACTGGCAGACGGAAAGGTCCGCATTAGTTTGGCGGCAAATCCCAGCCACCTTGAAGCCGTCAATTCCATCGTCGAGGGCAAGGCCCGCGCCCGCCAGCGGGTCCTCTCCGAGATCGACGGTGGTGAGATCGATCGCAACCAGGTGCTTCCGATCCTGCTTCATGGCGACGCCGCATTTGCCGGACAAGGCTCCGTCGCGGAGGTTCTCAATCTCTCCCAGCTCAAGGGCTATCGCACCGGAGGCACGATCCATCTCATCATCAACAACCAGATCGGATTCACCACCTCGCCGGCCGACGCGCGGTCATCCGACTACGCGACCGACATCGCGAAAATGATCGACGCGCCGATCCTCCACGTGAATGGCGAGGAGCCGATGGAGCTTTACTGGACCGCGATGTTCGCCCTCGAGTTCCGCCAGAAGTTCGGCCGCGACATCGTCATCGACATGTATTGCTACCGTCGCCAGGGCCACAACGAGGCGGACCAGGCGGCATTCACCCAGCCGATCGTCGCGAAGAAAATCGCGGAGCGCCCGACGTTCGGGAAAATTTACAAACAGCAGCTCATCAGCGAGGGCGTCATTCCCCAAGCCGATGTCGAGGAACTGGAAACCGCGATCTGGGGGCGCTTCGAGGCGGGCTATCAGAAAATGCTGCAGCTTCAGGAAGCCGGCGACCGGACCGCTTTCAGCGGATCGACCGGCGTCGTCCAGCAGCCGTATTCGCACGCTCCGGTTCCCACCGGCATCGACCGCGATATGCTGCAGAAAATCGGCAGTGTCCTCACGACGATTCCCGCAGGATTCAATCTGCACCCCACGTTGGAGAAACGTTTCATTCCGCGGCGCGTGGAAGCGCTTGCCAACGGCGGCCCGATCGATTGGGCGTTCGCCGAGTCGCTCGCATTCGGCTCGCTGCTGATGGAAGGCATTCCCGTCCGTCTATCCGGTCAGGATTGCCGCCGCGGAACGTTCTCCCAGCGTCATGCGGTTTTCTACGACTACGAGACTCGCGACCGCTACATTCCCTTGGAAAACCTCGATGGCGCGCAGGCGAAATTCTGCGTGCACAATTCATTTCTATCGGAATTCGCGGTGCTTGGCTTCGACTACGGCTACTCGCTTTCCTATCCGACGATGCTCACGCTGTGGGAAGCGCAGTTCGGCGATTTTGCGAACGGCGCGCAGGTCATCATCGACCAGTTCATTTCCTCCGCCGAGTCGAAGTGGCAGACTCCGACCGACCTCGTGATGCTGCTGCCGCACGGCTACGAAGGCATGGGCCCCGAGCACTCCAGCGCCCGCCTCGAACGTTTCCTCCAGCTTTGCGCGGAGAAAAACCTCGTCGTGGGAAACTTCACCACGCCCGCCCAATACTTCCACGCGCTGCGTCGCCAGAAGCACCGGGATTTCCGCAAGCCGCTCATTCTGATGACGCCCAAGAGCTTGCTCGGCCGTCCCGAAGCCGTCTCCCAGGATTTCGATTTCCTCGAAGGCACCTGCTTCCAGGAAATCCTGCCGGACACCAAAATCTTCGCGAACCCCGCGGATGTCAGCCGCGTCATTTTCTGCAGCGGCAAGGTTTATTACGACCTCATGGCCAAGCGCCAGGAAGACGGCATCGAAAATGCGGCCATTGTCCGCATCGAGCAGCTTTATCCCTTCCACGACGAGATGGTCCAGGCCATCATCAGCCAATATTCGAATGCCAACAGCTTCGTCTGGTGTCAGGAAGAGCCGCTTAACATGGGTGCCTGGTCCTACATTTTCCCGCGTCTCGAACAGGCCGTCGGCGCGAAAATCCACTATGCTGGCCGGGGGACTGCTTCCAGTCCCGCACCCGGCTCCAAGGCCATCCACTACCGCGAGCAAAAGGCTCTTCTCGTCCAGGCCTTCGAAGTCTAACATCGAATTCGTTTTCCCAACTCTCAACACGCCTCATCCATGTCACTCGACGTCAAAGTCCCCGCCGCCGGCGAATCCATCACTTCCGCCAATGTCGCCCGCTGGCACAAGAAGAACGGCGATTCCGTCGCCAAGGGAGAGATTCTCGTCACTCTTGAAACGGACAAGGTTTCCACCGAGCTCGAAGCCGCCACCGATGGCACGCTCGAGATCCTCGTCGGCGAAGGTGAGGAAGTTTCCATCGGCACCGTGATCGCCCGCATCTCGGGTGAAATCGCCGCCGCCGCTGCTGCCGCACCCGTGGCTGCCCCGGCACCCGTGGCCGCTCCTGCCGCAGCTTCCGGTGGAGTTATCGAACTCAAGGTCCCCGCCGCCGGCGAATCCATCACCTCCGCGAACGTCGCGCAATGGCGCAAGAAAGACGGCGAGCAAGTCACCCAGGGCGAAATCCTCGTCACGCTTGAAACCGACAAGGTCTCTAACGAACTGGAAGCGCCTGCTTCCGGGCGCTTGAAAATCCTCACCCCTGAAGGTGAGGAAGTTTCCATCGGGGCGATCATCGCCACCATCGATACCGGTGCCACGGCCGCTGCCGCTCCTGCGACTCCAGCCCCGCAGCCCCCCGCACCTGCTCCCGCGCAACCTGCTCCTGCGCAACCTGTTGTCCCGGCACCCGCGCCGGTTGTTTCCACTCCGGTCGCCGCTCCCGTTTCCGCGTCTGCGCCGGTTGCCGCTCCGGCTGCGGCTGCGGCCAAGCCTGATTTCACCGCTCCGATCACTCCGGTCGAGCGTGTTTCCACCGAAGCTGTTAGCGACGGCCGCACCACGCGCAGGAAGATGTCGATGCTGCGCCGCAAGATCGCGACGCACCTCGTCAACGCCCAGCAAACCGCGGCGATTCTAACGACTTTCAACGAGGTGGACATGACCGCCGTGATGGATCTCCGCAAGGCGGTCCAGGACGAGTTCATGAAAAAGCACGGTGTGAAGCTCGGCTTCATGTCGTTCTTCGTCAAAGCCGTCGCCCAGGCGCTCAAGGATGTGCCATCCGTCAACGGCCGCATCGACGGCACCGACATCATTGAAAACCATTTCTACGACATCGGCGTCGCCATCGGCACCGACAAGGGCCTGATGGTTCCCGTCCTCCGCGACACCGATAAGAAGTCCTTCGCCCAGATCGAAAAGGATATCCTCGACTACGCCAAGAAGGCCAAGGACGGGAAAATGACCATCGACGACCTCAACGGCGGCGTCTTCACCATTTCCAACGGGGGCACCTACGGTTCGCTGCTCAGCACACCAATCCTCAACCCGCCCCAAAGCGGCATCCTCGGCATGCACACCATCCAGCAGCGTCCCGTCGCGCTCAACGGTCAGGTCGTCATCCGTCCGATGATGTATCTCGCCCTCAGCTACGACCACCGCCTTGTTGATGGCAAGGAAGCCGTCACCTTCCTCATCCGCATCAAGGACTGCCTCGAAAGTCCGGCGCGGCTTCTGTTGGAAATGTGATCCTAACTGGAGCGCGGAATTTATTCCGCCCGCTTGTTCTTCACACAGCTCACATACACCCATGCGATCATTACCGCTTGCAATGGCAGCCTCACCCACAGGACCCACTCCGGAACGATCTTCCCGTTCAGTGGCACCTGATGGGTCAGCATCTGAACATTCGCCGGGAAAACCGCGACCAGCAGCGCGATCAAGCCCCACCCCGCCAGCTTCCGCCACTTCGGAAAGCAAATGCCGATGCCTCCTAACACTTCGGCCGCTCCGCTGAGATAGATGAGCCCCAGGTGCCATGGCAAATAATCCGGCATCATCGGCAGATAGGTCCCGGGCGAAATGAAATGGTTCACCCCGGCCACCGTGAAGAAGACTGCTAGAATGGCGATGGAAACTTTTCTAAACATGACTGTTTTACCCTAGTGCCGATTTTGCCAAGCGCAAAACGGGTTTGAAAATCGAGACGAACGAACCTCGCATCCCGGGGCGGACGAATAGATTGATAGGTCGCCGCGTGCGGTGACGCGCAATCGCACGGATCGTCTCCGATATCCGCAGGGGCGGATTCACCAGATCGCCATCACCGGAGAATCCGTTTCGTGAAAACGCCGGTCCTTGGTTAGGATCGGAACGCTATGTCCAAGACCGGTGGCCGCGATGATGCGGTCCGCCGGATCGCGGTGCTGCCAGTCGAGTCCGGCAGCCTCCAGCCAGATTTCCGGAGTCGTTTCAAGCAACCGCATCCAGGGAATTTCGGCGATTTCCGGAAGCCAGGTTCTGACGGAGGATTGCAATTCCAGTTTTCCGCGCAGCCTTTTGTCCTCCAACTCCCAAAGGCTGACTCCGCAAATCAACGCCTCACCTGAACCGCTTTCCCAACTTTTGAAACACTCCGCTGCCTGGGTTGAGAGGGAATCGGGCGCACTCAGCCACCACAGAAGGGCGTGGGTATCGACGACCGCCGTCATTTGGCGTCCTCCACCCAGATTTCGGAACCATCCGCATCCCAATCCTTGCTGGCGGCCATCAATTCGGATTCATCCGGGAGTTTTGACAGGCGCGCTTTCTCACGGAGCCGTGAAATGACTTCATTCACATTTGCCTTTGGCCTCAAAGCTTTGATTTCCAATACTTCCCGCCCCCGATCCGTGACGATCAACGTCTCGCCGGTCTCTTCCACCTGCCGGAAATACTCCAGCATTTTCCCTTTTAATTTTCCCTTGGGAACCACCATGGTAAATTTTGTAACCGTGGTCACGACCATGGTCAATGGAAATCATGAGAAGTCACCGCGTGGTCTGGATTCGTTCCTGCCAATGGGGCGACTGCGGTGACATAGACGGTGGGCTGGTCGCCACGGGAACGTTGCAAGCGGCCGGCGACTAACAAGAATGCCTCGGTCACGATGATTTGCCGGAAATGATGGAAGGTGTCTCTCGGAACGAACAGGTTTGCGATGCCGGTTTCGTCTTCCAGCGAGATGAAGCAGTGGCCTTTTGCCGTGCCAGGACGTTGTCGGCAAATCGCCATGCCGCCGACAACGACGGGAATGCCTCCCGGAAGATTTTGGAGATCGGACGCGCGTTGGATTTTCCGGCTGGCCACGGAGGTCCGCCAGAGTTTCATCGGGTGGGGGCCGGAACTCGCGTCTTGGACGGCGAAATCCGAGGTCAAGCGCTCGGCAAGAGTCATGGCCGGAATCATGTCGGGAAACGCGCCGGCAGATCCTTGAAACAAATCATCGTGGAGCGGCAGTTCCGCCTGCCACATCGCCTGCCGCCGATGGATGACTTGCGGCAGTTCGTTGAGAGCGCCGGCGCGGGCGAGCGAGCGACGTTCCTTTTCCCCGGGCTTCACGCGGCGAAGGAAATTTTCCAGCGATTCGAAATCATGTTTTTCTCGCTCTCTAACGATTCTCCGGATCGTCGCGGTGCCGAGATTTTTCAAACGGTTCAGACCGAGCCGGATCGTCCGGTCATCGATAACTTGTGTTAGTTCCGCGCTGTGGATGCAGCACACCGGGAGGATCCGCAGGCCGTGGTGCTTCGCGTCCTGCAGCAACGTGTTCACCGAATAGAATCCCATCGGCTGGTTGTTGATGAGGCCGGTGTAGAACTCGGCGGCATGGTTCACCTTCAGCCAGCATGACGCATAAGCAAGGTAGGCGAAGGAAATCGCGTGGCTCTCCGGAAACCCATAGAGCGCGAAATTGCCGGTGGCCTGGATAATTCTTTCCTGCACGACTTCATCGATGCCCTTCGCCGTCATCCGCTCGCGCAGCTTCGTGGTGGCCCGCTGCATCTTGATGTGGGATCGGTTGAACGAAATCGCCCGCCGCAGGTCATCCAGTTCCGCGCTGGTGAAGTCCGCCATCACCTTGGCGATGCTCAGCATTTGTTCCTGAAACAACGGCACACCGAGCGTGCGTTTGAGAATATCCTTACAGTCGTCGTGAATCCATTCAACAGTTTCCAGTTTTAGCCGCCGGTTCAGATAGGGATGCATCAGATCGCCGGTGATGGGGCCCGGCCGGATGATGGCGACCTCGATGGCGATATCGTAAAAATTTATTGGCTTGAGAATCGGCAGCGTCGCCATCTGCGCGCGGGACTCGACTTGAAACGTGCCGATGGTATCCGCCTCATGGAGCATCTTGTAAACCTTCGGATCATCCGCGGGAATCGTCGCCAGATCGAAGTCCTTGCCGCGGGTTTGGCAAATGGAGATCGATTCCTGCATCGCGGCGAGAATTCCAAGTCCTAACAAATCGATCTTCACGATGCCTAGTTCTTCGCAATCGTTCTTGTCCCATTGGACGATGGTTCTTTTGGGCATGGTGGCGGGTTGGATCGGAACCACCGCATCCAGCCGGTTATCGCAAATGATGATGCCGCCGGAATGCTGGCCGAGATGCCGCGGCATTCCCAACACGCCGTCATATAATTTGAACAAGGCGGGCAGTCGCGGGTGGGACGGCGGTAGCAGACTTGCCATCCGATTTTCAAATTCGGCCTCCCGTTCCGGTTTCTTTCCTTCCTCGGCGAAATGGCGGAAGCCGGAGCTTTCCTTAGAGAACCTGTCGGCGAGCGAAGCGGGAAATCCCAACACCTTCGACATCTCGCGAAATGCCGAGCGCGGCCGGTAGGTGATCACGTTCGCTGTCATCGCCGCACCCCGCGCGCCGTATTTGCCGAAGACGTATTGAATGACTTTTTCCCGCAGTTCGCCTGATGGAAAATCGATGTCGATGTCCGGCCACGATTCGGATTTCTCATTGAGAAAACGCTCAAACACCAGCTTGTAGCCGATGGGATCGACCTTGGTGATACCGAGGGAAAAGCAGACGATGGAATTAGCGGCGGATCCCCGGCCTTGGCAAAGCATGCCCTCTCCTTTGGCATATTTGACGAGGTCGTGGACGATGAGGAAATAGCCGGGGAAGCCGAGCTTGTCGATCAGCCGGATCTCGTCATCAAGCTGCCTGCCAACCTTTTGCGGCAAGTCGGTGCCATAGAATTTTCGCGCGCCAACATAAGCCAATTCGCGCAACATCTGCGTTTGCCCCGTTTTACTCATGGGCTTGCCATGCTCATCGGGGAAATCGGGAAACGAGTAACCGAGGTTTTCCAAAGTGAAACCGACCCGATCTGATAGGACTCGGGTGTTTCTGATGGCTTCCGGCAAGTCGGCGAAGAGATCCATCATTTCCGCCGGTGATCTCAGGTGGCGTTCGCCGTTCGGAGTGAGCAATCCACCGGCTTGATCCAGCGTCACGTGATGGCGGAGGCAGGTGAACGCATCGGCCAACATGCGGTCGGCGCGGGTGGCGTGCAGTGGCGCGTTGCTGGCCAGCAATGGAAGCCGCAGATGGGCTGCCAGATCGACGAGATAGCGGTTCAACCGCCCGTCATCCCGCAGCCGGTGGCGGTTGATTTCCACATACACGTTGTTGCTGCCGAAGGTGGTGATCAAGCTCTGGGCGGCGGCGAGGGCCGCGGATTTGTCGTCGCGCAACAGGGGACGGATGAGAGGACCGTCGCGATCCCCGGTTAGGGCGATGAGTCCGGAGTTTTTCAAATCACGGGCTTTCCCCGCACCCTCGAGATGCAGGTCGGTCAGGTGGCGGCTTAGGATCTGATAGGCGATTTGATCCGTGCAAAGTACGGGGAGATGCGAACCGTCCGGCAAATCAAGCGTCGCGCCGACGATGGCCCTGATGCCGGATTCTTTCGCGGCTTCATGCGCGCGGGCCGAGCCGCAAAAACCGCCGTGATCGGTGATGGCGATAGCGGAATAGCCGAGTGCCGCGGCACGCTTGACCATTTCATCCGGCGGACTGGAACCGCGAAGGAACGAGAAAGCGGAGCGGGCATGGAATTCACAAAACATGGCGGTCAGGTGTAGGCTCCTTCAAGCTGCCAGCGATCGGCGGAGTGATAGACCAGCCGGAGAATCGGTGCGCGGTCGATCCGGATGTCCCATTCGATCCGCCTCCAACTGCCGTCGGGATTCCACCCGCCTCCGGAGGTTGGAAAGGGGCCGAGCTGTTCCAGGATTTCACCGCAGTGAGGTCCTGTTAGCAGTGCCAGCGGCTTCGGGAAATCGTTGGCGTTCGCATCGAACGCCACGGCGACATTCAGGGGCGGTCGATAACGGCGGAGAGGAATGGAGTAACGGGGCGGCAGGGAATCCACGGCAACCGGTTTGGCATGGTTGGGTGCGCGCATTTCAAAAGTATCAGGCCGGTGGGATGGCAAAGGCACCGGGATGCCGACGCGGTTCTCTCCTAACAACGCTTCAAGCCGTGCCATCGTATCGGCCCAGAGTTCCGGTCGCGGTAACTGGCGGTTGGTCCAGTCGCTTTGGCGGGAAAGGGGGAATGCGGCGGTGGCGTTCAGTTCGACACCGGTCACCGGCGATTTCAAAACCAGTGATTCGGCAAACGTTTGGATGGGTTTCAAAAGCGCCGAAGGGTCGGTCAACGGCTCGGGCAGGTGGATTTCACGCCGCATCTCTCCTTCCTCGAGCTTCAAGCGGATTTCCAAAACCGACGCCGCGACATGGCGGGCGGCGAGGCGCGAGGACAGGACGTGCAGAAGCCGGTTGAAAATGAAAACCAGCGCTTCGCTCGAGTGGATCGCGTCATCGAAATCCATCGACTGTGCCAGCGATTCCGGCGGCCGGTATAATCTCAGCAGTCTGCGGTATTTCCCCGAAACCAAATCATGCCAATGACCCGCTAGTGAGCCGAACCGTTCCGCCAGATCCTGCCGTGGCAAACGACGGTAATCTTGCAGCGTGCGGATGCCTAGCAGCTCAAGCAGCGGCAAAAAGGCATCGCCGCCATCAAGCGTGCCGAGCAAGGACAACGGCAATCTGCCAAGTTCGTCCGTGGAAACGAAACGTCCGCGGGTGGATGGCTCCAGCACGGCGAGGCGTGCGAGATCCGGCGTTTCCGCAAGGGCATGGCAGGCCTCTTCACAGCAGGATGAAATCATTTCAAAATCCCCGGTGGCGCGCGCGGGTGTTGCTGATAGATCCAGCAGCAGGGTGTCCGGCGATACGATTTCCACATCGGGCGTGAAGCTGTCCGCGAAAACGATCAGCTCGGAAAGCATGGCCGCCTCGGTCTGTGGATGGCGTGATAGAATTTTCAAATCCGGGCAGCGCACCAGAGCGCGGGCCAGTGGCCAGCCGGCGAAGATCCCGGTGTGGCGTGCTGCGGAATTCAGCGCAAGCAATGGAATTTTTCCGTCATCGCGGCCTGTTGATTCACGGAGAATACCACAAGGACGTTCGCGCCACTCGGGCTGTTCGCGCAGCGCGGCGGCGATCGGAAGACCGGCGATGTGAAAGGCGGCGAACATGGCTCAAGTGACATGACGAAGTCGGTTAGGTTGCGCCACCAGGCGGCGGAGAATTTCACTTCTCGGCAAATCGAAATCCGCGAGCGTCAACCGGCTGGAAAGCGACATGCGGAAACTCGCGCAAGGAACCAGCGGAAAAGGAGCCAGCACCACGAGCCGGCAAGTGTTGGTTTCCGCAAGCTGCTTCAAGCGCCACCATGCCGATGCGGGAATCGTTTTAAGCGACGCCACCGGCAATCCGCACAGATCGAGCATGATGAAAGGGACATTGCCGTCGCGCACCAGAAGATCCGCGGCTTTAAGGAGCTCGGGCACTCTCCGGCAGCGCACCCATAGAAGCCGTGAGCAGGACGCGGAAGTGTGGGAGGCCGGATCGAAGGTATCGCCGCCGTCCACCAGCACGAATTTCGGAAACTCGGCCGCTTCTTCGGGATCCGCCAGCAGGCCGGCGATCCATAGCGAAAGTCCGCCACCTTGTCCGGTTGGCACGATTTCGGAAATGGCTCCCGCGGGGAAAGAGGAGATTTCAAATGGCCGTCCGGATGGCTCGCTGGAGGCATCCGGCAAGATCGCATGCCCGTGCGCCTGCGGAAATTTTTCCCGCAGTTGCCGCCGCAGATCCTCGATCGTGGGTGGAGTCACGCCGGGAATTTAACGGGATTCGGAAAGTGTTCAAGTGAACAAATTAGCTTTGGATTTTACCAAGGTGATCGTTGAGGATTTCCCAATTTCCCGATGCCTCGGATACCGCGAGCAAAATCACCGCGACCATCGGATTGGTGACGGAGACGGACATCCCCAGCGCTCCAGCCAGCCACAGACCGAGGGTGGAAAGGAGAATTGGGGTGGAAGTCGTTTGCAGATTGCCCAGGCGTTTGCGGATGGCGTCGTATTCCGGTTGCCGGGTGGCGAGTACTGCGTGGATGAGTTGCTTGGCGTAGGACCATTCCGAAGCGTCCTTGGGATCCGACATGTGTGTCATGGTGCGGACGGTAGGGGCCGGGACTTGCAGTTCACGGACGAGTTTTTCGCCGTAGTCGTTCCAAGTGCGGTGCTTGCGCCTGACTTGGACGAGGGAGGGAACCTGGCGGAGGAGGAAACGGATATCGATCCGAATTCCGTCAGCGGATGGAGTTTGGGATTCGAGCGAGGTCATGAGACCGCGCATTCTGGTTTTTCCGCGGCCTAACGAAAGCCCGGTTGACAAACCAAATTGTCACAACCGGGCAGGACCAAGGGCGTGGAAAAAGTGAAGAGCTTCGCGCTTGAATTTCTCACACCATTGGCAGGTGGGCCGAAGTCCCACCCTCCTTATGTTAGTCGCCCTTCTCCGAGTCCTTCACCTCGACGTCGTAGTCGCCCAGCGCCCATTGAATGCCCGCCAGGTAATGGCTGAGGATTTTCGGGTTCCAATACATCTCGTGGTTGTGGCCGATGGAGCAATAGAAGACGCGGCCCTTGCCCCAGTGTCTTGCCCACGCGACGCCGAAGTCGCCGTCGGTGCGCTTGATGCCGGCGCGCGTCATGTCGGTTTTTTCGGTATCCAGTCTCAGGAGCATGTGGACGGATTTGGAATTGTAAGGTTCCTTGAACTGATAGATTTCCTCGGGGAACTCGACGTTTTCGCCGTTGAACATGGCGGCGAGCGGGTGCTTTTCCTGGCCGGGCTCGACCTTGATGCTGACCTTGACGTCGGCGGTCCAAGGGTGGCCGTCAAACAGGCCGTTGATCATTTGGTTATACTCGGGCCATTCGTAGAAGGTGTCGGTGGCGGCGTGGATGCCGATGAAGCCGTGACCGGATTTGACGAAGGCCATGAGATTGGCCTTGAGGCGGATGTCCTTTTCGTCGGCGTCCTTTTTTTCCTCCTCTGAAAGTTTTTTCATTTCCTCGGGGCTGGGAGAAAAGACGTTTTGGGTGGTGCTGAGGAAGCAGACGGCGTCGAAGTTTTTCAAGGTATCGGCTTCGAAGTTGGCGAGGTCGTCACTGATGACGGTTTCGAAGGCTCCGGTCTTTTTGCCCATCTCGGTGAGGGCGATTTTGCCGGTGGCGATGGAGCCGTGGCGGAAGCCGTTGGTTTTCGAGAAGACGAGGAGTTTGCGCTCCTTCTTCGGAGTGGCGAAGGACTTGGCCGGAAGGGCGGCGGTGATTTTTTCAAGCGCTCCGGCGGGGGCGTCTTCGGCAGGCAGTGTCTGGGTGGCGGCGAATAGCGCCAAGGCGCTTGCCAGTCCGGTGGGGATGAAGGATTTCATGGTGTTTTTCAGGGGCGGGGACGCAATTTTGATGAAATCCCGTTGTCCGGCAAGCTCCGGTGTTGCGACATTCGAGATTCGGCGTGATTCGGTGTTGAGTCTGTCGCCGGATTCCGCGAAAACCCCTGTGGATGAGAATTTTGGTCGTTGGCAAAGGCGGGCGCGAGCATGCGCTGGTGAGGGCTCTGGCGGAATCGCCAGGCAAACCCGAGGTGTTTTGTTTCCCCGGCAGCGATGCCATTTTCCAACTGGCGAAACCGGTCGAAGCCGATGGCCTGGAGTCGCTGGTGGCATGGATGAAATCGAACGCCATCGACCTCTGCGTGGCGGGCGAGGAAAGCTATCTGGTGAAAGGGGAGGGGCTTGCCAATCTCTGTGAGCGCAACGGGATTCCCTGCTGGGGGCCGCCGAAGGAGTCCGCACAGCTCGAGGCGAGCAAGGAATTCGCGAAGGAGTTTTTGGTTAGAAATGGAATCCCGACGGCCCGCGCGACGGCGACGGATACGCTGGAGGAGGCCGTGAGTGCGATCGCCGGCGAATACCCGACGGTGTTGAAATTCGACGGACTGGCTGCTGGAAAAGGCGTGGCGGTTTGTCCGGATGAGACGTCGGCCATGGATTTTCTCGATGAGGTTTTCACCCAACGTCGCTTCGGCGAGGGACGCGTGTTGGTCGAGCAATGTCTCACCGGCCCGGAGGTTTCCATTTTCGCGGCGATCATCGACGACCGCTATCTGATTTTCACTCCGGCCCGCGACTACAAGCGCGCCAACGACGGCGACCTCGGTCCTAACACCGGCGGCATGGGAGCGGTGGCGAGCCGCCAACTGGTCTCACCGGAATTACTCGCGCAGATCGAAAAGGAAATCGTCCAGCCGACCGTTGACGGACTCCGCAAGGAAGGCCTGCCCTACCGCGGGTTCCTTTACTTCGGCCTGATGCTCACGCCGACCGGCCCGCAGGTGATCGAATACAACTGCCGTTTCGGCGATCCCGAATGCCAGGCGGTGATGCCGCTGGTCCAAGGTGACCTCGCCTCCTTCTGCCTCGCCGGTGCGAAAGGCGAACTCCGCGAAGATCTTGTTAGTTTTGGCGATGGCTGGAGCGTCTGTGTCATCCTCGCGTCCGCCGGTTACCCGGAAACTTCACACAGCGGTGACAAAATTTCCGGGCTCGAAAAAATCACCACCGCCCGCGTCTATCACTCCGGCACTCGCCAGGCTGCGGACGGCCAATGGGAAACCAACGGCGGCCGCGTGCTCGCCGTGGTTTCCGGTGGCGACACGCGGGAACAAGCCGTCACACTGGCCCACGCCGCCGCCGATCATGTCGCATTCGATGGCTTGCAACGGCGCCGTGACATCGGCATCCTCAATTTTTGAATCATGGAAAAGACCCTCAACGCTGAAGACATTGCCGCCGGAGTCGAACGCCTCGCCACCGCCATTCGTGAAAAGCACGGCGGCAAGCACGTCGCCCTTGTCGGCATCCGCAGCCGTGGCGATGAAGTCGCCGAGCGCGTGCTCACCCTGCTTTCCGCCGACGATTGGGACCTCTCCTTCGGCGTGCTCGACATTTCGCTCTATCGCGACGATTTCGAACACCTCCACGAGAACCCGCTGCTTCAGGAAAGTGACATCGCGTTTCAAGTCGAGGGCGCGCACATCATTCTCGTGGATGACGTGTTGTTCACCGGCCGGACGATCCGCGCCGCGCTCGACGCGCTTTCCGACTACGGCCGCCCGGCCAAGGTCGAACTCGCCGTGCTGATCGACCGTGGCCACCGCGAAATGCCGATCCAGCCGGACTATGTCGGTATCACCCTCGACACCCGCCGCCTTGATCATGTATTGGTTTCCCTCGAAGGGACCGACGGGAAGGATGAAGTCCGGATCGTCGAAAAAGAAAAACCATGAGTCTCCTGCCGCAGCGCAAGAAATCCGCCGAGGAAATCGCGAAACTCCGCGAGACCCTCGGTATTCCCGGCCAATCGCCGGAGGATGAATTGCCTGCGGAAATTGAGGCTCCCGTGCCGGTCGCCGCGAACGAGCCACGGGTGGAGGCCTCCATTCCGATTTCTAACAAAATTCCGCAACCTGCCCCGACATCCTCGCTGGCACCCATTCCGGTGCCAGAGGTGCAGCCGGCCAAGCAGGTCAGTTCGCTTCGGCGTTCCGAGCGGATCCCGGTGCTTCCCGTCGATGATCATGAAATTCTCGACTACGTCCTGAGCCAGGCCGAGCGTCCGGAAATTCCCGCCACTTCTCCGCTTCCCGTTGCCCATGGGCCGAAGCAGGTCCGCTCGCTTCGCAAGTCCGAACAGGGTCCGCTGCCCGCGATTTCGCGGCTCGAACCTTCACCCGATTCCAAGCTTCCCTTCCAACGCCACAGCGACAGGGAGATCAGCGAAATCCGCCGCCAGGAAGCCATCGCCATGCTCGCCCCGCCGGTCCATCCGCAATCGCTAACAGCCCATCCGGCGCTCGTCGTTCCCGGTTACCTGTTCGCTCTGGCAGGTGCGGCGTGTTTCTACTACTACGAGCTCCAGCTTCCCTACACCGCGGTTTGCGTGGTGTTCTCGCTGATGTTCGCCGCGTTCATCTTCTACAAGAAACCCTTGTCCCGCCACCATGCGGCGTTCATTGCCGTTGCGGCCCTGTTCGTCATCGTTTTCGGCGCGCTCTATTATTTCCCCACACTCCGGCATGGCACGTAAGGACCTACTCGACATCGCAGCACTCGACCGGGAGGAAATCGATCTCCTCCTCGATCAATCCATCCCGTTCAAGGAACTCTTCACCCGCTCGGTGAAAAAGGTTCCAGCCCTCAAGGGCAAGTCCGTGCTCATGCTTTTCTACGAGCCCAGCACCCGCACCCACTCGTCATTCGAGGTCGCCGCCAAACGTCTATCAGCGGACGTTACGAATTTCGATGTCGCCCAGTCCTCCATCACCAAGGGTGAGTCCGTTAGGGAAACCGTCGAGACGCTGCAAGCCATGCGCACCGACTACATCATCGTCCGCCACGGCCGCTCCGGTCTGCCCGGCATGATCGCGAAGCAAACCAAAGCCTCCGTCATCAACGCCGGCGACGGTGCCCACGCCCATCCGACGCAGGCGCTGTTGGACGCCTTCACCATCAAGGAGAAATTCCCTGATCCTACGGGGAGAAAAGTCCTCATCATCGGCGACATCCTCCACTCCCGCGTCGCCCGCTCCACCAGCACCATCCTGAAAAAGCTCGGCATGGAAGTCGCCTACCTCGGCCCTGGCTCGCTCGTCCCGCTCATCGGTCCGGAGAACGTCCGCCGCTTCACCGACTACAAGGAAGCCATGGCCTGGTCGCCCGACGTCGTCTATCTGCTCCGCGTCCAGATGGAGCGCCAGGACGTCCAGTTCTTCCCCAGCCTCCGCGAATACCACCGGCTCTACGGCGTCACCGATGCCCGCCTCGATGAAATCCGCAAGCGCGGCCTCTACCTCATGCATCCCGGCCCCGTGAACCGCGGCGTCGAACTCTGCGACGCGGTTATGGACTACGAACGCAGCCTCATCAACGACCAGGTCGAAAACGGCATCGCCGTTAGGATGGCCGTCCTCTACTGGCTCAAGCCGGGTGGCGGAACGCTAGCGGGTTCCTGATGGAACCGGGCGAGGAATTGAATCGCGGAGGAACCCATGGATGCTGAATCAAGAGTCTGTGCGCCGGTTCCCGAAAATGAACGTCAGGCAGCGCTGGACGTGCTGCGCGGCGTCGCACTGTTCGGTGTGCTTTGGGTGAATCTCCTGACAGAGTTTCGCCTCTCATTGTTTGAGCATCTGTTCACTTTCCACACCCATCCGGGAATCGTGAATGAGTGGATCGATCTCGTGACAACGTGGCTTGTCGAATACAAGGCCTTCACGGTTTTTTCATTTCTCTTTGGCGTGGGCATCGGCATTCAGACGGAACGCAAGACGTTGCGCGGGGCGCGTGGATCCGGCTTTCTGCTGAGGCGCTTTGCCATTCTTTTCATCATCGGGATCGTTCACATGTTCCTGATCTGGAATGGCGACATTCTTTGCCTTTATGCCATTTGCGGCTTGCTGATCATCCCGTTCCTCCGGCTGCCCACGTGGCTTCTTGTCTGTCTGGGTGTCGCCGCCATTTCGTTCAACTTCACTCCGCTCTTCGGCGCATTCCTTCCGTCTGAGAAGATGATGCGCGTCCATGCCGCATCTGCCACGCCGATCTACGCAAGCGGAAGCTTCACGGAGATATTGGATTTGCGCAGAAGCGAGGCATGGAGCTTCATGATTCCGCTGTTGACCCACGCCTTGCCAAAGACCTTTGGCCTGATGCTGCTAGGCATGGCGACATGGCGTGCGGGTATCCTAAAACGACCTGCCGCGCATCGCCGGTTTCTAGCAATCTTCTTCGTCGTAGCGACCTTGGTCGGAGCATCCGCAACCTCATTCATTTTTTGGTCGGCCATCGTGGGAAAGGAGCTGCCTGCACCTGTGCTGGTGGACGCGCTCTCGTATATCCCGCTTGCTCTGGGGCTCGCCTCTGGATTGACACTCTGGTTGAGCTACCCGCGCACGGGATGCTTCATCGATCTACTGGCAGCTGCCGGTCGAATGGCTCTAACCAACTATCTTGTCCAATCCATCGTCTTCAGCCTCATCTTTTACGGCTACGGATTGCAGCTTTTCGGAAAGCTTTCCCCGGCACCGACAGCGATCATTGGCGTCGCCGTATTCAGCTTCCAACTCGTCGTCAGCATTACTTGGCTTCGCTGCTTTCATTTCGGGCCACCCGAATGGCTATGGAGATCATTGACCTACGAGAGTTGGCAGAGAATGAGGCGGACTGAATGAAAAACCGCGATGCCCGATGAAGCCGAACTGTGAGTAAGCCCTTTCCCGAGCGCTTCGAGCATTGAAGCCTTTGCCTCCGCTTTTTCCAAAAGCACCGGATCGGTCCGGACAGTGAGCACCTTGGTCATACGAAAATGAATTCGTTCCCCGGATGATTGGTCAAGATCGCTCCGGGTTCTGCGACCTGACAAACGGCTTGATCCTCACGTTCCTCCCGCTAACCTGAAGCCATGAGAGCCATCGCCGAGCAACTTTTCAACGAAGCGCAAGCTCTCGATTGTGATGAGCGCATCGCCTTGGCGGAAAAGCTCATCGAAAGCGTGTCTTCCGAGAGCGAGATCTTCGCCGCCCATTTGGTGGTGGCCCATGAACGGTTGGAGGAAATCCTGAGTGGAAAGGTCACTCCCGTCACTCGCGAAGATACCCTCAAACAGGTTCAGGAGCTGCTACGCAAAGGTTCCGCGGCATGACGCTTGAATTGCATCCGGAGGCAAGGAATGAATATCTCGCTTCCATCGAGTGGTATGAAAAGCAGGTGGATGGACTGGGCGCCGAGTTTTCCTTGGAAATTGAAAAATCCTTCGACCGGATATTGGCGGATCCGGAAAGATATCGGCTCGTCGACAAGGTCCTCAGGGTGATCAATGTGCCGCGCTTTCCCTTCTCGATATTTTACCAGTGGGACTCCGACCAATCCCATATTTTTGTCACCACGATTTTTCACCACAAGCGTCACCCCGGCTCGTGGCAAAATCGAATCCGCAACTTCCCAGAATCGTCCAACTAGATCTTCATTCCCATGCTCCTCATCCAAAACGCCCGCATCGCTTCCGAGAATTCGCCCGCTCTCACCGATGGCGATGTCCTGATTTCCGAAGGGAAAATCCAGCAAATCGGCAAAGGCCTGGCTGCTCCCGAAGGTGCCCGCGTTATCGATGCCAAAGGCAAAATTTTGCTGCCCGGGATGTTCGATGCCCACGTTCATTTCCGCGAGCCCGGCTTCGAGGCGAAAGAAACCATCGCGAGCGGCACCGAAGCGGCGATCAACGGCGGCATCACCGGTGTGGTCATGATGCCGAACACGAATCCGGCCATTGACTCGGCTACGGTGGTGGCGAACGTGCTCGACATCGCCAAGCGCACCGCCCGGATTCCGGTTTATACATCAGGCTGTGTCACCCTCGGCCGCCACGGAAAGGAAATGGCCGGCATCGACGGGATGCGTGCGCTGGGCGTGAAGATGCTCACCGACGACGGCGACACCACCGGCGATCCCGCCGTGCTGCTGCGCGCGATGCAGTACGCCACCGAGTTCGGCATGTTTTTCGCCAGCCACTGCGAGGTGCCGGAACTGGCCGGGCCACGCGCGCTCAACGAAGGTGCGATGAGTTATCGGTTAGGTATCAAGGGTTCGCCCGCGTGTGCCGAGGAAATCATCATCGACCGCGACATCCGCCTCGCCCACGCGACCGGAGCGCACATTCACATCCAGCATGTCTCCAGCAAGCTCGGCATGGAAACCATTCGCTGGTGGAAGCAACGCGGCGACGTGAAGGTCACCGCCGAGGTCTCGCCGCACCATCTGTTATTTTCCGACGAGGACATCGGCGACTACGACACGAACTACAAGATGAACCCGCCGCTGCGCACCAGGGCGGACAACGAAGGCTTGTTGCAAGGGCTCATCGAGGGCGTCTTCGACCTCATCGCCACCGATCACGCGCCGCACACGCCGTTTGAGAAATCGCAGGATTTCATTAGCGCGCCCAACGGCATCACCGGCATGGATACCGCGCTGGTCTCGCTCTATCACCACTTCGTCGCCACCGGGAAATTCGGCTGGGACCTCGTTGTAAAACGCTACAGCGCCGAGCCCCGCAGGATCATGGGCCTGCCCGCCGTGTCCATCGAAGTCGGACAACCCGCCGATCTCATCCTCTTCGACACCGAAGCGGAAACGACCTTCACCAAGGAGTTCATGAAGTCGAAATCGCAGAACACGCCGTTTATCGATCAGACGCTGAAGGGCAGCGTGGATCTGGTGGTGTTAGGAAACGAGATATTACTGGAGCGGTGAAATTCAATTTTTCGATCAGCTAACATTCGACCACGTTCACGGCCAGGCCGCCGCGGGAGGTTTCCTTGTATTTGGATTTCATGTCGCGCCCGGTGTCGCGCATGGTCTTGATCACCTTGTCGAGGGAGACGAAGTGGCTGCCGTCGCCGGAGAGGGCGAGACGCGCGGCGTTGATGGCTTTGACCGCGCCCATGGCATTGCGCTCGATGCAGGGGATCTGGACGAGTCCGCCGACGGGATCGCAGGTGAGGCCGAGGTTGTGCTCCATGCCGATTTCCGCGGCGTTCTCGACTTGTTTGGGAGTGCCGCCGAGGTATTCGACAAGACCTGCGGCGGCCATCGAGCAGGCGACCCCGACCTCTCCCTGGCAGCCGGCTTCGGCTCCGGAGATGGAGGCGTTCCGCTTGTAGAGCATGCCGATGGCGGCGGCGGTTAGAAGGAAGCGGTGTACTCCGTCGGGGTGGGAGGAGTTCCTGAATCGCACGGCATAGTGCAGAACGGCTGGGATGATGCCGGCGGCACCATTCGTCGGAGCCGTGACCACGCGGCCGCCGGCGGCGTTTTCCTCGTTCACGGCGAGGGCGTAGAGGTTCACCCAATCGAGAACGGTTAGGGGGTCGGTGAGCGAGGTTTCCGGCGTGCTGCGGAGGTTCTCGTAAATGGCCATGGCGCGGCGCTTCACCTTGAGTCCGCCAGGGAGGATGCCGTCGCGGGAGCAGCCGCGTTTCACGCAATCCTGCATGGCCTGCCAGATGCCATCAAGGGCGGTGCGGGTTTCGGTCTCGGGCCGGTAGGCGGATTCGTTTTCCAACAGCAGGGCGGCGATGGAGAGTCGGGTGCGCTCGGTGTGCTGCATCAGCTCGGTGCCGCTGGCGAACGGATGCGGGATGATGATTTTTGTCAGCGGGGGATTTATCATCTCTTCCTCGCTGGCGATAAAGCCGCCGCCAAGCGAGTAGATGACGGAATCCGTTAGGATCGCGCCCGTGGCGTCGAGGGCGGTGAAGTGCATGCCGTTCGGATGGAGCGGCAGTGGCTTGAGTCGTTTGAAATCGAGGTCGGATTTCTCGTCGAACGCGAGGTCGGCGCCCCACGGCGCGGTGAGTTTTCCCTGCCGAATGGCGGCAAGCTTGGTGGGAATGGAATCGATGTCGATCTTCTCGGGTTCTTCGCCGAGAAAGCCGAGCAGGATGGCGGTATCGGTGCCATGGCCTTTGCCGGTGGCGGCGAGCGATCCGTAAAGATCACAGCGGACCCGTGCGACCTGAGCGGTGAGTTGCCTCTCCGAAAGCTCGCGCATGAACCGGCTGGCGGCCCGCATGGGGCCCACGGTGTGGGAGGAGGATGGGCCGATGCCGATGGTGAACAGGTCGAGCGCGGAAAGTGTCATGAAGGCGTGTGGACCGGTTGGTGTTAGAAAACGAGATCCTGCTGGAGCGGTGGAAATAAGGAGCGTGGACGTCTCGTCCACGTGGCCAATGGGAAGCGGTCGAAGCAGCGCGAAGCTCTTCTCTTCCTCAACTCATTGTCCTGATGGACAGAAATGTCCATCCTCCTTATTCCGCGCCACCAAGGAGCTTCACGTTCAGGCTGCCGCCCGCGAACAACATTTCATCCAGGGCTCCCTCCACATGCCCGGCGTCCAGTTCGTCGGTGCCACCGGCGCGAACCATGAACTGCGCGGAGCGGCGCATGAGTTCCTTGATGAAGGCGGCGCTCGCTCCCTGTGTCTTCTTCACAATCGTGGCGACCACCTTATCGCCGACCTGCAACTGACCGGCATACAACCGGATCAATTTGCGTCGGCCATCGACATCCGGGAGTGGAAACTCGATCGCCTGATCGACACGACCGGGGCGTGCTGCCAGAGCGGCTTCCAGTTCCTCAGGTCGGTTCGTGGTGAGCACGAATAACAGTGCTGCATCTTCGCGCAGTCCGTCCATCTCGTTGAGTAGCTTGTTCAGCATGCCCTCCTCGCACGAATTGCGCATGGACGTGCGGGCACGGGCGATCAAGTCCACGTCCTCCAGAATCACCATCGCAGGTTGGAGAAAGCGGGCGAGTTGCATGTATTCATCCAGCAATCCCACTTGGTCCGCCGTGATCAGCAAGGTGGTATGATCAGGCAACTGGCTGGCCAGATAGTGAATGGTGTGTGTCTTGCCGGTTCCCGGAGGTCCGTAAAATAGCAGGCCCTTCTTGATGCTCATGCCCAGCTTGTGCAGTTGTTCGCGATGCTCGATGAATTCGGAGACGTTGCGTTCCAACAATTGGAGCGTCTTCTCTGGCAGAATCACCTGCTCGCGGGTCACGACGCGCAGTTTATGCACACGCACTCCTCCGGCTTTGCCTGAGTAGTTGTCACGCTGTTCCAGCGAAATGACCTTGCCGCGATACGATTGCGCCTGATTGATCTGGCGCTCCAGTTCGTGCAGGATGTCGTCGGTAAAATCATGGTCCTTGCCTTGCGGAAGCATCGCGATCTCCACCTGCCAGCCGCCCACTTCGTTGTGTTTCAACACGGGTGTTAGGAGGATGGCCAGACGACGGCTTGCCTGATTGCAGAGCCACACCGTGGACTTCAAGCAGCGCACGGGAACCGCCTCGCCAATGTCCACGTCCTCATATTCTAGCGGAGCAATGACAGGGGCATGATCCCGATCCAAGGACAGCATGCTGAAGGTAAATGTTTGAAAGGCGTATCCCGCTTGGACGCCCGAGCGATGCGTCACTTGGAAGCGTGCTTCGAGAATGTCCAGCAAGGCGCATTGCAGATCCACGCGGGCAGCGATGGGGAAAGATCGCGACGCGGTGACGAGCTGATGCAAGTTGGAGATCCGAAAGTGTTTGCGCAACAAACTCGCAACGCTGATCGGTTTGGACGGAGATTTCGCTTTCTTGGTGGCCATGGACTTGGGTGAAACGCAGATCTGTTCTTGTGCCTGTCATCCTTATTCCGGGAGACGATCCAGCAGCTCGGCAATCCTCAGCTTCTGCCCCGGCAGGATCAAGTCAGGCCGGATTTCCGCGAGCGGCTCCAAAACGAAACGCCGCTCGCCGATCCTTGGATGCGGCAGAACGAGGTCTTCGGTATCGACGATCTCATCGCCGAAATAGAGCAGATCGACATCGATAATCCGCGGGGCGTTGCGCTCGGGTGCCATGGTGCGACCTAACTGGCTTTCGATTGACTGGGTGAGTTCAAGCAATTCGAACGGATCGCCGTCAAAGCCGATTTCGACGACGGAGTTGCAGAAAAGAGGTGACCCGGGCGGACAATGCAGCGGCTCGGTCTGATAGGTCGATGCTGCCAGAAACGGCTCTCCCGGCATGGCGATTTCCCGCAGGCAGCCACGTGCCGCCTCAATGTTGGCGAGGCGGTCTCCGAGATTCGATCCGAGGGCGATGCCGACGCGTGGCATGGTCAGTCCTGGAGATTCTCCAAATGGCTGATCCCGTTCTGCTGCATCCGCTTGTTAGCTTCCACGACCATGGCCGATGGAATCACCACGGGACGTTCCGCGCCGAAGAGCTCGATCACAAAGAACTCAGGAGCTTTTTCCGGATTGAGCAGTTCATGGGCGTGGGCGAGATCGCGGACTTCGACGCCGTTGATCTTGTCCACCGCGTAGCCGGTGAAGTCGCCGAGCAGGCTGGTCACCGGATCGCTCTCGACGCGGGTCAGGACGACGATGTCCTTGTGTTTTTCGAACAATCCCTTGGGCACGTAGTCGGTATAGAGGCGGCGCAAGGTGACGTCGTCAAACTTCGAGGCGGCGAACAAATTGGTGTCCAACGGCTGGAAAACCAGACCGGCGAAGACGATGTAGCGCGGCTTCTTTTCATACTCCACCGCATACATTCTCGACCACGTGAGCGGCTTCAGCTCGACGTCCACGTCGTTGACCGCTCCGTCGCGAAGAAAGCGGACAGCAACCTTGTCGCCGGCGAATTTGCGCTCGACGATTTCATTGAGGTTCACGTTTTCACCGTCGATGGTGATCATTCCTGCGCTGTCAACCGGCTTGCCGTCGAGCGACATGAGGATGTCACCGGACTTGAGAATGCCGTCGCTGGAACTGGTGGGAACGACTTTGGTGATGAGCACGCCCTTGCCGTCGTTAGGGAGTCCGAGCGCCTTGCGCATCGCGGGGTTGAAGAGTGGAAACTCGCTGACGCCGAGGTCGGCGTAGGGATCATATTTTCCATCCTCGATGTCCTTGAGGAAACGCCGGATCACCGGAGTGGGGATGATGTAGCCGGTGTTGTCCGCCTGGCGCAGGCCTTGGAACGCCACGCCGACGACTTTTCCGTCCTGCACGCAGGGGCCGCCGGAGTTGCCCGGATTGATGGCGGCGTCGATCTGGACAATCAGATGCGAGTCGGCGCGGGAGTGCGAATAGGGTTGGAAATCGATGCGTGAAACGACGCCGCGAGTGACTGATAGACGCTCGCCGCCGACGGGGTAGCCGATCACGCGGACTTGGGATTCGAGGGTGGGAACCTCGCCGAGCTCGAAGGTGGGAAATGTATCGAAGTCCTTGAAATCCTCCACCGAAAGCAGCGCGAGATCGCAATCGTGCGCGATGAATTCGACCTTTGCCGGATATTTCACCGGGCTGCCGTGGATAGTGATCAACACGCGGCGGCCGTTGGAAACAACGTGGGCATTGGTGAGGATTTTGTTTTTACCGATGAGAAATCCGGTGCCGATGCCGCCGCTGAAACGTCCCGAATTCCAAGGTGTTTCGTAGTCAGGCACCTGCGTGGCCACCTCGACGCGAAGCACGGATTTATAAACATCCGACGGCAGGGATTTGGTTTGAGCCAGAGCGCCGGGCACGGCCAACACGACCAGGAAAAGGGAGGTGAGCAGACGGATCATGGACTTGCGGGCGATCTTAGGGGCAGGGTGGCTGGCCGCAAACGAAATCTTGGTGGCGCTATTTCAAAGGGCGCGGATGATTTGTTCGAGCGCGTCGACCGACCGGTTCGTCGGGTAGTCTTGTGCGAGTGGCAGGTGGATGAAGCCCGTCGGGATGGCGATGGAGTTGCGCTCCAAGTAGTCGAGGGCGACGTAGAAAAGCTGGTTGCAAAGATACCGCCCGGGATCGTCGGAGTAGGAAATGGCATGCCCTGTCGCCTGCAGTTGGTTGTGGATTTTTTCCAACGGCAGCGTGGAACTCAGCGACACTGCGGAGCCGCGTAGGATCGGCCGTGGGCAGAATTGGCGTCCGGCGATGTCCGGGATCCGGAAATCCAGTTCGTTCCACGCGGTCGTCTCAAGGCGGATGGTTTTGCTGCCCGCCGCTTCACCGAGCATGATGAGGCCGTCCGGCCGGATCGACCTCAGGGCTTGCTTCAATCTGGCGGGGGCGACCACGGCGTCCACCGGAAGAATGCGGGTGCGGAGGGCGGGAAATGTTTTTCGCAACTCGTGAAGAGCGAGCGACGAAGCGTTTTCCAAGCGTCCGGCAAACGGGCCAAAGGCGGTGGCGAGAAGGGTCATGGTGGCGGACGGAAGCGGTGGTTGATCTGCGGGAAGGGAAATGTATCATGCGCCGGATTTCAACCTGCTTGTGAAATGTCCCGCGCCTCCCGAGAAACTCCGTGCCCTTTCTGTGGCGAACCGAATCACTGTGGCGTAAGTGATCCCGGAGGATGCTGGTGTGGGAAAACGGAGATCCCGATGGAGTTGATCGACCTGCTTCCCGAGCAGGGGAAGACGTGTATCTGCGAGATTTGCGTGGAGGCCTACAAACAGAATCCGCGCGAGTTCATCCGGCTCAATCGAACAAACCCGCCCTGATAAGCGGCTGGTTGTTTTTCGAATCCCAATAACTGAACCCCGCCTTCCAATCCCAGAGCGCCCACGGGATTTTCCGCTCCTCGGCGAGGGTCCGGACGTCGTGTGAATAACGGGTACGGCTGGCTTGATCGCCGAGGTTGTGGCTACCGAATTCCCCGAGATGGACCGGCCTGCCGAAATGCACCGACCAATCGCGCGCAAGATCGAAGAGTTCTCTAACGGTGATAGCGGAGCAGGGATTTCTATCGGCGGGCAGCGTGTTGTAGCCTTCGACGAAATCGCGGATGCCGGCATTGTCCTTGAATTGTTCGGGCAATGCCAACGGTGTCGCCGGTGGTCCCGGATAGGTGACTCCCCGAAGCCCGCTGAGTTGAACCCAAGGGGCTCCCTGATGGGTGAAGTAGAAGGGTTCGTAACAATGAACCGTCACCACGATCCGATCGTCGCCATCGGGCAATCGGAGTTTGTCGAGCTCGCGGATGTCGCCCCATTTTCCCGGGCTGACAAAGAGGATGCGCCGCGGATCGATCTTGTGGATGGCGGCGATGGTATCCGCGTAGATCGGATTCGCCAACTCGGTGGTGAGCGCATCGCGGGGTTCGTTGAGCAACTCGAGGAAGAGTTCGGGCGGCCACGATTTGAAATGGCGGGCGATGGCTTCCCACGAGGCGACGAAGCGGGCGCGGTTGGCTTCGGGATTGGTGGTCAGGTCGTCGAAATGGTGCCAGTCCAGCAGGACGCGCATGCCTTTTTCAATCGCTCGGCGGAGGACCGGCTCCAGATCAGTTAGGATCGCCGGATCCACTTCATAGCCATCGCCGTTGGGTTTCAGATTGTAGCTCCACGCCACCGGCACGCGGATGTGGTCGAATCCCTGGGCTGCGATCCGATCAATGTCTTCGGTCGTGTAACGGATGCCCCACGAGTAGGGCGGGGGGGCGTCCCAACAGTTTCCCAGATTCATGCCGCGCTTGATTTTCGACAACGCCTGATGGGCCGGAGTGTTCTGACCGAGCAGTTTGGGTGCGACGAAATCCGGCAGGGTAGCGGCCATGGCGTGAAGTCGGAGGGTGACTTTTTGTCCGGCTTTCACTTGCAGCGTCTGAGAGAGTGTGCGGTTCTGCCATGAAGCGGCGACCGCGCTCCCTTGAAGTGGTGTCGCTTTCGCAAGAGGCCATGAATCGGCGGACGGATAGTTTTGATAGGGCGCTTTCCAACCAACGGGCTTTCCATCCGCTTGCTCCTCGAAGTCTCCGTTTTCAATCCGTGTCCCCTCGGCGGAAATCGAATCCCAGAGCACTTCCTTGCGGAAGGCGGTGCCGGGCTTTTCCTGCTCCCAAGGACCGTTGAGGACCAGATCGACGGTGCCATCATCTAACGGCATGAAGCTGAGAGACAATTCCCGCCAATCCCACCAGCGCACCGGGAAAATCACATCGGTCAGCCGTTCGCGCACGGCGGGATCTTTCTCCCACGGCGCGGGAGTGGCGCTGCCCGCGGAAACGCGGATGTCCTGGAGCGGAGCTTGACCGGCCGGGACTTGAAGCCAAAGCCTGGCTTCCGTCGTTTGCCGGACAGGCTCTTGGGCGCGGGTGAGAACAGCGAGTGAAATCAACAGGAGAATGGCGCGTGTCATGGAGTGATTTTCGGAGGGATCTTGGCTTGCGGTGGCTGCGGGCGGCGGGTATTCCCATACGGCATGGACCACCATGTATATTTCTGGCTGAAGGAAGATTATAAAAACGACGTTGACCGCGCGATTTTCGAGCAAGGTCTTGCCGCACTCTTCGACATCAAGCTCGTGGCGGGCGGCCGTTGGGCGGTCCCCGCGAAGGTGATGATCCGGCCGGTGATCGACCAGTCATGGGACTACGCCCTGACGATGAAATTCAACAGCATCGAGGAGCACGATGCCTATCAGGTGGATGCCGATCACCACGTCTTCATCAGCACTTTCAAGGATTGGTGGGAGCAGGTGCAGGTCAAGGACTTGGCGTGAAGGTCAGCGCATGAACTGGCTGAGGGTGGTTTTCAACTCCTCAGGCCAGTCGAGGGTGTCGAGCGTCTCCAATTTCGCCCACGCGGGGTCGATCCTCATCAGGTCGTTGAAATAAACGGTAGCGTCATCGTATGAACCGGATTGGGCGGCGGCGATGGTGAGCAGCGCGGTCGCGTTCTCAAGCTTGTCCTCGGGAAAGCCGATGCGCTTTCCGGCTTGGAGAAACTGATAACCGCGCTCGGAATTTCCTGTTAGCAAGGCCACCCAGCCCGCGCGCAGGGCGAAATTGCCGTCCTGCGGGTAGCGGTGCATGCCGGTGGTGAGGATGGTCATCGCCTGTTGGGGATCGGCGTTTTCAAAAGCGGTGTAGGCGGCTTCGGCGTAGTCGCCGGGAATCTGGGTTTCCAGCGGATGCTCGGTGATGAGTTCGATCCAGAGCGGGTGCGCCTTTTCATAATCTCCCATGGCGGTTAGAGCGAGCGCCTCGGCCCGCATGCAGGGTTCGGGTGGAGCGCCGAGATTGCGGGCGGTGTTGGCGAGTTGGAAGGTGGTTTCAGAATCCTCCTTGTGTGAGGAAAAGGCGAGGGCCGCATTCATGCAGGCGAGTGCGAAGCGGGGTTTGCCGACGGTGGCGATGGTTTCCGGATCGGCGAGGCGGTCGGCGACGGCCTTGCGCTGCTCGGGAGTCGAGTCCTCGGGGATTTCAATCGCGACGAGTTCGTCCTTCACGCACTGGCGGATGGCTTCCATCGCCGGTTGGAAATCCGCCTGCTCCCAGCCTTCCCAGTCCTCGCGCTGGCGGACTTCCTTCATTTCGGGAAATTTTTCAGGCCACGGAGACAGCGCCGTAGTTTTGTGTCCCTCCAGCCAGGCCGCGCGTGAAAGTGCGATCTGCCGGACGATCGGCGGCAGGTCCACTGCGGATTCGAGACTGGCCTTGATCCATTCCGGGTGCTTCGATTTCAACGCCAATGCCAGCGCCGCTGCGGCTGCCGGGCCTTTGCCGCCAGCTTCCTTGATCGCGGTTAGAACTACCGGTCCATCGTTCTGTTGGAAAATGGCTTCCATCTGCGCGGAGGCGTGCCATGAGGAATTTTCCAGATTCACCGGGTGATCCGGTGCCTTGCTGAGAACCGCCGCGGTGAGTTGCTGATACCACGGTGTGTTTTCGAGACCCTTGGACAGCTTCAGAATGTCGGGCCAAGATTTCCCCGTTAGGTCCGCCCGGGCCATCCGATTCCACAGAGGCTGGAATGATTCGGCTCCCGCTGCTCGTGGATGAATCTCTTTGAAATCCGCGAGGACGGGATTGAAATCCAACGTCGGGAAAATCACCCGGATGGTGGCGAAATCGCAATCGTTGAAGTCCTTGAACCGTTCGTCCGCTCCGATCCGTCCGAACGTGCGACCATTCTCGTCGTAGCGGATTCCGGAAAGGCTTTCGCAAAGGTTTTCCAAAGCGGTCTCATTCACGCCGCGGATCGCCGCCGGGGGCGTGGCGCTTTCGATTTTCAATGGCGGTGGCAGCAAATGATGGACTGTTAGCGTTCCGTCGGTTTCGCCGGTGATGACCTTGCCGCTGTCGAAGGCAACCGCTGAAATTTCGCCGGATACCTCGACGGGCGCGTGCGGATCCGTCAGGATTTTCAATGAATTGCCCTCGACCGTGTAGGGCGCGAATTCCGGTGCCGCCATCAGGCCGTTCCAGATGTTAGGTTGACGGCTCCAGGGAAACCGGTTGACCAGCGGTTTCAGTTCCAACGAACCGTCCTCCTCGTTCTGATAGGAAATGACCGACTGGACCGGCGGCTCGTGCGGACCCTGTTCGTGAAGTGTCAGCGCGGCGTTTCCATCCAGCGAAAATTGCGCGCTGAGAAGCTTCACCGGCTCGGGCATGGGGATGGATTTCGCAGGCTCCACCGGCGACACCGGCATTTCCATCAGGCTGCCGTCGGCATGGAGGACCCGCAGTTTTTCCCGGTCCAGACTGGCGGCTAACGGGCGAGCGGCGTTCGAAGCAGTCGGCTCGGATGAACGGATGATCTGCCCGGTGATCGCGTCGCGGAGATGCCAGACGATGGAATGATCGGCGTCCGAAACGAATCCGGGATGGGCCAGCAGCAGGCCGTCCGGAGAGAAAACAACCGTGGCGGATGGGGTGACGAAATCAGGTAAAGGTCCGAGGTCACAAACCGGTTTCAGGGTTTGCGAGTTGCAAAGCAAAGTCACAGGCCCGCGCTCGATGACGACGGATCGTGCCAGCCGGTCGAAAACCAAACTGCGGGTGATGCATCGTTCAACCGGGAAAAGCACGCTCTCGATTTGCAGCGTCTCCAGATTCCATCGCGCCGTTTCGTTAGAGTTGCCGCCCAGACTCACCCATAGCGATGACGGCGCGGCGAAAGCGATCTGCTCGACCGGCAACTGGTGCTGGATCGTGAGCGCGGGAAAATTCCAAACGGTTTCCGCGAGAATGGTCGCTGCCAGAGTCGCGGCCTCAACGGATGCAGGATCCGCTTTCAGGGCTGACACCAGCAAAGCGAGCGCTTCGCCGGGGCGCTTCTGATCAAGTTTCGTTTTCGCCTGATCGATCCGTGCACCGGCAAGCTGCTCGACGAGTTCGTTTTTGACTTCGGTTGCGGCCGGAGGTTTCGCCGCCGGTTTCACCTCGGGTTTGCACGCCGGACCGAGTGCCGCCAGTGCGAGCAACGAGCCCAAGAGAATCCCCCGGCTGCGATGATGCGCCGTGAGTGATCTACCGGACTGACTGGACATGTTCCACGAATTCAACGCCGCGGACGCGGTTTCATGTCTCCAAGGGTTGTCCTCAAAGCCCGCTTTTCTGGATCAAATCACGGAGTTGCTTCTGGAAATCCAGAATATCCTCTTGGGTCGGGCGATATCCCGGCGTGTCGGGATCGAGGCCCGGGCGGCCGGTTTGATCGAGCATCCAGATGGCCGTTTCACCATCGCTGAAGGTGACTTTTCCGCTGACCATCGCGCCGGGCAGCGTGAGCGAATCCATCGTCGTCGAGACGAAACCGGTCGGCACCGGTGGAGCTTTCACTTCCTCCTTGGGCACGACTTTCGGCTCCTCGATCAGTTCGATCCCGAGGTCGAGAATGAGAAACCGGGTATCCATGTAGGTGACCGTGTGGCCGAAATCGTCTTTCAAATGGCGTTGGAGGTCCGACATGGTGGCTCCCTCGGCGGCCCACTTTTTGAGCGCTTCTTTTTGTTCCGGGGTGAGTTGGCTGGCGCTGAACATGTCCTCTTTTCGGGTCCCGGCACCCGCTTGCCAAGCCTCAAGAGCGGGAAACTCGGTGTGAAAATCTCCGCCTTGCCATTTCACGCCATTGACGCGCCCCGCTCCATCGTTTCCCATCCGCCCATGCCCGAGCCGAAACTGAAGAAGCCCCTCTCATCCCACCGATGGGTCCTCAGCTACCTCATGCAGGAAAAAATGATTTTCCTCCCCTCGCTCGCCGCGCTTTTCTTCACCGCCATCCTCTCGCTGGCATTCCCGTATTACCTCAAGGAGCTCATCGGAAATCCCACCGACGCCCTGCGCCAGGGAGTCGATCCCGCCCACGTGTTGGAAAAATCCAACCACGTCGTGCTCATGCTGATCAGCGTGCTGGCCGTGCAATCCATCATCGCCTTCTTCCGCGTCCAAGGGTTCATCCGCTCCGGCGAGGCGGCGCTCAATCACCTCCGCCGCGACATCTTCGCCCATCTGGTGAAACTGCCGATGCGCTTCTATCAGGAGCAGCGTTCCGGCGCTCTCAGCAATCGCGTCTCCGCCGATCTCGGCATCGTCCGCGACACCCTGCTCAATGCCGTCCCCCAAGCCGTGCGCCACACGGTCATTCTGATAGGCGGACTTATTTTCATCTTCGTCGCATCGTGGAAACTCTCTCTCATCATGCTCGGCAGCGTGCCGATCGTGGTGCTCGCCATCGCGTTCTTCGGCCGGAAAGTCCGCGGTTTTTCCCGCGATGCGCAGGACTCCCTGGCTGAAGCCGGCACCGTCATCGAGGAAACCACCCAATCCATCGCCGATGTCAAAGCCTTCGGCAACGAGGCTTTCGAAGCCCGCCGTTACGACCGCGCGCTCGATTCGTTTTTCAAAGTCACCCTGCGCGGCGCCCGTCACCGCGCCGCGTTTCTATCATTCATCATCTTCGCGTTGTTCGGCACCATCGCCTTCGTCACCTGGTATGGCTCGCGCATGTATGCCAACGGTGAAATCGGTTGGACCAACTTCGCCGCGTTTATCCTCTTCTCCATTTTCGTGGGCGCGTCGTTAGGCTCGTTTCCCGAAATCATCTCCCAGTTCCAGCAAACCGCCGGAGCCACCGACCGCCTGCGCGAAATCCTCGACACTCCCACCGAGCGCAACAGCGGCGCGATGGACATCATCCTCCAGGGCTCGCTCGGCTTCAAGCGCGTCAACTTCCACTATCCCTCGCGCCCCGATGTCCAGGTGCTCCACGACATCGATTTTCAAGTCGAGCCCGGCCAGCGTATCGCTCTCGTCGGTCCATCCGGTGCCGGAAAATCCACGATTTTCTCGCTGATCCTCGGTTTTCACCACCCCGAATCCGGCCGCATCCTTTTCGACGACGTCAACTCCGCTGAAATCGGCCTGCCCTGCCTGCGCGCCCAGATGGCCATCGTACCGCAGGAAGTCCTGCTTTTCGGCGGCACGATTCTGGAAAACATCGAGTATGGAAATCCCGGTGCCAGCCGCGAAGACATTGCCCGCATCGCTGAAATGGCCAACGCCCATGAATTCATCAGCGCGCTCCCCGATGGCTACGACACCATCGTCGGTCCGCGCGGCACCAAGCTCTCCGGCGGCCAGCGCCAGCGCATCGCCATCGCCCGCGCCATCCTCGCCAACCCGCGGATTCTTCTGCTGGATGAAGCCACCTCCGCGCTTGATGCCGAGAGCGAACGCCAGGTCAACGAAGCGCTCGAACGCCTTATGACCGGCCGCACGAGCCTCGTCATCGCCCACCGCCTCTCCACCGTTAGACACGCCGACAACATCCTCGTTTTCAACCACGGCAAGATCGTGGAAAGCGGTACGCACGAGGAACTCCTCGCCCGCGACGGGACTTACAAGCTGCTGGTGGAGACGCAGTTGGTGTGATGGATGACGTTTCGCTGTTCCCCGGTCCATCAGAATTCAGGGCTTGCCGATCATGATCGGCCGTCATTTCATCCGTTCATGAAAATCGGCGGAATCACGATGGCTGCACTGGCAATGACTGCCAGTTGTGCTTGGAGTCAGCAAACACCAGTATCTGTCACGCGCGAATGGACCTCGGCGGATGGACGCAAGATCGTCGCCGGATATGAGGGCGTCCAAGGTGAGAACGTCATGTTGAAACTGCAGAATGGGAAGGTCGCTCCCATCCCTCTCCTGAAGTTGTCTGAGCCGGACAACGCGTTTGTTAAGAGTCATCCTCTGGACTACCGCGAACCTTGGACCGCATGGCCGGTGGATCCACAGATTACTCCCTCCACCATTGATGTTACGGAGACCGCCGTGGCGGGTGGTGGCTATGAGTATACAACTCCCCATTTCCGATTTAAGACCAACGTGAATCTTGGAAAAGCGCTGATGAAGGATCTGGCGGTCGTGTTCGAACTGACCTATCGGCTGCATTCGAAATCTCCGTTCGGGATCCTGGCGAAACCCGCGAACGACCTATTTGAAGCGAAGCTTTTCGCGACATCCGATGAATACAAAGCGGCCGGAGGTCCCCTGCTAACAGCCGGAGTCTATCTGCCCAAGGAAAAAGTCTTCCTCGCGCCGTTGGATCTTATGGGGGTGAAATCCGGAAGCGCCGGATTGAGGCGCGTTTCCAGGGACGATTATGACACGTCAACCATTGTCCACGAGCTTACGCACATGCTTACCCACGACATGTTGCAAAACCTCCCGCTGTGGGTGAACGAGGGCTATGCGGAATATGTTTCTTCAATCCCGATCGAAGGGAACAGCTTTCGTGTTAGCGCGGAGAAGATCGAGGAAGGCGTGTTGGATCGCTTCGCGCGCGATTACGAACGGGGAACTAGCGGGAATGTGAAGCTCAGCACCTCCGCGCGCCGGGATTACCTGAAGGGAGACAAATTGCCTAACCTGGTCCGTGTGGAGAAGGTTTTGAAAATGACTGATGCCGAATGGGCGGGACACCGTTCCGGTTTCTCATCCCCCGGAGAGCTTGCGGATTTGCCGAGACTTTACCGAACAGCCCATCTCATCATCTACTATTTTATTCAGATCGAAGGTGAGAAGGGCGTCGCCAAGATCAGAAAGTTCCTTGAAGAAAACCGCGTGCAGCAGGCCAGATACGATGCCTATGTCGCGGCCTACTCGAACTACCAGAAGCAACTGCTGGCTTTCATGAATCTTCCCGGTGTCACCAAGCTGCCGGATGGTCGTATCCAGTATCCTTCCAATCTTACGCCCCCGGTAGCTCCCGAGGCTCCGTTCACCGATCCGAATCTGGTGAAAATGGGAGGTTTGGGCGCTCTTCTCGATGGTGAGACCGCTGAGGTCGTTGGTGCCAGGATTGAGAATACCCTCCGGGAGAAACTGGCGATCAACCTCAGATTCGCAAACTAGCCGGCGCTCCCGGAAATCGGACACCTATCGCCCACCACCATTTCGACTTTGATAACGATGGGTTTTCGCATGGACGGGATGTCCATCCTCCCTATCAGGAAAACCCCGCTTGCGGAGCGCGGAAAATGTCGGAAGGTCCTCATGCGTGAAAAAACGCGCGAATGAATCATGATCAATTTCCAATGTGGCAACTGCGGCGGGCGCGTGTTTTTCGAGAACTCGCGCTGCCTTTCCTGTCAGACGGATCTCGGCTTCGTGCCGGGGGATCTCTCGATCGGCACCTTCCAGCCCGCGGCACCCGATTTCACACTTCAGCGGATTGACGCGGCGGGTCTTTTCCGCCGCTGTGGAAATCACCTAACCGCCGGAGCTTGCAACTGGATGGTGCCCGTGGATTCGCCGGTGCCGTTTTGTCCTTCGTGCCGCCTGAGCCACATCATTCCGGATCTATCAAAACCACGCAATCCGCGGGCGTGGCTCAAACTCGAAGCCGCGAAACGCCGCTTGATATACAGCCTGCTTTCTCTCGGATTGCCGGTCCGGTCGAAGGAGGAGGATCCCGCGACCGGTCTTGCTTTTGATTTCCTCGAAGACACTCCGCCCGGAACGCCTGGCGACGACCACGTTTTCACCGGGCACGCCAACGGACTGATCACCATCAATCTCGATGAGGCGGACGACCCGAAGCGGGAGCGGGCTCGTGAAATGATGGGTGAAATGTATCGCACGGTGCTCGGCCATTTCCGTCATGAGGTGGGCCACTATTACTGGGACGTGCTCGTGAACGGAACTCCGAGGCTCGAGCAGTTCCGCAATGTGTTCGGCGACGAACGGGGCGACTACGCGTCCATGCTGGCAAATCACTACGCGAACGGAGCGCCGCCCGATTGGCAGCAGCGCCACGTTTCGCCCTATGCCGCTTCGCATCCGTGGGAGGATTGGGCGGAAACGTGGGCGCACTACATGCACATCATGGACACATTGGAAACCGCCGCGACCGAGGGATTGATCATCCAGCACGCCCAGGACCAGACGATTGTGTTAGCTCCGCTCGGCCGGCCGTTTTCCGACATCGCCGCACAATGGCTGGATGTCAGCGTGTTGCTCAACGGGCTCAACCGCAGCATGGGTTTGCCGGATCCGTATCCCTTCGTGCTGGCGGAAACGGTGATTCAAAAACTCACCCTCATCCATGACTGGATCGCGTTCCGGGATCCATTGCCCGCATCTGGGTTACCGGGATAGACGAGCGACAATCACTCGATCAGCTCCGTTCGGATATCAGTTTGGTATTTCAAAAGCCTTTGGACGACGAGGAAGGTGGCAACACAGCCGAGGCCAATGAGATTTTCCCGGACAACGGGAGGAAAAATCAGCAGGAATCCCTTGCCTTTGATGAGCGCGGAGTAGCTGGAGACGCAGAACGGCATGAGAAACAACCGGAAAATCGTCCAGCCGTCCGGGCGCGAGCCATTTCCCGAAGTGCTCAGGAGCAGGGCCAATCCGATGATGCCGCTCATGCCGACCGACGAGAGCCACAACACGGGCGAGGCATCGAAATACAGCGAAACCATGCAGACATACCAAATCAGGTAACACCAGAGGACCAACCGTCCGGTGGAGATCGCGGCGAAATAGCGGAGCATTTTCAAGGCCGGATGAGCCTCTTGCGTGCCATTCTCGAAGCAAATTGAAAATCAGGGAATTCACCACAAGCCAGGCTTTGTCGTTGATATTCAACTCTTGTGCCGGGAGAAAATCGCTGGCGGATGCAGGGATCCGCGTGTAAAAAGCCCGTTGTGATTGGAACGGGTCAACGTCGCCCCCTGAGGCGTGGGTCGGAGAAGGGATTCGCGTTGATCGTCTGCGTGGTTCTCATGGTCCTGATGGTGATGGTCGCTGTCGGGTTGATGACCTTGTCCTCGATCGAACTGCGCAAAACCGCGCGTTCCGAACCCGCGGCCGAAGCCAAGGCCAACGCCCGGCTCGCCTTGATGCAGGCGATCGGCCAGCTCCAGAAAACCATGGGGCCGGACCAGCGGATTTCCGCCACGGCGGAAATTCTCCGCAAGGACGTCAAGCAGCCGCATTGGACCGGTGTCTGGCGGACGACTTTGGACAACGGCGATCCCATTTTCACCCGCAACGATCTGGAGGGCAGTCTGCGTGACGAACGCTGGGAGCGGAAATTGAATCCGGCGGACCGCGTGATGGAGTGGCTGGTCAGCGGCAAAGGCGATCCTTCCGCAACTCCCGCCGCCGATGATGTGGCGATCTATCGGAACGACCCCACCTCCGCCGTGACCGTGCCGCGGGTTGCTGTTGCCGGTCTAACTGGGGAAACCTCGGGCCATCTCGCCTGGTGGACCGGCGACCTCGGAGTGCGGGCGAACGTGCGGACCGGCGATCCGCGCGAAGCGATCGCGGCCAACCGCAAGTCACCCGGCGATGGAGGACTCTATCGCGTGATGACCTCGCAGTCCGCGGACATGAAGATGATGGACGGTGGTGTGGACTTGGAAAATGCGAAGCTTGGCAAGATTGTCAGTCCGGGAATGATGGCGCTTTCCGGAGTGAAGGCGGACTGGGCGAAGACGCATGCGTTCGACTTTACGACGGAATCCAGCGGCGTGTTGGCGGATGTCGTGAACGACGGACTGAAACAGGATCTAACCGCCTACTTCGAGAACGGTGAGACGAAGGCGTCGGGTAATCTGAAGGGACTGACGGACGATGAGCCTCTGGTCGGCGCCGGGTCGGCCAAGGACGCCGCGAGCAAGGATTCGCGCTATGATTCGGCAGGCCCCCGCTTTGGACTTCTGCGCGACTGGGCGAGGTTGTCACTGCCGTTCTCCGGGAAGAACGTGGACGGGAGATCTCCGGATTTCGACACCTCGGCCGGCAAGGACAGCAGCGCCCGCGCGCTGGCGAATGAAAATCCTGTGAAACTCGCCGGTAACATGCACGCCGGACTCCAGCCGATCCTGGTGGAGGCCACCAACTTCACGCAGATGAGCACCTACTCCTTGCAGGCCGGAGTCTATCAGCTGCGACAGTTGATGTATCCGCGGGTTGTGTTGTGGAATCCCTACAATTGTGACCTCAAGTTCGACCGCTCGATCATCATGATCCAGGGCAATGGAAGGCAGGAGATGTGGACACTCAATGTGGGCGGTTCGATCACCCAGTGGCTGAATTTCGAAGGCGGGCGCAGCACTTCGTTCAACGGGCCCGGTGGGATCATGGGTTCGTCCGGATACAACGACCCCTACATGGGTTCCTACTATTTCTCGATGCCCGCCACCACGTTCGGACCGGGCGATTGTCTGGTGTTCTCGCCCGCACGTTCCGCCGAATACGACGGACTCAGCGCCTATCGATCCGGTTCCTACAACCTTGACTCGAACGTGCTGAGTTGCCAGGTCTCGCCGGATCCGTCCAGAGCCTACTACGTCTCGGCGTCGGATCTCGACGGCGGAATGACCTTCCTGCCGAAGGAATTCTGGTATGCTCCGACCCCGTATATTTTCGGCTCCGGCGCGAATGGCATCAATTTCCAAGGCGATGATTCGCGGGCGATTCTCAAATTGGTGGGAAACGCCAGCAAGGTGACCTTCGAGAATTTCGACAAGCTGCCTCAGGTTTGCGTGCTCTCCGGGTCCCTGCAATATGGCGCCGGCCGCGAGCCGCGGATTTCGTGGAACAAGAACGAGAGAATGCCTATCCAGATGCTGGATCGCTTCTCCCCAAAGCCCACCGTGGTCCCCAACGTAAGGACCCGCGAGGGGATTCGGCTGCGTTGGTTCGACGAGCACCCGTCGAATCTGGGCTCGGGGTCGCTGGCGGGAACTTCCTATTTTCAGGACGCGCTGTTAGCGAATTGGAACCCGCGTGCGTCCTTCATTATCCGCTCGCCATGGGAGAATATCGGCGGGATCGCACCGTGGTTTTTCGGTGCCTACACGCGGGATCTGTTTGATCAGGCGGTGGGCTGGGACGAGCAGATGCCGGTGCCGCGAAACGGCCGCTTCCACGGAAATCCTTTCGGGCCGCCGCAGGAGGGAAGCAGCAAGTATGTGTTGTTCGACGTGCCGCGCTCCGAGACCGGACTGGTCTCTCTCGGTCAACTCCAGCATGCGAAACTATCAGAACTCATCTGGCATCCATCCTATGCCGTGGGAAATTCGCTGGTCGATCCGCGCCTTGGCACAGGCGGCGTGAAGGGCTTGAATCGGACCGCCGCCGCGGCCTCGACCTCCCAGGCGGCGAAGTCGGGTGGTTTCAATCAGAGTGAAATCGGCTGGCCTAACGAGGCCCAGCGTTCCGCCGGCAAGGACGATTGGGCTGCCACCGCGCGGGCGATTCTCGGCCAGGTGCCGGAGCGCGACAACGTGGTTTACGACCTTTCGTTTGAGGTGAATCAAAAGCTCTGGGATCGCTTCTATCTGTCGAGCGGCTCTCCCGCCGCGAAGCGCGAGTTTCTCGCGGATCCGGTCGGCAAGCCGCTTCCTAACGGACGAATGCGTCTGGCTCCTGCCACGCGCGCCTCGGCGACCGCGGACGGCCTCGGGGATTTCAACCAATCCGCCCGTCACCTCATGGTGGACGGTGCGTTCAACGTCAATTCGACCAGCGTGGAGGCTTGGAAGGCGTTGCTCGGCTCGACCCGCAAGTCGGGTTTCGGCAATGGTGAAAACGTTCCATTTCCACGGGTGTTGGATCCCCAGGACGGAGCGTGGAAGAACGGTGAATCGGCGGATGGCGACAACGTTTGGTCCGGATATCGTGAATTGAATGTGGATGAAATAACCCGGCTGGCGGTGGCGATTGTCGCCGAGGTGAAATTACGCGGTCCGTTCCTGTCGCTTGCCGATTTCGTCAACCGCCGACTCGCCGAGGATGAAACCGGGCGTATGGGCGCTCTCCAGGCCGCCATTGAAAAAGCGCAGTTGAACTCCGGCCTAACGGATGAATACCCGTTGGACAACGGAAAGTCCCTACCAAACTACTCCCATCCCGACCACCTGCCAGACGCCACCCGCATGGAGCAAACGCTCAAGCCCGCTTCGAAAGCCTGGGGTGCACCCGCCTATTTGACGCAGGCGGACGTTTTGCAGGTCCTCGGCCCCGCTCTATCAGCCCGGTCGGACACCTTTGTCATCCGCGCCTACGGTGATGCGGTCGATGCTGCGGGAAAGATCCAGGCGCGGGCATGGTGCGAGGCTGTGGTTCAGCGGACGCCGCGGCCATTGACACCTGACGCCAGCGGCCTCAACTCCAGCCTTGTCGGCAAGTCCAATGACTTCGGCCGGGAATTCATCATCACCTCGTTCCGCTGGCTTTTACCCGATGAAGTATAATCCGACTCCCGTCTTAAGATTTTGTTTTCTAACACCCTTTTTCGCGTTGGTGATTTCCGGCGCTCTCCACGCGGAGCCGGCAGCTGAAAAAGGTCGCACGGTGCGGTTTCTCGCAGTGGGCGAGCTTCCTCCGTTCCGCCAGGAAGTCCGAGACGACGTTCGCTACGAACTCGAGCCTCCTGCCGGCAGCATTCCGCCGCGTGAGGTTTTGTTGGGTTTCGGCGGCGACAAGACCGAAGCCGCTCCGCTGCGCCTCGGCCGGATCAGCGAGCCGCTCAAGGCTCCTGCCGGAATCGGTCCACTGCTCCTGAAACGTCGCGAAGCCGCCGCCGATGCGGAGCCGTGGCTTCGACTTGTTAGGCCCGAGTCCGGTGATTTCCTGGTCCTGCTCTGGCGCGATGCGAAAGGCGGCACTTGGGACAAGGCGCTTTCGCTGGTTTTGCCCGATGATCCGGTCAGCGTGCCGGCTGGCAGCGTCCGCGTCGTGAATATCTGCCCGGCGGAGGTAAGAGTCGTCATCGGCGAAGAGAAGCTCCTCCTCCAAGCGGGGAAATCGTTCAAACGCACCGTGCCACCCGGAGTGGAACAACCGCTTCAGGTTCTTCTCCCCGATACCACCGGCACCTTGAGGAGCCTTCATTCCGGCGTCATCACCCAGAATCCCGGCGAGCGCTCGCTGGTTCTCATTTTCCGGGCCGATGGAGAATCACCACGCCGCCCGGTGAAGGTCTCCGTCCAGCGCGAGCCCGCTCCCGCCCCACCACCGGAACATTAACCGATTAGAGGCTGTTAGCGATTTGTCGGGCGATGCGTTCGAGCGCTTGGTTCATGGCGTTGACACGTCCCGTTGCGGTTGGCGACGAGATTGGTGCCGCGATGCTGAAGAAGTGGTCGCGCGCGTCACCGCCGCTCACGGGCTGGAGTTTCCAAGTTCCTTCGAGGATCATTTGATTGGAGTCATCCGGCTCGAAGCGGGCGATTCTCATTTCCAACAGGGTCGTGTAGTCGAGCGTCGTGAAATTTTCCACCGGCTGGATGTTCATTGATCCGGTGAGCCGGCTCAGGTTGCTGGCGGTAACCCGGGAAAGCGAGGCATCCAGCGGCTCGCCCCAGAGGTCCGCATTGCTGATCTGGAGTTGTCCGCCGGAGCGGGTGACGAGTTGTTGGCGGTCGAGGTAGCTGGGAATGGACGGCCGGTTGATGGCGATTGACGGCGAGGACGATGACAGGCTCCGATAGGGAACCAGAGGATCGAGCACGTGATGGACCGCGGAGTCCTTGACGGGCTCAAGCACGCCGCAGTTTGTTAGGGAAAGCAGGATGGGCAGGATGAAAAGCATCTTCATGGTTTCGGGTCCTTTCCGCCGAGCAGGGCGTTCGGGTTTCGTTTGAGATCGTTGGCGAGTTCCTTGACGGCGCGCGAGGCGCGTTCCACTTCATCCAGCGTGTTCTGCATGCGCATGAGCACGGGCGCGCGCGGGTTGGTGGCCTTGGAAATGTCTGCGGTGGCCTCGTCGATTTTTGCCAGTCCTGCGTTGGCTTTTGCCATGACATCCTCCAGATCCTTCATCAGGGGATCGAAACCTTCGTTGGCTTTCTTCGTCAGCTCGTCGATGCCGGTGAGCGCTTCGTCAAGACTGTCGATCGCCTTGGCCAACTTCTCGTTTCCGGTTAGGGCACGGATGTCTGTGGTGATGCCGACGAGGTTGTCATTGATCGCCTTCAAATTCAGCGCGGCGATTTGGGCTTTCGCGCCGGCGAGGACATCCCGCAGATCCTTCGTGGCACTTTCAAGATCGAGGGCATTGAATTTTTTCAGTCCGTCCGCAATTCCGGCGATGAGTTCATCCATCTCCGTGCCGATGGTGGGAACCGTGGGGTAGGGAGATCCGGCATCGGGTCGATAGGTGAAGCCCGGGGTGTTGGGAGCGATGTCGAACTCAATGTAGAGTTGCCCGGTGAGCAGGCTTTGTTGTTTCATTCCCGCTCGCAGTCCATCGGCGACGGCCTTTTTCACCCCTTCTTCAGTGGCGAAATCGATGCCCGCGCCCGAGGTTGATCCGACATCCTTCAGATCCTTCTCCGAGAGTTGGACGACGACCGGAATGACCTTGCGGTTCGCCTTTTGATCGATGAGCACCTTGATGGAGGTGACGCGGCCGATGCGGACGCCGCCGAATCTAACTTCCGAACCGACGAGCAGGCCGTTGGCGCTTTGGTCGAAATAAAGAATGATGCTGCTGCTTTTCTCGAAGATTTTCCCCGCGCCGAAAAGCACGACGGCTGTGGCGGCCATCAGCAGGCCGACGAGGGTGAAAATCCCGATCAGGGTGGGGCTGGCTTTTTTGCTCATGGTGGTGAGTCCGGCATTTCGCCGCGGTTGAGAAAGAGGCGCACGGCGGGGTTTTCCGAATGATCGCGAAGATCGACGGGGTTCCCGAGCGCGCCCTGGGTGCGGGTGGCAGTATCGAGGAACAGCGCTTTGTTAGCGATGCTGAAAATGCTGGCGAGTTCGTGGGTGACGACGACGATGGTGGACCCCTGGCTGTCGCGCAGGCGGAGGATGAGGTCGTCGAGGCGGCGGGCGCTGAGCGGGTCGAGGCCGGCACCGGGTTCGTCGAGAAAAAGAATATCGGGATCCAGGGCCATGGCACGGGCGATGCCGGCGCGCTTTTTCATCCCACCGCTGATCTGGGCCGGATAGTAGTCCTCGTAACCCGCAAGGCCGACGAGCGACAGCTTGTAGGAAACGAGTTCGCGCACCGTCTTCGCAGGCAGTTTGCCGCTTTCCTCCAGCGGCATGGCGACGTTCTCGCCGAGTGTTAGGGATGACCACAGCGCGCCGGATTGATACATCACGCCGAAACGCCGGATGAACGGACCGCGCTCGGCGGGATCGGTGGCGGTGAAGTCCTTGCCGTCGTAGAGGATCGATCCCTTCGCCGGTTCCTGCAGTCCGATAAGGTGGCGAAGCAGGGTGCTTTTTCCACAACCGCTGCCGCCCATAATGACGAAGATGTCCTTGTCCTCGATTTCGAAATTGAGGTCATGCATGACTTCGAACGACCCGTAAGCCATCGTAAGATCCCTGACTGTGATTTTCGCGGCCATGGTTAGACATCGAGGAGGGTGAAAATGACGGCGAAGGCCGAGTCGATGACGATGACCGCGGTGATGGAAGCGACCACCGACCGTGTGGTGGCTTCGCCGACCGCGGACGATGAATTTCCCGCCCGCATTCCCTGCATACAACCGCTGATGGCGATGGCCGCGCCGAAGAAGACGCTCTTGATGACGCCGAGCGACGAGTTCGTCAGATCCACCGCGTAGAGGGTTTCCGTCCAGTAGAGCACGGGCGGAATTCCGACGAACGCGCCCACCAGCATGCCGCCGAGAATTCCGACGACGTTCGCGTAGATGGTGAGAAGCGGCATCATCAGGATGAGGGCTAACACACGCGGCAGCACCAGGAAATCGAAGGGGTCGAATCCGAAGGTGCGCAGGGCGTCGATTTCCTCGTTGGCCTTCATGCTGCCGATCAGCGCGGCGAAAGCGGCCCCGGTCCGGCCGCTCATGATGATGGCGGTCATGACCACGCCCATTTCACGGACCATGGCGATGCCCACGAGATCCGCGACGAACAGGTTCGCGCCGAAGTTAGAGAGCTGGACATTTCCTACGAATGCGAGAATCAGGCCAATGAGAAAACTGATGAGCGAAACGATGGGCAGCGCCTGCACGCCGCATTGCTGGAGGATCATCCAGAAATCTGTCGGGCGGAAGCGGGCTCGTCCGGTGAAGAAGCGGCCGAGCGAGATTACGGTTTTCCCGGTGAAGTCGGCCAGTGCGCGCAGGCTCTCCCAGACTTCCAGGGTGATCTTGCCGAGTTTGCGGATTTCCGAAGAGTGAGTCGGTGCGGATTGATTTCCGATTTCCTCCGGCACCGACAGAGCGAGCTCCAACAGACCACGAAGGTTGTCGGGCAGGCCGTCGAAGGAGGGACTTTTTTCCTTTTCGCCATCGGTCACGGGGACGGAGCGGTGAAGGCAAAGCAGGAAGGCGGGCAGGGTGGAATCGTAGGTTCCCAGCTTGTCCACCTGATAGCGGCTGGGAAGGCGGTCCGGCGGGTTGCCTTCGATTTCCACGGCCGGCCCGTCGCGCCGCCAATCTCCGGACACCTCAAGGACGAAATCGTCCCCGTCCTGCTGCCAGACAGCGCGTGGTGGAGGATGATCGGAGGAGGGCATTTTGAAACTTGGCCTGCTGAGGGAGGTCGGCAACCGGAAATTCCAACGGATGGGAACGTCCCACGCTCAAACCATGTTGCGGCGGACCTGAATCCACAAGACCAAATGCCGCATCCCACGTGCGGCCCGTCCGCTTGCTTCTCCACCGGCAGGAAAATCTCACGGGGTAGGGAAACACCCCATGGCCAATACGAGGCCACTGCTGCTAGCATCCTATCACTGGAAAAGGAGGTGAGCTCCTCCCGGAATTCGCGGTGGATAGGCAGCCGTTTCCCGACATTCATCAACGCCCGAAAGAAATACCGAAACCGTGTCCCATCAATCGATCTTCTGCATCGCGACGTCCCATTTCCAGGCCAACCACATTGTAGATCAGCTCAAGATCGCCAACATTCCGGATGACGGGATCTCGGCTTTGTTAGCCGATCAAAGTGCGAGCCGCCGCTTCAACGGGGGAAATAACCTTGCGAATGCCACCATCGCCGCAGCCGGAGCGGGTGCCATCATCGGCGTGACGTGGGGATGGATCGCCGGAATCGGTGCGTTGGCGATACCGGGAGCGGGCCTGTTCATCGCCGCAGGGCCGATTATTTCCGCGATGAGCGGAGCCACCATCGGCGCGGCATTGGGAGGCATCTGCGGCGGGCTGATAGGGATGGGGATTCCGGAAATGGATGCGAAACGCTATGAAGGGAAAATCCTGAAAGGGGACATCCTTCTTTCCGTTCGAACCGAAGACTCCGGCGACATCCATCTGGTGGAAGACATTTTCAACCATGCCGAAGCTCTGGACATCTGGACCACCTGCTTGGCCGTTGCTCCTTCACGCGCATTCATCGAACCATCATGAACACTGCATCCGGAGCGGCCGTGAAAACCCTGGACGATTTGTTTCTCAGGGAACTCGAGGAAATCCATGACGCCGAGCACCGGATCGGTGCGATGCTCGTCAAGATGGCCACTGCCAGCCGGTGTTGGAAAATGAAAAGAGCGATCCTCAACCATCTTCTGGAAACCGAACGGCACGTGATGAAACTGGAGCAGGTCTTCGGTTGCTTTGAACTGCCGGTTACCCGAAGAACCAGCAAGGCCATCGTGGGACTGGTACACGCGGGTGCGGAAATCGAGGCTGATTTCGGAGAATCGCCCGCCATCAATGCCGCGCTGGTCTCCTTTTTGCAGAAGATCGAGCACTTCGAAATCGCGGGCTATACCAGCCTGCTTCAGTGGGCACAGTTACTGGGCAATCCCGATGCCGCCGAACTCCTTGAGGACATTCTGGACGAGGAACAAACCGCCGCTCAAACTTGGTGCGAGATGGCCCGGTCCACAAGCAATGAAGAAGCGCTCGGTAAACAGGGCTGGGAGGATTCGGAGGATTCGGAGGAAGACGAGGGGATTCGCCGGTCGTCTTCGGTCGCGACCTGATGCCTGTCGATGGAGGGATGGAAAGGGCTTGGATCGTGGAAAATCGGCGAAAAGCGTGGAAATTTCCGACGATTTCCGGGCCAAAATCTTTTTTCCGAAACCGCTCTTGTCCGCGGGCTTGTCCCTGACTTACGCTCGCCCAACCTTTGCCAAGCGTGTCCCTTTCCTCAGCTCCCACCTACATCCTCGGTGTTCTTCCGTCCCGCTGGGGCTCCACGCGCTTCCCCGGAAAACCGCTTCATCTCATCGCCGGGAAACCCTTGATCCAGCACGTTTGGGAGCGTTGCGGACAATGTTCCATGCTGGATGAAATCATCGTCGCGACCGATGACGAGCGGATCCGCGACGTGGTCATCGCCTTCGGCGGCAAGGTCGCCATGACCTCGCCGGACCATCCCACCGGGACCGACCGCATCGCCGAGGCGGCGAAGGCCGTTCCCCAAGCGACGCACATCGTCAACATCCAGGGCGACGAACCGCTCATCGATCCCGCGCTGATCGACGAACTCGCCGCCGCCATGGCTGCCGATCCCTCGCTCGACATGGCCACCGCCGCCAACCCGCTCGATCCGTCCGATCCCGCCGTCCAAGATCCGAACGTCGTCAAAGTCGCCGTCGCCCTCGATGGCCGGGCGCTTTATTTCTCCCGTTCGCCGCTGCCGTTTTTTCGCAATCCTGTCGAAGGGTTGCCGGTCCTCCGCCACAAGGGAATCTACGCCTATCAGCGGAATTTCCTCGAACGCTTCGTCACTTGGCCGCCTTCGCCGCTTGAAAAGGCCGAGTCGCTCGAACAACTCCGCGCTCTCGAAAACGGTGCGACCATCAAGGTCCTTCTCACTTCCGACACCTCGCCAGGCGTCGATACCCCGGAACAAGCCCGAGAAATCGAGCGACTCTTATCATCACCTGCTCACTCACTACTTCCATGAAATACATCTTCGTTACCGGCGGCGTCGTCTCCTCACTCGGCAAGGGGCTTGCCGCAGCCTCCATCGGCACGCTGCTGGAGCATCGCGGCCTGACCACGCTGATGCAGAAATTCGATCCCTATCTCAATGTGGATCCGGGCACGATGTCCCCCTATCAGCATGGTGAGGTTTACGTGCTGGACGATGGTGCCGAGACC
>NZ_JBDSCX010000083.1:0-113622 GCF_039920825.1 Luteolibacter sp. | reverse complement strand
GCCGCGCCCGCCGCAAGCGGACGCTGCTCCGTGCCAAGGGTTTCCGCGGTTTCCGCTCGAAACTCTTCCGTTACGCCAAGGACGCTGTCCGTAAGGCGATGACGTATGAATATCGCGACCGGAAGCGTCGTAAAGGCCAATTCCGCCGTCTGTGGACGCAGCGTATCAACGCCGCATGCCGCAACGAGGACCTGACCTATTCGCGCTTCATCGAAGGTCTGAAAGCTGCCGGTATCGAAGCTGACCGCAAGATCCTGTCGGATCTCGCGATCACCGACGCCGCCGCGTTCTCCGCCATCGTTGCCCAGGCCAAGAAAGCCCTCGAAGCGAAACACGCTTCCAAGGTCGCCTGATCCTGACAAGCGATACCCAAAACATCACACGCCGTCCGGACTCGTTCCGGGCGGCGTTTTTGTTGGACCGCGAAATTCATTTCGCCCGCATGTTGGGTGGCCGGGCGATATCGGAGGGATGAAAATCCTTTATGTGGCGATGTCGTATCCGGTCGCCTTCGCGGGGACCGGTTTGCCGTTTGAGAAGGATTGGCTCGCGGCTGCGGGTGTGCAGGGCATCCCCCACACGTTCGTGGCGAAAGACGGGAAAATCCTGTTGATGTCCGCCCCTCCTTATCTCCGCACGCGGAGCGCGGATTTCAAGCGGTCCACTTCGTCCATCAGATCGAGGATGAGCTTGAGGCCGGATAGATTGGCCTCGCACGTCTGGCGCAGGTGTTCGATGCGACGGAGGGTGTGGACGGTTTCATCGTCGAGGTCGGTTTTCCGAATAAGGCCTTGCTCCTGATAGTGGAGGATCGTTTGCGAGGAAACTCCGGTGAGTTGCGCGACGATATCGAGGGTGTAGGTCGTTTGCTCCTCGGGCTCGTAGAGCGGCAGGTCGTTGTCGGACTGCGGATTCATGCGGATGGAGTGGTGCGAGGGTTGAACTTGGAAACGTCCCGGAGTTTTTCCCAAAGGGAGCGTTCCTCGGCATTGGTGTTAGGCGGCAAGTGGATGTTGAGGGTGGCGTAATAGTCGCCGCGCCCGCCGGCTTTTCCTTTCGGCAGGCCGCGGCTGCGGACGCGAAGCTGCTGGCCGTTCTCGCTATTCGCCGGGACGCGGAGCTTGATGGGACTGTCGAGCGTGGGAACGGTGAGTTCGGCACCGAGCACCGCTTCCCAAGGCGCGAGATCGAGGTCGTAGTAAAGATCGTGGCCCTCGGTGTGGAAATCCGGATGTGCGGCGTGGCGCACTCGCAGATAGAGATCGCCCGCTTCGGCACCGCCACTGCCGGGTTCGCCCTGGCCTGGAACGCGGATGCGCTTGCCCTCGGTAACGCCGGCGGGGATGCGGACTTGGAACGAATGGGTCTCGACCTTGCCCGTGCGCGCGTTGGTCATTTGCAGGGAGATCGGTCTAACTGCTCCTTCCATCACTTCTTCCAGGGTGACGAGGATGTCGCCCTCGACATCGCTGCCGCGGCGCTCGCGGGCGGTGGGGGAGGGACCGCGCGCACCTTCGGGGAATCCGTAGCGACTGCCACCGCTGAAGTATTGCTCGAAGAAATCGCTGAAGCCGGTCCCGCCGAAGTTGAACTCCTGTCCGGAATCCTGCGGCGCTCCCTGATAGCGCTCCTGTTGGCCATGGTGCGGATCTTGCCAGTGTGCGCCGAGTTGATCGTATTTTTTCCGCTTTTCAGGATCGCTCAAAACCTCGTTGGCTTCATTGATCTCCTTGAATTTAGCCTCGGCGGTTTTCTTGTCTTTGGCGACGTCGGGATGATGGACCCGCGCCAATTTGCGGAAGGCTTTCTTGATGTCGGCGCTGCTCGCATCGCGCGCCACACCGAGGGTTTCGTAGTAATCTTTGAATGCGGCGGACATGGTGGATGGGGCGGAAACAGCTTTGCTGCTACCTGCATTAAAGCGGGATCCGGGCGGGTGTCTAGGCCGCAAAGTGGACTTGGGTTTGAAGATTTTTTAACCGCAGATGAAGACAGGGATAGGAAATCTGCCTTCTTACATTCTCATCCGAGATATCATCTTCATCCGCGGTCCAGTTGTTTGCGCCTCCGTAGTTTACCGACGACGACCAGTGCGAGAGAACCGGCGAGAAATGTGGCGGCTCCGGCGGAGGCTAACATCCACGTCGGAATTGGAGCCTTGGCTTTGAATCGGGTGATGACCGGGCCTTTGATCGCCTGTGCCAGAGGGAAATTCCAAACCAAAGTGCGCCCTTCATCCTCGATGCGGGTGGCGTTGGATTCCATGGCCGCCACTGGCAGATGGACGATGTAGCTCAAGGTGCGGCCCGCGAATTGCGAGGCGGGCATGAACGAGGATCCCGGCAAGGCGGAGCCAGCGTCGATGGTGCGTGAAAAATCCACCGTGCGGCCTTTCATGCTGACGTGGGTTTCTCCCGTTAGTCCGGTGGCGGAGGAGGGGAGTTTTTCCAAGGATTCGCCCTTGGAAATTTCCTTCAGATCCAGAGCGGAGTCGAAAGAGCCCTGGACATGGATCGTCAACCGTCCGTCGCGGGTGGTGACTTCGCAGGTGGAATTCTTGATCCCCGGAGTGTGGAGCAGGAAATCGCCGAGCATTTTTCTCACCCCGTCCTCGCCGCCTTGGAATCTCGCCGCAGCGGCGGGGAGATCGTAGGTGACGTCCGCGCGACCGCTGCCGTCGGCGTTCAGCCAGACTTCCTCATGACCATCGATGCAGGAAACCAGCAGGCACGCAGTGCTGACCGCGAGCACGCGGACGATGTAATCCGGAAATCCCATGTTCACATCTGCTGCTCCGAGCTGCGCATCAGGATGTCGCCGACTTCCACATGAGCGGGCGCTTCGAGGATCGTTAGAATGGCCCACGCCACGTCGGAGGCATCCAGCATCTTCATTGCAGCCTTGGTTTGGGTCAGCGATTCCTCGCGGCCGCGGAAATATTGGTCGAGCAGCGGTGTATCGACGAAGCCGGGGGAAACGCAGGCGACTTGGATCGGCGATCTCACGGATTTCAACTCCGCCCGCAACGCGTCGGTGATCGCTCTAACCGCGAACTTCGTCGGTGCATAGAATCCGCCGGTTGGCGGCACGCGGTGACCGCTCATGGAAGAAACGTTGACGATGCGTCCGCCGCTAACAGGGAAGTGTTTCAGCGAGAGCTGGCAGCAAAGGGAGAGCGCCATCACGTTGACGCGCCACATTTCCTCCCAGTCGGCGGGGTTGCCGTCGATGAGGCGCGAGAGGTAGGCGACGCCGGCGCAGTTCACCAATCCGTCGATTTTTCCCAGCCCTTGGAAAATCGCGGAAACCTGTTCGCGCTGGGTCAGGTCGGCGACGATTGGCGAAACATTCTCCGACAGGAGCGACGGCCTGCGGGTGACGCCGAGGACGTTGGCCCCGCGTTCGACTAACAAATCACACAATGCCTGGCCGATGCCGCTGGACGCGCCGGTGACGAGCAGGGTTTTGCCTTGCAGCGATGTCATGCGGACACCGTGTCACGACTTGTCGGCGAGGGCAACGCTTGGAAAAGCTCCGGAAGATGCGGCAGGTCGGACGCCGAATGGGCGCGCTGCGAGGAAATGATTTTTCCGTCGCGGAAAAGGAAGGCTCCCGGCATTTGCAGCCCGTCGCCGGCGAGGTGGCCGACTCCGCAGCCTTTGAAAATGGAAACCGCGCCACGCCACCAGACGTGCGGCCCGAAGAGTTCTAGGAAGCCGCCCTTGCCAAGACCGAACGCCCGATAGAGTTCGCAGCGCGGATCGGCGATACGGGCGACGCCGCTGCGCTCGCCGAGGAATTCGGTTTCCTTGCCGTTTTGCAGCATGTGGACGAGGACTAGTTCCGCGCCGTGGGCATCCGCCTCTTTCTGGATGCCTTCCAGCCCCCGCAGGATCTGGCGGGTGAAGGTGCAGCCGAAGTGGCGGAGGAATACCATCGCTAGCAGTTTGCCCTCCGATGCCTCCGCAAGGGTTTTTCCGTTGGAAAGGTAGTAGCTGTTAGCTGCTTCCTCGATGCTGTAGGGTTCCGAGCGCGTCGGCGGCACGCCGGTGTGGGCGCGGAGGCTGGCCCACAGGATGGCGGCGAAAGGAAACCACCAGATGAGATCGTCGGCGGTCATGATCCAGACGGAACGGAGCTGGATTTCGTGATGAAACAGCGCGCTGCCGAAGCCGATGATGCCGAGGGTAAATTTCACCAAACCGGTCAGGACGATCATCCAATGCTGAATCGGATTCTTCGCGGCGATGATCAGGCCGATGCCGAAAACTCCCATGACCAGTCCGACGCCTTGCCACATCAGCGGGTGGTTCGGATGTTCCATGCCGATCCAGTCGAACCAGACGCACGGCCAGACGATCGCCCACACGGCGAACGTCAGGTGATAGATCCCGGCCGCCAGCAGGACCTTCCGCATCCAGCAGGGAGTCTCGCAGCGGCCGTTTTTACAGGCGAAAGGCATGGCGGATCGTAAACGGCATTTCCCGGTGTGCAACCTGCGGATTCACGTGTGTTGCAGGCCGGAAATGAACGCGAAGAAGAACGCTGCTCCTTGCTCCAAGGCGGAAATTTCGATGAACTCGTCGATCGTGTGCGCTTGGTCGATCGAGCCGGGACCAATGCAGATGCTGGGAATTCCCCCGTTCGAGAGATGCGCTGCATCGGAAAACCACGGCGCTCCGGCGAGTCCGGTGCCGGCATCTGTGGCGAGCAGCGCTTGGATCATGGGATGATCGGGGGCCGTTTCCATCGGCGGTTTTTCGTCGGGATTGACGATTTCGACCGGTAGGTCGTGGAACTCGATGGTTTCCTTCAGCAACTTCAACGCCCCGCCCGCCGCCGAGAGGGCAGGGGTGATGCGGATGTCGATTTCCGCTTCGGCGAGGTCGGGCACGATGTTCGGTCGGGCTCCGCCGCGGATCATGCCGACGTTCATCGTCGAGCGACCGAGCACTGGATGAATGAAAGTGGCGAGCTGTCCGCCGAGGTGGTGATCGAGTTGGTCGAGCGAGCGCGTGAGTTTCAAAATGGCGTTTTCTCCGCGCTCCGGCTGTGAGCTGTGGGCGGCTTTTCCTGTCGCCCGCAGCGTGGCCCAGAGTGAGCCCTTCGTGACGTGGACGACTTGCATCGACGTCGGTTCGCCGACCAGTGCGAAGATGTAATCCTTGCCATGCCGTTTCACGAAATCCTTCGATCCCCACTGGCCGGACTCCTCGCCCATGAAGGCGACGAAATCGACAGCGACCGGCAGATCTGCTAGGATCTCCCGATGTTCGTGCAGCGCCCACAGCATCGCGGCCATCGGGCCTTTCGTGTCGGAGGATCCGCGTCCCCAGATTTTTCCGTCGCTGATCCCGCCGCCGAACGGCTCGACGATCATCCCGCCGACGCCGACGGTGTCGAGGTGCGGTCCTAACAAAATGCGCGGTCTGCCATCGAGCGGCGCGAAACGGGCGATGAGATTCGGCCGGCCCGGTTTGATTTCCTCCAGCAAGACTTCCGCGCCGATGGATTCCAGCCAGCCTGATAGAAATACCGCGATCGTTTCCTCGCCGATCTGCTCGGTGCCCGGCGCGTTGTCCGGGTTCACCGAGGGGATTCGGACCAATTGCTGGAGGAGGGAAACAACGTCTTGGCTCATGGCGGAAGAATCACCATTCCCTCGCGGCGGGGCAAGACCGGGATTCGCTGCGAGAGCAAAGGACATTTTTGCAACGCCTCTCTCTGAAAAAGATTCGCTCGATTCGCATGATTCGCGGTGCCTCCACCTCTTTTCCACAAACCAAGTTTGCCACGCGGTCCGCTTTAGGACAGCTTCCGCCTCCATGAAAATGCACCGCATCCTCGCCGAGGCCGCCTCCACTATCGCCAAAGCCGTCTTCCGCGAGCACAAGGTCCTCGATCACGAACTCGCCACCGCCTTCGAGGAAAACCCGAAATGGGGCAAGCGCGACCGCAGTTTCATTGCCGAGACCGTTTTCGAAGTCGCCCGCTGGCGGCGTGCGCTGAGTTTCCTCGTCGATAGCGAGGAAACCACCGCCCTCTGCGCCGCCCAGTGGGTCCGCATGGGCTACGAAATCCCCGAGTGGTGGGCCTACAACGGCAAAACCGCCGAGGAAATGAAAGCCCGCGAAGCCGAACTCGCCGACCAACCCCGCGCCGTCCGCGAATCCATCCCCGATTGGCTCGACGCCCTTGGTGCCGCCGAACTCGGCGATGCATGGGACGCCGAACTCGCCGCCCTCAACCAGCGCGCGTCCGTTTTCCTCCGCGTCAACACCCTCCGCACCACCCGACCCGAAGCCATCGCCTGGCTCGCCAGTTTCAACATCACCGCCACCGAAGTCCCCGGCCTGCCGGATGCCCTCGTCCTCGCCCCCGGCAAATCCCTGCCGAAAACCCTCCGCCTCGACGGCCGCGTGGAAATCCAGGACGCCGGATCGCAAATGATCGCCCCGCTCGTCGATCCGCAACCCGGCGAACGCATCATCGACGCCTGCTCCGGAGCAGGCGGCAAATCCCTCCATCTCGCCGCCCTCATGAAAGGCGACGGCCGCGTCTTCGGCATGGACATCGATTCGAAAAAACTCGTCGAACTCGAGCGCCGCGCCAAACGCGCCAACGCCAACAAGTGCATCAAGGCCAAGGAAATCAAAGCCACCACCGCCACCGAATTCGCGGAAGTCGGCGACCGCCTGCTCATCGACGCCCCGTGCTCCGGCCTCGGCACCTTGAAGCGCCAGCCCGATCTCAAGTGGCGTCTCAAGCCCGCCCAACTCGACCGCCTCCGCGGCATCCAGTCCGAGCTGTTGGAAAAATACACCGTCATGCTCAAGCCCGGCGGCCGCCTCGTTTATGCCACGTGTTCCATCCTCCCATCCGAAAACCGCGCCGCCATCGACAAGCTGTTGGAAAAAGGCGGCTTCACCCTGTTGGAAGAAAAGCCGGTATCTCCAGCAGCCACCGGATATGATGGATTCTACGCCGCGTCGCTGGTGAAGAATTCTTAACGGACCGCGGAATTCATTCCAATGCTTTTAAGGATTCGTTAGGATACCGTCTTTTCTTGATCCCAAAAGGGATCGCAGATTTTAGCCCCGGGTCGAGGAGCATCAGCGACGAAAACCCGGGGATACTTGTAGATAGAAGGATTCGACCCCGGCAGCGGGTCGCAGAAAGCGTGACGATCCGTGGCGCATCCGACGTTTCTGGCACTCCTTTCAGGGTGCAAATTCATGGGTAACCGGCACCCGGGGTGGTCGTCGCTTTCGCTTCTCGACCCCGGGCTACCCTCTGAAATCCCGACCGGGATATGGAATGAAGCCGAAATTCTATCCAGTCCTTAAAGGCATTGGAATTCATTCCGCCTCTTGTGTTCGTCCAGCGCCAGCGAAGACGAACACTCTTTGTTTTGCGTGTGGGATCTCATCCCAATTGCTTGATCCGCCGCTCCAGGTCCCTGCGGTTGATCAGGTCCACCACCTGAACGCTATCAGGCAGCAGCCGGAATAACAGGCGATGGTCGATGCCGATGCGGGCGCGCAGCGTGTCCGGACTCGCCTTCAGCCGCACCACCCCGGTAAATGCGGACGATTCACCTGCTGCCAGACGGCCGAGAAGGATCATCGCGCCCTTGCCGACCTGCTTGGGAAATCCATCGAGCGTTTCCCTGAATTTCTTCGGAAACTCGATCAGCCTCATCGGCTGGTTCCCATCCACGTCCCCGGGCAGGACCAGCGAGTCCTCGGGATCCACGGTGCCCGCCGGTTCTCCGCGCGGTTCGGTTAGGGCCTGTTTCTCGCGGAGGGTTTCCAGATCGGTGAGCGTTATTTCCAGATCACGGCGGAGGACCGCGCGCTCCTCATGACGCTCCTTGAGGGAGCCCTTGAGGAATTTCACCTTGGTCCGGAGTTCTTGGAGGGAGTGTTCGTCCGCGGCAGCCACCTCCTTGTTCTTTTCCGCGGGCGAAACGGCGTGTTTTTCCCGGCGTTCGATCTCGTGTTTCAGTTCATCGATCGACTGCTTCATCTTCCGCACCTCGCCCGCCTTGGCTTCCAGCTTCTGGTTCGCGGCGCGGAGGGCCTCGGCGTGCTTTTTGCCGCTGGCGGCGCTTCTCGTGGCGAGGATCACTTCCATGATTTCGCTGTAGGGTTCGTCGTCCGGCAGCTCCAGTTGGATGCGGGTGGCGAGAATCGTGTCGAGCAGGGCAAGCGACGTTCTCGGGTCCAACACGGGGATCATTCCGCGCGCCACCAGGATTCCCACTGCCGGCACGGTGGATTGAAGGAAACCAAATGTCACGTTCGCCAGTTCGTTCTGATCATTCTTGCTGCGCAGGACATCCATCGCCAGCTCTTCCAGCAGGTTCAGGGTTTTCGCCGGATCGTCCTTCACCAGCAGCAGCCGGGTGTTGGGGTATAACAGCTCCATCCCGGGAGTGAACTCACCCCTCACTTCCACCAGCCGCTCCGCGATGTCCTTGCGGCCCGCAAGCGCCGCCACCCGGATCACCCCCATCCATGCGTTGGCAATCCCGTCGGACCATCCCAGTTTTTCAATGGCGGTGGCCACTTCCTCGAACATCCCCAGAGCTGCCAGCTTGAGCAGATAGAATTCCACCAAATCCTCATCCAGTTCCAGCGGATCGATCCGGGCCATTTCGTGCGGATGGATCTTCTCCAGCCGGGCCATGGTAAGGCCCTGTTCCGGAGCCATCCGCACTTCCGCCTGGGTCTTCCCGGCCACATCGCTCGATTGGCTGAGCCGCTGCCGGTCGCTTTCGAAACAGCACCGCTTGTATTTCTTCCCGCTGCCGCACGGGCACGCGTCGTTGCGGCCGATCCGCTCGACGGACCGCCGCATCGTGAATCCCGTATGATTCAGGACAGGTTCGGCAGGGATCCGGTCGAGGATGGAACCCTTGGCTATTCTCATCAGAAGGTTTCTGAGATTCACACCGGCGGTTGTCGTTGATTCCGAGCCCAGCTCCTCCAGTGACGTGCCCAGGCTGGACAAGGTCTGCTCGTCCCTGATGCCCTTGGCGGTCAGAGTCAGCAGACTCTCGACATCTTCAGGAAGCCCCTTGAACCGGCAGAAAGTCCGCATGGACTTCACAAAACCCTCTGGCAGCACTCCATCCCTCCGCTCCACGCACCATTGCCAGATCGAGAAATAGGCATGGGCCTGTGTCTGTTGCAGGACACCACCCCGGCTCAACCCCGCCATCACCCGTTCCGGGACATCCTCTCCATCCAGATTCCAGATGATGCAACTGCAGAACATCGGAGTAGGCATCAATTGCAGTCCTCCCTCGATGTGCCGGGAAGCCACCTTCCTCCCCAGATGGATCGCGGGCAGCACCAGATAGGTGAAACCGCCGATATCATGTTCCTCCACCGCCTTGCCGATCCATCCGTCCAACTCCGCATCGTCCTCGGGCAGCAGGGAACCGGCTTCTATCACTGACGCATGGTAGAAGTTCGACGTGTTGATGATCTCACGGATTCTGGGGTGCATGGGTCTGTGCTAAATGGACGGTACCCCCTGAGGGACCGGAGAGCCTTGCTTAGTTTGCGAAGCGGTCTGTGGTCCAGTTTCTATGAAAATCACGACACCGCTCAGTATTAGCGTCGCTATCCAGACAAGCATTAACCAGAAAAGTCTGTCTTTTACATAAGACCTTGTCTTTATCATGGGAGATTTTCCTCCAGCCCCGAATATTGAGTCAAAATCTGCCGGCGAAAAAAAAGCGGAATATTGGGAACGAAGATCATCATACAGAGTGCACGAGCGCTCCATCTCGCCCCAAACAGAAAAGTAAGCATAGATGGCGTGTAAGAACGAAATTGCAATTAAAGCATAGCCAAGATTTGCAACTGGTTGAGAGAATGCGCCATTATAAGAATTGCTCGTCATTACTTTAATCAAAAGTATAGATGTGACGAATGTAGCTAGACCATAGAAGTTTTTCTCCATGTTGCCTGTAGCGGACTCCACAGACTTCGAGGCCTTTCCGTCGATTTCTAGAATAAATCCGGTTACTTTGGAACGGAGATCAACATAGTCCTTAAGATTGCGCTTCAAATAAAGTTCGTATCCTGAACGAACCGCTGCTACGACACGACAATCGAGATTGAATATTCCGTCTTCCCAATGCAGGGAAATGAAATTTCTTGCCATGCCAAGCCTATCTGGCAGTGGCCCTGATCCGCCCGTGGAATAGCACCAATAATATACTCCTCGTATTGCATTGCTCGGTTTCGCTGGAACGTCTCGCCAGGCAATATCCTGCTCCCGCAATCGATGACCCTTTACTTGTAAATGAAATCCATCTTGGTTTTTTTGCTGCAGGGTGGAATCGACCACAGATAGTATAGAAAGAAAATTTTCAAGTCGGGCGAACGCACCCCTAATTTTCAAAAAAGATTCTTCGCCATTCCACTTGAAATCTTCTGGGAATAATCGAGTATCTCCCCAATCTGATGTTATTTGTTCTCGACGCGAAAAAGCATATTCGTCGCGAGATGCTTTTGATCGAGCAGGAGTGAGGTTCTCAGAAGTAATCGAGAAATTAAACGTTTCGCTGCCCGTGGACTTTTTAAATGATCCATGGCAGAACCAAATTCGATCTTGGTTTTCAATTAGATCCGAGAATGCCGCTAAGGATTCAGGTATGTTTAATTTCCAAATCCAGTCACTTACTAAAGATGGATCGATCAGATTAAATATTTGAGAATTTTTATTTCTCTTTATGTTTATTCTGATTTCGATCGAATCGGCTTCGATCCAGCCCAAGCGTAGATCATCGATGAATCGATCAATATCCTGGATGCGACTTCTGCTCAATGAATGGGGGGCGTCTTGCCCTTCAATCATAATTGTTATCGTCCAATCGTCGCCCGGAAGGGCGCTTGCCGAAAGTTCGCCTGCCTTCAGCTTTTCCAATGGTGCTGGAAGGCCGATGGCAAAGATTGAATATTCCCAGAAAGTTTCTTTCTGTTCTTTTACTTCTGCTTTTGAAACGAAAAAATCGAGAATGTCAGTTAATGGATTCATCGTTGCTCAAGGAGTTAGTCTGTCGTATCCTTCAGAAGATACGATAAACACTCCCTTTTTATTATTAAAAACTTTTGGTATTATTACTGATGATAAATCTTCAATTGGTTGCTTAAGCACTAAATCAATCTCGGGAGTCAATCGTATGGGAGTGAGTCGAATGTTGCATGCTTTTGGATCAAGTTCGAATCTTTCATCGAACTTTTTTCCAAGTGATGATTGCTTCGGCAAGTCTTGCGCTGCTTTTTTGAGTTTATCAATATCGAGGTTTGGACTGCTCGCGGAATATGATCCAAGTAATGTGTCTACCAGGTCTTTGTGAACGTAACTTTTAGTGTTTTTAAAATGAAATCCCAAAGCGTTGCGCAAGATATGATAGTCGGACTCGGAAACATGCTTTACTCGCTGTTCTAGCATTCGCTTCCACGCGGCGTAGGCCCGCTGGCTGTTCGAACTGTCATTTGTAAGTTCTACAAGTTCTAAAAAATCGCTCCACCAAAAAGTTGATAAAGATGAATTGTTGTCATAAATAGAAATTTCAGTGAACTCCCATTCTTGATCAGTTAATGTGAGCTTGCACAAGCAGGTCTTGAGCAATCGATTTTTATCAAAAGGAAATCCGGCATCCTTCTGCCATGATTGCCTGCTCAAAAAATTTAGTTGTTCAAGTTTTGCCAATAAAATATACGTTTCTCCAGATATTTCTAATACCACGCTAAGAAGGTCCCCGCTCGTGACTGTAATTATTCCTATTTTGGCCTTCTGCTGCATTTCATTTAGTCGAGTCGCGAGAACTGCCGTTGCACTGTCAAATTGCTGATCATTTAGCATTTCCAGCATTTTTGTTCGTGACTCCGGCGAGCGGTCATGTGGAAACCCGAAATTCCGAGTGCTTGACTCGTTTGAAAGGTAAAGCAGCAGCTGTGTTACATAGTCATCAACTGCACCTTTGATGTTGATGGGTTCGGCGGTAGGGGGAGATCCGTCGATCGGAATGACATGCAAGGCGTATCGCTTAATTGTAATCATTGGGATTTTTATGTAACTCGCAATATGGAGGTTTTTAGAATTCGTTCCGGGTGTAACTGAAAAAGTCGAGGAGGAAACTGTTGTAATCACATCCCCAGCGGCCTCGTCAGCGGCAACCCGAAGGTCTTGCGGATCGGTCTGTTGGCTTCGTTGGACCAGGGCCAGCGGGAGTCGGCGGCGTGTTGAATGGCAGAGCGGCGGGTGTTGAGGACGTGGATGAGATCGTCGCGGTCGAGGCGGGCGATTTCCTTGTCGCGGGTGGTTTCCTGCTGGTCGCTGGATTTTCCGCGGTAGGCGGTGAGGAGGGTGGAGACGGCGTCGATCTTTTCCGGAGTTTTGAAGCCTGGCAAGTTGTCGTCGGTCGCGCGGGCGATGAGGGTTTCGGCACTCTGGAGGAGGATGGCGCGGCTGCCATTGAGGCGGCTGCCGATGAGATAGCCATCGGTGGGGAAGTTGGTGGCCGGGTCGCCATCCTCGGCGAGCATCTTGTGTTTTTGTTTGGCGGCGCTTTGGATGGATTGGAGCGCGGTGTGGAGGTGGGACGCGGCTTCGCCGGTTAGGCCGGTGGCGGTCTTGGAGTCTTCTGCATTCTGGCCGGACTCGATGGCGCGCTTGCGGGTCTCGGTGATGACGCCGTCGAAGCCATCGGCATAGGCGCTGGTGATGTCCCAGTCGATGAGATCGGCGGCATTGGCGCGGGCGGCGGCGAGAACGGTTTCCGCGAGATCGAGGTCTTCGAGCTGGGCCTTGTTGAAATAACCGCGGGTTTGGGGAGCGGCGGCGGGGGTGGGAGTGATAGGAGCGGTGTCGGGCATGGTGGTCGGTTTGTTAGGACTAGCCAGCAACTATCCGATTGTTCGGCGGATGGCACGGATTATCGTGCAAGATGCGCATTTTTGTTGGGAACGGGTGATAGAGGGGAAAGAAGAACCACGAAAGGCACGAAGAGTCACGAAAGGGAGAGGTTGAGTTGCAGTCGGTGGGAGACGGATTTTTGGTGAGATTTCGCCTTGGTGGTTAGTCATCTGGATTTGGCGGGATTTTCGGGGAAAATGACCCTTGCAGAGGGAAGCTGAGGCTCTGTTGAAGAATTCTATGGCGAAAACAATGAATTGCTCGGTATCTGCAATGAATCGGCCGTTTGCGTTGAAGGAAAATGCGGGTCCGTTGTTGAAATGCCGGGTTGCGTCGAAGAATTCGAAGTGAATGTTGAAGGTTTTCCGGTGTCCGTTGACGGAAACGGGGCTCCGGCGAAGAATATCGCGATAGCGTTGAAGGAAAATATCCCTCCGCTGATGAAAACCGGTTGTCCGTCGGAGGGAAATTCGCGCGGGCGGCAGGGTTTGGCAGGGAGGGGGGCGGACTGGTCCCTGCGGGAGGATTTCTTCGTTCGTAGTCCAGCCCTTTAGGGCGTCTTCATTCGGCTGAAGAGGAAGACGCCCTAAAGGGCTGGACTACGAACAAATTTCTGGAAAACAAGGTTGCCCCCGGAGCGGATGATTTCTATCAAATCTGCCATGGCCTATCTCTGGCGGAATTTGTCGGAATCCGGACGGAAGGAAATTCTCGCCTACCCGCAGCATCACCACCGGCCATGGCGGCGGCCTCCGCATTTCGACCAGGGAAATGTTTTCTATCACCTGACCGGCGCGTGTTACGAACATCGGGACTGGATCGGCCGTTCGCCGGCGCGGATGGAGGACTTCTGCGGCAGGCTGTTGGACGTTCCCGACGCGCACCCGGAAAGCGAATCCCCAGCAGCCTGGTGCGTTCTGCCCAATCACTATCATCTTCTGGTGAGAACCTCGGATCTGAAGTCGCTGGTCTCCTCATTGGCCAGACTGCACGGCAGCACGTCGTTTCAATGGAACACGGAGGAAAATTCGCGCGGGCGCAAGGTTTGGCACGGAGTCTCGGACCGGGCCATGCGGGGAGATGGTCATTTTTGGTCGACGTTGAACTACATCCATCAGAATCCAGTGAAACACGGATTCGTTTCAAAATGGGAGGATTGGCCCTATTCCAGTGCCTCTGACTACCTGCGGGAAGTCGGCCGGGATCAAGCCGTCACCATCTGGAAAAACTTTCCAGTCCTCGACTACGGAAAAGGCTGGGACGACTGACTTCTTCGTTTGTAGTCCAGCCCTTTAGGGCGTCTTTATTCGGCGGAAGAGGAAGACGCCCTAAAGGGCTGAACTACGAACGAAGAGCCTATCGGTTCGTTAGCGTGCGGCACAGCGGCTCGACCTATTTCAGCGTGGAGGTGGTGCCGTAGGTGCCGTTGGCGGCGTTGCCTGAAAAGACGAGCCAGCCGACTTGCGCGGTGGTTGTGTGGTCCCCGTCGACGCGATGATCTTCGCCGCGGCTGACGGCGACGAACTGGTTGAGCGAGGCATCGCTGCCGAAGAAGTAGGGATATTTCCCGGAGGGGTCGAAGGTGCGGCTTTCGGATGGGTCGAAGGGGATCCAACCGATGCCCTGGAGATAAAATTCACCGTTGACGTGCCATTGGTCGGTGCCGACCCAGAAGCCGCTGTTGGAGCGGGAGGGAATGCCGATGCTGCGGAAGCAGGCGGAGCAGAGATTGGTGTCGCTGCCGCAATCGCCCTTTTTCAGGCTGAGGGTGGTAAGGGCATCCTGGATGGCGGGCGTTTCATAAACGGTGCGTTTGACGATGGCCATGTAGAGTTTTTTGGCGGCGTCGTAGGGCGTGAGGGTGGTCTTGTAGTTCGCCGGGAGAACGGTCTTCACATACGCGGCGATGGCGGGATCGGTGGATTGGACCAAATCATTGGGCTGGAGGTAGGGCAGGATTTTCGCGGGAACCTGCGCTTCCTTGGCCCAGGTCACGGCCTTCAGATTGGAGATGCGGGTGCGGACGCTGGAGACGCTGACCTTGAAGTTCGTCGTGTCGATCCAGTGCTGGTTGTCGACGGCCGGGGTGTAGTTGATACGGGGGGTCTGCCAGATGGGATCGCCGGTGGGGGTGGTGATGACGGCGCTGCTGAATGTCGGACCGGTTGCGGATTTCACCACTTGGAAGCTATCGGTGACGGGCTTGCCCATGATGGTGTAGCCATCGGTGACGGAGCCGCCGAGGTTCCATGGCACGGTGCAGGTTTCCGAGCCGGTGTGGACGACCGGGTTGAAATATTCCAGAGCGGTCGCGGGCGGAGTGGGAGTGAAAGTGCCTTTGAAGACGTTGTTGGCCGTTTTCGTATCGCCGGAGAGATGGTCGGGATCGAGGGTGACGCTGAAGGGGATTTCTCCATCCAACTCCAAATTAAAGGAGGCGATCCCGCTGTATCCAGCACCGGCTCCCGTGCTGACGCCGGTCCATTTGTATTTCTGGCCCGCCACTTGAAAGAGAATGGAGTAGGAGGTTTTGGGAGTGCCGGTGACCTCCCACACGACCTTGAGGTAGTAGGTCTCGCCATATTTCGGATTGTAGGCGGTGCCGTTGGACTTGACGGTGTAGGCGTTCGTGACCTTGAGATCGCAAGCTGCATGAGCGGCGGAAAGGGAGATCAGACTGGCGGCGAGGGTGAGGATGAGGGGTTTCATGGGAGTGGAGGGATTTATTTTTGTTTCAGGTTGATGGCGTAGTCGGCGTAAAGCTCGACAAAACCGCAGTCGCCGCACACCCATGCGGAAACGGGAGTGGTTTGCTGGCCTTTGAAAAAAGCGGCCTTCGGATTGCTGAAGGTGGCGAGGGTGAATTCCTGCGAGGACTCGTAAGGGCTGCGGTCGAGCGCTTTCGCATCCGCGATGATGTCGGAGGAAGAGCATTTCGGGCACTTGCCTGAGGACTTCATGGGGCATAAATTGGCGCAGAAGGCCGTTCGCGGGAAGTCAGAAGTTTTTCCGACGCCGACGCTTTACGTGACTTGGAATGCCGTTAGTCTCGCTGGTAACGCGGAATGACGGCCGAAACGGAAAAACTCGACACCCTGCAAGCGGTGGAGCTGGCGGAGGGGATCGAAATCCGCCTGCGGATGGCCGGGCCGATGCTGCGGGCGGGTGCCTACATGATCGATTTGGTGATCCGCGTGGCCGTCATGGCGATCGGCGCAATCACTCTGGGACTGGCGGGAATCGGCATTGGATTCCAAGTCGCGGGCGGGATGATGCTGCTGATCTGGTTTCTCATGGACTGGCTCTATCCGGTGTTTTTCGAAGCGGGAAAACGCGGGGCCACTCCTGGCAAACGGATCATGGGCCTGCGGGTCGTTCAATCGACGGGCTCGCCGATCACGCTGGGGCAGGCGGTGGTGAGGAATTTCCTGCGCTTCATCGATGGCATGCCGGTTTTCACTTACATGTTTGGCGTGACGAGTTGCATGGCGACGCAGCGCTTCCAACGCCTCGGCGATCTAGCGGCGGGCACGGTGGTGATTTACGATCGCCTTCCACCCATGCCGGTCATCGCCGCGCCGCCACCGATCGTCGCGGTGCCGCTGCCGGTCGGTCTATCAGCTAACGAAATGCGCGCGCTGGCCTTGTTCCGCGAACGCGCTGGATTGTGGTCCGACGGCCGCCGCGCGGAAATCGCGGATCAGGCGTCTATCCTGAGCGGCGAGACCGGCGCGGCCGGAGTGAGCCGCCTGATGGCGATGGCGCATTGGATTCAGGAGAAAAGGGGGGGACGATGACCGCAGGAGATTTCGAACATCAGAACGAAGCGCGCTGGGCTGAATATGAACGGCTCGTCGGGCTGATGGAAAAGGGCAAGCGCAGTCCCGAAGCTGAGCAGTTGCCGCGGTTGTTCCGCGAGGTAAGCCTCGACCTCTCGCTGGCCGAGTCGCGGATGTATGGCACCCGCATCACGGAGCGGCTCAATGCCCTGGTCATCCGCGGCTATGAGCTGATCTATCGGACGCGGCGCGGGAGTTGGGAAAACGTGATCTCGTTCGTATCGGTTAGATTTCCGCAGGCGGTGCGCAAGGAGTGGCGTTTGTTCTGGCTGTGCAATGCGGTCTTCTGGCTGCCGTTCTTCGCGATGATGCTTTCCGCCCACCATGACATCCGTTGGGTCCAAGCCGTGCTCGGTGCCGACGGCATGGCGTCGATGGAGCAGATGTATGGCGGAAAAGAGGAACAACTCAGCCACCTGAGGTCCGAGTATGGCTCGAATTTCATGATGTTCTGTTTTTATATCTACAACAACGTCGCCATCGACTTCCGGATCTTTGCCGGCGGCATGGCGGCGGGACTTGGGACTTTGTTTTTCCTGCTGTTCAACGGCCTGAGCATCGGCGCCTCGGCGGGCTATGTGAACCACGCGTGCAATCCGGCATCGTTCTGGTCTTTTGTCGCGGGGCATTCGTCGTTTGAGTTGTTAGGTATGGTGGTTTCAGGAATGGCGGGGATGCGCCTTGGTTTGGCAATCCTCCAGCCGGGCCGCCTGCCTCGCGTCCGGGCCTTGGTGGAAGCGTCGAAACAAGCGATGCCTTTGATCTACGGAGCCGCGCTGATGACCACGATGGCGGCTGTCATCGAAGGGTTCTGGTCGGCGCAGGGGATTCCCTACGAATGGAAATACACGGTCGGCATCATTGGCTGGATCGGGCACATCGCGTATTTTTCCCTAGCAGGAAGGAGGCACGCCCATGCGGCTTGATTCGGTGACCGCGGAGATCCGTCCGCGCAGTGATTGGGAAGCGGTGGATCTCGGCTTCGCGATGGTGCGGCGTGATTTCTGGCGCTGTTTCACGATGTGGTGGCTGGCGATGGGCATTCCCACGGCCATCGCGACAGTGCTGTTATGGCGGCATCCGTTCTTGTTGCTGATCGTTTTCTGGTGGATGAAACCAGCGGGCTCGCGGATCGTGTTGTTTGAAATCAGCCGGCGTTTGTTCGGTGAGGAACCCTCATGGCGCGCGGTCTGGCGGGAAATTCCGAAGGCGTGGGTGAGGCGGTTTTTCTATCGATATCTGTGGGCGAGGTTGTCGCCGTGGCTGCCTGTCACGCTGGCGGTGGAAGACCTCGAAGGCCTGCGCGGAAAAGCCTACAAACAGCGCTGCGTGCATGTCGTCCGCCGCGGCGAAGGCGCGGTGATGTGGATCTATCTGGTGTCGCACGCCGCGGTGATCTGGTTCGGGCTGGCGATCCTCGCGACCTTGCGGATGTTGATTCCGGAAGGCCAGGACGGAGCATGGCGGCAGGCGATGGAGTCGTGGGATTCGCAAAATATGGCGGAAATGCCGTTGCTCATAGCTCGCAGCGCGGTGGCCTGCATGATGCTGGCGATGTCTCTATCTGATCTGTTCGCGACCGGAGCCGGTTTCGGCCTCTACATCAACAACCGGACATGGATCGAAGGCTGGGATGTCGAACTCGCTTTCAGACGCCTTGCCCAGCGCCTCGGCAAGGTCGCCGTGTTGCTAGTGTCGTTTTTCATCCTCGGCCTATCCGCCCATGGTCAGGAAGCTGCCACCCCTGCGGACAGGATCCAGCAAGTGAAGGCGCACAAGGATTTCATCGTGCACACCGTGACGGACCGGATTCCCAAATCAAAATCACCTTCCGGTTTCTCGTTTCCAAGCGAGCTGATGGAGATCCTGATGTATGTGTTCGGGATCAGCGCGGTGGTGTTGTTGCTGGCGTTCATCGGGCGTGCGATTTGGAAAAATCGTCATGTTTTCGGAATGAGGATGCGGGGCGAAAAACTCCAGAAAGCAGCGCCATCCGCACGGGTGGTCATGGGCATGGAAGTCTCGCCGGACACGCTTCCCGGCGACGTCCCATCCGCGGCATGGGCGCTGTGGCAGCAGGGCAAACATCAGGAGGCGCTTGGTTTGCTCTATCGCGGATCGATTTCACGGGTGATGGAAATCGGACGGGTGGAAATCCAGGAATCGGACACGGAAGGCGATTGCATGCGGCGCGTTGATTCGGCGGGCAATGCGGCGCATCCGGATTATTTCCGCGGCATCACCGGAGCGTGGATCCGCTTGGCTTACGCCGGAATTAACCCGGCCGATGCGGACGTGCAGGCGCTCTGCCAGCAGTGGCCGTTTGGAGAAGGGAGGGCGCTGTGAAAAGGATTTTCCTGCTCGTTGTTTCACTGGCTCTAACTGCTTGTGACTACACCGAAGTGAAACGCGAGATTGGTTACAAGGGCAAGTCGCGGGTGAATCCATGGCTCGCCGCCGAACGGTTTTGTGAACAATACGATGGCGACGTCCGCTCGCTGGCATCGTGGACCGCACCGACCGTGGCCGACGCCGTGTGGTTCGTACCCGCACCGATCCTGAGCAACGAAAGTTTCACTCGCCAACTGGAATCCTGGATCGAGGATGGCGGACATCTGGTGGTGCTGGTGGACTATGCGAACGCCGAGACAAACGACTGGTCGGGACCTCCGCCGGTGACGAACCCGGAACCGGCATTTTTAAAACTGTTGGAAGGGGCGGGGATCAAGTTGGAGCATCCCGAGATCGCTAGAAACAATGTGAAGGCTTCGGAGATCAAATTCGATGGCAAGTCGTACAATGTGGTCGCCGAGTCGGACAGCAGTGTCGCCCTTCGCGATGGCGAGGCCGGAGTCTTTGCTTCCGTGAAAAAAGGTGAGGGACGACTCACTGTTCTAACGGACGGCCGGTTGTTTCGGAATCGTTGGATCGGTGAGAAGGATCACGCGGCGCTGTTGGACGCATTGATCAGCGCAACCGAATATGACGGCAACATCGGCTTCACCCGTGGCTCGGCGCTGTCGCTTTGGGCGCTGCTTTCGGAACACCTGTGGCCGGTGTTGATCGGACTCGCTGTTCTCACGTTGCTGTGGCTTTGGAGAAATTTCAGTCGCTTCGGACCGCTCGAAGCCGCGCATGGGATTTCCACTCTCAGGGGCTACGACCATCATCTCGAAGCGCTGGGGGATTTCCAGTGGCGGCTCGACCGGGCGGCGGCACTCCTCGGACCGCTGCGGGCGCAGATCGTCGAGCGCGGCCAGCGGATGAGCCAGCGCTCCGGCCATCGTGACGACGACTTCTTCCAGTTTCTAGCCGATCTCGCCAGCCTGCCACGCGAAAGGGTTTTCCGTGCCCTGGCGGAAACCGCGCCAGCCGATTCAGCCATCCTCACCCGCACCACGGCGGACCTTCAACACCTGCTCCAGGTTCTTCACTAACACTCGTAACCATGAATCCCGATCCCTACGCCCCTCCTTCTCAAGAAATGCCGCCTGTCCGCAGTTTGGCCGAGTTGATCCAGCGGATGCGCGAGCAGATCCGCAAGGTCATCCTCGGTCAGGAAATCGTGATCGATCAGGTCATCGCCGCCTTGCTTGCCGGTGGACACGTGCTGCTGGAAGGCAAGCCGGGCCTTGGAAAGACCCACTTGGTCACAACGCTGGCAAAGACCTTCGGCGGCGCATCGGCACGCATCCAGTTCACGCCCGACCTGATGCCGTCCGACGTCACGGGTTTTCGACTGTTCGATATGAAGAGCCAGACCTTCCAGCTCCGCCAAGGGCCGGTTTTTACCAATCTCCTGTTAGCGGACGAAATCAACCGAGCCCCGGCGAAGACGCAGTCTGCGTTGCTGGAGGTCATGCAGGAGCAGCAGGTCACCATCGACGGCGAGACGCTGAAACTCAGCCCGCCGTTCATGACCCTCGCCACGCAGAACCCGGTCGAACACGAAGGAACCTATCCGCTGCCGGAAGCCCAGCTTGACCGTTTCATCATGAAGGTGCTCATCGACTATCCGGAGCGCGAGGCCGAGTGTGAAATCGTCACCCGTGCCTCTGCCGAAACTCCCGGCGGCGCGGGCCGCGAGGTTGCCGTGATCTGCGGACCTTGGGAAATCGTCGCCGCCCAGCAAGCGACGGCCGCGATCCAGGTCGTCCCGGAAGTGGTCGGCTACGCAGTGGCGATCGCCCAGGCGACCCGCGAGTCCCGTTCCGTGTCGCTGGGTGCGGGCACCCGTGGCGCGATCAGTCTCGTTAGAATTGGCAAGGCCTTTGCCGCCCTCGACGGCAGGGGATTTGTCACGCCGGACGATATCAAACGCGCGGCTCTCCCGGTGCTTCGCCACCGCGTTCAACTCACTCCGGAAATCGCGATCAGCGGCCAGGACGTGGACGACGTCCTGCAAGCCATCGTCGAAAGCGTGCCCGCCCCGAGACAATGAAACGCGTTGCGTCCATCGTATTCGTGGCCTTGCTTGGCTTTGTTGCCGGTTGGATGTGCGCGTGTATCCGTTTGCAACGCAGCTTCGGGGAGAGTCAGGTAATTTCACAGGTGGGCCGGGACGAGGAAATCAAGACGTTGCGTCAACGCATCTACGGATCGAACCATTATCACCAGAAGTGGATTTCTCCCGAAAGCGACGAACGGTTGGAGCGTCTGGATTTCTCCCAAAGCGGAGGGTCGATTACGCTGGCTTACGCGAATGGTCTCAGTGGCAGGAAAAGTAATCTGCAGATCCGATGCGATGGAACGTTTTCTATCAATAAGGACGGCGTGCCCCGCCTAATCACGACATTGGACAGCACCCGTTGTGCGGATTTCTTCAAGCGAGTGATCACCAGCGGGCTTCTGAACTATTCCGACGATGTGGTCGAAATGAAGCGCGATTTGAAACGGCCTAACCCTATATCCGATGTCAGCGACGCGTCGTCGGTTGGATTTGTCATCTCCGTCCCGAAACTTGATATCGAAAAAGAATTTTCCATCTATGCGCCGGAAGTGGAGCTGCGCAACTATCCCGACATCATTGAATTCCAACTTATTGTTGCAGTTGAGAAAGACATTTTGAACTTCATTCCGAAGAATGATCCATACTGGAAATGAACCGAGAAAGTGCGACGACAAGCGGAAGAAAAAATTCAAACTCCAAACATTACCTTGTTATTTCGATGGCCCCGTTCCCGAAAGAAATCGATAGAACAATTTTCCATCCATGACCCCGACTCCCCGACTGCTGGCATTGGCTGCGACATGGTTGCTCCTCGCAATCATCGCCAGTGCCGTGCCTGTGCTGATGATGCCTTGGCTGTGGCTTGGCGGAACGGTGGCAGTTGGAATTCTAATCGATGGTGTGAGAGTTCGCTTGCAGAAACCCTTGGAATTGCAGCGCCGCTTGCCCGGCCGTTTTGCCATGGGAGAAGCGGGCGAAGTGAGATTGATCATCCGTAACGACAGCAGCCAGCCGGCGATGGTGGAGATTTTCGATGGCATTCCGCAGGGGGCTGTGGCTCCGACTTTGCCTTGGTCGGGTGAAATCCCGGCAAACCGCGAGATCCGGGTGTTTCATCCGGTGACCTTGTCGGAGCGCGGCGAATCCACATTTGGTCCGGTGCATGTCAGACGAGTTTCCCCGTTCGGTTTGTGGACACGGAAAACACAGCACTTGGCGGGTGAAATGGTGAAGGTCTATCCGAACTACGAGCCGGTGATCCGCTTCGCGCTGCTTGCCATGCAGCACCGCGAAAGTCCGATGGGCATCGTCCGCCGTCCTCGTGCGGGGACGAGCCGGGATTTCCATCAGCTCCGGGATTATCGCGATGGCGACCCGCTTTCTCAGATCGATTGGAAGGCCACCTCGCGCCGCCAAACGCTCATCAGCCGCGATTTCCAGGAACAGCGGAACCAGTCCATCGTTTTCCTATTGGACACCGGCCGCCGGATGCGCGCGCTCGATGGGGGGGTCCCGCAGTTCGACCACATTCTCAATGCGATCCTGCTCGTCTCGCACGTCGCGCTGAGGCAGGGCGATCAGGTCGCGGTGAAATCCTTCGGCGGCTCCGACCGCTGGCTGCCACCGGTGAAGGGGGCGCACGCCATGCCGGTTTTGCTGAACCACCTCTACGACTATCAGACGACCGCCGCGCCCAGTGATTTCAGCGGAGCGGTGGAGCAATTGATGGCCCGCCAGCGCCGCCGCTCGCTGGTGATCCTTCTCACCAATCTGCGTGGGGAGGACGGCAAGGAATTGATTCCCGCTCTGCAGGTTTTAAAATCCCGCCACCTCGTCCTGCTCGCGAGCATGCGCGAACGGGTGGTCGAGGACTCGATCACGCAACCGGTTGAATCGTTTTCCTCCGCATTGAAATTCCTCGCAGCGGACCGCTACGTGCAGGAGCGCCGCGAAATCCTCGCCACGCTCGGTGCCTTGGGAATCCTGACGCTCGACTCCACCGCGCAATCATTCGCCATCGCTCTTGCGAATACCTACCTCGACATCAAGTCTGCGGGAAGAATCTGAGACTGATAGTTCTACGCGATCGCGGTATGGCGATGTGGCCGTTTTCTGGCATTCTCACCTGCGTAAGGGATAGCACAACAGCCCCCCAAAAGGCCCACGGGCGTCGGAACAAGGGATCCGGCGCCCGTGGTTTTTTCAGGCCTAAAGTTCTGGCCGAAAAGGATTTACGGAAATCCGGCAATCAAAAAACTACGCGATTGCGGTATGGAGATGTGGCCGGTTTGTGGCATCCTCATTAGCGTAAGGGATAGCACAAAAAAAGCCCCCCAAAGGGCCCACGGGCGTCGGAACAAGGGATCCGACGCCCGTGGTCATTTTAAGGCCCGGTAATCGGGAGATTCAGTGGTGAATTTTTTAAAATTGCTGCCTCAAAATTCAAATTTTGGCTTGCGAACCTGAAAAGTTTTTGCAACTTATCAATCACAGTGTGTGAGCTATTCATTAACGTGAATAGTTAATACCTCTGGCATTTCCAGCTTCCAGTTGGACGCCGCGAATATCGACTCGAGATCCGGGGGGAGATCGAACTCGAAGCGGATTCCATCTGGAATTCTTTGGGGGGAATGTGCTAAACGAAAGGCGTGGTCCGGAAACGGCCCACGCCTTTTCTATCTCATCGAGCCGTCAGGGGCGTGTGATTTTCAGACGGATAAACCGTTTCCCGGCGGTGGCCGAGAGGACGGAGTCACGCGCCTGAAACGCGGTCGTCGTGTTGGTTTGAATCACGGCGGATTGCCAAATTGAAAGATTGTCAGTGACTTCCGAATTCCAGATGACGTCGGTTGCCGCGGTATTCTTGGTTGCGGAAAGCGTCAAATAGCCGCCGGTGTTGCTTTGGATGATTGGCGAGGTGCCCGCGATTTTAGGCGGTAGTCCGAGGGCGTATTCGATCAAGTTGGCCAATCGATCACCGTCAGGATCCGAATTTTCCGCACTGATGGCAGGTTGGGTCAGTTCAGGCGCGGTGAAATTGGCAAATCGCCAGGCATCGAACGGCTTGTCCTGGATAGTCACGACTGCGGACTGCGCGGGATCCCTGACCAACGCGAAATCGGCGGCGACATTCAGAATTACGTTGCGATCTCCTTGGGCGAGGGCGTCGGAAATCGGCGTGATGGTCAGTGTGGTGGAGGCTTGCCCGGTGGGAATGGTGACTGTCGCCGGAATTGGTTGATAATGAGCGCCGGCGACGGCGGTGCCGGAAACCGTGAGCGGCACGAGAAGGGGCAGGGTGGTGTCACCGGTGCGGCTGATCGTGACGAGGCCGGTCTGGCCATCGATTTCACGGGCGGTGGCAGCGGTCGCGGCAATGGTCACGGTGGGAAGGCTGTGCCATGCGAGGGCATAGGGAGTCGCGGTGGAAGTGGCCGCGCTTTGAACGACCAAGGCGTAGTTTCCCGGAGCGAGCGCTGACTGGTAAACCAGTTCGACGTTGTCCACAGCGCTGTTGCTGGCAGCGATTTCGGAGCCAACAGTGAATCCTGTGGCGTGGTGAAGGTGAAGACCGAGGTCGGGGAGAGTGGAATCCCAGTTGTTGGCACCGGATTTTGTGGAAATCCGGTGCCAGGTAAGGGCCGCGCTGAATGGAGTGGTCACGGGACCTGCAGGAATGTTGAAATAGTAGGTTTTGGTGGAATTTGACGAGACTGTTTCCGCCGCCCAGCCACGAATGTTATATTGGATGGAGTTCGATGCGGTGGCTTTTCCGCTGCGAAGCGTGCTGTAGGCGTGGTAAATATTGAGTTCTCCGGCACCGTAAACGCTGTCGAGCGGGGAGGTGGCGGTGTTGTCCCATCCGGGCACGGTGTTTTTTGTCGCGGAGGCGAGCAACAGGGCTTTGATGACGCGAGGCAGGTCGGCGCCGGAGATCGCGTAGGAGTTGGTGAGTTTCTGGTAAAGCAGGCCGGCGGAACCCGCCACCATCGGAGTGGTCCAACTCGTTGCGTATTCAGGATCGGCGCTGGGGGCGACGATATCGGGTTTCATCCGCCCGGTTCCGTCGATGGCTGTGAGTCCGGCGCTGTGTCCGCCGTCGTCGCGCCCGACGGAAATAGTGTTGTAGCTCTGGCTGAGAAGGCCGGGCAGGGTGGTGGAACCGTTGTTGTCCGAGCCGACCACGCAGACGAAACCATCCCGGTTGATGGCGTAATCAAGGCGTCGATTCGCCTCGGCATCGGAAAATGAAGGCTCCAGCGATCCCACCCAACTGTGGTTTTGGACGGCGCGTGATTCAACGGCCGGCACGGTGTTGGAGCCCATTTTGAGGAAATCCGAGAACAGCCAATTGTCGGCGAGATACAGGTCCACTCCGCAGGCCCCCGGGATCTGGCTGGTGGACCCGTAGAAATTGGTCGCAACATGGGTGGCGTGGAAGCTGACGCCCACCGCTCCGGTTTTGGGCACGAAGGTTTTTCCTGAAAAAACCGGGCTGGCAGTATCCGGAATGCAAAGGGTGGGAGTCTCTGACAGAGAGGCTTCCACTTGAGTGAGTCCGTCGTTCGGAAAAGCCGGAAGAGAGTCGGAAAGGGCCACCTGTTTGAGGCGTGTGAATCCGATGTCATCCCGCCAGTCGGCGTGCAGCGACTCAAGGTTACCCAAGGCAAACCCAATGAGAGCAATCGTTTGAATTTGAAATCTCAATGGGCTCGGGAAGAGTCGATAGTGCATCGCAGGATGATCTAAACGTGGCGGGATTCGACTGCAAGAATCTTTACATGGTGGTTACCAGGAGGTGGAACGACTGTTTGATTCGCCTCATTCCAAAGTTATTCACATTGACCTGCGAGCACTTGTGTTGTTGCTCTGCTCACGGATTCGAACAAGTGATTGAAAAGCGCTGATCGAGATCACAATATTATTTGAATAGTGCTTTAAATCAATGATTAGAGTATAAATTTATTGATTTATAAACAAAAGCTCTGGCTGGCATTTAGTTGTGAGCAGGCTTCAATTTAAAGGTGTCATCTCTTTTGATTTAAACGATCGATGGGTCAGCTTCGCCGAGCTATTCCCGAACGCGAGTTACGAGAATTATTTCTGAAGCAGCCCGAGAATCGGCGGCAGCGTTTCTTTCCAAGCGTGAGCCATGGCGCAGCGAATCACCGCTTCTTCATCGTCGCTCCGGGGAAAACTTCTGGCCTCCCGAAGTCGGCGGGCGGTCCGGGTGATGGCGGCGAGTTCCGGGGTGAGGGAGAGAATTCCGAGTACGGCGGAAAGTGCGGTCGCGGCGAGGATGGCGGAAATGGCTCCCATCGCTGGAATTTTGGCGACCACTACAGCCATGATCGCGACGACCCCGCTCAAAGGAGGTACCGCCATTCCGAATCGTTTGGAACTCGCGCGGGCTCTTGCGGCCTTCGGGTCCTGCTCCTGCCAGTCCTCCAAAGCCCTGAGTCTGAGCTGTCGGCCGAATTCGTAGGCGGATTCCTCGGATTTCTGACTGACTTCGACTCCGGTTGAAACCGGGACCCATTTCGCGAGGTCGCATTTGCAGGGACGACCGCCATTTTCGGTGAGCACCCGCAGCCCGAACCACCAGCGGGCGACCATCGCCGCAACGAGAGGAATCAGGGAAAACATCAGGATCACGCGCCACATGTCGCCAGCGTCGGGTGAAATCGAAAGAATGTCGCGCTGATTATTTCCTCGGCGAACCCGCCGCGACCCAAGCCCGAGGATCGTCCGGCCACGGATGGCGCGGGTAACGACCGGCGACTTCCTTTTTCATTTGGGCGTAGCCGGTTGTCCAAAAGCCCTTGAGATCCTTGGTCATTTGCCATGGTTTTTGGCCCGGCGTGAGGATGTGAACCAGCAGCGGAATCCGTCCGCTCGCGATGGTCGGCGTTTCCCAAATCCCGAAAAGGTGGGAAACCCGCAGTGAAATGAACGGGTCTCTGCCTTCGCCGTAGGTGATTTTCGCGGATTGGCCGTTCGGCAGATCCACCCGCTCCGGACAATACGAATCGAGCGCCGCCCGTTGCTCAAAACTCAGCCATTCGCGCAACACCCGCCAGACGTTTGCCTCCTTGATTTCCTTGTAGCTCACCGCGCCATGGCAGATTTGGGCAATGGCATCCGTCCGGTCCTCGTCCGACCAGCCGGGCATTCCCAGCTCAGGCATCCAGGTTCCCAGCGAGGCGAGGCGGGCGGTCCACTGGGTCACCGAATCGTCCCAATTTTTTAAAATTAGCTCACCCGACAGCACTCGCGTGGCGAGTAATTCGGCGGCTTGATCGAGATTCACGCCGTGGTCGCTTTCCTTGGCTTCGAGCACCAGATCTCGGAAACGGGTTTCCTTCCGCGCGACCACCCGGCGGCGGGTGTCGTCCCAAGCCGCTCCGTCGTTCTGTGCCAGATCGTCGGGAAACAATTCCGCCAACCACGCCGGATCGATGGCGGTGGCGCGGCGCAAATGGACGATGATTTCCCGTGCTTCGACCTCGGTGATCTCCGCCGCCACGAATGCCGGGGCGTTCCTCACACAGGATTCCTCGTCGAGCTTCCCTTTGCGATTTCCTACCAGCTTGCAGGCCAGCGTTCCCTGGCTGATGCGGATCGCCAATTGATCGCTGAAGGCGGCGAGCATCGCTTTTCCCACCGCCTCGCGCCGGGCTTTGAAATCAACGGGCTGCCACTCCCAACCGAAGCGCTTCGCCATCGAGCACAGCCGGTCAAATCCCTGCGCCGTTTCGCGGGCACCGCGCGCCATGACCCCGACCTGATCGCAGCGCCGCGGATCGAAACCCATCGCTTCCGCCGATTCGAAGGCCCGCCACTCGCCGGCGAAATCCGAGTCGTCATCGGCGAAAATGAAATCCTTGCGGCCGACTCCGCCGCGTTTGTTCGTGAAAATTCCCTCGCCCTGCACCGTCGCCGCGATGAACGCCGTCTCCGCCACACAACCGTGTTCGTAGCCTGCTAACATGAGCCGTGAGAAACGTGGCTCCAGCGGTAGCGATGCCATTTTCCGCCCCTCGTCGGTCAATTGCCCGCCCGCATCCAGCGCTCCAAGATCGTGCAACAATCGCTCGGCGCGAGTCAGCGATTCCTCGGTCGGCGCATCGAACCAACGGAAATCCCTAACTTCGGAAACGCCCGCCGCTTTTAATAAAAGCACCGCCTCCGCCAAATCCACCCTCCGGACTTCCGGCGCTTCGAATTCCGCCCGCCGCCCGTGATCCGCCTCGCTCCACAAGCGGAACGCCCGACCCGGTGCCGTCCGTCCTGCCCGGCCCGTGCGTTGCTCGGCGGCGGCACGGGAAATCTTCGTGATGAGCAACGTGTTGATCCCGCGCCGAGGCTCGAACGATGCGGTGCGTGCGAGCCCGCTATCGATCACCGTGCGCACGCCATCGATGGTGAGCGAGGTTTCCGCCACGTTGGTCGCCACGATGATTTTCGGCCTCGGCGCTGGAGAAATCGCCGCCTCCTGCGCTGCGGGAGCCAGCGCCGAATACAGCGGGAAAACGTCCCAGCCTTTTGCCAAACCGCTCGTCTCCAGCAGTTCAACGGTCCGCCGGATTTCATGCGTGCCTTGCAAGAACATCAGGATGTTTCCCGCGTCCGGCATCGCCATCCCCTCACGGCAAACGGTCGCCATTTTTTCCCAAATCGGCGTCTCCCGTGGCGGTCCGCCGCGCCGGTCGTTCACCGGCGGCCGGTCTGCCCGATAGAGCACCTGCACCGGATGCGTCCGCCCGCCCGCTTCCAGCGAAACCGCCGGGGCCAGATAGTCCGCCAGTCCCGCCGTTTCGAGCGTCGCCGACATCACCACCACCCGCAGGTCGGGCCTTGCTCCTTCCTGCAAATCCAAACAACGCGCCAGCGCGATGTCCACCGCCAGCCGCCGTTCGTGAAACTCGTCGAACACCACCGCGCCCACGCCCGTCAGCTCCGGATCGTCCTGGATCCAGCGTTGGAAAACCCCATCCGTCAGATAGACGATCCGCGTGTCCGCCCGGTATTTCGTATCGAACCGCACCGCATAGCCCACCTCGTTTCCCAAAGTCGCCTTGCGTTGTTTTGCCACCCAGCCCGCCAACAACCGCGCCGCCATCCGCCGTGGCTCGATCACAATGATCCGTCCGGAAATCCCCGCATCCACCAGCATCCCCGGCACCGACGTCGATTTCCCCGATCCCGTCGGCGCTTTGAGAAGCACCCGGGCACGCTCACCCTGCACCGCATTCCGCAGCTCCCCCTCGATTTCAAATACCGGCAACGTCACGCCGGAGGATTTGCCGGAAATCCCAAGGAGTGGCGATCTCCGAATCGCGTCTTTTTCCCGATCACTGAACCTTCCGGCTAATAAAGGAGGCGCTTCGTCTTCGCATAAAGCCGCTCTGCAATGTCACCTATCGGATCAGTAAGTCCCTCGAGTGCACCTAGAATTCCAATATCACCGCTGGTACCGAAATCCTTGAGGAGGCGGATCGCGACCACCTTCGCTCTTGCTGGGTTTTTCAACGGAATCTCCTTCCTCCGGGTCTTCGTTCCATACGTAGCGGTGGGATGGCTATTGAGAACTTTTGTAGTATCAATGTCGAAACACATGTCGTATTGAACTCCCGTTTTATCGACCAGATCTATTCTCACGCTTCCGCCGTCCATAATGGTGTAGCCGGTGATCGTTTGTAGAGGCAGCACCATCGACTTGAACGGTTCCTCTTCGTGGCTCAGATCAAGGGGAGCGGGCGGGAGCAGGAGGAAAACGAGGGCGATTACCAAGAGAACTGCAAATGCGGCTAGCAGAATGTAGCGGGGTCGTTTCATTGAATCGAGCTGGCAAAGTAATCACCGACACCTGCCTCCTGTGCTTCATAAAACCAAAAACCATCGTCCAGATCATCAAACGCTTCGTTTGAAATCCTGACCTTGATCATCTGCGTCCGATGCTGTGCTTCACCACGTCCCAATCGTGCAGCGTGGATTCTCCCGCAGCGACCCGCGCGCGGCGGGCGTCGAAAAGCTGCCGGTGCTCCGGAGGATTTTCAAATCGCTCCACCCGCTCGCTCAGATCAGCCCAAATGGCTTCCATGATCTGGAACTTCTCGCGGAGCGGAAGCTTGGCTACTTCGGTGAGACTCATGGGAAGAACCTACCCGAGTGACGGAATCCGATCCAGCGGCAATTTCAAAACCAAGTAACGTCATGGTGGAGGATTTTCCGGAAATCGGGAGGAGCGGCGATCTCCGAATCGCCTCTTTTCATAAGGGGCTGGGACGTCTCGTCCCAGCGGATGGACGAGATGTCGATGCGTCTTATTTTTAGCCTCGGTGCGATCCGAAATCCTTGCCATTGCTTACCTATTACCCCTTTTGAGTAGGGGACGGCGGGGCCTTTCCGTGTAAGATTTGCACCTCATGTCGCTACGTGCTTTTGCTGTTTTCTGCCTCGCCGCCGGGGCGATGGTCGTCTCCTGTTTGGCGAAGCCGACCCTCTACATCATCGGCGACTCGACGGTGCGGAACGGCACCGGCGGCCAGATGGGGTGGGGGGATCCGCTGGTCAATGAGTTCGATCCGGCGAAGATCTCGGTGATCAACCGCGCAATCGGCGGCCGCAGCAGCCGGACTTTTCTAACTGAATGCCGCTGGGATGCGTTGATGGCGCACCTGAAACCCGGCGATTTCCTGCTGATGCAGTTCGGCCACAACGACGGCGGAAAATTGAACGACGAGAAGTGCCGGGCATCGATCAAAGGGATCGGCGAGGAAGTGGAAGACATCGTTCGCGTCACCGACCAGCAACCGGAGACGGTTCATAGCTACGGCTGGTATTTGCGCAAATTCGTGACCGAAGCGAAGGCGAAGGGGGTCACTCCGATCATGGTTTCGTTGATTCCCCGCAACATCTGGACGGACGGGAAAATCGGACGTTCGGGAAATGATTACGGCGGCTGGGCGAAACAGGTGGCGGAGCAGGAGCACGCTGCCTTCATCGATTTTAACAACCTGTTAGCCAACCGCTATGAAAGTCTCGGCGAGGCGAAAACTGCGGAACTCTTCGCCGGCACCGACCACACCCACACCGGGCCCGCGGGCGCGGCATTCAATGCCCGGGTGATGGCGTCGGCGATCCGCGGGCTAACCGATTGCGATCTGGGCAAGGAACTCTATCCGGCGGATCTGTGGCTGCCTTCGGTTTTTTCGGATCACATGGTCCTGCAACGCCAGATGCCGATCCCGGTTTGGGGAACGGCGGTCCCCGGCGCAGAGGTGAAAGTCACTCTAGCAGAAAAATCCGCGGTGGCGAAAGCGGACGAAATCGGGAATTGGAAGACCGTGTTGCCTGCGATGGAGGCGGGCGGGAGCCAGTCGCTCGAAATTTCATCCGGCGCGGCCAAGCGGGTTTATGGCGATGTATTGATTGGCGAAGTCTGGCTGTGCTCGGGTCAGTCGAACATGGATTTCACGCTGGCGAAAACCGCGAAGCGCTCGTTCTCAGGCGCGGCGGATTGGGAAAAGGAAGTGGCGGCGGCGAATCATCCCGCGCTCCGGATGTTCTCCGCGGAGTGGGAGATGAATGAATTTCCCCAACGTGACGTGCCGGGCAAGTGGGCGGTATGCACGCCGGAAACAGCCGGGGACTTCTCGGCGGTCGCCTATTATTTCGGACGGCAGCTTCAGTTGGATCTCAAGGTGCCGATCGGCTTGGTCACTTGTGCCTACGGGGCCAGCACCATCGAATCGTGGATTCCGCAGGAAGCGCTCGCGGCTCATCCGCAGTTCAAGGAGTTGCTCGATGCCTTCGGCAAGAAATGCCTCGTTTACCGTGACGATCCGAAACAATTCCTTAGCTATGGTGAAGCCCTCGCGAAATCGAAAGGTGGAAGATCCCCGAAAAATCCCGATCCATTTCAAGACCAGCACAATCCCTTCGTCCTCCACAACGGCATGATCGCCCCGGTCGTTCCCTACGCCATCCGCGGCGCGATTTGGTATCAGGGCGAGTCCAACATGAACACCCGCAAGCTCTACCCGGAACTCCAGCAAGCGCTGATAGAAACCTGGCGCGCGCAGTGGGGAAATCCCAACCTGCCATTCTATTTCGTGCAGCTCGCTCCTAACAAAGCGCCATCGCCCGAACCGTCTGGCGGCCAACTTCCGGAAATGCGTGAGGCACAGGCGAAGTCGCTCGCCATTCCCCACACCGGCATGGCTGTGACTCTCGACATCGGTGATGAAACGAACGTCCACCCGCGCAACAAGCTCGATGTCGGGAACCGCCTCGCCAGACTCGCAATGACCGGGACATACGGCCAGTCCGGTGAATCAAGCGGCCCGTTGTTTCGTGAAAGCTCGGTGCAGAACGGCAAGGTGATCATCAAGTTCGATCACGCGGGCGGTCTTGTGGCCAAGGATGGTGCTCTCAAGCAATTTGCGATCGCCGGAGCCGATGGTAAATTCGTCTGGGCGGACGCGGTGATCGATGGCGAAAGCGTCATTGTTTCCAGCCCGAAGATCACCGAACCCACCCAAGTCCGCTACGCTTGGGGCGAAAATCCTGCGGGTGCCAATTTGACCAACGCCGAAGGACTTCCGGCAGCTCCATTCCGAACCAATCCTTGATTCAAACCCATTTTCCATGCTTAAACCCAGTCTTGCTTTTCTTGTCGCCGGCATCGTTCCTGCGATGGCGATCCCTGCGTTTCCCGGTGCGGAAGGGTACGGCGCCAACGCGGTGGGCGGCCGCGGCGGCGACGTGTATCATGTCACGAACCTCAATGCGTCCGGCGCGGGGTCGTTCGCGGAGGCCATCGCCACCGTGCCATCCGCCGGACGGACGATCGTGTTCGACGTGAGCGGTTACATCCGGCTCCCGAGCGGATCCAATGGAACGCGGATGACGACTTCAAAGGTCACCATCGCCGGGCAAACGGCCCCCGGCGACGGCGTGGGTTTCTATAACAATTTCTTCCGCATCTCCGGAGATGATGTGGTCATCCGCCATCTGCGTTTCCGGCATGGCAAATACGGCTCGGGCGGCGACTGCATCGACCTCGACAGCGGTTGCCTCAACGCCATCCTCGACCACGTCTCGATGCAATTCAGCACGGACGAGAACATGTCGAGCTTCGGCAGTCCGCCGGAAAATCTAACGCTCCAATACTCGCTCAACGCGTGGGGCCTTGAAAGCCACTCCTGCGGCGGACTGTGGGACCAAAATCACGCCACGTCGCACCACAACCTGTGGGCGCACAACCACACGCGGAATCCGAAGGCCCGTCCTAACGGATTGTTGGAATGGGTGAACAACGTCACATTCGATTGGGATATCGGCTTCATCATGGGCGATACGACCAGCGTCCAGAACTACAAGGCGAACGTCATCAACAACTACTTCGTCTGCCCGCCCGGCAACACGCAGTCCAAGGCCCTCGTCAAAGGCAGCGTGGCCACCAACGGGCTGCCGAACTTCACCGTCTTTCTCGGCGGCAACCTGACCGACAACAACGGCGACGGCATTCTCAACGGCACGGACAAGGGCTACTCCATCGTCGAAGGCTCGCCCTACTCCGCTGCGGAAAATCCGCCAGCCGCCACGGGCGCGTTCCGCTACTATCAGGCCCCCTCGGCCATCACCGGATCCACCGTCGGAGTCGCCGCGGATCCTGCATTGGTGGCTTACAAGAAGGTCGTTTCCAATGCCGGCGCGCTCCGCCTCGATGCGAACTACACCGGCGCGATCCGCGACGAAGTGGACACCATCCTGATGAGCAAGCTGACGACACAGGCGCGGTTCCACGTCTCCCGCGAGAGCGATACCGGCGCGAGTGCGAGCGGCTTCGGCGTGCTGGCTTCCACCGCTGCTGCGGTGGACACGGATCACGACGGCATGCCGGATTTCTATGAATCCGCGCTGGGATGGAATCCCGCGGCGCAGGATCACAACACGGCGCTCGCGAACAGCGGCGGCCTCATCACCGGCACCACGTTTTTTCCAACAGGAACCGTCGCGGGCTACACCCGCCTGGAGGAATACCTGCAATACCTCGCCATCCCGCATGCGACCGTGGCAAAGAACATTTCGGGCACGCCCACCAGCATCCAGATGGACTTGCGGAAGTTCACCTCGGGCTTTTCCACCACGCCGTCCTTCGCCATCGCGGCGATTTCAAACGGTGCCATCACCCAATATCTAGCGGACGGAGTGACCCTATCCGCCACCGGGCCGATCGTGAAATTCACGCCCACGCTCAACTTTGTCGGTCGCGCGCGTTTCGATTTCACCGTGACCGATGCGGCGGGCAGTGCGTGGACGCAGACTTTAGCTCTGCTGGTCTCGCAAAGCGGCCTGCCTCGCGATCTGACCTGGAAAGGCGACGGCTCCGCGAACGTGTGGGACTCCGCGGCTAACAACTGGGTGCGGAATGGAGCCGCGACGGCTTTCAGCTTCGGCGACCGTGTGACGTTAGACGACGGCGGTTCGCAATCACCCGCCGTAAACGTCACCGGCGCGGTTGCTCCGACGACCGTGGACGTGAATGCCACCGCAAACTACAACCTCGGGGGCACGGGATCGGTGACCGCATCCGGGGCGTTGACCAAACGGGGCAGCGGGATACTTACTTTCTCCAACAGCGCGGCGAACGGCTTCGGCTCCGTGATATTGGACAGCGGGACCATCACCGCAGGCCGGACCGACAGCATCGGCACGGGCAACGTGTCTATCGGGGACGCGACGCTGAATCTTCCCGGCGGAGGCGGCACGTTCACCAATCCGCTGGCGATCAACGGCAGCTCGACGCTCAACTGGACGAGCAATTCGAACATGTATTTAAGCTCCAACATCACCGGGGCGGAGCAATTCAACCTGAACTTCTCGAACAAGCTTTTCACGCTCCAGGGAAGTTGGGCGAATTTCACCGGCACGCTGAACACAGGAAGCAGCACCGGCACCCTGCGCATCAACAGTGCCAGCTCGCTCGATTTTTCGAAAACCGATTTTCAGCTCGGGAACGCCTCGGTAAGGCATCACTTGAACGGCGCGCAGAGCGTTTCGTTCGGAAAGCTCAACGCGGGCGCCGGAGCCTTTCTCACGGGAGGCGACACCAACTACGCGGTCACCGATACCTACACCATCGGCGCGCTCAATGCGGATTCGACCTTCGCGGGAACCATTGCCGATGGGTCGGGCACGGGCCACAAGCTAGGCATTACGAAATCTGGAACGGGTGCGCTCACTCTATCAGGATCCAGCACCCACACCGGCCCGACCGCTGTTAGCGCGGGCTCGCTCATCGTGTCGGGAAATCTGATGAATTCCCCGGTAACCGTCGCCAGTGGCGCGGTGCTCGCCGGCGGGGGCACGTTAGGCGGCGGAGTGACCGCCAGCGCGGGTGCGATTCTCTCACCCGGGACCGCGCCGTTCACCGGCGCGACGATGACGGTTAGCAACGGCCTCGCGCTCAACGGCGCGACCTTGTACTTCGACATGACAAATTCACCGGGCGGAGCTAACGACCGGATCGCGATGAACGGTGGCACGCTGGCCCTGGCCGGCAGCCAGTATTTTCAGTTCCTGCTGCTTCAGGGCGGGCTCCAGGCCGGCACCTACGACCTTATCTCCGGTGCGACTAACAGCACCGTGAACGGCGTCACCCTCACCCACAACCTTCCCGCTGGCAGCCGTCAGACCTTCACGCTCAATCGCACCGCCGCAGGCTCCAATCCTTCGAAAGTCTGGCTCGATGTCGTGGGGGATCCCGGCACCCTGACGTGGACCGGTGGAGCGAGCGCCGTCTGGGACACTGCCACCGCCGGCAACTGGACCGGTGCGTCGCCCGGCACGTTCTATCCGTACGACGCCGTCGTTTTCAATGACTCCAGCACGGTCAGCAACATTTCCCTGCCGAGCCCGGTCAGCCCGCGCTCGACAGTGGTCGACAATACCGCCCGCGCCTACACGCTTGCCGCTGGGTTGAATGGAGGCTCGCTGGTGAAATCCGGAACGAACTCGCTCACCTTGTCAGGTGCTAACACCTTCGGTGGCGGTCTCACGCTCAGCGCGGGAACCATTGTTCTCGGTAGCGAGGCAGCCAACGGTAACGGACTTGGCACCGGCAGCGTTACGATGAACGCCGGCATCATCTCGATGCGCGATGACATCGCGACTTACAATGATTTCAACGCGAACATGGTTGTCCCGAACGGTGCCACCGCACGCCTGAACGCCGACGGCCGGGTGGACATGTATGGAACACTTGCCGGCGCGGGCACGCTGAACTTCTACGTTCCGTGGGTGCGCACCACGCTCTACACCGATTGGAGCGCCTTCACCGGGACCATTAATGTCATCACCGATGCCGACGGCGGCGATTTTCGGATGGGCACGAATTACGGCTTCCCGGGCTTCCCGAATGCGGCGCTGAATCTATCGGACAAGATCTACGCCTACCATGTCGGCACGCTTTCCGGCGGTGCGGGAACCACCATCGACATCGGCGAAGTCAGCGGCACCAGCCAGGCCCACCTGCGCGGCGGCGTGACCGGCGGACGGGCGCTGACCTATCGGATCGGCGGCCGCAATACCAACGCGACCTTTGCCGGCTTCATCGAAGAGCAGAACACGGGAACCGCCACCAACTTCGTGAAAATCGGGACAGGAACGTGGACATTGGGAGGCAGCGGACTCTGGAACGGCGGCACCGCGGTGAACCAGGGGACTCTCGCCATTTCCGGCAATTTCACCAGCACCGGCGCGGTCAATGTCGCCAACGGCGCGGCTCTGGTCCTTACCAATGGAACGCTCGCCACCGATGCCGTGAATCTGGAAAGCACCGCGAATCTAACCGGCTATGGCACCGTGGCGGCCGATCTCAACTGCAATGGCAAGTTCGAGGGCCGCGGCTTTTCATCGGGCACTCCGGGGACCCTCAACATTGGCGGCAGTGCCTTCTTCGATGCTGCCTCAACGATCCGCATGCGCGGCGGCATTTCCTCCGATCTCATCGCGATCAACGGCGATCTATCACTTGCCGGCACGGTCCAGATCGCCCTCGCGCCGGGCACGGCCTTCGGCCGTTATCCGCTTTTCAGCTACGGTGGAAGCCTCGCGATGGATTCGGTGTCACTCACCGGAATTCCCGGTGGCACCACCGCACAGCTTTCCACGAGTGTTGCCGGGCTGGTCTCGCTGGTGATTGATGACTCGGACGAGGACGGGCTGCCGGATTCCTGGGAAATGCAATACCTCGGAAATCTCTCAACCAACGGTGCTTCGGACCCGGATGGTGATGGGCAAAACAATGCCATCGAGTTTCTCGCCGGAACGAATCCCAACAGCGGAACCTCCCGATTTGCCGTCACGATGGCTCCGGCGAGCGCTACCCAATTCACGCTCACCTGGCCGAGCGTTCCCGGGAAATCCTATCAAATTCTAACGAATTCTGCGCTTGTCGGGGGCTGGAGTCTTCTTACAACGGTTCCAGCCGCGAATTCTCCGGCGGCAACCACCAGCTACACGGTGACGAAGTCTCCCGGAAGCAGGTTCTATCGGATCGCTATCGCCCCTTGAGCCGCCTGTATCGACTTGGGAATCGTGGATGATCGGCTGTATTCGACCGCAAACCCATGTGTCATGCGTCTGTTGAGCCCGCCATCCCGCTTTGGTCGATGTTTCCAGCATAGGGAAGGGAACCCGCGGATTGAAATTTCAATCCCGGCGGACGTCCGGTTGCCGCAACTTCGAAGAGGAGATGTTTTTGTGTTAGGAAAATGGCGGTCTTGATGTCTTAGAGCGTTCGGGACCAGGAAGCTACTTCATACGGGTGATTGCCCGTCTTGCGCCGGGGCTCGTTTAATCACCACGACGGAGATTCAAATCCGTAATCCATCGTTTCCAAACCCACCCTTCATGAAATCCCGCAGATTCTTCCTTGGTAAATTATTGTTGTCCGCGCCCGCAGCCTTTTTCGGAATCACAATTTTTATCGGTGGTGAAAAGGCGATGGCCGCGAATGCAACGCATACTTGGACCAACACCACTGCCGCTAACTGGAATGCGGGGACCTGGTCGGGCGGTGCGCCGAGCGCAAGTAGCGCGGGCGACATTGTGCTGCGGAGTGCCACGACCGCCGCGACGGTAACTCTGAATGTGTCGGGAGTCGTCGTCGGGGCTATTAGGAACTCCGCAGGCAGCGCAAACAACTGGACCATTCAGGACGACGCCAACCACTATGCGATCACCCTCGACAATTCCGGTTGGACGGGCGCTGCGAATTCTTTCGGCAGCACGGTGAATTCGAGTGTCAATGCGACGAGCAGCGGTCCGCTGACGGTCAACGCGAATCTCGTGTTGTCCAATACCGACGCGGATTTCGGAACCGTCAATGCTAACAACGGCGGACTGACAATCGGCGTTCTCGGTGTCAATACGATCAATGCCGCGGCGTCGCAAAACCGGGTTCTCAATATTTATGAAAATGATACCGCCTCGGCTCACATTCTGAACATCAACAGCGATATCGGAACGTCGGGAGGCAACCTCACGGTCAACAACATTGGCACGGGGAACAAGAACACCACGATCAACGGCAGCCTTGGAGCGAACGTTACCAACCTCAATCAGAATACCGTACAGGCAGCCAGCATCCTGATTATCAATGGAGCGAACGCCAACTATGCGGGAACGACCGCCATCAAGGCCGGCACGATCCAGACGAATACGGCGACGAAGCTTGGTTCGGTGGTGATTGGAACCGCGACAACGAACGGAACCCTGGCGACTAACAGCCAAATCGTCACCGTCTCGGGCCTCACCACGGGAGCGGGTGCCACATTAGGTAGTCAGACCATCAACGGAGGTGGCACTTTGAATTATGCAGGTTCCACCAGCAACGAGTTTGACGGAATCATCACCGGTACTGGCACCAAGCTAACAGTCAGTTCCGGCACCCTGGTTCTCAATGGCGCGGGCAACTCCCACACCGGAGTCAACACGATCAACGGCGGCACTCTGAACATCAACAGCCAGTTCGCGTTGGGCGGAGCGAACTATTCCGGGCTGACCTTCGGGGCGAGCGGTGGTACGCTGATCTATAATTCCACGTTGCTGAACGCCACGACCGACGTGACGGCCAACTCTGTCGGTGTTGCGAAAGCAGTCACTTTCACAGGCAACGCGACCATCAATACAAACGGAAGCAATGTCACCTTTGCCAACCCGGTCGGCAACAGCGGGACAGGCGGTTTTACGAAGGCTGGTAACGGCACACTGACCTTCAACAATACGGCGACCTATTCAGGCGACACCACCGTTGGCGGAGGCACGTTGAAATTCGGAGCCACCACCAGTACTCCGGCATCCGCGAAGTTCAACATCGGATCGGGTGCGATACTCGACGTGTCCGGACTTACCAGCAGCACGCTGAGCTTGGGCAGTGGCAAGACCCTGACCGGTGCTGGTTCTGTTACCGATACGGTTTCCGCTGGAAATGGTTCGTTTTTGACTCCCGGTACGGTCATTTCCGGCAATGCGGGTTCCGGTTATCTAACAGTAGGCAATCTCGTCCTGAGCAGCGGTTCCGCACTGAACTTCGGACTCTCTACGGGGAATGCGCTCAACAACTATCTGAGCACCACCGCGCTGACACTTCCCGGCTCGGGATCGATCTCGCTGAATCTTTACGCGCCGGGTACGGCAACGGCATTCGCTTCGGCCGGAACCTATGATCTTTTCCAATACACCTCGATCAGCGGCGGTACCCCGTCCAGTCTCTTTACCTTCGGAACGAGCATCGCCGGTTTCACACCAAGCTTCGGAACGGCGGCGGGTCCCGGTGGCACGACTTATCTAACATTGACTTTGACGCAGGCTGGAGTGCTGGCGTCCTGGACCGGTGGCGGACCGGGCACGAACTGGACCACCTCCACCAACTGGCAGGGCGGCAATATTCCCGGTGCTGCCGGTGACAGCGCGACTTTTGACAATGCAGCCACTCCCGGAACCATCACCTTGGATGCCAACGAAACGGTTGGCGGACTGACCTTCAACACCACCAGCGGGTCCTACACACTCGCCGGTGCCAACACGCTTACTTTGGATAACAACGGTTCCGGAGTTTCGATTTCGAACACGGGGACGCACGCTATCGCGGCCACGCTGGCGTTGAATGAGAACACCAGCGTCAATGTTGCAGCATCTTCCACTCTTAGTGTCTCCGGCGCGATCAACGACGGATCCGGTTCGCACAGTCTCAGCAAAACCGGCTCGGGAACGCTGGTCTTATCCGGATCTAACGGATATTCAGGCGGCACGTCGATCAATAACGGCGCGCTCGATTTCTCCTCCTTGGGCAATCTCGGAACGGGCGGGATCTCCATCGGCGGTGGAACCTTGCGCTACAACGGAAACACCGACGATATTTCGGTGCGAACGGTGACTCTCAGTAGTGGTGTCGCGACGGTCGATACCAATGGCAGCGATGTTACCTTTGCCAATGCCATCGGCAACGGCGGTAACGGATCCCTGAACAAGGCTGGAAACGGAACCCTAAGCCTCAGTGGCACGAACAACTATACCGGCGGCACTGCGATCAGTGCCGGTACCGTTGTCATCAATAATTCAGCGAGTCTGGGAGACGTGAGTGGTGCCTTGACCATCAACAACGGAACGCTTCAGACGACGGCGGACATTGCTACGGCCCGCGCCATGGTCATCAACCATGCGAACAGCGGGATTCTTGTCGATGCCGGCACGACCTATGCCGACACCGGCGCGGTCAGCGGCAGTGGCACACTCAACAAGACAGGTGCCGGTACCCTGGCTCTTGGCGGGATCAACACATTCAACGGAGCCTACTCCGTAACCGCAGGCACGCTGTCCTTTACCAGTGAGAATGCGACCGGCAGCAATGTCATCAACATCGCGGACACTGCCGCGGTGACGCTCACCTCCGCTGCGGCCGATACGGTGGGCAACCTGAATTTCACCAGCGGCACCGGCAGCTTTTCATCTAGCAACACGGGATCGAACTATATCACCACCGGAGTGGTGAACGTCGCCTCGGGCGTCACCGCGAATCTGCAACTTGGCAATGGCGGGCGTGCCAGCATCGTGGGCGGCTCCGGCAGTGGCACTCTCAATCTGGCCGTCGGCAACGTCAACGGTCAGGGCGATCCCCGCTATGAGCTCAATGGAAGTTGGACTGCTTTCAGCGGCACCCTGAATTTCACCGCCACGACAGCCTCCAGTGGCGCGCGTCTCACAGCGAACGGTGGAACCTTCAACGGCGACCTCTCGAATGCGACGGTGAACATCTCCGGGACCAGCGGCAATTCGATGGCGGTCGCCGGACGCTTCTTCACGAGCGGCAGCATGAGTATCGGAGCCTTGAGCGGAGATACCGGTGCCATCCTACAAACCGCAAGTGGCAGCGGCGCGGGAACATTCGTGATCGGAAACAAGGGATTGAACACCACCTTCGCCGGTGTGATTCAAAATGGAGCAACCACTCTCTCCATCACCAAGGTCGGAAGTGCCGGAAGGCTGACGCTAACAGGCAACAGTAATTACACCGGAGCCACGCTCGTCTCCGCCGGAACGCTTCTCGTCAACGGCTCGCTTTCCAATACGTCGGGTACTACGGTCACCGGCGGCAAGCTCGGCGGAACCGGAGCGATCGCCAGTTCGGTGACGCTTTCCGGAACGGCGACCCTCTCACCCGGAGCCTCGGTGGAAAGTCTTGCCACCGGATCACTCACCATGGGTTCGGGGACTACTTTTGTCTATGAAGCCATCGACAACAGTTCCAGCGGAGGTGACCTCCTCGCCGCCAACGGCAGCCTGAGCCTGACCGGCGTCACCCTCGATCTATCAGGTTCGAATCTCGATCTTGGCACTTGGCTGGTAGGAGACAAGCTGACGCTCATCAGCTACACTGGTGCTGGAATCACCAGCGGTTTCACCGGCTTTACAGACGACACAACCTACACCGGCGGAGTCTTTGGCGGCAACCAGTGGCTCTTCAACTACAACGATACCGCCTACGGCAACAACTTCTCGTCTGAAGCGTCCGCCACCGGAACCTCATTTGTGACACTTACCGTCGTCCCCGAGCCGGCATCGCTGATTCTCGGCTCCATCGGTTTTCTGACGCTTCTTCGCCGCAGAAAATGATCTTTCCGGGTTAAACAGGGTATGGACTACAACCGTCGGCTTCGTGGGAAGCCGGCGGTTCGTCTTTGCTGGGTTCCGAATCCTCGACAAACCCTCCGCTTCCGTTCATTGGTCATTCCCGTGCGATTCATCGGTTTCATTTTCATTTTCCGGTTCCTTCTCGGAGTTGCGTGGAGCGAGGTTCCGGAAGGCCAGTCCGGATTTCTGGTGCGCGTCTGGCAATCGCAGGACGGTCTGCCGAGCAACGTGGTGCGGTCGGTGGTGCAGGCAAGCGACGGCTATCTATGGGTCGCCACAGCGGAAGGGGTGGCGCGTTTCGATGGATTTGATTTTGAAGTGATCGAACCGGAGGGGGAGCTCCGCCGGTTCCGCCTCGCGTTTTACCGGCTTTTTGCGACCGGTGACGGTGTGGTCTGGGCCACGACCTATCAGGGCGGGCTTTTCCGGGCGGACAATGGAAGACTCCATCGGATTCTCGACAATATCAGAACGCCGCTGCCTCCGCTGGTGACGCAGCTGATAGACGTGGGCGATGGTCTGGTCTATTACAAGCGTGGTCCCGAATACGGCCGGATTGCCGCGGACGGAACGGTCACGGTGGTCAATCCGGATGACACGCTTTTGGCGAAATTCGCCGACGATCTCGACAAGCAATCGACCAGCGGGAGAATCGTTGAGAAAGCGGGCAGGGCGGTTTTGAAGGACCGGATGGGGAGCACGTGGACGGCCGGTGCCACGGGTGGATTGAGCGTCACCACCGAGGGGCAACAGGAGATGAAGGTCGAACTACCCGACCGTGGCCAGGGCTTTGCGGTGAATGAGTTGTTAGAAGACCGGGAGGGAAATGTCTGGATCGCCTCTCCGATCAACGGGCTGGTCCGAGTCCGCCATTCCCGGGTGAATGTGCTTGATACCAATGAAGGCCAGACTGAACGAGCGGTATCCTCGGTCTTGCAAGATCACGAGGGCACGTGGTGGATCGCCAACCGCCGCGGTGGAGTGACGCGGTGGACGCCGGAGGAATCCCGCTACATCCAGTTGAGCGCACGTTACTATCGACCCGCCGCCGCCTTGTTTGAAGACAAGGACTCGCAACTGTGGGTCGCCTCGCGGGACGGCAGTGTTTTTCGCTACAATGCCGGGGTCTTCCAACCGCAGTTTTCCAGGACCCAGGTTCCTTCCAAGGTGCGATCCATCACTCAGGATTCGAATGGGGTATTGTGGTTCGGCGGCTCCCAAGGTCTTGCGTCCTATTCCGGTCAAACCGTTCGCAGTTTCGGAAAGGCCGAAGGAATCGGCGATCTTGATCTAACGGTCCTTCAGCCGTTCCATGGCGGCAGGATCATCGTCGGCACTTCGTCGGGACGGGTAATGTTGGGAGATAGCAGCGGTTTTACCACCATCGCTTCTCCCGAGGTCCTCAAACACCAGTGGATTTCCGGAATCCTGTCGCTCAGCGCGAACGAAACCTGGGTCACCACGCTCGGCAGCGGACTTTATCTCTGGGACGCGAAAAAATGGTCCTGTTTCGACATCAATGACGGACTGCCCGACGTCCGGCTCACCTGTGTTGTCAGCGACGACCGGGGCTACATCTGGATGGGGTCGCTCAGCGGCATCATCCGGGCCGAGCGGAAACAATTGCTGGCCCACGTCCAGAAACCCGATGCCCGGGTGCAGTGGCTCCGTCTCGATCATACCGACGGCCTCGCTTCGCGCGAATGCATCGGCGGCTATCAGCCGGCGGGGTGGCGTGCGAAGGACGGATTGTTGTGGTTTCCCACCGGCAGCGGGATTGTTAGGGTTCGGCCAGATTTCGTCGAACAGAACAAGATTCCCCCACCGGTGTTTCTGCAAACCGTCCGCACGAACGGCGTGCTTTACACCGGAGCTGTCGGACCGGTGACCACCGACCCCGGCACGGCCCGTCTCGAGTTCCGCTTTGTGGGTTTGAGCTTCAGCGCCCCCGAAAAAATCACCTATCGCGCCCGGCTTGCCGGCTCGGACGATTCATGGCGAGAACTCGGCAATCAACGGGTCGCCGCTTTCGAGGCCGTGCCGCCGGGGAAATACACCTTCGAAGTGATGGCAGTGAATGGCGACGGGATGCGCAGTGTCGCCCCCGCCCGCATTTCCGTCGTAATCCCGCCTCATTTCTGGCAGACCGCGTGGTTCTATCTATCAGTGGGCGGTCTGATTCTCATCGTTGCCGTCGGCACCGGTTGGGTCGCAGCCCGCCTCAAGATGAGGAGCCGGATCCAGTCGTTGAAAATCCGCAACGCGAGGGAAGGGGAGCGTTCCCGGATCGCGCGCGACCTGCATGACGATCTCGGCGCGAGTCTAACGGAAATCTCCATCCTCGCCGCGCTTGCGGCCGAGGATGCGGAGACCACTGCCTTGCGGCCGTCGCTCGACCAGCTTTCCGTCAAGGCCAAGCACGTCGTCGGCAGCCTGGATGAAATCGTCTGGGCGGTGAATCCCCGTGAGGACAACCTGCGGTCGCTGGTGGATTATGTCGCGGCGTTTGCCCGCGAGTTCCTCGACATCGCGCGCATCCCGCTGCGGACCGATGTTGCCCGCGACATTCCCGAACATCCGCTTCCCACTCCCCAGCGCCACGGGGTGTTCCTGGCGGTGCGTGAAGCGCTCAACAATATCGTCAAGCATTCTCAAGCGACCGAGGTGAACCTTCGAATTTCGGTTTCAGACGATTCGCTGGAAATCCACATCGAGGACAATGGCTGCGGATTCGAGCCCGAATATTCCAGCGCCAGCGGTGGAAACGGGCTCGGCAATCTCAAACAACGCATGCAAGATGCCGGCGGTGATTGTCGTATCGAAACGTTCCGCATGCAGGGAACCACGATTTTCCTGACTCTTCCCTTGCCTGCTCCCGCCAAATCCGTTTCCTGAATCAAATGCCGACCGCAAAAGAGCCGATCACCGATGTTGCCATCGTCGAAGACAATGCCGCTCTCGGTGCCGGGTTGCGTAAAATCGTCGAATCCGCGGAGGACTTCCGTTGCCTCGGAGTCTGGACCAGTGCGGAAGAGGCCTTGAAAAAAATCGATGCATTCCGGCCGCAGGTCGTTCTAATGGATATCAATCTGCCGGGAATGTCCGGGATCGAGGCGACCGCGCGCATCAAGCACCACCTTCCGGAGATTCAGGTGATCATGGTCACTGTCTATCGCGATCACGACCAGATTTTTGCCGCCCTCAAGGCCGGGGCTTCGGGATATTTGCTCAAGCGCTCCACCCCGGAGGAAGTTCGTCAGGCGGTTCGTGACGTGCGTTCGGGCGGTGCGCCGATGAGTGCGGAAATCGCCCGACGTGTTGTCGAAGCTTTCCACCAGCCCGTGAAATCGACCGAGGCGGCCGCAGTGAAGCTCTCCAAACGCGAAACGGAAATCCTTGAGCTGCTCACCAAGGGGCTGGCTAACAAGGAAATCGCTGATCGGCTCGACATCAGTGTGGAAACCGTGCGCGTCCATCTTCGCCGGGTTTACGAGAAGCTTCACGTCCATTCCCGCACCGAAGCCGCGATGAAATTCCGCGACTCGAAAGAGGACTTCCGCGGAAATCTTTAAGGCCTGACCTCCCCAAAGTGGTGAGGCATCGCCAGCAGAATCATGCGGCGTTTGCTGCCGTTGTGTCAGTGAAATCCGCGTCTCGATTGATGCTTGGAAACCGCTGAGCGCCGGGTGACGTTGGAGTCCGCGCGGTCCGTTTTTAGGGGAAGTCTTTGGCCCTGTCTGGCGGGATCTTACACAACAAACCCGCAATCTTACAAGCGAAGCCCCCCTCAATTGGGGTAGATTGATTCAGCCCTCGTGGGTGACTTGAAACCTTGGATTGCGCCTGTGAACCGCTTCCAACAAACCCTTCGCCAGTTCGGAATTTCTAACATCCGCTCTCGCTTTTTTAACGATTTTGAAGCATTTTCCTACGATTTTCCGCCGTCTCCAATTACCCCACAATCGGGGGGGTACGGCCAATTCTATTTGTGGCCACCGGAATGGAGGGGTAGGGTTCTCAGCTCTGGATGCGTCCGGGGTTGCGATGGCATCGATAGGGAGAATTTCACACGCCTGATCTCCCTGAAAAAATATTTCAGGGATGGAATAAATTTCGATTGTAATCACATTGTGATCATTTAGTATTTCTTCGAAGTCATTGAAGAAACCCCATTTTCCCATGAAGACTAACCCAAAAAGAACCCGGCAATCCGGATTCGCTCTGATTGTCACCCTTAGTTTGATGATTCTACTCACCGTGATCGCTGTGGGGTTGCTGACACTTTCCAGCATTTCGTTGAGATCCGTTGGACAGACTTCGGCAGCGAGCGTTGCTCGAAGCAACGCCCGGCTCGCAATGATGTTAGCCTTGGGAGATCTGCAAACTTCATTGGGTCCGGATAAGAGTGTCTCCGCGCCGGCTTCTTCCGTCTTTTCCACGACCCCGCGCCCGCACATTGTCGGAGCTTGGGAATCTACGGATACTTCGGATTATTGGCACTGGACTCCGACAACAAGCGGCTCGCCCTCTTTCTCCAGCAAACAGGCCCGTTTCAGCCGTTGGTTGGTATCCTCTCCCACACCTGAGGATGCCAGGGATTTTAATTTCGGCTCGAAAGCCGCTCCTACCGAAGACAAAGCGGTCGCGTTGGTGGGCAGCTTGACCAATCCGGTAAAAGACAGTGAAGGCGTTGATACTACGGTAGTCGCTGCCAAGGTCAAGGTGGGAGGTACGCGAAATCCAGGCAAGTTTGGATACGCGGTGTTCGACGAAAGCACCAAGGCCGCGATCGATTTGGGCGATCCTGCGACCGCGCTGTCCCAAGGAATTGAAATCGCATCCCGCACCGTTCCCAATCGAGTGCGCGCGGACGTACTCGACTCGAAATTGTCGTCGCTGAAGACGCCGAAAAACCTGATTTCTCTCGAAACTGCGGTTCTGCCCGCAGGTTCTGAGAACCAATCCGAATTCCGCAAGCGTTTCCATGATTTCACCACCGGCTCAGTCGGGCTACTCACGAACACGGCCACCGGCGGTTTGAAGACCGACCTGACGTCGTTGTTCGAACCGGCGAACCTTCCAGCGGGATCCTTCGTCGCGCCCACCGCGATCTCTCCCTACCCCTCGTCTTTTAACGTTTCCTCAGGGGCACCCCGATGGAGCTACCTCCGCGAACACTATCGGAAATATAAGAACATGGCATCCGCATCGGGTGGTGAAGTGACTTACAGCCTGACTTCCGCCTTGGCGAAAGATCTCAGGCTCAACTCACAAGGAATCAACCCCGGCGATCCTCTTGGACTCAGCCCCTCGCCGGATACAGAGCGTTTGCTTCCCGTGATTGCCAAATTCCAGTTGGTATTTTCCCTCGTGAGCCACAGGCCCACGTATGGAAACCGGTTGGCTGAGTGGGATGCCAGATTGGGAGCAGGCAACAGCGCCGTTCCCCACTTGGTTTATGATCCGGTGATTACGTTGTACAATCCTTACGACGTGACCTTGAGTCTGGTGAAAACCCGCATCCGCATCTGGGATCCACCGGTGGGCTTCCGGTTGACCAAAATCGACAAAGCGCCCGGCGGCAAGCCTCCTTCTCCATTCCGGGATCCAAACTCAGCCGGTGTCATTCCAGGTTCAGGTGGATTCACCAGCTTGGCTCAAATGCAGATTGATAATCAGACAACTCCCACCTCCCGCAAATGCTTTACTTTAATCCTCACTGACGGCACCCCCGAGGCATCAGGTGCCTCCTTAAGGCTGAAACCAGGTGAGGTGAAGGTCTTTTCGCCCCGGGTGCAGGCGGGTTGGAGTTGGGGTTGGGAAACCTCCAATGGACCGAATGTGTTTTTCGATTATGCCAAGAACCTTAATTTCGGAAACGAGGATAACAGAACGAAAAACCAGTCGGGTTCGCTTGGATTGTATGGCGTGGAAACCGTACCCGGATGGAGTTTCCGAGCGGGATTGCAGGAGGACCATTTGGCGATGAACAATCCTCGTTATGAACTTTCCAAATATGCGGTCGAATCGGGCCTCAATGATGGGTTCGTGACGATGCGGATGACCGATGAGGTTACCTTGGAGGTCAAGCCGATGGTCGCATCCGCCTCCGCGCCCAAGCAATTCCAAGTGGATATCCTAGCTGGAAATAACGTTGGAACTCCGACCCCCGACGACTCGAATAACGGTGTGAAGGGCGATACCTTGCGCAGTTACGGTTTTACTTTCACCGGGGACCCCTCGGCGGACATGAGCGAGGATCCGTCCAAGCCGATCATCAAATCGCTCAACTATACAATCGCGGAGCTGATGCAGAAAAATGACGATAATTTCACCAAAGGTGGCAAAAAGGCGGTCGCCATGCTGGAGATGACGGCACGCACCACCAAGGATGACCTCACGGACAGCAAGCCGTGGCTTTACAACAACCCGGTGGTGGAAGGCGCGGAACAAGACACGTCCCGAGTCGGGCTCAGTAATCAGCCTTATGATCTCCGCCTGATCCGTTTGACCAGCCTCGATAGCTTTCCGCGGGGAATCGCGGTGGATCCGACCACCTATCGTGGCTATTTTGGTGCCAGCGGCAGTTCGACCGATGGGTCATCTTTCGTGCCGATGCTGCATGTGCCGGTCGCTCCCGCAGCGTCGTTGGGCGACCTGATCCACACGAACATGGCCAGCGGCTCGCAGCTTCCGCGGGTGGTGCATCCTTTTGGAAACTCGCGGGCTCATCCGCTCATTCCATCCTCCAAGGTGGCGCAAAATCTGACCAATGTCATGATGGACCATTCCTATCTCCTCAATGATGCGCTCTGGGATTCCTATTATTTCTCAAGCTTGACCGCCTACGAAGGTGGAAGTGGCAAGGTCATGACCAAAGCACGAACCGCCAAAGAAGTGGTGACAGGCGTGTTTGATGGATCTGAACCAGCCCTCAATAGCCGCCTTGTGCCGATCACTCCTGGTGACTCCAAGAAACAGGCGGACAAGGTCCTGGCGCTCACCGATCTTGAGCGTTCACGCCAACTTGCGAAATATGTCGGCGTCAAAGCTCCTTTCAATGTCAACTCGACCTCGCTGGACGCATGGTGTGCCGTGTTGATGTCGCTGCGAGACCGCAATATCAACGGACTTAACGTAAAGGTTACTGCGTCTGGCACTACCAAACCCTACCCGACCACCTTGTCTAACATTGGTTATGCCAACGACGACAAGACTCCGTTCGTCCGGACCAGCAAGCCAATGGCCGGTGCCGGGGGGGGAGGACTGAGTTCCGGACTGCAATGGGCGGGCTACAACGCCCTCACTGACGACGATATCAGGGAACTGGCCAAACAGATCATCGTGGAAATCAAGAACCGTGGAGTGGTTGACGGCGCACCTCCTTTCTCACTTGCTGAATTTGTCAACCGTCGTCCGAAATCATCCGTCCATGAGACGGCAGGCCTCCTCCAGTCTGCCATCGACAATGCCAGGATGAAAAACAACAAGAGCATCAACGATGTTGCCATCGGGAAGGATTCTAAAAAGGTTTCCGCCTCCTTGATTACTCCCAAACGGAAACTCGGAGTGCAGACCACCTCTGTCATGGACGGGGAAAGTGCCGAAGGCGCGCCAACCATGTTGACCCAGGGAGACCTGATGGCCGCTCTCGCACCGATCGTCACGGTGCGCGGGGACACGTTCAAGATCCGCAGTTATGGAGAAGCCACCGCCCCCAATGGCACTACTGTGATCGCCCGGGCCTGGTGTGAAACCGTCGTCCAACGGGTGCCGGAGTTCGTCGATCCTACCGAGACCCCAGACACCTTGGTGGCGTCCCTGACCTCGACAGCTAATATCAAATTTGGCCGCCGTTTTAACATCGTCTCGTTCCGTTGGCTCAACGAAAACGAACTCTGAGGCTTGCTTCCCAACGAATTCCCTTCTTACTGACGCGACATGATTTCCAAACATTTGCTAGCCGCCGTCCTGCTTTGGTCGTCCGCATTGCCCGTATTTTCCCAAGCTCCTCCCGGGACGCGTACGGAAATCCGCTTGCTCGCGTTCAGCCCCGACTTGGAGATGGATGAGATATTCGCGCAGGATCCGGCGGCCCCTCCGGCCACCGCCTCGGTGAAATCAGCAATTAAGGGCGGGCTGAATCACGAGTTCAACGTATTCCAACTGATGGGCAGGAAGATCGTGTTTACAAAGAAGGCCGACCGCGAGTCGATGACGCGCGAGGGTGAACTTGTCGCGGAAGTCACGTTGCCGGAAGGGGTCAAGTCCGCCATCCTTCTGGCGATCCCGCCTTCGAAGGACAGTAAGGCGCTCTGCCGGATTCTGGTGATCAACGATTCCAAGCGTGCTTTTCCGCCCGGTTCCTACCATGTCACCAATCTCAGCCCGCTGAAAGTTCGCATGATCCTTGAGGACAAGAATTATGATTTCAATCCATCCCAGACCGTGTTGATCGAAAAACCTCCCTTCCGGCCCGATCACTCGATCGGAATGCGGACTTTCGCCTTCAAAGACAATACATGGTTGCAGATGGCAGCGAGTATTTGGTCGGAACCCGGTCTGAGGCGGGGCGTTCTGATCCTCTATCCGGACGTGGCATCGGGCAACGTGCAGCTACGGGCGTTCGACGATGTTCTTCCGAGGGCAGAAAAAGAGGACGCCGCTGCCGCCGCTCCCTGAGCTGTTGGAAATCCGCCGGACATAACTGGGAGCCTGACGGTTGATCGGGCTTCTTCCCGTCTCGAAAGGCGGTTTCTCCTGTGGATACGGTGGGCCGTTGGCTCTCGCTGAGCGTGGAGACTCTCCGCGCTGTGGATGAAATGGGATAAAGTGCCCTTGTGCGTTCCGTCGGCAGGTGGGCCGGAAAGAATACCAGCACATCTAGTTGGCGTGAAATCCGGCTGGAATACTCCGTATGGGCTGTTGACCGTCGATTTCCAGCATCACACATTCACGCGCTGGTTTTCGCGGTCCTGTACAACCAAAATCCATGAATTCATTTCTTAAAACCACCGCCTTTGTCGCCCTCGCGACGTTCCCCCGGCTTCACGCCGCTCCCGTCGAAATCACCGCGGCGAACAAGCTGCCTTTGGCCCGCACCAGCCAGACCATCGAACTGTCGGCGAAAGATCTGGCCCCGTTGAATGCGAAGGATCTCAACCTGATCCACGTCACGGATTCGTCGGGCAAGGAGTTGATCTGTCAGGCGATTGATAACGACGGCGATGCTCTACGGAAATTCGATGCTGTCATTTTCCAATCGGATTTCGCCGCCGGGGAAACCAAAACCTTTACGGCGACCGTCGGCGGAAAACAGGTCTATCAGAAGGACCAATACAAGGCCTTCGGTCGCTTTGTCAGGGAGCGCTTTGATGATTTCGCCTGGGAAAATGATCTCATCGCCCACCGCACGTATGGTAAGGCGCTTGAAACCTGGCAGGGCGAACCGCTCACCAGCAGCACCATCGACATCTGGTCCAAACGCACGCCGCGGATGGTCATCAACGATTGGTATCTGGCCGACGACTACCATGCCGATCACGGCGAAGGTGCGGATTTTTACTCCGCAGGCCCGAGCCGTGGATGCGGAGGCAGTGGCTTGTGGGTGGAGGACAAGCTGTGGGTGTCGAAAAATTTCATCAACTCCAACGTGCTCGCCAACGGACCGATTCGTGTTCTGTTCGAACTCGAATACGCACCGTTCGCCGCCGGTAAACTGAATGTCGGCGAGACCAAGCGAATCTCGCTGGATGCCGGACAGCAGTTTGATCGCTTCGAAAGCCACTATCATCTTTCCACGCCGGACACCTTGGTCACCGCCGTCGGACTCAAGAAGGCCGCTGGCGAAAAAGTCGAAGTGGACGCCGCGCACGGCTGGCTGGTGAAGTGGGAAAAGATGGAAAAAGGCGCGGGCAACCAAGGTCTTGCGATCATCACCCGCCCGCAGGATTTTCTGAATCCCGTTCAGGACCCGTTGAACCAGATCGTCTTGGAAAAGGGGGATGCGGGGAACGTCGCGACCTGGTGGGCTGGCTTCTGTTGGGACAAGGCCGGTCGTTTCACGGATGCCGAGGCCTGGAAAAAGCACGTGAGCGAATTCGCCCAAGGCTTGGCTTCGCCCGTCGAGGTCAGGATCACATCGGCGCACTGAGCCCGGGAAATCCCGAATTCATCCATTCATGAGATTCCTTTTTGCTAACAGCTTATTGATGCTGGCTGCCTCGCTGGTTTTTGTCGGCCGGGCAATCGCGGACGAATCCCATTCCAAATACTTTTCCGACTGGCCGGACGGCGCTTCTCCCGCCGTCGTCGGCAAGCGGATCGCCGAGAACCTGATTCCGCGGAAATTCCGTTTCGAAACCATGCCCGAGAAGGCATCCATCGGCGTGATTTATCCTGAAATCATCTCATGGTATGGGGCACTGACCGTAGCAAAGCTGACTGACGACAAGGATTTACAGGAAAGATTGGTGAAGCGGTTCGACCGCTTTCTATCAGAGCCCGACGCGCAGCGGATCAGCCGCAAGGGCCACGTGGATTTCCGGGTTTTCGGAGCGGTGCCGCTTGAAATTTTCATCCAGACCAAGGATCCGCGCTGCAAGGATCTCGGCCTCAGCCTCGCCGATGCCCAGTGGGAGAAGACCACGCCGGATGGCATCACCGAAGAGGCCCGCTATTGGATCGACGACATGTACATGATCCCGCTGGTTCAGACGCAGGCCTTCCGCGCCACCGGCGACATCAAGTATCTCGACCGCGCCGCACTGACGATGACCGCTTATTTTGCGAAGATGCAGGAGCCTAACGGTCTATTCTATCACGGAACGAACGCTCATTTTTTCTGGGGCCGTGGCAACGGCTGGATGGCCGCGGGATCGGCGGAACTGCTGCGCTCGTTGCCGGAGTCGCATCCGCTTCGTGCGGGGATCCTAGCCGGCTATCGCAAGATGATGGCCGGGTTGTTGGCCAATCAGGCGGAGAACGGCATGTGGCGCCAGCTTGTCGATAAGCCGGAGTCATGGACGGAAACTTCGGGCTCCGCGATGTTCGCCTTTTCCATGGTCACCGGCGTAAAAAGCGGTTGGCTCGACGAGGAGAGCTACGGTCCCGCCGCCCGCAAGGCATGGCTGGCTTTAGTTGCCAACCTGGATGAAAACGCGAATCTCAAGGAAGTCTGTATCGGCACCGACAAGGGGTTTTCCGAAGAGTTCTATCTGAATCGGCCGCGCACGGCAGGGGACCTTCACGGTCAATCGCCGATGCTCTGGACGGCGAGCGCCTTGCTCCGTTGACCCATCGGGTTACTTCACATCATATCCGGTTAGATCCGGCTTGAATAGGGAGTCGTCGAGTTTGACGTTGAACTGCGGATTGTGGAAGACCGTTCTCAAACGGGATTTGTCCTGCAGTTCCATTTCAAGAGCGCGCAGTTCGTTTTTCGCGGGGTCGATATCGAGAAAGACCCATGGAATCTGCGACCGGACGCGGCGGTCCTTGGCCTTGATGGTGTATTGATGGATCCCCGATGTAACCCGGGTTTCGATGACTTCAAACGCTTCGTAGAATTTTTCCGGTGACTCGAATGCCTTGCCGGACAAAAGCGAAAATCTGGCGGCTTGAGGTGAATTGACCCCGGTTCTGCGGGCGGTCTTCGGTCCCGATTCAATGAGTGTTAGAGTCGTTCCGTCCGAGACGGCCAGGGTTTCAAATGGATTGCCGAGCTGCCAGCGGACTTTGTCGGGTTTCACGAAGCAAAGCCGGCCTTCCGTGGTGGTGGGATTTTTCAAAGCCGGAAGCATGCGTTCCTGGGTGAATGTCGCATCCAGCGAAGTGATGGACGACTGTCTCTTGAGCCAGGTCTCAAGTTCGGCGTTGTCCGCGCGCGCGAGCGAGAGGACGAGTAGGGGTAGAAGTAAAAACCGCATGAGCAATGGCGGAAGTGTCATGGTGGCGGGAGAAGATGCAAGTTCAGTCTGGAAATCCCCGAAGCGGGTGCCACCTTGCCGGGGAAGTTGTATTTTATGAATGCCAATCTCCCCCTGTGGCTCGCTGTTTTTGCGGGCTCCGTCACGACTGTCGAAGCGGGCCTTCACCAAGCCTCTGTTTCTCCGGGAAACGTGCCGTGGCCGGGCGGTGTGGTGCCGTATGTGATCGATGGATCCTTGTCCATTGACCAGCGGCAAACCTATCTCGATGGACTCCGCGAATGGGAACTCGCCGCCAACGTTCATTTCATCCCGAGGACGGCGGAAACCCAGTATGTGTTTTTCAAATATTCGCCCACCGGCCCCAATCTCGTCTCCGGCAGCCAGCCGCAAACCGTTGAAATCAACTTGCTGACCCGTGGGCAGATTTGTCACGAAATGGGCCATTCCTTCGGGCTGGAACACGAACACCAGCGGCCGAACCGCGATACCTACATCACGGTGCTTTACGGAAATGTGACGTCGGGAAATAACAGCGCCTTCGATATCCTTCCCGGCAGCGTGTCGTTCGGGAGTTATGATTTCGAATCCGTGATGCACTACGGCCGGAATGTTTACACCACCGCGCCTTGGCTCGACACGATCCAACCCAAGCCGGGTTACGAAAAATACCAGCCCCGCCTCAGCAACGCCGCGCTCAGTCCGGAAGATCGAGCGCACCTCGCGTCGCTTTATGGAGCACCGTTAGTGCCGTTGTCTTCCGTCGTCACCACCACGGCGGACGGTGGTGTCGGCAGCCTGCGGGCTGCGATTTATTACGCTCAGGACCATCCCGGATCGACCGTCACGTTCAATATTCCCACCAGCGATCCGGGCTATGTCGGTGGTGTTTTCACGATCAAGCCGACAGGCCATCTGCCGCCGCTCGCCACGAATGGTCTTACGATTGATGCCACCACCCAGCCGGGCTATGTGGGGAAACCGGTGGTATTTGTGAACGGATCGGAACTCCTAACCGAAGTCGGGCAGATTCCGGCATTCTTGTTTCTGGAGTCGAACTGTACCGTGAAAGGGCTCGGTGTACAACAGTTCCCATGGTCCGGCATGGTGATGCGTTATCCCGATGCCACCGGCAACCGCATCGCAGGGTGCAGCGTCGGTGTCGATTCCATAGGCAACGCCGCGGCTCCCAATGCATTTCAGGGAATCATGATCTCCGACGGGGCTCATGGAAACTTCGTGGGAGGCACCGGCACGAACGAACGCAACGTGATCTCGGGAAACACCCAATACGGCATCTGGATTTCCGGTTCAACGACCACGGGCAACTCGGTTCTCGGGAATTACATCGGCACGAACATCGCCGGAACCGCCGCGAATCCTAACAATGCCGGCGGTGTCATTCTGATCGACGGCGCGAACCACAACATCATCGGCGGTGATACCGCCGCGGCCCGCAATGTCATTTCAGGAAACACGGACGCCGGGATTTGGATCACCGGCAGTGGCGTGGATTCCAATACGGTGAAAGGCAACTACGTCGGCACCAATGCCGTCGGCACCGCTGCGCTCTCGAACACGTTCAATGGCATCAACATTCTGGGAGGTGCCGCTAACAACATCGTGTCTGGAAATATTCTATCAGGTAATGTTTCGGAGGGTCTTCGGATCGCCGACAGCGGCACCACCGGCAACAAAGTTTACGGAAATCTCGCCGGAATTTCCCCCACTGGTGGCACGATTCCCAACGGATTCGCGGGAGTCAGCATTCTGTTCGGGGCGACGGGGAATCAAGTGGGCGGAGCGATGGCGGGCCAGCGCAATACCCTGTCTGGAAACGGCAAGGTCGGCCTCGCGTTCGGATCAACCGGGACGTCGGGCAATCTTGCCTACGGGAATTACATCGGCACCGATATCTCGGGAATGAGTGCGATTCCTAACGGTATTGCGGGTGTTTACATCACCGGCGGATGCAGTGGGAACTACCTCGGCAACGGGCCTGGGACGGGCAATTTGATTTCGGGCAATGCCGTGGCTGGAGTGTATGTCGGAGGCCAGGGAACCACCGGTAATTTCATCCGCAATAACCGGGTGGGACCCAACGCTGCGGGTGGAGTCACAACGCCGCAGCAGTATGAAGGGATTTGGTTGTTAGATGAATCGCAGTCGAATGTCGTCGGCGGCACGGTTTCGGGCGCGGCCAACGTCATCACCGGAAACAGCGGGCGGGGGATTTCCCTGTTCGACAGCACTTCCTACGGACAAACCTTCCAGCGCAATTCGATTTTCGGAAACGGCGGCCAGCCCGTCGGCTTGTTCGATGGCTCGAATCACGGTCAGGCAAAGCCCGTGCTCAATACCGCGGTGCTCGCCACCGGCACGACGGTCACCGGCAGTCTAACCAGCACGGCGAACACCGCGTTCACCATCGAATTCTTCTCATCGCCCGACAGCCGGAATTTTATCGGCTCGACCACGGTCACTACCAATGGCAGCGGGGCGGCATCGTTCAACGTGACCTTGCCTGCGATTGTTTCCGCCGGGCATTCGGTATCTGCCACAGCGACCTCCCAGGCGACCGGCGACACCTCGGAATATTCTTCACCCGTAACCGTCACTTCGTTCGATAGCGACAACGACGGTCTTCCCAATGCCTACGAATCGGCGACGCCGGGACTCAGTTCAGCGAATCCGCTGGATGCCGCGCTCGATAACGATGGCGATGGTTTCACCAATCTTCAGGAGTTCATCGCCGGAACAAATCCTAACAGTTCAAGCAGCCGGCTTGTTTCCACCGGAGTGGTTTCCGCCAGCGACTACGTCGTTTCATTCGGCACCGTGACCGGAAAGTTTTATCGGCTTGAGCGTTCCGAAACCTTGTTAGGCGCATGGGAAACCATCTCCATCCACATCGCGGGGACCGGTGGCGTCGTTGCAGTTCCAGTGCCGCTCTCTCCATCCGCTAACCGTCAATTTTTCCGCATCGCTGCGGGAGAATAAGGCGGGCGGGTTGATCTTGCCACATGCGGCGATCCGGCCATCCTGTGCCCGACATGATGCAGTCATTGATCGAAACTTGGTTCAGTTGGGTTCACAACTGGGGATATGGCGGAGTGGTGCTTTTGATGGCGATGGAAAGCTCGATTTTCCCGGTTCCTAGCGAGTTGGTGATTCCTCCGGCTGCGATTCTCGCCGCGCAGGGTGGCAGCATGACTTTGCCCGGAGTGATTCTGGCGGGAACCTTCGGCTCTTGGTTGGGGGCGGCGATCACTTATTGGACCGCGCTGCTCGTCGGGCGTCCGGTGATCATGCGATTCGGGAAATTTTTCCTGATGCCCCCGGCGAAGGTCGAGCGGGCCGAGCGGTTCATGCACCGCTACGAAGGCGGCGGAATTTTCTTCGCGCGCTTGCTGCCGGTCATCCGACATTTGATTTCGATTCCGGCGGGCATCATCCGCATGGGCTTTTTGAAATTCAGTGCCCTGACCATCGTCGGTTCGGCAATCTGGTGCTGGGTGCTCGCTGTCCTCGGACAAAAAGTAGGCAACAAACTGGAACCCGCCCAGATGGAGGCTTTGAAAAAGGGAAGCGGTGTCGATCTAACCAGTCTTATCCACGCGGTGAAATACGAAGCGCTGTGGATCATTGCCGCCGTGGCGGTGGTCTGCGTCCTGTATTTCGTGGCGATGCGTCTGACGGATCACAAGAAGGCGTGATGCCCGGCTTCTCTAACTGTGCTCCGGCCGCGGATCGCGGGTGAGAAGTTCCTTCATCGCGAGCGGCGCGGATTTGCCTTCGTAGAGGATGCAGTAAACCGCGTCGATGATGGGAGTGCGCACTCCGACCCGGCGTGCCGCTTCGTGGATGGAAAGGGTATTGGGAACGCCCTCCGCGACCATGCCGAGAGCAGCGACGGCTTGTTCCAGAGTTTCACCACGGCCCAAGGCCAGACCCACGCGATGATTCCGCGAGTGCTCGGAAAAGCAGGTGACAATGAGGTCGCCCACGCCGGAGAGACCGGAAAAGGTTTCGATCCTGCCACCGAGGGCGACACCGAGACGGGTCATTTCTGCGAGAGCCCGGGTGACCAGCGCAGCGACGGCATTGTCGCCGAGTCCGAGCCCGTGGGCCATGCCGGCGGCGATCGCATAAACGTTTTTCACTGCTCCGCCGAACTCGATGCCGGGCAGGTCATCGCTGGTGTAGGAGCGGAAATTGGGGAACATGAAAAGCTCCTGAAGGCGGATGGCTAGATCGTGGTCATCGGAGCCAATGACTGCGCAAGTGGCCATTCCCGCGGCGATTTCCTCTGCATGGTTGGGACCTGATAGAACTGCGATTGGATTTGCTGGGAAAACTTCGCGCAGGACTTCGCTCATGCGGTCGCCGGTGCTCTTTTCGATTCCCTTGGCGCAGGAAACTAAAATTGCGCTATCAGGCAATCCCGCGGCGCGGAGAACTTCCGCCATCTGCCGGGTGGCGGATGTGGGCACCGCGAAAATGATGAGGGGATGCAATAGGGCATCTTCCGGATTCGTGCTGGCCCGGACATTTTCGTCGAGCGATACCTTGCTGAGATAGTGGGGATTCTGATGGGAGCTGTTGATGGAGGCGGCGGTTTCCGCGTCGCGTCCGATGATCCGCACGGACTCCAGTTTGGGAGCCAGCAATTTGGCCATCGCCATGCCGAACGAGCCGGAGCCGATGATGGCGGCGGAGCGGAAGTTGGATTCAGACATCGGCCGTTTTGGATTTGCGGGTGAAGCGGTTTTCCGTGCCCGCGAGAAGGCGCTCGATGTTGGAGCGGTGTTTCCAAATCGCGAGGACCGCGATGACGAGGCTGAAGACGAACAGCGGTTTGTTCCAAGTGCCCGCTTCCCAGAGCGTCGGCAACGATTTGTCGTTTTGCAAATGATGGAATCTCGCGCCGATGTGGGTGATGAGCGGCAGCGCTGCCGCGGCGACAATACTGGCTAGGGAAACGTAGCGGCTGGCCGCAAAAACGACCAACCAGACGATGATCAACAACGCGATGCCTGCGGGCATCAGAGCCAGCAGCACTCCGGCCGACGTGGCGATGCCCTTGCCGCCTTTGAATCCGACCCACGGCGAGTAGTTGTGACCGAGTACGGCGGCCAGCGCGGTTAGAACATGGATTAGCTGACCCTTGAACTGCTCCGCGGCGGGAAGCACGAGGGCGAAGTGATCAAGCGCCGCAAAGTGCAGCGCATTCCCTTTGCCTGCGATCTGTACCAGGTTGATGGCTACCACCACTGGGATGAATCCCTTGAGCGCGTCCAGCAGAAGACAGGTGATGCCGTATTTTTTTCCAACGACGCGCAGCACGTTGGTCGCGCCGATGTTGCCCGATCCATGGTCGCGGATGTTGATCCCTTTCGCCCTGGCAATGAGCAGGCCGAAAGGGATGGATCCGAGCAGGAAGGCGAACAGCGGGCAGAGCCAGAGTTGCATGCGGTCGTTGTTAGGAACGCGTCACTCGGCGGTGGCGGATAGGATCACGACTTTTTCCACGGGCACATCCTCCGATGGCATGGTCAATTTCTCGCCGGTGGTGGGATGCTTCATGGTGAGAGGAGCGGTGGCGGTTTCAACAGCCTTGATTTTGTCCACGACGTCCATGCCTTCGATGACTTTTCCGAAAACGGCATAACCGCCGCCGCTCGGGTAATCGAGCATCGCGTTGTCCTTCACGTTGATGAAAAACTGCGCGGTGGCGCTGTTAGGGTCGCTGGTGCGGGCCATCGCGATGGTGCCGCGCAAGTTCTTGAGGCCGTTCTTGCCTTCATTGACGATGCCCTTGCCCACATCCTTTTCGACAAGGTCCTTGCCCTCGACGGCGAATCCGCCGCCCTGGATCATGAAGTCGCCGATGACGCGGTGGAACACCGTGCCGTCGAAGTGTTTCTTTTTCACATAACCGAGGAAGTTTTCCACGGTGACCGGGGCCTTTTCCGCATTCAGTTCGAGGACAATCACGCCCTTGCTGGTTTTCAAGCTGACTTTCGGAGCTTTGGCGGTGGCGGTTGCTGCGGGTTTTTCCGCTTCCTTGGCTGGTTCGCACATGGCGACGGCTGGAAACAGGACGAGGGAAATGAGGGCGAGTCTGCGTTTCATCGGGCAAATCTCTAGGCGATGGATCGGCGGAGCGCAAGTGCCTGTTGAAGACCCGCCGATCAATGCCGTTTCGGTGCCAGCAGCCCGTATTTCGGGCTGAAAAGATAGGCCGCCACGAACAACAGTCCGAGCACGATCACGATCGCCGGTCCGGGCGCGATTCCGAATTTGCCTGAAATCAAAACAGCCACCACCGACCCGATTCCGCCGATCAATCCGCCGCCCCAGAACAGCGCCGAGGTTCGGTCGGTGAGCAGTGAAACCGTCGCCGCCGGAGTGACTAACAGGCCGACGGAAAGCACGCAGCCCACTGCTTGCAACGACGAGACCAGAGCCAGCACCAGCAGCCCGAAAATGAGATATTGGATGAAACGGACCGGCACTCCCTGCGCCGCCGCCACGTTCGGCTCGAACAGCGTCAGCAAAATCGGCCGCATCAGCAGATTCGTGATCAACAATGTGAAGGCGCCGATGCCGAAGGCGATCCAGATGTCCGCATTGCCCACGGCGATGATATCTCCGAACAGCCAATGCTCCAGCTCCTGGCGGGTGTCGAGTTTCGGTAAAAGCGCGATCCCCGCGGCGAAAGCTGCCGTGTAGAGCACCGCCAATGCGGTGCCTTGGCTCACCCGGTTTCCGCGAGCCACCGCCACCGAGCCGAGTCCGACTAACAGCGCGGCAAACATCGCCCCGAGAAACGCATTCCACTGGCTCAGCGCGCCGGTTAGGAAAATCGCCAGCGCGATCCCCGGCAGCATCGTGTGTGAAAGCGCGGAAACCGAAAGGGCGTCCCGACGAAGCACCACGAAGCCGCTGAAGAAACCGTTGGCGAATCCGATGAAGCCGGCCGTTGCCAGCGCCCGCTGATAGAACGGATTGGTGAGGAGATCGAGATCCATGATCATGCGGTGGCGAAAGTCCGGCCGAGCAATTCCGGGGTGAGAACTTCTTCGACGGGGCCGAAGGCGAGCGGGCGTGTCGCCAGCACCAGCGCTTCGTCAAATAGCAGATGAACCGTGTTCAGGTCGTGATGAGAAGCAATCACCAGTCGTCCTTCGTGAGATAGCTTGTTCAGCAGGTCGCCAAGGAGCTGCGAGGCGTTGCGATCGAGCCCGGTGAATGGTTCATCCAGCAAAAGCACGTGGGCCTCCTGCGCCAGCGCGCGGGCGAGGAAGGCCCGTTGCTGCTGGCCGCCGGAAAGCTCGCGGATCTGGCGGTGCTGCAAGCCGGTTAGAGCCAGCGCTTCGAGCGCCGAATCAACTGCTGCCATATCGTCGGTGGAAAATTTCCGCCACCAGCCGGTCTGCGGGTAACGGCCCATTTCCACCAGCCCGCGAACGGTGATCGGAAACGACCAGTCCACTTCCTCGCGCTGCGGCAGATAGGCGAACTCCCGCGACCACTTGTTCACGGCGGTGCCGCGCCAGCGGATTGTGCCGCTGTCGCGCGGGACGAGTCCGGCGATCGCCTTGAGCAGCGTGCTTTTTCCCGCGCCGTTAGGTCCTATCAGCGCCACGCGGTTGCCGCAGGAGGTTGCGAGCGAGACGTTTTCCAACGCCAGCACGCGGCGGTAGCTCACCGTCAGGTTCTCGATCACGAGTTCATGATGATGTCCGTGGTGGGCGCAGCAATCGTGGTGGGCTTCGCTCATTTTTTCGCAGGGAAGGGGAGTTCCAGAAAGTCGTCGATGTCGCCATCCGCATCGAAGACATGGGTGACGGTTTCCTGACCCGGCGCTTCCAGAATCAGTTTGGCGAAACGGTGTTCACCCGCAGCCGCTGGATTTTTCCAGCGGACGACCAACGCCACATGGGGATTCGCCGCTTCCAGTTCCAACGTTCCGGTAATCGGTGTTTCAGCAGCAGGGCGAATGACCTTGCCAGTATCGATTTCCACCGCCGCAGCCGGAGCCGACAGGATCAAACGAAAAGGAACGTGCATCGCTGCCGCCACCGGCTTTTCAGGAATGGCGACCGGATTCGCAACGACTCGGGCCGAAGTCACACGTTGCAACCCCACCGCCGTCGCCGCCAAGGCAATGGCAAGAAGGATGAATCTCAGAACAGGCGAACCGCGCACGGCGGGAACTTGCCGCCCGTCTTGTGAAAATGCAAGAAACTTGCAGATGCCTGTCAGGGTCGGTTTGTTTACCGTGTGAGGGAGCTTTGTGACTTTGTTGGGTCGCGTTGTTCGTAGAGCCCCTCTCGGAAATAAACAGGAATGGATTTTCTCTGGAAATCCCCGGTGTCGTGGACATGGTCCGCGCATGGGGATGACGCGCTTTCAAAAACTGGCGACCGGGGCATTGATTTCGGTGCTGGTGTTGATGTTTGTGGGAGCGGTGGTGCGGGTGACGGGGGCGGGGATGGGGTGCCCGGATTGGCCGACTTGCTGGGGGTGTTTGATCCCGCCGACGAAGGTGGAGCAGGTGGATTTTTCCAAACTTCCGATTGAGAAATTCCAGCGCAAGGCGGAGCGGATGGGGCGGGATCCGAAGACCATCACACGGGAATCCCTGCGCGAGGAATTCAACCCGCGGTATGTTTGGACGGAGTTCCTGAACCGGATGACGAGCTTGCCGGTGGGCTTTTTCTCGGTGGCCATGTTCATCGCGGGGTTTTGGCAGCGATCGAAGCGGCCGTTGGTTTTCTGGATGGCGTTCGCATCGCTGATCACCGTGCTGGTGAATGCTTGGATGGGCGCGCGGGTGGTTTACAGCGGGCTGGCTTCGGGGGACATCACGCTGCATCTGGCGCTGGCGATGAGTCTGTTGGGGATGCTGGCTTATTGCGCGTGGCGGGGCACGGACAATCCGTGGCGGGTCGCGATGAATGGGGCTTCATTGGCAAGGCTGCGGATGTTGGTGACGGTGCTTTTGTTAGTCGTGGTGGCGGAGGGAATTCTGGGATCCCAAGTGCGTGAAATGACCGATCATCTGGCGAAAATCCACGGCAACGCCGCCCGCGAAACCTGGGCGCTGGAGTTGGAGGGATCGTGGAAATATCTGGTTCACCGCAGTTTTTCCTGGGTGGTGTTAGGGCTGACGTGTTCGGCGTGGCTGATGGCCCGGCGGCATCGCGTCGGGGGAACGGGGCGGGTAGAGAAGGTCGTGCTGGGAATCGTGCTCTCGCAGATGATTCTCGGGGTGGTGATGGCGCAGGTTCACATCTATTCGTGGGTGCAGGTGCTTCACGTCGGTCTCGCGGCGATTCTACTGACTTTTATCTGGCTGTGGCGCTTCGGGCTTTCCCGCGAGGCTTGATTTTCAGGCTTCTCAAAAGCGAGTGGATTCCCAAGATCGTGACATGGCTGAACTTGAAGCGAATTCCGTGATTATCCTGCTGTCGGCCTGTGTCGGGCTGCTGATTCTGGCCCTACTCTTGATTTTTAGGATTTCCTCGCGGGTTCATCGGATTGAAAGCCTGCTGAGCCAGAATATCAGCCGGAGTGAGCCGGGTGATGACACTCCGTCCGTGGCAGAAACGTCAGCCGGCGGGGCTTTTGAAGCATTTCTCAATGAGGATCCGAGCCGAAGGAGCCTGACAAAGGGCGAACAATTCAGTGCTTATCGCCAGTGGCGGCATGAAAAGGGCATGAATTGGTCGAACTCGTGAATGGCGTTTCGCGATTTGCCGCGGGTTCACGGGGGATGCTTACAAAATCTGTCACATTTTCTTTTTTCGCTTTGCATCAAGCGGGTTGGTTTGCATCCTCCGCCCCGTCCGCAACTTCCTTGGAAAATTTCGGAAACAAGCTTGTGAAAAATTTCACAAGCTCCATTCTCTCAGCACTGCAACGCGCTTCTCATGGCAAATATTTTTCCTCGCTGGTCCAATCTACTGCCTCTTAAAATTGCTGTCTGCGCGGGCACCGCAGCCGCGGGAGTGGCACTTGCATTCACCTACTACGCGACTCCCAAGGCGCTGGTGACGGGCTACCAGCCGGCGCAACCGATCCCGTTTTCGCATAAAATCCACGTCGATCAGGTCGGCCTCGACTGCCGCTATTGCCACTCGTTCGTCGATGTTTCCGGGCATTCCAACGTGCCGACGGGCAGCACCTGTTGGAACTGCCACCAGCACGTGCAGCGTGAAAGCCCGAAACTGGCCCCGCTTCACCGGTCGATGGACACGACGTATGCCGGTTACGACGGGAAGCCAATCGAGTGGGTGCGGGTTCACAAAGCGCCTGACTACGTTTATTTCAACCACTCCGCGCACGTCAATCGCGGCATTTCCTGCCAAAGCTGTCACGGCAACGTGAACAAGATGGAAGTGATCTTCCAAGCCAACTCGCTGTCGATGGGCTGGTGCCTCGATTGCCACCGCGCTCCCGAGAAAAACCTTCGTCCGTTGGAGGAAGTTTACAATTTCAACTACAACGCGGAGACCTACATCTCCAACAACCCGCAGTTGGGCGTGACAACGACCGAAGCACTCGGTCTCAAGCTCAAGGAGGAGTTCATGGTGAAGCCGAAGGAAACCTGCACCACCTGCCACCGTTGATTCCCGCATCGTCCGTTTTTCCAATTTTCACCATTTCCGCAGTCTAACATGAGCAAACGCATTTTGCATCACCCCGAGGTTCCCGCCGGCGAAACCACCGTCGCCTGGCGCAGTGCGGGTCAGCTTGAAGACACCGCCGATTTCCGCCAATGGCTGGATCGCGAATTCCCACAAGGCGCTGCCGAGATGGCGAACGAGGCGGATGCCGAAACGTCGCGCCGCTCGTTCCTGAAGTTGATGGGCGCGTCCACCGCGCTTGCCGGATTTGGCATGGCTGCCTGCCGCCGCCCTGAAGCCTACATCGTTCCTTATACCAAGGCTCCCGAGTGGGTGATTCCTGGCAAGGCGACTTATTATGCATCCTCCATGCCGCGCGCTCACGGTGCGACTCCGCTGGTGGTGACGACTTTCGAAGGCCGCCCGACGAAGCTTGCGCCTAACAAGCTCCATCCGGATGCCGAAGGAACCGACGCATTCGCCCAGGCATCGGTGCTGGATCTCTATTCTCCTTCCCGCTCTCGGGCATTCCTGAAAGCCGGAAAATCCGCCGGACGTGCGGATTTTGAAGCGGTGGTTTCCGCTCTTGCGAAAGACAAGGCAGCGAAGATCGGATTCCTTTTTGGTGCCGATGACAGCCCGACCCGTGCCCGCCTGACGAAAGAGCTGGGCGCGAAATTTTCCGCCGCGAAATTCTATCAGTATGAAGCGCTGACCGGTGACGCGTCGGCGGTGCTGGGAGACGGTGTTAAGCTCGTCGCCGATTTTTCCAAGGCCGACCGGATCGTGTCGTTGGATTGTGATTTCGCAGGAACCGACTCGCAAGGTCCGGTGACCGCTTTCTTCGACCGCCGCAAGCCCGAGGGGAAATCCTACGAGAATGCGCCGGATGAGAAGGGCATGAACCGCCTCTACTCGGTGGAGGCCGCATTCACTCTAACGGGCGGAATGGCCGATCACCGCCTGCGCGTTTCACCGAGTCAGGTAAACGCCGTCGCCGCGCAGATCGCCCGCGGACTTGGTGTCAAGGATGCCGTCGCAACCGTTTCGCCGGAGTTGTCCGATCCAAATCACGTCGAGTGGGTTGCCGGTCTCGTGAAGGATCTCAAGGAAAACGGCGGCAAATCGCTGGTTCTAGCAGGTTCCCGCCAGTCATTGTCGCTTCATCTTCTCGCCCACGCGATGAATGCCGCGCTTGGCAACATCGGTGAAGGAAAGCCGCTTGCCGCGTTGAAAACCGAGACTGCCGGACTTGGCGATCTCACCAAGCTAACGGCTGATATCAATTCGGGAGCCGTGGAAACGCTCGTCATCCTGACTCCATCGAATCCGATTTACGACGCGCCGTCCGATCTCAAGTTCGCCGACGCGCTGGCCAAGCTCAAGACGAGCATCCATTTCGGGATGCGCACCGATGCGACAGCGCATGCTTCCACTTGGCACGTTCCCGCCGCCCATTACCTTGAGTCCTGGTCGGATGCGCGCAGCGCCCGCGGCACCTACACCGTGGTGCAGCCGATGATCCTGCCGCTTTACAAAGATTGTGTTTCCGAGCTCGAACTCCTCCTCGCGCTGCTTTCCGATGACGGCAAGCTGCTGAACGGCGAAGGCGAAAAGGGTGCTCCGTCCCCGGCCTATGTCGCGGTCCGCGCCACCTTCGGCGCGCTCGGTGGGGCAGGGGATGCTCCTTGGAAAAAGCTTCTTCGCGATGGTTTCCTCGCAGGCTCGACCTATCCGGTTGTTAGCCCATCGCCGCGTGCCGACACTTCCGCTCCGTTGGTGGGCACGGCACCGACCAAGGACTCGCTGGAAGTGATTTTCGCAACCGACTCCTCGGTGTTCGATGGTCGCTGGATCGACAATGGCTGGCTTCAGGAAGCGCCCGATCCGATTTCCAAGCTCACATGGGACAACGTCGCCTTGATCGCACCGAAGACCGCGAAGGAACTCGGTATTTACGATCAAATCATCGCGATCGAAACTTGGAATGCCGCCAGATCTCCCGACGACGAAGGTGAAAACCGCAAGTCGCCGATGATCACCGTTGAAGTCAACGGAGTGTTACTCGATATCCCGGTTCTCGTTTCCTTCGGTCAGGCCGAAAACACGCTCGTGATCCCGCTCGGCTATGGTCAGGGCTTCGACGAACACGACGAACTCAAGCGGGACACGAAAAACAATTCCCACGTCGGCCTCGTCGGTGTGAACCGCGGTTTCAATGCCTATCCGCTCCGCACCTCGGCGACTTCTTATTTCGCCACCGGCGCGACGGTCAAGAAGACCGACAAGCGTTACCACGTCGCGATCACCCAAGAGCACAGCGCGATGTATGGCCGTGCGCTCGCCCGCGAAGTCTCGACTCTAACCGATGACGAGAAGGGCTCGTTCAAGGAGCAGCTGGCGAACGTTGCGAAGCAAGGCAACGACGCCCACGCGCCGCCAACGGTTTCGCTTTACGTGCCGGTCGGTTCCTCGACTTTCCACCCGGGTGCGGACGGCAAGGCGCAGGCCCAGCTCAGTGACCCGCTCCATCAGTGGGGGATGTCGATCGACCTTTCCTCCTGCATGGGTTGCAACTCCTGTCTCGTGGCCTGCCAATCGGAAAACAACATCCCGATCGTCGGCAAGGAACAGGTTGCCCGCGGCCGCGAAATGCACTGGATCCGGATGGACCGCTATTTCGCCACCCAGCAGAAATACATCGATAAGGACGGCAAGGAACAGGAAACGCCTGAATGGGTTAGAGACAATCCGGTTCTCGTTCCCCAACCGGTCGCCTGTGTGCAGTGCGAGTCGGCCCCGTGCGAAACGGTTTGTCCGGTCAACGCCACGGTCCACACCGAAGACGGCCTCAATGCGATGGCCTACAACCGCTGCATCGGCACCCGTTACTGCGCGAACAACTGCCCTTACAAGGCGCGTCGTTTCAACTATTTCGACTACAACAAGCGCAACCCGCTCATTTCCCACAACCTTTACAAAGGTCCGTTCGGCGAGAAGCAGGTTGGCGAGGCCGCCCACCTTCAGAAGAACCCGAACGTCACGGTCCGCATGCGCGGTGTGATGGAAAAGTGCACCTACTGTGTGCAGCGTCTCAAGGACTCGGTGATCCGCCAGAAGGCCGGTCAAAAGCAGGAAGTGCTCGCTTCCGGCAAGCCATCGACCGAAGTGCAGGTCACCACCGCGACCCTCCGCATCCCGGTGGACTCGGTGAAAACCGCCTGTCAGGACGCCTGCCCGGCCAACGCGATCACCTTCGGCAATCTTCTCGATGGAGACAAGTCGGCGATGTTCCGCAGCAAGCACATCGCGCGGAACTACGATCTCCTCAACTACATCGGCACCCGTCCGCGGACCAGCTATCTGGCCCGCGTCAAGAACCCGAATCCTGACATGCCGGACGCCCAATTCATCGGCAAGGCGACCATCCACATGGCGTGAGAGACTCAAGACTTCAAGAAACAAGACTCAAGATCAGATGACGAACCTAGCTCCAGCACCGACGAAGAGATTTCTTAAGTCTTCAAGTCTTGCGTCTTGCGTCTCCATCTAACTTCCTATTCCAACCATGGCTTCCACCACCCATACCGCTCCCGAGACCCACACCGGGGTCAAGCTCCCGGTGCTCGAGCGCGAAAAGCTCATTCTCAGCGGACGTTCCTATCACTGGATCACCGAGCGCATTTGCGGCGTCCTGGAAAACCGGCAACCGTTTCTCTGGTGGCTGCTTTTCATCCCGTCCGCGCTCATCGCCCTGATCGGCGTCGGCGGTGGTTTGACCTATCTCGTTTCCACTGGTGTCGGTGTCTGGGGGATGTCGAACAAGGTGTTCTGGGGCTTTGACATCACGAACTTCGTGTTCTGGATCGGTATCGGTCACGCCGGAACCCTGATTTCCGCGGTGCTTTTCCTAACGAGACAAAACTGGCGGACGTCCATCAACCGAGCGGCGGAAGCGATGACCATCTTCGCCGTGATTTGCGCCGGTATCTTCCCGGCCTTCCACGTCGGACGCGTCTGGTTCGCCTGGTTCCTCGCTCCGGTGCCTAACGCCAATGCGATCTGGCAGAACTTCAAGTCGCCGCTGCTGTGGGACGTGTTCGCGGTTTCCACCTATTTCACCATCTCGCTGATCTTCTGGTATCTCGGCATGGTTCCCGACCTCGCTACCATCCGCGACCGCTGCAAGCCCGGCATTCGCAAGATCCTTTATGGAATCTTCTCCTTGGGCTGGCGCGGCGGCAACCGCCAGTGGAGCCACTATGAAATGGCTTATCTCCTGCTCGCGGCCCTTTCCACCCCGCTGGTGCTCTCGGTTCACTCAGTCGTTTCGTTCGACTTCGCGACTTCGATCGTTCCCGGCTGGCACACCACCATCTTCCCGCCTTACTTCGTTGCCGGAGCCATCTTCGGTGGTTTCGCGATGGTGCTCACCATCATGGTTCCCGCCCGTTTCATCTACGGCCTGCAGGACCTGATCACGATGAAGCACATCGACAACATGGCGAAGATCATCCTGCTGACCGGCACGATCGTCGGCTATGCCTACCTGATGGAGCTGTTCGTCGCCTTCTACACCGGCAGCATCTATGAAATGGACGCCTTCAAGTTCCGGATCGCCGGTCCTTACTGGTGGGCCTACGCGGCGATGATGAGCTGCAACGTGCTTTCCCCACAGATTTTCTGGTTCAAGGCATGCCGCGAGAACCTCTGGGTCATCATGGTCGTCGCGATGTGCGTCAACGTCGGCATGTGGTTCGAGCGTTTCGTCATCATCGTCACCACACTCGCCCGGATGTTGCTTCCAGGCGACTGGAAGACCTACAGCCCAAGCGGTGTGGAAATGATGACCTTTGTCGGAACCATCGGTCTGTTCCTCGCCCTGTTCCTGATGTTCCTGCGCTTCCTGCCCTGCATCAACATCGCCGAAGTGAAGTGGACCCTTCTGGAATCCGATCCTCACTTCGACGACCACCACGACCATCCGGACCACGGCGTCGTCAAGGAAGCCGCCTATCAGAAAGAGCTCGCCTCTTCCAAATAATTCCAACGTCTAACTTTCAACTCCTTTCAAGTGAGCACCACCCGCAAACGCGTTTATGGCTACCTGGCCGAGTTCAAGAGCGCATCCGCTCTTTACAAGGCCGCGGAAAAGATCCGCGACGCCGGCTTCAGGAAATGGGACTGCTATTCCCCTTATCCGATCCACGGCCTCGACGGGGCGATGGGGATGAAGCGTTCGATCCTTCCCTGGTTCGTTTTCTTCGGCGGCCTGACCGGAACCATCACCGCGTTCACCCTCGCCTATACGACCCAGGTTGTTCTCTATCCGACCATCGTGCAGTCGAAGCCGGCGAACATCTTTACCGTGCCGGCGTTCTTCCCGATCATGTTCGAGCTGACGATCCTTTTCTCGGGTTTCACCACTCTGTTCGGACTGCTGGCGTTGATCCAGCTGCCGCGTCTCAACCACCCGTTGTTCGCCAGCCGCCAGTTCCATCGCGCGACGGATGATGGATTCTTCATCGCCATCGAAGCCCGCGACCCGCGATTCAGCCCGAACGGAACCCGCGACCTGCTCGCGGAAATCGGCGGAGCGAATATCGAACTCGTCGAAGAAGAGGACTGAGAAAAATTCCGAAATTTTAAATCTTAAATTCCAAACTTTAGATGCGTTACTTTTTCCTCGCCTACGCGCTCATCGCGTTGCTTGTCGTCGGAGTCTTCGGAGTCCGGGGCCAGCATTTCTCGAAGCCGCCCTATCGGATTTTCCCGGACATGGACGATCAGGACAAGCTGAAGGCCCAGAAGCCGGATGCCTTTTTCCATGACAACCACGGTGCCCGTCTTCCTGTCGCTCAGACCCAGCCACGTGGTTTCAACGAAGACGGTAAACTCGCTGTCGGAGGCATCCCTGAATACGAATTCGGCGGTCAAACGGGTTATTACTACACCGGCCACGTCGGCGACTATTTCGGCACGGGCACTCCCGCCGAACTGGAACTAACCGATGAAGCCGCCGCAGCGGCGTTCATCCATCGCGGCAAGGAACGGTTTGATATTTATTGCTCGGTGTGCCACGGCAAGTCCGGCGACGGGCAGGGTGTCACCAGCCAATATGGCGTTCCCGGCATCGCCAATTTCCATCTCGATAATTTCAAACCGGCGACTTACCCGGATGGTCGGATTTTTGAAACGATCACCAATGGCAAGGGAATGATGGGTGCCTACGGATACAACATCCCGGTCCGGGATCGTTGGGCTATCATCGCCTACGTCCGCACGCTGCAGACCGCCAAAGAGTCGCAAACCAAGGCCAAATAACTTTTTCCTGAATCCTTCCAAAATGGCTCACCACCACGTTACATCCGCAGATATCGCGATCAACGGCGACCACCTCGATGCCTCCAAGGTTTCGACAGTGAAAAGCATTGCCTTGGGCGTGGCCGTCGTCGGCACCGTCATCAGCTTGTATCTCCTCTACATGGGATCGGAAAAAGTCCAGGGGACTTATGCCTATTCATGGCTGTTCGCGTTTTACTTCTATCTGACGCTGTCCATTGGTGGTGTGTTTTGGGTGCTTTTGCACAACGTCTCCAATGCCAGTTGGGGAACCTCGGTACGCCGGGTGTTTGAAAACCTCGGTTCGACTTTCCCATGGATGTTCCTGTTCGGGATCCCGTTGTTCACACCCCATGTTCAACATTTCCTCTACGAATGGATGAACACCCATCGCGGTGCCACCGGACCGGTGAAGGAGTGGCTTCATCATCACGACCATCTTCTCTCTAACAAATTCTGGTTCATGAACATTCCGTTCTGGTATGGCCGCGTGGCGTTCTACGCGATTGTCTTCAGCGCGGTGATCATCGGACTTCGCAAACTTTCAACCGATCAGGACACCGATCCGAATCCTGGAACATGGCGTCTGCTCAAGGCCCGCTATCATTCGAACTATCCGCTGATCATTTTCGCCCTGACCATCACCTTCACCGGTTTCGATTTCGCGATGGGACTCGACTACACGTGGTTTTCCACCATGTGGGGTGTTTATCTCTTCGCGGGGGCCGCGCTCAACTCGATGGCGGTCGGCGTGTTGGTCTGCACCTGGTTGAAAAGCATGGGGCACCTCAAGAATGTCACCGGTCCCGAGCATTTCCACATCATGGGCAAGCTGATGTTCGCCTTCACCACTTTCTGGGCCTACATCTCGTTCTCGCAGTTCTTCCTGATCTGGTATGCGAACATCACCGAGGAAACCAAATACTTCCTCATCCGCAACACCGGCAGTTGGAACACCGCCATGTATTTCCTGGTCTTCGGACACTTCGTGGTGCCTTTCGTGGTCCTGCTGCAGGCGTGGCTGAAGAAAAACCCGAAGTGGCTCTCCATCGTTGCGGTTTACACCCTGTGCATGCATGCCCTCGACCACTATCTGATCATCATCCCGGAGCGTGGTATTTCCCTGGGGAACATCGATCACAAGGTCTTCGGTGACATTATACCTGCGATCCCCGGTGCTTTCTGGGGTGACATCCTCGCCTTCGTTACTATCGGTGCCGGATTCGTGTTCTTCCTGATCCGCGCTCTCGGCCAGCACTCGCTCTATCCGAACCGCGATCCCCGCATCCTCGAATCCGCGAACGTTTCCAACTGATCTTTCTTTTCCTTCCACATGGACCCCACCCGCGACAATCCGATCATCCGCTTCACCACTTTCTGGTGGGGGCTCGGCACCTTCTTTATCTTCGCACTGCTTCTGGCAGTGATCTGGTTCTTCAACAGTTCCGATCCGGCTTCGCTTGAAGATGCCGCCGCCACACCGCGTTATGCGACGAAGGCGAAAATCGATGCCGCCCAGGCTGCGAACATTTCACCCGATGCGATCAATGCCGCCATTGCCGCTGAGGCCAAAAAATTGGTAAGTGCGAAGCCGGTCGCCGTGGAAAAGCCGGAGCAAATCGTTCCCGGTTCGGACACTTCCAAGAAAATGGCATCCGCCCCGGCGGTGGATACCTCCGCAGTGGACAAGGCTCCGGCGGTTGATGAGCCGGTGGACCCGAAGCTGATGGAGATGGGTAAAGCATCATTCCTGCTTTGCGCCGCCTGTCACGGTCAGGGTGGCGAAGGCACGCCGATCGCTCCGCCGCTTGCCGGCTCCGATTGGGTGGCTGGCCCGATTTCCAACCTGATCCGCATCCAACTCCGCGGGTTGCAAGGACCGATCACCGTGAAAGGCACCGAATACAACGTGCCCGGCGGAATGGCCGCGCTTTCCTATCAGACCGACGAGCAGATCGCCGGAGTTCTCACTTTTGTCCGCAACAGCTTCGGCAACAAGGCATCTGGTGTGAAGCCCGAGCAGGTTACCGCGCTCCGCAGCGAGGTAGGCAAACCTCAGATCACCGCCCCGGAGCTTACCAAGCCCTGATTTCCATTCCTTTTCCCATCTTTCAAGCCGATGTCTTCCGCCATCCCAACTACCTCAGATCAGGACGCCTTGCTTCGTGCGGGGATTGATCGCTCCTTGCGCCACCCGGTGATGTTTTTCCTGACCAGCGGTGCCGCCTGGCTCGCGGTGTCGATCGTTCTGGGAATCATTTCCTCGGCCAAGGTTCACAGCCCTGAGTTTCTATCAGGTTGTTCCTGGCTGACTTATGGCCGTGTCTTCCCGGCACACATCAATGCGTTGATCTACGGCTGGGGATTCCAAGCGGCGTTCGCCGTGATCATCTGGATGATGGCCCGCCTTTCCCGCAAGGAATGCACGGCTGCGGGAATCATTCTCACCGCCGGCCACATCTGGAACCTCGCGGTGTCACTGGGTGTGATTGGAATCCTTTCCGGCAACGGAACCGGCATGCCATGGATGGAGTTTCCCGCCTTCACTTGGCCGGTGCTGCTCTTCAGTTATTTCGCAATCGTCATCTGGTCGTTCATTCAGTTCCGCGTCCGTCCTGAAGGCCATGTCTATATCTCTCAATGGTATCTTCTGGCAGCCTTGGTTTGGTTTCCGTGGATCTTCATCACGGCGAACACCTTGCTCAATTGCCTTCCCGGCCATCCCGTGATGGCTGCTGGAATCAACGCATGGTATAAATCCGCGCTGATGTTCCTGTTCTTCACTCCGGTTGCGCTCGGCACCGCTTACTACCTGGCACCGAAGGTCACCGGCCGTCCGGTTTACAGCTACTCGCTGGCCAAGCTCGGATTCTGGTCTCTCGCCATCATCGCGCCGTGGGCGGGGATGCAGAAACTCGCAGGTGCTCCGATTCCTTATTTCCTTCCTTATCTCGGAGCTGCGGCAACCGCACTGCTGTTCGTGCCGTCCGTCGCCGCTTCCATCAACCTGCTCCGTACGACGATGTCTTCCGAAGAGACCGTCTCTGGAAGCCCTTCGCTCCGTTTCACCATTGCCGGTATCGTTGGTCTGTTGGTTCTCGCGGTTTCCGCTGTCGGATTGAATCTTCCCGACTCCACTCTGCCACTGACCCAGTTCTCCCTCTCCGGTTATGGTTTTGAAATCCTCGCGCTGTATGGATTTTTCAGCTTCATCATGTTCGGCGCGGTCTATTTCATCGTGCCGCGGATCACCCGCCGCGAGTGGCTTTCCCGCCGGATGATCAAGGTGCATTTCCTGCTGTCGGTTTATGGGATCATGGCCGTCGTGTTGTTCGCCCTCGTCGGCGGACTGGAGCAGGGGATCGGTCAGGAAGACTGGGCGCAGCCATGGGAAAGTGCCGCCACCCGCGCATTTCCTTATGCGGTGGGAACGACCATCGCCTGGTGCTTCATCCTTCTCTCCAATATCTTCTTCTTCATTCATCTCACCCTGATGTGGCTGCGCCTCGGCCGCCGCAGTTCTCATCCGACGTTGCTGGTCGCCGCGCATGGTCACGGACCCGGCCCGCACGGTGAGGAAGGGGACATCGACAACGCCGGTCCGGGCAGTCTCCCCGCCCACTGACATGGAAATTCGGATTTCAAATTTCAAATTTCAGCAATTTTCCTAATGAGCTTCCGCACATTCATACTCGGTCTATCCGCCAGCTTCGGAATCGCATGGCTTGCGATCGTCGTCGTGCCCTTCATCAAGATGCGCAATCTTGCTCCCATCCAGCTCAATGAAGCGACCGACGGGACCACCGGCATTTTCTTCCCGAAACGCACCGGCCGGGTCGCCGACGGAGCGTTGGTCTATGCGGAAAACGGCTGCTATCTCTGCCACACCCAAGTGGTGCGTCCGACTTATGCTGGAAACGACCTCTACCGTTCCGATTGGGGCGGCCTGAAAGCGGATGCGGATCGTGGCGATACCCGTCGTGAAACCAATGCCTACGATTTCTTCGGTGAAAAATTCGCGCAGATCGGTGTTGCCCGGATGGGTCCGGACCTTTCCAACCTCGGCCGCCGCGTCGAGGCGATTTATGCGACCGGTGGCGATCCTGCGAAATGGCTTTATGGCCATCTCTACGATCCACGCAGCGAACCGAAGCGTTGGAAATCGACCTGCCCTTCTTTCCGTTTCCTATTCAAGCAGCAACCGGTGACTGGCGACATCTCGGATGACGCACTTCCGTTCGGACACGAGGACGGCATGGAAATCATTCCTACTTCGGACGCGAAAGCGCTCGTTTCCTATCTGCTTTCCCTCAAGAAGGACCAGAAAGTCCCGGCAGCTCTCGATTTCGCACCGGCGAAAAAGAAGGGCTGATGCTTCGAACCAATCTCCAATCCACTTATTCTCCAGAAGATGTCCCATTCTAACCAAAAGCCTGACCTTGAGGACTCGATCAATGTGACCGAGGCCCACGGTCGCGTGGTCCGCGAAGCCGCCGCGTGCGCCCGTGAAAACCGGATCGTTGACAACGGCATCGCGCCGGTTTCGCTCTGGGCGTTCGTGGCCTGTGGCATTGTCCTTATCGTCGCCGGCGGCATCCTCGGAAGTGCCGGTGATTTGTTCGCGTATGGATCGACTTTCCGCGAGGGATACGTCAGGAAGCCGGCAGGGGGAGCTGAAGACACGGGACCGGTGCCGAAGGAAGCGCTTGCCGCCTACATGGCAAAAGGTGCGAAAATCTATTCCGCGAAGTGCAACGGTTGCCACGGTGCCGACGCAAAGGGCAATGGCTCGACGTTCCCGTCGCTGGTGGGCACCTGGCCGATTCATGAGACCGAGCGTTTCTCGATGATCATCCTCAATGGTCTCGAAGGCCCCGTGGATGATGGGAAAACCTACGGTGTGATGCCTCCGCAGGGAATCGGCATGACCGCTGAAGACTTGGCGGGTGTGATGACTTACGTCCGCAACAATTTCGGCAACTCCACCGGCGACGTCGTCACCTTGGATATGGCCAAGTCCGCGCTTGAAATTTCCGCAGCCCGTAAGAATGCAGGCAAGTCGGTCACCGGAGCGGAGCTCGAAGCGGACCACCTCAAGAAGCTGCCAGGCGATGTTCTCGATCCCAAGACCATGCTCGACCCGATTACCCTGGCACCGGCCAAAGCACCCTGATCCCACTTTTCGATTCAACCACTTCAATTCTTTTCAATGATCCACCGTTGCTGAAGCGATCGCCAAATCCCTCGCTTCAACCATTTTGGATACACCCACGCCGCAAGACGGAATTATGAGCTCTCACGCCACCTCACACGCCGGGCACGATGCCCACGACGATCATCACCATGACGATCATCATCACGAACCGGGTTTCCTGTGGAAATACGTCTTTTCCAGCGACCACAAGATGATCGGCCTCCAGTACGGAATCACGGCCATGTGCTTCCTGGCGTTCGGCTTCTATCTGATGATGGTGATGCGCTGGAGCATCGCCTATCCGCACCAACCGCTTCCCGAGTGGATGAGCTGGATCTTCACCGACGGCTGGAAGGCCCGCTGGTTGCAGGACGGCAAGGTGACGGGGGAAACCTATAATATGTTCGGTGCCATGCACGGTACCATCATGGTGTTCCTCGGCATTGTTCCCCTGGGCTTCGGTGCCTTCGGAAACTACGTGACGCCGCTTCAGATCGGTGCGGTGGACATGGCTTTCCCGCGTCTCAACATGGCGAGTTACTGGATCTATCTGGTCGGTGGCCTGATCATGTGCGCCTCGTTCTTCATGGAATCCGGTGCCGCCAAATCCGGCTGGACCAACTACTCGCCGCTCGCCGGTTTCGCCGACGGACAGGTGGTGAATCAATTCCTCGCGGGCCAATCGCAGTGGTTGATCGGACTCGTCTGTCTGATCACCTCGTCGCTGCTCGGTTCGGTCAATTTCATCACCACCATCATCAACTTGCGTGTGCGCGGGATGACCTGGATGCGGATGCCCTTCTTTGTCTGGTCCATGCTGGTGACGGGTTTCCTGCTTCTCCTCGCGTTCCCGCCGCTCGAAGCCGCCGGCATCATGCAGTTGATGGACCGCGTCGGCCACTCGTCCTTCTTCATGCCATCGGGTCTCTTCACCAAGAGCGAAGGTCTCGCCGATCTATCCGGCGGTGGTTCGCCGCTGTTGTTCCAACACTTGTTCTGGTTCCTCGGCCATCCGGAAGTTTACGTTCTTCTGCTTCCCGCCTTCGCTTGTGTTGCCGAAATCATCCCGGTCAACACCCGTAAGCCGCTCTGGGGCTACAAGTCGATGGTTTACTCGGTGTTGGTCCTCGGTTTCCTCTCCTTCGTCGTCTGGGCCCACCACATGTATATGACCGGCATGGGTGCCGCGGTTTCCACCTTCTTCCAAACCACGACGGTTCTGATCTCGGTTCCTTCGGTGGTCATCATCACCGCCATGCTCATCTCGCTGTGGGGTGGTTCGATCCGTTTCACCCCGCCGATGATGTGGGCCTGCGCCTTCATTCCGATGTTCGGTATCGGTGGTCTAACCGGTCTGCCGCTGGCTTTCAACCTGGCCGACCTCCACCTCCACGACACCTACTACGTTATTGGTCACTTCCACTACGTTGTGGCACCGGGAATTCTCTTTGGCTTCTTCGCCGGAGTTCTCCACTGGTATCCGAAAATCACCGGACGCTTCATGAGCAAGACGCTCAACCACCTGCACTTCTGGCCCAGCCTGATCTGCATGAACATCATCTTCTTCCCGATGCTCGTTCAGGGCATGGCCGGATTCCATCGCCGTTGGTATAATGGTGGCGACGCCTACCTGTCTCGCGCGGCGGACAGTGTGAATATCTTCGGAAACACGGTGACGCAGCACATCGACATGAACGTCTGGATGTCGATGGGCGCATGGACGATGGCGTTCTTCCAGATCTTCTTCTTTATCAACTTGGTGACTTCGTGGAAGTTCGGCAAAAAGGTCACCAGTGACAATCCATGGGACGCCACCACTCTTGAATGGGCGACGCCGACACCTCCGGGCCATGGCAATTTCCTCAAGGATCCCGTCACCTATCGTGGTCCTTACGAATACAGCCGTCCTGATTGTGATGAGGATTTCCTTCCCCAGTGGATCGAGCCCAAGCACGCGGATTCGTCGGACAAGCCGGCACCAAAGCACTAACTGCCCACTCACGCTTTCACCAAGCATCCGCGGTTAATCACCTCACCAGCCTTCCTTTTCTCAAATGGAAATTCCCTATATTGTCACTCCCCGCAAGGACACCGGCCTCTTCAACTCGAAGATCGCGATCTGGTTGTTCCTTGCCTCCGAAGTCATGCTCTTCGGCGGCTTCTTCTCGGCTTACGTGTTCCTCCGGATCGGCGCGGACTATCCGTGGCCGGAGCGGACGCTTCCCGTGCTTCCTGGTTTGATCAACACCTTCGTTCTCATCGGTTCGTCGGTTACCGTCGTCTTCGCATGGGCGTCGTTGAAGCTCCGTAACTGGCGGAATTTCCAGATCTTCATGGGCATCACGGTGTTCTGCGCCTTGATCTTCATGGCTCTTAAGGCGGTGGAATACAGCGTGAAGCTTCATCACCAGGCGCTTCGTCTGAAGGATTATTCCATCATCGAAGGTCACTTGGGTTTCGAGAAGGAAGGCGAGGAGTTTGTGCTCAACCACAAGGGCGACAAGATTGAGGAAAACATGATCTATGTGGAAACCTCGAAGCTGACCTTCAACACCCGCCGTTTCTACAAGCCATGGGTTGAGGAATTCCTCAGCGAGGCGAAGCATCACGAAGCCAAGATCGTTCTCGCAGCCGACGTCACCGCAGTCACCAAGGAAAAAGGAACTGCGGATGTCATCGCCAAGGCTGGTGACCCGCTCTCGGTTGAACTTCTTGATCGTATTCAAAAACTCCATCTTGCTGCAGCGAGCCACAACAGCGCACTGCGGACCGCAGCGCTTCGTCTGGAATGGAAGAAAGCCAAGGCGACCCATCCGGGTGAAAGCGATTGGAAATACTCCTCTGACGTGAACATCGACACCAAGGCTCTCGAACCCTTGTTGCTAACTGAAATTTCAAATGTCGCCTTCAAGGTAGATCCTCCAACCCGCTTCGATTTCGCTCCCCGCGACATCAAGGAGGCGGAAAGCGCGTCGGTGCTCCGTGACGACACGGCGGTTGAAGGCAAACTGTTGGAAAGCCCGATGGGTTTCCATTATGTGGACGCGATCGACTTCCAATACCTCGTCATGAAGGCCGTGGAGAAGGGGATCGATCCCGAAGTCGCAATCGAGAATTCATGGCTCATCAAGAACAATGAATTCGCGAAAGAAGCCTGGGAATGGCATCAGGGCGAAATCGCCAAGCTCAAGGCCCAGTTGATCAAGGACTATAAATTGGATGAGCATGGAAACCCGAACCGCGTGCCGACCCACAAGGAACTCTATCGCATCGGTTGGCAGGACTTCGGTAAAAAGGCCGAGGATGGCGGACATGCCAAGCTCGCATGGATGGATCGCGCCAAGGAAAACTTCTTCGGACCCAACTATGAAGTTCGTGGCAACGAGACTTTTCACACACTGGAAGTCCCTCGCGAGGAAATCGGATTCGCTGCTAAATTCACCCCGGCGTGGAACACCTACTACGCCATCTATTTCACCATCACCGGCCTCCACGGCCTGCACGTCATCGGTGGTGCACTTGTCCTCTCCTACTATCTGTTCTTCGGTCGGAAGATGTATCTGACCAATCCGGAGTGGCTTGCCAACCGGGTTGAAATCGGCGGCCTGTTCTGGCACTTTGTCGACCTTGTCTGGATCTTCGTTTTCCCGATCCTTTATTTGATGTAAATCCCGAATCCTGAATCTAAAATTTCCTACTCAAATGGCCGATACTCCTGAAGCGATCAAAAAATCCGTTCGCACTTATTTGATTGTGTTCCTCGCGTTGATAGTCGGTACGATTTTGACCGTGCTGGTCGCCGAGTGGTCCGTGTTGGACTTTGGCAAGCATGGTTTTGACACGGTGGACTGTGTTATCGGACTGACGATTGCGACCATCAAGGCCACCTTGGTCGCAGCAATCTTCATGCACCTTAATCACGAAAAAAAGGCGGTTTACTGGCTGTTCGGTTCCGGCCTGTGTATGGTGTGCAGCCTTGCCTTCCTCACGGCCCTCGCCATGAAGGATCCGATTCACGATAATCTATTCTACGGAAAAGAATCCATGACTCCTAAAATGTTGGCCTCGCCGACACATCGTTGATATCCGACCGGGTTTGAATAACTCCAACGCACTCCTACCATGTCACTCAAAGGATTCCATATCGTCTTCGTGACCGTCAGTACCTTGCTCTGCATTTTCCTGGCGTTGTGGTCCTTACTGTTGGCTCCTGAATTCAACGGCGCGACGAAGATCGTGGGTGCCATCGGCGTGACCGGAGCCTTGGTGCTGCCTGTTTACGGCATCTACTTTTATCGCAAGATCACCCGGATCCACATTTGATTTTTTCTCCCATTCCCGCAACCGCCATGAACCTCATGTCAAATTTCCTCTCCTGCTCCACCTGCCGAGTCACCATGATTGCCGGAGGAGGCGAGGCGGCCAGTTGGTCGATCTTTTTCCTGCTTGCAGTGATTCTGGCAATGCTCGGCGGAGTCGGTGTTTTCATGTTCCATTTGGCCCGTCGGGAAAAAGAGCATCTCGATCCAACGCTTTCCGACGATTACGTGCCGACCGAGTCCGCGCGTTGATCGCTTCGTTTAGAGAACAACCATTTTAGAGTTAGAATTTCCATGAATTTAAGTCCTTCCCAGTTCCTCGGTATCCCGAAAAATTTCTCCGCCCACGGTGGACAAGTGGACCACATGATCGATGTCGTCCATTGGTTCATGATCGCGCTGTTCGTCGGGTGGACGATCTTCTTCTTCTACTGCATCTTCCGCTTCTGGCACAAAAACAACCCGAAGGCATCCTATGAAGGGGTGAAGAGCCACCTTTCCAGCCATTTGGAAGTCGGTGTCATCATCGTGGAAGCCGTGCTTCTGCTCGGATTCGCATTCCCTCTCTGGGCCGAGCGCGTCGACAGTTGGAAGGCCGTTCAAAACCTCAATCCGAACCGCGTCCGCGTGGTCGGCTGGCAGTTCGGCTGGACCTATCACTATCCCGGTGCTGACAACAAGTTCGGCCGCATCGATCCGAACCTCATTTCCGGCACGAACGAACTCGGCATCGACTACACCGATCCTAACGCTTTGGACGATTTCACCAGTCCGATCCTTAAACTCCCGGTTGACCAACCTGTGGTCCTCAACATCACCACCAAGGACGTCATCCACAATTACTGCATCGTTCCCATGCGGATCCAGCAGGACGCGATTCCCGGCCGTGAAATCCCGATGTGGTTCACTCCGGTAAAAACCTTGGAAACCTACGTCGTCTGCGCCCAGCTCTGCGGCGAAGGCCACGGTAACATGGTCGGCTCCATGGAAGTGATCCCGAAGGATCAATATGATTCCTTTTTCAAGACCCAGTCGGAAAGCGCACTCAAGGCCCACAGCCCGAAGGTGGCCACTCCCGAGGCTCCGAAAGGATAACGTCCCGTGGCTGACATCACCGAGATTGATCGCGAGGATTTCCGAAACCTCCTCATCGAGATCGGTAAAACGCGGATCCCTTTCGGCAAATTCGGCATCAAGGCCTATCCGCCGGCTGGAGTTCCCATCATGGATCTTCCCATGGAATATCTCTGCTGGTTTCTGGAGCGCGGTTTCCCCAAGGGTCGGCTCGGCGAGCTGATGGCCCAGGTTTGCGAGATCAAGTCCGTGGGCATGGACTACGTGTTTGATCCCATCCGCAAGGCAAACGGCGGCCGTTTCAAACTCCTGCCAACGCGGCGGAAGACGTTTGATTTCGAATAGCTTCGTCAGCAGTTAGGAAACCGGTCCCGCCGCCGGCAAATGAGGCGGACGCTTCCACTGCATCAGGATATTGGCAGCGAGAATCAGACCTCCCCCGAGGATCGTCGTGGTAGAGAGGGATTCGTTTGGATAGATGCCGTGAATAAATGTGCCGAGAACGGCGGGTAGAAACAGCACGTATCCCGCTGTGAAAACCGGTTCGGTGGTGTAGATCAACCCCGCTTCCGTCGCGGAGACGCGGGGCTGCCAGATGTTCATCAGCAGATAGGCCCCCACCGAGCAGAACAGGGCGAGGCTGCCGATGATCGCGAAGGCCGGGAGGGAAGCTCCGGCGGAGACGCACGCGGCAAGGTTCGGTGCCGAGATAAGCGTGACCGGAGCTAACAAAACCGCGATGCCGAGAAACATGACGAACGTGACCGGGAGTCCGCGATTTCCCTCGTACCGCGGGTTTTCCAAGGCGAGGATCTGGAAGGTGAAGAGAAACGCCGCGCCGATCGTCTCGATTTCCCCGCGTCCGAGTCTCAGATCGCCGGGACGCAATCCGGAGAGGATCGCGCCGCCGGTTAGAACCATGAGTGTCGCCCCTACAACCCTGGCTGTTGGAGCCTGCCGGGATTGCAAACACGCCCAGAGCGGCAGGAAAATGCAGTAGGCCTGGGTAACAAATGCCGAGGTGGAGGCGGCGGTGTAGGCGAGTGCGTCCGCCTGCAACCACATGCCGCTCCCGCCCCAAAACGCGAGGACCAGCGCCTGGCGGATCTCCAGGGAAGTCGGTCGCTTTTTACCAATGATGAAGGGCACGAGCATCGCTGCTCCCAATCCGAAGCGAGCCATCTGCATCCACGAAGCGAGAAACAGGCTCGAAACTCCCGGCATGCGGGCTGTTTGTTCGAGGTGCAGCGCCTTCACCAGCGGAAAGCTCACTGCCCACAAGGCGCAGGCGATGATGAGAAGAAAGACCGGCATGTACAGGCCGGAACCATGCGGCGTTTCGTGGGTCTCGCAAGCCGGGAAATCCACCGTCGGGAGCGCGTGCGATTTCATGCTTTCTTCATTGGCATTTCACGGTGAGCGGTTGAAATCCGTGAATGCCCCGCGTCCTACTGGTTGAAGATGAACCGGCCATTGCCGACACGCTCGTGTATGCCCTCGGCACCGAGTGTTTCGAGGTCACCCATACGCTGACAGGTGCCGATGCCTTGGCCGCCGCCGAACGCGAGCCATTTGACTTCGCCATTCTCGACATCGGCCTGCCGGACATGACCGGACTCGAGGTTTGCCGCCGCTTGCGCGAAACATCGTCGATCCCGGTCCTGTTCCTTACCGCCCGCGATGCCGAGCTCGACCGGATTCTCGGGCTCGAGCTCGGCGGCGACGACTACGTGACCAAGCCGTTTTCGCCGCGGGAAATCGTCGCGCGTGTCCGGGCCATCCTGCGCCGTTCCCAGACCGCTTCACCCATGCAGCAGGGGAATCCGGATGCAGTGGCAGAGACACCGCTGCATCACGACGTTTCCGCGATGCGCATCCATTGTCATGGCGAGCTGCTGGATCTAACGGCCCATGAGTATAAACTGCTGCTGGTCCTCCTGGCGAGACCCGGCCGGGTTTACACCCGCGACCAACTGCTGGATCAGGCGTGGGAGGATCCCGGTGCCGTCACCGACCGCACCATCGACGCCCATGTGAAATCCATCCGTGCCAAGCTGCGTCTTGCCAAGGCCGGAGCCGAGGATCTGATCCAGACCCGCCGCGGCTTGGGCTATCTGCTTTCCCTGTGACCCCGTCATGCGTTTCACCCGGGTCACCTTGTTCTTCATCGCGTTCATCATCACGCTCGGGTTCTATCAGCTTGCCCGTCATTTCCTCTCCGAGGTCGAGCCTCAGACTTTCCAAGCGACCGAGGAGGTCATGGTCGATGTCGCGAATGTCCTCGCCGAAGTGGTGACCGACGACATCCGCGAGCACCATTTCAAATCCGACGAACTCCGCAAAGCCTTCGAAGGCGCCCACGGCAGGGAACTCCAAGCCAGGATTTTCGAGCACACCAAACGCAAGGTCGGAATTCATGTTTACCTAACGGACTCGAAGGGGATCGTCATTTTCGACTCCGACGGCGGCCGCCGCGAGGGTCAGGATTTCGCCGCGAAACTGGATGTCGCCCGCACTCTGGGTGGCCGTTACGGTGCTCGCAGCAGCCGTGATTTCGAGAACGACTCCACCACTTCGGTGCTGTATGTAGGCGCTCCCGTGGGTGATCCAGCGAAACCCGATGGGGTTCTAACTGTATTCAAGCCCCAAGCCGATGTCCAGCCGCTCGTGCGCGAGAGGCGGCGCATCATCTATACCGCTTGCGGCATGATCGGCGGCGGAATTCTGTTTCTCATTGGCGCCGTGTTCCTTTGGTTGTTCCATCCCATCGGTAAAATCACCGAATACGCCCGCGCCATCGAACGCGGCGAAAGACCGCTCAAGCCGAAAATCGGAATCGGCCGCGAAGTCAACACGCTGGCGCATGCCCTCGACTCGATGCGCGATGTCTTGGAGGGCCGCCGTTATGCCGAGCGCTACATCCAGACGCTCACTCACGAGATGAAGAGTCCGCTCGCGGCCATCCGCGGCGCGGCCGAGTTGTTGGACGAAGAAATGCCGATCCAGGACCGCAAGCGATTCCTCGAAAACATCCGTGCGGAGACCGCCCGCAGCGAGCGGTTGATCAATCGTCTGTTGGAACTCGCCGCCATCGAAGGTCGTGCGAGCCTTGAAAAAGCGGAGGAAATCGACTTCCGCACCATCGTTGCCCGCGCCATTGATCAAGCGCGTCCGCTGGCCGACGTGGCGGGAGTTCTGCTGGATGAGACGCCGGAATCATCACCCGTCCTGCTGCGCGGGGACGCCTTCATTCTTCGTGCGGCGGTGACGAATCTGTTGGAAAATGCCATCGATTTCTCACCGCCGGGCAGCACCGTCGGCATCTCGGTGGAGTCCGGTGACGGCCAGGTCGTCCTGTCCATCCGCGACCACGGCCCCGGAATCCCGGACTACGCGAAGGAGAAGATTTTCGAGCGTTTTTACTCGTTGCGTCACCATGCCTCAAAACGCAAAGGCACCGGGCTGGGGCTCACTTTAGTTAGGGAAACCGCCGAACTCCATGGTGGTTCCATCAGCCTTGAGCCGGCGGAAGGTGGCGGCACGCTGGCCAAGCTGGTGTTGCCGCTTGCTTGAGTCCGGGCGGAACAAATGGAACGATAAAGTCACAATGGGTGGGTTGTTGATCGGATCGATCCGGCGAATCTCCGCGAGAGTCCCGCTTGGATTTTCAATCGCTATCCCATCCCATGAACCCTCTATCTATATCCTCCCCGAATAGAATAATCGCAAGTACCTCGATATTCTCCAGTATCCTCCTAGGTTGCATCGCGCTGACTGCCCCACAGGCGAGAGCGTTGAACGCCGGTGATTTGATGTTCACCGCGCTCAATGCCGATGAAGACGGCTGGGCAATGGTGGCTCTTGTGCCCATTCCTGCGAACTCGACAGTCTATTTCACTGATAACGAATGGGATGGCTTGGCCTTCAATACGGGTGAGAGTTACACCCAATGGGTTTCCGGGGCCTCCACCATTCCTGCTGGAACCGTTATTCGTTTCCTTTCAGTGGATGTCGCGACACTCTCGGCCAGTGTCGGCACTCTGTCCCGCGCCAGCGTCTCCGGTAGTTCGAACTGGGGAATCAGCACTGGTGAGGATTCGGTCTATGCCTATCAGGCTAATACCGCTTCATCCACACCAACGGCATTTCTATCCGCCATTTGCAATACGTCCTTTGGGACCGCGGGTGCGGGTTTCCTGAGTAACACGGGCCTGAGTGTCGGAAACGGAGCGCTTCAAACGGCTTTCTCAGGTGGCAGTGATTTTGCCGAATACAATGGGACCCGCACCGGGCAGACGACCTTCGCCGCCTATCTGCCGATCATTTCCAACGTGGCAAACTGGACGGTTGATACCGCCAACGGCGTTTACGGAACCACGATACCGAACACCACCGCTTTTACGGTTGCCGCTTCCATTCCAGCTGTGAATCTGTCCGTGAGCGCCAACGCCGGCACAGAGGCCGGTGCCACCGTGATCACCGTAACGGCCACGGCCAGTGCCGCGGCGACCGGCGATCAAACGCTTTCCCTCGCCGTCACCGGCACGGGAATCACCGCCGGAGATTACATTCTATCCACCACGACGATCACCATCCCGAATGGTTCGACCACCGGGAGCGTCACTTTCACCATTGTTGACGACTTGATTCTCGAAGGAGACGAAACCGCACTACTGACCATTTCGTCTCCATCAGCCGGTATCGTCCTCGGAGAGACGACCACCCGCGATGTGGCGATCACCGACAACGAAACCACGGTGGATTTGTCGGAATACGTCCGTGTGGGTCGCTATGATCTGCCGGAACCCACCCGCACCACTCCTCCGGCTAACAGCCTGCTCGCCCAGGAAGCCTCGGGCGTGGCTTACAACTGGGACACGGGCACGCTGTTCATCGTAGGCGACGGCGGTACTTCCGTTACCGAAGTGACGAAGACCGGCCAGCTAGTCAGCTCGATGACTCTGCCTCCCGGCGATAGCTCCCAAGGCACGGAGTTTTTCGACACCGAAGGCATCACTTACATTGGCGGCGGCGAGTTCGTCTTCACCGAAGAGCGCGATCGCCAGGCGGTGAGATTCACCTACGTCCCCGGCGGCACATTGACCCGCAGCGCGGCCAAGACCGTCAAGCTTGGTACCACGATCGACAACATCGGCCTGGAAGGACTTTCATATGATCCGCAGTCGAGCGGCTTCATCTTCGTAAAGGAAGCCGGCCCGATTGGCATCTTCCAGACAACGATCGATTTCGTCACCGGGACGGCTTCTAACGGTTCCTCCTCCACGGTGAATTCCACTAACCTGTTCGACCCCTCGTTGGCAAGCCTTGAGGACATGTCCGATGTGTTCGCGCTCTCGAACCTGCCGGGTCTAACGGGTCATGATCAGGCGGGAAACCTGCTGGTGCTCAGTCAGGAATCGGGAATGGTCCGCAACGTTGACCGTTCCGGAAATATCCTGAGCACCCTGAAACTCGTCGCTGATGCGGGCAATCCGCTGAGTATCCAGAACCAGACCCACGAGGGCATCACCGTGGACCGCGAAGGCAATCTGTATATCGTCAGCGAAAACGGCGGCGGCGACGCGGACCACCCGCAACTCTGGGTCTATTCTCCTTCGAATGTCGCCAATCTCCCTCCTACTGCCTTGGCCTTGAGCTCGGCTTCGTCCTCCCTTCCTGGCGACACCTCGACTTCCGTGCCCGTCAAAATGGCCAACATCGTGGTTACGGATGGCGACGGAGTCGGAGCCAACACCCTTACGTTATCCGGCCCGGATGCCGCTGATTTTCAAATCATTGGCAGCGGTCTCTATTTGAAAGCGGGCGTATTTCTGAACTTCGCCACCAAGACAAGCTACAGTGTGAGCGTTAATGTCGATGACACGTCGGTCGGCGGCACTCCAGATGCCTCCACGGCTTTCACTCTGAATGTCACCGAGGTGGTGGACCGCTCGGGCTTCATCAGAGTTACCGAAGTGGCGCCATGGAGCAGCGGTAACAGCGCAGTCGCAGCCGATTGGTTCGAGCTGACCAACACCGGATCGACCGCCGTCGATATCACCGGTTGGAAAATGACCGACAGCGCCGCCACGTTTGGCAGCGCCGGACCGATCAGCGGCATCACCAGCATCGCTGCAGGCGAGTCGGTGATCTTCGTGGACGGTTCCGCGAAAGTTAGCGGGTTCATCACCAATTGGTTTGGTGCCAATCCTCCTCCAGGCCTTCAGGTCGGCTATTATGGTGGTCCAGGTCTCAGCACGGGGGGGGACGCGGTCACGATCTACGATGCTGAAGGAACCTTAAAGGCGAGTGCCGTTTTCGGAACATCCACTACCACTCCCGGCCCGTTCCGCACCTTCGACAACACGGATGGCTTCAACAATGTCACCATCATGGAATTGAGCGTGGTCGGACACAATGGCGCCATCGCGGCGAATGCCACATCTAACGAAATTGGCTCTCCCGGAACCTCCACTCCTTCCGCAACTCCTCTCGTGTCCATCGCGGCCACGGACGCAAGTGCTGCGGAAGAAGGCGCCAATCCCGGCACGTTCCGTGTTTCCCGCACGGGCCTCACGGTTTCCCCGCTGGATGTCAATTACACCATCGCCACGGGTGCGGGACAAGCCACCGCTGCCGACTACACGCCGGCTCTGACCTACTTGGTGACCATTCCCGCGGGACAATCCTTTGTCGATATCACCATCGCCCCGGTTGACGACTCCGAGGTGGAGGGCACCGAAACGGTCACGCTGGCGTTGTTCGACACCGGCAGTTATGATGTCGGGTTGTCGGAAACGGCGACGGTCTCCATCGCCGACAACGACTTCAACCTGGTTCCAACCGCTGTGGTGCTGAACAACAAGGTCGGCTCGCTCAACGAGACGACAAGCACCGCAAGCGCCATCAAGCTGGCGGACATTGCCGTCACCGACGACGGCCAGGGAACCAATGACCTGTCGCTTGACGGACCGGACGCGGCGTCCTTTGAAATCGTCGGCACGCAGCTCTTCCTCAAGGCTGGGGCCTCCTTGAGTTCCACGACGAAGCCTACTTACTCCATTGCCATCCGAGCGGATGACATCACGGTAGGCACGACTCCGGATGTGAGCCTGAACTTCACACTGGCAGTCACTCCAAACCTGGTGATTTCCGAGGTCGCGCCGTGGTCCAGCAGCAACAGTCCTGTAGCTGCCGATTGGTTCGAAGTCACTAACAAAGGTCTCACCACGGTGGATCTAACCGGCTTGAAGGTGGATGATGATTCGAACGCCTTCGCCAGCGCCGGGCCTGTGGGCGGTGTCACAAGCATCGCTCCGGGGGAGTCGATCATCCTCATCGACACCACGGATCTCGCGGTCAAGGCGGCAACGTTCCTGAACAACTGGTTCGGCGCGAATTCGCCCGCCGGGCTCCAGATCGGCAGCTATACCGGTGCGGGCGGCCTTGGCACCGGCGGCGATGCTGTCAACCTGTTCGACTCGAATGGCAATCGGGTCGCCGGTATCGCGTTCGGCGCATCTACCACCGGCTCCTTCAAGACGTTCGAAAATCCAGCGGCCATCGGCAGCACTGCTTTGCCGCTTCCAATCGTCGCCACCCTCAGCGCCGCCGGCAGCAACGGAGCGTTTGTCGCGGTGAACAGCGCTTCCGAGACCGGCTCGCCCGGCAGCATTGCCAATAACAAGAAGAGCTTCGCCGCATGGCTTGCGGCGAACGGCTACGCCTCCGCCGGTTTCAACGCCGACTCGGATGGAGATGGCATCACCGACGGTCTGGAATACTTCTTCAACCAGAATCCAAACGGAAGTGGTTTTGCCAACATGGCGCAACTGTTGCCGAACGGAGGCGCTTTTGAGCTCAAATTCACCCGCCTCACGGACACGGGAAATCTGAACGGCCAGCTCCAGGCTTCCGGCGACCTCCAGACGTGGACGAATTCCTTGTTGGGACTCGACTACACCGTGGCCTCCTCCGTGGTGACTGGCGATGAAACCACCTTCACCTACTCGCTTCCCGGCACCGGCCCGTCCGCACCCGGAGCCTCGCAAGTCTGCCTCCTGCCTAACACCGCCTCCGATCCGGCTGGCGCTTCTCTCGGCGGTGTCCGCGTGGTGAACGAAGGTCTCGTCGGAGTGGGTCGGCTCAGCGGTGAAAGCCTGGACAAGTTTGGTGAAACGCAGGGCGCTTCGTCCGGTCTTGTCATCAACGGTTGGGCTTACAACGCCGGTCAGTTCAGCGGCACCTTTAACGTGCTTCCGGACCGTGGCCACGGCGACGGCACTTCCAACTACGCCGCCCGTCTGCACAAGGTGGACTTCACCTTCGCTCCGTATTATGGCGCGGGCCCGGTCGCCCAGAACCAAGTCTCGATGACTTATATGGATTCGACCAAGTTTACTTATCAAGATGGGCCGACGGTGAAATTCACCACCGGTCTCAATCCGACCGGCACCTCCATGTTGTTCTCTCAGACAATCGGCACGGTGACGGCGGCGAACGGCCCCGGTGGCGCGCAGGAAAATCTCCTCAGCATCGATGCCGAGGCGGTCTATCTGTTCCCTGATGGCTCCGGTTACTTCTCGGACGAATACGGAACCTACATCGCCCGCTTCGATGCGGCGAAGACGATCATCGGCCTCACCCAGCTCCCCGGCGCTGCGCAACCGTTCAAGTCCGGCGTGCCGAACTTCGATTCCGTCAGCCCTCCGACGACAGGCCGTCGCAACAACCAGGGTCTCGAAGGCATGTCCGTCACGCCCGACGGCACCCGCCTTTTTGCCCTGCTCCAGAGCGCCACCGTTCAGGACACGAACGGTGCCCAGCAGCAGACTCGCAGCAACGCCCGCCTGTTCGTCTATGACATTGCCGGTCCTAACCGCGAGAATCCGCAGATCATCGGCGAGTATGTGGTGAAGCTGCCGCAGATCGACCTGAACGCTGATGGTTCCGGGGCGGACGGCACCGCCGCCCAGTCGGAGATCGTCGCGCTCGGAAACAGCTCATTCCTGATGCTGCCGCGCGACGCCAATGGTTTGGGCAAGCTCAACTCAGCGCCGATCCTGTTCAAGTCGGTGCAGCTCGTCGATTTCGCCTCCGCCTCTAACATTCTTGGCCAGTATGACGGTGTCGGCCAGCAGATCAGCCCTGGTGGGGTGCTTCGCGACGGTATCAACGCCGCCGCCACTGCGGAGATCATCAATATGCTCCAGCCGGACGACCTTGCGAAGTTCGGTCTGAACACGAACATTCCCGCGAACGCCAACACGCTGAACGAGAAGATCGAAGCCATGGCGCTGGTTCCGGATCTCTCGACCCCGGCAGCCAACGACTTCTTCCTATTCGTCGGTAACGACAACGACTTTGAATCGTCCGACGTGCAGATGCTCGATGCGGCTGGCAACGTGGTCAGCAAGGGTGACGGGCGCCTAACCCCGGGCATCACCAACGATGCGATGATCTACGTCTGGCGCCTCACCATCGACGCCGGCGGGAAGAAGTTCTTCCGCTTTGGAGTTGAATAAATTCCCCACAGTTCTCTCCCCATTCCCGACGGCCTTTCCGAGAAATCGGGAAGGCCGTTTTTCGTTTCAGTTCAGGCTTCTTCCCGGAAATTTCACACAAGCCGCATCGGTGATTCACAGGGCGGAGGTGTCATAACGGCGTCAACTCCGCCACACACCATGAAAGCGCTCCATCGTATCACCTATCTGGCAGTCATTTACGGACTTCTTCTATCCGCGTTACATGCAGAGGGGGATTCACCGTCGTCACCGTATTTCCAGATCATCGGCAAACATGACGATTCGTCGAACGAACAGCTCCCGCTGAAATCTTCCGCCGCAAAGGTGACCATCGACGGCACCATCGCCCGTGTCCATCTCACCCAGCGTTACGCGAATTCCGGCAGCATCCCGATCGAGGCGATCTATGTGTTTCCCGCATCCACGCGTGCGGCGGTGCATGGTATGACGCTCACCACCGGCGGTCGCGTGATCGCCGCGCGGATCCAGGAATCCGTGAAGGCGAAGGCGGAGTATGAAACGGCGAAGGCGGAGAAAAAGACCGCCGCGCTGCTGGAGGAGCATCGGCCTAACGTCTTTCAAATGTCCGTCGCCAACCTGCTTCCCGGCGATGACATCGATGTGGAAATCGACTGGACCGAAACCATCCCCGCGGTCGATTCAACTTACGAATTCGTTTTCCCCACCGTCGTCGGTCCGCGCTACACCGGCGGCTCCGCGGCGGGGAACGGTGAAACGTGGACGGCGAATCCACACCTGCAGCACGGTGCGCCGAGCCCGGCGACGTTTACCCTCGAAGCCTCTCTAACGACGACCCTGCCGCTGGCGGAGGTGACCTGCCCGAGCCATCCGCTGGCGGTGGATTTCAAAGCGAAGGACCGGGCGCTGGTGAAGATCGATTCCAAGTCCGGCGCGGAAAATGCCAACCGCGATTTCATCCTCCGCTGGAAACTGGGGAACGATCAGGTCGATGCCGGGTTGCTTCTGAATCACGGACTAACAAAGAATCATTTCCTGCTCCAGATCGCCCCGCCGCCGCGTGTGGCTCTGGAGCAAATTCCTCCGCGCGATTATGTCATGGTCATCGACGTCTCGGGATCGATGGAAGGCTTTCCGCTGAATACCGCGAAGGATCTTCTCCGCAACCTCGTGAAAGGACTGCGCCCGGAAGACACTTTTAACGTCGTCAGCTTCGCGTCCGGCAGTGGGGTGCTTTCGGAAACCGCGTTGCCCGCTAACGACGAGAATGTTTCATTGGCGGTTCAATTCATCGGCAGCCGGCAGTCCGGCGGCGGCACCGAGCTTGAAGCCGCGTTGAAGCGTGCGCTTGCCTTGCCTGGTGGCGAGGATCGTTCTCGCTCGATCCTGCTCATCACCGACGGCTACGTGAATGTGGAAGCGGAAACCGCGGAGTTGATCCGCACGAACATCGGGCGGGCGAATCTCTTCACCTTCGGAATCGGATCGGCGGTCAACCGCGAGCTGTTGGAAAGCGTGGCCCGCGCGGGTGGGGGAGAGCCGGTCATCGTCACGACGGGAAAAGAAGCGGGTCCCGCTGCCGCCAAGTTCCGGGAATGGGTGTCGAATCCGGTGCTCGCCAAGGTTCAAATCACCGCGGACGGCGTTGCGCTCGGCGGTATCGAACCCGATCCTTATCCGGATGTTTTCGCCTCGCGGCCACTCATCGTCACCGGCACCTGGACCGGCGAGCCGAAAGGGAAAATCATCGTCCGCGGCATTGGCGGCAATGGAACCCGCTTTGAAAAATCCATCGATCTCGCGGAAGCCGCGGCGGCGACCGGACTCGGCCATCCCGCAGTGCCGGTCTTGTGGGCCCGCGAGCGGGTGCGGCACCTAACGGAAGGTGCGAAGCGCGACCAGGCAACCATCGGCGAGATCACCTCCCTGGGCCTGAACTATTCGCTGCTGACCCCTTACACCTCGTTCCTCGCCGTCGATGAAACACCACGCGCGATGGAAGGCCTCGCTCAAACCGTGAAGCAGCCGCTGCCCATGCCGCAGGGAGTGAGCAAGTCCGCGGTCGGCGGTTCTTCTCCCGCCATGGTGCAGAATGGCTCGGTTCCCGAACCGGGCAGCATCGGGCTCATCGCCTTTCTCGTGGTCCTGTTAGCCCTGCAACGCCAACGCGATCTCCAATCCTAAGGGGAGGGGACGTCTCGTCCCCTCGCATGGTCGGGACGTCCATGCCCCCTATTTCAAATGCACCGCCGATGACCTCGCTCGCACTCACTCCGCCGCAGTCCCGCTGTCGGGATCTGGCGGCCGGCCTTTTCAAAATTCATCCTGCCGTTTTCCAACTCATCGCGCTGATACCGGTCATCTGGTGGTTTGCGAAGCGTCTCAACGATGGCAGCGATGAACCGTTAGGCCTGCTCACGCTCGGGCTCGGATTGGTGCTTGCCTGGCGTGACAGGAAATCCCTCCTCACCAGCCCGCTCACCCGCGTCGCCGGCGCGGTGCTGTTAGCGCTCTCCGTCCTCGGCATCCACTGGCTGCCGCCGATGGTGCGGGCCGGGTTGGCGATTTCCGGAATTGCCACCTGGTATGGCATCCACCGCCACAGCGGGCTGATGGGCTTGCTGATGTTGTCGTTGCCCCTGGCAGCGTCCATGCAGTTTTTTCTCGGCTATCCACTGCGGGTGGCGGCGGCGGAGGGAACGGTGAGGCTGTTGGAACTCGGCAGCCTGGTGGTGACGCGCAGCGGAACGCAGGTTGAGCTCGGCGGTCAGGTTGTTGGCGTGGATCCGGCGTGCGGCGGTGTGCGGATGTTATGGCACGCGCTGGCCGCTGCCATGGCGCTCGCCGCCATTCATCGGCTTACGTGGCGGGCGACGATCATCGGCGGGTTGTTTGCGATCGCGTTGGTGATCCCTGCGAATGTTCTGCGCGCCATGCTGCTCGTTGTTCAGGAATGCGGCCGTCTGCCGAACATCATGTTAGGTCACGACGGGATCGGCCTTGCGAGTTTCATCATCGTGCTCCTGCCGCTCTGGCTGGCGATTTCCAGCAGGGCCCGGCCTGCCGTCCCCGCGACGGGTGCGGCTCCATACGGGCGAACTGGTCTATCGGTTCTGGCGTTTAGCGCGGCATTGGCACCACTGTTGATGTTCGCCACACCGCGCCGTCCCGGACCGCCGGACATGGGTATTGGACCCGACGTTTTTACCTTCGACGGGCTCACCCTACCGCTGACTCCGCTGCCTCCATCGCCCGCCGAGATGGCGTTTGCGGAAAGTTTTCCCGGCACCCTCGCCAGCTATCAATGGGGCGGCAGCCAAGTGATTCTGCGGCGGGTGAACGAGGCGACGCGGCGCTTGCATCAATCGCGCGATTGCCTGCGCGCGGCGGGGTTTGAGACCACCGAAGCCTTGACCATCCGCCTCGGCGACGGCACGGACTGGGCCCGGTTCCACGCCATGCGCGACGGCGTCCGCTGGACTATTTCCGAGCGCATCACCAGCGGGGGCAATGGTGCGTCCTGGACCGACGTTTCCGCATGGTATTGGGCTGCCGTCCGCCACCCGCTCAACGGCCCGTGGCAGGCTGAAACCGTGATCACGAAATCGTGAAAAATTCTTCCGCAAGTTTGCCCGGCTTGCCCGTCTATCTCTACGTCCCGGGGTGTGCCCGGGTGTGGATTGCACCGGTTCCCGAGCCCTGAAAGCATGGTTCGATGGTTTCCGCACCATCGGACAATTCCAACAGGGCTTGGGAGCCAAATCCACATCGGCTCGCGAAGCCGCGGCTTGATCCCGGCTTCGGGAAATGGCTGAATGCGGGGACCATGGACCTTCCCGACGCCATCGCCCGCTTTCTATCCAAACCTGGAGCCGAGGAAACGACGCCGTTCGGCCCGGAAGTGCTCGTTTACAAGGTCGGCGGGAAAATGTTCGCCCTCACCATGCCCGACGAATTTCCCGCCCGCATCAATCTAAAGTGCGATCCTGATAGATCCGTCATCCTGCGTGACGAATACGACGCCGTCACCCCCGGCTATCATATGAACAAACGCCACTGGAACACCGTGGTCCTCGACGGCTCGCTGCCCGCGAAGTTGGTTAGGGAACTCATCGATCATTCCTACGACCTCGTCCATGCCTCCCTGCCGAAGGCAAAAAGACTCACGGGAAATTGATCTTCTCCCGCCGTTCGTCCACTACCATGCTGTGGCCCATCCCGATGAAAAACCCCGCCGATTCCATCACCACGCTTCTCCTCGCCGCCGTCATCGTTTCCACCCCGGCGCTCCACGCGGAGCAGACCGGCACCGCGCGCCGGGTGCTCGCGGCGGATGACACCACCGGCCATCTCGGCATTGTCGCACCGGATGGAAAGCTGGAATGGGAAACCAAGGTTGGCGCGATCCACGATGCCCAAGTGCTGCCGAACGGAAACATCCTGTTCCAACAAGGCTGGACCCATATCGTCGAGATGGATCACGACAAGAAAACCGTGTGGGAATACGATGCCTCGAAAATGAATGGGAACGATGGCAGGAAGGTGGAAGTGCATTCCTTCCAGCGTTTCGAAGACGGCACCACCCTCATCTCCGAGTCCGGACCCGGCCGCCTCATCGTGGTGGACGGGGAGGGAAAACTGCAGCGGGAGATCAAGCTCAAGGTCACCCACCCGAGCAGCCACAGCGAGACGCGGCTGGCCCGCCGCATCGCTAACGGAAACTATCTGGTCGCCCAGGAGAGCGACGGCTTCGTCCGCGAATACGATCCTTCCGGCACCATCGTCTGGGAATTCGAGGAACCGCTGTTCGGCCACGAGCGCAAGGAAGGCCACGGTCCGGAAGCCTTTGGAAACTCCGTGTTTTCCGCGGTGCGGCTGGCCACCGGCAATACGCTCATCGGCGGTGGCAACGGCCACTGCGTCCTCGAAGTGAATCCCGCGGGGGAAATTGTTTGGAAAATCTCCCAGAACGACTTGCCCGGCGTCACCCTCGCCTGGGTCACCCGAGTCGAGCGCCTGCCTGATGGAAACACCCTCATCGGAAACTGCCACGCCGGTCCCGACCAGCCGCAGTTCATCGAGGTCACTCCGGACAAGAAGGTCGTCTGGACCTTCAAGGATTTCACAAACTTCGGGAACTCCACCACCGTGCAGATGGTGCTGAAGTAAAGAAGCCGGCCGCTGCACGAAGCCAAATCGGAACACGGAGGATTACACCGTGAACTGGAAATTGGGAGCATCGAGAAAGCGGAACTTCACCTTGTTGCTGGTGGCCGCCGCATCCTGGATCTTTTTCTCGACCTTTTTCATGTGGCTCTGAGCCGCTGGTTTGATGGATGAGGTGGAGCTCGAGTTGAACCACATTTTGAATGTTTTTCCCGTTTGCGGATTCGAGCTTCGTTGTGCCGCGGTTCCGATTCTGGAATTCACGACCAGATCGATCACCCGAAGGTCCGGATTCTCGTGTTCGCCATTCCCGCAGAACACGTAGTGGTCCGCAGTGATGGCTTTGCAAAACTCTTCGCTGAAGTTGTTTTCGGAACCGTGGTGTTGCGCCTTGAGGACATCCACATGAAGACCCGGAGAAGCATCGGTGATGAATTCGTGGTGGCGCAGTCCCTTTAGGATATCCTGCCAGGATCCGTCTCCGGTCATCAGATAGCGCTTCGGCGTGTCGGTGTCCGACGGCTCTTCGATTAGAAACATCAATGAGGCGAGATTCGGCGGTGTGACTTTTTCGCGATTGCCGAGTTCCGCAGCTTTGGCGGCGAGCATGTCTGTCAGGCGTTGGATGTCGTTGCCAATGTTCGCCTCGTCCTCGGCCGCTCGCTCCTGGATTTTGCGGACGACTTCCTTATTGTCCTTCAGCCATTTGTCCCATTCCTTGCGCAGCACATCAAGATCCTCTTCGAATGGCCCGATCACATAGATGTTGAGATCGCCCAAAGCGAATGGAGACAGATTCTCACGGACATACATGAGCTTGCCTTCGGCGGGCTCGTTCAGCGGAATGTTCAACTGATTGCCACCGATGCGCCGGGATAGCAGAATCGCCTGTTTCTGGCTAAGCGCCAGTTCACCCAGTTCCTGCGCCGTGGATAGATGGTCGGGATCGACGGCTGCGGAGAGAACGGAAGCTGATGCAGCCAACAGGTCCTCGATGGGCCCGGCATTCTCACCCGTCTGCTCGTGAAAGGCGTTGTGCCAAATTGCCTTGGCTTTGGCCGGACGCGGGTTCTTCGGTTTGGGGAAATGGGTATTTCCCTGCTCGCTTTGGAAATCGAAGACCCGCCACGCGGCCTCGTCATCCATCATTTGCAGAATGCCTGCGATGTGGTCCTCGTCGATGTGGGACACGTAGACGAGATCGAGTTCTTTTTTGCTTTTGCGCATCCGGCCAAGGTGTGGAGCTACATGCACGCCATAGGCGCGGAGCATGCCTCCATCTGCCAGGATTCGGGTGCCACCGCTGCTTTCCAGCAGGAGACAATCGCCTTTGTCGGATTGAAATATGGTGAATTTCATGGTTTGAGGTCGGTTCGGGTAAAAATGAGTGACGCTTCCGTGATACATGCTTCGGGGTGAATGACGCCGAAGCCCGAGTCATTCCGCCATTGATAGTCCATGCCTGGGAGCGGCCGCGCCGTACGCCGCATGATGCCCAGAATCTGGGCTGCCGTGAGTTTAGGTTGTACGCCCAGCATTAGAGCGGTCACACCGCAGACGTAGGGGCTCGCCATGCTGGTGCCTGTCATGCGGATCCAGGGCGAGCCGGATGCCGAAAAACCATTCGCTGCAGTGATCTCCGTGCCGGCCGCCGCCACGTCGGGTTTCTCCCTGCCGTCTCGTGTTGGGCCCTGGCTGCTGGTGATGTGAATGCGCTCCACCGGCTCATCCAGATTTCCCACCGCGATCACCTGATGACCCGTCGCCATCGAACTGATGGATGAATCGTCGATATTCGACCGTTCGCTGAAGAACGACGGGAAGCGCCAGTTTTCCGGGCCTGGGATTGCGTCGGTCCGGCGAGGATCATCCCGCTCGATCCAGCCGTGGTAGCGGCCGTCCCTCACTTCGTCCGCATGGATGCGGACCGCCCACACTCCGGCAGCAATTCCAACGATGCCCTGCCCGGGCGGCGGATAGAACGGGCTGAGATAGAGCGAGAGGTAGTTCGAGCCATTCGCTGCATGATAGAGCTCGTTATAAATGCTCAGCACCGTGCCATCCGGCAGCCGGTGATTTTCGATAAACTCGCCTGGTCCCACGGGCCCTATCCATTTGCCGCCGGGAGGGCGGATGGAGACGGAAAAGCGATCCTGCGGAGCATACCACAGCTCCAGTTCGTTTTCGGACACGTCCGAGATCTTGTCACCCACGACGGTCCACTCGATGTCATGCGAGAGACCGGCGGAGGCCAGCCGACCGCTGGTGTGAATCCTGCCCGTCACGAATCCGAAATCCCCTGCGGAGAGCGAATTTTCCTGCCCGGCATTGCCCGCGGCGATGCACACCGCGCGGCCCGGAGTGGTGAGCGCGGAATCGATCCAGCGGCTTACGGGGCTGCTCCCATCGTGGGCGTGGCCGTTGGTTCCGAGGCTGATGTTGATGGCCACCGGCATATTCATCTCCTCGCCGAGCGCGAGCAGGTATTCCACAGCGTGGGCGATCCTCGTGGAGTCGTAGAACGATTTCCGCCGATCCGTGAGATCTTCCTTGGAAACCGTAATCAGCACGGCGGCGATGGAGGCCTCCCGTGCGACTCCCGCATTTCCAGCAGCGATGCTGGCCACATGAGTGCCGTGCGATCCTGTCACCCGCTGGCTCTGTGGCTCGACATCCGTTGGAGAAACTCCCAGTCCAGCCGCAGCCTTCAGCGCCGCATCCAGATGGATCTTTTTGAACTCCGCTCCATAGTGACAGGACTTTTGTTTCGGAGCAGGGCGGGCGTCTCCTCCCTGGTCCCAAATATTGACGAAACGCGTGCCGCCGTTTTTGTCCAGAAAGTCAGGGTGGGAGAAATCAAATCCCTCCACGTCGATAATGCCTACCAGCACTCCCTTGCCATCTTTATGCAGGTCCGCCTTGCCCACCTGGCGGATGCCATCCGGCGGAGTGGCCACCCGGTCACGTGATTTCAGCGGCTTGGGCGCGGAAAGCTGCTGCCCGGCCTCGATGAAAACTACGTCATCCGAGGAAGCGAGAACCTTCAATTCCGACAGCGGAAGTTCCAGCGTTGCGAGTTCCTGACGTCTGGCCGTTTCTCCCGGCAGCTTGCGGGACTTGTCGCCGGAGGCACGGGTGTGGACGAATACACTCGCCTGGATGTCCTTCACCGGCCCCGCCAGCGGTGCTTGTTTTTGCTGCGCCGCCGGAACGGCCGAGAACCTGATGGACTGCGCCTGCGTGACGGAAGGAATATCCGGCAGGGATGCGGTGAATTCCGACGGCAGCACCGCGATGCAGCCGGACCTTTCGGAGCGCACCGCATTGACTTTGCTATCGCCATTCATGATCACCCGCAGCTTTGGTTGCAGCTTCTGGAGCGCGGAATCATTAATGATCTCGGGAGGCTTTTCGTCAGGCTTTGCGGACATGATCACGGAGGGGGATTTGTCAAAATACGGATGACGAAATTTCATCCGATATACTCTAGCAAAATCGCGAATGGCATCCGATGGCAAGCAAAGAAATCGGAATCTGATGGTTGTTAACAGATCCGTTACAAAGAGTAATTTGAAATCCGAGAGCCAATCCATGTGGTGGAGACGTCATCTGAAGCCTTTCGGGTGCGGATGGTTCCTCTGAGGCTTGGGGTGCTGAAACCACCAGATAACAACTCTGGCGACTTGGCGGAAATTCACGTTTTCTTCTGGCGATTTCCAAGAGAGCTGGATATCTGTTAACTGGTTTTAAAATCAGAATGAAAACAAAAATCATCTCCCTTCTTCTGGGCTGCCTGATCAGCGGCACCGCTTTTGCCCAGTTCGTACCGGACATGCAACCGCAGCAGCCATTGTCGGTTGGGTTGTCCAGTAACATGATGAATTTCGCCGCCGCCTCGCAGGAGGGATCCCAGTGGTGCTGGGCGGCAAGTATCCAGATGGTTTTCCAACGATATGGAGTGAATATTTCACAAACCCGAATTGTCACCCGTTCTTACGGCACGGATCAGTTCGGACACCCGCCGAATTGGCCGGGTTCGTGGCAGGTGATTACGGCGAATCTGAACAATTGGAATTTGGACGAGGTCACCGGAATGCCCTATCAGGTGGCTTGTCAGTTCGGACAAGGAGCTCCACCGCCGACGATTCTTATCAATGAATTGGCGAATGGATGTCCCGTTATCCTAGCCTATCGATCAAGCCCGACAAGCGGACACGCGGTGGTGATTACGGGTGCCCGCTATTATCCGACTCCGACGGGGCCGAATGTAGTCTCAGTCATTGTGAGAGACCCGTGGCCAAGCCCCGAGAACATCGCCAATAGGGGGCGAAAGGAATATGAAGCAGCGCAGTTCGCACAACTGATGCAGGGGTATTGGTTGGTGCGCGTGCAAAGACCTTGAGAGGTGAGCTGGCAAGGGGCGAATGCTTCCCCTTCCAGCGGATTTTTCGAAATTGCCAAGCTCTGTCAGGTCGTGCATTCATGGTCTCATGAAAAACCTGTTATTCGTCCCGCTCGCCCTGCTTCTCGCCGCAGCCGCCGGGGCTGGGGAACCGATGACTGCGGAGACATTCAGGAAACTGATAGAAACTCCGGGAGACGCCGTCGCCATGCGTCCAGAGCTGGCGGGGCTGCCGGTTTGGGCGAAGTCGAAATGCGACGTCACCATGACTTATCAGAACGGCAGGGTTTTCAAAGAGGAGTGCGCGCAGACCGCCAAGACCGTCGGGGGAAATTACATCGTTTCCTGGTTGGACTCGAAGTTCTACAAGCAGCCGGTCTATTGCATCACCGGCTACGATGAGAAGGCATCCGCCATCCGGGTGTGGGGGATTTATGAAGACAGGTTGGTCGAGTCCACGCTGACCTTCGACGCGGAGAAGAAGATCAATGCCTCCGTCTCCATCTATGACCCGGGGTTCATGGAACTGAATGTTGGTTGCTTCTCGGATCAGGAAATGTTGGATAAAACCAAGATCTACAAGGACGGGGTGCTGTTCATGAGCCGGGTGGTCAAGACCTTCCCGCTCGCCGCGGAAAAGCCCGGGGAGAAGAATCTTAACGAAAAGTCAGTGCCGGCCAAATGAATGGGAAGGAAGAGTTGGGGAAACCACGAAGGGCACGAATGGCGAGAATAAGATGACTTTTCTATCAAATGCTTTCGTGAATTTCGTGGTTCCTCTTCGGATTGAGCTGAAATCTCCTCACCCACGACAGCCCACCATCCGGCTGCGATGGCCTGCCCGGCCAATAGCCCATTAGACCCGGCAATTTCAGCACTTGAACATCTCGGAAAATAGGCGATGGGTGTCCGACCTTGCGCCATCCATCATCCTAACGAAAAAAACACCATGATCACCATCCCTTCATCCCCGATTGCCAGGAAGTCCGCTTCCGGCGGATTTCTCCCGCTCGCCCGTCTCATGCTGGCCGCCTGTGCGCTGCTGGTATCCACCGGCACGGCGCGGGCATTGCAGACCGGCATCCAAAACGAGCTATCGGCGGCGGAATACCAGGCATTGCTGGACCTTTACAATTCCGCAGGGGGCAAAGGCTGGTTGAATGACCAGGGCTGGCCGAATCCCGCCAAGAGCTGGCAGGGCGTGACCATCCAGGGAGTCGAACGCGATGGCAATGGTGACGTCGTTACCAAGGGAACTGTCTCCGCCCTGTTGCTTCCCAGAAGCTTACTCGTCGGCACGCTCCCCGCATCCCTTGGGAATCTGACCCATCTCCAGAATTTCGACCTCTCGTCCAACCAGCTTAGCGGGCCCATTCCCGCTACCTTCGGCGGAATGACCGAGCTGCTAGTGTGCAATCTTTCGGGTAACAAACTCAGCGGCCGCATCCCGACCAGCTTGGGAAATCTGACGAAGCTCGGCAGTCTCGATCTGGGCGACAACAAGCTGACCGGCCCGATCCCGGCCGAGCTAGGAAACCTCTCCAAACTCAAGATCCTCAGCCTATTCAACAACGCGCTGACTGGCCCCATCCCGACCGCACTCGGCGGCCTGACGCTGATCGAGAGCATCGACTTCGGCATCAATTTCCTCAACGGCGCCATTCCCGCGAATTTCCTGAAACTGAAACACCTTACCAGTATGGAGTTGTTAGGAAATGACTTCGACGACCGGAACCCGAACACCCCCTTCATGAAATCCCGTCAGGCGCTCGCCGACAAGGGCGTCGCCGTTCCCTACCTTCCCCAGCGCCATCGCATCATCGCCCTTACCGGGGATCTGGCCTTCGGCAGCCGGAAGGTGAACACCCGGACGTCGCTTAAACTAACTATTTCCAACACTGGCGACTTCGCGATGAAGGTCACCCGCCTCAAGCTGCCCGTCGGATTCAAGGGGAACTTCACCGGCACCATCCAGCCTGGTAAAAAGAAAGCCGTCACCATCACCTTCGCTCCCACTGCCAAAAAGCTCTACGCCGGCCAACTCACCGTCGTCTCGGATGCGAACTACGGCACACCCACCGCGAGAATCTCCGGCACGGGAAACTGACAGCAATTCGCCAAGGCGGCGGGAAACGGAGCCGCTGGGACGCGGAGGGAAGAGTCTTTTGATTTTTCGATGATCATGGCTCTGATCTTAAAAAAAAGCTCTGCGCCTCTGCGCCCCTGCGCGAGAACAGGCATTCATCAATTTCCAGATCTTCACTGAAGGCGCTGTTGCAATCTTCGGCCGGGCTGATAGGAAAATGCCATGAAAAGAAGTGGTGTTGCCCGGTTCGTTGTTTTTCTTGGGATGATGTCGCTGCTCCATGCGGCGGAGACCATCGAAACTCCGGGCGACGACGAGTGGGACAAGGAGGTCGCCGCAGCGGGCAAGGCGGCCGAGGAGGACTTCGCGACGTGGAAATCCACGGGCAAGACGCCGGAATACTTCGAAGATCATGCGATCCGCGGGGCGAGGGAGGATCTGGTACAGCGGATGATCTCCGGCGACAAGCTCGCGGAAACGGAGATCAAAACCGACTTGCCCGCCACACCTTGCGAGGTGAGCGTGTGTGCCACCGCGCCGCTGGATTCCGCCATCCAGGAAGGCGATTCCTATCGCACCGTCTGGCGGCGCATCACGAAGGACCGTTTCGAAATCTGGACGCCGAAATCCGGCAAGCTCTACGACGCCAAGGGCAAGCTCATCGCCGAAGCCAAGGTCCATCGCGGCGATGGTTGTGGCAGGGAATGGTATGGTGCGTTTCTGCCGGACGGCCGCTGGATCACCACGGACATTGATGAGCGGGACGACGAGGTGACCGCATTCTCAGCCAAGGGGAAACGGCTTTGGTCGATCAAGGGGGCGAAACTCATTCCCAAATACAATGAGGTTGAGGGGTATCCCGCCCTCCCGCTGATCGGATGGGCGAGGTCTGACAAAACCGGCAAAGCCTGGATTGTGTCGATCGGCTCCGAACGTGGCCGCGGCTGGGTGAAACTCACCCCTGATGGGAAATGGACGAAAATCGACGATCCGTGGAAGGAATGTTTTCCCCAGCAGCTCCGGTCGCGTGGCATGTATATCGATCGCTCCACCCGCAGCGACGATGGCTCGCAGCGGGTGAGCCGCACCGAAGCCGGCCACGGCATGCATGTCGGCTGGCCTCACTATCACTTGCCCCAAACCGACATCCTCCTCCCTAACGGCGACGACTTCGGAATCCTGCCGGACTCATGGTCCGTTTTCATCGAGTCCGATTGCGGCCCGCTCAGCTCGGAGATCGACGCGAGTCCGGAAGATCGCAAGGAGCTGCGGAAAGACGAACGTGTCTGGTTCTTCGATGCGAAGGGTGCCTATCAGCACTGGATCAAAGGCCACACCGTGGGAGCCAGCCTGCCAACCGGTGGCCTGTGGATCTACCAGCTCGACGACAGTTGCGCGCTGGTGGACAAGGGCTACACCGTTAAATCCCGCAGGAATTTCACCACTCGGGAAAAGAAACCCCTCATTCCCGTGGAACTCCACGATGACATCGGCCTCGGCTTGTTTCTATCGGAGGGGAAACTGGTGCTGGGGACTTGGGAATAAGGGAACGGTAGGGGGCATGATTCCCATTCGGCTCCTTCCCGGTCTTCTCATAGGGCGCTGGGAGGTCTCGTCCCGGCGTCTTCCTCCGGCATTTTGGGTTTCCTGAAATATGCCCGGAAAATCATCCGCCCTCGAGCTGCTGCGGTTGGTGATTGCCAGCCAAAGATCCGTCGATCCTTCCGCCTTCCGGTTTGTTTCGGAACATTCCAAACTGAATGCTAACAGCTTTCGTCACTTTCTCCTTCCCGCCAAGCCGGATTTCGCGGAAAAATCGGCCCGACTCCTTATGTCATGCGGCGGGGGCTATCTTCCGGATGAAACCTGCTTAATCCCGAGACTCGCAATCCGTCGTTTTCCCCGATAACTTCAAGCCCATCGCCATGGCAGCCTCAAACCTCCTCGCCACCAGTACACCGAATCTCAAGAACCTGCTTGGAAACGGGCGGTCTTACCGTGTGCCCTCGTTTCAACGGGATTACTCGTGGAAAGAGGAGCACTGGGAAGATTTGTGGCTGGATTTGCAAGAACTCACGACCAAGCGGTCGTCGCAGCATTACATGGGATCGCTGGTTCTGATGCAGAACGACAACCCCGAAGAATACACGATCATCGATGGTCAGCAGCGGATCGCGACTTTGAGTATTCTCATTCTCTGTGTGATTGCCCGGCTGAGAGAATTGGCTGATTCGGGAGTCGAGCCGGAAGCGAACCGGGAACGTGCTGCGTTGCTGCGGGGCAGTTTTATCGGCGCGAAGCAGCCTGGTTCGTTGGTGGAGGCGAGCAAGCTCACGCTCAACCGAAATGACGGTGATTTTTATCAAGGCACACTGGTGCAGCTTGAGAAGCCAGCCAGCGAGCGTTCGCTCGGTGATTCCGAAAAGCAGCTTTGGGGCGCGTTCAGGTATTTTTCCAAACGCATAGCCGAGGAGTTTTCAGAATACAGCGGCCAGAAGTTGGCGGAGTGGATCGATGCTCTGGTATCGGTAAGGTTGCTTTTCATCCAAGTCGTCGTGGAGGACGACATGGGAGCCTACACAGTATTCGAAACGCTCAACGCGCGGGGACTGGAACTTACGGCCAGCGATTTGATCAAGAACTACCTGATGTCGCTCGTGGCAAAAAGGGGCAAGGGAGATCTCGAACATGTGCTCAAACGCTGGCAGCGGGTAACCGGACAGATCGGCGTGAGGCGGCTACCTGAGTTTCTGAGGCACTATTTCAATTCGCTCTACCCGTTTGTCCGGCAGGAGAGGTTGTTCAGGAGAATCCGCGATGAAGTCGCATCCGCAGAGAATGCGATGGATTTAGTCAGAGACTTGGAGCGGGCTTCGGTTTGTTATCGCGCGCTTGGTGACGCGGAAGACGAGTTTTGGCTCGATTTCCCCGGAGCGGCGGAACAGGTCCGGGCTTTGGTGCTGTTCGGCGTAAGTCAATATAAGCCGTTGGCTCTGGCTGCGTTTCGAAAACTCACCGGCGACGAGGCTGTGAAAGTTCTCAAAGACTGCGTCACTCTCTCGTTCCGGTTCAATGTGATCAGTCGGCTTGGAACGCACGAATTGGAGAAGCGCTTCAACGAAGCTGCACTCGGGTTGCAAAGTGGAAGTGTGACCAAGGCATCAGGAGTTCGCGGATTGCTTCAAGCAGTTTATGTGGATGATGATCAGTTCCGGGCGGATTTTGAGGTTTTCCGCCAGTCAATCAGCAGCAAAGGAAAGAAGATCATCCGGTATATTCTCTGTGAACTTGAGCGCCAGAACTCCGGCCACGACTTGAGCTGGAGTACCGCGAGCGCAACGATAGAGCATATACTTCCCGATCATCTCGATGATCATTGGGCGACTATTTTCTCCGAAGATGAACACGACCGCTATGTGGAGAGGCTCGGCAACTACGCGCTCTTGGAACACGGGAAGAATAAGGGGATCGGACAGCAGCCGTTCGCCGATAAATCGTTAGTATTTGAAACGAGTCAGTATGGGCTGACGAAGGAACTCACCACTTTTGGAGAATGGACTCCTGCGGTCATCAATGATAGGCAAAAAAAGCTAGCTCGGCTTGCGACAACGGTTTGGCGCTTTCCTTGAAAATGCTGAAACGGCCCCGTAGAACTGTCTCACACTCCTTCTGCGACTTTAGCGGATGGCGGCGGTCTCAGACCGCCGCTACACGGCTAACGGACTTCGCGGGTCTCGCTTTGATAGCCTAACTCGGTGAGGCGGCGGTCGGTGGCGGCGCGGTGGGCATCGAGGCGGGAGAGAAATTCCTGCGGATCCTTGGGTGGATCGAGCGGTTTTCCGGCGAGGTGGTGGAGATGGGATTGGAAGACGGCGTCGGGATTTCCACTGGCGCGGAATTCCTGAATGCCGGGGATGCGGAGCGGAAGGAACGGCCGCTCGTGGGTGACGATGGAAGTGCCGTCGGCCAGCCAGGTGGTGAAGGAGGATTGGGTGGGGATGTAGCCGGGCAATGCGACATTCCAAGAGGCGCTGATAGCGAGCTGGTGGTCAAGTCCCGGGGAGGCGAGATGGGCTGTTTCCAGAATCACGTCTCCCGCAGGAAAGACCAGCTGGGTGCCGGAGAGGAAGTGCCAGCCGGGATGGCTGGCGATCCATGATGCGGCCTGGTCCTGGAGATGCTGGGAGAGCTCGGCGAGGGCGCGGGTTTCGGCTTCGCTGAAGTGATAGGTATCGCGCCGGAGTTGGTGGGAGCGAAGGAGTTTCGCGAGGAAGAGATTGAAGAGGGTGAATGGATTTTTCCTTTTCCCCACCAGCATCGCCAGCGGATAGCGATGGAAATAGGTGGTATGCATGAGCTTGCCACGCGCGGATGCCTGACCGGACTGGAGGTAGCTTTCCTTCTGGAGCGGGGAGAGAAAGCTAACGGCGTCATGGTGGATGGGGGAAATCTTCAACCATCCGGGTGGCCCGGCCTGGGTTCGAGCCTTCGGTCGGTCGATGAGGCGCCAAATCAGATTTATCAGGATGATGGCGAAGCCGCCGGAGCGAAACCCCACTTCCAAGTCGCGGGTGAGGGAGGGGACGAACGAGGTAAGCAAGGATGTCATTCCTAACAAATAGATGGCGATCCGCCATTTGTTGCGCACCATCCTGCCGTGCTGCGTGCGCGGGCCGACGAACTCCCAAATGAAGATCCGTTGGGATGGATTTCCCCGCAGGGCCTGGCCTTGTTTCAAAAGAAAGAACACGCCAAACAGTGCGAGGTAGAGCAGGAGCGGGTTGTCATGAAAGCTATCCGGCAAGAACCGGATGACGGCGACCACGATGACCACTCGCAGTATGGGAAACAATCCGCTGTTGCGCTGCAGAATGCGGCGCACGGCTTTCATCTCGCCGGTGGTTTCGCCGGTTTCAAGATCCACTCTTGGCAGCACCGCGCTGTTTTTGACAAGTAGGGTGGTGCCATCGAGTTGCCACAGGAGCGACGACGGAGCCTCGGGGTCGAGGGTCGCAGGCGGTGCGTAGGGATTGGGATCGGTCATCGGAGGCCTGAACATCGACCATCGGACAACCAACGTCGAACATTGAAATGGGAGATGGAGAGGTGCCTCAACGAGCCATCCGCTAGCTGAACAGGAACGGGACGAGCAGGGCGCACAACGCGGAGAGGACCACGGTGATTAGCACGATAATATTGGCCCGCGGAGCCGGTTTGGGAAGGGCTCCGTCCTCGTTGAGAGTTCGCTTGATTTTCCGCAGATGGGTGAGCGCCCAACCGATCAAACTCAGGAGCACGACCAGAAGCACGGCTGCTGCGGTTTTGAGGATAGTGTCCATGCCAGAAGGTTCGGGGCAGAAGGTGGCGGTGTCAAACGACCGCACGCAATGGAACGCGGCGGAAGAGGACGGCGCGGAGGCTGGGTGAAATTTCACGGGCCACCGCAGCAAATACTTCTGCTAGGTCATGAGGAGAAAGAGGAAATCAATCGTCTTCCTTCTTGTGCTCTCCGGCTTTGGGATCGCTGTCAGGAGGAGGAGTGGACACGTCCTTATCCGGCGGGAAGCCGTCGTTGCTCGGATCCGGGATGGTGGGCTTGGCGGACATTCAACACCATTGTCCGGCATTTTGGACTTATCAACTGGAGGACTTGGGGAGCGTTTCCGCGGCGATGGGAGGCCGGGAATCATGATTCCAGCCAATCCCATTTTTCCCACTTACCGCGAGGCGATCACCTCCACAGTAAACCCTTTTAAATAACCCGTCTCCGGGATGGAAATTAGAATCGGGTGGTCGGCACGCTGGCTGTGGTTCATCACGAATCTAGCGGATTTCTTCGCGTCCACGGAGGCGTCTACCAGGTTTTCCATGAAAAGCTCGCGGGAGGCGTGGTAGGAGCAGCAGAAGGTGGAGAGGAGGCCGCCTTTATCTAGCAATTTCAGGGAGCGCAGGTGGATTTCCTTGTAGCCGCGCATGGCGTCCATGAGGGTGGCCTTGTTGCGGGTGAAGCTCGGGGGATCGAGAATGATCATGTCGTAGTCGGGCTTCGCGTGTTTGAGGAAGTCGAAGACGTTGTGTTCGAGCACTTCGATTTCGACGCCGTTGAGCGCGGCGTTTTTTCTAGCAGCATCGCAGGCGCTGGCGGAGACATCGACGGCGGTGACGTGGGCGGCACCGGCTTTCGCACAGGCGAGGGCGAAGCCGCCTTGGTTGGTGAAGCAGTCTAACACGCGCTTGCCTTTGGCGAGGGCGGCGACTTCGGCGTGAGCCTGGAGCTGGTCGAGATAGAGTCCGGTTTTCTGGCCGTCGAAGAGATCGACCTCGAAGATGATGCCGTTGGCATTAACCTGGAATGCGCCGGGGTTTTCGCCGTGGAGCATTTCGATGCCGGGTTCCATGCCTTCTGCCTTGCGATAGGGGGAATCGTTGCGGAGGACGATGGACTTCGGATTCAATAGGGCGATGAGCGCGTCGCGGATGATTTCCTTCCGCAGGTCCATGGCGAGCGTGAGGGTCTGGACGGAGAGGTGGTCGCCGTAGCGGTCGACAATCAGGCCGGGGAGGCCGTCGGATTCGGACCAGACGAGGCGGGCGAGCGTTTCATCGATGTGGGAGTTTTTCCGATGCTCGATGGCTTGGCCGATGCGGCGGGTGAAGAAATCGAGGTCGAGGTCCTGCTTGCGGCGGGAAAAGCGGCGGGCGACGATTTGCGATTGCGGATTGTAGATGGCGGTGCCGAGCGGACGGTCGCGGAAGTCCTTGAGCGTGATGACGTCGCCGGGTTTCGGGTCGCCGAAGGTCTTCTTGATTTCGGTGGCGTAGATCCACTCGTGACCGTGGAAAATGCGCGCGCGCGGAGAAATGATAATGCCTGCCATGGGGCGGGAATCTGGGGCGGGGAAGCTGGACTTGTCGAACCTGAAATGGCTGGCGGTATGGGAAGACTCCAGTTGGAGGGCTGATTCCGGAAGATGAACCACGAAAAACACGAAGATTCACGAAAGGTTGGGAAATCCCAATTTGCCGCTCCATCCATCACTGTCTTCCTTCGTGATGTTTCGTGCTTTTCGTGGTTCCTCTTTGTGGATGTTGATCTAGCGGCTTTCGTTTTCGACGAAGAGCGAGGCTTCGATCCACGGGCCGGTGAGTTGTTTCGTGGGGCCGCTGCCGTCGTCGTAGTCGAGGCGCAGGCGGAAACGGTGGGTGGAGGTGACGGCGGCGTTGATCTGGATCAGGAAGCGGTCGCCTTCACCGGGTTGGATGAATTGGGAGAGCGGGCACTCGACTTCGTAGGCGTCGCCCTGGTCGCGGAGATCGAGCTGATAGTCGGTGGTGGGCGAGGCGGGGAAAACGGGGGGCTTCGTGGGTTTCACGCCGAGTGTGATTTCGAAACGGTGGGCGGCACCCTCGCCGAGCGTAAATTTTCCGAAGGCGGTGCTCTCGCCGCTGGCGGGAATGTTGGCGAGCGGGAAGACCGCGCGGCCGCTTGATAGATCGAGCGGCATGGGGAAAGGCGGGAGTTTCTCATCGTCCAGCGAGTCTTCTTGTCCGGCGACAGCGGCTTGGAAGTGCACCTCTCCGGGATCCGTGGCTCCCACGCTGACCAGCGCGAGTTCGTTGTTCTTTGGTGGCTCAATGACGACCAAGCGTTCCGGTTTCGCCTCACTGTGTTGCACTTCGGCGACGGCGCGGTTGAAGAAGACGGTCTTGCCAGTGGCGTTGAGGAATTTGAGTTCGAGAAAAAGCGGGGTGTCGTGGAAATAGCCGTCTGCTCCGGGCGTGATCGGAGCGAGGGGCGCGCTGTTTTTCCATGCTTCCAGATAGGCGCAGGCGTCGGTGATTTTCAGGGAACCGTCGGGCTTGGTTTCGACGACGTGTTTCACTTCGGAGGGTCCCGCACCTTTGAAATGCTCGGTGATCGCGCCGCTGCCGGCGTCGTGGACTGATAGATCCATCGTCACCTTGCCGCTATCTGTTGGGGCGGCAGGGGGCGGAGCGGGCTGATGTTTCCTCATCACTCCGAAGCCGATTCCTGCTAGAACCAACGCTCCAATGACCAGGGCGGGAACGATGGGTTTCTTGCGCGGGACGGGAGCGGGTGGAAATGCGGGCGTCGGTTCGATTTCGCGGCCTAGCAGCGCTTTCGTCGAGTTGACCAGCTTCGCGATGTGCTGCTCCATCGGCGGGTGCATGGCATCGAGCCAATGGCAGGACGCGAGGAAGAACTCGAGGCCCGCCGACATCGGAATATCCTCCAGGCGGAACGGGATAATCGGCAGACCGTGGTGCATCGCCCGCTCCATTTCGCGGAGGACGGCGGGGGAGGTGTTAGTGGCGGATGAAAACACCAGCACGACGACACGGCAGGCGGCCATCGCGTGGACGATGGACTCGCCGTAATTCCCACCGGGCAACACGTCGCGCGGGGCGATCCAGCAGCGGATTTTCTCAGCTTCCAGGCCGGCGCACAACGCGTCGGCGATGGCCTTGTTCTTCGAAGAGTAGCTGATGAAAACGTCGTGCGCCATGAATCAGGGTTCTTCGGAAGAAGTCTGTCCCAGCTCGCTGGCGGAGGAACGGGGAAGCAAGCCTTGGATCGAAACCGGACCCGATGTCAGCGTTTCGCCTTCGGTGGTTTTCAACTCGATGCTCAGCTCGTGCTTCGATGTGCGCGGAATGCCGAGCGTGATGACGAAACGGTCCACCGCGCTCGGTTTCACGACTCGCGAGACATCGATGGGCAATTCATAGTTTTCCCCGGATTCGCGGAGCATGGCTTCATATTTTCCGGCGACCGGTCCCACGGCTCCGAGTCCATCGGGAGGAAACAGCATGATCTTGCAACGGAAGGTGACGACCTGTTTTCGGACTTCTTCGCCGTCTTTCCATTCGAGCGCCATGCGGCCGTGGACCCAGCAGCTTTCCTCGAATTTACCGGCGAGCTTCGGACTCAGTTTGAACATCGCGGTGCTGGCTTCGGACACCGCTTCCTCGGCTTTTTGAAAGGGAGGGTCCTCGTCGAGATTGGTGTCGCTGGCGGCTTTTTCGAGCAGGCCGTCTCTCGCCGCCTCCGCATCGAGATAGGTTTTTCCCGCAGCAGTCAGTTCGGGCGCGACGCCGGCCTTTGCGAGTTCGTCGGTGAGGGAAATGCGGAGGTGCTCCTTCACCCGCTGGAATGTCCGGCTGAAGGGGAATTCTTCCTGAGCCTTGCCCTTCGGTTCGCTCGCGGTGATCGCGAAATCGAATTTCACGGAATCGATGGAATCCCAACCTTCGTTGTCCAATTCAAAACATTGCACCTGGCTGTAATCGCTGAACAACAGCGGCAGCGGCGTCGGATCCGGCGTGCTTTTCGCCACCTTGATCACCGCCGAGGAAAAGTGGACCGCTTGCTTGCCGTTGTTCACCAGCTTCACATCGAGCGCGGGGAAACTCAGATTCACGTCCGAGCTGTAGCCGATGGGAGACAGCGGCCCGCCGGATTTCAGCAGATCCATGTAATTGACCGCCTTTTTCTCAGACGGGTTGAGCGTCAGCTTGGGTGCGAGGGTGAGTTTGCCGTCCTTGGTGGTCCCGGCGTAGGTGAGTTTGGGAAATGATTCGGCGTCCTCTCCGATCCACTCATCCTTCTGCAATCCCGCCGGAATCCCGGACGACGCGCTCAGGCTCAATCCCACTCCCGCGGGTTCCGCTCCGAACGCGCAGGTTGCCAGCATCATCATCAAAGTCCACGGTTTCATAAGATCTCCGCGAAGGCTATCCATGCGGCGGGTCTTGCCAAGAATCTTCCCGCGACGCCCTTCCGCCGGAGCGCATATCCCGGCGGGTGATGTTTTCCGCTTGATCTCGTCGGGGCGAGAGCCTAGCCAATGGGCACCAACCATGGGACAACAATCGAAAAAGATCATCAAACGCCGTCGGCGCGCCGATTACGTGAAGCGGAAAGCGGCACAGGCGAAACTCGGCGGACTTGCTAAGAGACCAGCCGTCAAGAAGACCGACGCTGCGAAAAAGGCACCTGCTGCCAAGAAGGCCGCTGCGAAAAAGGCGCCTGCCAAGAAGGTCGCCAAGAAGGTCGATGACGCTGCGGTGGAAGCCGTCGATACGGCGGCACCGGAAGCGGTCGAAACCGCTGCGGTCGAGACGACCGAATCCGCGGAAGCTTGAGATTGCCGATCCGGCCCAGTTGAATTTTCCCACGAGCCGCTCTGAAAAGGGCGGCTCGTTTTGTTTTTCAAAGTTTCGGCACGGTGATGGGCCTGATCTTCATGCCCTCGAAATCTTTTCCGGCGGGCATGGAAAGCTGCCGTGTGGCCGGATCCCATGGGTAGGCCTTACCATAAACCGGATCTTGATTGAGCGGTTGGCCTTCCATGAGGGCGAAGGCGGCCTGGGTCATGGCCGAGGAGGATTGGGCTCGAGCCCAGCCGATTCCCCATGCATCCATGTCCATGAATAGGTGGCCCGTTGCTTGGCGACTGGTGTCGTGTAAAATTGATCCTGGCGGATAGAGCGTGGAACGTGGTTGCGGCGTCTCGCC
>NZ_JBDSCX010000082.1:0-18698 GCF_039920825.1 Luteolibacter sp. | reverse complement strand
CCATGCCCCAGCCTTTGCTCCCTGCGGTGGTGGCGAAGATGTGCCAGCGGCCCTCGTGAAATACGACGGAGGGGTCTTTCACTGCAACGATGGGGTGAGCCTCGTTGGCCGTCGGGTGGACGAGCGGACCGCTGGTGGTCCAGGACAAGGGGCCCGAGAGGCCCTCGGCGGCGGAAAGTGTGCCGCCAAAGCCGAGCAGGCAGACGCCGGCGAGGGCGAGGTTTTGAGAAAGGATGTTTTTTTTCATGGGAATCAGCGGGACGGGAGGTGGATCAAGAAGTGGCCTTGGAGAGATTTATTTCAGGCGCAGAAACTGCCTCGGCTCCGTGGTGGGAAACGACCACGAGACGCGCTCGCCCAGTCCCGAGGCGTCAAGTGGAACAATCTGGAAAACGCCGGTCGCCGGCTGCCAGTCTTCAAGGTCGGTGGAGAGCTCCAGCGTCATGGGGGTTGGGGTTCCCGTGCGACGGACGTAAGTCAACGCCACCGCACCGTTAGCGAGTTGCATGTAGCACCACGGGCCGCCGTCGTTTTCGACCGCGTTTCCTAACAGATGCCACTCGATCCGGTTCGGAACGCCGTCGTGGTCGGGGTCGGCGCCAGGACCGCTGATGCCATCGTCGGCCAGTTCGGACGCGGTGAACTGGGATTGCCGCCAGCTTTCCCATCCCAGCGTGGTCCAGTCTTTCGCATCGGCCTCGCCGACGAGCGCGACATCGTCCACGTAGAAGGTGGAAATCGCCGAGCCGCTGGAGTTCTGGATCAACAGCCCGTTGAAGTCCCACACATTGGCCAGTCCCAGTTCGGACAAGGGGATGACGACGCGCGTCCATTGGCCGACCAGTGGCGGCGGGATCGGCTTATACACTTGGTTGTTCCCGCTGCGCTGACTGACGACCTGGAGCGATTGTCCACCGCTCTGCCCGCCGTGGATCCAGAAGGCTACTGCGGAGTATCCGGCGGTGGACTGCATCGGCTGCCGGTGCAGATAGAGGGCCGCCCAACCGCCCGCCGTGACCGAGACGGCGAACGTTCCGCGCCGCAGCGGAGCCGCGGACGCCGTGTTCACCGTCGCCCAGCTCCAGTTCTGCCAGCCATCGACCAGCGAGTCCTGATAGATCATCTTTGTGACTTGCGGCTCGGTGTGAATGTCACCGTAAAGAATGCCCCGTCCTCCGGCTGCAATGTAAACCCGGCCGTAGATTTTCGGGTCGCCGATGACTTGCTGGATGTTTCCGTATTGATGCTGGTTGTCGTTGATGCGGGTCCAGTTCGCGCCCTGATCTTCCGAACGATAGAAGCCCCAGGCGTCGCCGATCTTGCCATGCAGATACACGACCGGATGTCCGGTGCCGGTGGCGGTGCGACCGAACCCGACCGTTTGCGCCGCCTGCACGCCGGGCACTTTGGAAAAGCTCGCGCCGGAATTCGTGGTGCGCCACAGCCCGTCGTAAACCGCCACCCACAAACTTCCTTCCTGCCCATAGGCGGGGCGCATGCTGTCGCCCCACGCGGTGATCGTGGACGCAAGGTTGAAACTCGCGCCGCCGTCCGTGCTGACGCACACTTTCCCCGTGTTCCGGTAGTAGAGGTAAAACTTGGCCGGGTTCACACGATCCGAAAAACAAAACGGCTCGATCCACGATAGCGTCGGGGTCAGGTTGCTGCCGGCGCACGGAGTCCAGGTGACGCCCCGGTTGGTCGAATAGTAAGGCGCGGAGCCTGAAATGGTCCAAACGAGCCGGGTGCCGTCGGCGGAAATGGCCACGTAGCCGGGGCCACTATCCGTCTGAGAGGGCGGCGGAGTCGCGGGGAACAGCGACCAGGTGCGTCCGTAGTCGGTCGAAATATAGCCGCCGCGGTTCCCGTCAAAATCCTTATAGGTGCGCACGACGACGTTCGGACTCTGTTCCGCGAAATCGATGCCGTAATTATTGGCCCCATTCGGATTGTGGAAATCCGAGAGGGCGGGAGAAGCATCGAGATTGTAATGGGAAAAGCCGCCCATATCGCCCAGCACGCTCCACAACTGCGGTCCGCTGGGCGGACTGGCCAGATTGACCCCAATGCTGGTAAAGGCGGTTTCCTCCAGACCCGTGGAGCGGAACTGCCAGGCCGGCGTCGCGGCGGTAAAATTATAACCGGAAAAGATGCCGCCGCCGGTCGCGTAGTAAACGCGGTCGGAATTGTAGGGATCAATTTTGATGTCGAACATCCAACCCTGAATGACGGGGCCGTTTGCCCCCACCCAGGGGGCGCTCGAAGTATCCACCGTGCCATTGTAAACCGCCGTCCAGTTCGTCCCGCCATCGGTGCTGCGGTAAATGTCACTCATCGGCCACCAACGGTTCGCCGTGGTGACGACGATGCGGTTCGGGTTCTGCCGATCCACGGACACACCGCCATAGCCTCCCTGGCCGGTGGGAGGAGTCACGTTGAGCGAGGCCAGCGTGCTGAGATTGAACTTCCGCACCACCCCGGTGCTGATGCCACCCGGTCCAGCCGCGTCGCAAAACGTGATATACATGTTGCCCACGCCGTCCTGAGCGGCACGCAACGGCATGCAGTTGGCCGGCACGCCAGTGGTAGCGATGCCGGTCCACGTCAGCCCGCCATCCGTGCTGCGGAACAGATTCGTTCCTGTTTGCGAAACGCCAACCCAGATCACGGGCGTGGCGCTGCCGGGCGTGCCGCTGCTGCGGATGATTTCTATAAATGAAATGCCGACGCCGTTGGTCGTGGTGTTGACTGGAAAGCTGTTAACCTTCGCCCAGTTCGCCGCGTAGTTGACGCTCTTCCACAGGCCATCTTCCCGCGTGCCGTAAAAGATCGTGCTGCCAAGATTGGGATCCACGCCGAAACGTTCGCCGGTGCCGCGCCCCTCATCGTTGGCCCGGATCACAAACGGGGAATTGATCCGCGTGAAAGTCGCCCCGCGATCGGTCGAAATCATGATCTCGTTGCGATTTCCCAGCCAGCCGCAGGAGAGATAAAGCCGATTGGGGTCTTGGGCATCCAATCCGATGCTCTCAGTGCCAGCCAAGCCCCATTCGTTGTTCGTGTAACCGATGAAATCCAACAGCGGAATCCAGGTGTCATTGGTCGGATTCCAACGATACGAACCACCGACGTCCGTGCGGCCATACATCAATCCCGGCTCGTCGGGATGGAACAAGATGCCCGTGACAAATCCGCCGCCGTGGATTTTGACGGGGTTCCAGTCGTAGGAGGGGGAAGGCAGCTGCGCGAAGGCGGATGTCGAAAACAGCGGCGTGCAGGCGGCGAGCATGAAGCCAAGGCCGATGGCCCGGGATGCGAAACTGCTCCGATATCGGGTTTTTTCTGGATTTTGCATGTGGATGGGGAAATCGAAGGCAGGAGATTGTTAGTCAAAAGAGATAGACGAACCCCCAAATGGACGGGCATCAACGCGGATAAGTGAAGATCGTATTGAACTGCGGCCTGCCTCGCACGGCTCAGGCTGAGTAATTCTCAAGCTTCTTAAAATCAGCGTCCATCAGCGTCCATCTGCGGTTCATTTCTCTTTCCCTAGCTAGTAGCTGAGACCGAAGCCGAGCGGAAAGAGCGGACTCCCCTGCGGTGTCTTCCCGTGGCCGACGGGAACCTGCGCCATGGATTGCGGCCAGGTGAACGAAAGTTTGCCGGTGGGTTTGTGATCGCCGAAAAGCACATCCGCGACGCCCGCTCCCTCGCTGCCGGGAAGCCATGCGGCCAGCAACGAGTCCGCCCGGTCTGCGGACGAGCCGAGCACCAGCGGTCGTCCTGATAGAAGCACCACCACCACGGGGACACCCGCGGCTTTGGCCTCGGAGATGGCGGCGGTGTCTTCCTTGGCCAGCGAGAGATCCTCGCGGTCGCCATCCATTTCGGCATAGGGCACCTCACCCACCACGACGACGGCGACATCCGCGCCCGCCGCGCCGGTGCCGTCCGCACTGTGGGTGATCTTCGTATCCTTGCCCGCGGCCGAGCGAATCGCTTCGAGAATCGTGGTGCCGCCTGGAGTGACGGCACCGCGTTTGCCCTGCCAATCGACGGTCCAACCGCCGCACTGCATGCCGAGGTCGTCCGCGCCACGGCCGGTCACGTGGATGCGTTTCGCCTCGCGCGAGATCGGCAGCACGCCCCCTTCGTTCTTGAGCAGAACGAGCGAGCGGCGCACCGCTTCGCGCGCCACTTCCCGGTGGGCTTCCGAGCCGAACTTCGCGACGAGGGCCGGGTCCGCCATGTTAGATGCGTCATTGTCCATCATGCCCATCGCGAGTTTCACGCGCAGGATGCGGGTGACGGCGTCGTCGATTCTGGAAACAGGCACCTTGCCTTCGGCCACCAGTTCCTGAAGCAGACGGATGTATTCGCGGTATTTGTCGGTCACCATCACCATGTCCACGCCGGCGTTGATGGCGAGCTCGACGCACTTCTTGTAATCCGATGCGGCGACCTGGCCGGACGCGTTGTTGCTGGCTAACAGGGATTCGTCAACGGACGGAGCAACGAGTTGGTCGATCGCGTTGTAGTCGGAAATCACGAAGCCTTCGAAGCCCAGTTCGTTCTTCAGGATGTCAGTTAGAAGCTTCCTGCTGCCGGTGCATTTCACGCCGTTCCAACTGCTGTAGGACGGCATGATCGAGCCGACTCCCGCATCGATCGTCGCCGGATAGCCGGTCATGTGGATGGAGCGTAGCGTGGCTTCGTCAACCCGGGTGTCGCCTTGATCGAGCAAGCCACTGCCAGCCGAGGATTGATAGGCCGTTCCCCCGTCTCCGACGAAATGTTTCGCGCAAGCCAGGACGTTTCCGCGCCCGGCAAGCCGATCGCCCTGCAAACCCCGCACTTCCGCCTGCCCGAGCATGGCGGCCACGGCGGGATCTTCCGAAAATCCCTCATAAGTCCGGCCCCAGCGGATGTCCCGCGGCACGGTGACGCACGGTGCGAAGGTCCACTGGATTCCCGTGGCCCGGGTTTCCTCCGCGGTGACCTCGCCGATCCGCTCGATCAACTCGGGATCGCGCGTGCAGCCGAGGCCGACGTTGTGGGGAAACACCACCGCGCCGAGCACGTTGTTATTGCCATGGACGGCGTCGATTCCGAACACCAGCGGAATGGCGAGCCGGGTGCCAAGCGATTGCTTTTGCGCCTCCTCATACACACCCGTCCAGTCCTTGAGCGTGTTGCCCGAGTCCGGATCGGAGCTGCCGCCGCAAAGCAACGAACCGAGAAACAGCCCGCCGACATCCTTGCGGTCCTTCAGCGCCTTCCAATCCGGCTGGGTCATTTGGCCGACCTTCTCGGCAAGGGTCATTTTCGCGACAAGAGCCCGGGCTTCTTCATCGCGGGCGGTAAGCCACTTCGGTGACGCGCCCTGCGCAGAGTGAATCGATAAAAGAGCGAACGCGGCGGCACCCCGTAGGGCGTTGATTGACAAAGGAAGATGTCCTCGTTTCATATGGATTGAATGTTAGATGCTCATGACTCAAACCGCATCCCACAAATTTAAAAGATGGCTTCCCGCGCCCCCGTTGTCGTCGACGCGGGAAGTTAATGTTGAGACTTACGTGATACGGATGATTACGGCGCGGAGGAATCCCTTGGGACCTCCCTGATTGCCTCCGCCAATGGTTTCCATTGAGGCGGAAGTCCAGTAGGTCCGGCCGGAAACAGCCAGCATTGGTTCAGGGATCAGTTTTTGACGACCAGGCGGACGAAGCTCTTGCCGCCGGTGGGAGCGTCGTAAACGACCGAGGTGCCGGGGGTGACGACCACGGTGTTGTCGCCGCTGCCGATGGGAGCTTGTGTCCAGATGACGAGATTGGTGGAATATTGTACTTCGTAGTCGGTGCCATAGGCACCGGTGTAGTTGGCGCCCATCGGCCAGGTGATGGTTCCCCCCACAGCAGCCGGGTTGGCGGTGAAGGTGGAGCCGGTTTGGCCCATGAAGTATTCGATGCCATTATCGACACCGTCGTTGTCATGGTCCAAATCCATCGTCTGGGTCGTGGCGCCGTTGGCATTCGCCCAGGTGGTATAGGGGGCCGCCGCGCCTAGTTCGATGAGTCCGCTGCCCGTGATGCGGTCGGAAGTGAAGTCCGCATTCGCATTACCCACGGCTCCGTAGGTGCCAGGTGCCGTCATGGTCGTAACGCCGAGCACGAGGGCTCCCACGGTGTCGCTCGTCCCGGTATTGAGATTCAAGGTCGCACCGTCGGCAATCGTGATGGTCGAGGCATCGCTAAACGAGGCTTGATTCACCGCAAGGGTTCCAGCGTTGACCGTTGTATTCCCGGTATAGGTAAATCCCCCGGCAAGCTCGAGCCGGCCAGCACCGTCCTTCGTCAGGCCACCGTCGATCGGCAAATCGTCAATGATGTCGCTGTGCTCCAGCACCTGGCCAATATTGAGATTGAAGCCGTTGGTATTTATTACCGCGCCGCCGTCGCGAACATTCGCTCGGGTAAGGCCGCCCATGAACTGCCCGTAATTGGCCTGTCCCTGGAGCGTGCCGCCGTTGAAGTTGAAGGTCGAGGTGCCGGCGATGCCGTTGTTTCCGGCTTCAGTGAAAACAAAGAGGGTGGACAGGGTGCCGCCGTCGAGATTGAAGGTGGCGGTGCCGCCAGTGGCCTCGTCGAATCCCGCTGCCATGCTCAGGCCGCCGTGCCAATTTTCGTTATGCGTGGCGTCGGTCGTCAGGGTACCGCCAGTCATCGTCACCGTACCGACATAGCTGCCGTTGGCGTAAACATAGGGGTCTGCCTCCGTGCCAGCACCGCTCCTATAGCCCCCGGCAATGACAAGCCGGTGATCCATCGACACCGTGCCGCCGCTGATATTAAGACTGCCGCTGGAAGGCGAAGTGGCGGACCCAGCCGCAATATCGACACTGACCTGCCAGCCGCCGCCGATGGTTACCGTGCCCGCATCGACATTGACTGTTCCCACGTCACCATTCCGCCCACCGATAGCCAGGTGGCCATTTGCATGAACCGTGCCGGTTGTATTGACGTTCAGGACACCGGTTGAATTCCCCCACCAGAAACCCGAACCCACGCGAATGTCGCCAAATGAGCCAGTGGTTAAGCTAGCAGTCCCCGTTATGTTGCAGGTTCCTTTGCCATCTTGACCATATCCAACGATCAAAGGTCCGCCCGGCCAATCGGCACTCGTCACGGTGAGGGCTCCTCCGGTTAGATCCAGGCGACCGGTGGCGGCCCCGTAATTGCCGATCCAGACGGCCTTGGGAGCACCGGTGGGGGTGGCCGAAATAACCGAAAAATTCCCGGCGCCAGCGAAGATGTTGGCATCCACACCAGTGGGCACGGCATTGCCGCTCCAGTTTGCTGCTGTGTTCCAATCGGTGCTGGTGCCGCCGCCCCAGTCTGCCGCGTGCATCGTCTGGCCGCAAAAGGTGATGAGGGTTACGGTGAGGGCGGTTCCCGCGCTGCGGGACCAATTCAGGTGGTTGATTCGAGTGGGTTTCATGGTGGTGGTTCGGGGGCTTTGGAGCCAGGGGCAGACGTGATGAAGCCGGGTTCTCTGTGAAGCGGATGGATTGCTTTATCCGTTCCGCCCGAGAATGCCGGCATTCATGATTGACGACGGGGCAAGCTAGGCGATCTAGCCGACATAGTGCAATGGGCGGAAACACCTATGCCGCTCCGGGATATCAGTGCCTCCCGGATCGCTGCCGCGCCTACAAATACGATTTGTGGTCGAAGGCGAACTTCAGCAGTTCGGCAATCTCCTTGCTGGTGCGGTCTTCGGCGATGAGTTTCACGACGCTCGTCTCGGCAGCGGTGAGGGAATCGAGGCTGGGTTTGCTGAGCAGCAGGGATTTCACGCGATCCTCGAGGCGGATGCCGATCAGGGGACAGGGAAATCCCCTCGTCGACGCAGTCGATGGGGTCCCGGCTGACAAGCATTGACCGCTGATCGGGTGAGGTCGGGCCGGGTGAATGGATAGAGACACGGTCGGCGCTTGAGGAGTTGGAGACGAGTAGTTTGGAATCGCGTCCGGGAAGCATACGCGAGCCGTGCGACGGCCGCGAGAGAACGATGTGAAAAAAGGCGACATGCGGGAACGGAGACAGTGATTGTTAGTCGGGACCCCATTCGATGATGCGCGTCATTGTTAGATCAAATGGGGAATTGAACTCCGGGTCACCGGTTTCATCCAGCTTCCACAGCCGAGTCCGTGGCGATCCGCGGTCATGGAAATTTATCTTTCGCCCGCCATCCTCCGTCCTAGGGATTATTTCCCCACCATGACGGAGGACAATCTCCAGTGTGTGCCCCATTGCGCCTCTCGTCGCGTCATTACTAATTCTTGCCCGTTGCGACCGAATCGGGAGCCTCGTGGTCGAGAACACCCCAAACACGCGGGATGTTCCGCCCGGGAGTGGGAGTGACGAAGAGAATCTGGCGCGCCTCGGGATCGTGCTGCCAGGACGAGCGACAGACGGCGGTGGGTTGGGTTTCTCCGGGCAGAGTGCAGTCAATGGCTACCTGGTAGCTGCCGGAACCGGCTATTGGCGGCGCGATGACTGCGGATTTGCCGGGCTCGATCCGGTAGACCCTATCCGCGAATCGGGCCAGGACTGTTGCGGGTGTGACGTTATAGAGCCGGGTCTCGCCTAACCGGAAATCGGATTTGGAAGCGTTGACCGGGATAACTTTCGCCGGGAATACCTTGTTCTCCGGATCTGGAAAAAACAGCAGGATGCAACGGTCCCATGCTTCGGGAATTCTGACCAAAGGGGAGTTAGGATTGACGGTCTCCCCCGTCGCCGGCTTGTGCGTGAGCACCGCCAGACTGAGATCTCCGGCCGGCAGTTGGATCTCGGGCGAAAGGTTCCGCGCGGGCAACTCGATTTCTTCGGACCGTGTGGAACTGAAAAGCACCGCTTTTTCCGGGGCTCCTCCGGGCGGTTGGATGAAGATTGCCCGGGCCTTGCGTGCGGCCTCACAAGGAAGTGATAGAGACAGGGAGCTGCAGAGTAGAATGAAAAGCCGGACGGAGGTGGTTTTGAAAGTGAGTTGTGAATTCATCGATTGCGATTGGTTTGTGTCAAGCTGCAGGCAACGTTCAAACTTCAGATTCGTTGAGCCAACGGAAGGATATCACTTCATAACGTCTTCCAAAGCGTTTGTTGGCCTGGGACTTCATCTGCGGCGAAAACGGAGTGATTGCGGCATCATCCGAAGGATCGACGAAGTTGGCGCGGCGCTGGACCACCACCTCGCACCAGGCGCGGGCAAGAATTCTGGAGGAATTCGCCGGGTCCCGGGCATCGCCGTAGGCACGAATGGTGAAGGTGTCGTCACGGGCCGAAAGGAGCGGCGCGAGGGGTTTCAGAATGTCCGCCTGCCGCACCCAGCCGGGTACGCCGAAAGCGGACCATCCAAGCGCTGCCTCCGGGAATTTGTAGTCCGTGTTCCCAGCGGGAATGGAGGTGATATGAACGGAATTCTGCTGAAGCACGCTAAACGGGTTTTTTGGCGAATTCCCCATGTTTGCCAGATTGTCGAGCGACTTTTGAATCGTTCCGGCGGCGGCGAGGTCCTTGTTGTTGGTTAGCTGGCGGTTGACGAATTCCGATAGGGATAGAAAGGGGCCGCGCTTGCGGATTTCGGACACGATTTCACCGGCCAGCGCGTCGATCTGTGCATCGGTCAGGACTCGATTGCCGGCGAACTCCGCGGCTGCTCTGAACAGGCTGTTGGAGTCCTTAGAATTCGAATCGGTCCCCTGATCGCCCGCAATCGTGGTCCGGGGAAAGGCATAGGATGAGGCACTACCCAGTTTGGTGGCGCCTGCCGCGTCCAGATAGGGAACCTGAGCCGCACGTCCCTGGCGAAGAAGCGCTTTCCACGCCTCCAGGGATGTTGAGTTGATGTTGAACATTCCCTCAACCTCCAGCTTGGAGGCGACCGTTTCGAACGAGTATTTGCCCGTGACGCTGTCTTTGGTGTTCGACATGGCTTTGGAGGCCGCCGTATTCACATCAGGCGCTTCGGCTCCCGGTGCGGGAAGGTAGAAGCGGTTTGGCAGCGGCTTGTCGAGCTTGAGGTGCTCCGAATAGACGGCGTTTGCAGTCCGGTTCGTCGCACTGCTGAACGCCTTCAGATCCTTGGTGATGGATGAGACGAACCAGTCGTCGAACAACAGGTTGTTGAGAAGGTAGCTGTCATCATTGACCATTCCGCTGTTGCGCGTGGTCGCCACCGACAATTGCGCCGGTGCGAAAATCGGATTGGCCGAACTGTTGCCGATGAGGTTGAAAGAAAACGGTGGAACCGGATTGTTGTTGCGGGCGTCGAAGTGTTGCAGTTCCGCAAGGCTCGCCAGAGGACGGGTTGGAAGTTCCGCCATCACACAGCGGGTGAGTCCGTCGCCGGGTGTCATTCCAGAAACGATGTAGCTGGCGTTGGAGCCGGATTCGAACTGTGGCAGATTGCCACTCGTATCATTCCAGCCGTTCACTTCCTGAAAGGTGAAGTCGTAAGGTGCGTTTACCGGATGATAGTTGCCACTGCCGGCCATTAAGGTGGCACCATTCGCACCTCCATCCGCATCACCGGTTTCCGAGTAGTAACAAAGGGGGTTGGCCTGGAGCATACCCTTGGTATTGAGCATCGTGCTCGGGGCGTCGCGGGCCATCGGGCTGGCCATGCGATAGGCGAAAATGGCGCTCGCGAATGGCCGGGATTTTGTTCCACTCACCTCGCCTACCGTGGCGGAGACCTTGTTGGTCAGCGGTGGGTAGAGTTGATCCACCACGGCGGGGCCACCCAGCGTGGTCTTGTCATAAATTGACCTGTGTGCGCCCTTTGTGGAGCCATCTACCAGAATGTCGAAGTAGATGCCGATTCCCTGTGCTCCATCATCATCAGTCTTCGCGTTATAGGTGATTTTATCAACGCCGAAAGTTTCGGTGGGACTTGTGTAAACGTCAGCCCCTCCATTGATCCCGTAAAATAGGAATCCACCAGTCGGCGCGTATCCCGGGGTGATGACGACGTTGTTGGCGGCGGTATTTTCTTTCACCGTCGGACTATTGAGGCTGAAAATCCTCGATTCGCCGGGAGCGAGCGTGATGGTGGAATCGATTTTTATCTGGAATCCGCCTTTGCAGATCTGGCTGACCGTGGTTTCCGGGTAAACTTGGGATCCTACCTTGAACTTGAAACTGATAGGCGACGACTCCTTGAAATTGATTCCGAAGCTCCCGACACTCAGCTTGACGTTGTAAGGATTCCACAATGTGACCACCGGTGTGACCAGCAATCCAGGGCGATATTTTCCGACATTTGCACCGGTGGCCGGCGCGGAGGAAAGCGAGTAGATCCAGTGGACACGGGCGAGTTGCGGAATACGTCTGACCTTTTCCTGATAGTTAATACGATCTCCGGAACCTCCGTGTCCTGAACTGAAGGCCGACATCGATGTCTGGGAGGCGGTGGAGCTGGTCAGGTATTTGTATTGCTGGGTGTAGTCCACCAATGCGTCCCAAGAACAGATGGGAGGAACCTGCTGCCAAGCGGGGCTGGATTCGCTGGCCCGGTAAACCGACCATGGATAGATCAGGGCATTGGTGCGGGATGACGCGGCTTTCGCATAGGACAGGATTTCACCCGGCTTTTTTGTTAGCAGCGGGAGATTCCCGGAAGGTAGGCTCGCGTAGTTTTCCGACATCAGTGAGAGATCCTTGCGCCAGCCTCCCGTAGCGGTGTTCGTAAGGAGCCCGCGGCTGTATGCGGTCAGATCGTGGATTTTGCGCCGCTCGGCCGCCGCATTGACCAGTTTGAGGGTTCCTGTGCTGGGGATGATGGTTCCAGCGGCGTAAGTATCGACCTTTTCAAGCCCGAAGGATTTCGCATCGGCCCTGCCGTTGGAACGGACCCGCGCCTGCCAATCCTGCATGCTTGAGGGTAAGGAGCCCCGGTCCGTGTTGATCATGGCTTTTGAATTGTCTCCGCTGGTCCACCATGCGATGCCACCTTTTCCGTTTTTTACGAGGGTGGGTTTTATATGGATTTGTTGGGATGAATCGGTCACTTGCTTGGTAGTGACCAGTGGAATGTAGCCTGCTGCCGGAGTGTTTGTTACTTCAGGGAAAGTTGCCACGTTGGGTTGGACGGTCGAGGCGGTAGAAGTGAGCCATCCCAGGAACCGTCCGCTGCCGGAGCCGGTATCGAAGGGCTTGGAAATGTCTGCGGCTGAATTTTTCGAAGCATATGACGGAGCGATCGGTTTTCCAGCAGAGTCGCGGTCGCTGCCTTCCCAACTGCGCCAAGCCCCGGTAAGCGTTACTGCCGTGGGACCGGAAAGCGTCGAACGGGCAGTTACCCGCGTGTCCTGTCCGGTTAACAACTGCAACTGGCCAATCGCGAGGATCATCGACAGTCGCGCGTTCTGCCGGGCCTCAGCTACGCTCGAGGAACTGGCCGACGAGCGCAGGGAAATCGAGGAAAGTGATAGCAATCCAACGGCTATCACGGTCAGCAGAATCATCAGGCTCAGCGTCACGATCAGCGCGAATCCGCGCTTTTGCTCAAATCTGCTATTAATTGCAATCGATTGATTTCTCATGTTGTGTCTAACACCGTATTCCAGCGGAATTTCACTGGCTCTTTATGGATCGAATGAGCTTCGAAGGCTTCTAATATGGAAAAGGAGTTCGCGAAAAATACTCGCGACTTAGCCGTGAAAATTGCCGTCCTCAGTGGGCGAAGATAGAGTAGGGTAGCAGACGGTGACGAGGGTTGCGGTGAGGGCCATTCCCGCGCTGCGAGACCAATTCAGGCGGTTCATTCGATTGGGTTTCATAGGTCGGAGACAGGATCGGGTTTGGGGGCTCGGAGCCAGGGGCAGGCGTGATGAAGCCGGGATCTCTGTGAAGCGGATGGATTGTTTTATCCGTTCCTCCGAGAGTGCCAGCATTCATGATTCACGACGGCGCAAGCTAGGCAATCTTGCCGTCATCGTGCAATGGGTGGAACCACCCATGCCGCTCCGGGGCCTCAGTGCCCCCCCAATTCGCGGCCGCGCCTACAAATACGATTTGTGGTCGAAGGCGAACTTCAGCAGGCTGTGCGAGCCGTAAATGTTGAGCTTCCGGCAGATGTTGTGGCGGTGATTTTCGACGGTTTTCGTGCTGATTTTCAGCAGTTCGGCAATCTCCTTGCTGGTGCGGTCTTCGGCGATGAGTTTCAGGACGCGCGTTTCGGCGGTGGTGAGGGAGTCGAGGCTGGGTTTGCTGACCAGCAGGGATTTCACGCGATCCTCGCGGCGGGTGCCGATGGTGGCGAGAGCCGGGCTGAAGAATGTTTTTCCATCGGCCACTTTCAAGAGCGCGGAGACGACTTCTTCGCCGGCGTTCTCCTTGAGCACGTAGCCCTTCACGCCGATGTCGAGAGCAGCGTTGAACAGGTCCTCGTCGTGATACATTGTTAGAAATACGATCTGCGCGGAGCTCTGCAGTCTCCTGAGTTCGCGGGCCATCTGCAGCCCGTTGAGATGCGGCATGTCCACATCCAGAACGATGATGTCGGGCTGCAACTCCTCAGCCATCCGCAGGCCAATCGCGCCGTCGGCGGCTTCGCCAACAATACCAAACCTTGTGTTCTCCCCGATGATTTCGCGGAGTCCGCGACGAAATACGGGATGATCGTCCACAATCAGCAGTTTCATTCGGGTTTTCATGATTGCGGCGGTTGGATCGGTATTTGAATCTGCAGATTAACCCCTTGGCCGGGTACCGAGTCAATTCTAGCAGTTCCCCCCATGATTTCGGCGCGTTCCCGGATCCCGCTGATTCCGAATCCCGCATCGGACGTGGCACCGCCCGCGGAGAATCCACGGCCGTTGTCACGGATCGAGATGGAGAGGACTTCCGAGGTAATTTTAATCACGAGAGTGGCTTCCGTGGCACCGGAGTGTTTGACGATGTTGTTGATGCCTTCCTGGATGATGCGGTAAATGTGGATCTCGGAGTTGCTATTGATGATCCCGTCGATCTTATCCACATGGCACGCGAAACTAACGGAGTGGCTCTCGGAGGCCTTGCGCGTGATGGCGCGGATGGATTGACTCAGACCGAGACGGTCCAGCTGATAGGGTCTCAGGTCATGGGTGATTTCCCGGACTTCATTGAGCGCCTGCACCGTCGTGTCGGAAATTTCCTCCAGCCGCTGGCGCACACCCGGTTGATCCGCGATTGACTGGAGTGCCAAATGGGCCTGGCTCCGGATGACCAACAGGTTCTGGCCAAGGCTGTCGTGCAGGCTGGCAGCGATGCGCCGGCGCTCGCTCTCCTGGCTTTCCAACATCCCGCGCGCGAATTCGAGCCGCGATGCCTGCTGCCTCGTGAATCGCCTTTTGAGGAAGTCAATGCGCAGGAGCGAAGCGGCCAGAATCGTTAGAAGCAGGCAGATGGCGGTGGCGGTCCGTTGCCAGGTCCACCACGGCGGGCCTTGCAGCAGGGCCGCATCGAGCGGCGTCCGCAACAACACTTGCGCCAGAGTCGCGGACGAAGAGGCTGTTTCCAAAACACAGACGCCGGTGACCCTGAGCACGCTGCCTGTCGCGACCGGCTGAATTTTGTTAGGCGGATTCTCGAGCATGGCTTCGAAAACATGGTGGTTCTCCTGCAATTCCAAGATCTGGTCCGCTCCCCGGGTTTTAGAGGCAAGCAGCCGCGCTTCGATTGTCACAAGCATGCCATTGCGTGCCGGATCGGGATGATCAGGATCCAAACTTGCCGGCACTACCGGCTGGCTGGTCTCCAGTGAGCGCCAAGTGGTGTCGGTCAGTCGCGGGGCGGAGCTCTTCGTTCCGGGAAATCCAACCGCTTCCACAGTCGTGCCGACGCGTGAGGGAGGTTCATTGTGTGACTCGATCCTAACCCCGCCGGATTCATCCTGGAGATAGAAATAGCGGTCGCTTCGATAGATGACCGTGCCGGCGACCTTCACCTGATGCGAAAAGCCATTTTCCGATCCGGACCCTATCAGGCTGTTGACCGGAACAGGTTTGGCGGGGGGCTCCGGAGCAGGCTCCACCACCTCGATAAAACCGCGGGATGGAACCAGCAACGCCGGACTCCCGAACAATTCCAGCGACATCACTCCGCGCAGGCGCAGTGTCGAGTTGACGAGGTTTTCCAACTCCTCCCGATCCGTCCGGCCGACCCAGACGAGGAGCGGAACCCGCTTTCCCATGACCAGCACCGTCCCGTCAGCATTCACCGCGCGCGCCACCCCTTCAATCTCGGTCCATTGACCATCCCGATAGCTCGACGCAGGTGCCTCCGCCGATGGGATCACCGGGGTCGGCAAATTCTGCCAGCCGAGAATATTGACCACCGCGGGAAGGATGCCCGGCGAATACTTGCCTGACAGGAGAGGACCTCCGATATGCACCGCCTGTCCGACCTGCAGTTGAGTGCTGAGTTGCCGCTCCGACTGGGAGACAAACATGCCGTTTTGCGCGTCCTGAATGAAAATGCACTCCTTGTCGCGCACCCGGTCATTGAAAGTGACCACTCCGCGCGTGAAAAGATAGCCAAGCCCGGCTACAACCGGGTCCATCAACGGCGGCTCCAAACCTTGCGGTGACTCGCCGGGTTCATCGAAAAATGACACATCCAGCTCCGACGGTGCCCAGATGAGGCCCGTCTTCAGATGTTCCGTCGCGTCACGCACCCCCTCCCGGACGCCCCGGAATCTGGCGCGCATGTGCGGACGCAGCGACGGCAAACTTCCTTGCCAACGGGCCACCCGCACCAGCACGCGATTTCCACCGACAGCAAGCTCCAGAGTCGCGGACTTGCCGTCCGTTGCAAGGAATTCGACCGAGCCTTCCCCTTCCACCCACCGATAACCGTCTTCCACCGCCATTTCCTGGCTCGGATCGAATGGCTGCGGATCCGGCCATGCTCCGTCGCCCAAAACGGAAATTTGCATCTCGTGCACCGTCAGTCCCACTTCGGCCGCCCTTCTGGATTTGAGCGGCTCCAAGTTGCCCACCGAATAGTCGGTCCAGAATTCCCGGGAAATCCCTTGGGCCGTGTCGGCATCCGAACCCGCTCGCGGGACCTCGGGCGCCCCCCGCCAGGGAACAACGAAACGCCCGTCGATAACCGACTGTTTCCGCGTCGGTCCCTCCCACGCGACAGCCAGATGACTTTCTTTCGACTCCTGCTCCTGAAGCGCCTCGATATAATAAGATTTCCCCGCTTCCAAAAACAGAGCCTCAGAGCGTTGGGAGGGAAACCGTGACCAATCGTGCCGGTCGGTCCACCCCGACATAAAAGCGATTCTGCGCGCCTGCGCCGGGTCAGTGTCCATGCTCAACCACAATTCCGACGAATCGTCGCTTGCGATCCAGAAGGTATAATTGCCTGTGACCGGTGGATGTAGCCAGCCGCGCATGCGCGTCAAACGGAAGTTCCCCTCATTTTCCGGAATTTCGAACAAGTCGCGAATATCCCGGCCCGAGGGTTGAAACGGGAATCCAGGAAGACTTGCGAAATAAGCCGCGCAGGCCGATGCTTTCAGCGAAACCCGCTGCCCGGCCCGCACGGAAATGCCCGACAAATCCGGATGCAGCGCCACCGCGCCGGTCGCATCCTGAAGGACGATCATATTCCGACTCTCATCCACCAAGGTCACGACGCCAGTCAATGAAAGCGCGCAAGTATTGTTGGCAGAGAGGTCCCGCTGCGTGCGGATTTCAGCGACTGTCGTCAACGCGGAACTCCCGGCCCTGCATGGACAGACGATGACCGAAAGAATCAGGATTATTGTCAGAAAGCGAAGCATGAGCATCATCGTCAGTATCATCGTAGTACCGATTTATCCCTTCCTCCAAGGCAATCTTCGCTCCCAGGTCGGTCCCAAAAAACAGACATTCGAGGCGTCGGCGACGCCACCGTTGTAAACGGCGAGCACCTTTTGGCTTTTCTTACGGATGACGCGGTAGGTGCGGTCCGGAATCGTGCGGGCTTAGTTGGAGAGGAGGCCGAGATCGGCGATCGCCAGCGAGTTGGCGCCGTTGTTGGCGATGACATTGAGCTGATAGTAGCGGTAGGCGGTCGTATTGGCGACGTTGTAGGTTTTTGACTGGGACCGATTGGCGAAGGTCTGGCTGCTTTGCGTGTCGAGCGTCGTCCAGGTCGAACCGTCGTTAGAGCCTTGGAAGGTCCAGTTCTTCGGGTCGCGGTTGGCAACGTCGGCGCTGGTCACCATGTAGCGCTTCACGGTCTGCGCGTTGCCCGCGCCGAAGTCGTAGCGGAGCCAGCCGGTGGGGCCGGGGTTGGAGCCGTTGCCGTTATACCATTTCGTGCTGAAGTTGCGGTCGAAGCCATTACCGGGTCCCTCCGCGGGGGAGCCAACCACGCTGGTGCTGGCCGTGCCGCCGAAGGCGACGTTCACCATCGGGCTGACCGGCGTCACGCTGTCCTGGGGGGAATTGCCGCTCGTGCCGGCGGAGTTGGTTGCCGTGACGACGTAGTGATAGGTCGTGCCGTTGGTCACCGTCGTGTCCGTGTAGCTGTTGACGGTGACGCCCGCAGCGACGGTCGAATAAGGTCCGCCGCTGGTGGTGGCGCGCTTGACCGAGTAGCTGGTGGCCCCGAAAGACGGCTGCCAGCGCAGAGGGACGGCATTCTTGCCCGGCGCAGCCAGGAAGGCGGCGGGCGCGGCGGGAGTGACGACTGGCGCGCCGCCGTTGCCGCCGGTGATCTGAACATTGCTGAAGGTGGAGGTGTTCAGCGTGCCGTTGCGCGTCGAGCAGACCACCAGCCCGACATACCATGTGGCGGGAGGCTTATCGAGGCGGCCGACATCGGTGGCAGCCCAGTTGGTGCCGTCGGGGGAAACATAGCCGGTGACGATGTTGCCGAGGCGTTCCAGCTTCACCCAATATGAGGAGCTGGGGATTTTGAGGCTTTTATTGGAGTAGTTGTTGCCGCCATACACGGCGAGGCCTTGGATGTTTTGTTCGAAGCGGCTATCAGGAGTGACGGCCATCCAGGCCCGGGGAGCGCCCTGGCTGAGGCTCGTGCGGATCATCACGCCGGCTCTGGCGGACTTGTGGGTGGTCTCGACCGACTCGACTTTCGCGATGATGGCGCAATCGCCGGTGACCGCTTGATAGGTAAAGTGGCAACTGTCGTTCTTGCCCCAGATGTCGTTGCCCCCGCCCTTCACCGTCCAGGTGCCGCCGGAGTAGGAAGCTCCGCCGGTGGGGGAAGCGCCTCCGATTTCGACGTCGGAGAATCCCGAGGTGATCGAGGTGGTGGCGGGGAGCGTCAGCACTGCCGCCGGCCTGGCCGTGGAGGGGTCGGCCACCTTGATGAACATGAAGCTGTCACCGCCTACCGGCATTTCCTGAAGTCTCCGGGCCATGTAGGGAGCCGGGATGCGCTTGCGGACGACATAGGCGTCGTGGAGGATACGGAGCGCCAATTCTCCTCCCCCCCAGCCGCGATTGGTGTGGTCGGCGATGTAATACTGATCGGTGGTGCCGAAGGGAAGAAATGGCGTGGCGACGGAGAGATCGTTCACCCGCGCGAAATACTCGCCGGCGGCCAGCAGGCGGTTGTTATAGTCGGGGTAGATGTCGAGGCCCTGCTTCCAGAGGGCTTCGGCGAGCATGGCCAGCGACAAGAGCTGCCCTT
>NZ_JBDSCX010000081.1:0-114847 GCF_039920825.1 Luteolibacter sp. | reverse complement strand
ACCCCGGGCCATCAAAAAGCGGCCGAAGAACTTCAGCTACCTCACCGCAGCCAGGTCAATTTTCAAAGAAATCCCCCATCGCGGTAAACCCCGAAATTTCGCTTAAGTCAGTGCCATTCGGGTCAGTGGTTGCCGCGGCGTTGAGGAAGGCGGTGTATTGGGAGATCGTCGTCTCGTTTTTCGAGATCTGGTATTCATAACCCACCGCGCCGTATCCAGTGCTGTCCGCCACATTCCCAGGATTTCCTACAGTTACATAGTCAATGTTCACCACTGCGAAAGCCGGAGTAAAAAGGGAGACGCCAACCAAAATGATTGAACCTACTAGGGAGTGGATAGAGGGTTTCATGGGATAGTGAAAATTGGGATCTGTAAAGCTTCTGGACCTACTGGGCGAAATTCAAAGGGCGTGCTCCAAGGTCTGTCCCAAATAACAGACATTGACACACCTTTCTCCGGCGAGGAATGGTCCCCGAGATGGCGATGAAAGGCTTTTCATTTGCATGGAGTTGAGCCGAGAACCAACTTTGTTTCAAGCGTTTTGAGTTTTCGGCGGGCTTTCGGATCATCTCTGAATCGCCGGACATCCCGGGTAACACTAACCTCGTTGCCCACCCCCGTCCCGCCGGTGGATTTCCCCTATAAATAAGGTGATTTTGACCACGAATTCGAGGCCATTGAATTCCTGATGGCCGTCTCACAGGTCGATACATTTCAAGCCCTTGCTTCCCGCTTGCCTCGGCTGGCGTCGGTGGCGAAGCTCCGGCTGTGCTGCAAACCCTCCGCGATCATTTCGGCCACGATGCCTTTCGCGAGGGGCAGGAACCCGTAGTATGGGCCTTGCTGGAAGGCCGCTCCGCCCTCGCGGTCTTCCCCACAGGTGGTGGGAAATCTTTGTGCTATCAGCTTCCTGCGCTTTTGCTGGACGGCTTGACCCTTGTGGTTTCACCGCTCATCGCGCTGATGCGCGACCAGGTTGATGCGCTGAACGCAAAGGGAATCGCCGCCGCTCGCCTCGACTCAACGCTCGATGCCGACCAAACCCGCGACGTTTACGAGCGGCTTGAAGCGGGCACGCTCAAGCTCCTCTACATCGCCCCGGAGCGGTTTTCCAACGAAGCCTTCCGCCAGCGGGTGAAGCTCCTGCCGGTCCAACTCGTCGCCGTCGACGAAGCCCACTGCATCTCCGAGTGGGGCCACAATTTCCGCCCGGATTATCTCAAGCTCGCGAGAATCTGCCGCCGCCTCAAAATCCCCCGCGTTCTCGCGCTAACAGCCACCGCCACGCCCAAGGTCGCGCGCGACATCCGCAAGGCGTTCCGCATCGCCACGGCCGATCATGTGCAGCTCAGTTTTCATCGTGCGAATCTCGACCTGCGTGTCACTCCGTGCACTGCTGCGGAGCGGAAACAACTCCTGTTGGAAAAACTAACTGAAGTCGATGGTTCCGCTGTCGTTTACGTCACCCGCCAGGAGACCGCAGAGGAAGTGGCTACGTTCCTGGCAAAAAGCGGACTCTCCGCCCGCGCCTATCATGCCGGCCTGCCCGCCGAATTCCGTGCGGATGCACAAAGCTCGTTCATGACTGGTGGCACGCGCATCATCGTCGCCACCATCGCCTTCGGCATGGGAATCGATAAATCCAACATCCGCGCCGTCTTTCACTACAACCTCCCGAAAAGCCTCGAAAACCACACTCAGGAAATCGGTCGCGCCGGCCGCGACGGTTTGCCAGCGCTTTGCGAAATGCTCGCATGCGGCGATGATCTAACTGTCCTTGAGAATTTCATCTACTCGGACACTCCGACACCGCGTGCTTTGGAAAATCTCATCGACCGCGTGCTGCGGCTCGGACCGGTTTTCGATGTCTCGCCTTACGAGCTTTCAACGATTTGCGATATCCGGCCGGGCGTGGTTTCCACCGTCATGACCTATCTGGAAATCGACGGCATCATCGAGGCTACCGGCAGTTTCTACGCGACTTACCGCGCCAAGCTGCTCAACACGCAGGAAAAAATCCTGGCGGGCCGTTCCGCCGCGGAAAGGAAATTTCTCAAACAGATTCTCGACTCCGGCGAGATGAAACGCTGGTGGCTGTATTTCCAACCGACGCTGCTTGCGGAAAAATTCAACTGCTCCCGTGACAAGATCGTCTCCGCCATCAATGGACTCCGATCCGCAGGCGACATCATCCTCAGCGTCTGGGGTGTCCGCCAAGGCTACAAATTGAAAAAAGACCCCGGCGATCTCAAACAACTCACCGCCTCGCTCGTGGAAAAATTCCAATCCCGCGAGCAATCCGACCTCGCCCGCCTTCGCCAGGTTCTCGGTCTATCAGCTTATCGCGGCTGTCTCACCGGCTACCTCACCAAACACTTCGGCGAGACTTTGAAAGAACCCTGCGGCCACTGTGACCGTTGCCGCGGCGTCGCAGCGAAGACCATCAAGCGACCGAAATCCCGCCGGGTGACCGATGATGACATCGCGGCCGTTAGGAGATTGGTCGATGAGAAGCACGCCGCGCTCAACACCCCGCGCCAACTCGCCCGTTTCCTCTGCGGCATGGCCAGTCCTGCCGCGACACGGGCGAGGCTCACGCGGAACAACGCCTTCGCTCTCTTGGCGGATCTTCCGTTCGCCGATGTGCTCGCCATCGCGGAAGCGGCTTGATCGCTTCCGGAGTTGGTTTCGTGAATTGACAATCAAGTCTGTTGAAGAATGATGTTGCTTGAATTTTACCCATATCGTCATGCAAAGAACCGCCATTGTCATCACGTTGCTTGCCAGCATTGGCGCTGTTTCGCCCGTCCGTGGCGAAGAGTTTTCACCCGAGGCCGGTGCCCAGATGGCAGCGATCCGTGCGGAGAAGGCCAAGCGAACACCGGTGCAGCGCAAGCTGGCCTCGCAGCTTTTGTATTTGTCGCGTGAAGCCGCCGGAACGGATGCGGTGGCGGGTGCGAAGGACGTGAAATCGCGGGTGCAACTTGAAACCGATGGTCGCGTGGTCGTGGACATGACCGCCGTCCCGAGTCCCGCGCTTGCCAGGGCGATTGCCGATGTCGGTGGCACTGTGATTTATGAATCGGCCGATGCCGGTTCGGTTCGGGCAAGCTTACCGGCCAAGACCTTGACCGTCATCGCCTCTCGTGCCGATGTGAAGCGGATCGTCAAGGGGACCAACCCGATCGCCCACCAAGTGACGAATGAAAGTGATGCGGCGGAGAAGGCCAACAAGGCGCGGGCGGCATTCGGCGTGAATGGTAAAGGAGTCAAGGTGGGGGTGATTTCTGATAGTGCGAAATACTCGACCCAATCCAAGGCGGCGGGGGAGTTGCCGGCATCGTTCAAAGTGTTGCCAGGGCGCTTCGGATTCGGATCGGGCGAAGGCACCGCGATGTCGGAAATCATTCATGACATCGCACCCGGCGCGGCGATCGTTTTTGCGGAAGCTGGTCCGGGAAGATCGGGCTTCGCGGATTCCATCAAGCTGCTTCGCAAAGCGGGCTGCCGCATCATCGTGGACGATATTTCCTACAGCAACGAGTGGCAGTTTCAGGACGATGCGATCGGAAAAGCAGTCAACAACGTGGTGGCCAACGGTGCCATTTACCTCTCGGCTTGCGGCAACGAAGGCAGCCTCAAGGAAGGAAACTCGACGACTTGGGAAGGTGATTTCGCCGATGGCGGAGAGGCTGGCGCTCTTTATCCGGTCGGGCGGATCCACAGTTTCGGGATCAACAATTACAATACTCTAACTGACGGTTCGTCCGACGCAGTGTTCCAATGGAGTGACGAGTATCACAGCTCCTCCAACGATTACGACATTTACATTCTTAACTCGGCCGGCACGAAGATCGTGGATTCATCGACGGACTATCAGGACGGTAGCCAGGAACCCACGGAGTATGTCGACTATGTGGCGCGCGGCGAACGGATCTTGATTTGGAAGGACACGGCTGCCGCTCCGCGATACCTGCGGCTTTCCTGCACCGGTAGCCCGCTGAAATACGGAACGGCTGGCCAAGTGATCGGTCATGCCGCGACTGGCAACTGCATCGGTGTAGCCGCCTCCGACGCCACGTTGGTTGCTCCCGGCGCTTTCACGAAAGCTTCAAAGCTGGAAGATTACTCCTCGGACGGGCCGCACAAGATGTTTTACCGTCCCGATGGTATGCCGATCACGCCTGGGAATTTCCTGGCGAGTGGTGGTCTAACAATCAATACGCCTTCGATCACGGCAGGCGACGGTGGCAGGACGTCGTTGACCGGTTTCAAACATTTCTATGGTACCAGTGCGGCGGCTCCTGCGGCCGCAGGCATCGCGGCGCTGGTGTGGAGCAAGGACCCGGGACTCACTAACAGCGAGGTCAGAACAATCCTGGAATCCAGTTGCCTCGATATCGAAGCGCCGGGCTATGACATCAATAGCGGCTATGGCATCCTGATGGCGGACTTCGCTTTGAAAAACACGCTCAGCTCGCTGGATACTTGGCGGAAATCGAATTTCGGCAGCTATTTGCCGACCGGGATTGCGAGCCCTGCGGCCGATCCTGATGGCGACGGTTTCGACAATGCGACGGAGTTCTCCATGGGCACCTCGCCCATGAAGAAGAACATCCTGCCGATCACGACGTCTCCGTGATCGGATAGATTCTCAGCTCGCGAAGCTCACCTTGTCGTCGGCTTCGAGATAGTCGAAGAGGGTGCTCGTCGCTGGATCACAACCGGCTTCGGCGCAGACCCCGACGAACCAATCCTTTTTCTCGGGGTTGTCGTAAGGACGGGCGGCTTCGACGGTGTCGGACCAGGCTTTTTTTTCGTCTTCGCTTTTCGGTGTGCCGTTTTCGTCAAGCCAATCGGCGATTTCCTCGTTGGTGGATCCTCCTTCCAAGAGCTTTTTGACGTCCTCGCCCTTTACGTCTTTGAAGCCGAAGAGGAAATTGTCCAGCGGACAGTCGAAGTGGAAATCTCCAACGGTTCCTGCGAGGTCGGCGCGGCCCTTGTCAGCCATGCGGGCGAGAATGGCGTAGCCGCCGGTGCGGACGCGGGGACTGGTAGGGGCGACTTTGGAAAGATCTTTGACGGTGCTCATGATGGTGTGTTTGTTAGAATGTGTGCGCTGTGGCTGTTGGAAGTTACCAAAAGCTCGCTCGAACGATTGTCAATAGGCTGATAGGGGGCATGGACGTCTCGTCCATGCGAAGGGACGAGACGTGCCTTCCCCCTATCGGAGGAGCCAGTCGCGGAAGACGGCTTTGTCGGCGGGAAGAAGAGTTGCGACTTTTTGCCGCTCCGCGAGGATGGCGAGGCGCTCGGGAATTTCGAGGCAGTTGGCTCCGAGTTCGGCTTCCATCACATCGGGGAACTTGGCGGGGTGCGCGGTTTCGAGGGTGACCGTGGCGGTGCCCGGGTGACCGGCCCGCCATTTCTGTGCGGCCAGCCAGCCGACCGCGCCGTGCGGATCGATCTCGTAATTGTAAAGCGCCTTGACGGTGCGAATGGCGGCACGCGTCTGGTCGTCGGTGAAGGTCATGCCGGAAATGCGGGTTTTCATCGCTTCCCAGGAGCCACCGAAGAGGGCCTGCATGCGGACGAAATTCGAAGGCGCGCCGACATCCATGGCGTTGGAAATCGTTGGGACGCTGGGGCGCGGCGTGTATTGGCCGGAGCGGAGGAACTCGGGCACGACGTCGTTGCGGTTGGTGGCTGCGACCAGGTGATCGACCGGCAGGCCGAGCTGCATGGCGAGCAACCCTGCGGTTAGGTTTCCAAAATTTCCCGAAGGGATGACGAACGTCGGCGTAACACCTTCCGGAAGCTGGCGGGCGGCGTGGATGTAGTAGAAACTTTGCGGAACCAGGCGCGCGAGGTTGATGGAATTTGCTGACGTTAGATTGAGTCGCTCCGAAAGCTCGCGGTCGAGGAAGGCGGATTTGACGAGCGCCTGACAATCGTCGAATGAGCCTTGGATTTCGAGTGCCGTGATATTTCCACCGAGCGCGGTGAGTTGCTTTTCCTGAAGTCCGGAAACCTTGCCCTGCGGATAGAGAATGATGACGCGCGTGCCGGGAACATTGTGGAATGCCGAAGCAACCGCCCCGCCAGTGTCGCCGGAGGTCGCGACGAGAACGGTGAGTTCACGGTCTTCGCCGCGGGTGAGCCAGGCCATCAGGCGGGCCATGAAGCGCGCGCCGAAGTCCTTGAAGGCGAGAGTCGGGCCGTGGAAAAGTTCGAGAATGTGATCGCCCGGGCCAAGCGTGACGAGCGGCGCGTCGAAGGTGACGGTGCCTTCGACGATATCCACCAGCGCCTGAGGAGGCACATCCTCGCCGAAGAACGCGTCCGCCACGGCGATACCGATTTCCGGAAAGGTGAGCTCGTGCCAGATTTGCCAGAACGCCGGATCCAACACGGGCAGCTTGTCCGGCATGTAGAGACCGTTGTCCGGCGGTAGGGAGCGCAAGATGGCTTCCTTGAGATCGACCTGATGGGACGGGGTGGTGGTGGAGTGGTAGAGCACGGGAAGAAGTTTGCTAGATTTCAGTGTTCAGTTTTCAAGGAAGAAAACCGGTGCTATCAGCTTTGAACCACATGCACGCCCGTCGGATTGATCCGGGAGACGTAGGCTTGGTTCTCGATCGGGATGGCCGAGAAAACCTTGCTGATGACATCGGCGACTTTTCGGGCGATTTCCTCGCCTTCGCAGAGGGCGAAGACGGATGGACCGGCACCTGAGATGGAAAAGCCGAGCGCTCCGGCGGACAGCGCGGCACGTTTAGCCTTGTAGAAATCCGGGATGAGTTTTTGGCGGCGCGGCTCGGCGATGACGTCGTGGATGGAGCGGGAAATGAGACCGTAATCTTCCTGAATCAGGCCGCAGAGGAGGCCGCCAAGGTTGCCGATCTGTTGGGTGGCGTTTTCGAGCGGGATTTCCTTCGGCAGGATTTCGCGGGCGACTTTGGTTAGGATTTCGATGTCCGGGTGGACGACGGCGGCCCAGAGGTTTTTCGGCGCGGGGATCTGCGCGAAATCGAGTTCGTCATTCGAACGGATGAAAACGATGCCGCCGAAAAGGCATGGGGCGACGTTGTCAGCGTGCCAGGCACCGTCGGCCGAAGCCTCGCCGGCCATGGCGAATGGAAGAAGCTGTTTCTTGCTGAGCGGATTTCCGATGAGCTGGTTCACTGCGAAAGCACCGGCGACGGAGGAGGCCGAAGACGAGCCAAGGCCGGAGCCGAATGGCATTTTCTTGTGGATTTCCATCTCGATGCCGCGGTCGGTCATGCCGAGGTGTTTGAGCAGGTCGAGGGCGGCGACACCGGCACAGTTCTGTGCGGGGTTTTTCGGGAGCTTGCCGTTGTCTCCGGTGATTTTCGTGATGTGCAGGCCGGGTTTGTCACAATGGCGGACCACGATTTCGTCGCCGGGAGAGTCGATGGCGAAACCGAGGACGTCATAACCGCAGGCGACGTTGGCCACCGTGGCGGGGGCGAACACGCGAATTTCAGAAGAATTGGACATAAGAAAAGCGCTCCCGGGGAGCGGGCGGAGTCTGCGGGCGGAGGTCCCGGTTGTTCAAGCCCGGAAACCTTTCAACGGATGATGTCGTAAACTACGATCTTCTTCGTCAGCGGCTTGAGGACTTCGTTCACCTTCTTCACGTGGCGCGGGTCGGTCTCGTAGGCGTGCAGAGATGTCGCGGAATCGAAACGTAAGGTGAGTCCGACATCGAACGAGTCATCCACGACGGGGCGTTCGCTGGCGAGTGCCGTGCCCGAATCGAGGAACTTGATGCCGGGAATCACTCTTAGTTCCGAGCACGCCGCGAGGAGCTTCTCGCGGTCGGCGGCATTTCCGGGACGCTTCTGCCACATCAGGACGACGTGATCGACGGTGCCATGGGCGGCGGGTGGCGCGATGGTGGCGCAGGAAACGAGAGACAGTGAGGCGGTTAGTGCGAGGAGCGATTTCATGGATTTTTATATGGGAGATGATACGGGTGAAATGATTTTCGCGGTCCAGTTAGAAGAACCAGCCACGCTTCTTGCGTTTGTAGGAGCCATCGCCGACGGAAAGGACCTCGACCCGCGTGGTGGTGGTGCCCTGATCGTAGAAGCCGAGTTTTTTCGCGGCGCGGGGTGTGACATCGAGGATGCGGCCGGGAATGAAAGGCCCGCGGTCGTTGATGCGGATTTTGAGGGACTTGCCATTTTCGAGGTTGGTGACCTTGACGAGGCAGGGGAGCGGCAGAGTTTTATGCGCGCCAGTTAGATGCCAGGGCATGACCTTTTCTCCCAGCGAGGTGGTGCCGCGCTTGAGGCCGAACCACGAGGATTCGTTATACCACGAGCAGGTGCCGGTTTCCTGATAGTCGAGCGCCTCATCAATTCCCATCGGCTGATAGTGCTGGCCGCGGACCGTGTAGGCACTTTGCTGATAGCCATCGTGTCCTCCGGGCCGTGAGAAGCACGAGGGGAAAACGAAAACCGCCACGCTGCAGATTGCGGCGAGGCGGAACTGTGGGTTTTTCAACAAACGGGAAATCACGATTTGCGCTCGCGGATAACCTGAAGGGTGGTTGCGACCTTTTCTTTCATTTCCTTGCCGGGTTTGAATTTCACGGCGGCTCTCGCGGGGATCGGCACGTCCTTGCCGGGGTCCTTCGGGTTGCGGCCGATCTTCGCTTTCATTTCGCGGACCTGGAAGGCTCCGAAATTCCGCATGACGACCGTGTCGCCGTGGGCGAGCGAGTCGGTGATTTCATCGATGAGTGTTTGAACGACCTCCAGCACGTCCTGCTGGGTGATTTCGTGACCCTTGGCACCGAGTTGGTCGGTGATTTTGATGACGAGTTCGCGTTTGGTGATGGTTGCCATGAGATTTAGGGGAGGGAGAAAATTCGAGATGCGCGGTGATTGAACTACTGCGGGGGCTGTTTTGTCCCGCCTAAAATCGTCCAAATGGATGCGATTTTCGTGCCAGCAGAGGAACAAACGTCAGAATTACCGGATATTTGGGAAAAATCACCCCAAAAATATCAGATATCCACGGATTCCTCGGATTATGAGGCGCTTGCAATGCTCAGCCTCCCTCACCCGCTGCGGAATTTCCCAGCACCACGCCAGTCGTTTTGAAATGCAATTTGGCCACTTTCCCGAGCACTTCAGGACCGTCACGGGCGACCAATTCACGCGCCGCTTGGATCACCGCATCCGATGCGCCGAGCGGAAGTTTGATCCCGCAGGCAGTCGAAGTTTTGTCCATCCAGTCGATGAATCTCTCTCGAGCGAGGATGGATGCGGCGGCGACGGCGGTGTCGGATTCGCCCTTTGTCCGCTGTTCGAGTTGGATCGTCAGGCCTTTTTCCTTGAGTGCATGCTGGAGGACTTCGGGGCGGGCGAACTGGTCGCTCAACGTGCGCGGGCAATCCGGTCTCGCGGCGGCAAGGGTCTCGATGGCGCGTGCGTGACCCCAGGCGAGCAGGCGGTTCAGGTTCTTGAATGACGCGTGCATCGAGTTGTAGCGCTCCGGTCCGATGGAGATCACCGCTGTCGTGCAGCCCGGCACCGCCCGGATGATCGCCGCGAGCTGCCGGATGCGTGCCGCGCTGGCAATCCGCTTCGAGTCCATGATCCCGGAGTCGATCAAGCGCCGGGCGATGGTTGCATCGGTGTAGGCTCCGGCGATGACGAGCGGTCCGAAGAAATCTCCTTTGCCGCTTTCGTCGATGCCGAAATGCGGTTCGAATTTGTCAGGCTCCAGGATTTCCTCATATCCCAATTTCGCCTCGCCGATGACTTCCGGTTCCAAGGTGAAGCGGATGAAATCCTCCGTGTCCTTGCCCTGGATGAGCACCTTCGGCCCCTTCTCATAAACCGTCACGTTGAGCTTGCCCTTCCGTGCGGAGAAAATCGCGTAAGGCTTCGTTTCGAAATCAAACCCCTGTCGCACCAGCGCCGCGCGGAGCGTTTCCACCTGAGGAGTCGTTAGGGCTGCGGTGTGGCTGGTCACTGGTGGAAATCTTCGGAAATCGAACGCGGGGAATCAAGTGGCGATCACTCGGCCACCACGAACATCACGCCGAACTGGTTGCTTTCGACCGGCTTGTCCGGGTTCACCGACATTTGGGAAATGTCTCCATCGAGAAACAACGCATCCTTGCAATCCAGTTTCAGAAACAAACCTGCGAAGTCCCAGAAATTCACCATCTCGCCCTTGTCGGTGATGGCGAAAATGAAGCGTCCTTTGTTGTCCAAGCCGACCCCGTTGCGGGGGAGCTTGCTGGTGGAGACTTCGGTGAACGCGGGATGGCGCTTGCCATCGGTCAGCAAGATCGGCCCGGATTGGATGGCCCACGATTCATGCCCGGCCATTTTTTGCCAAGAGGCACAGGTCCCGACAAACGGGTCGGCCTGCTTTCCCTGGCCGAACGCGCAGACACCGTTAGGTTTTAGGAAAAAGTTTCCCGGAGCGTCCGCCAAATTGATCGGGCGTAGATTGTTTCCTCCCTCGATGTGTAACCCGCTGGGAATGCCTTCGGGCTCGAAAATACCCGCATTCATAATGAATTTCACCGTCTTTCCTTGTGCGGCGAATGCCGCCTGCACCTTGTCGAAACTTCGATAGAGCGCGCCATTTCCATTTTTCCAAACCACCTGCACTGTCTCGGGTGAGACCCTCACTACACGGAATTTCACGCCCGCATGGGCAATCGATTCTTCCACCACCGCCGCCCGGGCGATGTTGAACGACGTGACGAAAATGAGCAGCAATAGTTTCATGTTAGGTCTTCACCATTCATCGCCAATCTGCCCGCCGTGTCGATCCGGAAAACACCCGCCGCAACTTCATCGGCTGCGGCGGGTTCACGTTACCTCATGAAACTCTGGATTTCCTGCGCCTGCATTGTCTTCGCATCCATCGCGCGAGTCGCCGCCCAAACGGATGCTTACGACCCGCTCAAGGTCGCGGACGTGACGATCACTTCGAAAATTTTCGACGTGAAGGACGCCAAGCGCGACCGCACCCTTCCCGTCCGTGTCTATTTGCCGGAATCGGAAAAACCCGCACCCGTCGTCATTTTCTCCCACGGCCTCGGTGGTTCGCGGGACAATAATCCTTATCTGGGCAATCACTGGGCAAAACGCGGCTACATCGTCGTCTTCGTTCAGCACCCCGGCAGCGATGAGAGTGTTTGGAAGGACAGCCCGCAGGCTCAACGCATGGGCGCGATGAAACAAGCCGCGTCGCTTGAGAACTACATGCGCCGCTGCGAGGATATTCCCGTAGTCATCGATACTCTGACTGCCTGGAACGGCGACAAGGAAAACCCGCTTCACGATCGCTTCGATCTGAAACACATCGGCATGTCCGGCCACTCCTTCGGGGCGACCACCACCCAGGCCGTCGCCGGCCAAACCATCGCCGGCGGGCGGATTTCATTCTTCGAACCCCGACTGTCCGCCGCCGTGATGATGAGCCCCAGCATTCCCGCGCTCGGCGATCCCGCCAAGGCCTTCGCCTCCATCAAAATCCCCTGCCTGCTGATGACCGGCACGCTCGACGACAGCCCGATCAGCGACTCCAAGGCCGCGGACCGGCTCAAGGTTTTTCCAAATCTAACGAACGCTCCCGCCTGGCAGATCGTTTTCGACAAGGCCACCCACATGAGTTTCGGCGAACGTGACTTGCAGGGAAATTCCGAAAACGGAAACCGCTACCACAAGGCCATCCTCGCTCTAACGACAGCTTTCTGGGATGCCGAACTCGGCGACGACAAGGCTGCCAAGGCCTGGCTGAACGGAGACGGCGCGAAGTCGGTGCTCGTGTCCGAAGACAAGTGGGAACTCAACGCCATGGCCGGGAGCAGGCCGTAAGCGGCATCCGCCGCCCGATAATATTCCGATCTAACGATTCCTATCAGGAGGCCGCCAGAGGGGCATGGATCGTGACCCGTTTCCAGTTGGCGTCCGATTCCTGCTCCACCCGGGCACCCTCGCCTAGCAGCAGGCGGAGGCGCTGGTGAAGCGCGCGGAGGCCTCCGTCGGGAAGTTGTTGGACGGCTGGCGACACCTGAACTCCGGTGTTGGTGACGGTAACAAGCAGGAATTTTTTCTCGATACGGGCCGTCACCCAGATTTGAAGCGCAGCCTCATGGATATCACCACGATGAAGAAACGCATCTTCCAACATCGGTTGGACTACCATCGGCGGCACCATCACCGCGCGTGCCGCTTTCTCTGCCTGGATGCGGCAGATCAGTTTGCCTCCGAAATGGGCGGCTTGGACTGACAGGTATTTCTCGATGGCGTCAAGTTCCCGGGATAGGGGTTCCAGAGGACGGGCTTCGTTGAAGAGGAATCGCAGATAGTCCGAAATGCTCTGTGTCACCTCCTTGACGGCCTCGGCATCATTCTTGCAGGCGAGAACCGTGCTGAGCGAATTGAGGAAGAAATGAGGATTCATCTGCGCTTGTAGATGCCTGAGCTCGTTCTCACGCGCTGCCAGCTCCGCTTTGGTTGCTCGCAGTTCCATGGCATGCGCTTTTTCCAACAGATGGATGGCGAAATAGAGCGAACTCCAGATCGCCAAAATGAACAGTCTCACCGCCACCAGTCTGGCACCAACGGTTTCCGCCCCGCCGGGGACGGAAATACCCGCCACCGCCAGGGCTTTCATGATCACAATTTCCGTCACGGCAAGCGCCACGCAGCAGGCGACCGCCGCGGGCCATTTTGCCAATCCGTTCGCCAGGAACAACGGCTGCCGGTAGATCCATCGCAGACCAGCAGTTTCAACGAAGCCGATCGCCATCCGCATGAAAATCACCCATCCAACATCTTGAACCGCGGCTTTGAACGCCATGGTCATCAACAGTCCGATGACACCGATGGACGACCAGAACAGCGTCTGCAGGATCCAGAATAACAATTCGCGGCGGCCCTTGCGCAAGTGGCGGAAGATGAAACCGGGAGGGTCCTGTCTTTCCGTTTGTTGCGGGTCAAAGCAGTTTTGAACGACGGCGGATTCCATGGTAGATATTTGCTCCGTCCTCGTGGCGGACGGCGCGGGAAAATGGTGTCGGGCTGACCGATGGACAAGCTTGGAATGACACGCGAACGCGTGGTCGGAAGATTGTGGAATTTCGATGCCCGGCGGCCTTTAATGCAAAAACGACCGCCAGTTTCCTGACGGTCGTTTGTTTTAAAACAGTCAGCGCGGGTCGTGGACCAGCGCTAATTTTGAAGGATCAGCCGATGACCTCGGGCCAGTCGGTGTGGGACATTTCGCCGCGTGGTTTGTCGGTGCGCTCGTAGGTGTGGGCACCGAAGAAATCGCGCTGGGCTTGCAGCAGGTTTGCTGGAAGAACCGCACTACGGTAGCTGTCGTAGTAACCGAGCGATGCGCTGAATGCGGGAACCGGGATGCCGGCGAGGGTGGCGAGGCTGATGACTTCGCGCCAGTTTTCCTGGAACTCGTTGAGGAGGTCCGTGAAAAACGGGGCGAGCATGAGGTTGCTCAGCTTGGGATCTTTCCGATAGGCGTCGGTGATGTCGTTGAGGAAACGGGCGCGGATGATGCAACCGCCCCGCCAGATGGCGGCGATCTTGCCGAGGTCGAGTCCCCAGTTTTTTTCAGCTCCCATTGCGGCGATGAGGTCGAGGCCTTGGGCGTAGGAAATGATTTTCGAGGCGAAGAGCGCGTCGTGGACTTTCTTGATGAGCTTCTTTTTTTTGATGTCGATCTCGGGCTTCGGCCCTTCGAGGATCTTGCTGGCTTCGACGCGCTTGTCTTTCATTGAGGAAAGGATGCGGGCTTCGACAGCGGCGTTGATGGTGGAGATGACGACCGCGTTTTCGACGGCATTGATGAGCGTCCATTTGCCGGTGCCTTTTTGACCGGCGGTGTCGAGGATGAGATCGACGAGCGGCTTCTTGGTCTCGGGATCGACTTGTTCGAAGATTTTCGAGGTGATCTGGATGAGGTAGGATTCAAGGTCGCCCTCGTTCCATTCGGTGAAGACTTCGGCGAGTTCCTTGGGAGTGAAGCCGGCGGCTTTGAAAATGTTATAAGCCTCGCAGATGAGCTGCATGTCGCCGTATTCGATGCCGTTGTGGATCATTTTCACGTAGTGGCCCGCGCCGCCAGGTCCGATGTGGAAAACGCAGGGCTCGCCATCGACCTTGGCGGCGATGGATTCGAAGATCGGCTTCATGACCTCCCAAGTGGAGGCAGGGCCGCCTGGCATGATGGACGGGCCTTTGCGGGCGCCTTCCTCACCGCCGGAAACCCCGGCACCGATGAAACGGAAACCGAGATCGCCGAGCCATTTGTCGCGGCGCTCGGTGTCGGTGTAGAGGGAATTTCCGCCGTCGATGATGATGTCACCCTTGTCGAGAAGCGGGATGAGCGACTCGATGACCGCGTCAACGGGGCCGCCAGCTTTCACCATGATCATGACCTTGCGTGGGGAGGCGAGGGATTTCACGAAGCCTTCGAGAGTGTGCTCACCGACAATTTTCTTGTCGGGGTGCTTGCCGACGAACTCGTCGGTGACGGTGGTTGTGCGGTTGTAAACCGAGACTTGGAATCCGCGGGATTCCACGTTGAGAACGAGATTCTGACCCATGACGGCCAGACCAATGAGTCCGAAATCGCTATTGCTCATAATAAAAGTGCCGTTGGAACAGGCGGGGGAGGATGTAGGGAGTTCGGTGGATTGGTGCAACCCCTTGTTGCCATCCGGTCATGCATTTCACACATTGCGGGCGTGAACTTACCGAATGCGATCACGTTTTCCCGCCTGGTAATGACCGCCGCATTTGTGGTGGCGGTTTCGCAACGCAATCTGCCCGGCTATGGCATTGGTCTCACACTTTTCATCGTGGCGGCGGCGAGCGATTGGCTGGACGGCTACTTGGCGCGGAAAATGGGCCTCGTTACGCCACTCGGGAAATTGATGGATCCACTCGCAGACAAAATCTTGGTGAGCGCAGCGTTCATTTTTTTCACCGAACGCGGACTTTGCCCGGTGTGGGTGACCGCCCTGATCATCGGCCGTGAATTCCTCGTCACCGGCCTGCGCACCATTGCCATGGAGGCTGGCCATGTGCTGGCGGCGGACAATTTGGGAAAATGGAAAACCACCTTCCAACTCGCTTATCTGATCGCCGGCCTGATCTGGTTGACCGGGGAGAAGGCTGGTAAAATGTTCCCCGTGCTGGACTACCTGAAACACCTCGCCCGCCCTTACGCGGAGGGCGGCTGGCTGCAACCGGTTTTCCTGTGGGTCGCCGTCGCGCTGACGGTGATTTCCGGCTGGAACTACGTCTGGAGCGGTCGCGGATTGCTGCGGGCGAAATAAAGGCGAAGGCTTCGTTAGAATCCGCTCGTCAGGTGATCGGCGGCAGCTAGGGTTTCCACCATTCGGGAAACCGTGCATTTCATGAAACCCACCCCATTTCTGCTCATCCCGCTCGCGCTGAAAATTGGCGCAATGAACCTCGCCGCCCAGGTGGCCCCTCATGATCCCTATTTCACCGCGCCGTTCGGTCCCGGCGGGACGTGGAATCTCTATCAATTCTGCAGCGCGCCGCTGACTTGGACGCAGGCCCAGGAGATGGCGGAAAAGATGTCCGACCCGCTCGGCAAGTCCGGCAAGATGGGCCATCTCGCAGCGATCGGCAGCGCGGCGGAAAACGAGTTTGTCTATCGCAGTTCGGAATCGAAATTCCTGTGGATCGGCCTGACCGACAACGAGCGCTGGAAAGGCAGCGAAGCGGGATCCGACCGCCGGGGAAAATGGGCGTGGGTCACGGGGGAGCCGGTGACATTTTCGTTGTGGCGCAGTCCCGAACCCAACGAGGCCAGTGCCGGCGGCGAGGACGCCGTGGCCATCGAACAAGGCGGGCGATGGGCGGATTGGGGCATGGGTTCGGCCGGGCAGGGGATGAACACCCATCCATCAATGATCGAATGGGAAGTAAACTCGAAGGAGCCTGTTAGCGGCGCGTTCGTGATGAAGCCCGCCTTGCCGAAAAAGTGGCCCATCGATTTTTTCAACTGGAAAGGCGAAGTCCAGGGTAAGGGACCATGGACGATTTTCGGAGCGAGCGATCTCGACGGAGGCAGCTATCAGGCGATCGAGGTAGGCTTGTTCGAGGCGATGAAAAAAGCGACCGTTCTCTATCGACTTCCCCGCTTGAACTACCGCTGGCCCGGAACTCCGCTGGAAAGCGGAGGCTGGATGGAAGTGCCGGACCGGCCGCTGCATCCCGTCCGCGAGGCGGGTTGCGGGGCCGTTCACTTTGCGAAAGCACATTTTGAAAAGCCCGGCACCTGGAGTTTCAACATCCACGCCGACGACTATTTTGCGATCCGTCTTCCCGGCCGGAAATGGAAATCCGTTACCGGCATGGGCGGGATTGATCCGCTCGATCCCGAGGTGATTTATTTCCGCGGAAGCTGCGGTGATGCCAATGCCATCGGGGTCATCGACCTGCCCGCGGGCGATCAGGTGATCGAGGTGATGTTAGGAAATCAGGAGTATGAAACGATGATCCAGCTTCTTGCCGCTCCCGGGGAATTCACCATGGATGGCGGCACCGACCGCTGGCGTTTCCCTGGACACAAGGCGGCGGGAGACCTTGCCTTGCCTGGCATCGATTCCGCAGGCTGGTCGGTCACCCGCACGGATCGTCCCGCCGGCGGTGCGCCGGTGACGGACTTGGCGAGCGGTCTGATTCTATCCTCCCTCGGCGAAGGGAAACCCACCGAAGGAGTCGAAAAAATCAACTACATCGATTCCAACGCGGCCGGTGATATTAAATTTCCGAACCCATCGGACTTCCCCGGTGATGCTCAGGGCGGTCAGGACGCTTACGTCATTCGGGCCACCGGCAACCTCGTCATCCCCCGCGACGGCATCTATCACATCGGCGTTCATGCCGAGGATCATTGTGCCTTGCGGATCATCGGCCGGAACTGGTCGTCCATTGTGAGAAACACCGGTTATACGGCGGCCATCAACGGCGACACGATCTTTGCGGAATCCCCGGATGTGAGGGCGACCAACGCCCAGTTCGTCGGCGCGATCGAATTGCCAAAAGGCATCTATCAGATCGAGGCGCTTTACGTCGAGACGGACGGAACTTCGGTGTTCTCCGTCTTCGCCGCTCCGCCCAGCTACGCGCCGCGCCTGCTGGCAAAGGACGGCGCGAAGATTGAACCGGATTTCGACGGACTTCCGCTTCTCGACACCGCCCGTTGAACTGTTATATCCAAAACCCAACTTATGAAACGATCCATTCTCCCGTTGTTCCTGATGTTGTCGCCCGCGCCGCTGTTCGCGCAGGCCGCACCCCACGGCACGTATTTCACAGCGCCCTACGGACCCGGCGGGACTTGGAATCTCTACCGGACGAATAACGCCCCGATGACCTGGACGCAAGCCCAGACAAACGCCGAAGCGACCGTGGACCCGCTGGGAAACAGCGGGAAGCCGGGCCACCTCGTCACCATCGGCAGCGCGGCGGAGAACATGTTCGTCTATCAGAAAGTTGTGGGTGACTACATCTGGATCGGTCTCACGGACAATGAAAAATGGGGAGGCAAGGAAGCCGGAAGCGATCGCTCCGGTGGCTGGCACTGGGTGACCGGCGAGCCTTGCACGTTCAGCGCGTGGCGCAGCACCGAGCCCAACGAGTATGTCATCGGCGGGGAGGACGGTGTGGTGATCGAGAGATCCGGCAGGTGGTCCGACTGGCCGATCGGCTCGCAAGGCCAGGAAGTCCAGCGACACCCTTCAATGACGGAGTGGGAGACCCGCTCGCCGCAGCCGGTGCCCGGAGCGATCCAAATTTTGCCGATTTTGCCCAAAAAGTGGCCTGCCGATATCTCCACATGGACAGCCACGGGCAAGGGGCCGTGGAGCATCATCAGCGCCGTCGGCATCGATGCCGGTGGCCTGGAGAAAGTCGTGAAGAGTCTTCAAGACACGATGCTTCTCGATCAGACCTGCCATCGCGCCGCGAAGTTGAACTATCACGTTTCCCGCGAAAAATTCTTCGCCGGCGGCTGGGTGGCAATCACCGACCATCCGGAATTCCCGCTTCTCGAAGGCGGCAGCGGGGCGCTCCACGTCGCGAAGGTGCGTCTTGAAAAGGCCGGAACATGGAGCTTCAACATCCATTGCGACGATTTCGTCGCCATGCGCTTTCCCGGCCACCCATGGAAATCCGCTACCGGGCTCGGCGGGATCGATCCACAAGATCCGGAGGTCATCTTCTATGCCTGCGAATCCGGGGACGGCTGCATCGTCGGCACCATCGATTTGCCTGCGGGCGAATCCACCATCGAGGTGGTGTTAGGAAATCGCGTGTACGACGGAATGCTTCAGATTCTCGCCGCTCCCGGCGAATTCACGATGGATGGCGGCACCGACCAATGGCGTTTCCCCGGCCACAAGGCGGCGGGTGATCTGGCGTGGCCTGGCGTCGATTCCGCGGGCTGGACCATCACCCGCACTGATCGTCCCGCGGGGGCCGCGCCGCTGGCGAAACTGATGGACGGCCTGGTTCTGGCGGAAAGCGGCACCGGCAAATCCGCCGAAGGAGTTGCGAAACTCAATCACATCGACTCCGGTGCGGCGAGTGATGTCGAATTCCCCGATCCCCTGGAATTTCCCGGTGACTCGCCGGGCGGCCAGGACCAATTCGTGGTCAAGGCTACCGCCAATCTCGTCATCCCGCGCGACGGCGTCTATCACATCGGGATCCACGCGGACGACCATTGCGCGCTGCGCATCATCGGCCAGTCCTGGAGCCGCTTCGTCCGCGATACCAGCTACCGGGGAAAGCTCGAGGGCGACACGATTTACGGCGAGGACCCGTTGAACATCGGCACTAACGTCCAGCTGTTTGGCGAGGTGACGCTCAAGAAAGGCACCTACAAGATGGAAGCGCTCTACGTGAATCTCCTGGGGCCGTCGATCTTCTCTGTCTTCGGTGCACCGGCGGATTTCGCACCGCGTTTGTTAGCGAAGGACGGTGCGAAGATCGAACCTGACATCGACGGTCTGCCGTTGATCGATCCCGCGAAGTGACTCTCCAATTGGAGCGCGAAATTTATTTCGCGCGGAATGATCACTCCAGATAGAAACGCGCGGACTGGACGGATTCCGAGCTGTCGCCAACCATCAGCGTGAAGCTTCCAGGTTCCACGACGTATTCCCCCTTGGGCGTCCAGAAGCCGAGGTCCTTGGCGGGGATTTCGAAATCCACCATCACGGATTTTCCCGCAGGAACGGACACCCGTTTGAAGGCTTTGAGTTCCTTGTTAGGCCGGGTGATGCTGGCCACATCGTCGCGGATGTAGGCCTGCACGATTTCGTCGCCATCGCGACTCCCGGTGTTTTTCACCGAGACCTTGAAAGTGACTTTGCCGTCGATGGGGAAGCGGAGTTGCGAACTCATCGGCTGGGAGATTTCAAAGTCGGTGTAACTCAAGCCATGCCCGAACGCCCATAGCGGACTGCTGCTGATGTCGGTGTATTTGGACGTCCACTTGTCGTCCGCTCGATAGGGACGGGAGGTCGGGGTGAGGTTATACGTCAGAGGGATCTGTCCAACGCTGCGCGGAAAAGTCACCGGCAGTTTTCCCGAAGGATTCACATCGCCGAAAAGCACATCTGCGATCCCCGGACCCCCCATCGTGCCGCCGAACCAGGTAAGCAAAATGGCCGGGCAGGTTTCCGCCAGCCAGCCGACCGTCAAGGGACGTCCGGTCATCAGGACCACGGCATACGGCTTGCCGAGGGCGTGGACTTTCTGCACCAGATCCAATTGGAGCGGCGGCAAATCCAACGAACTCTTCGATGCCGCTTCGCCCGACATGTCGGCGGTTTCACCGATCACCACGAGGACGAAATCCGCATCCTTCGCGGCTTCCACACCATCGGAGGGACGACTGAAGCTGAAGCCGGAGGCATTGCCCGCGGATTCATGAATGACCGTGCCGGACGCGCCGAGGCGGTCCCGAACGGCATCCACCAGGGTGACCGCATCTTCAGGCCGACCATCGCCGGACCAGCTTCCTATCAGACTGGTCCGGTCGTCCGCAAGCGGGCCGACAATTGCGATCTTTTTGGCGCTTGCAGGGATCGGCAGGGTGTTGCCTTCGTTTTTCAAAAGCACGCACGCCTTGGAAGCCGCCTCGCGGGTGAGCTTGAGGTGATCCGGATTGAGCAACGCCGCCTTCTCCCGCGCCGGGTCACCGAAGGGCTTGTCGAACAGCCCGAGCTTGAATTTCATCCGCAGGACATTTCTAACGGCCTCGTCCACGAGCTTCAGGTTCGCGGGAGTCTTCATCATGGACTCGGCCTCGACCATGCAGCTTCCCCACATTTCGATGGTGATGCCGGATTGCAGGGCGAGCAGGCCGGCCGCCGGATAGGTTGCTGCGACCCGGTGGTTGGCAAGCTGGCCGACCGCGTCGTAGTCCGTGACCACTACTCCGTTGAATCCCCATTCCTTCCGCAGGACATCCTGAAGCAGCCACGGGTTGCTGGTCGCGGGCACGCCGTCGATCGCACTGAATGTCGGCATGATGGAGCCCGCGCCCGCGGCGAGTCCGGCTAGAAACGGTGGGAAGTGGGTTTCGCGCAGCGATCTAACGGACACTTCGGCAATATTGTAATCGCGCCCACCTTCCGCCGCTCCGGAGCCGGCGAAGTGTTTCAGGCAGGAAAGCATCCGGTCCGGAGCCGCGATGTTGTTGCCTTGGAATCCCCGGACGCGGGCCGCGGTGAAGGCCGATGTTAGCACCGTATCCTCGCCCGCGCCCTCCACGATTCTTCCCCAGCGGGGATCGCGGGCGATGTCGGCCATCGGAGCAAAGGTCCAAGAGACGTTCGCCGACCGTGCTTCCTTGGCCGCCACCGCCGCGCATTTTTCAGCCAGTTCCAGATCCCAGCTTGCGGCCTCACCCAGTGGCACCGGGAAAATCGTGCGGTAGCCGTGCACCACGTCGAACGCGAAAACCAACGGGATCTTGTGGCGCGTCGCCAGCGCGGCCCGCTGCATTTCCCCGGTCGGGCCGGTGCCCCGGACGTTGAAGGTGCCGCCCAGCAGTCCCTGTTGGGCGAGATACCTGTGTTGCGGCTTCCACCCGCCACCCGCGTGGCCGTCCACCAGCCGCAACTGCCCGAGCTTTTCCTCGAGGGTGAGCTTTGAAAGAATTTCCTCAACCTTGGCCTCGACATCCTGCCCTCGAGCCGTCGTTAGAGCGGCGAACAGCAAGGGCAGAGCCAGACAAAGAAAACGGGGTGGTATCATCGTGATGACGACACCGCATCCCGCCCCGTGTGTCAATGTTCCTTGCGACGGACTAACCGATCTGTGCCTCGTAGGCGGCGGCGTCCATCAGCTTGGAAACGTGTGCCGTGTCCTTCACCTTGAGTTTGAAGATCCAGCCCTTGCCGTATGGGTCGGTGTTGACCAGCGAAGGATCGGCCTCGACTTCCGGATTCACTTCCACGATTTCTCCGCCGACAGGGGCGTAAATGTCGCTGGCCGCCTTCACGGATTCCACCACGGCGGTCGGGTCACCGGCGTCCACCGCGCGTCCCACGGCGGGGAGCTCGACGAAAACGACGTCGGTCAGTTCTTCCTGGGCGTGATCGGAAATGCCCACGGTGGCGATGTCGCCATCAAGGCGGACCCATTCGTGGGAGGTGGCATAGCGGAGGTCGGCGGGTGTGCTCATGGGGATGTGTTAGTTGTTGATTGTTGAAATTGTAGAGGGTGAATGTCGACGGTTCTTTTAATTTTCAAGGCCCAGCGCGCCGGCCCATTCATCCCATCGTTTCCGCAGGTCATGGCGAGATAAAATATCAATGAAGAGTGATCGGTGGAAATCCGGCAGTTCGGCAAGATACACCAGCCTCGCGCGGTCTTTCGGGCGGCCGACAGTGATCGCGATCGCCGCCAGATACTCGGGACGGATTACGCGGATTCGATGGTTGTCCCATTCCGCGACAAGGGCAGCCTCAACCGCTTCGGTTTCCAAGCCGGGAGAAGCACTGAGAAATTGAACGGGAAATCCGTGTACAAGTAATCCTTCTTCTTCGAACTCACTGAATCCCAATTCCGCCAAACGAAAGAAAAGCGGTTCCAAAGAAACCAGCAGTGAACCTGGGGCCGGCTCGATGAACACAAAAACATCGACGTCTCGGGTCGCGAGCGGTTCCCCATGGAAACCGGCTGCTGTCGCGTCACCGATGGCGTAGTGCTTCAGGGTGCCTTCACCGACGAGCTGTTCCAAGACATCACAGACGACTTGCATGTTTTTTTCACGAGTTCGAGTTGGCGTGTCTCCTGAATGAACCTGCCGATAAGTTCGATTTTTTCCCCGATGGGAAGGGCGCGTTGTTTTTCGCGCCAATTCGGCATACCACGCATAGGTGATGGAATGATTCCCTCGGGTTGCATCGGATGGAGAAGTGGGCGGCTTGGGAAGCTTTAGGGGAGGTGCTTGTAAAAAGGTTTTTTAACGACTTCGGCGGGGAAAATTTTTCCGCGCACTTCGATGCCGAGCGGCGTGCCGGGTTTCGAAAACGTCGCGGGCAGATAGGCCATGCCGATGCCGGTCATGAGGGAAGGGGAAAGCACGCCGCTGGCGAGCTCGCCAATGACAGCGCCGTCCGCGGAAACCACCGGATAGTGCGCCCGCGGCGGAGCTCCTTTTTCCGTATAGCGGATCGCGGTGAGCTTCATGCCCGGGCCATCTTCTTTTTGGCGGACAAGGGTTTCGCGGCCGATGAAGTCGCCTTTCGTGAGGTCGCAGAAAAAACCGAGTCCCGCCTCGATCGGCGTGCGCTCGGGAGAAAGGTCGTTGCCGTTGAGCGGATAGCCCATTTCCAGCCGCAGCGAATCGCGGGCACCGAGGCCGCATGCCTTCGCACCGGCTGCTAGAAATTGATCCCAGTAGCCGATCGCCTCGGCAGCCGGGGAGAAAAATTCGAAGCCGTCCTCGCCGGTGTAGCCGGTCCGGCAAACCACCGAGCCCGCGGCCGTTTTCAGGATGCTGTTGCGTGGCGGCAGCGTTTCATCCGGGCAAACCTTGGCAAAAATCGCCGCCGCATCCGGCCCCTGGATCGCCATCCCGGCCCACAGCGGACTTTCGTTGCTTAGCGCGACGTGCTCGTCCTGCCGTGCCGCCATCCAGAAGAAATCCTCGTCGATCATTGACGCGTTCACCACCAGGAAGAAATCGGATTCGCCCGTCCGATAAGCGATCAGATCGTCGATCACTCCGCCGCTTTCATTCAGCATCAGCGTGTATTGCCCTTGGCCGATGCCGAGCTTGGCGATGTCGTTGGTGAGCAATCCATTCAGCCATGCCGCCGTATTCGGTCCGCTGACGATGAATTGTCCCATGTGGGAAATGTCGAAAATCCCGCACTTCGTCCGGACCGCGGTGTGTTCGTCGATGATCGACGTGTACTGGACCGGCATGTTCCATCCGGCGAAGGGCACGAGCTTGGCACCGAGCGCCACATGGGCGGCTTCGAGAGGGGAACTTTTCAAGTCGGAAATCACGCGGCGGAGATTGGAAGGACGACCTGCGCTTGTCAACCGATGGAAGAAATTTCCCGGAAGAGTGATCCGAATCGGGTGCGGGAAACGGATGTCTTATGTCAGCCCTTCCCGAATCTCCTTTTCCCCCATTTGAAAAAACCACTATGAAACCGTTCATGTTCTTACCATTCCGCCTGTGGCAGAAGCTTATCCTGATGCTGTTCGCCAGCACCCTTCTGGGGGTCGCAGCCCCGACGTCGGGTGGACGGAAGAGCTTGGAAATCGTGCTGACCAAGGACCACGAGACGGCCAAGGTCACGGTGCCTGCGGGCGTCACGACGGTTACCTTGCAGAAATTCAAGCGCGAAGGCGGCTGGACGAAAGTCGCCAGCCGGGATGCCGTGCCGGGCGTGATGCGTTTCAAACTGCCAAAAGCCGGCGGCAACGACCGTTGGCGCGCGATCGGTCGATTCGAAGTGACTGTCGCATCGCATGACAAGTTTCCGGCTTCGTTCTATTCCGGGGAAAACAGTTTCAAACCCGGGAAAGCGGACACCAGTTCGGTGACCACGCCGGGGAGATTCGACGATGCGGGATTGCAGGGAGGTCTTCCTTCCGGAGATGTTCCGGTCGAAGCGGACATCTGGAAGGTGGATGGCGACACGGTTTATTTCTTCAACCAACTCCGCGGTCTCCAAGTGCTCAATCTGGCAAATCCGGCGGATCCGCGAATCACCGCATCGCTGCGACTGCCCGCGGTGGGCCAGGATCTCTATCTGTTACCCGGGTCCGGCAAGGAACGGAACCTCGTCCTGCTGACCCAAGGATGGTCATCCAAAGAAGGCGACTGGACACGCATCAATCTCGTCAAAGTTTCCGGCGGAAAAGCGGAAATCACCAACACCCGCGACGTGCCGGGCTACCTGGCCGACAGCCGTATGGTTGGCAACCGTCTGATTCTCGCGACTTCCGAGTGGAACCAGTCGGTCGACGAAACCGAGGACGAATGGAATACCCGAAGCCATCTAACTGAGTGGCTGTGCGCTGGTGGCAAGACACCGCAGGCGGCCGGAGAAACGGTGATCGAAGGCGACAGCCCGGTGATCGCCACCGGCGCGGATTGGCTGGCGCTGGCGGTCTATCCGAACGGACAGTGGGATGTTTCCGAGGTGTCGGTGTTCGCGATCCGTGAGAATGGTTTGGTGAGAATGGCTCAGCCTGTGCGGACCAAAGGAGTGGTTCCCGGCAAGTTCGCGATGCAGTGGAGTAACAACGTGCTGACGACCGTTTCGGAGCGCAACAACAGCGAAAACGGCTGGTTTCCCGTAACGGTGCTTGAGAACTTCCGCGCTTGGGATCCGGATGTCGTTCATCCGATGATTTTCGAAGGCTACGGCCCGCTTGGTTCGCTCCAGCTTGCCAAGGGCGAAAGCCTCTTCGCGACCCGATTTGCAGGGGACAAGGCCTACATCGTCACATTCCTCCAAACCGATCCACTGTTCGTGATCGATCTATCCGATCCGAAGAATCCGATGGTGGCCGGTCAGATCGAAGTGCCGGGCTGGTCATCGCATCTTGAACCGCTGGGCGATCTGCTTTTCGCCATCGGCTGGGAATCGAATACCGTCGTCGCCTCCTTGTTCGACGTGGCGGATCCCGCGGCTCCCCAATTGCTTCGACGCGTGAAGCTCGGCGCTCCGGGCACCTACAGCGAAGCCATGTGGGACGAACAGGCGCTCAAGCTCCTGCCGGGTGCCGGACTCGCGCTGATCCCGCTGACTTCCTACGATGGAGACAGCGGCGAATCGAAATCCGTGGTCCAGTTGCTGGACGTCGATACCGCCGGTCGCGACCTGCACGTCCGCGGAACGATCTCGCATGAGTTCGACGCCCGCCGCGCCGATCTGTTGGGAAATACCGTCGTCTCCATTTCCCAACGGGTAATGGTCGCCGCCGATGTCACCAACCGTGACGCTCCGGCCATTCTATCGGAAGTGTCGCTGGCCTGGCCGGTGGACCGGGTGTTCGAGACAGGTGGCTATCTGCTCCAGATCGAAGACGGTTCCTGGTATCGCGGTCAGCCGGTCGTCCGCGTGTCTCCCGCGAAGTCATCCGAATCGATTCTATCTGAAACCAGTCTCGGAAAGGGCGCGGTCAAGGCCGCGGACTGCCGCGATGGGAAATTGTATGTTCTCCGCGATACCGGCTCCGCGCCGTTGTTTTTCTACAGCAGCCGGATCATTGGAAACTCCACGGGTGGCAAGCTCGTTCTCGATATCTACGATGTCAGCTCCGCACCTGCCCTGACGTTGCTGGGCTCCTGTATCGTCAACGCGGTCGAAGGCGGACAGATTGCGATGGATCATCTGCTCTGGCCGCAGCCGAATCGTCCCGCGCTGGTGATGGATTTCCGCTACTCCTTCTGGTTCGGTTGGGGACCAATCTTTGTGGACAACAATACTGCGACAACATTCGCCGCTGCCGCTGCCCCGCTGAAGACCAAGGCTTCCGTGTTGGTGGATCTCCGTCCGTACTGGGTTCCCGAGAAAGCACCTCGCCTGATTGTCTTCGATACTACGGATCCACAAAATCCAGTGGCGGCTGATCCGGTGGTGTTAGGTCCTGATGGAACGATTTTCAACCGCATCGGCGCGGCTGCCGACGGATTGATCGTGCTCGGAAATTCCCAATGGAAGGACATCGCGACCGACGAGTGGCTGGGTTCCACGGTGGCGCTTCAGACCGCCCGCGTCATCGAAGTGGAAAGCTCCGGCTCGCCGATCGTGCGTCCGCTGGTGGACTTGCCGGGCGAGCTTTTCGCCGTCACCGAACTGGATCACGCAGGCTTCCTGGCATTCACGCGGACTTCGGGTGATTTCGAATCCACCACGCTACAAGTCAGTGCCTGCGACGGCTACGATGCGTTCTCGGTCGCCAGTCTGGAGGCCCCACCTTATGTCGCGATTACCGCCGGCGGCCGCCGCCTGTTTGTCGCCACGGAAGACGGGGTCGAACGTCACCGCCTCACCGAAGACGGAACCTTCGCCACGGAATCACCGCTTGAAGTCGGATGGCAGCCGGACTCGCTGCGCTGGATCGACGGGACCTTGGTCGGCGGCAAATGGAATGCCTTGTTCGCTTCGGATGCGGCGGACAGCGACGTCACCAAGTGGAAGTTCCCAACCTGGAATCCCGGTGTGGAGCGCGTGATCCTCGGTGACAATGGCGACGTCATCGTTCCCTTCGGCGACTATGGCGTCGAGCGGCTCGAGCGTTGAATCAGGACACCGGGGGCTTTGACGCGGGCCGCCGGATCACCCTGATGAGATCGGTCAGATCCCCGTCAAAGTCGGGGTCTGACCGGAGAGGCATCGACTGGCGGAAAGAGAGATCGCGGATGGTTTCGGGCAGATCATTGGCGGATGGCATCCCGGTGTTTCCAAGGAGAACCGGCACCATCGGTTTTTTCAGTTGGAACGCGAGTTCGATCTCATAGCGCACGTAGTCCACTTCCGAGAAAAGGCGCAAACTCCCGTCCGCATGGGTCGCACCGGCCCAGTGCGGACCTATCAGGACCAGCACCATCGAGGCCTCGCCGACGTTGCGTTGGATTTCCACGCGGAAGTCCTCGCCCTCCTCGATGTCGTGCAGGTCGAGACGGACGGATTGGCTGCCAAATTTTCCTTGCAGACGGTCTCTCAGGCGGCAGGCGATTTCCTTCGAGTCGCTCCGCCGGTAGGAAATGAAAATGACGCGCCGCCGCGATCGCATCCGCCAGAAACTGCTGCCTAACACCACCACTCCGGTTCCGAGGGCGATCTGCAGCCACGGAGTGGGGCGGGGCTGGTCGTTGAGGAAGGAAATGCCGCTGTCGGTCGCCATCATGACCCTGCCGTTTCTGGAAATGACGTCACGCACTTCCTGCTCCGAGGGCGTGAAATCAAATTTGGCGCCACCGTCGGCTGAAACCAGAAGTCCGTTGTTCAGGCAAAAAGCCAGCAGGCCTTTTTCCTGCCTCACCTTGTTGCTTTTGCGGGCGCCGGGAGACGGGATGGTGGCGATCTGTGTTAGGTCTGGCGACAGCAGGTCAAGCCGGTCGCGGCCTGCCAGAAGGACTCCACCGTCGAAGGGCTGGAGATCCGAATAGAAGCCTTCCCGTGATTTCGACGGCTGATAGGGGCCGTCGATTGGCATGGTCAGCAGCCCTCCGGGGGTCGCCATCAGGAGATTCTGCCCGACGGAAACCATGTCGCTAACGACCGTTTTGACCACGACAGGTTCAAGCCGATCCCCGCGCAGGGCCATGAGCCCAGACAACGTGGCGACGAACAACTGATCCACTGCGGGGACCACCGCCGTCACCACATCCCCGCAGTCGTAAAAGGTGGCGTGGTCGGAGTCGGAAAGAACGATATCGTTGCCGCAGATGCCGACGATTTTCCCTCCGAAGAGACATGGCAGCGTATCGACTTCGACGTTCTTTCCGAGAGAGCGGATGGTATCTCCCGAGAGGATTTTCAGCCCGTCCTGGGTCGCCAGGTAGTATTCGTCTTCCGCAAAGCCGTAGATCTGCCGGACGCTCCGGCTGTAACTGCCGATTTTGACCAATGGCGACGACATCTTGTCGGGGTCGAAGCTGAAAACACCGCCATCGGTCGCGATGAGATAGCCATCCTTTCCCGGGACGATTTCATTCACTGTTAGCTCGGTGCCGGTCGGAGTCGCGGGCATGCCGTCGCGTGCCACGAACAGGCCGTTTTCAGCACCGATGATGATCCCCCCGCGGAGAGGGAGCAGGATCGACGGCTTGAGAATGCGGGCGTCCGGCTCCTGTTGGGCGATGACGGGAGAAATCAATCCGACGAAGACAGCAAGCAGCGCTCCGTGTTTCATGAATCCCGTGCTCCAAGCGCGGGAAACACAACGGACCTCAATTCTTGAACATGGAAAGCTCGCAATCAAATTTATCGTTAGTGTCAGCGGTGGTGCCGAAAATGCTGCTGTTGAGGTTGCCGTATTTGAATTCGAATTTCCCCCGGTTGGCGGGGAGCAGGATATCCTTGTTGATCAGATTCAAGATGTCTTTTTCCTGATCATCGAGGCGCGGTTCATTGAGCCTTTGGATGATATAGGGAGTGGATACGGGTTTTAAAATCACCAGAATCCGGGTGGCGAATTGAGCATTCCATCCATGTCCGTCGTTGCGCAGATTTTCGAATAGCATTCGATAGAAATCCGGATCGAGTTTCGGATAATATTTTTCCATCAACTTGTGTCGGGCCATTGCGTGAATGCAGACCCAGCGGAGGTAGAAGTCTGCCTTCGGGTCGAGCATGACGGGGCTCAGCAGTTCTTCATACTTCGGCGTGTTGCGAACGAGAAATCGAATCCAAACGCAATTAAGGCTCGCCCCCGACGAACTCACGAAGAGCCAGAGCCGTTCAGGCTCGGGAACTCCTGCTTTGTCGTGGAAGCCGTTCGATCGTTTTGCCTGATACTCGATCAATAGATCCAGAACCGTCCGGGCGAACGTGGCGTCGTGTTTGTATTGTGAGGATGTACACAGCAGGGCGACCACGCAGCTCTTAGCCTGCGCATCCTTTTCGGTCGCCAGTTTCGCCACGAGGAATTCCACGACCTCTGGCTGGTTCACTATTTTGCCGAATTCGCCGTAAGCATTTTCGCAGTTCCATTGGGTTTGATCATGCCGCAAATCGTTGTACAGCGCATCCAGCTTGCCTGCTTCCGGTTTCGCGGGTGCTTCGGCCACCGGGTTCAGCATCACCCAATTGAATTTGCCGCCTTTCCCGGCGTTGTTCCAGTTCCACTCCGTCATGTAGAAACGCCGGTTTCCCCGATCCATATAGAATTTGACCTTCACTTTGGCGGCCTTGTCCACACGCCTGGCCTCTTGGGCATCGGCGGCCGGCTCTTTCAGAACCACATAGCCGTTCGGCGCATCCAGTTCGGTGAGCGGCATTTCTTTCGCGACAGTGGGTTTCCAGCGGGCTTTCAGCGTTTCCAACGCCTTGTCCGTCAGTTGGGCATCACCGCAAGCCATTGTGGCGACCAGGAAAAACCCTACGGCGAGTTGGCACTTCAAAGCGGAAACAGAATGTCCGGAACACGAACGGCGGGAGAGGGGAAAAAGGGTCATCTTCGGGGAGGGGGCGAATGCTCCACATGGACGCCCGCCTTGCCAGACGATGCTATCCATGCCGGATCATTGGCATGAGCTATCAGTTTCATCCCGGAAGGCCAACCTGAAAGTACCCCCGAGTTCCCTTCGCCCGTGAAACTGCCTGCGACCGGCGAAATTCCCGCCCTTCCGCAGCCGGGCTTGTCAATCCGCGCCGACCCGCGATGCTCTGCGGCGACATGAATGTTTTCGACCGCCTGGAGCGTCGCTGGGGCTGGCTGGCCTTCCCCGGGTTCCTCCGCTATTTCGCTTTGTTCCAAGTGCTGGTCTTCATCCTCCAGCTTTTCCAGCCGGAAATCGGCCGAGCCCTCGCGTTCGACCGCGACAAGATCCTCTCCGGAGAAATCTGGCGGGTCGCCACCATGTTCTTCTCTAACGGTCAGTTCGGCGCGCCGAACATCATGAGCATCCTGCTGCTCATCTTCGCCGTGAATTTCGTCTTCATGGTCAGCGACGGTCTTGAAAGCGCGTGGGGGAGTTTCAAGGCGTCGCTGTTCTACTACACCGGCATCATCCTCGCGCTGGTGGCGAATTTCGTCTATCCGATGGCCATCCCTTACAGCGGCATGACCCTGTTCGCCGCTTCCTTCCTCGCGTTCGCCACCCTGTTTCCCATGGTGGAAATCCTGCTGTTTTTCGTCCTTCCGCTCCAGGTGAGATTCCTCGGGATGATATTGGCATTCGGGATTGTCATGACGCTCGTCAAGTTCCCGATCCTCCTGCCGTTCTTCGTTCTAACTTTTGCCAATTACATCATCTGGGCCGGAATCCCCGTCATGCGCGGGAACGCCCGCGTGCTCGATGCCACGAAACGCAGGAAAATTTTTAACGCCGCCAATCTGCCGGAGTCCGATGCGTTTCACACCTGCATCATCTGCAAGAAGACCGATGTCTCGGACCCGCACATGGAATTCCGCATCGGCGCGGACGGCGAGGAATACTGCGCCGAGCATTTGCCGGAGTGACTGCCCTTGGTCTCCCAAAGCCGCCTGCCGGGAATTCAAACTTGCCCGAAACTCGTCGTGATGTATGATGACGTCATCATGAGAACGATTATTGATCTCCCCGACGAACAGGCGAAAGCCCTTACGGAATGGTGCAAGGTGGAGAAGATTTCCAAGGCGGAAGCAGTCCGCAGGGCGCTCGCCAGCATGTTGGCCAATCAGCAACAGTCCGGAAGGGAAAAAGCCTTCGGCGCTTGGCAAAAGAAACGCCTCGATAGCCGCACCTTCGTCGAAAACCTGCGCGAGGAGTGGGAGCGATGAAAGCGGTGATCGATAGCGATGTCCTCATCGACTACCTCCAAGGAGTTCCCGAAGCCAAAGTCGAAATCGACCGATACGACCCGCCGCTTTATTCGGTCATTTCCTGGATGGAAGTGATGTGCGGCGCTGAGACCGACGAGGATCGGGAGGCCGCCGAAGCGCTTTTCAAGTCGATGAAAAGAGTCGAGCTTTCGCCCGACGTGGCACGGAAAGCAGTGGAGGAGAGAAAGAATTCGAGATTGAAGCTTCCTGACGCCGCGATTCTAGCAAGTGCCGATTGTGAAGGCTGCATCCTGGTCACGCGAAATACCAGAGACTTCAGTGCCGACGATCCGAGAGTGCGTTTTCCTTATTCGGTGTGACCGGATGGATCAACCCGGACCGCCTTCCAGCAACCGGTCTCGCGCTACGCTCGGCTATTTTCTCACTTTTCTTCGTAAGCCGCGCGGGTCAACCGACTGCGATCATAAGCTTCCGTATAATCAAACGCCGGATTCTCCGCCGCCGGCCGCGAATCGATCCGCGTTAAATGCCACTTTCTGCAAAGAACGAATCCATCTCGCGATCGATGAAATCCGCAAGCGGCTGCGGTGTGTGAAAGTAAATCGTGATTTCCTCAGCGTCATCCTTGAAGAGCCCGATGTGGAAGGGGAGTCGTTGTCCTTGGAATTCGACCTCATATTCCAGGCTGCGCTCCGCCTCGTGTTTCATCCCTGCGGAAACCTCGGCGATGTGGGCGATGACCCTTTCTGTGTAGCCGCCCTTGATGTGGGCGGAAAGTCGTTCGAGAAAAGGGGCGAGGTCCGCCAGATCGAAGCTGGTAGAACTCTCGTGCAAATCCAACGGGGGTTGGTCCCGGTGGAGATAGTCCGACCTATCGGGCGGCACTTCATCCGGCTCCCGCCCGGTGAAATACCATAGTGTCAGAAATGCCATGCCGAGCGCGGCGGGCATCAGCCAGTTGGCGGAGTGGTCCAGTGCCAGCATCGCCGCGAAAGCGAGGAATAATAAACCGATCAATCTCATGCGCGTTGGTGCCGGGCGAGCAAACAGATCGAAGTCAGCTTTTCCCCAGCCCGCAGCTCGCGCTGCGAAAGCACTAACCATTGCGTTTTCATTTACCCCGACCCCATTTACCTAGCCATCATTTCCGCTAGAGAATCTGCGGTAGGGATGGTGACGCCTTTCAACTCGCCATACTGCTTTTGATTGAGAGTCACTGCGGGCGGGAGCTTGTTGATCCGCATCTGGCAATTGCTCACATACAGGTCGATTTTAATGGGCTTTGTGATCTCTTCATCATCTCCCCTATCGATATCATCGGAAAATACGCAGTTTTCAAACATGCAGTCTCGTGTGAGAAGTAGAAAACTGAGTGGAATTTTACACTTCACGAAGCGGCAGGTGATGATACGCAACCATTTTTCGTTCACCAAATCCGCAGGTTGGTGCTTTTGAAAACGAATGGTTGGAAACTCAATGTCTTCAAAAACACAGGTCTGTGCTCGTATCCCGTTCTCCTGAACAGTGAGTTTTCCAGAATAGCTTCCTTTGATATAACAATTTTCAAAATAGTGTTTCGCGAAGAAATCGCCGCCATCATGCCACCAGCCGATTTTTGGAAATCTGCAGTTAGTCAATGCACAGTTTTGGAAATAGAAACGATTCGCGTGATCAGCTCCAAACTCGAGATTCTCGAATCGAGACTTGGTAGCGAGAAAACTCGCTGCATACAAATGAACCTTTCCGCGATCCGCGCCGGACCAGACGCTATACGGAGACACTACGACGTTAATCCAGATATTTTTATTGCGATCGCCAAGGATGATCGGTTCCCGGATATTCTGCTTTGCCACTGGCACGGTCATACTCGTCAACCAGGAACCTGTTGAGAAAGGTTTCTCGACCACGGGCGGCCTTTCCGCAGGTATTTGGATAGGTTCAAGCGGATTCAGATTTGGCAACGATTTCGCCCTTGGATCATCCGTGAATGAAACCGCATCGGCCGCCGTTCCGCCGGAAATTTCCAGCATCAGGCTTTCACCATTCTTGCGAAGTGTTAGGGCCTCATCTACCTTGCCGGCCTTGGTCAGCGCGGTCTCCTGTTCACGGAGTTTCCTCGCAGTGCTTTCCACCGTTTTCGCGCGGGATGCCTTCGTTTCCGCATTGATGGCGGTCATGGATTTTAGATATTTTTCGCGAATCTGGACCAAGGGCTTGTCCTGGTGGGAGGAGGGATCGCCGGTTTTCTGAATCGAGTCACGCTCTTCTCTCAGGTGGACGATGAGATTCAAGTCGCCACCGGCAGCCAGCGTTTTTTCGAGATTGGTCAGTGCGGCGGTGTATTTCTGGCTGAGGTCCGCTTTCTTGAATAAAGTGGCGGTATCGGCGGCGGACACTTCCTCTTTCGCCGTCTTGCTGATGCCGTCAAAAGGTTCGGCGGCCGAGGATATGCCAATAATCATCAATCCGCTACAAATCAGCGATGCCAACCGGTTCGTGAAAATAAATAGGGTGGATTTAAACGAATGCACGTTTGGAATTGCTTTCATGGGTCATTGAGAGCCGGGACAAATATCTACATTGGGGATGCCAGTTCCTTGGCCTCCTTGCAAGGTCAGAGTATTCAAGGATAAGCGGCTGGCCCGAGGAAGTGATGGGTAGCCTTGCAAGCGGATTGGCGGAATCGCCTCGATTTTAGGCGGAAGACATCCGGTGTGGATTTCGGAAATTTCCCGGCTGCGGGTGGCGATTGGTGCCGAGTGAAAGTCCGGAGCTGACTCGTCAGAGGATTTCCGCGACGAAGGATTCTTTTTCGAAAATCGAAAACGCTTCGGGTTCCTCGCCGGTGCCGAGAAAGCGGGGCGGGATGTTGAGCTGGTCGTGGATGGTGACGGCGATGCCGCCTTTTCCCGAGCCGTCTAACTTGGTGACGATGAGGCCATCGAGCGGGCTGGCTTTGTGGAATTCCTTGGCCTGCTGCATGGCATTGGAGCCGGTGGTGGCATCTACGACTAACAAGGTGAGGTGCGGCGCGGTTTCATCTTGCTTGGCGATGGTGCGGCGGATTTTACCCAGCTCTTCCATCAGATTGTGACGGGTGTGGATGCGGCCGGCGGTGTCGCAGATGAGGAACTGGGTTTTGTCGGCGATGGCTTTCTGATGGGCGTGGAAGCAGACGGAGGAGGGGTCGGCATTGGTGTTTCCGGTGATGACCGGGATGTCGAGTCGCTCGCCCCAGCGCTTGAGTTGCTCGACGGCGGCGGCGCGGAAGGTGTCGGCGGCGGCCATGATGACGGTGCGGTTGCGCTTTTTCAGCCAGAGGCCGAGCTTGGCGGAGGAGGTGGTTTTTCCGGTGCCGTTCACGCCGACGACGAGGATGACGAACGGCTTGCCATCGGCGCGCGGGGTGGGTGGCAGGAAATTGTCGGGCAAGCGCTTGGAGAGCTGGCGGCGGGTGACGGCCACCACATCGTCACCGGAGACCTCGCGGCCGAGGTCGCGGAGTTCGTCGATGATGGCGGTGGTGAGGCTGATCCCGAGATCGGAAGAGATGAGGTCGGCCTCGAGGTCGTCCCAATCGATTTCCGCGCGGTTGGTGATCTTGTTGAGTAGGGATTTGAAAAAGCCAGCCATGCGGGAAGAGACAAGACACAAGACGCAAGACTGCAAGACACAAGAGGAAGAAAAGTCGAAGAATCTGCGACGCGTTGTCTTTTCTTGGTCTTGTGTCTTGCAGTCTTGAGTCTTACGTCTCCTTTCGTGCCCAAGATCCGCGTGCTCCCCGACATTCTCGCCAGCCAGGTGGCTGCGGGCGAAGTGGTGGAGCGCCCGGCATCGGTGGTGAAGGAGCTGGTGGAAAACAGCATCGACGCCGGAGCGCGGGAAATCCGGGTGGACATCGATCGCGGCGGCTCGGCCTTGATCCGGGTGAGCGACGACGGCTGCGGGATGTCGCGCGAGGATGCGCTGCTTTCGCTGGAACGCCATGCGACGAGCAAGCTGCGGACGTCAGGGGACTTGGCAGCGATCATGACGCTGGGTTTCCGCGGGGAAGCGGTGCCGAGCATCGCCAGCGTGTCGCGGTTCCGAATGGTGACGCGGGAAACGGATGCGGTCGCCGGGACTGAAATTCTGGTAGATGGCGGGAAAGTCCGTGATGTCAGGGACGCGGGCTGTGCGCCGGGCACGGTGATCGAGGCGAAGGCGCTTTTTTTCAATATGCCGGCGAGGCGGAAATTCCTGCGGGCAGAGACGACGGAAGCAGCGCATGTGGAGCATCAGCTCCGGTTGCACGCGCTGGCCGCGCCGAACGTTCGTTTCCGCCTGCGGCGGGATGACCGCGAGGTGTTCGACCTGCCGGCGGCGGCGAAGGCGGTGGACCGGGTGCGGCATTTGCTAGGGCCGGAGTTGTCGCGGGAGCTGATCGCGATTCCGCTGACGCACGGCAATGGGATTTCGGTGGAAGGCTATCTGTTACCGGCCAGTCACGCGCGGAAGGGGAGGCGGCATCAATTTGTTTTCCTGAACGGCCGGCCCGTGGAGGACCCGGTGATTTCGCGGGCCCTGGCCGAGGGATTTCGCGGAGCGCTGGCGGACGGTCTCTATCCGGCGGCGTGGTTGTGGATCGATCTGGAGCCTACGCTGGTGGATGTGAACGTGCATCCGGCGAAGCGCGAGGTGCGGTTTCATCGGCCGCTGGATGTGAAGGACGTGATCCTGGAAGCCGTGGCGTTGGCGCTGAAACCTGCCGCTCCGGTGGTTCCGAAACGGATGGAGGCACCGTCGCTGGAGTTCATTTCAAGGGACGCGGTGGACATCGAGCCTGTTCGGATGGTTTTCCATGCGCCGCAGCCGATGTTGGCGGATTGGGAAAATCCGGTGCCGGTGGTGCCGGAGCCGACTGGAGTGGTGGTGAACCGGGGGCCTGATTTTCGGATTATCGGGATGTTGCATCAGCGGTTCGTGATTTTGGAAAGCGAGGATGGTTTGGTTCTTTTTGACCCTAAAGCCGCGCGGGAACGGATATTTTTTGAAAAACTGCAACATCAGGACGGAGTGGGTCTGGAGGTTCAGTCGCTGCTGGTGCCGGTTTTGCTGGAGCTCGATCCGCGGGATTTGGATCTGGTGTTGCGGGAACGGATGGCGCTGGCCGAGGCGGGGATCGAAGTGGAGGCGTTTGGTGGAAATACGCTGCAAATCCGGAGCTTGCCCGCCTGCCTGCCGGTTTCCGATCCGCGACCATTTCTCGGGGCGTTGATGGATGAATTGCTGCACGAATCAACCACCGGGGCGAGATTCGCCATCGAACGCCTGGCGAAAGTTCTCGCGAAACGCGCCTCGGTGCTGGTTGTGCCGAGACTTGCTGAAACTGAACCACTGCTGGCGGAATTGTTCACCTGCGAGCTGCCTTATTGCGCGGCGGACGGCCGTCCCACGCTCACGGAATTCAGCATGCGGGAGCTCGACCGGCGTTTCAGCGGTGGTAGGGGATGACGTGATCGCGTAAAAAATTAAACTTTAGATTTGTTCAATATTTGTAAAAATTGGGTGGATCATTTTGCCCGATTCGGTTAAGAAATGGCCGTGCGAGTGTCGATTTTCGGTGAAAAACGCTCTTGAAAACGAGTGATCTAACTCGATTTCCTCCAACTTGGAGAGCGAAAATTCCTTTTAGGTATAAGGAAAAAACACCATGACAATCATTTTTAAAAATCGTTCAAAAATCGTCATGTTTTTTTCTTGTTAAGTTACGTTAAAATTTTACTATGTGGGCAAGTTTAAGCCATCCAGAGCTTCAACCTCGTGCAAAAAGTAAATGAAGACGACGTGGATCACAATCGGAATTGCCAGCGCCGCCCTCTGTGGGGTTGCCGCCGCAGCACGGTTGACCGAACGTCTGGAAAGTGTTCACGAGAGCTTCCTTGAAAATCGTCGTGAAATTCTGCCGTCGCTGAGCGATCCGTTTGGAGTTCCGGCAGTCGCCCGGGAAGTGGCCGAGCAGCCTCGCGGGAGGTTCCATTCGAGCGAGGAATGGAAGCGCAACGTGGTAGCCACCGTTTTCTGGGTCGGCGAGCTGCCGACTGAAAACAATCCGACGCCTAACACCCAGAGCGCCTGGGATCAGAACTGGCAGGCGAACTTCGGCGGCTATGATGAGCCGGATCGCCGTTCGGGCTATCTTCCCGCGGATTTCACTCCGTCACTGAATCCTTTTTACGTCGCCCTGCCTTATAACGATGTCGCCAAGGGCGGCGTTCACCGGCCGGAAGCATCGCAGGTGATTCCTTGGTTCTGGGAGAGCTATCGCGGCGACGGGATCTCCGTTTGCAAAGGCCGATGGCTCGCCATCCACCATGAAGGCCGGGTGTGCTTCGCCCAATGGGAGGACGTCGGTCCGTTCGAAGTGGACCACTGGCAATATGTTTTCGGAAAAGAATCCCCGCGCTCCAACCGCAATCAATCCGCCGGCATCGACCTGAGTCCCGCCGTGCGTGATTTCCTGAAGCTCCGCAGCGGCGAGACCGTCGAGTGGCGCTTCGCCGAAGACCGCGAAGTCCCGCGCGGTCCCTGGAAGAACTGGTCCCGCGAGGCCGCCCTGCCGCAACGTTGATTTCACCTGCCAGACAACCGCTGTTCCCAATCCCTAACCCGATCCAAACGACCCCACCCGTCACTTGAATCAAACACATCCTTTCTGAGGTGCTGCCTTCCCTGCAGTCCCTCAGGCGGCCCGGATCGGGGTTCTGTCCCGAATCGGCAGGGTCCGTCGAGAACTTCTCGCCGAACCCTGCCCTTGCCCGAACCGGGCCGCACATCTCTTGAAAGAAGTCCCGCTTTCAAGGTCCCAGATGGAAGGTGTTTCCAGACATCCCACCCTTACAACCAGCCATGAAAACCAGCCAATTGGCCGCCGTATCGGCCGCCTTCATCGCCGTAGGCACGCTTGTGTCACCACGCGCCCTCGCCCAAACAACTCCAACGATTCCCGTTGGGAATCTGACGGCATATCCCACGGTCGTTCAGACCGGCACCAAGCCGAAGTTGACCTGGGACATCAGCTATCCATCGATCGTTCAGAACTTCGTGACCATCACCCAGCCGGGTACGGTCACACCCAAGCAGAATCTGGTCTGCGATGTTCGGATCCTTGGTCTGGGGGTAACTTCGATGTCCAACAACGTCATCACCTACTACCGGACCCGCGGGCAGTGGAAATATAACGGTTCGTCCAGTTGGGCGGATATCTATGACGGCAAGCAGACGGATACCATCGTCCAGCAGCAGGGCATCGTGAAGTCCAACATCGCCGTTACCAAAGACAAGGCGATGAATTTCGCCGGCCAATACTACAACAGCAGTTGGCAAACCCAATACACCTCGACGAGCGGTCTTCCCTACAATGTGCGGGCCCTGGTCAGCGGCGACGTTTGCCCTAACAACATTCCCGACTACAACGCGCCTTCGCTGGAAAGCTTCCTCAAGCCCTATCTGGATTCGGCGCATAAAGTCAAAATCGGCCCGATGGATGTCATCATCATCATGGAGCTGACCCACACCGATACCACCAATATCGGCTACGACCTTCAGGACCTTGTGATGCTCATCACCTTCCGCAAACCTTGATCCCCATGAAAACCAATTTTTTCATCAAAGGCATGGGATGCGCCGTTTCCGCGATGCTGGCAGGAGAGGTGCTTGCCGGGCCTCCGGTTCTCCAGGAGGCCATGACTCAGGATCAACTCATCCTCGCCCGGCGCAAGGCGGACGGAATGGACCCCATGAAAAAAATGCCCGAGGTTAAGGGCGAGGATCCATCGGTCGTGAATCGTCCCCAGAGTCTTCTCGCAAGCTCGGACATCATCAGCTACGGCAGGTTCGCCACTCTCGTCCCGAAGCGGGCGATTCTGCAAATCCCCAAGAGCGTTGCCGACCGCATCAAACAAGAACCCGGCGCGATTCTTCAAAGCTGGAGTGAGTTCTACGCGGCCAACCGTGGTTGGATCACCACGGTGGAGGTCAGCCGGACCCAGGCAGAGGGCAACAACCCAATCGCCGAAGAAACCCAAAGACTGTACTCGAAAAGCGGGAATCTCGTCGTCGCCACCTATCTTGGCGGGCCGATTTCCGTGCTGCCGCTCAAAGTTCCCGTCGTCACGGCTCCTGAAAAAACAAAACCATGAAAACTATCCTCCTTCGCTGCATTTTCCTGGGAGTCATCGGTATGTCCTGTGCTTTCGGGCAGACCTATACCAACTACATCCGTCAGTTCCAAATGCCGTCCGGGGTAACCTGGGATGCCTCGGACACCGTCGCGGCCACGGGTACCCAAGATTCTGCCCTTGCCATCAATCCTGGCGGGGCCAGGTTCGATCTTTGGACGATCAATTCCTCGCCCTATACCGAATATTTGCTCGATAGCAGTTACGTGGGCACCTACGTGCCGATCGCCCAAGTCGTCATTGATACCGAAGATACCTACGGCAAGGATCTTACGGCTACCGGTCCCGTGCCGGTCAACCTTCCCTCGAAGATCCGGCGTACTCGGGCGGACCGTCCATTTACCGTTTATGTCAGCATCAGCGGGTTGCTCAGCGGAGCCGATGACCCACCTGCCTCAAAAAGCGTGAACCTCCTGCGCCATGTCCAGTCGTACGGAACAGGGGTCGGAGTCGGCATCGACCGCACCCAGGCGACCCTCAAGACCCAGTCTTCCATCACCACAAACGGTCAGCAAGTCCTGTCGTATTCCCTGACAGGCATCGCAGGCTCCAATCTCAAGAAATTGCGCGGTGAGGAACGGTTCTCAGTCTTTTCCATCGCCGATCCGGCCGCGCCGACGGCCCTGCCCGCCTCCCAGCTCGCCTCGCAGTTCATTCAAGTCTGGCCGGTTGCCGATGGCAACATGACCGGCATCGTTCAAGACCAGATCGTCCGCTTCGCGATGCCTGCGATCACCATTACCTACCACGACATTTATCCGGGATCCTCGGTTTATGCGCAGGTTTACAAGGGTGAACGTGTCGCAGGTAAAGTTGGAACCGTTCTTACCGGCTCCCTGAAGGTGAACACGGGATCGGAGCCTCTCACCGAGGTGCTCACGCCCACCAACTACGATCAGCTCTTTACCACTGACGGCCGGTGGACGATCGAACTGGTCACGGCCGTCCCCTTCGGCACCGGAACCGAATACATGCTGACTTCTGCGGACCTGCCGGCCTATGTCACCTTCACGGTTGATCGAACGATCGAAATGAACGGCAGCTTCACCACCATCGAGTGACCTTACGGAGTTTTCAGCTCCTTCAGCAGCTCGTTCCTGAAATTGTCATTCCGATAGATCAGGGAAAACCTGGCATCCTTTGATTTCCGCAACAGATCCTCGATCTCGGTGAAAGCCAGCAACAGGAACAATCCCTTTACCGGTTCATGATGAAACGATTGAGTCCGAGTCACAAACTGGTCGGCCACCGTCCGCTGCTGCTGGTCCGGCAGCAAGGTGCCGTGCTCCAGCGTGACTTGTTTGCGAAGCGCCTCGAACCGGGACTCCATCAGATCGGCCGACGCTTGGGGGTCGAAGTAGTGAACCGTCAGTTCGAACAGTTTCCCGCCGAGAAACCGGCCCTCCACCGCACCGGCCTGGGTCTCTGGAAGAAATCCTTTTTTGGGAGCAATTTTCAGAATCCGCATTGCCGGTTGATCCCCGGGCAGGCTGATGTTAACATCCAGCGAATGTTTGGAAGCCCATACTATCAATTTTTCCGGAGAATCTCCCCAGTGGAGTCCGAACGGCGGTTCGAGGAGGCCTTGCGCCAGACCGGATCCGGCCGTCATGACCAGCGCCAAGACGCAAAATGCAAAGCTGCGAACGTTTCCCCACATGCCGGGACGATGGGGAGGATCCGCCCGATTCGCAAGGCGCGATCGCTCCGCCGGGGCTTCCTGCTGGTGGAGGCGACGATGTCGCTCGCTCTCCTAACCGTCGTGGGCCTTTGCATGCTCAAGCTGTCCCTGGATGTCCTGCATCCGAGACAATACATCCTTCAACAAACGGTCACCGATGCCTATTTGACCTACGAACGGGCGTATGCGGAGCGGATTCCTTTTGAAAACCTGCTGGCGGCGGATTCCCCATGGCCGGTCTATCCGACGATGACCTCGACGGTGATTGAGCTGGGAAGATTGCCCGGAGGGAAGGTGATCAACGGAACGGTGGTAAGAACCCGGATCGCGGATACTGGAAATTACCCGCTCGACGGTGGCACCGGCAACGTCACGACCAATCCTGCGGGTATGAAAGTCTGGCGGGCGCAGAGCGTGGTCACCTACAAGGTGGGCAACCGAACCTACGCGAAATCCCGAACCGTCCTGCGCTCCCAATGAAATCCACCCGCCGTCGCCTGCGTCGGGGAATGACCCTGATCGAGCTTTCCGTCGCCATGTTTATTGGAATCGCCTTGGGGGGCATGGTGATCGCGTTGTTCAATCAACAGCTGGCGTTCCTGAAGCTTTTCAAGGTGCAGAATTTCCTGGCGGACGAGGCTCCGATCATCAGCATGTATGTCAGCCGACTGGTGGGAAAAGCCGACCGCTTTCGGCTTCATGATTCGGTCGCGAATGCGCTTGCCGGAACCAATCCGCGCCTAACACCCTCTCCGGTGGTGGTGCTGAACTTCCGCCAGCCGGACGGCACGATGCGGGCGACCATCCTCTCGTTCGAAGACCGGGGTACCGGTCTGGCCCTTTATTATTACGTCGTCCCTGTCTCCGGCGTGTTGGGAGCTCCCCAGTGGGCGGTCACCACGAAACCCTCCAATGTCTCGTTCTCAATGGTCTCCGGCGTGCTGAGAATGACTCTAACTGGACCTAACGGGGAAGTGATCACCTACTCGGGAACCATGCAGCAATGAAAACCTCTCCACTCAAACGCCGCGATGCCGGCTATGTCTCCTTCCTGCTGGTGGTCACAACCGCCACGATCCTCACGCTCCTGATGGTCCATGCCTACCGGCGTGCCATGGACGCCCAGTCAGTCCAGAAACAGGTCCAGCTCCGCGTGGACTACAGCGAAAAGGACGAAGCCATCCTGCGGGCCATCGTTGCGATCGTTCCGAACCGGGCGATCCGCGCGATGCAGCAGGATTCCGATCTGGACCCAGCGCATCGGGACGCGTTCACTTGGCAATCGATCTTCACCCAGGCCCTGGATCTGGCGAATTCGCGGACATCGATTTCCAGCAACATGGTCGCCACCCTGGCCATCCCCAATCTCAAGGTCGCCAATGCCGGAGACTCCGCGCTGGGATCTCCCTCCACGATTTTCGCCGCGATCCCGTCGGACACCGGCTATGTGTCAAGCGGTGTCAACACCAGTCTCGGCACCGGCTATCCGCCTCCGCTCACCGTGAGCGATACCCCGACCACCGATCGCGACAAGCTCTACCCGATCATTTCTAACAAGAAGATCTACGGCTCGGTGGCTCAGACCGATTTGAACTCTGTGACGGCGAATGGCAACGGGACAACCACTTACGGACTTCCTGTGACAACATACGCGGGCTTCAACCGTTTGAAATATCCGAACATCAACTTCGGCTATGCCAAACCGGGCGATCCTTTCGTGGCGAAACGCAACTGGTGGGCTTTCTCGGTGGATGTCGGCGGCAATGACAGCGCGACGACCCTGCTCGCCCGCAAGAAGCGGAATTTCGTGCTTTCGATCTATGAGATCCCGTCGCAACTCGCGATCTCCGCCTCCTCGTTCATGTCGCTCGGGCAATATGCCTCGGGTGCCGCCTGGTCGAATGTCAGCATTGATGGTGGCATGTTCGTCGGCAAGGCGGTGGTCGAGGGCACGACCGCCATTAACTCGTTGTCCAGCCGCCGGGGAATGACGTTGTCCAGCGGCACCACCATCGGCGGGCAGAGCTTCAGCGGCAGCCCATTCACTCCGGGAGTCCGCGAGTCCTATCAGGTCACCCAGGGAGCGTTCTTCCCGGTGTCGCAGGCGTCCGAAAGCGGTCGGGCCGCCTTTGTCCCCGTGAACCGCGGTGCTGCATTTTTTGATCGGTTTGACCCGGCTCAAAATGATCCGGTCGAGGCAAGCGGACCATTGAACCATGTCGCTTCGAACGTTTTGTCGTCCACGAACTGGAACAACTATTCCATCGGCGCGCAGCAGTGTGCCATGCGGCTGGACGTCACCGCCGTCACGAGTTCCACCAACAGAAACCCGACGAAACTGCGGTTCCAATACTATGAAACCACCGGCAGCCGCACATCCGAGGATGTGGCGCTCACCTCGGCCACCCAGACCAGCCTTCCGAAGGGCTACGTCAAAGTCTGCGATGAGAACCAGAGTTATACCTTTTCATCCACGGTCCCAGTGGACATCGCCTACGGCATCAGTGGCGGCTACACTTTCAGGCAAGGGATCACGGGAACCATCGCCTTCAACAACAACGTCTTCGGAGACCCCAAGGTGGGAACCCTGAAGGCCGGCTATTGGAGACCCCGGGCACCTTTTGAGATCAAACCGCTCTTGAGCGGACAGATCTGCGTGGCTGTCTATCCGACCCGGTTTCCGGCTTTCCTGACCGCGATCGGCGCGGCGGGTGCGGCCATCAACAACTCGCTGTCCGTCAATGTGGACTATTCCAACAGCGGATTGAACGATTCCACCAGGAAGCCGTTCATCCCATGCACCGACAACGACTACGGTCTGATCATGAAGGAATGCGCCGATCTAACTGGCTTCACCAAGGGCTTCTCGCTGGTCACCAACTTGCGGCTCTACATCGGTGACGATTTCAACGTCGTGTCAGCCACCCCGCCGTCCGGCTACACACCTGCCGTCACCACCTCCAATCCCTCGGGCCTTTACTATCCGCCGTGCTCGCTTTTCACGCCGGAGAAGCGGTACGGCGTCGATGTGGATGCCTATGGCGTGGCGTTGAAAGGCCAGATCGGCTCGCTGGCGAGCGATACCGTGGCGACCCCGGTGCGCCCCTTGGATTCGAAAAGCATGAGTGGTACCGCTATTGGATCAACCCGGATCACGGTCAACCTCCTCCCGATTCTCCATCCTGCGGAATTACCGCCCATCACCATGATGAACTGGCTGGTGCTGCTGGAAGAGCGGAGGAGCGAATACTACTAACCGCGACCGGCGTCACTCCTCCACATAGAGAATCCTCCCGCAGTCCTCGCACTGGGCGATTTCCTTTCCGGCCTGTGCTTTCATCACGGTGGAGGCGATGAGTTTCATGTGACACCCTTCGCATTTGCCGTCGCGCATCGGTGCGACGGCCAGACCGTCCTTGGTTTTCATCAGGCGGTTGTAAAGCGGGATGACGCTTTCGGGAACGTTGGCCAGAAGCGATTCACGCTCGGCGAGAACCTCCTTGCGGTCGGCTTCCATGCGCGCGTGACGTTGTTTGATGGATGCGAGGTCCTCCTCCACCAGCGTGCGGGTGTGGGCGCGAGCGGCTTCGGCGGCCTTGTGGGCGGTCCGGAAGCCATCCACTTCGTCCATCGCTTCCAGCTCCTTGGTTTCGAAATCATCGAGATCCTTCTCGTAGCGGACGATTTCATGACCGAGAGCGACAAATTCCTCGTTTTTCCGAGTCTCGAATTGCTGCATCTTCAGGCGCTTGATCGTCGTCCGCCGCGTCTCCGCATCCAGTTCGATCTTTTTCACCCGCAGTTCGCAATCGAGCAACGCCTGATGTGCCTTGGTCACCGCCGCCTCGTCACTCGCCAGCTTCATTTTTGCCCGGGCCTCGTCCTGGGGCAGCTTTTCGAGATCCTTCGCCAACCCGATCAGGCGGCGGTCTCGGTCCTGGAGAATCAACAACGCGCGAACTTCATCTTGCATGCACGTTGGGTAAACGCCACGGCGCATGGCGGCAAGGATTGCTTGCAGCGAAGTCCGGATCCCGCAAGGCGGGTGCCTTGGTTTGTGAATTCTCTTCGGGCCGCCCTTTTGTGAAGGCGCAGCGCGGGACCGAGTTCCGAGGAAAAATTCCGTTTCCCGGGATTGCAATATTTCGGGCTTCTTGATATCTCACGCCGTGAGATGATCACGATTTTCCCTAACAGTGTCAAATGGACCGCGCGCCCCGGTTGTGCGGTTTTGGAAAAGCACACCTGTCGTTCGATGGCCGGGTGGATCCTTCTGGCACTGTTTTGCTGCCTTGCGAACTCCCTTTCTGCACAGGTATTCAACGGATTTTCCTACGGATTTACGGACGAGGATGAGACGGCGATCATCATCACGGACTTTCCCAAGACCACCGTGGGACCGATTTCAATCCCGGCTTCCATCGTAGGCAAGCCTGTTACGGTCATCGGTCAGGGAGCCTTCAACCAATGCGACTTGCTGACGAGCGTGACGATTCCCGGCAGCGTAATCGAAATCGGAAGCGAAGCGTTCAGCGGTTGCGACGGGCTGGCGAGTGTGACGATCCCCAACAGCGTGACCTATATCGGAAGCGATGCGTTCAGCGGTTGCCACGGGCTGGCGAGCGTGACGATCTCTAGCAGCGTGACCTCTATCGGAAGCTATGCGTTTTTCGACTGCACTTCGCTGACAAGCGTGACGATCCCTTCGAGTGTCACCGACCTCGCAGGCCATGCGTTCGACGATTGCTCAAGTTTGAATCGAGTCTATTTCCTGGGTAACGCGCCGTCGATGGGGGACACGGTTTTTGATGAGCCTGACAACAGTCCGGCTCTCCGGCTTTGTTATTTCGACGGAAAAACAGGATTCACCACTCCGATTTGGAACGTCAACCTGATTCCCTATGCCACGATCAATCTGGGAAGTGGAACTCCGATCGTTGACTGGTTACTCCAACTTGGGTTTTCCCCTGATACGAACCTCCTGAATGATGCGAACGGAGACGGCGTGAATCTTCTCATCGCCTATGCCCTGAACCTGAATCCCAATCAGAACCTCAGCGGGAGTCTGCCCAAACCCGTGGTTGGTGCCAATCAAATGAGCATGAGTTTCTATGCGGGAAAACCCGGAGTGACTTATTCGGTAGAGACCTGCGACAATCTCAAGGACTGGACTACGGCAGGAGTTACGATCTCCGCGCCGGACGCCAACCAGGTCCGCACGGCAACGGTTCCGCTTGGAAGCACCGCGCGCTTCATGCGCCTCATGGTCCACAACTGAACCTTCTAACGATCAACGGCGCCGCGCCTGGCGTCCACCGCGTAAATTCCGACGGCCAGCCAGATCAGCGCGAAGGACAGCAGCCGGACTTCGGTCATCGGCTCGCCATACAGTTTCCAACCGATGAAAAATTGGATCGTCGGCCCGAGAAACTGCAAGATGCCCAGCGTGGTAAGCCGGATCGTTCTTGTCGCATGACCGAAAAACAACAGCGGTAGTGCCGTCGCGAATCCAGTGCCGATAACAAGTCCTGCGTGCGCCCAACTCCCGCCGAGCGCCTGCGCCGGGCTGCTGTTGCTGATGATCAGCCAAGCCAGCGCGAACGGTGCCAGCAAGCTTGTTTCCGCCGCCAATCCGACCAGCGATCCCAACGGGGCGCGTTTTCTAACTACCGCATATAATGAAAACGTCACCGCCAACGTCAGCGCGATCCACGGGAAATGCCCCACCGCCGGAATCTGCACGGCCACTCCAATGAGGGCCAGCGCGACCGCCGCCAACTGCCAGCGGCTGTTCTTGTCGCCGAACCACAGCGCGCCGAAGAGCATGTTGAAAAACGGATTCAGATAGTAGCCCAGCGCCGCCTCGATGATGTGGCCGTTCAGGGTCGCCCACACATACAACAGCCAGTTGGACGCGAGCAACGCCCCCGATAGTAAATGCCAGCCGATTACTCGCGGCGACTTCATGGCCGTTAGCAAGGCCCGGCCCTCGCCCTGCCAGAACAGGACTGCGAATACAAGCAGCAGTGACCACAACGTCCGTTGCGCGACGATCGACTGCGGCGGTAGGAAATACAGCAACTTCCAGAAAATCGGCAGGATTCCCCACAGGAAAAACGCGGCCAATGCCGCCAGGACTCCGGAACGGGTTCGATCCACGGGCGGAAACTCGGTCATCGCAGCTCATCCAGAAAGTGAATTTTTTCCAGCCCGCGCTTTTGGGTTTGAAAACCGGAATTTCAAATCATCCTCCGCCCATGCCCGCCAGCCGCCTTTCGATTCCCCAATACGCCATGGCCCTTGCCCACGTCGCCAGCCTGCGCTCGGAAGATCCGTATCGGAAAGTAGGAGCCGCGGCGCTGGACTTTGACAACCGGGTGATCGGTACGGCCTACAATGGCCTTGCGCCCGGCTACAATCCGCCGCCCGGCTTTTGGGATGACCGCGAGGCACGGCAGAAATTCATGCTCCACGCCGAGGTGAACCTGTGCAGCTTGTTCCGTCGTGGCGAGGCGAAGATTGTCGCCACCACCACGATGCCATGCACGGCGTGCATGCAAACGCTCTGCGCGTATGGCATCAAGGAAATCTACTATCGCGAGGTCTATCATGTTTCCGACGCTCCGGAAATCGCCGCACTCTACAACGTGAAGCTGGAGTGCGTCCCCGAGTTTCCGCTGGGGTGACCTTTCCTCAAGGAGTGGCGGACTCCGATCCGCCATGTCCATGAGTTGACAATGGCCGGAGGTAAACCGCCTTTCATTGACCCACCATGGGCTACGGCGATTCTGAGATTGCCGCTCCTCGGTTCTGAAGGAAAACTTTTGCACCGTCGGCTGCAGCACTTTGATAGATCGCCTCGATCAGCGCGACGGATTTCCTCGCTTCGTTCGCTGATGTGGAAGGCTCGCGGCCGTCATGGATGGCCCTAACGACTTCTTCGAAATTCCGCTGGTGCTGGTGGAATTGGATCGCCTTCGGATCGTTCGCTCCCAGAGCGGTTTGGCTTCCACGCATCAGGCAATTCGTGATCATCGTGTCGATCGGCATTTCGTTTTTGAAATCCCAGACCTCGAACGATTCATCCGCTAGGAAAACGGAACCGTCCGTGCCGCAGATTTGCACGCGTGCCGGGTGGCCTGACTTGGACCATGAGCAGGTGGATCCCTCGATCACCCCGCGGGCGCCGCTTTCAAATTCCAGGATCGCCACCGCCATGTCCTCGACCTCGATGCGTTCGTGGGCGAGGCAGGCGGTGTTTGCTTGCACCGATCTAACCGGGCCCGCGAGATGGACCAGCGCGTCGATGGTGTGGATGCCCTGGTTCATCAATGCTCCTCCACCATCTAACTCCCTCGTCCCGCGCCACGCGGCGGAATCGTAGTAAGCCTGGTCGCGGAACCATTTCACGTAACACGACGCCGAGGTGATTTTTCCGAAACGACCGGAGTCGCAGGCCGCCTTGAATACGTCCATCGCGGGATTGAAACGGCGGTTGAGAATGGCCGCCAACGTTTTTCCGCTCGCGGTCGCCGCAGCGATGAGGAGGTCGATGCGATCCGTCGTGATCTCCAGCGGCTTCTCACAGATCACGTGTTTTCCTGCGGCGAGAGCAGCGAGAGCGGGATCGAAATGCGCGCCGGAAGGCGTGGCGATGGTCACCATGTCCAGCTCCGGATCGGCGAGAAATTTTTCCAAATCGGAAATGCATTTTACCCCGTAATCCGCCGCGCTTTCGGAGCGGCGGCTGTAAACCGAATGCAGCGTCCCGCCATCCATCGCGCGGATCGCCTCCGCGTGAAAGCGCCCGATCGTCCCGGTCCCGATGATGCCGATGTTCATGGCGCAAGGCTGGCGGGATGGAATTTCCCCGTGAAGGGAAAAAGCCTGGGAAGTGGGAATTGACAGGACCTCGCCGATGAGTGCGTCTTGAACCCACCGCATTGATGAAAATTCTGAAATCCCTTCGGCACCTGATTCTCGCGTTCGGCATGTTCGGCTCCGTTTCCGCGCAAACCACCGATTCCGGTGTCTATGGCAAGCAGGCGGCGGAGGTGACGGAATACCTCCAGAAGAATTTCTGGGACCGGAAGACCGGACTTTACGCGGCGGCCATCGACAAAAAGACGCCCGATTTCATGTGGGGCTCCGGCGTGATGTTCTCCGCGCTGGCGGGTGCGACGCGGCATGATCCCAAATATAAATCGATCATGCGGAAATTTTTCGAAGGCATGGATGCGAATTGGGACACCAAGGTGAAAATCCCCGGTTACGAAGCCGCCCCAACCGCCGGCGGAGGAACCGACAAGTATTATGACGACAACGCCTGGATGGTCATCACCTTCCTCGAAGCCTACGACGTGACCGGCGAAAATCACTACCTCAAGCGCGCGGGGGAGACCCTCGACTTTGTGATGAGTGGCTGGGACGAACAAGGGGGTGGCGGCATCTGGTGGCACCAGCGGCACCTGGGCAATGGGAAAAACACCTGCGCGAATGCCCCGGCCGCGGTTGGGTGTTTCCGCATCTCGAAATTCAGCGACCCTAAGACCGCGGAGGCGCGTATCGCCGACGGCGGAAAAATCGTGAAGTGGACCACCGCCAACCTTCGCGGGAGCAACGGCCTTTTCGGCGATTCCCTCGACGTCGTCACCGGCAAGAAAAACATGGGACAGCTCACCTATAACTCCGCCCTGATGCTGCGCGCCTATCTCTCGCTCTACGCCCTCACCGGCCAGGACGTCTATCTGGACGAGGCGGAAGTCGTCGGCAAAGCCGCCGATGGGATGCTGGACAAGTCGACCGGTGCCTACCGCGATCCGATCAAGTGGTCGCACCTCATGGTCGAGGCCGACATCGAACTCTTTCGCTGGACGAAAAACGATCGCTACATGAAGCGCGCGAAAGCCAACTGCGACTTCCATTACGCCGAGTGGAAAAAGTCCCCGCCGTCCGATCTGATCGCCAACGCCTCGCTCGCCCGCGAACTCTGGCTTATGGCTGACATGGAAACAGATGCGGGACGAACGTTTTTGAAAAAGTCGGACAGACTGAGGAAATAGCCCCGCAGGACGCTCCTTGACCCGTGGCCGTAGACCGCCAAAGTGGCGGCGATGCGCCGCACGGATATCGTCCACACCCGTTTTCAATCGCTGGAAATCTGGAAATCGGAGCTGGTTACCGAGTTCCGCGTGGCGGGGGCGCTTCACGCTTCCTATCACCGCAAACGTTTTCTAACCGGCCTCGCGTGGGACCTGATCGCGGCGGCGGCGTTGCTCCGCAAGGACGGTCCGCCACGCTCGGTCCTGATGCTGGGGTTGGCCGGCGGCACGGCTTACCGCGTGCTGCGGCACTTGTTGCCGGATTGCAAGCTGACCGCCATCGATATTGATTCTGAAATCGTCGGGCTGGCACGGGAGCTCATGGATCTCGACGCGCTCGGCATCGAGGTGGTGATCGGCGACGCATATGGCTGGCTGGCGAAGAACAAACGGAAATTCGACATCGTGTTTGACGACATCTATCTGGCGGGAAAGACCGATGTCTTCCGCCCGCAGGCATGGAATCCCGAACTGATGGTCCATCTCCGCCGGGCAGTGGCTCCGGACGGTTTGCTCGCGGTCAATCTGGTGACCGGTGCCGGTCACCGTAAGATGCAGTCACTCACACGCCGGATTCTGTGCGAGGCGTTTCCTCAAGTCCGCACCCTGCGGACCGCCGAGGGGATGAACGAGGTTCTGGTGGCGGGAGATGCGGTGGCTACCGGCCGCCAGCTCGAAGCGTATGGCGAGGTGTTTCAGGATTGGCGGGACCGCATGTATTGGGACCGCATCGACGTCCGCAGGATTTCATGAAGGATGCCTCCATGCCCGACGTGATTCACGAACTCTATCAGAATCAGGCTTATCCGCCGATGAGCCATCCACTGTCGGATCCGGCGGTGAGCGCGGTGGCGGCGCGGATGATCGGTTTGAATACGTCGCATCCGGCAAAGTCGCGGATTCTGGAAATCGGCTGTTGCTCGGGACACAATCTGATCCCGCTGGCGATGCGGTGGCCGGACAGTGAATTCACCGGAATTGATCTGGCGGAATCATCGATCGATGAAGCGCGCGAACGTGCCGCTGCCTGCGGAGTTGGAAACGTCGATTTCCTTGCGGCTGATCTCACAAGCTTTGAGCCGTTAGGAGGGCCGTTCGATTTCATCATCGCCCACGGTTTTTTCTCATGGGTGCCGGATGGGGTGAAAGCAGCGTTGCTCGTCTTCTGCCACAAGCATCTCGCACCATCGGGCATCGCGACCATCAGTTTCAATCTGGAATGTGGATGGCTTCCACGTTTCCCGGTGATCGCAAAGGTGCGTGCCATCCAACAAGTGGGGGGAGGGGATGAAATTGCCGCGCTGCAAATTCTAAAGACGATCACCGGTGCGGACGATCCGGAACTGGAGATCATCGGCGACATGATCGCCAAGGGACCAGCGATTCTAGCGTTCGACGACTTCGGCCCGGTCAATGACCCATGGCCGTTGGATCGCTTCGTCCAAGCGGCTGCGAATGCGGGATTGCGCTGGCTGGGCGAGTCCGATCCCGGCGAGAATCTTCCGACAGCGCTGGATGAAAAGGAGATCAAGGCGTTGAAGCATTCTTCGAAAGATCCGCTGGCCTTCCAGATGGCCATGGATAAAGCATCCGGCCGGACGTTCCGCTCCGGAGTTCTGTGCCGCGATGACACCCCGGTGATTCCGAAAGCGGTGGGGGCGATCGTCGGGGATCTCTGCCTGAGACTTGGCCGAACGGTGCAGGACCCGTTAGCTGTGGAGCTTCACCGGGCGATCGGAGCGTCAGCGCCGTCCTGTTTGCCGGTTAGGGAAATTTTCCAAGAATCCAATTGCGAGGGTTTCGAGGCCACAGCCCGCGGGATCATGACCGGGATCACACGCGGTTGGATTCGTCCGCGGATCGAACCGGTGCGTTTCGTGAGTGAGACGCCATCCTTTCCGAAGCTTGATGCGTTTCGGCTACTGTGTGCCCGTCAGGCCCTGCCCTTGGTCGATGTCTGGCATCAGCCCTGCACGTTTCCCGCAGCGCATTTCCAAGTGTTAGCCGCGATGGACGGAAGCAAAAGCCGCGAGAAATTGGCGGCCATTTCCAAAAGCCAATGCCCGGAACTCGTCTTCGAGCCCTGGCTTCGACATCTCGCTTGGCGAGGGATGTTTTCCTGAATCGGAAAACTATTTGGTGCCGACGACCGTCTGGCATTGGCTTCCATAGCCTTTGAAATGACCGGGAAGGCATTTGCAGGATTGCTTCATCTGCATCGGGTCGATCGGGGTGACGGTGCGGCAGGAACTTGCGAAAAGGGCAAGGGCGACGACAGGGAACAGCATTAGGGATTTCATCGGATCAATCGGGTGTGATTGATCTTTAGCAAATCCGAACGGAAAAATCCAGCATTCTCTTTCCGCCGGAAATCAGGCGGTCGGCTGCATGTTTGGCACCGATGGCCCTTCCGCTTGCTTGAAATGGGTCTTCGCACGGGCCATGAACGTCCCGAGGCACAAGTCGGCGACCGGTAGCACCACGTTGAAATTCTTGTGCATGTAGCGGTGATGCAGCAGGTGATGGCCGTTGAGGCGGCGGAACCACCAGGGTTTTTCCACCCGCCGGGCCTTTGGCAAATGCATGCACCAGTGGATGTATTCGTAAAAACAGTAGTAGGACGTGAAGGCGACAGCACCGCCGACCACAAAGGCCCATTGGCCGGTCAGCCAGGAAAGAGCGGCAAAAGGAATCGCACCGATCAGGATCAGCACCGGGCCGTTCCACCAAGCCATCGGGATGGTTTCCTTGTCCTTTTCGTGGATCAAATGATACGTGTGATCCGCCTTGAAAGTCTTGTGGTGGACGACTGCGTGGGCTTGAAACGCGTAGCGAAAATTCCAAACCGGACGGTGCATCACGTATTTGTGAAGGGTCCATTCGAAAAACGAGGCGAAGACGATGCCGACGGCGAGGCCAGTGAGACACCAGAGGATGAAGATGATCATGAATGAATAGGGAAAGCTTTCCGTGCGCACGCACCGCTACAAGGGACGTGGGACGCTGGCAAGTGCCTTTATCAAACACGGGCGGCTCTTGCAGGTGCGATGATCCGTGTTTAAATCTCTGCGACCAATTTCATGCCATTGATCCGGGAATCCCTCTACCGCTCGCCATCGTGGCTTCCAGGTGGACATGCGCAAACGATTTACCCCGCCCTGTTCCGGCGGGTGCCGCGCGTCACACGACGGGCGGAGCGGCTGGAACTGCCTGACGGCGATTTCATCGATCTGGAATGGGCGGAGCAGGGGAATTCACGACTCGCGATTCTGTCCCACGGTCTGGAGGCCGATTTGAAAACCGGCTACATCCAAGGCATGGCCGCGGCGTTGGTCCGCCGTGGCTGGGACGTGCTGGCCTGGAATTTTCGCGGTTGCGGCGACGAGCCCAACCGGCTGTTGCGGATGTATCACAGCGGTGCGACGGAAGATCTGCAGGCGGTCGTTTCGCATGCTCTTGGAAATCATCCGGCGGAATCCATCGATCTCATCGGCTTCAGTCTCGGCGGAAATCTAACACTCAAATATCTCGGCGAGAACCCGACGGATCTTCCACCCGAAGTCCGTCGCGCGGTCGCTTTTTCAGTTCCGTGCGACCTCGCCTGCTCGTCGCGCGAACTCGCCACCGCTTCCAACCGCATCTACATGGAGCGTTTCCTCGTCGCCATGCGTGCGAAGATCCGCGCCAAAGACCGCCTGTTTCCGGATGAGGTTGATCTAACTGGCCTGGCGGACATCCGCACCTTCCAGGAGTTCGACGACCGCTACACCGCGCCGATCCATGGTTTCAAGAATGCCGCGGACTATTGGGAGAAGAACAGTTGCCGGCAGTTTCTTCCTCACATCACGCTGCCGACACTGTTGGTAAATGCGGCAAACGATCCGTTTCTTGGCCCGGGTTGTTATCCCGGTGAAGAAGCTGCTTCGAGTGAGTTCTTCCATTTCGAATCACCTGCGACGGGCGGCCACGTCGGGTTTGCTGCATTCGGAAACGGCGGGGAGTATTGGTCGGAAACCCGGGCTCTTGAGTTTCTTGGGAGCTGATAGCGATCAATGGAACAGGAAATACGTCGCCAGCGAGAAGAAGCCGAACCACACGAGACCGATATGAGTGACGCCGAACGAGCGGGCACCGACGGATTCCGCTGGATCGTCGATGTGCGGTCCGAACAGAACCGCATATTTCGCGACCAGCCACATTCCGAAGAGCGACCAGCCGAGGATGAAAAAAACGAGGGCGGTTTTGACGATGTAGATCATGGCGTTTGGTTCCTCAGACGCTGGATTCTAGGCATGGGATGGACGGCAAAACAGATACAGTCCGGGGGATTTCAGGGAAGCACAGATGGTACAGATTCCGAATTTATCGAGATTTTTCAAAATTGTAACTGGCAGCCACCGCCGGATCAGAGCATCATGACTGCAATGAAAGCGGCCGTGCCTCTCTATCAGGATCTGGCGTCGCGGCTTGCCGGATTGATCCGCGCCGGGACGTTCTCGGCGGGAGACAGGCTGCCATCCGTGAGGCAGGCCAGTCGCGAGCATCAGGTGAGCATCACGACAGTGATGGAAGCCTACCGCTCGTTGGAAGATCAGGGCATCATCGAGGCGCGGCCTAGATCGGGCTATTACATCCCGCCGCCGGTCTTGGATTTGTCCAAACTGCCGACGGCGGCAAAGCATTCGACCAAGCCGTTGGTGATCGCGCAAACATCCATTTTCCAGTCGGTGATGGATCTGGCGGAAAACCGCAAGGTGGTTCCGTTCGCCGCCGCCGCGCCGGATGAATCCATCATTCCTTCCGCGAAACTCGCTTCGATCACGAACGCCGTGATGCGGAAATTCAAATCCGACGCCCTCCGTTACACCCCGCCGATGGGCCGGCGCGAGCTGCGGATCGCACTTTCGCGAAGGCTGTTAGTCGCGGGAATCAAGGCGGGACCGGATGAACTCATCACCACCCACGGTGCCACCGAAGCGTTGCTGTTGGCGTTGCGGGCGACCACGAAACGCGGCGACTTGGTGGCCGTGGAAACTCCCACCTATTTCGGCATTCTCCATCTGATCCGCGACCTCGGCCTGCGGGCGATCGAGGTTCCGGTTTGCGCTCGCGATGGCATGGTCGTAGATGCCTTGGAAGCCGCGTTGAAAAAGCATCGCATTGCGGCCTGCGTGGTGCAGCCGAATTTTCAGAACCCGATCGGCAGCGTCATGAGTCCGGAGTCCAAAAAGCGCCTCGCGAAACTATCAGAAAGCCATGGATTCGCCATCATCGAGGACGATGTTTACGGCGAGCTTTCCCACGACGGCGGCCGCCCATCGTCCATCGCGCTTTATGGCGGGAACGTCATTCACTGTGGCTCTATTTCGAAAACCATCGCACCCGGCTTCCGCGTCGGCTGGATACTGCCTGGGATCTATCAGCAAGAAGTCAAACGCCTGAAAACCATCCAATGTCCGTGGAACGCAACTCTCTCCGAACTCGTCGTCGCGGAGTTCCTCGATGCCGGCGGCTACGACCGCCACTTGCGCCGGATCCGCCAATTGTATGCCTTGCAGTGTGCGCGCACCCGACAGGCGGTGATCCAACATTTTCCCGTGAGTTGCCGGGTGAACCAACCCGCGGGCGGCTTTGTCTTATGGATCGAAATGCCTGCGGAGTTCGACTCGGAAACCTTCACAGTGGACGCCGTCGCGAAAGGAATCAGTCTGGTGCCAGGGACGCTTTTCTCACCGTCCGGCGGATTGAAAAACTGCTTCCGTCTGAGCTGCGGATTTGCCTTCGGTCCGCGCACGCTGGATGCGATCGCGACCTTGGGGAGACTGGCAGGGAAGTTCTGACGAAATGCGTGGTACGACATCCCGACAATTACAGGCGGGTCGTGATTTGACGAGCGGGTTTCCGGGGTTTCTCCGCCCCGAACGCACTTCAATTTCGCCAGATACTTCGTGGGTTCCATTCCTAAATTCGGCTCGCAGTTCTTGCAGCAGAATTTCAGCGTATTGCCTTGAGTTTGTTTAATTCTAACCGGGAAGTCACGGGATGGACCCGGCTGTGAGACTCTTCGTGACCTCCCCGCATTCGAGCATCGATTCACCGTAGTAAGGATTGCGAATGGCGGTGCTTTCGGAAATCCAGTCGGCACCTTTTCCGCCCATCGCCATCGGGCAATGCTGAATGCTGATCCTTCCTCCTGCTAAATTCTGCTGGAAGATCGGAACCAGTGCGGCGACCAGCGTCTGAAACGAGGCGCGCTGGGCTTTCAGGTCGCCGGTGGCGGCGATGGCCTTCGTCGCTTCGGTCACCGCAGGAACCTCCGAGTCGATTCCTGCGGCGGCGGCCTTGGCGGCGGAGGCATCGCTTTTAACGAGGGCAGTCTTGAGGGCGATATAACTTTTGAAAAGCCGGTAGGTCGCGGCGTCCTTGAAGACCACACCATCTCCATCAGGAATGGTGGCGGATTCGGGAGTTACGGCGGAAGTGGACGAAGACTCAGGTTTGCAGGAGACGAGTGCGGTCAGAGCAGTGGTGGCGAGGACAAAAAGCAGGGTCATCGGATGGAGTCGGTTCATGGTGTTTGTTGATTTCGGGGTTGTTGGTAGATTTGGATGGGCTGATGGGCTGAGTGCGGTGGGAATTTCAGAAACGGACCGTGATTCCAGCACCGAGTCCGTAGTCCGTGTCCCAGATTGTGGTTACGGAGAAATACTGATTGATGAGATAGCTAAATCCCGCCTGCGAGGACCATTTGTCGTGGGTGTCATACTCCACCTCGCCGAAGATCCCGAGTCGCGGAGTCAGCATGATCTCGCGATCCAGCGTGACCCGGGCCCCGCCGTCGGAATCGATCCATGCACGCGACATGAAGTTACCAGGCAACAGAAAGCTGACGCCGGCGATCGCGCGCTCCGTGTCGCTGTCAGAGTTGTTTCCTTCCGCATAAACTCCGGCGAAGACGGTCGTGAAGCGGTTGAAGTAGCGTCCATAGGTGAGGTCTCCTTCCCAATCGATGCCGTCGGAGGCATGCCACCCGGCCTCCCATTCGAGCGAAATGATGTTGAGTGGATCGGAGAGGGTGAGCCTGCCCTGAGTCTCGCTGCTCAGGATGTCGGCAAAGCCGTAGAAGAGCCAGGGATTGGCTTCCTGATAGATCCTGTCGCGGACGGCAGCGGTTTCGGGAGCGGGAGTGTAACCTTCGTATTCCACAATGCGGGCCATGCCGCTCATCATGTGATAGAGCAGGTGGCAGTGGAAAAACCAGTCGCCCGGCTCGTCTGCCATGAACTCGATGACGGTGGTGGACATCGGCTCGACATCCACGGTGTGTTTGAGCGGCGAGCGGTTTCCCTGGCCATTGAGCACCCGGAAGAAGTGGCCGTGGAGATGCATCGGGTGATGCATCATGGTTCGGTTGATCATGATGAATCGCACGACCTCGCCCTCGCGAATGTGAAGGTCGTCGCCGGGCTGGATCGGCTTGTTGTTGATCATCCAGACATAGCGGGTCATGTCGCCGTCGAGGGTGAGTCGGAACTCGCGACGAGGCGCGCTTGCCGGGTAGGACGTGTCTCGGGTGGCGCGCAGTTTCTTGTACGGCGCAAACGGGCGTTCCGTGGACATCATGCCATCGGTGGCTAACAACGGAGCACGGGCAGCGTCGTCGCGGAGCAGGAAGTCATACCAAACGGGCGGGTTGTGTTTCACTCCCATGTCTTGCATTCCGGACATCGACGAGTGATCCATGCCGCTCATCCCGTGATCCATCTTCATGGTAGAATGATCCATCTTCGAATGATCCATCTTCGAATGATCCATATTGGACATGTCCATGCCAGACATATCCATGCCGGGCATCGACTCGTGGTCCATGCCTTGCATGGCCATTTGCATTTTCATAGGACCGTTATGGCCCATGCCTTCCATATGCATTCCCGGGGAGTCGAATTTCCCGGCGTCCACGTCCCGGTCAGGCATTCCCATGGAACCTGCGGGGGTAAGAGCAAAGGCGTTCTTCCAGTTGAAGCCCATCATCGTGTCATACACGAAAGGCATGGGCAGATCCTTCGCCGGATGTCTCTCGCCGGAACCGATCCAGAGTGAGGAATGACCGCTGCCATCGTGAGCAGTGGCACGAAATTCGTAGGCTCCGCTGGCAGGGACTTTCACGAGGACATCATAGGTTTCAGCGATTCCGATCAAGATCGGCTTCATCATTTTCAGCGGCACCACCGCCTGACCGTCGGCGGAAACGATCGTCATCGGCCCGCCCGCATAGCTGAGGTGGAAAAAGGAACTGGCCGAGCCGTCGATGATGCGCAGACGGATGGTCCGGCCGGGTCCGGCTGCTAGAGACTCCTCGGGCTTTCCGTTCACGAGAAACGCGTCGTAGGCCACATCCGCGAGGTCCATGGCAGGCATCCTCATTCCTTCGCGTCCGAACCAGGCACCGAGTTTGCCGGTCTTGGCCGCGCCTAGCAGACTCTGCGAAGTTCCCTTTTCAACTCCGAAATATTCCGATCCCCGGCGCAGGTTGCGGAGGATTTCCATCGGATTCTTGTTGGTCCAATCCGAAAGAACCACGACGTGCTCCATGTCCGCGTTACCTCCCCGTTTTCTCGGCAAGATGACGATGGACCCGAAGACCCCGCGCTGCTCCTGGAGCATGGTGTGCGAGTGATACCAATACGTGCCGCTCTGCCGTATAGGGAAACGATAAGTGAATGTTTCCCCCGGCTCGATGCCGGGATAGGTGATGAAAGGCACTCCGTCCATATCCGGGGGAACAAGCATGCCGTGCCAATGGACCGAAGTGGCGGTATCCATCATGTTATGGACGTGAATAACTGCGGTGTCGCCCTCGGTGAAGCGAAGCGTGGGACCGGGAATCCCGCCGTTGATGGTCATGGCATTCACTGCCTTGCCGGTGATGTTGACCTGTTGTTTGGCGATGCTGAGATGATAGACCACCTCTCTCGCGTGGAGGAAATTTGGTAGTAAGGCGAGAACGAGGAGGAAGGATTTCATTTTTCAGTTTTCGGAGTCGTGGTGAAGGGATGCGTGAAGTGTGCCTTTCTTAAACTCGCGCCCACGCAGCCAGAGGAAGATGACGGGAGTGACGATGAGGATATGCAGCAGGCTGGAGATCATACCGCCGATGACGGGAGTGGCTAATGGTTTCATGATTTCCGCGCCTTGGCGGTGGCTCCACATGATTGGCAACAGGCTGCAAACAATGGTGGCGACCGTCATGACCTTCGGCCGCAGGCGGAGGCGGGCCCCGTCTTTCACGGCTTGGACCAGGTCGTCGTAAGTGAAAGCCGCGCCTTTTTCCAACAGCCGGGCTTTCACGGTTTCCTCCAGATAGACGACCATGACGACGCCGGTTTGCACGGCGGTGCCGAACAGCGCGATGTAGCCGACCCAGACCGCGCCGTTGAAGTTATAGCCTAGGAGTTTTTGCAACAGCACGCCGCCGCTGAGGGCGAAGGGCACGGCTAACATGACGTGGGCGGCTTCCAGTGCGCTGTGATAGACGAAGTAAAGCAGGACGAAGATCACCATCAGCACGAGCGGGAAAACGAGCTGCATGGTCTTGACGAAGCGTCGTTGGTTCTCGAACTCGCCGGTCATCTTATAAGTCATGCCTTCCATGTCGATGGTCTTGAGCTTTTGCTCCACTTCCTCGACGAAGCCGCCGAGGTCGCGGTCCTGCACATTCGCCTGCACATAGGAACGCAGCAGGCCGTTTTCGGAAGCGATTTCGTTAGCCCCGACCTCGCGGGAGATCTTGGCAACCATCGCCAGCGGAATGAACGGGACGGTCTCGGAACTTTTCGCGCCTGTCATGGCGGGGGCTGCGGCCGCACCGCCCATGCCGCCACCGCCCATGCCGCCACCGCCCATGCCGCCGGAGGGAGCCGCAGCGGCAGAGCTCATGCCAGGCTTGGCGGCAACGAGGATGCGGCCAAGTTTCTCGATGTCGTCGCGCTCGCTGCGCTGGACGCGGATCTGGATCGGGAAACGTTCGCGGCCTTCGATGGTGGTGCTGACGTTTTTCCCGCCGATGGAAACCTCGACCGCGTCTAACACGTCCTTGGCACTCATCCCATAGCGGGCCATGGCGACGCGATCGACCTTGATGTTGAGATAGGGTTTGCCCTGCACACGGGAAGCGGAAACTCCGGCGGCTCCGGGGATGGTGTTGACGAGTTTCTCGATCTCGAAGGCCTTGCGCTGGATCTTGTCGAGGCTGTCGCCATAAATCTTGATGCCGACCTGGGCGCGGATGCCGGTGTAGAGCATGAGGATGCGGTTCTCGATCGGCTGGAGAAACGCAGGGACGTAGCCGGGGACGAGTTTCATTTTTTCCGTTAGCTCGGCTTTGAGCTTGTCGATGGTCATGCCTTCGCGCCACGCCGGATTGCGCTTCACGCTGAATTTTCCGTCGGCGATATACTCGGGCTTGAGCATGATCGTCGTCTCCAGCATCTCCGTGGGAGCGGGGTCGGTGGCGGTTTCGAAACGGCCGAGTTTGCCGGCGACGGTGAGGACTTCCGGGGTGGCTGCGATGATGGTGTCCTGCCAGGACATGACCCGCTGGATTTCCGTTAGTCCGGTTTTGGGGATCATCACGGGCATGTAAAGCAGGCTGCCTTCATTGAGCGGCGGCATGAATTCCTTGCCGAAACCGGTGACGAGACTGGCGGTGCGTTCATAGCCTTTGTCGTGGATTTGTTTTACCCAACCCCGAGGAAGACCGAAAGCAGTTAGAAGCGCTACGGACAGGATGAGCATGGCAATGCCAACGACGGTCTTGCGATGTTCAAGCGCCCAATTTAGCGTGGGCTCATACAATCGCAGCAGGAATTTCATCACGATGTTGCGATCCTCGGAATGGAACGGACCACGCACCAGCAGCGAGCAAAGCACCGGCACGAGGGTCACGGCTAACAGCGTGGAGCCGATCATCGCGAAGGTCTTGGTGAACGCCAGCGGGTGGAAAAGTTTTCCTTCCTGACCCGAAAGCGCGAACACCGGCACGAAGGCCAGAATGATGATCGCCATGGCGAAGAAAATCGGCCTGCCGACTTGCTTGCAGGCGGCGAGCGTGGTTTGCAACGTTTCTTTCGAAGTGAGTGGCGAGCCTTTCTCGTCCTCGGCTTTTTCGCAATGGCGCAGGACGTTTTCGGTCACGACGATGGCCGCATCCACCAGCACGCCGATGGCGATGGCGATGCCGGTTAGAGACATGATGTTGCTGGTGATACCGAACTGTTTCATCATCAGGAACGAGATGAGGATGGAGATCGGCAATGGCAGCGTGACGATGAGAATGCTGCGGAAGTGCCAGAGGAAAATGATGTGGGCGAGCGTGACGAGGATGATTTCTTCCAGCAGCGCGTGCTTGAGCGTGTCGATGGTGTGGTCGATGAGTTCGCTGCGGTCGTAGAACGGTTTGATGGTGATGCCGGGCGGCAGGCTGGGTGCGATCTGTGCGATTTTTTCCTTCACGCGTTCGATGACCGCCTTGGCGTTTTCCCCAGTGCGCATGACGACGGTTCCGCCGACCGCTTCGTGGCCATTGAGGTCGAGTGCGCCGCGCCGGAAGTCCCCGCCGATCTGGACGGTGGCGATGTCCTTCAGATAGATCGGCGTGCCTTCCATGGCTTTGACTGTCACGAGCTCGAGGTCTTCCGTGCTGGTCACGAGGCCAATCCCGCGTAGCACGAACTCCGCGCCGTTTTCCTCAACGACCTTGCCGCCGACGTTGAGATTGGCATTCTGAACCGCGGTCATGACTTCCATCAGGGTGACGTTCGCCGCGCGCATCTTGGTCGATGAAAGCTCGATCTGATACTGCTTTACGAAACCGCCGATGCTGGCGACTTCCGCCACGCCCTGGACGCTGGCGAGCTGATAGCGGATATACCAATCCTGCACCGAGCGGAGTTTCGCGAGATCGTAGCCGCCGTCTTTCGCTTTTTCAGGATCGACGGAGAGATAGTACTGATAGACCCAGCCGAGTCCCGAAGCGTCCGGGCCGAGCTGGGGGGTGACATCCTGAGGCATCGAACTCTGGAGGAAATTCAAGCGTTCCAGCACGCGGGTCCGGGCGAAATAGGTGTCCACGCCATCCTCGAAAATGATGGTGCTCAGCGAAAAGCCGAACATCGAGCTGGCACGGACTTCCTTCACTCCGGTAAGTCCCTGGAAACCGGTGGTGAGCGGATAGGTCACCTGATCCTCGACTTCCTGCGGACTGCGGCCCGGCCACTCGGCATAAACGAGCACCTGATTCTCCGTGAGGTCCGGGATGGCATCGACGGGCGTTAGATAAACTGCCCTTACACCCAGCGCGATGATGAGCAGGGTGGCACAGGCAATGAGGAACCGGTTTTTCAGGCTCCATTCGATGATGCGTTCGATCATGGTCGTGGTTCAGGGTTTGATTTCCTCGCCGCAGTCCTGCATCTCGGTGCCGAAGAAGGGATTCTGATTGGGGCGGGTGCCGGTCTGGATCCAGTTACCCTTTTTTACAGCGCCGGGGATGGCGCTGGAGACCATCGGGCACTGCCAGATATGGATTTCGGGAAATCCTTTCATGGTCCGCAGCGGGGTTAACAGGTCAGTTGCGGCCATCGAGAAGGTCAGGAATTTGCGCCGCGCGGATTTGAGATCCTCGGAACCGTGGAAATGTCGCGAGTTGTCGAGCGCTTCCAGCTTTCCTTTCGGCAATTGAAGGTTGGCCAGCGACTCAGTTAGATCGGCGGTTTTCATCATTGCGGGTTCGCTGACTTTGTTGAATGCGGCGAGATCGTCGGTGGCGAGAGCGGCGGCCATGGCGTCGGCAGTTTGGAGGAAATCGCGGATCTCCTTTTGTTGGGGCTCGGAGATTTCGCCTGCCATGGTTTCCTTCATTGCGACGGTCATCGGTTCGCTGGCGGGAGTCATGAACGATCGGTTTAGTTCGGCTTGGCCGTCGATGAGCAGGTTGCCGTTAGTTGCGACCTTGTCGCCGTCCTTGAGGCCGGAAGTGATCTCCACGAGCGTGTCGCCGCGGCGACCGATTTTAACGGGAATCTGTTTGTAAGCGCCGCCGCCCTGGTCGGTGTAAACGACGGCCTGTGGTCCGGTTTCAATGATGGCGGAGCGCGGAACCGTTAGGACGGGCGGGGCATCTACCTGCACTTCGGCATCGGCGTAGAGCTTGTGGAGGAGTTCGCGCCGGCCGTTGACCAGCGGGTTGGGAAGCTCCACGCGGATCTTGGTCGAGCGGGTGGACTCATCAATGTTAGGGTCGATGAAGGTTATTTTTCCGGCAAAGGATTTTCCCGGAAGAGATGGAGTGGTTATGGTGACCGCCTGGCCGGTTTTGATCCACGGCAAATCCTGTTCGTAAGCGATGAACATGAACCACATGGTCGAGAAATCCGCGATCTCAAACAGCTTCGCGCCGGTGGTGACATATTGTCCTTCATAAACGTCCTGGCCGACGACGGTGCCACCGATGGGCGAGAGGATTTGTGAGATGAGGGAGTCGGCGGGCTTGTCCGCCACGGCTTCGATCTGGTCGAGAGAAAGTCCCATTTGACGAAGCCGGAGGCCGGTGTTTTTCTTGAGATCGCCAGTGAGCTGGCGGTATTCACGCTCGGTTTGCAGAAGTCCCGGACTGTAGAAATCGGCCAGTGGTTGGCCTTCTTTAACTTCCGCACCCATATAGTTCAAATGAAGTTTTTCCACCCGGCCATCGACATAGGCGGAGATGATCCGGTGGCGGGTGGCGTCATCGTCTATCATGCCGGCGACTTGCAGTGTGCGGACCAACGGTTGGGTTTTAGCCACGGCTGTTTGCACGTTGAGGACCTGAGCCTGTTGGCTGGAAAGTGCGACGACATTTTCCCCGCCGGTGGCGTCGAGGCCTTTTTCACCGGGATAGATCGGAGTGAGCTCCATGCCGCAGATGGTGCAGCGGCCGGGCTTGTCGCTCTTGATCCACGGGTGCATCGGGCTCTGATAGAAGAGCGGCTTGCGTTCGGCCGCGGCCGCCGGCGCGGGGGATGTATGGGAGCGGATGGTGTAAACCCAGGTTCCGCCCGCGGCGAGCACGGCGGTGATGAGGATGGTGATGAATGTTTTCATGGCGGAAATGGATTATTTGCGTGGAACCAGCAGGTTGAGATTTTCGAGCGCGGCGAGTTGCAGCGCGACGAAGCGGCGTTGTTCGAGTTTGATGGAAAAGAGCATGCGGTTGGACTCCAATAGATCGGTGAGAGGCGATTTGGAACTGATCCATGACGCTTCCACCGAGCGGGTGGCGGCATCGGCACGCTGATAGATCTCGCCCGAGTAGGCATGTGCTTGCGCGGCGGCGTTCGCGACCTCGTTCACGGCTGCCAGGACTTCGGAGGCGATTTCCAGGCGGATGGTTTCGACGTCCTTGACCGCTGCCTTTTCGCGGAGCTGGGAAGCCTGGATTTTGGCATCGTACGACGTGCGGTTGAAATAAGGCAGGCTCATTTTCAGGCCCACATTCAGGGCGCGGGCATCACCGCCGGAATAGAGCGCGGAATCCACGGCGATGGAGAACTGCGGCTTCTTCTCGATCTCCGCGATGCGGGTGTCGCCGTTCGCCGCGACCGCCATTTCCCGCATCGAGCGGACCTTGGGATTGGCCCGCTGGATGCGCGCGATTTCTGAGGCTGCGATAGGAACAGGCGCGGGGTCGCGATTGAGTGTTAGAATTGGCCATGAGTTTTCCAATGAACGGCCGAGGCGGAGATTCAAGCTTTGGGCAAGGCTCTCACGGGTGCGGCGGGCGGCGGCGAGGATTTCATTTTCACGGGCCAGCTCGCTCTCCAGGCGCAGCGCGTCCACGCTGGTGGCGTCCGGATTCAAGGCCATTTCACGCGCGTTTTCCGTCATCGAGCCGAGCCACTGGAGTTGGGCGGACTGGAGGGAAATGGACTCGTCAGCGAGCGCGAGTTCGATGGCGTCCTTGGCGGCGGCGGCGGAGACTTCCAGCGAGGACATGCGCGAGCTTTCCAGCTCGGCCCGCCGCATCGCCTCCGCTTTGGAAAGGTTAGCGGCGAACATTCCCGCCTTCGGGATCGGCTGCTCGTAGCTTAGAAAAATATCACCATCGTCCGCTCTCATGCTCTCGCGGGCGATTGAAAGCGAAAGCCCGACCGTGGGGTCGTCCCACAGCCTCACTCCTTGAACGTCGCTGGCAGCAGCGGCGGACCGGAGTTCCGCCGATCTGGCAGCCGGGTGGTTTCGCGCCGCTTCGGTGCGCAATGCGGAAAGGAATGTCTCGTCAACGAGTTTGGGATCCTGCGCGTGGAGCAGGTTCACGGCCACGAAAAAGCCGGTGAAAATGTGAATCATCGATTTCATAAGTCATGTGAGTCATTGGATGGAATTTCCAAGCACCCTGAATCAGCCGCAAAAATGGAGCGGTGAATATGGATGGGCGCAGTACGTCTGTTAGGACGCGGGCTCAGATGACAAACCGGCAGAAGGCCACGGACAGCGGCACTCCTGCATAACCGACCTTCGATTCCAGACGTGACGCACTGAAAAACGCGGTGTCTGTGGGTGGAAAATAAAACGCTTCAAAGCTGCCTGATCCGGTGGCTTTCGAAACAAACAATTTCAAATCAACCGCCGTCGGAATCAGCGGAGCGGGCTTTTCCCGCTGCTCGGTCTTCTTCGCGCAAGGGCAGGATTTCAATCCCTCGCAACAGTCCATGCGTTGTGCCGAGGTGGCGCATGTTTTAACGGATTCGGCCGCCACAGACGTCTGCACTTGGGACAACTGGATGACCAGTCCCATGAACAGCGCGATGATTGACCTGATATCCATTACTACGGTGAGAGTAACTCCCGACTGGGAAATTCCAATGTTTATTCCATTTTGTGAAAATTTTGACTTGCGCCGAATAATCATAGCCCCTATACCTATATTATGCAGCGCGATCAGGAACAGTCGGCCCCGCTTTTGGGGAGGGTGAGGAAAATCACCGGGCAGGTTCAGGGAATCGGCCGGATGATCGAGGGCAACCGCGAGTGCCCGGAAATCCTCCACACCATTTCCTCCGTCCACTCGGCGCTGCGGAGTCTGGAGGCCCTGCTGCTGGAAGACCACGTGCGCCACTGCGTCTGCGATGCCGCTGGCGATCCGGCGCAACTGGACCGTCGTCTGGAGGAAATCGTCGCGCTCTACAAACGCCGTCTGGCCTAACGAAACCGTCATGAAATGTTGCCAACCACCCAACGATCCCGTCCCGCCCAAGCCATCGTGCTGTGGCGGGCACGATCACGAAAAATCCAGCGTGGAGTCCGCCGCCCGGCCGGGGCAGTTCACGTGTCCAATGCATCCGGAAATCATTTCCGACGCGCCCGGAGACTGTCCGAAATGCGGCATGGCGCTCGAACAGGTTACTCCACTGCCTGACAGCGGTCCCACGATTTACACCTGTCCGATGCATCCCGAGATCGAACAGGATCATCCGGGAGATTGCCCGAAATGCGGAATGCCCTTGGAGCCGAAGGCCGTCACGAACACCGCGGACGAACACGCCCAACGCGAAATCCGGGACCTTTCGCGCAAATTTTGGATCGGTTTGTCACTCACCGTTCCTGTTCTTCTGTTAGCGATGCTGCCGATGATCCCCGGAGTTTCGCTCGATGGCATCGTGTCGAAATCGATGTCGAAGTGGATTCAATTCGCCCTCGCAACGCCCGTCGTGTTCTGGGCCGGCGGCATTTTCTTCGCGAAGGGCTGGCGTTCGCTCAAAGGCTGGAACCTCAACATGTTCACGTTGATCGCCATCGGTGTGGGCGCAGCCTACATCTACAGCGTCGCGGCGGTCGTCGCCCCGTGGCTGTTTCCGCCTTCGTTCCGGCATCACGGAAATGTGGAACTCTATTTCGAAGCCGCGGCGGTCATCACCGTTCTTGTTTTGCTAGGTCAACTGCTTGAAGCCAGAGCCCGCAGCCGCACCGGCGAGTCGATCCGTGCCCTGCTCGACCTCTCCGCGAAATCGGCTAACAGAATTAAGGATGACGGCACCGAGGAGCAAGTGCCGGTGGAAATGCTGGCCATCGGCGATCGAGTGCGGGTCAAACCGGGTGAGAAAATTCCGCTCGACGGCACCATCAGCGACGGTGCGAGCACGATCGACGAATCCATGATCACCGGCGAGCCCCTGCCTGTGAGGAAACAAACCGGCGACGCGGTGGTCGGCGCGACTATCAACCAAACCGGCTCGTTCATCATGACCGTCGGCAAGGTGGGTGCGGACACGCTTCTCGCCCAAATCGTTCAAATGGTGTCCAAGGCACAGCGCAGCCGGGCACCGATTCAAAAGACCGCCGACACGGTGGCCGGATATTTTGTCCCAGGTGTGCTGGTGGCATCGGTGATTACTTTCATCGCGTGGTCCGTCTGGGGCCCGGAACCCGCAATGGCACTCGGCCTGATCAACGCCGTGGCAGTGCTGATCATCGCCTGTCCTTGTGCGTTGGGTTTGGCGACGCCGGTTTCCATCATGGTTGGTATCGGACGTGCCGCGCAGGAAGGAATTCTCGTCAAGGACGCCGAAGCCATCGAGACGACCGAGAAAATCGACACCCTCGTCATGGACAAAACCGGAACGCTAACGGCAGGAAAGCCGGAGGTGATCCGGCTCACCGTCTCTCCCGGATTGCCGGAAGACGAGGTGTTGGCTGCCGCGGCGGCGCTTGAAAGTCAGAGCGAACACCCGCTGGCCCGCGCCATCATCGGACACGTCCGTGGAAAAAATCTAGCAATCCCCCAGGTGGCGGGATTCCAATCTACCACTGGTGGCGGCATCTCCGGCACGGTTGACGGGCGGATTTGGCATGTCGGGAAACAGTCGTTCATCGAATCTCAAGGAGCTGTGCTTCCCGATGATTTGCGGAAATCCGCAGGTGAAAGTGAAAGCGATGCCAAAACCGTTGTTTGGGTCGCTCGTGATCTAACTGCGGTGGCTGTTTTCGCCATTGCCGATCCCATCAAGGAAAGCGCTCCCGCTGCCATCGCCGAACTGCATCGCCTCGGTATCCGGCTGGTCATGGCCACCGGTGACAACGAAACCACCGCCCGCGCCGTCGGACGTGAGTTGAAAATCGATGAGATTCACGCCGGTCTATCACCTGCCGCCAAGATCAAGCTCATCACTGATCTGAAAGCCTCCGGACGCCGCGTCGCCATGGCCGGCGATGGGATCAACGACGCGCCTGCCCTCGCCGAAGCCAACGTCGGCATCGCCATGGGCACCGGCACCGACGTTGCCATCGAAAGCGCCCATATCACCCTCGTAAAAGGCGATCTATCAGGAATTGTCCGCGCGATCCGCTCCAGCAAGGCGGTGATGAGCAATATCCGTCAGAACCTGTTTTTTGCCTTCATCTACAACATCGCCGGCATCCCCATCGCCGCCGGCATTCTCTATCCGATCACCGGCACCCTGCTCAGCCCGATGATCGCCGGCGCGGCGATGTCGCTGTCATCGGTCTCGGTGATTTCCAACGCGCTGCGCCTGCGGAACATGAAATTTTGAAATTGATAGGGCAGCCGCGGGTACGCGAATGGGGCGTTGCCTCCCCCCGGAAGCAACGCCCCTACACCCCCCTACAACTTGGTCACTTCGGCTCGGTCACGGCATTCATCTGCAATGTGACTGCGGTCTGCGCCAAGGCTCTGCCTTCGAGCGTCGCCCCGGTCTTCATAGCGATCGCCGTCGCACACAGGATGATGCCCTTGAATTGAGCCGTCGTTCCAAGATTGGTTTCGCCGCCGACCTGCCAGAAGATGTTCTTGGCCTGCGCGCCGCCGGTGAGAGTCACGATGGCCCCGTTGCCGACGGTGAGTCCCTGGCCGATCTGGAAGATCCAGACAGCATTCGCGTCGCCGCGGGCGTCAAGCGTGATGCCGGTGTTGAACAAGACCGGGGTACCCCATTTGTAGAGGCCCGGGGCGATTCTCATGCCGTGGATATTTCCCGCTCCGAGTTCGATGACATCGGGAAACAGCCGTCCGGCCGCATCACGGAAGGCGGCCTCCATGTCGCCGACCGCCAATGTCAGGAAGGACGGATAGACGACCCTCCCCGCGGGGCCGGCGGCGTTGACCGTGTAGATGGTTCCGGTGATTTCCACAGGATCCAGTCCGGCGATCGCCGCGCCGGTGATGGGACTCGTTCCGATGTTTCCGGTGATCGCCGAAGTGGGGACGTTGGTGATTCCTGTCTTCGTTAGAATGGCGAAGCTGCCCGCCCACCCGAGATCGACCGGCGCGAGCGCTTGTTGGGCTTGAGCGGGAGTGGCGCTGCAGAACAACGCCAGCAGCCCTCCCATCATCGCCCGGCCGACTGTCAATCCCTTTGCTGAGGGCTGGTGGTTAGGTCCCGGTGATTCGCTGAAACTGAATGGTGGGTTTTTCATGATGTTGATTGTTGTCGTTGTGGGCCGGTGGTTCACCAACCAGCAGCAACATAGGAGGAGCGGTGCGCGCCTGCAATCGGGGGTACCCCGTGGGGGATATCCCTTATCGGAGCGGATCGCCGCGGAGGTCGCCTTTGATGATGCCCTCTGCGAGGGCGTAGCGGGTGAGACCCGCGATGTCATGGATGTCGAGCTTGGCCATGAGGTTCTGGCGGTGCTTGTCCACGGTTTTGAAAGTCACGCCCAGTTCGGCGGCGACTTGTTTGTTAGGAAGGCCCTCGGCAATCAATTGGAGCACCTCCACCTCGCGCGAACTCAATCGGTTGGTCTTCTTTCCCGGCGCCTCACCCCGATCTAACGCCTGTGGATCGCGGATTTGCAGGCGCGCCGTGACGGAGGCGCCGAAAAACGTGTTGCCTTGCCGGACCTCGCGAATCGCCAGGCACAAGTCGCGTGATGAGGTTTGTTTGAGCAGAAACCCCCGCGCTCCGGACTCGGCCGCGTCCGTGACATACGCGTCGTCGCTGTGCGCCGAGAGAATGAGCACCTTGGTGGCCGGGACGGCCTTGAGCACCTGGCGCGTGGCTTCCAGGCCGTTGAGCAGCGGCATCGCGATGTCCATCAGCACCACTTCGGGGCGGAGTCTTCTGACCATGGCCACCGCCTGGCGTCCATCTTCCGCTTCGCCGACGATCTCAAGGTCGCGCTCCATCTCCAGGATCTTGCGCAGCCCCTCGCGGACGAGCGTGTGGTCGTCTGCCAGCAGGACGGTGATTCGTTTCATGATTCGGCCCGATGAGTGGGGATGGGCGGCATGGGAATGCGCACCTCGATTTCCGTTCCGGCGCGGATGGCGGATTTGATCCTAAAGGTGCCGCCGACATAGGTCGCCCGCTCGCGCATGCCGAGGAGACCGAGCCCGCCTTTTCCCCGGGTCGGATTGGGATCCGGGTCGAAGCCGATCCCGTCATCACGGATCACCAGCATCACGAAAGCGCCGCGCAACGTGAGTTTCACCGCGACGTGGCTGGCGCGGGCGTGCTTCTCGACGTTTTTCAAGGATTCCTGGAGAATCCGATAGAGCGTCAGCTCGGTGTCCGCGGATAACCTCGCTCTGAGCCGCGCACAGGACAGCCTGACCGATATCCCCGTCCGCGCCGCGAATTCCGTGCCGGTGTCGCGCAGGACGACGACCAGGCCCAACCGGTTCAACACGCCGGGATGGAGGTTGCGCGAGATGCCCTCGACTTCCCCCACCGCCTTGCCGAGCATTTCGTGAACTTTCAACGCCTCGCGTTTTGCCGGACCCTCGCCCGTGGAAAGCTTGTCGGCCAGCGCCTGGCTGCGGAAGAGGATGGCACAGAGAAGCTGGGTGATATTGTCGTGCAATTCCAGCGCCACGCGCCCGCGCTCGGCTTCCTGCGCCTGCACGACGCGCTGCGTCAAGGTCCGCAGCATTTCCTCGGCCCGCCGGGTCTCGGTCATGTCCGTCACCACCAGGCCGATGGTCGCGCTTCTGAAACCATCCCCCACCAGGCGGCGGATGGAGATTTGCGCGGGCGTTCCCGCACCGTCGCCGGCGGCTAACAGCACCTGGATTTTCGAGCCTGCCTTGTCAGCCCGTTTCAGCAGCGGTCGCAGCGCCGCCTGGTCCACGGTGGAGAGCAGGTCGTGAAAGGAGGAACCCAGCACCTGCTCCAGCGGTCGATCAATCATTCGGGCGAAGCACTGATTGGCGTAAAGGATCACCGCGTCCGCCGTCAGTGTCAGCGCCCCTTCGTTCATGGATTCGATGAGCACGCGGTAGGCGTGCTCGGCGCCTTGCAGCGTGAACACCTGCGGTCCCTGCTTGCCCGCGACCACCACGGTATCCACCTCGCTGGCGCGGATGGCGCGGAGCGTTTCCTCGGCTTCGGCCAGGCGTGCGCGGAGGCCGGTGATTTCGGTGGTCGTTTTCAAAACAGGTATTGTCTCACAGGTTCAAGTCAGCTTCGCCGAACAGGCCGGTGGTGTTGGACAGGTTGCCGATGAAGCGGCACACCGGCAGCGGAAATTCCTTGATCAGTGTCGGCGTGGCGACGATCTGGTTGGCGCGCGCGAGGCCGGGCTGCTGATAGATGTCGATGACTTCCAGCTCGTAGTTGTCTTTCAGCTCCGCCTCGCACAGTTGGCGGACGCGCAGAAGCGCCTGCCGCGACTTGGCGCTGGCCCCCGCCACGTAGAGCCGGAGGACGTATCTGCCCGGTGGCGGAACGGCCGCGGATTTCGCCGCGCGCTTCCCGGTTTTGCGTTCAGCCATTGCCGTCCTCCGGACTGAGTTTGGCGCGCCGGATGGCCGGCGCCTTGGCGTCCGCCTGGCGCAGGCGGCCGGATTCCGCCCGCTCGGTGCCTAACACGAACGTCCGCGTGCCGACCTGCTCGGCGATGCGCCGGAGTTCCACGGCTTCGGTTTCGTAATCGGAGCGCAAGCCGCTGATCTGGCGTTCCAGGGCCGCGCGTTTGCGCTCGACCTCGCGCTTGAGCTGGGCGGCTTCCTGCTGGTCGGCCAGCACGGCGGCTTTTTCGAGCGCTCCCTGCGCCACGCGGGCGGAGCCGGTTAGAACACCGCTCACGCCGATGTAGGCATCCACCAGGTCGATCCCGTGGTCGGAAATCAGGAACTCGCGGATTTGATTCGAGTGCGCCATGCCGCGGGCTTTGAGCACATAGAGCACGCGGTTGCGCTCGCCGTTGCCTTCGAAGTCCTGCAACGACAGCCACGAGTCCATCAGCGAGGACATCGCGCTTTCGCTTTCCTGCAGGATGTGACCGCCCTGCGTTAGACTGGTGAAGAGCGTGGTGACTTGGCCAGCTTTCAAATAGTCGATCAGCCGTGTCACCATTCCCTTGCCTTCGGAGGGCGTGCCGGCGTCCATCAGGCTGGTGATCGGATCCATGATGACGACGTGGGGTTGAAACGCGGTGATCTCCTTGAACATCGTCGCCAAATGCATTTCGAGCCCGTATAGCGAAGGCCGCGCCGAGTGGAACCGCAGCAGGCCGCGCTTGACCAGCGGCTCCAGGCGCAAGCCGATGGAATGCATGTTGCGGATGATCTGGCTGGGCGATTCGACGAACGAAAAAAACAGCACCCGCTCGCCGCGGCGGGCGGCGGCCTGGGCGAAGTTCGCGGAGATGATGGTCTTGCCGGTGCCGGGCGTGCCGGTGAGCAGGATGCTGCTGCCACGGAAAAACCCCTGCCCGCCGAGCATCGCGTCGAGCCGCGGGATGCCGGTGCCTATCCGCTCGTTAGAAACCTTGTGGTTCAGCCCCAGCGAGGTGATGGGCAGCACGCTGATGCCCTCGTCGCCGATGAGGAACGGAAACTCGTTGGTGCCGTGGACCGCGCCGCGATATTTCATCACGCGCAGATGGCGGGTGGCGATCTGGTCGTAGACGCGGTGATCGAGCACGATGACGCAGTCCGACACGTATTCTTCCAGCCCGTGACGCGTCAGCGATTCGCGCCCGCGCTCGGCCGTGATGACGGCGGTCACTCCCTTTTCCTTCAACCAGCGGAAGAGCCGGCGCAGTTCGGCGCGCAGGATCGCCTCGTTGGGCAGGCTGGCGAAGAGTACTTCCAGCGTGTCCAGCACCACGCGCTTGGCACCGATCGAGTCGATCGCGTGATTGAGCCGGACAAACAATCCTTCAAGATCGTATTCACCGCTTTCCTGGGCCTCGCTGCGCTCGATGTGGACGTAGTCGATCACGATTTTCCCGCTTCTAACGAGTCCTGCCAGATCGAACCCGAGCGACGCGACGTTCGCCGTCAATTCTGCTTCCGTTTCCTCGAAGGCCATGAAGACGCCCGGTTCGTCGAACTGGGCGGCACCGCGCACGAGGAACTCCACGGCCAGCAGCGTCTTGCCGCACCCGGCGCCACCACACACCAGCGTGGGCCGCCCGCGCGGCAACCCGCCGCCGGTGATTTCGTCGAGCCCCTGGATGCCCGTCGGACACTTGGGCAACTGGGTGGACGGGGAAACGAGCGCGGGACTCTTCTTTTTCATTCAACTAGCAATCTGGTTCGCGCGGGAATGGTAAACAACAACAATTAGCCGGAGGCCCGCGAGCCTATCAATCCATCAGGAGAGATACCGCTTGAAAAAATCACCAAGCCGGCGGGTGACGATCCGGTGCACTTCCGCCGCCGGCCGCATGCCGACTCGTGCCAGCCGGGGAATCCGGCAGGTGAAAATCCGATCGGAAAACGCCTCGTGCCCTGTTCCGTCCATGATTACCCGCTGACGGTTTTTCCCCGTCATCGCCTTTTGGATCCGCGTTTCCGAAGCTCTCGTCTGTGCTTCTCCGGCACCTTCGCCGGGCTGGGCATCTTTCAGCAACCAGGTCGGCATCTCTTCATCGAAAAACAGAAACGGCCCGCGCGGCATGCCGTCGCCGAGAAACAATCCGTCTTCATTGGCCCCGGCATGGAAGGCCGGATCCAGCGCGCACAATCTCAAGGCGCTCGTTCCTCCGAAGGAAAAGCCGAAGACGCCCATCCGATCCAGATTCAGGCGGCCTTTCAACGTCGGCACCGCGCCGCTTGCCAAGGCCCGCCGCACCCTCTCCAAATGCTCGGTCCGCTCCTGCAGGCACTTATCGGCGAGAGCTTCGAAATTCGCGACACCCGAATCGTTCGTTAGATCCGGCGGTGTCAGCTTTCCGACAATCACCTCTCCGTTCCGATACAGCACCCGCGTCGCCTGGCCCGGATGATCCACCGCGACGACCACGAATCCGCGGCTCGCTAGATCCTCCATCTGCGCCACGTTTTCCGCCCGGTGACCGGTCCACGAATGCTCGTAGAAGATCACGGGAAATTTCGCAGGATCATCAACAGGAGGCAACTCCGTCTGGGATCGTGCCAACGCCCAGCCGATTCGGTGAAACGGGAGGTGAGGTGCCAGTGCCGGATCCGGCAGCCATTTCAGGCGCGGCGCTTGTTCGTTTTTCCGCGCCGGATACCAGACCTGGACCACCAGCGGCGGGGCCGCGCCTTCGGCCACCAGTTCGAAAACCAAACTGCCCGTCGCGAATGGTCCGGAAAGAACCGGGCTTTCAGGGAGAGGAAACAGCCAGCAAAGAAACACGCTCAACGACAAGCCCCCCAGAGCGAGAACCATTCCGCCCCATCTCCAAACGCGGGTCGATCCCGCCAACAACAGCAGGGCGAGAATCCCCGAGACAGCAGGAAATAGCAGCCACGTAGCCGTCCCAAAAATCCAAGCTCCTCCCAACGCCACCAGGCCTAACAATGGTCCCCGGCGTTTGTTGCCGCCGGGAACAAGCACTGCCACCCACGCTACCGCACAGGCCGTCCATTCGATCCATGAGGAATCCACCACGCGAACCTTCCTGATTCCCCACCGGAGATCAATTCCTTTTGAGGGGAGGCGTCTTCTCGCTTGCCATCTCTAGCAAAAATCGCCACGCAATGGATGTTCACATGATTACCCGCCTATTTTCAGCAGCGCTCCGGGGTGTCGATGCCCAGGAAGTCGAAGTCGAAGTCAACGCCCGCGGCGCGGACAAACCGATTGTCATCATCGTCGGCCTGCCGGATGCGGCGGTTAGGGAATCCTCACAGCGGGTCATTTCCGCCATCGGCGCCTCCGCGCTCTATCTGGATGACGGGATCAAGACGGTAAACCTCGCGCCGGCCGATTTGAAAAAGGAAGGACCTTCGTTCGATCTTCCCATCGCTCTGGCGATGATCGCCGCGAGCGGGACGAAGCCGTTCAACGCGGATGATTGTTGCGTCGTCGGCGAACTCGGTTTGGATGGCGCGGTGCGTCCCGTGAAAGGCGTTCTTTCCATCGCTCTTGAAGCCAAGCGCAGCGGCCGGACCCGCCTGTTCGTGCCCGAGGCAAACGCACCCGAAGCGGCGATCATCGAGGGCGTTCAGGTCTTCCCCATCAGGAATCTCAAACAAGCGTGGGACTTCCTCAACGGCGACATCATCATCCCGCCGTTCCATCTGGATCGCAGGGCTTTTTTCAATTCCCATCGCAGCTACGAAGTCGATTTCGACGAGGTTCGAGGCCAACACCACGTGAAACGCGCTCTCGAGGTGGCCGCCGCCGGAGGCCACAATCTGATCATGGTCGGTCCTCCCGGAACCGGGAAATCCATGTTGGCGAAACGCCTGCCAACGATCATGCCGGACATGACCGAGGACGATGCGATCGAAACCACCAAGATTCATTCCATCACCGGCCTGTTGGATCCCAAGCGGGCTTTTCTAACGACCCGCCCGTTCCGCGCGCCGCACCATACGATTTCGGATGCTGGCCTGCTGGGAGGCGGCACCAATCCGGGTCCTGGCGAAGTTTCACTGGCTCACAACGGCGTCTTGTTTCTCGACGAACTCCCCGAGTTCCGCCGCCAGACCCTGGAGGTTCTTCGTGGGCCGCTGGAAGATTTCCATGTGACGATTTCCCGGGCGGCGGGTTCGCTGACCTTTCCCTCGCAATTCATGATGGTGGCGGCAATGAATCCCTGTCCGTGCGGCTACTACGGCGATGTGAAACGCGACTGCCGTTGTTCGACACGCCAGATTGAAAACTATCGTCAGAAGATCTCCGGGCCGCTGCTGGATCGGATTGATCTGCACGTCGAGGTTCCGCTGGTCGATTTCCGTGAGCTGTCGTCCGACACCAATATCGGCGAGAAGTCCGAAACCATTCGCCAGCGGGTGGTTGCCGCCCGAGGGATCCAGATCGAGCGCTTCCGCAAATTTTCCAACTCCACCAATTCGGCGATGGGATCGCGCCAAGTGCGCCAACATTGCAAACTCACTCCGGAAGCGAACGGCTATCTCGAACACGCCATGGAGGAAATGAACTTCTCCGCCCGCGCCCACGACAGGATTCTGAAGGTCGCGCGTACATTGGCAGACTTGGCGGGAGCCGTTGACATCCGCCCGAACGATATTCTTGAAGCAATCCAATATCGCTCGCTGGACCGGAAGCTCTTCTCATGAAGACCAATCGGGCGTGTGCGAAAGGGGATCGGAAGAATAGCGGAAGGTCGTGAATTTTTATCTGATTACTAAATTATCAGTTTTCTCGGTGAGGCTTTTTTGTAAAACCTAACATTAGGCGGGTGGGTATTTGAATAGAAAATTCAGTGTTGATCTCACAGCTCCCTGAATGGGTAGTATTTGTGTGTGGGGAGGATTGGGTGGCATGTTCGCAGTGGGTGGTTTTTCGAGGTAAGTCTCAGATACCGAGTAATTAGCGACTCTAAATCGCAGGCTTATCCTTGCCGGTTGGCGGGATCAGATGCAATGCGCCGATTTGACAGCGAAGGTCAAAAGCCTTTACTCGCCGCAAAGCCCAACCATGACGAACCATTTTCCGACAGATACATCTCAGTCATAGCCACCATGCCAATCCCGGAGTCTGCCACTATGGTCGTCACATGATCTGACGGATTTCGGGTTGATGTGCCTGACTCTGACGGCGGTCTGAATGTCGCATGGACTTCCTGCCTCGGTATCGACAACGGGATGCTGAGTCCATGTCGATGCCAGCCGGACGAACGACCTAACAAAAACTTATGAACAACACCCTTCTCTTCATCCTGAACCTCACTCTGGCGCTGGCCGGGCTGGCATTTTCGCAGTTGCCCGGACTCGATGCTCCCGTTCCGGTCGGAGCTTATCTCAATGGCACCATGCCCCAGGTCGCGCCCGGCGCTTCGACCGGATGGAACGCGGTCAACGCCTTCCCCAATCTAACGTTTGTTGATCCGCTGTCGCTGCGGCCCGTTCCCGGCACGAACGATCTTCTCCTGGTGGGGAAGAACGGGCAGATCTGGAGATTCGCGAATGATTCCGCCACGACCCAGGCCCAGGTGGTGAAAGTGTTGGAATGGACCTCCTACACCCAGTCTTCGGAGGATCAGGGCTTTTACAGCCTCGTTTTCCATCCGGAGTTCGGCCAGGCCGGATCCGCTAACAGGAACTATGCTTACGTCTGCTACAATTACAAACCCGCATTGGCGGGGGCGGACTCCAACCACTCCTATTGGCACGTTTCCCGTTTCACGTGGCTTCCGGCAAGCGGCACGCTCGATCCGGCCAGCGAGTTTGTCCTGATCAACCAATACGACCCTGACCTCTGGCACAACGGCGGAGCCATGTTTTTCGACAACGCCGGTTTTCTCAATATCACCTGTGGTGACGGTGGGGACAGTGGTGCCGGCGGTGGAAACGCCGGGGCGTTGGCCCGGACCCAGAAACTCAACGGCGGCTTTTTCAGCGGAGTTTTCCGCATCGATGTGAACAACGACCCGACGAAATCCCATGCCGTCCGGCGGCAGCCGTTAGGACCGACTCCGCCCGCTGGCTGGCCGGCCAGTTTCACCCAGGGATATCGGATTCCGAATGACAATCCGTTCCTCGATCCCGCGGGATCGATCCTGGAGGAATATGGCGCGCTCGGCTTTCGCAGCCCGCACACCGCCCACTATGACCCACTGGAGGATGTGGCCTGGGTTGGCGACGTGGGCGGCGGCTCCCGCGAAGAGATGTCCCGGATCACGAAGGGCGGCAACGCGCAGTGGGGTTATCGCGAAGGATCGATCGCAGGGGCCGGAACTCCTGCCATGCCTCCCATCGGGACGGAAACACTACCGTTTCTCGACTATTCCCACAGTGTGGGAAGCTGCATCATCGGTGGAATGCGCTACCGCGGCGCGAAATGGAGCAACCAGCTCGGCGGCAAACTTCTCTACGGGGACCACATTCGAGGACTCATCTGGACCGCGACGATTGATCCGGTCGGGGGCGCCCCGGTGTCCGAGTTGATCGTGGACGGCTTTCATACGGGAAACAAAGCCGGCCTTGCCAATTTCTGCACCGACAATGCGGGTGAAATCTATCTGATGAATCTCAACGGAACGAATGTCGCGGGTGGCACCATTTTCAAACTCGTCTCGGCAGGTATTGCCACCGAGCCACCGCAGTTTCTTTCGCAGACCGGCGCGTTCACCAGTCTCGCCACGCTTGCACCCGCTCCCGGAGTCGTTCCTTACAACGTGGCCACCCCGCTCTGGTCGGATGGTGCCGAAAAGAAGCGGTGGATCATCCTTCCTAACAACGGAACCCACAACACCGCCGAGGAGGAAATCGCATTCAGCGAGAACGGGAACTGGGTCTTCCCGGCGGGAACGGTTTTCGTGAAACATTTTGAGATGGCTATCAACGAGAACAATCCCTCGCAAATCAAGCGTTTGGAAACCCGCTTTCTCATCTGCACCGCCAATGGCGGGAAATACGGAGTGACCTACAAGTGGAACGCCGCCGGCACGGATGCCGAACTCCTGACCACCGGATTGGGCGAGGATTACACCGTCACCCAAGACGGAGGCGGCACCGTCACCCGTCGCTGGGACTACCCGTCGCGCGGAGATTGCATGCTCTGCCATAACAGTAATGCCGGCCAGGCGCTTGGAGTCCGCACCGCGTCCCTGAACATGGACTTTCACTACAGCACCACGGGCCGCACCGCGAACCAACTGCTCACGTTCAACTCGCTGGGAATGTTCGACCGCACCCTGACCGCCACCGAGTTGGAAAACTTCATCGCCGCCCGTCCTATCGACGACGCCACCGCTCCGCTCGAACACCGCGTGCGATCCTACCTCGCCAGCAACTGTTCCCACTGCCACCAGCCCGGTGGCACGGTTGACTATTTCGACGCCCGTCTTGGCACCCCTCTCAGCAAGCAGGGACTGGTCAATGGAATCATCCAGGGACACTTCAGTCTGCCCGGAGGCTTTTACATGAAACCCGGTGATCCGTCTCTATCAGCCACCGCGGTCCGCCTCTCCAATGTTGGCAATGGAGCAGCCATGCCTCCTTTGGCGAAAAACGTGGTCGATCAAAAAGCGGTTGATCTCCTGACATCCTATATCTCCGGACTCAATGCGTCCGAATTCCAAATCACCTCCTTCGCGAACGCCCGCTATGTTCGTCTAACCGGGATATCGGAAGTCAATGGCGGGGCGTGGACTTCCGTTGCGGAATTCTCGATCCTTGATTCCACTGGGAAACCGATTCCAACCGCGCAGCTTTCAGTCGCTGATTTCGACAGTCAGGAAACAGCCTCCGAAGCCGCACCCGCCACTCAGGCAATCGATGGAAACACAGGCACCTACTGGCACACGTCGTGGTCCGGTGCTGTAGATCCACCGCCGCCCCACCACCTCACCGTCGATCTCGGCTCCGTTCGTTCCATCGGCGGATACATTTATACGCCCCGCCTCGACAGTCAGAACGGACGTATCGCCGGTTACCGGGTGGATTACAGCACGGACGGGACTAACTGGACGACCATGGACTCAGGGACATGGCCTAACGATATCGCGCCGAAAACGTTCAACGGGTTGGTCGGACTGCGGAAAGCACGTTGCGAAATCGCAGGACCCGCCGGTCCGCCGAATGGTAATTTCGACGTGACCATCGCCTTCGATACCGATGTCACGGATTTCACCGCCAGTGACCTGTATGTGAACGGCGGTTCTGTCACGAAGCTCCGCGGCTCGGGATACTACTACGTGGCTACGATTTTACCCAGCTCGCCGTTCGTGGCTGTCAGTGTGCCTGGGAACGTCGCCAATAACAGCTTACTAGGAAATTTCGCCTCCAACACCCTGTCCCGTGGCATCGACACGTTCGGCCCTTCACCGGTCTTTGCCGGGATTCCAAGTGGCAGTATCGTGGGGCCTTTTGATCTGGGGATCCATTTCAACGAACCGCCCGTTGGATTCTCCATGGCAAGCCTGACCGCCATCAACGCTAATCTTTCCAATCTAACGGGCGGTGGAATCGAGTACATGGTCCGCGTCACCCCGCTCCAGGTTGGCACGTTTTCCGTCACCATCAGCCCGGCAGGCATCACCGACACCTTGGGCAACCCCATGGCCGGGCCGGTGACCGCCACGCTCACCTACAATTCGGACATCCTGTTTGTGGAAGCCGAAAACGGGGTCCTCACCGGTGGCATGACCAAGGTCAACGACGCCGGCAGCTCGGCGGGCGTTCACATCTGGCTTCCGGATGGCAGCTACCCGGGCAACGATCAAACCCTGAATACCGCGCACTCTGCCAGTTACACTTTCGTGCTGCCACGCGCCGGAAACTGGACCCTGGAAGGACTCCTCCGTTCTGACAATGCTTCCAGCAACTCCCTGTGGGCCTGCATCGATGGCGGCACAGCTTACAACTGGTCAACCAATGACGGACAAGTGGGGGCCGGCACCTTCAGTTGGGATCAACTGAACAGCAGCTCGACACCGGTTACCCTCATCAACGCTACCACGAACAACGGGAGCTTTGAATCACTGGGAGGAATTACTCCCAGCACTCTCAAGGCCACCCATTGGGACACGGATCCCGATGGAGACGTGAACAACTGGACCTTGTGGGGCGCTGCCGCGGGAGGTCCCTCGACTGCGTCTAACGACAGTGGCACGGAGGTTCAGGCCGCCGCTGCGAGCAATGGTACCCGCATCGGTTTCCTTCAAACGGGCAATGCCGCCTACAACCTGACCAGCCGTGTCGTCGCCGAGGGAGACGTCTTCACCTACTCATGGGACTGGGTGCTGGCCAACCGGCCCACCGCCACCGCCCAGCTCGCCTATCAGAACGGAACCAGCATCGTAGCGATCGCCGGTACGGCAACGACCAATACGATCAGCACGGCGCGCCAACTCGGAATCGGCATGTCCTGGACTGTTCCCGCCGGTCATCCGGCGATCGGCCATGCCATCGCGATGACGATCAAATCCGGCGGAGGCTATCCGCAGGTTGATAACTTTATTCTAACCGTCCATCCTGCGCCCATGGATCCCGTCATGCTGAACATCGCCGCAGGCAGCCACACCGTGATCATCTATGGATGTGAGGACGGCACCCGCCTCGATGCGCTGCGTTTCACCAGCGAGCGTCCTTTGGTCACCCTCACCGCTCCACCGGTATCCGTTGGCAGCGGCAACATCGCCGTGAACGTTTCCTTCTCCGAGCCCGTGACCGGATTAACCACCGCGGATTTCTCGCTCGGTGGAGCCACTGTCGCCTCGCTCACGGGGGGCGGTGCCAGCTACACGCTAACAGTATCCCCATCCGCCGCGCTCGTCACCTTGTCACTCCCGGGAAATGCGGTCATCGACGGCAGTGGAAATCCCAATTTCAACTCGAACAACCTGATCGTCCAGGTTCGCTCGTTGTTCGAACAATGGGCGCTCGATTCAGGTCTTGGTGCCGCCGGATACCATGACGATTCGGACAAAGACGGAATCTCCGCCCTTGTCGAATTCCTGCTCAATCTCGATCCCAATAGCGCTGGAGCCGCGATATTCGACCCAGCGGTCGGACCTGCCGGTCTGCCGAAGGTAAGCCGTGTCGAGGCAATCGGAGGCGGACAGCGCCTCGTGATCGAATTCCCGCGCGACTCCGCCGCCGTTACAGCCGGGTATCGCTACATCGGCCAGTTCTCGGACGATTTTCAGAATTGGGATGATCGGGAAACCGGTTTGCTCGTCCCCATGTCCAACGGCTGGGATCACATGACCATTGAGGATCCCGCTCCTGCGACCCCCCGGCAACGGCGTTTTGCAAGGCTCAAGCTGGTAGCTCCCTGAGATCCAACCCTCTCCGAAGGCTCAATTACTACCCACTTAGGGGAGTTGTTAAGAAGTCGTCGAGGAATACCCTAAGTATAGAGCATGCTCGCTGGGTTTGCTCGATGCAACAACCCTTTTTAATGACTGATAGACCATGCCGGTCTTGCTTCCATGATCTCCATAAGAAACCCCAAAACAAAACCCATGAAACCACGTTTTAGCAATCATTTGAAGAATCCAACCGCTCTCATTTTCGTGATGGGCTCCCTGCTGCCCGGGCTGGCGGGCGCCCAGACGTTCCTGATCGACGCCACCCATAACAACGGCAGCTTCGAGCTGCTGGGACCCGTGCCCGGAACCATCAATGCGGCAAAGGCAGCCGATTGGGACGTCGCAGCAGCCGGTGATGTCACCTACTGGACGCAATTCCCTTTCGTGACCGTTAGGGGAGACAGCGGAACCGAAACCAATGGTGGGGCGACCAATGGCACCAAGTGGGCGTTCCTTCAAAACGGCAATGCGACCTATAACATGACCACTCATGTCATTCAGGCGGGTGACGTGCTTACCTTCCTCTGGGATGTCAAGAACACGGTCGCCCACAACCTCACCATGGTTTACGACAATGCCGGAACCATCACCGCGTTCGGACCGGCCGTCGCCAGCACCACGGTGGGCAACAACAAGACCGGCACCTACACCGTATTGCCGACAGACACCGCTTTCATCGGCAAGAAACTCGGCATCAAGATCACCGCGACCGGTGCCTACCCACAGGTGGACAACGTCCGCTTGAGCTTTCTCTATACGCCGCCGGCCGATACCGACGGCGACGGCTTGGCCGACTACTACGAAGACCGGTATTTCGGCAACAACGACGGGACCGCCACCCCGGGCGAGCTGGCCCTTCAAAGCAGTGGCACTGATGCCGACGGCGATGGTTTGAACAATCTCGCCGAATTCAATGCAGGCCTCAATCCCAGCGCCGCCGACACCGATGGTGACGGCTTGGCCGACGGTGCCGAAATCGCCGGAACTTCCAATGCTTTCGATGGCACGCCGACCGATCCGCTGCTGGTCGATTCTGACTTTGATGGTGTCAACGACGGCAAGGAAAACGGTTCACTCAATACCGCCTTCGGCAATGCTCCGACCAATCCCCATAGTGCGAATACTGATAACGACGCCGCCAATGACAATGACGAGTTGGCGTATCGTTCCAATCCGAATAGTGCGGCGAGCATTCCCACGCCATCGCTGCACGACCTGATCAACAACACCACCCGCAATGGTGATTTCGAACTCCGGAACGGAGTTACCAATATTGCCAAAACCGCAGGATGGGATCTGGCATCCCCTAACAACATCGACAATTGGTCGGAGTGGGGTCCCTTGGTGGGCGGCCCTTCCACCGCACCCGCAGATAGCGGCGTCGAGGGCGGAGGAACCCATGGCACCTTGCGTGGCTACATTCAGAATGGCAATGCGGTCTATAACCTGACCACCTACGTGGCGGCGGCCGGCAATGTGTTTGCCTGCACATGGAAACAAGTGAACAACCCCGGGAAAATCATTACTGTCCAATTGGTTTACGACAATGCCGGAACCATCACTCCGGTACCCGGTGCCTCGGCCTATACCTACACCCAGTACAACTCCACCGCTCCGCTCCCCGCAGGCATCGGTCACCTCGTTTTCAGCATTCCCGCCGGCAGTCCGGCAATCGGCAAGGCGATCGGCATTGGTGTTAGAGCGACCGGTCCCGCCGGTTGGACCGGAGTGGATGAGTTTGCCCTCAACATCGCCGACGGCGACTCCGACGGCGACGGACTGGGTGACTTCTTGGAAGACGAGCTTTTCGGCAATAACGATGGTATTCCGACGCCTGCCGAACTCGCCCTGCAAAGCGGCTCCAGCGACTATGACAGCGATGGCCTGACCAACCTTCAGGAAATCGCCCGGGCAACCAATCCAAAAATCGCAGACACCGATGGTGACGGCCTGTCCGATGGCGCGGAAGTTGCCGGAACCTCCAACAGTTACAATGGACTTCCCACCAACCCGCTGTCAAAGGATTCCGACAGCGACAAGGTCAGTGACTCCGATGAGAATGGCTCGCTCAACACCGCTTTTGCCAGCGCACCGACCGATCCAAATGTTGCGGATACCGATGGTGACACGTTCAGCGACAACGATGAACTGTCCTACCTTACCAACCCGAACGATAATGCCAGTTTCCCGACGCCGATACTGCACGACCTGATCAACAACACTCTTCAGAACGGCAGTTTCGAAACGGTCAACGGCGGGGTTCCCAATATTGCCAAGATCACCCAGTGGGATGCCGCCGCCCCCAATGATATCGACAATTGGACGGAGTGGACGGGCGTTTCCGCGATTGGCAACAACACCGGCGTCGAACCCGGCGGAACGAATGGAGCCATGCGCGCCTTCTTCCAGCCTACCAATGCAGCCTATAACCTCACTCCCTACATCGCTGCGGCCGGAAATGTCTATGCCTGCACCTGGAAACATATCGGCCAGACAGGAGAACTCTCCGTTAGGCTGGTTTACAACAACGGAGGAGTGATCACGGCGATTCCCGCATCCGTGGCCATCACCAACACCGGCACCATTGGCACTCCAGGCATTGGTCACCTCGTCTATCGAATCCCTGCCGGCAGCCCTGCAATCGGAAAGGCAATCGGAATCGGCGTGATTTCAATCGGTGGATTCATGCAGGTCGATGAGTTTTCCCTGAACATCGCCGACGGTGATTCCGATGGAGACGGACTCGGCGACTTCTACGAAGACCAATATTTCGGCAACAACGATGGTTTCCCGACGCCTGCCGAACTTGCCCTGCAAAATGGTTCCACCGATTTCGACAGCGATGGTCTGATCAACGCCGACGAGTTGAGCTTGGGAACCCTCCCCAACGACAATGACTCGGATAATGACGGACTGCTCGACGGACCGGAGGTTTTGGGAACATCCAATGCCTTTGATGGCTCGGGCACCAATCCGCTCGACGCGGACTCGGATGACGACGGAGTCTCGGACGGCGATGAAAACGGCGCCCTCAACACAGGCTTCGGCAACGCCCCGAGCGATCCTCACTCTGCAGATACTGACGCAGACACCTTCTCGGACTATGCCGAGCTCGTCCAATACCATACCAATCCAAACGCGGCTGCCAGCACGCCGGTGTTGCTGTCCCTCATCGACAACAACACCCGCAATGGCAGCTTCGAACTGCTAGGCCCAATTCCCGGAGTTCTGAATGCGGCAAAGGCAACGAGCTGGACAGGTGATCCGGATGGTGATGTTACCTATTGGACCGAATGGGCAGGTGAATCGACTGTCACCGGTGACACCGGAAGCGAAGCGCAAGCGCCCGTCACCAACGGGATCAAGCGCGGTTACGTCCAGGGGAACAATGCGGTTTATAACCTCAGCGGCCGGACTGCTCAGGCGGGCGATGTATTCGCCGTCAGCTTCGATCACATCACTGCCGGGAGTATCAGGGCCGGTCTCGTCTATAACGATGTAGGTGTCATCACCCGGCTGACCGCCGCGGAAGTAACAAGCCTTGTCGTTGAAAACGGCAAGGGCATCATCTATACCATTCCAGCTGGAAGTCCGGCGATTGGCAAAGCGATCGGTGTCGGCTTCAAGTCCCTCGGCGGATGGCAAAGCATTGACAGCGTGAAACTGACCGTTTCTGCGGTGGACAGCGACAATGACGGCTTGGCAGACGCTTGGGAATTGGCCCACTTCGGCGACTTGAGCCAATCGGCCTCGGGCGACCCCGATGGCGACGGTTTCACCAACCTTCAGGAACAGGCTGCTTCCACTGATCCGGCGAACAAGGTGTCCAATCCAGACGATATGGATGCCGATGGCATGGCAGACGCATGGGAATACACCAATTTCCTCAGTGTGAACCAGCCCGCGACCGGTGACTTCGACAACGATAGCACAGCCAACCTCACCGAGTTCCGGTTAGGACTGGATCCGACAAAAGGAAGTTCGTTCTTCGCTGCTAGCAGCAGTAACGGAGTGATCGGGTGGCAGAGTGTTACAGGCGTCACGTTCAAGATCCAGCGCAGCACCACTCTGGAGCCGGGTTCGTGGACCACGCTTGAGAATGCCTTCCCGGGCACCGCAGGCACAGCTAGCTACACCGATCCAGCACCGCCAGTCGGCAAGGCCTTCTACAAGATCGGACTTAATCCCTGAGTTTTGGCCGTAGAATAGGTTTGCCCCTTTCAGTTTGGGTTCTGAGGGGGCTTCCATAGGGTAAACAAGGCCCTCTCAGAAGATTCTGAGAGGGCTTTATTCCGTCACTGGCGGTCGTCATCATCCGGAGCCAATGGGTGAAATGATCATCCCTTTCGAATTTCAGCAATGGGATGGCACAACTTTATGGCTGGTGTTTTCTCTGAAGGCTGGCGTATCATTGCGGTCCCCACGCTTCTCGAAATGAAATGGTTCCGTCCGCTTTTCGCATGAAGGAGATCACCGACATGGCATTCAGTCACCGTTGCAAATCAACCATGTTCGTCCTGCTCGCTTTCTTTGCATGGATGGCCAATGCATTGCCGGCGTCGACGGAGCCGGGGGATGCGACAGCGGGGGAGACTCCGCAACTCTCGCTGTTGAATTTGCGTGAGTTGGTGACAACGACGGAGAGGTCCTTCCATACCTTCCGGCTTGAAGGCTTCGTATGCGCCGTCAGCGATCGTCTCCGTTTGATCGCGTTGGATGATGGAACGTCCACAAGTATGCTGGAGCTGCCGTCCCTTCCGTCCGATTTGCGTGTCGGCAACCGCATTGTCATCACGGTCGTCAACTGTTTGGTGAGCCGCGGCCCGCTCGCGATAAGGATCGGAACAACTCCTGTGGTTGAGATCGACGGGAACCATTCTCCTCTGTCGAGATCGGGAACGGCGTTCTTGCAGGAGGGGATGCGGGGGCTTCGTGTCGAGTGGTTCAATGGCGATGCCGATGCCACGCTTACGTTAGAATATGAACGGGAAGGCATGGTCCGCCAGAAGGTGCCTCCCGGATCCCTGTGGCACCGCGAGCCGGATGACGCTGAATTCAAACCCGGACTGGAATACATTTCCTACCTGGATAGCAAATTCGAGGCTCTACCTGATTTTTCCATGCTGGAATCACAGGCAAGGGGGGTGGTGACCGATTTTGATCTGAGGGTCAGATCCCGTCCCGAAATGGCCGCCCTCGTTTTTTCAGGCTTCCTCCAGGTGCCGAGGACCGGACTCTATACGTTCTACCTGACCTCGGACGACGGTGCGCGCGTGATTTTGACTGATACTCCTGTTAGCTGTAGCGTGTTGCCGGATGGTCGATCACGGTCGTTCGCACGGGAATCACTCGCGAGCGCCCTTCACGACGGAACCTTGGACCAGTGGGTTGCTTTCGAGGGGACCGTAAATTATGCCGCCAAATCAGGTAACAGCCTTGAATTGGAAGTCACCGGAAACTCCCGTATCTTTCACGTGACGTTTGCGGATGGCACCGGCCTGGATCCGTCGGCCCTGCTCCATCAAACTATCAAAATATCAGGACTGAAGCGGAACTCGGGAATCCTGGCAATTGACGGGCGGCAGCTTGAGATCGTGTCAGACGGGCTGGACAAGGAAAAATTACTCACACAAGCGGTGGAAGTGCGGCAACTCCAGCGGGAGGATGCCGCGAAGCCATACCACGTCGAAATCCAAGGGGTGGTGACGATGGTTACTCCCAAAAGTTTCGTGATGCAGGATGCGACCGGCGGAGTGTTCGTTCACTATCTGTCCACGACGCCTGAAAACTCCCCGCATCCGACCGAGCTTTGGAAAGTGGTGGGACGCACGGGACCGGGTGATTTTTCGCCGGTCCTGCATGTGGACCGTGCGACCTGTCTGGGCAACGCGGAGCTTCCCAAGGCGGTGCAGCCTACCCAACAGCAACTCGCCAGCGGGAGTCTTGATGCGGAAATGGTGCAGATCGAGGGCGTGGTCACGGCCATTTCGAATACCGAGTTGAGACTGCTGACCCGCGGTGGAAATGTTAACATCTTGAATGACTCTCTCTATCCATTGCCAACCACCCGGCTTTCTGCAAAGGAAGAGGCGTCCCTTCTGGGTTGTGTGGTGAGGCTCCGCGGTGTTTATCGCGCGATATGGGACAGTAAGACGGGAAGGGTTCAGTCCTCCGCGATGATGTTAGGCAACGCCAGCATGTCGGTGGATGAACCCGCGTCCGGAGCCCCGTTTTCCGCGCCTCTCCTCCGGCCATCGGAGTTGCTGCTGTTCACCTCTCACCCGAACGCGCTCAAACGTGTGAGGGTCAGCGGGCAATTCCTGTGTGCGAGGCCGCCGGAACTCTTCCTTTTCGATGGAACGAGTGGTTTCCGGGTGGTGACCCGCGAGGCACCGGTCTTGACGCCGGGTGACGAAGTGGAGGCCTCCGGATTTCCCCAGCTTGGCGGACCTTCTCCAGCATTGTTAGAGGCCCGGGCGCGGAAGACCGGGCACCTGGCTCTACCCACACCCGTTAACGTCCCATACTGGAACTTGCCCGACGATCACCTGGATTCCACGTTGGTGGAGGTTGAGGCGACGTTGCTCAGCGACACCGTGAGATTGGACGAGCGCGCGCTGGAGATGCGTGCGGGATCGAATCGATTCGTCGCATTCGTGCCTTCCGGTGAATCCATGCCGGAGGGGATCGAGCGGGATAGCATCCTGAGGCTAACAGGAGTCTACATCAGCGCCACGGCGGACAGGACCTTGTCCAGTTCGGACCTGTTTGAAATGCGCCTTTACAGTACCGACAACATCGTTGTCATCAAACGAGGGCCTTGGTGGACCGCGCGCCATACGATCGCGCTTGTCGCCATTCTCACCACGGGGCTCATTTTGGTTTCCTCATGGGTCACCCTGCTCCGGCGGACGGTGGCCAGACGTTCGGTCGAACTTGCCGCGGAGATCGAAGAACGCGAATTGGTCGAACGGCATCGCGCCATGGAACAAGAGCGGAGCCGCATGGCGAAGGATCTGCACGATGAGCTGGGTGCGGGTCTTACCGAGGCCGGCATCCTGACTTCCCTGATGGGCAATCCGGCGATTCCGAAGGAGCAGAAGGAAGGCTACCTCGGCCAACTCAAAGGCTTGTGCTGCACGCTGGTCACCGGGCTGGATGAAATTGTATGGGCGGTGAACCCGCGTTACGATTCGGTTGCCGACCTTGCCGGGTATTTTTCACTCTTTGCCCAGCGCTTCCTGAAACTGGCGGGAATCGACTGCCGTCTCAAAATTGACGATGCGATCACGATGCATCCGCTCGATTCGCGGACGCGCCACGGAATCTTCCTTGCCTTCAAGGAGGCTCTCAACAATATCGTCCGACACTCCGGTGCGAACGAAGTGCATCTCACCATCGAAGTGGCAACGGGCAGTCTCGTGATTTCCCTAGCCGACAACGGGTGTGGATTCGATCAAACCGTTGACAGGCCGGGGAGTGACGGACTCCGCAACATGGAAGAGAGAATCCGGACACTCGGCGGAACTTGCATGATCGAAACGAGTCCCCGTGACGGGACAAACATACAATTCAGAATTTCACTTAAAGGAGAGCATATATGATCAAGGTTGCCATTGTTGAGGACAGCAAAACGACGCGTGAGGGACTGAAGACCATCATTGAACTGTCAAACGAATACACCTGTGTTGCCGCCTGCGAGACCGCGGAGGAGGCTTTGCGCCTTTTGCCTCGTCATAACCCGGCGGTGGTTCTGATGGATATCCAGCTTCCCGCCATGTCCGGCATCGAGTGTGTCGCACAATTGAAAAAACTTCTGCCAAATGTCCTGGTGATCATGGTGACGGTCTATGAGGACCCCGACCGCATTTTCAGCGCTTTGCGGGCCGGTGCGTCAGGTTATCTGCTGAAGCGATCGGCTCCTGAACAAGTGCTGACCGCCATCCGTGACGTGGGAGTGGGGGGAGCTCCGATGAGTGGGGAAATCGCCCGCAAGGTGATTCAGTATTTCCGAAACCAGTCGGCGATCTCGAAGGAGGTGGAAGACCTTACTTCAAGGGAAAAGGATGTTCTCGAACTCGTGGCTTTCGGACTGAGCAACAAGGAGATCGCAGGGCGGATGTTTGTTTCCATCGAAGCCATCCGCTGGCACCTGAAGCATATCTATGCGAAACTGCATGTCCATTCGAGGACGGAAGCCGCGCTCAAATTCCGTGGTCCGGCGGATTGAACGGTCTAACGGTTGTTTAAGGGACGCGAATTCAAGCGGCCATCGCAATTGGCGGGGTTGAGTGCAAGGGCTGTTTGACGGTATACAATCGTCGATAACGGGTGATTCGTCGTTACCCGTCTGGGTAGAAATCCCCACGTGGATACATCATTCTTGGAACTCGGGAACGATCTCGGGTAACTCTTTGGTCTCATGAAAGACCCTCGATCGAGCCGTATGGTTCCGACGTATTGTTTTGCGAAATCGCAGGCTCCGGCCGTCTTTCGGATAGGCGCGCTGTGCGCCCTTTGTCTCTTCTTGTTCTCAGCTTTATATGCTGCCGCTCCGCTCCCTCCGGAGATCGAAAATGCCGAAACTCTGGGCATCAACAAGCAGCCGTGGCACGCCACTCTCATGCCCTATGCCGATCTGAAGGAGGCGATCACCGCGAATCGATACGCCTCGTCATTGGCAAGATCGCTCAACGGCAAGTGGAAATTCCACTACGTCCCGCGCCCCGAAGAGCGGCCGGTCGATTTCTACAAGCCGGGCTACGATGTCTCAAAGTGGGATGAGATCCAGGTTCCGTCCTGCTGGCAGGTTCTCGGTTATGGCACCCCTTATTACAGAAATATCGGCTACACATTCAAAAACGATTGGCCGCGGGTGATGGGTGAGCCATCGAAAGAATATACATCCTACACCGAGCGCAATCCCGTTGGCAGTTATGTAAAGACCTTCGAAATCCCGGCCGATTGGAAAGGACGTGGAGTGCATGTCAACTTCGATGGCGTTGACTCAGCCTTCTTCCTCTGGGTCAACGGCGAGAAAGTCGGCTACTCCAGCAATTCCCGCAATGTAGCGGAGTTTGATATCACTCCGTATATCAAGCCAGGCGGTTCTAACACGATCGCTGCGGAGGTTTACCGTTACAACGCCGGTTCCTATCTTGAGGATCAGGACATGTGGCGGCTCTCCGGCATCTTCCGCAACGTCACCCTGTGGTCGCCACCCGAACTGCGCGTTCGTGATTTCACAATCGTCACCGATCTGGACGAGAACTATCAAAATGCCGTGTTGAAGGTCAGCGCGAAAGTCCTGAACTCCGGCGCGGCCCGGTCTCCCGCCAGTGAACTGAGCGTCCTGCTCTTCGATGCTGCGGGCAAAGCCGTCCCCGCTGCCAAGGGGAGTGTCCCGGTCGGCGCGCTTGCTCCTGGCGAGGAAACTACGGTCAGCGTTTCCATTCCCGTCTCCAATCCCGCGAAATGGACGGCGGAAATACCCTATCTCCACACCGCTGTGATTGGACTAACAGGAAGCTCGCCGGTTTCCGCCCGTGTGGGTTTCCGCGAGGTCGAGATCAAGGGACGCTTGTTCACCATCAACGGCGTTCCGGTGAAACTCAAGGGAGCCAACCGGCACGAGAACTGGCCTGACACCGGCCACACCGTTACCAAAGAGCGGATGATCCGCGACATCGAGTTGCTCAAACAGGCGAACTGCAATCACGTCCGCACTTGTCATTACAGCAACGACCCGCAGTGGTACGAACTGTGCGATGAATACGGTATCTATCTGGTCGCCGAGGCGAACGAGGAATGCCATGGCGCGCAAGTTCTTTCCAGCATTCCGATGTATGAAAAGGCTTTCGTGGATCGCAGTGTCGCCAATGTGGAGAATTTTAAAAACCATCCGTCGGTCGTGATCTGGTCACTCGGCAACGAAAGCGGCAAAGGTCCGAATTTGCACGCTGCTCTCAAGGCGGTGAAATCGCTCGATCCGACCCGTCCTACTCATTATGAAGGCTTCGGCACGGGGGATCAGAATCCGGCGGATATCGACAGCCGGATGTACGCCAGCATCGAGGACACCCGCCAGGCGGGCCTCTCGAAGACCATGACCAAGCCATTCTATCAATGTGAATACGCCCACGCGATGTTCAACTCCATGGGGTCGGTGGGTGAATACAACGATGTGTTTGATGAATATCCGGCGCTCATGGGAGGTGCGATTTGGGAATGGGAAGACCAGGGAATCTGGAACCGCCGCGATCCGAAGCACCCGTTCATCGCTTATGGTGGCGGCTTCGGTGAATTTCCCAATGACGGCTACTTCATCCACAAGGGAGTTGTTTTTTCCGACCGCTCGCCCAAGCCGCACTATCCTGAATTGAAGCGCGCCTATCAATGGATCGGCTTCGCCGCCGAAGATGCTGCTGCGGGAAAATTCAAAATCAGAAACAAATATGCTTTCACCTCCCTCGGGAAATTTGCCGGTAAATGGACCATCACCGAAGACGGCAAACCCGTTAAAAGCGGAGTGCTCGAACTCCCCGACCTCGCACCCGGCTCGGAAAAATCCATCACGCTACCCATTTCCACGATCAAGCGAACGCCAGGCGCCATCTATCATCTCGATCTCGCGGTTTCGCTCGTGAAGGATGAGTCTTGGGCGAAGGCGGGTTATGAAATCGCCAACGGCCAGTTTGAAATTCCCAATTCCCAGCCGGGACCTGTCGCCAACAGCGTTGGCATGAAGCCTCTCGTTGTTGCCAAAAACGCACGGGGATTCACAATCGAAGGCGAAGGTTTTTCCGCCAGTTTCGATAATGGGACCGGCACCCTATCAGGTCTTTCGGGTGAGGGTTCCAACGTGCTTCTGCCTGGCGGCGGTCCCGTTCTCCAACTCTCTCGCGCACAACACCAGAAGGATGACATCTGGGCTTCAGACGTGTGGCATCAACTCGGCCTTGATGCTCTGAAAACGGAAGTGCTTTCACTTTCCTTCGTTCAAGTGGATCCCGCCACCGTCCGGGTCTCTTCGTCCACCCGCCTTACCGGAAAGCGTGAATTCAAGGTTTCGCATACCGCTTCCTTCACCATCCTCGGGGACGGTTCCATCACTGTGGATAACACCGTCTCCACCTCCGATCCTGAAGTCAATCTCGCCCGGATGGGTGTTAGGATGCTGTTGGACAAGCGGCTTGATCAGATTGACTACCTCGCCCGTGGTCCGATGGAAAACTACTCCGACCGCAAACGAGGGTCGGACATCGGTCGCTATACCAGCAGCGTCGCGGATCAACTGACGCCGTATGCCAAACCCATGGAATGTGGCAATCACGAGGACATGCGCTGGATCGCCCTCAAGGGCAAAGGTCTCCCGACGCTGCTGGTTCAGGCCGCTGGCGACCCCATGCAATTTTCCGCCCTGCCTTATGCCGACGAGGATCTCGAGCCGGTTCCCTATTCAGTTGATCTCCCGAAAAGCAACAAATCCGTGCTTTGCCTTTCTTCAAAAACGCTCGGCGTTGGATCCGCCGGTTGCGGCCCGCGCCCGGATCCGCCGTATCGGGTCAATGCCGGCCCATCGGTCTTTTCCTATGTCCTGAGAATTTTGCCGCAGGAGGAACCTCACATCGCTGAAATTGCCCGGACCCGTCCTCCCCAAGGTCGGCCGCACCCCGTCCTCGCCGTTCGCGATGCTGAAGGGAAAGTTAACCTAACAGCTAATGGCGACAAGGTCGAGTATTCCATGGACGGCACGCAGTGGAAGCTGTTCACCACACCCGCCATCGTGGTGAAGCCCACCACCCTTCATGTCCGCAGCACTGCTGGAAATGGCGGGTCCTTCACCGGCCAGCTCGAATTCCCCGCCTATGTGGATCGAAAGTCATGGAAAATCACGGCCAGCAGTTTCCAATCCGGCGATGGCGATCCGGATCATGCCATCGACTCCAGCATCTCCACCTTCTGGCACAGCCAATACAATCCGCCGACGCCGGGACCTCATTTCGTGATCATCGATCTTGGTCGGACAACCTCCATCAAGGCGATCACCCATCTTGCCCGGGAGGATGGAACCAACGGAAGAGTGAAGCACTACGAGATCTTTCTCAGCATGTTCGGCGAGACCTGGGGCAAGCCGGCTCTCCAAGGGGAGCTTCCTAACGAATACGGGCGTCAAACATTGTCATTGCCGAAATCCGAGTCCGCCCGCTTTGTGAAATTCGTCGTCGTAGACGGATACTCCCGCGAGGAATTCGCCTGTATTGCCGATCTTAATATTATTCCGGCCGAATAAACCCATCGAACGATACTCCTTCTTATTTTCATCAACAGTCCACCCCCCCCCTCTCAAAACGACGGCAGTGTGGGCATGGCGTGATCAGGGTTGTTAAACTTTCATAGTCTGATGAAGCCCGCGGAGGTGTGGAGTTAGTTCATTGAAATGACTGATGGCATCATTGTGTCAACGGGCAACATCTCCTTGATCCGGGTCATTTACTACCTACTCGGGAAGTTGCGGAAGATGTCCTGATTCTTTATATTGTGAATACATCGTCACTCTGCGGGGGGCTGACTGAATCATCGGCATCTCTCCAGTGGCTACCCCATCAAAAAATCTTTTCAAACCCATGAAATCCATACCGAAAACCTCCGGCAAAAGGGGCTTTGCGCTCATTGTCACCCTCAGCCTGATGATTTTGCTCACGGTAATCGCCGTCGGACTTCTTACCCTTTCCTCGATCTCACTGCGGGTTTCCAGTCAGGGCGATGCGATGGCCAAGGCACGCGCTAACGCCAGAATGGCCCTGATGCTGGCAATCGGGGAATTGCAAAAAGCCGCCGGTCCGGACAAGGCGATTACCGCACCTTCCGACATCGTTGCGACCAGCTCTAAAAAGCCGAATTTGACGGGCGTTTGGGGTTCTTGGGATTTTGATGTCAAATCGTCCACCTTGGATTATGACAGCCCGAAAACCCAACAATCGCAAACTGGCTCAGGTTCCGGTTTCAAGGGTTGGCTCGTTTCCGATGGCAGCCTGACCGCTCCGAAAGACAGGGCATATCCCGATTCCGATTTTTCGGGAGAAAGCATCGAGTTGGTTGGAGTGGGATCGTTAGGAAAAGATGCCGTTGCCGCCGACAAGGCGAGGGCGGGCAAAGTGATTGTAAGACGCGACGGGAAGAGGACTGGAAACTTCGCGTGGCATATATCCGACGAGTCGGTAAAAGCGCGGATCAATACCTACAGGGATGCGAGCTTGAACCAAACGCTGTCTCAAAGACGTGCGTTGCTGGCGGGGCACCGACCGGATATTTCGGTGATGGAAAACAGCAGGAAGACCAAGCTCGGCTTTCTTCCTGACGATGTTCAGGATTATGCCAAGGCAATGGCCACCACCACCAAGGTGGTGAGTCTGAATCAGGCTGAATTGTTCGGCAATGCAGACACGATCAAGAGTTTTCGAAATGACGTGACGCCCTATTCGCTGGGACTGATGACGAATGTTCGTGAAGGAGGGCTGAAGCAGGATCTTACATCTCTTTTCGAACTTACGACCAATGCCTCCACCGGCACGATTGGATTGCCCCCCGCTTATAGCGGAAAAAAAGTCTATCAAACGAGTGTCTTTTCCTCCGGCACCGCGGTGACTGGAGTATCGGATCCCTACTGGACGGCTTTAGCGGGCTACTATAATACCTACAAGGAACTGCTTACTCCGGACTCGGGGCCGAAACTCAATAAGGCTCCGGCACAAGACATTGTTCTTACTTCATTGGTGCAGCCTCAGCAATATTCGCCAGCTCCCGTCATCGCAAAGGTTGAGCTTCTTTTCAGTTTCATCGTCAGGGACAAACATGGTCCGTGGAAAAGCAATCCGGGGGACTACGAGGGGCACTTGCTATACACTCCGATATTCACTCTACATAATCCCTATAACGTGAATTTGCAGTTTGATCGGATGAAAATCGGAGTGGCCGATGCTCCCGTGGGTTTCACTTTTTACGTCAATGGTGTTGCGCAAAACAAACTGACGCCTTTGGCGAATTTGTTTACCGGGGCGAGCGGGAAAAAAGAATTTTGGATGGAGCTTGCCGATTGGCCAAGTGCCAGCGCTACGAGTCCAACCGGCTCGATTATCATGAAGCCCGGGCAAACGATGGTCTTCGGCCCCTATATCAATGCAAGCGAGGCATTTGGTGACGATAATGCCTCGTATTCCGACTACGCGAACAACAAGACAGGTAGTGAATCCGCTCCCCTGAAAGCCAAGCGGGGATTTTCGGGTGCCAATATCGGCTTTGACGTGGACTGGCTGAAGGGTGGAATTCTCAATGTGAACAAAACCGATCAGATTGCCGTTGAGGTCAAAAGCATCGCTCCTCCCGGTGCGCCTGCTTTCAATGTGAAGGCAACTCTTACTTCCAAGGGGGTGACGAAGTCTTATGGAGGAATGAATTTCAGCTATGGCTCACAGGCGGTGCTTGATCAGATCCTTCCTGAAACCTTGCGATACCCGAAAACCAACGGAATCGTGGCCGAGGTGATGCATGCCGCAAATACCACGCCAAATGGCTCGATCACCCAGGCAAAGGCATTCGCACTTTTCTCAGCTTACGCGAGAACCTCGAATGGCGGGGTCGATGGAACAGGAAGCCGTTCCACGGCGGCGGGCTCGAAGGCATCATTTCCCGACGGTCGTCTTGCTGGAAATCCTTTTCTCCATAACAATGCGGCGCGGGTGGTGATTTCCAGTGATTTGACACGCGAGAAGCCCGCAATGCAATCGCACGAGCTTAATCTTGTGACGCTGAACGGAAGCTCGGATGATGCATTCAGCATCGCGTCTGACTTCAGGACGAACTATTTGCTCAACTATAAACAGGTCTCCGGAAAATCAATCAAGTCCGGGAGTTATCTGGAAATCCCTTCCGGACCGCTTCAGGCGATCGCGGATTTCCGTCGCTCGAATGTATTGGCTTCTCCCTATTTGCCTGCCTTCGTGCAGCCGATCGGTAATTCCTATGCATCACCCATGATCTCGACAAACAAAGTGATCGAGCCTGGTGGGGTGACTTCTTCCTATGCATTGCTGGATCACTCGGTTCTAGCGAACCATGCACTCTATGACGGCAGCTATTTCTCCACCTTCGCTCCGGCGGGCGCGCAGTCGGCCGTTGATGGATTCAATAACTTCATGAATGACAACAAGGCCCTGCGCTCCCAGTTGTTCCAGGCGTATTTGCCTGTGGGGCGGACGGTGGCTGATGCCAAATCCGACTTGTTCGCGGGCAGCGGCAAACCAACCGCTTCCGCCTATAAGATCGCGGCCCAGTATCAGATGGTGAAGGGACCGTTCAATGTGAATTCCACCAGGGTGCAGGCGTGGAAGGCGGTCCTGTCATCGATGAATCACAGCGATCTTCTCACGCTGTGGGCGAAAAGCGGGGTGCTGGATAAAAAGCAAAATGGAGGAGTTCCGATCCCGGCGATGACATTGCACAATGGTTCCGCGACCAATGGCACCTTCGCCGTGGGCAATATCGATGACAAAGCGGGCAATGAATGGAATGGATACCGGGAATTCAGCGATGCTGACATCGAAAGACTCGCCATCGAAATCGTGAAACAAGTCCGGCTTCGCGGGCCGTTTCTCTCCATGTCGGAATTCGTCAACCGCCGTCTCGGCAGCGATTCCGATCTTAGCCGAACCGGTGCGCTCCAGAATGCGATCGACGAATCCCACCTCAATGATTCCGTTTACACGGCACAAATCCCGGTAGCGGAATCAAATGTTTCCGATGCGAAACTCTATGGTTTCAAGACTCCCAAGGCAGCCACGGGGAATCCCGCGGCGGGTGCTCCCGGTTGGTTGAGCCAGGCGGATATCCTGAAGCTCCTCGAACCTGCGGCCACCGTCCGATCCGACACATTCGTCATCCGTTCTTGCGGGGAGGCTACGGATGCTGCGGGAAACATCGTGGCCCGGGCTTACGCCGAAGCGGTGGTACAGCGGTTTCCCGAGTATGTGAATCCTTCCGATCCCGTGACGGCACGGGTTCCGAATCCGAATTACCCGGGTGGCACGGCCGATCCCGTTACTCCAATGCTTGTGGCACCTGAAAACATCGCGTTTGGCAGGAGATTCGTGATGGTGTCGTTCAAATGGCTCTCGCCAAACGAAATTTAAAACCCATGACTAACCGACTATTATTGGCATCGCTTGCCGCCCTCTTGGGATTGGTGAAGCCCGCTACCGCACAGGATTCGACGATTCAGATTCGTGCGGTTCTCAATGATCCATCCAATCCTGAAGCGAAGTTTTATGTAGGGAAGGTTGGAGAGACCATGACCCTGTTGAAACTCGCGGAGGAGGGCTTGACGGATTCGCAAAAGGTAACTGTTGAAAATGGCAGTTTGAATCTTTTTACGACGCCAACAGTGGACAAGAACAATCCTCAGGCCGGCTTGGCGGCAACCGTCAAGATTCCCGCCGGTCCGAACAGCCTGATAGTGATCATCCTTCCCGCGCCTCACGGAACGCCGTCCTATCGGATGATGGTTCTTGATGATGACGTCAAATCCTTCCCATGGGGGGAGAGCAAGGCGGTGAATCTGACATCGGTGGACTTCGCCTTGGAAGTGGGAGGTCAGAAGATCCTACTGCCTGGCGGCAAGATCACCCCCGTGCCGAAAGTCACAAAGTTGGATGAGTACAACCGAGCGCAAACGAATTTCTATTACAAACAGGAGGATCAGTGGGTGGTGGCGGCCGAGCGCCAAATGCAATATTCCAACATGCTTCGCAGGGTGTTTCTCATCTACAAGTTGCCCAATGCCCTGGCACCGGATGTGAGGACGATCGTGGACACGCCTCCACCGGTTTTTGACAAGGCGCATTGAGAGCTCGACGACGACCTTCAAGGTCCGATTACTTGTCCTTCTTCGCAGAACGGACTTCCAGCTTTGCCACGACCTGCTTGAACTTGCCCTGCGCGGCGGCATCTTCGGGCAGCGCCTTGTCTTGAAACGCGGGTAACAGTTTCTCCCAGATGGCATCCAGCTCGGCCTGCATGTTGGCACCACCGGCGGTCATGGCGACCACCACATCCTGATCCGGCAGCACAACGACGAATTGTCCCCCTGCGCCGTCACCGCGGAAAGCGTTGTGCGTGCAGCGCCAGAATTGATAGCCGTAGCCCTGATGCCAATCGATGCCGATGTTCGCATGAGGCTCCTTGTCATTTTCAACATGCTTGCTCGTCGCATCCTGAACCCATGTTTCTGGGATCAACTGCTTGCCGTTCCATCGTCCTTTTTGCAAGTAGAGCTGGCCGAGCTTGGCGATGTCTTCCGTGCGGAGATAGAGCCCGTGAGCGCCTAGTGAAAATCCTTCGGGGCTGCTGGGCCAATCGGCATTCTCAATGCCCAGTGGCTCGAACAGCCGAGGCTTCAGATATTCGCCCACGGTCTGGCCGGTGACCTTGGTAACGATGGCGGAGAGCGTGTAGGAGCCCATGCCATTATAGAGGAAATGAGTGCCGGGCTGATGCACAACGGGAGAGTTTAAAAACTGTTTGACCGACGGGCTTCCGTCAACGGGCTTCGGCTCCGTGTCGTGGCCGCCGCTCATGGTGAGCAGGTCCCGCACGGTCATGGACTTGAGGTTGTCCGATGGATCGGCGGGAGCGTCGGCGGGGAAAAATTTCAGCACATGATCGTCGAGGCTCAATTTGCCTTCCGTGACCGCCATGCCAACCGCTGTCGAGTTGAAGCTCTTGCTAACCGAATTCAGCACATGCGGTTTGTCCGCCGCCTCCGGTTTCCACCAGCCCTCGGCGATCACCTGACCATGCCGCACGACCATGAAGCTGTGGATTGCATCGATCTTATCGAGCGCTTCGACATAGTCATTGATCGCATTTGTCGAAATGCCCTGCGCTTCCGGCGTGCCTCGCGGCAAGGGATTGGCGCCATTCACGCGGTGGGTTGTGGCGAGGAAAATTGCAATGAACAACGCGGAACCAAGTGATCGGATTACCATGTCACGAGTTTCTCTGGCACCGAAAATCTGTCAAACGCCAAGGTGCCATCCGAATGAGTAGTTTTTCCATTGGGTTCCACGTTTGCGATTCTCGGTGAACCCGACGTAACACTTTTGCGGGAGTCCGATTGGTCTGATCTGACTCAGTGGGTTACTGAATCCACAGGTGTGATTGTGCAGGCATTGCTGGATCATGTAGGACGCCTCCCGAAGGGGATTCCATGTCCGTGCGGCTACTACGGCGATGTGAAACGCGACTGCCGTTGTTCGACACGCCAGATTGAAAATTACCGTCAGAAGATCTCCGGACCGCTGCTGGATCGGATCGACCTGCACGTCGAGGTCCCGCTGGTCGATTTCCGCGAACTCTCGTCGGACACCAATATCGGCGAGAAATCCGAAACCATCCGCAAGCGGGTGGTCGCCGCCCGAGGGATCCAGATCGAGCGCTTCCGCAAATTTTCCAACTCAACGAACTTGGCGATGGGATCGCGCCAGGTGCGCCAACATTGCAAGCTAACTCCCGAAGCCAACGGCTATCTCGAGCATGCCATGGAGGAAATGAACTTCTCCGCCCGCGCCCATGACCGCATCCTCAAAGTCGCGCGGACACTCGCCGATCTGGCCGGAGCCATCGACATTCGCCCGAACGATATTTTGGAGGCGATTCAGTATCGTTCGTTGGATAGAAAGCTCTTCTCATAGCTAAGGAAGCGTAAAGCGGAGAGGGAACCATTCACCCGTTCGAGTTCGCCGTGGGCACGTAGAACCATGAGCCGACGGCAGCCCTCAGGCCTGCAAACCCAGACTCAGGGACTAAATATCCTCTGGCTTCAATTCGCCGGTCGAATCAACATCTCACTTCGATTCTCCAGACCAAATCGACTTGAGCTGGTGAATAACAAGCGAACGGATGGTGACCGTTCCCTCAGCCTCGAGAGTCAGGTCTTCCTGTTCCGGTAAGAAGTTGCGGGTGCAGGAAATTTCACCGTCGTTTATAAAGGTTTCCACCGATGCCCGGTCCACGAGGATTTCGACCGTCTTGATTTCCTCCTGTGCAGAATGAGGTCCAATGCCCGATTCCATGGTTTTTGAAGTCAGCACCACGGGAAAGCCCCGCAACCTGAATGTAAGCTTGGCCCCTTCCGGAATGGTCACCTCCGCTTGAATGCGGAACAACTCGCCGGATGCAGCGAGCGGCAGCACTTCTCCGGCCTCTAAAGTGCGACTACCCAACTTCCTTTCGGTCTTGTGGAGCAACTCCAGTTCCCGGATCGGTCGCCGGAAAATCCTAAGGCCGTCCTTGGTGTCGTGCAGGGTTAATTCGCAAGGAAACGAAACCTGCTGGCTGAATGGCATATCCTTGAAATCGGATCCACGCATCCACGCGAGTTGGATTCTTCGTCCGTCGGCTTTGTCGGTGTTATCGAAGGTCTGGGTGGCATAAAAATGTTGACCGCCGACGTCGCTGAGATAGCGCGGGGTCTCCTCCGTGAACTTTTTGCCGTCGAAGGTGCCTAGCGAATATCTACCGTCGGCATGGATCAGCGCCCATTTTTTGACAGAGGACTTTCCGACCACCGGCAGTTCGAAGAAATCGGGACACTCGAAGGCATCGTCGATCGGGTTGTTTTCGTTTTTCCAATCGAGCAGATTGGACGAAGTAAAGATATGATATTTCCCGCTGCCATACATCATCATGACCCAGTGCTTGGCTGGCTCATACCAGAAGACTTTCGGGTCACGCTCGGGGAACGTCAGGATGGGATTCTTCTCATAATGCTTCCAAGTCCGGCCATGGTCGAGGCTGTAGGAAATACAATGATCGGGCGAATTGCGTGACCAGAATGCCACCATCGGCGGATTCTTTTTATCAGGTGAAAGTCCGGAGCTGTTGTTATAGTCGATGACGCAGGTTCCTGACTGCACAGCGCTGTCGAGTTTCTCCTCCCAAAATGCGGGCTCCAATTCCCTCCAGTGAATCAGGTCTTTGCTCACCGAGTGAATCCAGCACTTGTTCCAACGCTGGGCAAAGAGGTGATATTCGCCATCATAATAAACAAGGCCGTTGAGGTCATTGAGCCAGCCGTCCTGCCTCATTCCCGGGTTCAGCCGGTCCATGACCCACTGCCGTGCCGTAATGTGGAACTGCGGACGCAGCGACTCCTGATAGAGCGTGCCTTTTGCCACCGGCATGGATTCCGGCCTGTCGGTCTGGACGATCTTGCCAACGTTGATATGTCCCCAACTCCCCTCCGCCTCGTCCACGACCCGGATCTGCGCATTCTTGCCGACGAATTCCTTCACATCCCATGAAGTGGAAGTCATTCGGTCACTGTTCCGGCCGGTAGCGCGTTTCACGGTTTTTCCACCGATCATCAAATCGACGCACGCATGCATCTCATAGTCGCCGCCGCCGATGCGGAACGAAATGTAGGGTTGGGAAATTTTGAAATCAGGTGAGGTCAGGGTTCCCGTCGGTCCGTCGCCCTCAACCTCACTGCTGGCTATGGAAATGTCGCCGGAGTTTTCGATTTCCAGGGTCTTGAGCAAGTCGCCTGAAACCGGTCCCTTCTTGAAAGCGTCACCACTCACTTTCCAATCGCCGTAATCAGTCGTGCCGAATTTCCCAATGGCCACTTCTTCCGCGAAACTGGTCGAGTAAGATAGCGGCAGGGCGCAGACGAGTCCAAGGAAGTGGTTTGCTTTGATCATGATCGTTGGTTTTTAATGTTAAGCGCAAGAACCCATGTCTTGTTTGAATATCGATTCATGTTCGATGAAGTTTGTTCAAGCGACGCTCTGGCACTCGATGACCATCTGATCCGTCGGGATTTTGAGAGCCAGTTCCGCGCCGTAATCAAGCCCGTCGACGAATGGCAGCAGCAACTCCAGCACATCCGGTTGCTGGAAATGTTCCGGCTTGGTGTCGGGATGAGGGAAATAGATGAGGCCGTTCACGTGTCCCCCGTCGGGCCGGACCAAACGGACGTCAAAGAACGAGAAGTCCTCCGCCGGCTCGGTGGGATGCCATTTCACCTGACGAAACGTATGGAGCGCGTGGCGTATGCGGTAATGGCATGGGGCGATGCTGACATTCAGCGTGCCCGGGTGATAGACTCCGAGATCCAGTCCCAGGGACTTGAAATGAGGATACTGCATCCGCAGCGTGCCGCCGGGGAAACGCGGATTGCCGTTCTGTCCGGATGCGACTTGATGGCCAGGCACAACGCGGGCGGTGATGGTTTGACAGGAAGTCATGTGTTTCTGCGAGATTAGATTTTTTTCTCCATGTCCTCCAAGGCCACCTGCTTGGTTTCCGGAAACATGAATCCCACTACGAAGATCTGAAGCAACATCATCGCGGCGAAAAACGCGAACGGTAAACCCGCACCCGGCTGGCCGACGTCTCTCGCCACAAGCGGGAACGTCCAAGAGACGAGCATCGCCATGAACCAATGGGTAAAGCTGCCGAGCGTCTGGCCCTTGCTCCGGACCGATGTAGGAAAAATTTCGCTGATGAAAACCCAGATCACCGCGCCCTGGCCGAACGCATGGCAGACCACGAAACCGCCGAAGAGCCAGACCAGCCAGTCACGGTGTTCCGTGCCATTGAAGATCCATGCGACGAGAGCCAAGGCGATGCCGCAGCCGATCGTTCCCCACATCAGCAGCGGCTTGCGTCCGGCCTTGTCGATGATGGCCATGCCGACCAGCGTGGCGATGAAATTGGCCCCGCCGAGCATGACCGACTGGAGCGCGCTGGAGTCCTTATTGAATCCCGCCATCGCAAAAATCGTGTCAGCGTAATACCACAACGCGTTGATGCCGCCGAGTTGATTGAACATCGCTATCGCCACCGCGAGAAAAATGATCCTGAAGTGCGCCTTGACGAAAAGCGGAGCGGAAGTTCCCACACTATCCCGATTCAGCGAATCGCGGATCGAGGAGAGTTGCACGGTAACATCATGAACACCGATTTTGCGCAAAACATCAGCGGCCTCCGCGGCCTTGCCTTTCATCATGAGCCAGCGGGGGCTGCGCGGGATGAAAAATAGAAGGATGAGAAATGCAAATGCCGGCAGCGCTTGCACGCCGAGCTTCCAACGCCATTCCACCGCTCCAAACTCCATCAGGCCGATCAGATAGTTCGACAGATAGGCAACCAAAACGCCGAGCACGATGTTGACCTGAAAGCACGCCACCAGCCGTCCTCTCCATGCGGCCGGAGCGATTTCCGCCAAATACATCGGACCTAACACCGAAGTGGCGCCAACCGCTATTCCGCCCAGGATCCGGGCGGAGACCAGCATCCACAAACCCGATGCGAAGGCGCATCCGATCGCGCACAACAGATAGAAGGCGGCGGCGATTTTCAAACAATCCCGTCGACCGTAGAGGTCGCCCGGTTTGGCTGCCGCCAGCGATCCGACCGCCGCGCCGATCAGGGCGGAAGCCGTCATGAACCCCTGCTCGTTCGCCGTGAGCTGGAACAATGCCTTCAACTGGTCCTGACAACCCGAAATGACCGCCGTATCGAATCCGAAAAGCAGGCCGCCCAAGGCACCGACCAAAGTGGCTCCCAACAGGGCTGCGGTGATTTTCGCCGGTGGAATCTCGTCCGACGCAGAGAGGGGTGAAGATGGGTTTGACACGTTCATGCTGCGGGGAGTTTTTGGCAGGACGGCAGAGGGCGACAACGCTCGAATTGACAGGATTAAAATAATCAGCCATATCCGGATCGGAATCGGAGCTGACAACTTATCTCTATGGACAACTCAACCAAGCACCATGCCATATCCCGCGAATTGGCCACTGAGATACTGGCCGGAAAGTACCGGCAGACCGGCCGCCTGCCCAGTGAAACCCAGTTGGTTAAGCGTTTTGACGTCTCAAGGCCCACCATCGGCCGGGCTCTTCGCAGTTTACAGGAACAAGGTCTGGTGGACCGTCGGGCGGGTTCAGGCACCTATGTCAGATCGAACAAGGAGCGCTTGCCTGATCCCCGCTCGACCAGTCCGCAACTTGGCATGATCGTCCCCAGTCTGAGGCAAACCGAAATTTTTGAATTGATCTGCGGAGAGCTCGCCAGCCTCGCCCGCGTTCACGACTACGGCCTGTGGTGGGGAGGCAGCGCGTCCCCGATCAGCGAGGCAAAAATGACGGTGGAGGAGGCGGAGGAACTCTGCACCCATTTCATTGAAAGGGGCGTGGCGGGGGTCTTTTTCGTTCCGTTTGAGCACCAGACAGATCGCGAGGCATCCAACCGCCGCATTACCGAGCGGCTGCGCCAGGCGGGCATTCCCGTGGTCCTCATCGACCGCGACATCGGAGGATTCCCCAACCGCAGCGAATTCGATCTCGTCGGCGTCGACAACTTCGCCGGCGGCTACATGCTGGCGGAACACCTGATCAAGCTCGGCATGAAGCGGCTTGCCTACGTCATGCGTCCGCTCACCGCTTCGACGGTGGATGCCCGCATCGCCGGGGCGCGGATCGCCATGCTGAACCACGGATTGGAAAATCCGCGGCAGTTCGTCCATTCCGGCGATCCCACGGACGTGAAATTCGTCCGCTCCTTCGCGCAGGCTCATCAGTTCGATGCAGTCCTCTGCACCAGCGACCACATCGCCGCCCAACTGCTGCAAACGTTGAACCGGTTAGGCATCAGCGTACCGAAAGACCTGCGGATCGTCGGCTTCGACAACGTCCGCTTCGCCAGTTTGCTGACCATCCCGCTGACCACCATGGAACAGCCCTGCCGCGACATCGCGCTGACGGCGTTCAACGCCCTGCTCGAGCGGATCGCTAATTCCACGCTTCCGCCGCGCACGCTGATGGTGACACCGCGGATGGTCGTCAGGGAAAGCTGCGGTGCCTATTTAAAACAGGCCTGAGCCTCCCGTCTTAATTGGCTGGCGAGTCCGCCCACATCGACTTGAGGGGATTCACGGTCATCGAGTGGATGACGACGCCCGCTCCCTCCGCTTTTACGGAAAGACCGGCCGCCGTGGGTTGAAAAAAACGAGTGCATGAAATCTCGCCCGTATTTGCAAATGACTCCACAGAAGCCCGGTCCAACAGAATTTCGACCGTCGAGATCTGTCCTTGCACCGGATAGGGTCCGGAACCCGAATCGAGCGTTGTGGATGTTAGAGCCACGGGAAAACCGCGCAGGTTGAAGGTGAGTTTGGATCCAGCGGGGATGGTCACTTGAGCCTGGATGCGGTACAGATCCCCGGAGGATGCGAGCGAAAGTTGCTGACCGGCGGTCATGCTCAGGTTGCTCCACGTTTGACCGGGCTCATGGAGCAGGTCGAGTTCGGCAACCGGCTGACGGAAGATCCGAAGGCCCGCCGGGGTCTGATGGAGCGTCATTTCACAAGGGAAGGAAACCTGCTGGCTGAAAGGCATGTTCGCGAAATCCGAGCCCCGGATCCAAGCGAGCTGGATGCGCCTGCCATCTCCATTTTCCACATTGTTGAAGCTCTGGGTGGCGTAGAAGTTGTAACCGCCGACGTCGCAGAAATAGCGCGGTGTTTCCTCGACGAACTGCGTGCCATCAAATGTGCCGAGCGAGTATTTGCCATCGGCGTGGACGAGCACCCACTTTTTCACCGAAGGATTTCCCATCACGGGCAGCTCGAAAAAGTCGGGGCATTCGAACGCGTTGTTGATCGGATGCGCCTGGTTCTGCCAGTTGAGCAGATTGGTGGAAGTGAAGATGTGATACTTGCCACCGCCATACATCATCATCACCCAGCGGTTGGTCGGTGCGTGCCAAAAGACCTTGGGGTCGCGTTCGGGGAAATCGAGGATGGGATTTCCGGCGTAGTGCGTCCAAGTACGCCCCTTGTCCAGGCTGTAAGAGATGCAGTGGCTATGGTCGTCATTGCGCGACCAGAACGCGACCATCGGAGGCGTATTGGGATTTGAAGACAGACCCGAAGTATTCTGATAGTCGATGACACAGGCACCGGATTGCACGCCGGTGCCGAGTCCTTCCTCCCAAAACGCTGGAGCCAATTCCTCCCAGTGGACGAGATCGGTGCTGACGGCGTGAATCCAGCATTTGTTCCACCGCTGCGCGAACAGGTGGTATTCCCCTTCGTAATAAATCATGCCGTTGAGGTCGTTGAGCCAACCTTCCTGGCGCTGCCCGGGATTGAGCCGGTCCATCGTCCACTGCCGCGCGGTAAAGTGGACCTGCGGACGCAGAGATTCCTGATAGAGAACTCCCTTTGCCAGCGGCAGCACCTGCGGCGCGTCGGTCTGGACGATGCGTCCGACATTGACGTGCCCCCATGCACCCTGCGCTTCGTCCACGATCTGGATGCGGGCGGCTTTTCCGATAAATGGCCGGACATCCCACGACGCAAGCGTCAAGGAGTCGTTGTTCCTGCCGGTGGCGCTCTTCACCACCTTGCCGTCGATCAGCAAATTGAGGCAAGCATGGTGCTCATAATCACCACCGGCGATACTGTAGGAAATGTAACGCCGCGCGATCATGAAGGTGCCGGACGTCAGCGTGCCCATCGGTCCGTCGCCCTGGATCTCGCTGCTGGCGACTCCCCCGTCCGCGTTCTGTATCCCAAGTTGGGCAATGAGCGGGCCAGTGGCCGGGCCTTGGCTGAACGCCGTTCCGGTCGTCGTCCAACTGCCGTAGTTCGGCCCATCGAAATTCCCAACAGCCAGATTCTCACCCGCGTAAGGAGAAATTTCGACGCGCATGAATCCCTTTGCCCCCTGCCCAACGAGACTGAAAGTGCGGTATTCATATCCCATCGGAACCGATGGAAGACCCGTTGTCACCGGGGCGACGGGAACAACAGTCGCGGTGAAATCCGTGAGGTCGTTTGTGCCGTTCACCGAATAAGTGTAGCCATCCTTCGTCGCGGATGGCGACGGACTACCGGTGAACGCCGGAGTGCCGGCACGAACAGCAATAGTTAGCACGGCCGATTGGGAGGCCGTGGGATCGGGTTTGAGAATGTGGACCCGAGGGGGAACGGGTCCATTGTTAGGGTCGCCACCGAGAGCGAACTCCAGCGAGTTTGACCCACCATCCTTGTCCGGGTCCGCTTCAGGTCCCACGACCGCAGGATTCGCCTCGCCCGGGAAAAATCCGGAAATCCACGCACCGAATGGAGAACCTCCCGGTTGCACCAAAGCGATCTGATTGCCTCCGAGATAGTTGTAATCCACCGTATAGCCGGCTGGGAGTCCGGTCACCGAGGCAAACGGAGTGGGCTGAGATCCGGTGTACGATGCGATGACCATCACCGGTGCTTCGGCGGGATTCAGTTCGGTGATGGCAAGAGTGGCTCCGCTGACATCGAGAGTCCCACTGACAACCAGCTTGTCCGAAACCGGTCCGTCGATCTCACAGGAATAACTGCCGGAAATCGTGGTCGCTCCGGCGGTGAATACTCCTATCGAGACTCCAGGCGCGATGGCAGCCCCGGGCAAAACCGTTAATGCTCCCGCCACCGTTCCTGATCCGCTCAGAATCCCGGCGGACACCATCGTCGCTCCGCTGTAGGTATTGACGCCGTTTAGCGCCAGCGTGCCTGCGCCTGATTTCGTTAGGCCGCCGGTGCCGCTCATCCTGGGACTCACCTGAATGTTGAAGCCGTTGGTGTCGATTTTCGCTCCGCCCGCCTGAATGTTGATATCCCCATTCCCGAAAGCATTGAAAAGCTCTCCCGTATTCGTCGTGCCCGCCAGCCTGATGAGGCCGCCGTTGAGGAGAAAGGAAACCGCACCACCGGCCTTATGGATTCCCGGCGTTTCGAGCGTTCCACCATTCAGGGCCATCACGTTGTTTCCGCCGCGGAAGGCGACGCCGGCGCCGGCATCCTCGCCATTGTAAGCGTGCCCCTTGAGCGTCCCACCGTTGATCGTTAGAGAAGCCGTCGAACCGCCGATACCCAGCCACACTTGCCGCGCGGAGTTCACGGTCGCGTTGCCATTGAGGGTCAAAGCTCCGTTAGCGAGCGTGCTGTCGGCTCCGACGATCACGTAAGTTCCCGCGGTCACGGTCGAATTGTCGGAAACGGTCATGATGCCCTTGGCCGAATCAAGTTTGCCGATCACCACGGCGAGCACTGTGGAAACGAAAGCATCATTCTTCACTATCAGATTCCCCTGGGTTGGCGCGGAGCCGATGAGTCCCACGGTGATTTCCCGTCCGCACGTCAGCTTGCCGGAGTTCTCGACAGTGATGCTTGAGTTGGCATTGCCATTCGCCACACCCACGTTGATGTCGTTTGCAGTGGTTCTGAGCTCCGCGTTACCGCTGATTTTGAGAGTGCCCTTTCCACCGGTGTCGCGACCAATGTTGGTGGTACCGCTGGTAGTGACCAGGGCGTCGCCAGACAGGGAGAGGGTTCCGGTGCCGCCGCGGGTGCCTACCCAAAATTCATTGCCGCTGGTGCTGGTGAGCGTTCCGCCGCTCATGGCGAATGTGCCGACACCGGTGCCGCCGTTGGCATTGGTGCCGCCGATCATGACTTGGGACGTCGCGGTGATCGAGCCTCCATCCTGGAGGATGGAGCCAATGCCGGAAAAGTTTCCCACCGAAAGCGTCGTCACGCTGAATGCGTTGCCCGTGGTGACCGCGGCGGTTCCGCTGTTAGCAATATTTGCCGTAGTGGCGGCTGGAACCACTCCCCCCGCCCAGTTCGCGCCCGTGCCGAAAGAGCCGGTCATGCCGCTCCAGTCGATCGCGCCGGCAACGGTCGGAACCAGCGCCGGCATGAGTTGAAGGATGCTCCTCAAATGCCGCAGGGCTTTTCGACTCATGAAACGATGGCACATGTCAAAATCGGATTTTGGTAAATATTGGAATCACTACTAAATACATCGGTTCCGGAGAGGCTGGCAGAAACCCATTATGCCAGCTACTCCGGAACACTCATATAATCCGCCCATGGACGGAAATCTAATGAACCGTTAATCAAGGCATGGAAGCTCGGATACGGCCGAACAGCTTGCCGCCGCTGGAGTTGACGGCGGGGATGTGGACGGTGACTGCGTCTGGTGTGGAACTTTCATTTACGGTGACGGTGACGCCCGTGGGATAGCTGCCGCCGGCCTGGGTGATCGGGATGTCGGTCCAAGTGCCGTCGAGGTCGGAGTCGCGTTGGACGAACAGCGTGGCGCTGCCGATGGAGCCTTCCTCGCGGTTGAAGGTCAGGGTGAGTCCGTCCGACGCGCTGCTGGTGGCGACAACGAGAGAAGCCGCATCCGGGGCCAGCGGATTTCCTCCGAGGATCCATTCCAGACCGTTTGAAATCCCATCCTTCTCAGGATCGGCGTTGAAAGCGGTTTCCTTACCGGGAGAACCGTCCAGGCCTTTGGCCGCAGCCCATCCGATGTAGGGATCGGAACGGGTCAGGGTAAGGTCCACCTGGGTGCTGCCGTAGTGAATCTGGTAGGTATTTCCTCCGACGGTGAACTCCGAGTTTTGGGCAAGACCGGCGAATGTTCCGGTAATGGAAGCGCCTTCAAGAATGACCAGCGTGGTTCCTACTGGAATGACGCCGCTGCCGATGCTCGTGAATGAGACGTATGCACCTGTGACGCCAATGGGACCCAAAGACACCAGTCCGTCCGACTGGCCGGAGGTGCTGTCGATTTTCAGCGCAAGCGTGGAACCGCTGGCGAAAGCGGCGCTGCCGCAGCTGAAGGAGCCGATGGCGGTGTCTCCCGGTGCGACCGTCGCACCATTCGCGACAGTGAGAGGGGAAGCGTTGCTGTTGCCGTAGCCGGCGAGAATTCCTGCATTCACCAGGGTGGGACCGCTGTATTCATTGAAACCGGTGGTGGTCAGGATGCCTGTTCCGTTTTTGATCAATCCGCCCGCCCCGGTGATCGGTCCGGAGAGCCTGATGTTGTGGCCCGCCGTGTCGAAGGTGGTGCTGCCGGTGAGTGTCATTGACAGCGACGAAGCCCAGTCGGCCGCCGCGGCAACGATTCCACCACCGAGTTCGATGGAGTAGAGTCCGCTGAAACTGGTGATTCCGCCCGTTCCGACAGTCAATACGCCACCGGTCATGCTGTAAACACCGGTGCCTGTCGCCAGGTTCGCACCCAGATCAAGCTGGCGCACGTTGATGTTTCCACCGGTTTGGGTAAGACTGGAACTGATAGGACCGATGGCGAGGCCGAGCCGCTTGGTGCTCATTTCGAGAGTTCCGCCGTTCATCGCATAGGATGCGGTGGTGCCGCCGCTGGCGCTGGCACCAATGATTGCTTCGCCGCGGTTGCTTGGATTGTAGGTGACGATTCCTCCGTTCTGAATCATGGAACCATTGCCTCCGTCCCTGCCAATGACCCATGAATCGTTGAAAACGCCGGTGATGTTGAGGCTGCCGCCGGTTTCCACGGTTAGGGATGAGTTTGCCCCCGTCAAGTTGCCGATCCAGAGGGTCGTGCCGCCCGTTCCGGTGATGTTGGTCGGCCCGGAAATCGTTAGGTTACTGTTGAGGGTAACGAGACCGGCGAAGGTATTGGCTCCGCTCAAGGCTTGGGTGCCGGTGGCCGCACTGAGGCTGCCGGAGAACGTATTGTTTCCCCCCAGTGTCACTGTGCCTGAACCGGGGTTGAGGATGAGATCACCCCCGACCGTGGTAATCCCATTGAGAGCGAGATCACCACCATTGACCACCATTGCGGATCCGAATGTCGCCGGGCCAATCAGGGTGATAGATCCGCTGCCGGATTTCAACAAACCACCGGAGCAACCGATAGAGCCAGCACCGCCGAGGGTGTAGTTCTTAAAACTGTTGTTGAAGGTGATGGAGGAGGTCGAAACGCTGGCAGCGATATTCAACGCCGGGGTAGCCGATCCCGAGTCATCGAAGGTCACCGGGTCACCGTTGACAAAAGCAGTCGGACCCGAGCCGGCATTCCAATTGTTGTTGGAAAAATCCCAGTTGTTGAAGATTCCATCTCCCACCCAGACGAGCTGGCGACGGCTGGTGCCGAACACCACGTCCGACCATGACTGGCCGAGGCGGATTTCATCATGTTTCACGGTCCTGCCGTTGTTGAAAGCCGCGAATGACATGCCATTGAACGACATATCTGAGGTGGCCAGCTTGGTGAGTGTCGCCACACCGGGCTCGGTGGAGGATAATGGATTCTGATAGACATAGACATCGTCGTTGCCGGCCTTGAAATCGATGCGCACGACGTAGAAATTCACCGCAGTGCTGCCCGGGCCGATGAGCGTCTGGGTGCCACCGGTGCGAAGGCGCACGTCGGCGGACGCCACGTCGTTACCGACGCCACCAATTCGGCCGGGGTCGCCCAGATCTCCGCGATGGAGTTCGAGTTCGTAAAACGAGCTCGTCCCGTTAGGTTGCTGCAAGAAGCTAAGGTAGATCGTCTTGCCGTCGGCCCCGATGTTTCCGCTGCCATCGACGTACCCCGCCCCACCGAGCCTGCCTCCGGGGGTGGTATCCAGATACCGGCCTTCCCTTCGTCCGTTGGTGGTCAGCGAGCTGTTTCCCAGCGAAACCGCGTCATATCCGTTAGGAGCATTCGTTCCGGCGGCGAGGTTTCCATCGATCACATTTCCCCCTCCTCCGCTGACGGCCGCCCATGCGCTGGCCCAGCCGAAACCGCCGGTTTTTCCGGGCAGATTTCCGGTTCCCGCAGCGTAGTCGAATCCCTCGTAAGCCAACAAGCCCGGGGGCGCAGCCAAAACCGTTACGTGGGCTGCATCGGTCGTCGCCGTGCCGCTTCCGTTGGTCGCCGTCAGGTGATAGTCGGCTGTATCCGCGAGTTGCACATTGCTCAGCGTGAGCGTGGCCTTCGTGGCACCACTGATAGGATTGACACCCTTGAACCACTGATAGGCCGGGAGCGGCGAACCGCTGGCCGCTGCTGTCAATACGACGGAGCCGCCGACATAGCTGGTGGATGCCCGCGGTTGGCTGGTGATGGCCGGCTGTGCAGCGGGAGGAACGGTCACATCCGCCCATGACTGGCCGAGACGGATCTCGTCATGTGCCACGGTTCGGCCGTTGTTGAAAGCGCCGAAGGAAAAGCCGTCGAATGACATGTCCGCAACGGCCAGCCTGGTCAACGTGGGTGTCGGCTCCGTTGCGGTGGTCGGATTTCGATAAACGTAGACGTCGTCATTCCCTGCCTTGAAGTCGATGCGCAACACATAGAAGTTCACCCCGGTGTCGCCCGCTCCCAGCGACGTATGGGTGCCACCGGGCGCGCGCAGGTTCACATTGTTCGTGTTGGTGTCGTTGCCGATGCCGCCGATGCGGCCGCCGTCGCCCAGATCGCCGCGATGAATCTCGAACTCGTAGTAAGAAGTTATTCCGTTAGGTTGTTGGATGAAACTCAGGTAAACCGTCGTGCCGTCCGCTCCGATGCGACCACTGCCATCGACGTAACCGCGGGAGCCGAACGGCCCGCTGGCGGAGGTATCAAGAAACCGCCCGATCCGACGGTTGTTCGGCAGGTTCGAGCTGTTTCCGATTGAACGGGGATCGTAGCCCGAAGGCGAGTTGCTTCCGGCGGCAAGGCTTCCGATCACCACGTCGGCACTGCCGTTGTTGACCGTCCGCCACGTGCCGCCCCATCCCGAACCGCCGTTCAGGCCGGTTAGATTTCCGGATCCGCTGGCGTAATCGAATCCTTCGTAGGCCAGTTGAGCCGCCTGCGAGGCAGTTGGGACCAGCAGCGCCCCGGCGAAGAGCCCGGCGGCTTTTGCGATTATGTGCTCGTTCAATTTCATGCGCTTGGATTTTTGAATTTGGAATTTGTTAAACAGAGGTCAGCAGCCAAATTTCGATGGTTGACCTGAAGGCGACCATGTCTGTCAGCATTCGAAACGGGGAATGACTAAATCGCCCAGACGGACAGTTTCCGGTAGTGACATTTAACAACCTGTCACTGACTGCATTCAAGGGTGCGAGTCCGTGATCGGGCCTCGCAAAGGCGAAGCTGGATGCCGGCGAGTTTGTCACCGGCGTGCAGACCCTAGCGGTGGCTCGAACAGAGCATGACATCATCCGGGCTTACTAGACTGTGTGGCAATGGCTCAGAAGCCGGTGGAATTCTGCTGATGCGGTGCCCCAGCCACTCCCAAAAAAGCATCCCGAAGCGGCGGAGAAGCGTTCCGGCAAGCAGCGGCGAGGAGAAGCTCAGGAAACTCATGGAAGCCAACGAGGCCCTGGCAACGGCCTATGTGCTCAAGGAGCAGTTCCGGGCCATCTCCACGTTCCGCACCTTGGGCTGGGCACAATGGGCGTTGAAAGACTGGTGCGGGATGGCCGGCGCAAGCGGGCTGGCCCCCTTCAAGAGGCTGGCGAGAGGATTCATGGCACTAAGTGCCAGAGTCTGCGGATTCGTGAAGCACGGCCTGACAGCCGGATTGATAGAAGGGTTCAACAACTCGATCTGCATCGCCACCGATCTTAGAGGCTGTCTTAAAAACATCTGATTCCCAACTTTTAATCTGTACTAATCCGGTCATGTATTGGAGAAGCTTGCCATGCCAAGTTATCCTAGCAGCCTGACCGACGCCGAATGGGAAATCCTC
>NZ_JBDSCX010000080.1:0-47756 GCF_039920825.1 Luteolibacter sp. | reverse complement strand
ATGGAAGCCATCTGGATCGTTCTTCACTACGGGGCACAGGCCCCAAGCTGATTGGAACCGCCCTGTACGGAGCCGTACGCAGGGTGGTGTGGGACCCGGGAATTAACTACTCCCGGGGACCCGATTCTGAGATTCTGATTCTTCGGTAGTGTAGGTAGTAGAGCGAAATACTTGATCCTATGCCGAAAAGTAAGACGAATCCAAGTATCGGCAGGAACACTTCTAAAGATGTCGCAGCCACTACACTGCTAGTGCTAGTAAGAACGAGTGGTAGAATGGGTAACAAAATGGCACAAACCACAGCTGTCTGACGGGAGGATGTCTTGCTGATAATCAAACTTCCCGGAATCCCCGCCAGAATCTGAATAAAGAGCGCGAGCGGTAGTAGAATATAGTAGTCGGGAACCTCTCCGCCAAAAAAGGTTCCCGTGGCTGGTTTCCTTTGTGTAGTGACGGCCCAAAGATGCTCAACTAAGAGTGCGATTGCAGCCGGCACGAAGTATGGAAATGTGAGAATGACGGCGATTCGCTTCATATTTCTGCAGAACAGTGAATTCCGTCTGAGGAGGATGGATACGTTTGCGAAGGAACTCAATTGAAATCTGTTGGAGACACTCCCGATGGATTGAAACTCAAGGAGGTGGAGAATAGCTTCAGGTTGGTTGAGGCTTTGGATACGACCATGGTCGTCTGTGGTTGCAGAAAGGGATACGCGGGGTGATCCCAGGCTGACTTCTCGGATGATCGCGGTCCGGCGGGTTGATCGACCAAGTCACCGGCAGGCATGTGGGCGGGTTGCTTCCGATCCGGCAGACAGGCGCCAGCTGACCTTTCGGGTTGCTCGACCGGTGGCGGGTAGATTTGCGGCAGGGGTAACATCTCAGCGGTGGAATTCATCGCATCGCCTGCCCGGGAACGCCGCGAGATCACTGCCGACATATAACCCGATTGAGTGTCCTCCTATTGAGGAATGGACGAGGAAAGGGATGTATCGGAAAGTGTGGCACCTGCACCGCTCTGGTGCTTGCCGACAGCCAAACGATTTTCCGGATTAATGGGTTTTTTCGGAATGGGCGGGCTGCCGATTGAAAAGTCGGCAGCCCAATTCCCTTCCCCGTCAATCCGATCGATCCGCACCCGCCCCAATACCCATCCTTTGATGCCTCTGAATTTTCCCGCATTTCACGCAGTCTTCCCGACGCCATTGATGAAACCCTTCCCCCTTTCCTCCTCGCCTCCCAATGACCTGCTATTCCGCCGTCTTCCTCCGGGTGGAATTCGTTCCGTTCGCCGGTTTGCGTTCGTCGCGCTAACAGCACTTGCGATCGGCGGCCGTGCTGCAGCCGATCCCCTCCCCGCCAAAAAGGACATCCTGAGCGAGATGGAGCGGGCGAACCACCACTTCATGGCGGAATGTTCTGTTCCGGGGAGCAATGACGGCTTGCCCGGAAAACGCCCGAGCAACATCTGGACGCGCGCTGTCTATTTCGAAGGAGCGCTCGCACTTCACCGGATCAACCAGGACGCCGCTATCAGAAAATACGCAGTGGGTTGGGGTGATTTCCACAAGTGGGGATTTCGCAAAGGAGACGCCACCCAGAATCCGGACGACCAATGCGCCGGGCAGGCATACATCGAGCTCTATCAAATCGATACTTCGAAAACCGAAAGACTCGCCCCGATCCGGGCCAATCTGGATAACTGGACGAAACAACCGAAGCTCGATTACTACACTTGGATCGACACCTTGCAGATGTCGATGCCCTGTTTCGCGAAGCTCGGAGTGATCGACAAGCAGCCGGCCTACTTCGACAAGATGTTCGCGCTGTATGACCATGCCAAGACGACACAGGGTCTTTACAACCCCAAGGATCGGCTATGGTGGCGGGACGCGAAGTTCAAACCTCCGTTCACCACACCTAACGGCAAGCCGTGCTACTGGTCGCGCGGCAATGGCTGGGTCGTCGCCGCTCTCGTCAGGACATTGGAAGTGCTTCCCACGGATGATCCCCATTACGCGGAATACCTTCAGATGTTGAAAGACATGTCCGCAGCTTTGCTGCCCTTGCAGCGAGCTGACGGATTCTGGAACGCGAACCTTGCCGATCCGAATGACTTCGGCGGGCCGGAGACCACCGGCACGGCGCTCTTCATTTATGGAATGGCCTGGGGGATCAATAACGGACACTTGCCGGCGGACACTTATCTTCCCTCCGTCGTCAAGGGCTGGAACGCCATCACCGGCAAAGCCCTGCATCCGGACGGATTTCTCGGTTTCGTCCAAGGCACGGGCGACAAACCGTCCGATGGACAACCCGTGACTTACGACTCCGTGCCGGACTTTGGAGACTATGGTCTCGGTTGTTTCCTACTGGCTGGCAGCGAGGTCTATCGTCTTGATCCAACGCATCGCGACCCGGAAGGGGCGCGAACTCCGACATCGCCCGCTGGAAAGTGATGCCGGGCGAATATCGTTAGATCCATGTGAGCCTCTGAGACAAAACCCTCAATATGACCCGGATCCCTCCCATCCTCTTTACCACCCTCGCATGCATGTTGGCTGAAGGACAACAAACCGCACCGGCCGTCGCTATGAAAGGCAGTGCGGCCGCCGCGCCAGTTTCCGTTTATCAGGAAAAGGCCGGGGGTTTCACCCAATCACCGAATGGAGATGGGTCGTTCAAATACATCCCCGCGCGCGACGCCGGGAGCGACGCGAATTTCCACGCACCGGGCTTCGACGTCTCGGATTGGAAAAAGATCTCCGTGCCTTCGAATTGGGAGTTGAACGGGTTTGCCGAGCCGAAATACGCGCTCCTCATGCCTCTCGACGACGCGTGGCCGGCGGCGCTCACCCACCCCACAGCCGCGAGCGAAGTATTCCGCCCCTTCTATCAAAGCTACGATCAATGATGTCTCTTCGTAACCTATCGGCATGCATTGCCATCGTTCTCCTGACGTTCGGTTTCTCGGGACGCCTTCCCGCCGCGGTAGAACTCATCGATTCTTCCAAGGCCGGATCACCGGGCTTTCCGCTGGCCGCCGGAGGGATGGCAGCTCCCATCATCCTTCCTCCTAACGCGCCGGAAGTGGTAAAAATCGCCGCGGGAAATCTCGCTGACGACATTGCCGCGGTTTCCGGCATGAAACCGGAAATTCTCGCCTCCGCTCCTGCGGATAAAAACCGCCCGCGCGTCGAATTGGTGCTCGCTCCCGACCTTGCGGGCAAATGGGAAGCTTTCCGTATTTCGGCGAAGCCGGGCGTGCTCACCATCGCCGGATCTGATAGACGAGGTCTAGCTTATGGCATCTACGAGGTTTCCAGCCGCATCGGCGTCTCGCCGTGGAATTGGTGGGCCGATGTGCCGGTGACACGTCGTCCGCAGCTGACTCTATCAGTCGGCAATGAGCCGGTTGACCAACCTGCGGTGAAATACCGTGGCATTTTTATCAACGACGAGGACTGGGGCTTGGAACCCTGGGCATCCAAAACCTTTGAGCCCGAGGTCAATAACATCGGTCCGAAGACTTACGCCCGTATTTTCGAGCTGCTTCTCCGCCTCCGCGCCAACTGCATCTGGCCCGCAATGCACCCGACGACCACGCCCTTCCATCTGGTTCCCGGCGATGCCGCCACCGCGGACAGATATGCCATCGTCGTCGGTTCAAGCCACGCCGAGCCGATGCTCCGCACCAATGGGGACGAATGGAAACTGCCGGAAAAGGATTTCAACTATCTCACCCACCGCAAGGAAGTGCTCGCTTATTGGGAGGAACGCGTGAAAGAGCGCGTCTCGGGCGAAAGCCTTTTCACCATCGGCATGCGCGGTATCCACGACAGCGCCATCATTGGCCCAAAGTCCGAACCGGAGCGCGTCGCCACATTGGAAAAAATCTTCGCCGATCAGCGTAGTTTGTTAGCTCGGTATCTCGGCAAAGGAGATCCAACCCGCGTCGGCCAGATTTTTTGTCCCTACAAGGAGGTTCTCAGCACCTACGACGCCGGGCTCAAGGTGCCGGACGACGTGCCCATCGTCTGGCCGGACGACAACTTCGGCTACATCCGGCGCTTCTCCACGCTCGCCGAGCGCAAGCGGTCCGGTGGTCTCGGCGTTTACTATCATGTCTCCTACAGCGGCCTGCCATTTTCCTGGCTGTGGGTGGACACCCTGCCGCCGGCGCTCACTTGGTCGGAAATGACCCGCGCCTACGAGCAAGGAGCTAACAGTGTCTGGATCGTCAACGTCGGCGACATCAAGAACACGGAACGCTCCGCCGAGTTTTTCCTCGATCTCGCATGGCACGCCGATCGCACCACCATCGATGCGCCCGCACGATTCATGCGCGAAACGGCCGCCCGCGACTTCGGCAAGGAAAACGCCGAGGCAGTGGCGGACATTCTCACCCGTCTCCAGGCGATCAACTTCGCCCGCAAAAACGAACATCTCCAGTGGCACGCCACTTTTGAACCCTACAAGCCCACCGAACTCAACGAAGCCGAGATCGCGCAACGCCTGAAAGCCTGCGCCGAACTGCTGCGCGACAGCGACACACTCGCCAACCGCCTGCCGTCTAACAAACGGGATGCCTACTTCGAATTGGTCGGCTATCCGGTAGCCATCACCGCGGCCGCCAACGAGCGCTACTTCCGTACAGAACTTGCCCGCGCCGACGAAGCCCGAGGCCGCAATCCGAATGAGAACCGCGCCGCTGCCGCCGAGGGACAGAAACACATCACCCAGGCCACCGCGCGCTACAACAATGACATCGCAGGTGGCAAATGGCGCAACATCGTGACTGAAAACGGCGTCTCGCCCAAGGAATGGCAACGCTTCCAGCGGGACACGAAAACCGTTCCACCCAACCCGGCCCTCGATAACGTCTGTCCTCCCGCTCCTCGCGAGCCAGGTCCGCTGCCCCGCCCTAACGGCGCACGCCCAGGCGATTTTGTGGAACGTGATAAAGTGGTTTCCATTGACGCCGGTCACTTCACCGAACGGAAAGATCTGCCCAATGGCGCAGGTTGGCGTGTCATTCCCGGTCTCGGTCGAACTGGTTCCGCCGTCACGGTATTGCCCTCAACCACTGCGATCTCGCCCGGCTTCGCGCCCAGCCTGAGTTACCGCTTTCATATCGCTAACAGCGGACCCGGCAAACTCCACGTTCGCCTGCTGCCGACGCATCCGCTCGTCACCGGTCAGGGACTGCGCCTCGCTGTCGCCATCGATAGCGGCCCGCCGATTCCACTCGCCGTGACTGAAGGTTTCGATCCCAAGAGCGACGGATGGAGTAAACGCGTCCTCGCCAATGCCACCGAAATCTCCGCGACACTTCCCAAACCACTCACGTCCGGCGCCCACACGCTTCACCTGATCGCCGTCGATGCCGGAGTAGCGGTGGACAAGATCGTCATCGATCTCGGCGGACTTCTCCCCTCTTACGACGGCCCAGCCGAAACCCGCGTTCCGTAGTGCATCAACCATTTCCCTGTGATGACTCCCATAATACAACATCTCAAACATTCATTGTCCCAAACACCCTTCATGAATCATCGCAATCTCGTCCGCTTCTTTGCCTTGGCGGCGCTCTTTGTTTCAAAAGCACTCGCCCAGTCGCCTCCAGCAACAGTTATTCCTTCGCGCATCGTCATCATCGGCGACTCGACTGTTTGCGAATATCCCGCCGAGCGCCCGGACCGCGGGTGGGGGCATTTTATCGAAGAAAGTTTCAAAGACGGCACGGTCAAAGTCATCAACCTCGCCGCGGCCGGACGCAGCACCAAGACATTCATCAAGGAAGGCCGCTGGCAGAAGGCTCTCGATGAAAAGCCGAACTACGTGTTGATCCAGTTTGGCCATAACGATTCCCATGCTCCGGAAAAACCCGAAGCCACCGACGCGGCGACCGATTACAAGGACTACCTCCGTCGCTACATCGATGAGTCGCGCGCGATCGGAGCAATTCCCATTCTGGTGACGCCGATGGTCCGCAGAACATTCAACCCGGACGGCACGCTCAAGGACGAACTCCAACCCTACGCCGATGCAATGAACGAAGTGGGAGCGGAGAAAAAGGTCCCCGTGATCGACCTGCACGCATCGAGCAGGAAACTGGTCGAACCACTCGGCCCTGATACCAGCGCGGAAATGGCTAACAAAAAAGGCGACTCCACCCACTTCAACGAGAAGGGCGCGCGCGCGATGGCCGATCTCGTCATGAAAGAGCTGCCGGCCGCCGCACCGAAACTCAAGGAGCATTTGAAAGCCCCGTAGAGAGGGTGGAATAGGATACGGACCTGCCCGCTGATAGACGTCTCCGCCGGATGGGGTTAACCCAAGGCGGGAATAGACGGGAGACAGGATTTAACGGACAGTGTAAGTTCTTCCAACGCCGTCAACCCGTCCTCCCTCCCTCAAGCGACCTTTTGATCCGTGGCCTATCAACATTGGATATTTTCTTTATGTCTCATTTCAAAATCAAATTTCAAAGATCACTCGCCACGATCACCGTCCTTTTTCTTACAGCTTTGCCGGCAATGGCGGCGGCCTCCGGCAAAGTGATCGATGCCACCAAAATAGGCGTGGTCGGCGATGGCACGACGCTCAATACCGTCTCCATTCAAAAAGCGATCGACGACTGCTCTTCCGCCGGAGGAGGAACGATCTCCTTCCCCGCAGGTCACTACCTAACGGGAACCATCGAGATCAAAAGCAACGTCACCCTGCGCTTTGAGAAAGACGCCACCTTGCTCGGCAGCACCCATGTTGCAGACTATCGCAATCTTGATCCGTTTATCGACGGCAGCGGAAACCCGCTGGGCCACGCGCTGATCGTCGCCATCGATGCGGAGCATGTGGGCATCGAGGGCGCGGGCACCGTGGATGGACAAAGCCCCAAATTGAAGGCCGGTCAGAAGGAATACACCATGCGCCCGTTCCTGCTGCGCTGGGTGCGTTGTTCCGATGTTACTGTCCGCGATGTCCACCTCACCAATCCGGGCGCGTGGACGCTGAATTTCTATCAGACCAAAGGCGCGCTCGTCGAAGGCGTGACCATCCGCTCGCGCGACTTGGGAATACACAACAACGACGGCGTCAACATCGACTCCAGTGAAAACATCCGGATCCGCGGCTGTGATGTGGTCAGCGGCGACGACGCTCTGGTCATCAAAGCGACCAGCAGTTCGACGCCGAGCCGCGATATCGAAGCCAGCGACTGCAAGCTCTCGAGCCGCACCAACGCGATCAAGCTCGGCACGGAAAGCATCGGCGGTTTTCAAAACATCAAGGTTTCCAACTGCCGGATCACCAATACGAAGATGGCGGGCATCGCCCTTTACGCGGTCGATGGTGCGGACCTGCAGAGTGTCTCGATCAGCGACATTACGATGGATGGGGTGATCGTGCCGATCAGCATCCGCCTTGGCGCCCGCCTGACATCCTTTCGCGAGGGAGATCGTCCGAAAACCACCGCTGGAAAACTGCGCGACGTGACGATTAAAAACGTAAGTGCCGAAAACATCGGAATGATCGGCATGCTCATCAACGGAGTCCCCGGCCACCCGGTGGAAGCGCTCACGTTGGAGAATATTCAATTGGAGCTGCCGGGAGGAGGAAACGCGAAGGCGGCGAAAGTGCGTCTATCGGAAAAAGAGGACAGCTATCCCGAATTCGACATGTTTGGAAAAACCATGCCCGCCTATGGCATCTACGCGCGGCACGTGCGGGGCATCAAACTCGACAACGTGCGGACCACTTCGCTCAACCCCGATGCTCGGCCGGCCACGGTCTTCATCGATGTCGAAGACGTGACGCCCGCCGACTTCGCCACTGCCAAATAAACCTCCCGGGCACAGGATCCGGCGTTTGAATCGTTCCGGACTCGTCAGGGCCATATCGGCCTCCGTTTCCCATTCCGCGCCGCCCACGTCCTCCTTTTCATACTCTGTTTGGGGGACGAGCCAAAATCCCCAAATGGATTAACCTATAAGCCGTTCTTTGATCTCTTCCTCGATGATCCGACCTATTTTCTCAACGCTGGCGCTGCTTGCTATCGCCACGTCTGTTCACGCCCAGCAAACCGCTTCCCCGCGGACGAAATACAATTTCAACTCCGGTTGGCTGGTCAAGGTGGCCGATGAAAAGGGAGCGGAAGCACCAGCATTTGCGGATACGGACTGGAAAAAAGTCACGCTGCCCTATGCTTGGAACGAGGACAGCGCTTTCAAAGTAAGCATCGACGATCTTCCAACCGGCGTCGCGTGGTATCGCAAGCACTTCAAGCTGCTCCCCGATTCGGTGGGCAAGAAAGTATTTCTGGAATTCGAGGGCATCCGCCAGGGCGGCGAGTTTTACCTGAATGGAGAACTGATCGGAAAGAGCGTCAACGGCATCATGGCCTTCGGCTTCGACATCTCCGACAAAGTGAAGCCCGCTCCTCAGGAAAACGTGCTCGCCGCGCACATCTCGAACTCGTGGGAATTCCGTGACACGGAGAAAAATTCACGGTTCCAGTGGAACGACAAAAACTTCTACGCCAACTACGGCGGGATTAACAAGAACGTCTATCTGCATGTCACCGACAAGCTGTACCAGACGCTGCCGCTTTATTCCAATCTCGGGACCACAGGCGTTTACGTTTACGCGCAGGATTTCGACATCAAGGGCAAGTCCGCGAAAATCACCGCGGAAGCGCAGGTGAAAAACGAGTATGCCGAGCCGAAGAAATTCAGCTACGAGGTGACCATCACCGATGCCGACGGGAAACCAGTGCAGACGATTCAAGGCGGCGAGCAGACACTCGCTCCGGGCGAGACCAAATCCGTTAGCGCGAGTGCGCGGGTTTCCAATCTGAACTTCTGGAGCTGGGGTTACGGCTATCTCTACAACGTCGCGACGACGCTCAAGGTCGGTGGCCAGCCCGTCGATACCGTGGTGACGCGCACCGGCTTCCGCAAGCTGGAGTTTGCCAATGGCATGGTGAAGCTCAACGACCGCGCGCTGCAATTGAAAGGCTACGCCCAGCGCACCACCAACGAGTGGCCGGCCGTCGGTCTATCCGTTCCGGCTTGGATGAGTGATTTCAGCAACGGGCTGATGGTCGCGAGCAATGCCAACCTCGTGCGCTGGATGCACGTTACGCCGTGGAAGCAGGATGTGGAATCGTGTGACCGCGTCGGATTGATGCAGGCCATGCCCGCCGGGGATTCGGAGAGAGACGTGGATGGCCCGCGTTGGCAGCAGCGGGTGGAAGTCATGCGCGACGCCATAATTTATAACAAAAACAACCCGAGTGTCGTCATGTATGAGGGCGGCAATGCCCAGATCAGCGAAGACCACATCGCCGAACTCAAGGCCTTGCGCGACCAGTTCGATCCGCACGGCGGGCGCGCGTCGGGTGCCCGGGAAATGCTAGGCAGCAAGATCGCCGAATATGGTGGCGAGATGCTTTACGTCAACAAGAGCGCGCACATCCCGTTCTGGGCCACCGAATATTCTCGCGACGAAGGCCTGCGCAAATACTGGGACGATTGGACACCGCCCTATCACAAGGACGGCGACGGTCCTGACCACAAGGGCGAGTCCGCGGCGAGTTACAACCGCAACCAGGACTCGCACGCCATCGAGAACGTGGCGCGCTGGTATGACTTCTGGCGCGAGCGCCCCGGCACAGGCACCCGCGTCAACGGCGGCGGCGTGAACATCGTTTTCTCAGACTCCAACACCCATCATCGCGGTGCGGAAAACTACCGCCGCAGCGGCGAGGTGGATGCGATGCGCCTTCCGAAGGACGGTTTCTTCGTCCATCAGGTGATGTGGGACGGCTGGGTGAATGTCGAGAAGCCGCGCATCCACATCATCGGCCACTGGAACTACGAGGCGAACGTGAAGAAGCCGATCAATGTCGTTTCATCCGCAGACAAGGTGGAGTTGTTCGTCAACAACCAATCCAAGGGCTTCGGTGATCGGAGTTTGCAGTTCCTGTTCACTTGGAAGGAACTGCCATTCCAGCCAGGCGAGATCAAAGCCGTGGGTTATGATACGACTGGCAAGAAGCTTTGTGAAACGTTCATCAAAACCGCAGGCAGTCCGGCTGCGATCAAGCTGACTGCACACACCGGACCTAACGGCCTGAAAGCCGATGGCGCCGACATGGCGCTGGTGGACGTGGAAGTCGTCGATGCGCGGGGTAACCGTTGCCCGACCGCATTGAACCGGATCAAGTTCGACCTCCAAGGTCCCGCCGAGTGGCGCGGTGGCATCGCCCAAGGACCTGACAACTTCATCCTTTCCAAGGAGCTGCCGGTGGAATGCGGTGTCAACCGCGTGATTGTTCGCTCGCAGCCGCAGGCAGGAAAAATCGCGCTAACAGCAATCTCGGCTGGTTTGAAGCCAGCGAGCATCGAGCTGGTTTCCATTCCTGTGATCACGGTCGATGGTCTTGCCAAAGCCATGCCGGATGCCGGACTCGCATCCCATTTGGATCGCGGCCCAACGCCCGCCGGAAACTCCATCATCCCGACACGAAAATCCGTCCGAATTGTTAGCGCCACGGCGGGATCAAGTTCCGGACAGGCCGCTCAGGCGTTCGACGACAATGAGGAAACCAATTGGAAGAACGACGGCAAGCGTGCGACCGGATGGATCCAATTCGAGCTTGAGCGTGCCGCCAATGTCAATGAGGTGGAACTCAAACTCGGCGGCTGGCGCAGCAAATCCTACCCACTCCGCATCACGGTGGACGGCAAGGAAGCCTATCAAGGCACCACACCGAAAAGCCTCGGCTACGTCACGCTCCCGCTTAAACCCACGCAGGGCAAAACCGTTCGCATCGAGCTCATCGGTGCCATCGACGAGAAGGACGGCTTCGGCATGACCGAAATCACCGGGAAAAAACTCAACGACGCCGAAGCCGGCAGCGCGAAAGGCGCGTTGGAAATTGTCGAAGCTGAAATCTACGAACCGATCACCCGATGAAATTGGAGGTCAAACGCATTGGCATTCGTATCGCCGCAGCCCTGCTGGCTTGCGTGGCGGTGGCCAGCGCGCACCGGCCGTTTGAAAGCAGTGCGATCGCGCGGTTGGATCACGAAGGGCTTGAGTTGGTTCTAACGATGTCGGCCGAGCTTGCCGGGAAGTTGATTGACCAACCCATGAGAAGTTCGGCGGGGTTCGAGACATTCCGCCCGCAATTCCTGAAAGCCGGAGCGGAACTTTACGAGGTGACGACCCACGGCAAACCGGTGCCCCCGGACCGGGTGTTCTTTAAAGAGAAGGAAGGGGAAGCCGTTTTTTCCGTAATCTATCCGGTGGTGGATAGCGCCGGCCTGCGTTTCCGGGCGGCGTATCTGGAAAAGCTTCCGCTGGGTTATGCCGGTTCCATCGAGCTGCTGGGAGAAGGAGAAACTCTGTTGGGCCGCCAACCGATGCTGAAGAAAGGCGACACGCAGAACACGTTCTCCGCGGCCCCCCCCTCCCCTCCGGCAGGCAAGTCGGTTGAGCCATCACTAGTCCGTATTGCGCCAGCGCAAGCCGGCATCGCTCCGGAGCGCCATTTGTTTTCCATCATCAGCGTCGCTTTGCTCGTGCTGATGTTCGTCTGGCAATTCCAGAGATCCCGCTATTCAAAGAACCAGTCTCCATGCATTCATCCATTCGATCGCTAGCATTCCTGTTGCTTGCCCTCGTTTTCTCATTCACCACAGCCTACGGGCAGCGGCAGATGGAGAAACTCGGGCGCGGCGTCGTCGCCATCCGCACCAGTACCAGCAGCAGTTCCACCGTCTATATCGGCTGGAGGCTGCTGGGTAATGATCCCGAGGATGTCGCTTTCAACGTCTATCGTTCCGCCAACGGAGCAGCTGCGGTCAAGATCACCGCGACACCCATCACCGCGACGACGAACTATACCGACACGCCGCCCAGCATCAACACCACGGAATACGTCTACTCCGTTAGGACGGTGCTCAATAACGTGGAGGTGGCGGATACTTGGTCAAACCTTGCAAGCGGGTCATTCAAGTTGCAACCCTTGCGGGCGAATACAACGGCCGCCCAGCAATACGTCCCGGTGGCCATGCAGCCGACGCCGGATGATGCCGCGGCCGGTGTTTCCTACGATGTGAAATTCTGTTGGGTCGGCGATGTCGATGGCGATGGAAACTATGACTTTATCGTGGATCGCTCCAATCCCAACATCGAGGCGAAGCAGTGGCTTCAGGCTTACAAAATGAAATACGATGGCACCGGCAGCACCCTGCTCTGGCAGATGGACATGGGACCCAACAGCATTGACCATTACAATATCACGCCAGGCTCGTCATCGATCGGCATCGGCCACGGCGACAACGTCACGGTCTATGACCTCGACGGCGACGGCAAAGCCGAGGTGATCGTGCGCACGGCCAATGGCGTCGTCTTTGCCAACGGCACAACCCTCACCGCTCCCGACAACGAGGTACAATACATCTCGATCATCGATGGATTGAGCGGAGCGGAAAAAGCCCGCGCCACGGTGCCGATCCCCGCCGCTTGGCCGACGAAAACCCACGTGAACGGCCAGATGGGCATCGTCTATGCGGATGGGATCAGGCCCTCGATTTTTTTCCACCCTTCCAACAGAAACCCCGATCAAAGTTTCAACAAGGACGCGGTCACATGGGATTACCGCAATGGCGTCCTGACGCAACGCTGGCTCTGGCAGGAAAGCGGCCACACCGCCGAGGCCCATGGAATCCGGCTCGCGGATGTGGATAACGATGGGAAGGACGAGTATGTCGATATTGGAAACGTCGTAAAATCCGATGGCAGCGGACAGATCAATGAAAACGTCCTAACCGAGGTCGTCCATGGCGACCGCTTTCATGTCACTGATATTGACCCCGATCGCCCTGGTCTGGAGACTTATCTTATTCAACAAAACAACGGCAATGGACTGGCCACCGCCTATCACGCCGCTGATAAAAGCTCAGTCATCAAAAAATGGTATGCGGGCGATGTCGTGGATGTCGGTCGCGGCACGGTCGGCGCGTTTGTCCCCAATCTCCAGGGCTTGCAGTTTTTCTCAACGCAACCGGGCGTGTTCGACTGCAAGGGAAACCAGATCTACGCCGACGGACCCTTCCCTCCCGAAACGATCTGGTGGGACGGTGATTTGGGGCGCGAATTTCTTTCCACGATCGGCAGTTCGGCGACCAGTCCGGGGATCGACAAATTCAATACGACGACCGGAGACACCGGGCGGGTCTTGAGCCTCTACAGTGATACGGCGGCTCCGAATTCCCCCTATAACAACTACATCGCCTATGGCGGACGGCCGCAGTTCTGGGGCGATATCCTCGGCGATTGGCGTGAGGAAATGATCTGTGCGGCCACCGACAACTCGGAGCTGCGCATTTACACGACCAAGACTACCGACGTTGCCAAGACGAGCGGTGGAGCGCCTTTCCGGATCTATACCCTGATGCACAATCCGCAGTATCGCATCCAGACGACCACCAAGGGCTATGTTCAATCGAGTTATGTCGATTACTATCTCGGCTACAACATGACTCCGCCACCACCGCCGCCGATGGTGGATGCGAAGCTGGTTTGGAAAGGCGGAGCGGGAACTTCGACTTGGGATGGCGGCACCACCGCGAGCTGGCTGAACAATGGCGCAAGCAGCTCCTATGCGGATGGCGATACGGTACGCTTCGACATAAGCGGAAACAATACCACCGCAGTGACGCTTGTCGGCACGCTGCAACCGGGCGCGCTAACGGTTTACAATCCCTCGGATTACACCTTCACCGGCGCCGGCACCTTCGCGGGCACGATGAAAATGACCAAGGCCGGCGCGGGTGCGCTGGTGCTTCCTAACACACATACCTTCACCGGAAAAACCACCGTCTGGGACGGCGCGCTGGTGGTGAACGGAAATCTGCAAAACAGCCCGGTAACCGTCTGGGGCGGCACGTGGGGTGGAGCGTTGGCCGCGGGAAAGACCGGCGGTCGCATCGCGGGCACCGGGCAATTCAGCCAGCTCGTCACGATCAAATACCGCGGTGCGATCACGCCCGGCACCGGCATGAACAATGCGGGCACGCTGACTTGCGCCGGCGGCCTCGCCGCCGAGGACGGCGCGACATTCGCACTCGATCTTTCCGACGATCCCACGGGCGTGACCAAGGCCAACGACCGCATCGCCATCACGGGAAGTCTCACGCTAACAGGCACCGTGAAGATTGTCATCAACCCGCTGAACACGAAGCTTGCGGCGGGTACCTACACCCTTGCCACTTACACCGGCCCCCTCACCGGCGGGCTCGCGAATCTCGCCGTCGTAGTGCCCGTCGGCACGCCCTACACCTTGTCGGCCAGCGGTGGTCTGATCAACCTAACTGTTCCAGTGACACGTGCCGTAGCGGCGGTGACCTGGCGGGGCGTCGGCGGAAACTGGGATCTATCAGCCAGCCAAACGTGGTTAAAATCCGGTTCACCCGACGTTTTCGTATCCGGTGACACGGTCACATTCGACACCACCGGCGCGGCAAGCCCGACCGCCACCCTCACAACCGTGCTTCCGGTCGCGGGCGTGACCGTGAATTCCAGCACGGACTACACTTTCGGCGGCGCGGGTTGCATCGACGGCACCGGCGGTTTGACGAAGTCGGGAACCTGCACGCTCACCATCAACACCGCCAACACCTACACCGGTCCGACCGTCGTCAATGGCGGCGTGCTCGCGGTCTCCGCATTGGGCGATGCGGGCAGCCCCAGTGCCATCGGCGCATCGGCTGCCGCAGCGAGCAATTTCATTCTCAACGGCGGCACCTTGCGCCTCACCGGTTTGCAGACTAACATGAACCGAAATTCCACGCTCGGCGCGTCCGGCGGCACCTTCGACATCACCAGTTCCATCCAGATCAGCGGTGCCATCGGTGGCAGCGGCTCGCTGGCCAAAGTGGGAACCGGAACCTTGTTGCTCGCCTCCGCCAACACCTACACCGGCGGCACCGTGATCAATGGCGGAAAAATCTATCTTGCGGGAACCGCGGCCAACACCAGTGGTCTCGGCACCGGCACGGTGACGATCAACAACGGCACACTCTCCATGGCCGACGTCCAAGCCAGCGAGACTGCCGCTTGGAATATCCTCGTCCCCGCGGGTGCCACGGCGCGTCTCGAAGCGGACGGACGCTGCAGCCTAACGGGCAGCCTGACCGGCAGTGGCGACTTCACCTATTTCACCCCGTATGTCCGCTCCGATTTGAAAGGCAACTGGTCCGCCTTCACCGGCCAGATCAACGTGACGGGTGTTGGCGGCGGCTCCGGCTGCGACTTCCGCATCGCCAACTCGTTCGGCTTCGCCAACGCGGCAATCGACCTGGGCAGCGATATTTACGCCTATTACAACCTCACGATGGGGAGCAATCTCACCTTGGCCATCGGCGAGCTTTCCGGCTCGGCAGTCGCATCCTCACTCAGTGGCGGTCCGTCCTCGGGAAAAACGCTCACGTGGCAGATCGGCGGGAAGAACACCGACTCCTCCTACGCCGGAATGATCAAGAACAGCACCGGTCCCACCGCCCTAACGAAAGTCGGCACCGGCACGCTCACTCTTGCACCCGCCACCACTATTTCCAGCACGACGGTCTCCGCCAGCACCGCGGCCACGCTCGCCAGCACTTCCGCCTTGCGTGTCGGCATGTTCGTGACCGGCTCCGGCATCCCTGCGGGCACCACCATCGCCGCCATCCCGAATGCGACCACCATCACCCTTTCCGCCGCTGCCACCGTCTCCGGCACCGCCAACCTGATTTACCGTTTCGGCCACTCCTACACCGGTGCCACCACCGTCTCCGCCGGTAAACTCGTCCTCACCGACGCCATCCTCGCCGGCACCAACGTCACTGTCGCTTCAGCCGCAGGCTTTGGCGGCACCGGCTCGATCACCGGAAACGTCAGCTTCAGCACCGGCTCGGTTCTCCTTGTCAACCCGGCTGCCGGTCCGCTCGCCATCACCGGAAACCTGACACTCAGCGGAGCCGTCACCGTTTCTCCCCTCTCCGGGGCGATCCTAACTGCTGGCACTTATCCGCTCTGCACCTACACAGGCACCCTCACCGGCACACCGTCCCTCTCATGGTTAGGCCAGGGTTACAACGCCACCTTCAATACTTCCGTCGCCGGTGTGGTGAGCATGACGCTCGTCGACATCGCCCGGCCCCCCGGCGACATCGTCTGGAGCGGTGCCACCAGCACCGACTGGGATACCTCCACCTTGAACTGGACCTGGACCGGAGGCGCCACCCGCTTCCTAACCGACGACAGGGTCCGCTTCGACGACACGTCCGCCGTCACCACCATCACTTATGCCGACAGCCTATCTCCCGCGTCGGTCACCGTTGCAAGCGTCCAAAATTATACTCTCTCGGGCGCGGGTGCCATCTCCGGAGCCGCCACGCTCACCAAGTCCGGTAGTGGCACGCTGACTCTCGCCAGCAGCGCTAACAACTACACCGGCATCACCACCATCAGTGGCGGAACATTGATTTTGGGTTCGAACGTCAGCTTCGGCACCGGCGGCATTGGCACCGGCGGCATCACTTTCGAGGGAGGGACGCTCTCCCACGCCTATGCGACGGGAAACACACTGACCTATTCCAATACCCTGTTCGTGGACGCGGGGCAGAGCGGTGCTATTTCCACGCCTAACCGGTTCCGTTTGAATGGTGCCGTGTCGGGCGCAGGCACCCTGAACATGACCATCGCCACCACCGTCTCGCGGGCGGATTTCCAGAACAGTTTCACCGGATTTTCCGGCAATTTCAATTTGACCGGAACCGGCAGCATCCGTGTGGGCATCAACTCGCTCGGCAGCAGTCAGCCTTTGTTCGATGCCACCGGGTGGGCGAACACCACCCTCGGCGTTGATGGGGTCACGGTGTCGCCAACCGTGACCTCCGCGAAGACGATCCTGATCGGCGCGTTGACCAGCACTGGCAACGCCGGCACCTTGGGAGCGGGTAGCGGAGCCAAGGCGACCTACTCCGTCGGCGCAAAAAATCTCGCGACGACTTATGCGGGTAAAATCAGCGGGGCCAATGCAGCCCTAACGAAAACCGGCTCCGCAGCACTTACCCTCGCCGGAGCGAACGACTACACCGGAGCCACCACGGTCTCCGCCGGATCTCTTCTTGTTACGGGGTCCCTCGGTGCCACTGCGGTGACCGTCGCGACGGCGGCCAAGCTCGGCGGAAGCGGAACTATTGGCGGCGCGGTCACCTGCAACGGCACGCTCGCGCCCGGAGCTTCGATCGGCACGCTCACCTTGACCAGCGGTCTCACATTCGCATCCACCAGCACGCTCGATTTCGAACTCGGCACCAGTTCGGACAAGGCGGCCGTCACCGGCAATCTGACCCTTGACGGCACGGTCAACGTCACCGCCGCCACCGGATTCACCGCCGGGACCTACACCCTTGTTAGTTATACCGGCACGCTCACCAACAACACGCTCATCGTCGGCACCCTGCCGGTGGGATACACCGCCACGGTCAACACCGCCACGGCGGGTCAGGTGAAACTCGTGGTCGTCTCGACCAATACCGCTCCGCAAATTTCCGCCGGTCCCGCCGCCTCCCCTGCCAGCGTCATCACCACGACCACCAGCCTCTCCGTCACCGCCACCGACAACGCGGGCGAAGGAAACCTCGTTTACTCGTGGACCTCCACCGGTCCGGCTTCCCTCGCGTTCTCACCTAACGGAACCAACGCCGCGAAAATCTCCACCGCCACCTTCACCGCCCCCGGCTCCTACACGCTGACGCTCACCGTCACCGACGCGGGTGGACTAACAGCCACCACGGGAACTCCCGTCACCGTGATCGCCACTCCCACAACGGTGAGCATCAGCCCACCCAACACAACCCTGGCGGTCGATCAAACCCAGACATTCGCCGCCACCGTGCGCGATCAATTCGCAACTCCGGTGGCGAACCCGCCCGTCACCTGGTCCGCCTCGGGCGGCGGCACGATCCATCCATCCGGCCTTTACACCGCCACCGTCACGGGAGGCCCATGGCAGGTGACCGCTACATCAGGGGCCCTATCGGCGAATGCAAATGTCACCGTCACCCCGCGTCTGTTTGCCAATTGGGAAACCTCGCATTTCACCCCGGCACAGATCCTCGCCGGAGAATCCGCACCGACTGCCGATCCCGACCACGACGGTCTCACCAATCTGGCCGAATACGCCTTGGGTAGCCTGCCCTACGCTTTCACGCCACAACCCACCGTAAGCCGGACAGCGACGAACATCACCATCACCTTCCAGCGTCCCGCCTACATTGGCGACGTCGCCTATCAGGCCGAGGCCGGAGATCTTGGCACATGGGAACAGCTCACCCCGGAAGTGCTCAATCCCGGCTCCGATCCGGAAACCGTCCGCGCCACAAAAACTCTCGGCGCACCCGCTCCCACCCGCCAGTTCATGCGACTCCGCTTCGTGAAGTGAATCCACGAAAGGTTGTCACAGCATCGGCGATAAATCTGCTAGAAATTGCGGTGAATCGATTTTCATTCGACCGGTTGCCAGCCGCCCTCCCTGGAAGCGCCCCGTCCGGTCGAGTGGCCGGTAGCGGGGCGTTTCTCTTCAGTTTCATGGGCGTGGAGAAGGGCTGTTTCTTTCTATCACAAGGCGGCCTCGCCCCCGGTTTCACGAAGTTTGGAGAAAAGCGACGGGCAGGCCGCCGGGCTGGTATCGTGTCCGAGAATTTTCACCCTCATTCTTCGTATTTTCTGCTAACCATGGTGCAAATGGCGTATTCCGTAGGATAACGTGGACTCAAAGGACCAAATCGAATTCGTGAAGCTGTTAACGGACCATCAGGCGATGATCCGGGCATTCGTGATCTCGCTGTTGCCCGGTGCTGCCGGCACAGACGACGTGATTCAGGAAACGAACGTCGTGCTGTGGACCAAGCGGGAGGAATTCACGCTGGGGACCAATTTCAGAGCCTGGGTGCTGACGATCGCCCGGTTCCAAGTGATGAAGCATCAACGGACCTTGAAACAGCGGCGGTGGGTGGCTCTGGAGGATGATGTGGCGGACATGCTGGCCGAAGATTTCGAACTGCTGCCGGATCCTGATTTCGCCCAAAAGCGGATCAGCGCGCTGAATACGTGCATCAGACAGATGCGATCCGTCGACCGTGAACTGCTGTTGGAACGCTACTGGCACAAGACCCGACTGGATGACTTCGCCACGCTGCACGAGCGCTCTTCGAGCGGACTGAAGGTGCAACTGTTCCGCCTGCGGGCAGCGTTGAAGCGCTGTATCAACGGGCATTTGGAAAGGGAATTCAGCCAATGATCCCCTTCCTTCCAACAAACCGGGAACTGGAGCAACTTTTCCAAGATCAGGAGGACGGTGTCATCGATCCTTCCGACCGGCTGCGGCTGATGAACCTGCTGCGGCACAGTCCGGCTTTGCGGCACGCTTACTTGGAACATATGGCAGTGGCCGCAGGTCTGCATGGGCTCGCCAAAGAGTGGGGGGAAAATCATGAACTGGTGCCCGTCCGGCAAACGAGGAAGATCTCGCGGTGGTTCTTGGCAACTGCTGCCGCCGCAGTGGTGGCGATTCTGGCGGTGTGGGGACTTTCCGGCAGGCAGCCGCAGAATTCCGGAACACTTGCCAAGGTGATTGCAGGAGCGGACACATCGTGGCGCTTCGAGGCTGGCGGCATCGGCGAAAACGGGGACTTTTTACCGGATACGAAGCTGGTGGTTGACCAGGGGACGCTTGAAATCATCACCCGGACACAATCGCGGTATTTGCTGCAGGGGGCTTCCGTTTTGGAAATCCACGACTCCTTGCACGCCAGCCTGACGGCAGGGAAAGGATGGTTCGACATGGCACCATCCGACAAGGGGTTCTCGGTCATCACCGGGCGATCGAGGGTAACGGATTTCGGCACGCGTTTCGGAATCGCGACCAACACCGGGACTTCGCCGGAAGAGCATGTCCAGGTGGGCTCGGGGAAGGTTCGGCTTGAGAGCCGGGCGCCCGGAGCTGCCGCACTGGACCTAACAACCGGACAGGCGGCATCCTCGGGTGCCGATGGACATTACCGGGTGGCGCCCTATCAGCCCGGTTTGTTCGTGGAACGGCTGCCGGGGCCGAAGATGATCCACTGGAGCTTCGACCATGAGGAAGGCGGCGAGTTCCCTTCGGACTCGGATGGCATCCAGTCGTTCACGATGAAAGTAAAAGGCTTCGGAGCGGCGGAAGCGAAAGCCGGGTTGCTAACAGGACGCTTCGGTTCCGCGCTGGATTTGCAGTCCGGCGATGTATTCGCGGAAAGCGATTTCCCCGGCATTTCAGGTCCGGGACCACGCACCGTGGCATTCTGGATCAAGGGCGAGGCGGTGAAGGGCAAGCTTACCAAAACCGGTGAACGTTATATCCCCTCCATCCTGACCTGGGGAGACCCGACCATCGACGGGGCGGCATGGAGCGTGCGGGTAAACTGTTATTCCGGCCCGGTCGGCACGCAATGGGGTAGACGTGGATTGGTAACCGCCGGGAAAAGCACTTTGCAAAAACCGCTGGACGGGGGATGGCACCACATTGCTTCGGTTTGCACTGGCAATATCGACGCGTCCCGCAGGCCGGAGATCAAGCATTACATCGACGGCAAACTCGTCCAGACGGCGAACAGGGACAATATGACCCGCATCAAGGATGGCCCCTCGGAAATTCCCGGTTCGAAGGTGAGGTTGAACTACGATCCGGCTGTCCCGGGTGGCCCATCGAGCGCAACCATCGCGATTGACGAGGTGTGGATACTGGCATCCGCCCTAACAGACCATCAGATCGAGGCCTTGTATCTGGCAAACGAAATTCCGGAGGAGAGGTAGGAGGTTTTCCCGCCACCCGGAAGTTCTTGGGAAATACTTTTGCGGAATCGTGCTAACCTTCCGGAAGGGCGGGTATTCCGTAGCAATCACGGCCTGAGATTACGAAGGCCAACGAAAACCCCATGAAAAAAAACCTGACTCTGATTCTGGGCGCATTTCTTACATTACCCGCGAGCGCGGGTGTCTACGCGCACTACAGTTTCGACACCGATTACACGGATTCGTCCGGAAATACTAACAACGGCACCCTGACGGATGTGGGAACCGTCGGCAATTCGGGCATCACGACGACGCCCGGCGCTTTCAAGTTCGGTGGTGGAGCGATGAATTTCAGCCCTGAAAAGGACTACATCGCCATTCCCTCCAAAACATTCTCCTCCGGGGCGGCGGCCGCCTATAGCTTCGCGTTCTGGGCGAAAAAAGCGCCTGGCGATACCGGCGAGGCCGCCCAGTTCGACATGGTGGTGGGGCAACGGGCCACGAACACATTTTTCATTTCACTAACTAACAATACCGGGGGGAGCACGAACCGGTATGGCCTCCTTTGGCGGAGTAACAGCACCACGGCTGCGGACCGCCAGGGGATCTTCACCACAACCGATGACACCGCGTGGCACCACTACGCGGTGGTCGCCTCCGGCACGACCGTCACCCTCTATGTTGACGGAGTCTCAGCGGGCACCGTCACGGGCAAGCAGGTAGGTTTCACTTTCGACACCATCGGCGAGGCCTATCTCGCAGCGAATGACTTCGACTTCAACGGACAGATCGATGAGATGTGGATCTTCGACGAGGCACTCACCGAGGCCAAGGTGACGTCCCTTTACAACAACAACGACCCGAACTCAACGTTCTCAGGGTTGCACCAGTCTTATAACGGAAACTTTTCCGACAGCAGCGGCGCGGGACATAATGGAACCGCTGCGGGAGGCGCGGCGATTACCACGGACCCGGCCGCCATCGCGTCCGGCAGCGGGGCGCTCGCCTTGGACGGGGAAGACGGAAGCTACGTGAGCCTGACCACAGGAAATCCTTACGGATACGGAGCCACCAATCCATGGAGCGTGGGCTGGTGGGCACGCCGCCAGGACATCGGCACCGACAAGGGAATGGTGTTGGGAGTCGCCGGCACCACGACGGATTTCATCTGGATGAACGATACCTTCACGGGTCTGAGGTTCCGTTCCTCAGCGAATACGAACTTTGAATTCACCATCCCCAAGGATACCGACCTGAGGCATTACGCATTGGTCGCTGACGGCGCGGGAAACCTGAAGCTCTACTTGAACGGACAATTCTCCGAACAGATCTCCGGCAATACGTCCTTCGCGTTCGACACCATCGGCAAGGCCTATCCGACATCTTCCCTTCACTACAATTTCAAAGGCAGCCTGGATGAAGTCCACATCTACAATTCCAGGTTGAGCGACATACAGGTGCAAACTCTCTATGATTCCGAAAAACCGGGCTCCACCACCCCGGCGATCACCAAGCTCAGGGTCTATCTGCTAGGCGGACAGTCCAACGCGGACGGGCGGGCGGATCCCTCCGCGCTGCCGACCGCTCCCGTGAACCTGCAGGCTCCACAGGCCGACGTTGACTTCGTCTACAAGGTGGAGGGCGGCACCGTCACCAGGACGACGCTGCGTCCGGGCCTCACTGAAACCAGTCAGTTCGGCCCTGAGGTGACCTTGGGACGGACGCTGGCAAACCAATGGTCTGGCGTTGCCGGCACGCGGGTGGCAATCATCAAATATGCCAATGGTGGAACCACTCAGGCGGTGGACTGGAAAGGGGGCGGCACCGCAACAACCACCGGAGACGGGCCGGAATACACCACCTTCCAGCAAACGGTGACCCAGGGGCTCGCGATGCTGGCGTCCGCGTATCCCGGCGCGACGATCAAGCTGGAGGGCATGGCATGGCTGCAGGGCGAATCCGACGCCGTCGCCTCTTATGCATCCGGCTATCAATCCAATCTAACCACATTCATCACCGATATCCGCGCAACGTACGGGGCGGAGCTGCCATTCATCATCTGCCGCCTATCATCCGGCCAGACGAACCTGAACGCGACCTATCTGAGCCAAGTCCGCGCGGCACAGGATGCGGTGGCGACGGCCGACCGGCGAACCGGCATCTTTTCCACGGAAGGTTTCGGATTGAACGGGGACGACCTGCATTTCAATGCGAGCGCGCAGCAAAAAATCGGCTCCGAGTTCGGCGATGAGGCTGTTTACTACCAATGGATGTCCCAAACCTTCACCGCGACCGAAATCAACAACGGCGTGGCGGAACCGGACGAGGATGCGGATGGCGACGGCCAATCGAACCACCGCGAATTCCTGAGCACGACGGATCCGCATTCGGGCACCTCGGCGTTTAGGGCGACATCTTCGACGGCGAGCGGTTCCAACACCCTGCAGATTTCCTATGCGACCACCACCACACGGACCTACAGCGTGGAACATCTGGTGGAAGCAGGGATGACTTGGGAAACAATCGTGCCAGCAGAGGTCGGCACCGGCGGAGTCGTCACCAAGGATATCACGAAAACCGCGGCGCGCGGAATCTACCGGGTCCGCTGCGGCATGCCTTGAGTGGCTTTGTGGGGCGATTTCTCCCGCAAGGGAGACGGAGTTAGAGGCCGTCTGAACTGGAGCCGATCCGCAAGGCGCTGATACCGCCCGCCCTCCCCAACAGGGCGAGCGGGCGATTCGGCACGAACGGCAACATTGGATCACCGACTTTCCCGCCACATCCATCTTCGATCCGGGGAAGCGGATGATTCAGTTAATTGCTCAGTTTGGAGTCACTACCAGGCGGACGAAGACCGCGCCCGCGCCGTTTGGCAGGGTGTAGATGACCGAGCCGCTGGTGTTGTTCAGGCTGGCGTCGCCCGACAGGACGTTGGTCCAACTGGCGAGGTTCACCGAAGTCTGCACCACGAACTGGGTGCCGTAATCACCGAACGGAATATTGCCGCCATTCAGCCAAGTGATGGTTCTAACGGGACCTGCCGTTACCGCGGGATTGGCGGTGAAGCCGGCCGGGGAGTTCATGAAATACTCGATGCCGTTTTTGACGCCGTCGAGGTCGGTATCAACGTTGGCAGCATCGCCATTCACATTGGTCGAGGCCCAGCTCGAGTAACTCGCACCGACCTGGAGCTTGCCGGCACCGAAGATGTATCCGGAGGTCTGCGGACTGTTCTGGTCATATAACCCGGCCGGCAGGATCGAGCCGTTGATGGTCAGGCCCGCGACGGTATCCGTTACCGCGTTGGGGAGGTTGAGGTGTGCGCCGGAGGCGATGGAAACCGTGGAGGTATCGGCGAAGGTGGTGGTGGTATTCGCGACCGTGAGGTTGCCGCCGTTGACGGTGGTATTGCCGGTGTAGGTGTTCACCCCGGTGAGGCTGATGGTGCCGAGGTTGCCGGAGCTGATTTCCACGTTACCCGCACCGCTGATGATTCTGGCGGTGGTGGAGGTGTTGCCCAGCAAGGTATTTTCCAATGCGAGCGTCGCCGTGCCGCCGACGGTCACATTGCTGGTCAGGGCGCTGATCACCCGGCCATTGCCGGAATCCCGCAACTTCATAGTCCCGCCGTTGACGGTGAGTCCGCCTGTATAGTTGTTGCCCTGGCCGATGGTCGTGCTGGTGATCGTCTGCGTGCCCAAGCCGTTTTTCACCAAGGCCAGGACGCCCGACTGGTTGCGGATCAGACCTTCGAAGGTGTAATTCTGGCCTGCGGTATCGATGATGAGGGTGCCGGTGCCGGAGCCTGCCGATTCCCTGCACTGAACAATACCACTAACACCCGTGAGGCCACCCACCGTTTCGTTGAAGTTCTGGAGTTCAAACTTCGCATTGTGGTCTCCCAAGGCCACGCCACTGAACGACACCACGCTGCCATTAGGAATGACCTCGTCGGCCCCCACCCGGAGGAGGGCGTCGGTCGTGATCAGGGTGGGACCGCCATAGCTGTTTGCCGCCGTGAGGTTGAGGATAGCCGCACCGCTCTGGTGACCGAGCACGGTCAAGCCTCCGGATTGGTTCGAATTCAAGGCGGTGGCGAACGTCACCGCCTGGACGTTGGTGTCGATGGCCACCGGGCTGGTGCTGGTGGTGCTGGCGATCCGATCGGAATAGTCCGTGCTGTTGCCCGTGCCGTATTGCAGGGTGCCGCCACTGAAGGTGATGGCACCCACACTGCCGAGCGAGTCGGGACTTCCGAGCCTGACAATCCCGGCGGCGAGCGTAGTGCCGCCATCATAAGTATTGGAGTTTCCAAGCGCCAGCGTGCCCGCTCCGAGCTTCGTGAGATGGAAACCGGGGCCGTCAATCGCGCCACCGACGGTCAGGGTGTTCGCAACCACATTGACCTGACGGTTCCCGCCAAGGGTAACGAATCCGCTGCCGAGGTTGAGGCTGTTGGTTCCGGCGAAGAGGATGTCCGTGTTCCAGATCTGCGAGGGGTTGGATGTGATCACCAGATTGGCGGCCGAACTGTCGAGCGAGCCGCCGTTGATCGTGAGAAGGCTGGTAAATCCGAGCGCCGTGGTGCTTCCCAATGTCAGTGCGCCGCCATTCAGGATGGTCTCACCTTCATAGGTATTGGCACCTGATAGAGCCAGACCGCCCGGGCCGGATTTGATGATGCCGCCGGTTCCCGAAATGACGACCGCGGCGGACTTGTCGGTTAGGTTGTCATAAACGAGCGTGCCGTTGTTGATGATCGCACTGGTGCCGGCGATGGAACCATCGGTCGTGCCGTCTCCCAGTTTCAGCGTGCCTTCATTGATCGTGGTGGGGCCGGTGTAGGTATTCGCGGTCGTGATCACGACCGTTCCGCTGCCGTTTTTGGAGAGCGGACCGGTGCCGGCGATGCCAAAGCCACCGCCGCTGGTGAGCTTGTAATTGTTGGCAGCGGTGTCGAAGATCGTGGAAGCGGGGAGCACGTTGGACGCGGAAATATTGATCGTGCGGGTGCCCGTCGCGGAGTCGGAGAACAACACGCCGTCACCCTCGATGTAGTTGGTGGCGGTGCCGCCGGTATTGAGTTTCCAGTTGGAGCTGCCTCCCGTCGTTCCGACGAGCCAGTTGCCGCTGTCCAGCCCGGTCCATTTCGGTTTGTCGGAAGAGATGGTTAGAATAATGTTCGAGCCGGTATCGGAGACGACCGCCGACGAGCGTGGCCCGATGCTGGTGGAGCTTTGGGTGAAAATGCTGGCTCCGGTTTTGCTCGTGTATTGGATCAGGGGGAAGCTGCCATTGGTAAGAAGTCCCACATTCGCCAGCGAGAGCGCCACATTTCCATTGAGGGTCAAGGCTCCGGTGCTCACCACAGGCACACTCGGATTCGCCAGGCTGTTGAAATCCACCAACAGGTTGCTGGCGGCAAAGGTCGCGCTGTCCGTGGTTAGAGTCTGGCCGTCTGTCACTCCCAGAACTTCCAGAGAGGTTCCTGCCGCGACATCCACGCCACTGATGGCGGAGCCTGTGCTCATCCGCAGGGTGCCGGTGGTCAGGACGGTGGGACCGGTGTAGAAGTTGGTGCCGCCGAGTGTGAGCTTGCCGGCACCGGACTTGGTGAGACCGCCGGACTTGGTGCCGGTGAGCGCGCTGGCGAAGATGATATCCTGACCGTTGGTGTCGATCGAGACCGGGCTGGTGCTGGTGCCGCTCTCGATGCGCGCGGAATAATCGGTGGTGTTGCTGGCGCTGTATTGGAGAGTGCCGCCGCCGAAAACGATACCAGCGGGGTTTGAGGGGTCAGCGCTGGAAATCGCCCCGGTGCTGCCCAGAGAGAGAATCCCGCCATTGATCGTGGTATCACCCTTGTAGGTGCTGGCGCCGGTGAGCACCCATTTGCCTGCGCCGCTTTTCACGACGCTTGTGGCTCCCCCGGTCTGAGTGATGGCGGTGTTGAACGTGTTAGACCCGGTATTGGAACCGGTGAAGGTGAGGGTGCGGTTTCCTCCAAATTCGTAAAAGTTGGTCGAGGTGGCGGCCGTGAAGCTGAGCGTGGCGCCCGGGTTGCTGCCGGAGGCGTCGATGATCGCGCCGCCATTGTTGCCGCCACCGCCGTCGGCGTTGACGCGGATCTGGCGGTTGGTGGACTGGGCCGTCGAGCCGGTGTATTGCAGCGTGCCGCCGCGGAACAGGAGGCCCATCGATTCGCCACCGGCATCGACCGCGTGGTTTCCAAGGCTGCCGTCGACGCCGTAGTCAGAAAAGGTGCCTACATTCAGTATGCCGCCGGAGAGGATCGTGACCCCGCCGTAGCTGCTGGCACCGGAAAGGGTGAGCTTGCTGCTACCGGTTTTCGTGACGGAACCGGCCGCGCCGGAAATGATGCCGGCAAAGGCGCTGTCGGTGCTGCCATTGACGATGAGACGCGATAAGGGACCCATCGCGATGGACGAGCTCCCCACCCCATCGAGAGTCGCTACCGTTTGGGTAACGTTTTCGAGCTGCAGGACACTGCTGCCGGCAACGAGATTCAACTGGGTCGTGGAGGGCAGAATATTCGTCTGCTGCGGCGTCACCGCCACGTTGTCGATGCCGCCGATCATGGTGCTGTTCGAGCCGAACGTCACATATCGGGACGTGCTCATCGGGGCATTCAGCGCGTAACTCCCCAGGATGGCTCCACCTTGCGTGATAATGACGCGGGCACCGGCTGAGCCAGTGGCAAAAGGCGATCCCGTGCCGGCGGCGTCCGCCAGATAGAAGGCGAAGCTGTCGCCACCCGTGGTCGAGGCAAAGGTGGCGATTGGAGTTCCGCTGTTATTGAAGATCTGAATCCCGGTGTTTTTCCGATAGAGAAATCCAAGTTCGCCCGTGCCAAGGGCGTTAGGCGAGCCGTTGTTGGCTGTGGCGCGCAAGGTGAAGCTCGTCCAACTCGTCGTATCGCTGGCGTTGCCCTTGAACATGTCGAAGTTGATCTTCACCGGTCCCGGCGAATTGGCGGTGCTGAGAGACGTTGTCAGCGAGCCGGTCGCGCCAAAGGCGAGCAGCATGTAATCGCCGTTGGTGCCGGCGGGTTGTGTGACATTGGTCGCGGCGTTGCCGGTCTGCGCATTGCCGGTGAGCGTCCAGTTTTGCGTTGCGAGCGAACCGGTCTGGCGGCTCGGAAGACCCGCGATGGCATTGGGCGGAAGATTGTAGTTCAGGTTGTTGCCCGTCGATCCAGTGGTGTAGAAATTGTCCGTAATGAGGGGTGAGCCCGAACCTTCCAGCCGCAGGACACCGTCATTCACGTTGGTCAAGCCGGTGTAGGTGCTGGCATTCGACAACGTGAGTGTGGAGGCGGTGGCTTTGGTCAACGCCACGGTGCCGGTGCCGGCCGTGTGGTCGGTCACGTTGCCTGAGAAACTGCCGGAGTTGACGGTCACCACTTTGGCGGTCGTGCCATCGTTGAGGAGCGTCCCCGCGCCGTTCAAGGCGGCGATGCTCTGGGTGCTGTCATTCAAATCGAGTGTCGTCCCGGCACCGACGGTGGTTACACCCGCGTAGCTGTTAGCCGAGCCAACGCGGAGCTTGCCGCCGGTGATGTTGATGCCTTTCGCACCCGATACCGCACCGCCGAGGGTGAGGGTGCCGGGACCGCTTTTCATCACATCGCTGTTGAGCGTCACCGCGGTGGAGATGGTGTGCGAGCCGCTGGGAGTGGACAGCACGGAAACTCCGGCCGCATCTGTCTGTAGAGTGAGGGTGCTGGCGTTGGCCGTCGAAAGCGTCCAGGCATTCGCACCGTTGAATTGCACGTGCCCGGTGGTCACGTTGGCATCGAGATTGATCCCGGTCGGTGCCCCTTGCGTGGTGAAATTCGCGTTCGATCCGACCGTAATGGGAGCTCCGACCGGGCTCCATGTGGCCGTCGTCCAATCCGCGCCGCTGGACCATGATTTGTTGAAGACCTGCTCGTTGCTCAAGCCGTAGAGATGCAGGGAATTCCCGGGGATAACCGGCAGGTCCTTCAGACTCATCGTCGTCGCCGAGGCCACGAAGGTGTAGCGCAGCATGGAGGCCTCCAAGGCGTCTTCATTGAAAGTGAAGTTCGGCGCACCTTCCGTACCCGCCACCGTCTGGACGCGGCTTGCCGTCGCAGGCCAGCTCCAGTCCTGACAATAAACCGTGCTCACGTAGGTCTGCCCCACGGTCAGTCCGCTCATGGTGATCAGTCCGGGATTGCCCGCGTATTGGAAACCATCGAACAACCCGGTGATCGCTTGTCCGCCAAAGGTCGTCGTCTTGTTACCGCCGCTGGCGAAAGTGGTCGGGATTCCAGTCAAGGACCAACCGGTGCCGGAAGTGGTGCCACCGAGGAAGGTCGCGCCGTTGACCGTAACACTGCCGCCGACGACGTTGCCGAGCGCGGTGTAGGTCTTCGCACTGCTCACGCCGGAAGTCGCGTCGCTGGTGAATGCGCCACTTGAGAACGTTGCCTCCGCTGCCTGCGTGGAGGTGGTGAGGGCTGCAAGCAGGGGCGAAAGGCAGACCACGAGGGTCGACGGAAAGAAGCGATTGGAGGTAAGTTTCATTGGGGTTTTTCTAGGAGGATTTTTCAGAATTTAAAAAGCAGTCCATCAACCAGTGGATGCCGCCGCATGATCGATTGGAGCGCGAGGGGTAGCGTTGGGTTTGCAGGAGATCCTACAGTAAAGAGCAGAAACTAGCCGCAGGCAGCTACTCTGACTACCTGTCAAAGTATGTAGGTCTCCGCGGGTGCCGCGCTCAGGTTTTCACGGCATCAAGCCGCGACTCGCCCGGCGCCTGCTATCCCGCCCAAGGCATGTTCGGAGGAAACTCAGCGCTTCATGAACTTCAGAATGATCTCGCCACGCGAGCGGACGTGAAGTTTCTCGTAAATGTGCCGGATATGAAAGTTGACGGTGTGAACCGAGATCCCGATTCGCTCGGCGATTTCCCGATAGCTGTAAGCTTCCAGAAGTAGTTCGAGAATGGAATGTTCGCGGGGGGTCAATTCCGTTGGCAACTTATCGGCGGGCGCGACGGCAGGGACCTTGTTGAACGCCTGCACGACCCGGCGGGCGATGTTGCTGGTCATCGGTGAACCGCCCGCATGAACCTCCCGCACGGCGGCCACCAGCGCATCGGCCCGGATGGGTTTATGCAGGTAGCCGCAGGCCCCGGCGGCGAGGGACTCGAAGATCGGAGCGTCGTCGTCGTGCACCGTCAACATCACGATCAATCCCTCCGGCATCTGGCGCACCAACCGGGACACACACTCCACTCCGCTGATGCCGGGCAGGCCGATGTCCATGAATACCACGCTAGGGCGCAACAGGGGCAGCCGCTCGAGCGCTTCCTCGCCTGAGGCGCAGGTCGCGACGCACTGAATGCCGACCGTATCGTTGAGAATTTCCTGGAGCGACTCGCGGACAGGCTCGCTATCCTCGACGACGGCAACAGTGATCGTTCCTTCATTCGCAATCATAATTTTCAAGGTCGGGGCAGAGGCATGGTTAACCGGATCAACGTGCCGCAGCCATCCGCGCCCGAAAAATACTCACAGCGACCGCAGAGCTGCTCCAAGCGTTTGGGCATGTTACCCAAGCCATCCTGTCCGGGCGAGAGCTTTTCCACCGGGAGCCCCTTGCCATCGTCCTCGATTTCCACAACGAGCAGGCCCTGCGGAAGCAGAACGCGGATGGTGACGAGCGTGGCTTCGGCGTGGCGGACGACGTTGTGGAGGGCTTCTTTGACAGTGAGGACCAGGTTATGGCGTTGCGCGGAGGTGAGCGCCACATGCGGCAGTTCCACTGGCACTGCAAGCCGGCAACGGATGTTGGCGAGGGAGAGGAATTCCTGGGAGCACTTACACAGATACTGAACAAGATTGTCCAAGGTATCGTTGGCCGGGTTGATGGCCCAGACTGCGGCATCGAGTTGCCTGGAAATTTCGTGTGTCGCCGCAAACAGCTTGTTCAACTGCCCGCGGGCTTGTTCAGGGCGATCCAGTTGCCGTCGGGCCAGTTCGCTCAGCAACCCGATCTGAGCAAGGTTTGCACCGAGTTCGTCGTGCAGATCCATTGCGATGCGGGTACGTTCCCCTTCCAAGGCATGCTCGCGTTCGAGGCGCAGGCTCACCACGTAACGCCACGCCGCCAAAAGCACACCGGCCACCGCAGCGGCAATCAGTAACCAGAACCAAGGCTGCCGCGTGACCGGCAGCGGGATGCCTACCTCGATCCGCTGGGTTGCGCCACGGCGGCGGTCCCGCAGGCTGATCCGCCAGGCATACTCGCCAGCGCTAACAATTCCGGTGACCGTGCAGCCGGTCGCCGCTTTCAAGACCGGCGGAAGCCGGCTGTAAAGGAAGAGGTCGCCCTCACGCGCACCCGCATCCGTTAGCTCGATTTCCATACCGCTCTGGAGACTGGTGACATTCCCGATCTCGGCGGCACCGCAATAGATGTGGAGGTTGGAGCCTATCAGCACCGGCTTCGACGGCTCGCGATCCAGTTCGGTAAAACGCAAATGCTGTGAGCCGGCCGGTCCCAGCCGGGGCGTCGTCCATGAGCCCTCAGCCACGCCGAGGTAGCTGTTATCCCAAAATGACCAGACCGCGTAGCGCCGGTGCGGATCCATGCCTGCTTCGGCGAAATCCAATTTGACGGTGCGTTCGGCATTACCGGGATTCCACAGCAGCGCGACGGTGGAATCGCCCCAGTCGCGCCGGACGTGTCCCACGAGACGGGGCCAGTCCGAACCGGTGCCCAAGTCGAGCACCTCCGTGCGTTCCCTCGCCGGAGGGGTGAGCACCTCGGTATTGCGCCAGTAGGGCCGGAAACTTTCCCAGTGCAAGGGATCGGAAGTAATCGCGGTGCCGCAGGACAGACCCACCATGCTCATCCACGTCCGCACCAGCGGCCACCCCCCTGTTATTTGACTGATGTTACTGATGTCCGTTCCGATGTAGTAAGGATCGGTGTCAATCGTCAGCCAGCGGTCGTGAAGTTGGAAGCAACGGAGCGCATCGGTCATGGCGGACCGGATCGTGGTACGAGAGGCCTCCGTCGACATCCGGCTTGAATCGACCAAACCAACGGCTGCCCGGTCCGGCTCGCGTGCGCACGACATCAGGTAAGTGTCTGCGCCGGCGGCTTGACGGATATTGTCAAACGCGGCCCGCACGGCTTCAAAGCTGGTTTGCTTGGAGCCCCTCTGCTCGGCAGCGGTCGGGTAATAAATTTTCAGATAGGTAAATCCGATCCGCACCGCATTCCGGACCACTTTGGCAATGTCAGCCAAAGCAGGCGCTTTCCCACCGTTCGCCTCCCGGCTGAACTCCAGCCGCAGGCCGGGCCGTGCCCCGGTGGCCACAATTTGCCGTGCGTAGGCCGACAACTCGCTCGGAGGAGCGGCATCATCCGCCAACCGGACGGCAAGCTGTTTAAACTCGTCATCCAACTGAATGACTGAGGGAACCAGCCGCCCCTCGGACTTTAAAACCGCATCCACCACACCAAGCACATCCTGTGACGGCACCTTCTGCCCTAACAGATTCCAGGAATTCCATCCCATCATCGCCCCTTTCGGGGTTTTGGCCTTGTGGGTCTTCGCCACCCACTCCGCCCATTTCGCCAAGGCCGGCCGCGGCGGCTCCATCAGCAAAGCCACCTGTTGCCCCCATCGCGTTTCGCCCGGATCCACATCCACCCCGCTCATCTCCGCCGTGAAATCAAATTTCACCTTCCCTTCGTCACCGGACAAGAACCGCGCGTTGGCATAGGCAAGCGGTGCGCCAACCGGCCCGAACAGAAAGCCCGTTCCGTCCTGACGATAGAACCCGCCGTATTCGTGGACATTCAGCGGTTCACGGATGTTCCCCAGCGGCGTCACTGGCGGCATCTTGCCCACGCTGTTGTCCAAACGGGTTACCAACCAATCCGCGGGATTCCCGAGCGCGCGGAACTCCCCCGCAAGCGGCGTCAAAAACGACACATTGATCGGGTCTTTGCCGATATTGCGGATCCCCGCCTGCACCAAGACTCCTGTCCCTCCCGGCACTTGGCCAAGATGGAATAACAGCTCCACGCGCTCCGCTTCGAAACGGAGTGTGGTTGCCTTCATCTCAGCCCTGCCGTATGGCGTCGCCTCGGTCGTCAGTTTCGCAGTACCCACCCGCTCGCCGTTGGCCGATGCAATCACCAGCGCGCGGCCGTCCCGCTGGATTGTCGCCGCAAACCCGGCATGGAACTCGGAGAAACCCGGCGCACCTACCGTGAACGAGCGTCCGTCCGCCGCCAGCACCGTCCGCACCGGTGCTTCTTCAGTTGTATCAGCAAACGCACCCCCGGGCATCGCGAGCATCAGGAACAAGGTCAGCCAGTGGCAGCATCTCATGGGTTGCCCCCACCCTACAGGCCACGTCAAGTCACCATGACCCGACGACTCCTCTGAAATCCCTGACAAGGGCGAGAAGGCTTCCGAGGATAAACCCATTAACCTCGGAAGCCCCATGATTCACCGCAACCCATTGCGGTGAAATTGTTCCCACTGCGTTGCCGCTGTTTTGATTTTCACGCGGAAAAATAAAGTGTTTTTGAATCGGGTGAAAAGGGAAGCCGTAAGAGAAGAAGTTGATGATTGAGAGTCGATTGTTGATCGTGGGAAGAGGGATGAATAAATATGGTTTTTTCTGATCTCGATCTTTCTACCAACCATCAACTCTTTTCACCCGCAAATCACTCCGGCGTGAATCGTATCCAATTCACGTTAATGCCCCCGCCATCACAGCAGAGCCTGATTTCATTGTTAATGATATTGAGAGTAACATGGGTTTTCGTGATTGTCGTCCAATTTTGAGCGGCACCGGTGCTCGGCACCACCATCGGTCCGGTCAGATCACCTCCGCTGCTTTCGAGATGAAGACTCGAATTTCCAGCATCGATGCGGGCCACTCTAATCTCCACCTTGTAGGTGGCATTCTGCTGTACGCTGGCACTGTATTCGAGCCATTCCCCGGGTTCAGTCCACCCCAAGCCAAAACCACCGCCGGTATCGGTGCAGGCTTCCATGTCCACATCGTCGCTTCGATACGCACGTCCGTAGTTACCGGGTGTGGTGTCATGAAACGCAACTCCTTCTCCGCCGTCGTCATAATTCTCCGCTTCAAGGGTTCCGGGTATCGCGCATTTTTTGCCTCCATAGGGAGTTCGCTCTGGTGCCCGGATCGACCCGCCGACCTCGATGTAATCCAGATTCACATTTCCGCTATCGGCGGCATCCAATTTGTAGGAAATCGTGTTATTTCCGACATTTAACAGCAGGCTCTCGGTCTTGTTTTTCCAAGTATCCCAACTGGCGGTTGCCGGAAGAGTGGTTTGAGCGGCACGGACGCCATTGACATAAATGCCAAGGGTTTGGCTGCTGCCTGTTCCATTCGAATATCTCAAGGTGATATTGGTAAATGTCGATGAGGCGGAGGTCATCTTAAATGTGGTGGTGGCCCCCACAGCCGTATTACCGGTAACAAAATCCGAGCCTGAATATCCCGCGTGATTTGAAGCGACAGACGCACCACCGGAAAGCATTGCATTCTCCGCCTGGCTGCCTGGTGATGGCGCGGGTTTGGGTGTTGGCACCGGTGGCGGCCGCGTGCCCGGCGTTGGTTTCAAGCTAACGGATCCGGTTAACTCAATACGATCGGAAGCGCCGCCCACAAGAATATCAAATTGCCCTGGCTCGGCATACCACCCGGCTGCTCCCCAGTAGGCGGCAAAGGAACGCTTATCCAAAGCGAATTTAACCGTTGTCGTTTGATTGGGGGCGAGGGAAACCTTGTTGAAACCTTTCAATTCCTTCACCGGCCTCGGTATGCCCGACTCCTTGTCCGCCACATAAAGCTGGACTGTTTCCTGACCCGCACGGGCACTCGTGTTTTTCACATCCACACTGACGGTAACGGTCGCGCTGTCCTGAAATACTTCAGGACTGATCCGCAAGTTGCCATATTGAAAGGTGGCGTACGACAACCCATGCCCAAAGGCGAATTCCGGAACCACCTGATTGATCTCATAGCCCCTGTATCCCACAAACACACCTTCGGAATAATCAATGGGAGTGTTGTTTCTGGTAGGGTATGAAGGCTGGTCGACATCTCTCTTTGGCCAGGTGAAAGTGAGTTTCCCCGAAGGATTCACGTCACCAAACAGAATTTTCGCCAATGCATTCCCCCCTTCCATTCCAGGATACGCGCAATAGAGAACACCGGGGACGTGATCGATCCAATCCCTCATTTCCATTGCCCCGCCAATGTAAACAACGATCAGCTTTTTGCTCACCGCGGCGACGGCATTGATCAGGTCCTTTTCGGACGTCGGAAAATTCATGTTCGCCGCGTCACCGCCCTCTGAGTCAGCAGTTGGAAATGTCTCCACCGGGCCATGGCCGCGTCCCGTGACAATGATCGTAACGTCAGAAGTCGCGGCAGCGGCAATCGCACCGCTTTGGGTGGTCTGGGTGTTGATGGTCAATCCACCGTATTTCTGAAGACCTTCTAACGGCGTAACTTCGTATGGCACGGGCATGCCACTGCTGCCACCGCCACCACAGTGGGCGACATTGGCATTCACTCCGGCCAGGCAGATGGTATGAACGGAACTCTTGTTCAGGGGCAAAATGTTGCCAGTGTTTTTCAATAGCACGATCCCCTCTTCCGCAGCCGTGCGGGCGATCGCTTGGTTTCCTGCTGTATTCTTTTCTCCAGCAGGAGAAGCGGGTCCCCATCCGGACACACCGGCGAAATACGAAACCCGCAAGATTCTCCGCACCATGTCATCCAAGTATGACTTCTTCAGCGTTTTGTTACGAACCGCGTTGGCTAGATTCGCATATTTCGCGGCGTTAGGCATTGAAACATCCATTCCCGCCATGGCAGCGCCCTCCGTGGTGAGCCCCTGATTCACGCTGCTCCAGTCAGTAAGCATGATCCCTTTGAATCCATATTCGTCTTTTAAAATTTTGCGCATGACGGGTGTGCCGTAACACTCCACGCCATTGAACAAGCCGCACGATGACATTCCTGCCATAGCCCCGCCTTCCTTGATGGCCATTTCATAACCGGGAAGGTAGATCTCCCTCAGGGTCCGGTCATCGACATTCGAAATGGTATTTTCCCGGTTCTTCTCCGAGTTATTACAAAGAAAATGCTTCATGCATGCGGCGACGCCCTGGCTCTGGATTCCTTGAATGATCTTCGAAGATGTTTTCCCATTTAAATAAGGATCTTCGGTATAGTATTCAAACGCCCTTCCGCAAACAAGATCCCGGATGATATTCATCCCGGGCCCCAACAGCATATCCGCGCTGGTATTCGTCTCTTTGCCAAGGACCACCCCCACATCATACTGCAGTTCGGGATTCCAAGTTTGGGCAATCAAAAGCCCGGATCCGAATCCTGTCGCGGCTCCCGCCCGATGCGCTCCCAGAGGTCCGTCGCTCATTCGGATCGCCCCGATCCCAAGTCTGGCGCAACTGCCCCCATCCAGCGCGCCGTTGCCGTAACACATGGCCTGCTCTTCCTCCAGGGTCATCCGGTTGATGACGCTTTGGATCTCCGCCTCGGTATCGGCAAATAGGGTCGTCGCAGGAATCAGCAATACAAGAAATCTCCCTGTCAGAAGAAGACCGATCAATCGCTCAAACGCTGATTTGAAAGATGAATGCGACATGAAATCGGGTTTTAAGAACATGAAATTGGAGAGGCTCGGCACGAACCGAGGGTGGCCTGCTTCCTGGCGGGCGAGGCAACCTTACGTGATGACACCATGAGTTTCTTAAGACCCTGTGACTACCTACCAACTTCCGTAGGGAGCCATCAGCATGATCCGGCCGATCTTCCAAAATCCCTCCACCCGCTTCTCTTCGTCTTACTGATCACTGATCACTCCTGACTCGGCACTCCCTCATTTCCTCAAAATCTTTTCCATGGCCTTCCCCTTGGCCAACTCATCGACCAATTTATCCAGATAGCGGATTTCCCGCATCGTCGGTTCTTGAATGTCCTCCACCCGGATGCCGCAAACGACTCCGCGGATCAAAGTTCGTGAAGGATTCAACATTGGAGCTTCCTTGAAGAACGTTTCAAAGTCCGTCTGCGTTTCCAACAGATCTTCCAACCCACGCTGGCTGTAGCCGGTCAGCCAGCAGATGATCGCATCCACCTCCGCCTTGTGACGGCCCTTCCTTTCCGCCTTCGCGACATAGAGCGGATAGACGCGGGCGAAGCTCATCGTGTAAATTCGGTGTTTGGGTTTCATGGGAACGGAAGGACGAACCGCCGGGGATTCGTCCGAATCTACTCCTGTCTGGTCCGATTCCAACACTCCGCTTGCCGGCCGCCAGCCCGGTGGCAACGCCGGACCTGCATCACCCTCAGGCCGGACCGGCACAGGACATTTCCCGCAGAAATCAGCCGACAAGCCGGCGCGGCTGGTCGAGTGTGGGCGAGATCCATGAGCGAGCATCGTCCTATCCCTCCCCGCAGCCTGTTCCAGTCCTGGCGGAGCCGACCACTGATTCCTGTGCTGATCCTCGTCGTGCTCGGCGCGCTGGGTGGATTCCTCCAGATGGCCAGCGAAATCCGGGAATTGGAAACACGCCCCTTCGACGAAGCCCTCCTGCTGGCCATGCGTGAACCAGGAGACACTGCGGATCCCATCGGCCCACCTTGGGTAGAGGAAATGGCGCGGGATCTCACCGCGCTCGGCGGCTTCACCGTTCTCACCCTGGTGACGATCACCTCCTTTGGCGTGGCACTCCTCGCCGGGCGGCGGCGGCTCGCGTGGTGCGGGGTGGCATCGATCGTGGCAGGGAGCCTCCTCACCGGCGTGCTGAAGAAGGGCTACGACCGGCCGCGCCCTGACCTGGTGGAGCACGGTGTTAGAGTGGTGAGCCGCAGCTTCCCCAGCGGCCACTCCACCATGTCCGCAGTGGTCTATCTGACGCTCGGCATCCTGCTGGCCCGCACCCAGCGGCAGGTCCGCGTGCAGGTCTTCGCCGTCTCCGTCGCCGTCCTGCTCACCGTGCTCGTCGGCTGCAGCCGTGTCTATCTGGGCGTCCACTGGCCCACCGATGTCGTGGCCGGCTGGCTCCTCGGCAGCGCATGGGCCGTGCTTTTCTGGCTTGTGGCCATGAAGGTGGACCCGCGGCCACCGCCTGCTTGATTTCTCCCGTGAGGGTAGAATCATCCCCCTGTGGCGGCGCGTCTGCGACCGTCGCACTTCACCATCTCCCGCCGGAGGCTCCTCTTCCCATCCAAACCAGCGACGGTCATAGACACGCCGCTACATTCCCGCAATCGCCTTCCATCATACGAAGAAACATTTGAACCGCAGAGCCGCAAAGGTCGCAGAGGAACGCAAAGCCGGAACGATGGAATTTTCAGTGGGGTTCAAGTGAAACGCCATGCATCCCATCCCTCTCCCTTTGCGTTCCTCTGCGACCTTTGCGGCTCTGCGGTAAATTCTGCCGCCGGTTTCCGCCGGAGCGAAATTACACAACGTTTACAGACGACCGGTGCCACGCTTTCGTAGAGTGGCATCGATGAAAACACCACTCACCCTGTTGTGCGTCCTCGCAGGCGCCGTGTCGGCCCTCGCCATTGAGGAAAAATCCGTCACTCCCGTGCTCGAATCCGTCGGGTTGTTCAAAAACGGTCTTGCCGTCGTGAGAGCGACGTTTCCGGTGAGCGGCCCCGGCCTCTATCGTTGGGACAAGGTGCCGCGGGTGGTGCATGGATCTTTCTGGATCGAGAGCGACGGCGAGGTTTCCGTCCAATCGACCACCCGCCTGTTGGAAAGCACCGACGCTACCGAGTCCCCCAGCGGACTTCTTCAAAAGGACCTCGCCGGCAAGGAGGTGACTCTGACCTTGAAAGCCACCGCCGGTACACAGCCTGCGGATCTCACCGGCACCGTGTGGGCGGTCCCCGCCCGCACCGACTCCAAAACGTGGGACGCCGATTACAGTTCGCTCACCAACGGCGGCAATCCCTACTACGGCTACCGGCTGCGGATGGACGCCACTCCGCCCCCGCCACCCACTACCGGAAATTTCCTGGTCCTGACCAACGCCGCGGGAGCCCGCTGGCACGTCGATCTGTCATCCATCTCAGCGGTGGCCGTCAAAGGTCCCTTCGGCCCGACCCACCACAGCGAGGAACGCCCGGTGCTGGTGTTCGATGTCCGGCAGGCACCCGCCAACGGTGGCGTCGTCCGGGTGACCTATCTGACCAAGGGCCTGGCATGGCTGCCTGCCTATCAGGTAGATCTCACCGATGCCAAATCTCTCAAAATCCGCCAGAGCGCGGTGGTCCGGAATGAAATGGACGATTTGAACGACTCCGAGATCCAACTGATCTCCGGCTACCCGAACGTGCGCTTCGGCTCCGTGGATTCCCCGCTGTGGCCGGGCACGGGACTGGCGGCGTTTTTCCAACAGATCAATCAATCCGGTTCGCCCGCCAACAGCATGCTGGGCAACATCGCATCCCAGCAGATGGTTTACTCCAACGGCGGCTCCTTCCGTACCGGCGCATCTCCCCTGCCGGACTCCGGCGAGCAAGGAAACATCAGCGATGACATCCACTACGAAAGCATCGGCAAACGCAGCCTGAAAGCCGGTGACAGCCTGTCGCTCGACATCGCCGCCGCGAGCGCGCCGTATGAACGGGTCGTCGAGTGGGTGGTGCCCGATCCGCGCGACACGAGCGGCCGCTATCAGCGCAATAACAACAACGGCAGCGAACAAGCGCGCGACGATCTGCCATGGGATGCCGTGCGCTTTTCCAATCCCTTCCGGTTTCCCATGACCACCGCATCCGCCGTGGTGATGGAGGGCGGGAAATTCCGCGGACAAAGTCTATCCGAGTGGGTCAATCCCGCGCAAAGCACCTGCCTGCGGATCACCCGCGCGCTGAGCATCCACACCGAGTCCAGCGAGGTCGAGGAAGAAGGCCAGCGCGAGATGGTTTGGATCGGCGGCAATGACTATCAGCGCACCAAGGTGACGGGCCGGCTCCTCGTCCGGAATTTCCGGAACAAGGAAGTCACGGTGACCGTGCGTTGTGAATTCTCCGGCGAGCTCGTCGCGGCCGATGAAAACCCGGAAAAGACCCTGCGCCCCGAAGGCGTTTACAGCGTCAATCCCCGCCGCCAGCTCGAATGGAACATCAAGCTGCCTGCCGGACAGGAAAAGGCCCTCACCTATCAATACAGTGTGCTGGTCGACCGCTGACGGTTCCGCACGAGGCTGATCTCCGTCTCAGCAGCACCATCCTTCACCGGCATCTCGCCGCAATCGGTGCCTGCGCCGTAGATTGCCAGCTCTTTTTCCAGTTCTTGGAAAACATTCGCATAGTCCGCGATCAGGCCGTTCACCTTCTCGCCATACACCCAGTTGGTGCGGGCGATGGTATTAGCGACGAGAACAAATGCTCGATGTTCAACGAAGACTTCGTTCTACCTTTCGCGACACGCTATCACGTCGGAAAGATGCTGCTAAAATTCCATCATCCGTAAACGCACGCGCGATGAGCAAACTTTTCGGTCGAACCATCGGTGCGGTTTACCCAAAAACATTTCGTGCCGTAGTCGGCGCTGCGAACGCTAAAATGGATGATCCCACATCCGATTTTGTCCTCTGCTCTAGGATGATTGGCAAGCGCGGCACGCAGGATACTGCCGTCATCAGAGCTGACCTTGTCGCCCACATCGTACTTGTGGAGCATAGCTTGCAGAAAAGCTGCGGCATCGCCTTTCTTTTCAAAGTGTAAATCCCCGAAGCTGATTGGTTTAGCTGGCATCTTGTTTTGGTTATCGTTTTTCTAAGAGCTAGGAAAGGTGCCTCCGATGCGAAGCAACTTTTCACGAATTTCGCGAAGAATAATAGCGGGGATGTTCATAATCTCAAACTGGCTTTTACGCTCAGCAATCCACATGATACATCCGTCTTTCGTTAAGTCATCACGAGCAATTTTTTCATATAATGCTACGGCGCTCATTCGAGACAATCCCAGCTCCATAAGCGAGAGCAGAGTGCGCGTAGAAACGCCAAACTCCAACTGAGTGCCGATGTCGAGATCTCTAATAATTAAATCTTCGCGACCTAAATCGCCCAGATGTTTGTGCAGTACATCCATGTAAGCGGAAAAATATTTTGGAGCCAGAAATCGAGCCGTCTGTTCGACTAGCTCCATAGTGTGCCGGATTAAAGCAGGTAGTTTGTAGGACCTTTTTCTCTCTTGATGATACTCGATGTTTTTGCGGATCATGACCGCCAGAGATAGACCCCTTAGCCATTGAACAATTATTAGGGCGTGAAGCGGAACTAACCCTTCGGGCATAAATGCGGGGTAAAGATGCTGGTTGATACGACGCATGATCGTTATGAAGCGATCATAGCTATCGTTGCTCTCGACCGGTGCCGGCAACAAGTTCTCCACTTCTCCTTTGTACGAGCGGAATTCTTCGAGCAGGCGCTGTAGACCAAGGGCGCTTACGCCGGGATGACGACCAATAATATCAGAACCAATCTCGATTTGTGAGGCTATAGATGCAAGCGCTTCGTCGAGCCGAGCTACGGCTGTAGCGGTGTGTCTCTTGGCGAGTTTCGCATGCGTAATTGAACCGAGACGAATGAACGTGGCAAGCAGATAGGCACCCACCTGCTCGTATTTATCTACGTTCGCAAGTTGCGCTACAGACGTCGATACACGCTGGTCGAGATACTCAGCCATGCCTCCCATTTCAAGCACTGCATCGCTTTCGCGTTTAATGGGATAACGCGAGCGTGCAGGCACGCCGGTAGGCCAAGCTGCGACGTCATTTGGGTCGATGCACACGATATTGCCTTGGAATTCATTTCCCCACCGCCCAGCACGGCCGGCTAAATTCCAGAAATCATGTGGCTCCATTGGATGTCTCATGCCTTTCCGAGGTCCTCGGACTACGATTGTCCGGCATGACAGATTAACTCCCTCAATCAACGTTGAGGTACAAACTAGAAAACGTATTTTGCCAATTCGAAAGAGTCTTTCGATTTCTAGTCGGATAAGCGACGGCATGTTTCCGTAGTGAAAGGCAATCCCGCGTTCGACGAGCGAAGCCAGCGTAAAATCGGGATGAATACCCTTTCGAGCCAAATCGGCTAAATCGGACAATTCGCGATCCTTCGTGGCAGCCGGCCGTAATTGGCTTATAAGATCGGCAATGTCTTCGGCATCGCTCGCCCCATTTGCGTATACTAGTGTTCCGCCTCGCTCGCCTATTGCTGCGGCAATAAAAGTCAATTTTTTGATTATCGTGCCCGGCTTGCTGACAAGTTCGAGAACGCCTATGGGCAAGGAACTCGCGCTCTGTCGTAATGATAAATTCCACTGCTTCGGATTAAGTGGGGCTTGCTCTGCAATAATCAGGTTCTGTAGGACAGTAGGAACATCACTATCGATAGCCATAGTCCGGGCCTCATCTGGCGCGTCAGCAAGCAGCTCCTCTGGGTTCTGCGTCGCGGGGCTTATGAATACCATTTTAAGACCAGCGCTTGCGCGTTCTAATCTTTCGATAGCGTCTTGAAGGATCACTCCGCGTTGATTATCTCCGATTTTATGTGCCTCATCGACAATGACCAAATCAATGGACACATCGTTTCCAAGTGCGTTAGCTAGCAGGTGCAAGCGCTCCTGAGTAAAAACGAGAACAAGTTTCGCACCACCTGCTTTTGCTGCATCAAACTTCCCCCTAAGCGGCAGTGACGAAACCTCAATTTTGTCGCCGTTTCCGAGCAGCGATGAGAGTTCGTTTTCAATTTCCGAGACAAGAGCTCGTGTTGGTGCTAAATAGACAGCTATCCGGGTGCCGGTCGACCGCATATAGTCGATCAACCAATGGAGCACCAAAAACGTCTTCCCGGAAGCGGTAGGTGCCGATGCCGAGAGCCATGTGTGGTTGCTAGCATTATCCCAGAAGCGCTGTTGAAATTCGTTCACCGCGAGCCATCGGCCGCTTGACCCTACCAAGACTGAATGGTCCAGCTGGCGATGCTGCATTTCCATGCGAAGGGTCATTCCAAGCCTAGCATCTAAATTCGTAACCAGCAGCTCGCGTTCGTTTGCTAAGTTGACAGCGCGAAAATTAGATAACTTATCAAGCAAAACTGCACCAGCATCTTTGATCGGTTGCCTGTTGTCCAAGGTCACAGCGCCCGTTGCAATCCGAAGAGCTGCTTCTTGATGGCTGCGCAACTCTGACCGTGCTAGTATGCTTCCCGCAAAGAGGAGGCGAGACCAATCAAATGTTGGAACAGCTTTGCTGACATCCGAGGCAAGGTTGTCGAGCTCTGTTCTAACCGTATGGCGGGTTAATGCTTCGATCTCCTCTCGGACGCCATCGCTCATCAGCCACGAGTTAAGATTCGCTAGACTCATGAGTTTTTTAGTCCCATCGCAGTTAAAAAGGCCTCCCTAAATTCATCTGCCGATGGCAGGGGAAGACAAAACAATTCAATCTCTATTTGCTCTAGTTTTTCCGCGATCAGGCGTGCACCGACTCTCTTTTTCCAGTTTTCCAATTCGGTGCGTGCTGCGGCGGCTATTTCGTCCGCAGCTCCTTTGAGACCATCGCGGGGGTAGAACGCAGCATCAAAGCCGACCAAGGCAACTCCGCAGTAGCGCCTTCTGTTGGACATAACTGAATTTCTATCGAAGTAGCGTTTTATAGCTTCGGTCAATTTGGGGTCGCTCAGATCCGCCTTATCGCTTAGCAGGATGAGATCGCGCTCGCGATCAGCTCCTTCATGATCGGCCTCAATAAGAAACGGTGAAAGTGAGGCCAAACACTCCCTGATAGCATCGGTTGCAGTAGCGTAAATTTTCGACTCACCCCAATAAAGCTTGAGAATCCCATCGTCCGTGAGGCCTGCATACACTCCGTCAGCACCATGGTAATGAACTCGACTGTCTGTTTTGAGGTCCATCTTGCAAAGAATCTGCGGTAGCTTTAAAAACCGTTCCGCAAGGAGAAATAGCAACATCTCGCCTCCTTCCCCCGTGTTCGCGAGGTCTGTGAACGACCGGCGAGCTTCTTCCATTAGGCCACCAACAGCTTCAGTGCTGTTGTACTGTCGGTCGCGCTCTTTAGCCTTAGCCAGTTTTTCGCGCGGAATCGCGTAATCAGCCACAGCGTTACGCATAAACTCCGCCAGTCGGCGTGGCTGGACTTTTCCGTTTCCGTCCACTGTCAAACAGTGACAGTGGACTTTCACAAGATGGCCGTCGATAAGCACATCGCGCTCTATAAGCTGAAGGTGTACATCCAGCGAATCGGGATCACCCGTTAACGCAGCGGTCAAATCAGTAGCGGTTATATTAGACAAGTCGTCACTCATGATGTCTATCGGTCAACACATTGTGCAATTTCCGGCACGTTCCGAGCAAAAAGCATCGAGCTACGGAATGGGGCAAGTCTGGCGCGGGGAATCTGACGGGGACATTACGGTTGCTTTGGAAGGTCTTCGGGATTGATGACGATAGGTTCGAGGCCGGCGGCAAGGGCGCGACGGATGGCTTTGGCGGAGGCGAGTTGGAAGGCGGCTCACGCCCCGTTGAAGTCGGGATCCTTCGGCGACCGGACCGGGGCGGGTATTTTGCGAGTCCAAGCTAACAATCAGCGGCTTGGCGGGAAGGAGATTCTTCGAAAATTACCGGAAGGAGTTTCTAGCCGGCTGTCTTCGGTTTTCAGGGAGGAGGAGGCTGGCGCGGCCTAAGGGCAAAAGAGGCTGGAGCTTGTGAGGGACCTCACGGTTTTTTCGGGAGATCTTCTGGAATGCGGATGATCGGTTCCAATCCCGCCGCGCGATCCCGGGCGACGGCTTTGGCGGAGGCGCGCTTTAAGGCCGCCTCGGCTCCAATGAAGTCGGGATCGTCCAGCGGTTCCACCTGGGGTGGTCCGGTCGCGTTGGTTCGATAAGGCACGGGATCTTCCATGAGCTTCTGAGGTGGGCGATTGTCGCCGGTTTCCATCAACTGCGGCGGGTCTTGGGAACCATCGTAAATCGACCACTCATCGGCCATCCCCAGATAATCGTTCCGCAGATTCTCCCAGCCACGCTCAAACCGGCGGCCGATGGTCGGGGCCGGAATGTCATGGCCACCGTGAAGAACCCGCCGTTCGACGCGACGGATGGCGAAGTCCGCATCCGGCAGGCGGAGGAACCACAGTTTCACCCGGTATCCGGCGGCCTGCCAGCGCGGGATGAGGCGCAGATCGCTGCGGGTGGAAAGGGTGGTCTCGAAGGCGAAGCTTTTTCCAGCCCGGACGAGATCGCGGATCCGCCCCAGCATCAGGCGGCCGGCCGTGAAGGCGACTTGATCCGGCTGGAAGGGACTGAGCCCGGCGGCGATGAGATCGGCATTCACGAACTCGGGGCAGCACGCCTCATTCGGCAGGAACTCCCCGGCGAAGGTGGTCTTCCCCGCCCCATTGGGACCGGCGATGATGAGAATCTTCTTCATGGGAAGCGGACAGGGTGCCACGCTAACAGTGAGAGGCTTGGCGGGAAGGAGATTTTTCGGGGTTCCGGAAGGCCGGAGGAAGACGCCGGGACGAGACGTCCCGGCCCCCTGGCGGAAGAGCCGGACGAGGGCGTCTGGACTCCTGATGGGGAAAGCCGTGGGCGCGGCGGTTGGATCAAGGCGCGGCGGACTCCGATCCGCCGAGGTCCATGCGGGGCTCATGAAACGAGCTTCGCGCCGCGCATGAATGGCCATGGGCTTCGGCGGATCGGAGTCCGCCGCTCCATGGCGCGCGCATGGACCGATTTTAAAAAACCGTGAAATCGACGATCTTGAGATGGCCGATGAATGCTGGCCCTTCCCCTTCCGCTGGAGTTGCTTACCTGCGGTTCCCGGGAACTGCCGGAAGGGGAAAGGCCGCCGGAAGGTCGTGGTGATGCAGGAATTTGCAATCAAGTCTGGAGAGATCGCTGAAATCTAAGGAATTTCCGTATCTTCATGCAAACTGGATGCCGCCTCTTGCAGTGCCGGCCAATGAACGTTTTAGATTCCCGCGTGGCAGAAAAAAAGCTGTTCTACGCGGCGGTGATCGCGGTGGCGATCGCGTTCGCCGCTTACTGGCATTTCTCGAAGCATGAGATTGCCGATGGGAAGGAAACGCCTGCTACCATCGCCGCACCGTGACACCATTCGATTCGGGCATTTCACTGAACGAAATCCCACTGGCGAATTTCCCCTAACTGTTCGAGGGGCTGCTCGGCGTTCCTCCTTTATTCCAAGCGTGTCTCGTAGCGGCAGCGGGTCGGGCTGAGGATAGGGAAGCGAGCAACAGCGAACCATGAATCCGGCGCAGCCACCGGCCCGCAGGGTGATCCAGCAGCCGCTAACGGCCGCCTTAAACGCACGACTCCTCATGCATGCTGCACTTCTGAAATCCGAATACCCCTATTCGACCGTTTCTCAAAAGGTTAACCATTAGCCACATGTCGGAATTCGGCAGAGGCAACCGGCGGATGGTATGTCATCTGCAAAAATTGCGGATCCCCCCAACAAACAACCACCACTACTACTATGAAAATAATCGAAACCACTATCGCCACGGCTTGCCTTGGCCTCGCCCTATGTCATTCCACATTCGCCCAAGGGACTCAAAAAGGAGATCCTTCACGCCCTGACGCGGAGGAGGTAATCATGAAGAAAGACCACATCATGATGAATGAAGGCAAGATGATGGTCATGAAGGACGGCAAGACCATGAAGATGGAAAAAGACATGACCCTCGACGATGGCACCAAAGTCATGACCGACGGCACCGTTATGATGAAGGACGGCAAGTCCATGAAAATGGGCGAGGACGACATGATCATGATGGATGGCAAGATGGGCAAGAAAGAGCACCTCATCATGAAGGACGGCAAGATGATGATGGTCCGCGGAGGAAAAACCACCATGATGGAAAAGGACATGACGCTAGAGAACGGCACCAAGGTTATGATGGATGGGACCGTCATGATGAAGGATGGCAAGACCATGAAAGTCGACGAAACCGACATGGTGTTGATGAATGGAATGATGATGAAGAAGCCCAAGCTTCCTTCCGGTCCCCGCAACACCAACTGATAACGATCGCTTCTGACGCTCCGAAAACCGGTGGCTCAGGCCATCGGTTTTTTGGTGTCCACCTCAGGCAAGACATGCACTTTGCTGTTCCCCGCTTACTGGCATCTCTCAAAGCTTGGGATTGTCGAGGGGAAGGAAACGCCTGCTGCCATCGCTGCACCGTGACACCATTCGATTCGGGCATTTCACTCAATGGAATCCCACTGGCGGATTCCCTCTAACTGTTCGCGAGCCTTTTCCAGATTCTCTTTGGCTTGCTCAATTTCCTCGCGGCTGATCCGTAAAGCCGCTTGCAGGATGCCTCTCTGCTCATCCTTCATCGCAAGTGCATGCCTCAGCGCCAGCGCGTCATGTGGAGGACATGGATCCGAATCGCCCATCATTCTTGGAATTGAGCGCAAAAATTTCCTTGTTCAAGTTGGAAAAAAGCGAGCGGTGCGCCTTGGCGGGAAGGAGGAAATTGGGGGTCCCGGAAGGCCGCAGGAAGATGCCGGGACGAGACGTCCCGGCCCCCTGGCGGAAGAGCTGGACGAGGGCGTCCGGACTCCTTATGGGGAAAGCCGTGGCGCGGCGGTTGGATCAAGCTAGTGGTCTGTCAGATTCAATGTGACGGATGGCGTGTGTGGAACGTGGTTGCGGCGTCTCGCCGCAACGCTTGTCTTTCCGGGACGTTGCGGCGAGACGCC
>NZ_JBDSCX010000079.1:0-15964 GCF_039920825.1 Luteolibacter sp. | reverse complement strand
GCACCGCCGACGCCGAACGCGCTCGCGCTGACGCTGCCGGAGCTGCTCGCCGCCGTCGACCGTGTGCTGCGGATGGTGCGCGACCCATCCATCCACGACGTCATTCCGCGAGCACTCGATCTCGAAGGCGCCATGGCGACCATCCGTGCGGTGCTCGCACTGCGCGCCCGCGCGTCATGGCGCGACATGCTGGGCCGCGGCGCCGAGCCCTGGGAAGTGTTGTCGATGCTGCTGGCGCTGCTGGAGCTCGCGCGCCGGGGCGAATTGCGCCTGGATCAGCCTCACGCGTTTGGATCAGTGGAGATCATCAGTGACATCGCTGGCGAAGCTGCTTGAAGCTGCGTTGTTCGCGAGCGGTCGGCCCATTCCGGCCGACGAGCTCGCGTCGCTCGACACCGAGGCCTCCCCGGCGGCCATCCAGGCCGCGCTGGAGGAGATACGCGAGCACTACGATGTTGACGGGCATGGCGTCGAGTTGACGGAGATCGGTGGCGGCTGGCAGATCCTCACGCGCGCAGAGTACACCGAGGCCATCGAACGCGCGCAGCTCGCCAGACGCCCACAGCGGCTCTCGGCGGCCGCGCTGGAAACGCTCGCGATCATCGCCTACCGCCAGCCGATCACCAAGGCCGCCATCGAAGCCGTCCGCGGCGTGGCGTGCGACGGGATGATCCAGAAACTCCTCGATCGCGACCTGATCCGCATCGGCGGCCGGGCGGAACTTCCGGGACGGCCGCTGCTTTATGAAACGACCGATCTGTTTTTCGAACACTTCGGCATCCGCTCCATCGACGACCTCCCGAATGCCACGGAGCTCCGCAAGGTAAAGCTGCCCGAACCGGCAACCGCGCCCGTCCCTGCCGCCGAATCCGGGCACCAGCTTGCCCTCGGCGCGGTCGGCATTCCCGCCGCCGCGGCCGGAGACGAATCCTCCAACGAAGCCTAACATTTTTATTTGCCTGTGAATCTCGACGATATCCGCCGCCAGATCGACACGATCGACCAAGACCTGCTAGACCTGCTTTCCCGCCGCGCGGATCTCGTTCATGAAGTCGGCGTTGTGAAAAAACGCGACGGCCTGCAGATTTATGCTCCCGAGCGCGAGGAAGCCCTGCTGCGGCGGCTCATCGAGATGAACAAGGGCCGCCTGCCGGAAAAATCCATCCGCGCGATCTATCGGGAAATCATGTCCGCCGCCCTTGCGCTGGAGGACGATCTAACTATCGCCTATCTCGGGCCGGAAGGAACGTGGACGCATCAGGCGGCGATCAAGAAATTCGGCCACTCGGTGAACTATTCCGCGCAACCGAATTTCTCCGACGTCTTCGACCAGGTCGCCCGCCGCGCCGCGAACTACGGCGTCGTGCCGATTGAAAACTCCACGGAGGGCGCGGTTTCACACACACTGGATCTGTTTGTGGATTCGCCGCTGCACATCTGCGCGCAGATTTTACTCCGCATCGAAAACGGACTGATGGCCGCGATTCCGCGAGAGCAGATCAAGACACTGTATTCCCATCCGCAGGTTTTCGGCCAGTGCCGGGCATGGATTCTGAGAAATTTCCCGAATGCGGATCTCGTCGAGGTTTCGTCCACCACCAAGGCCGCCCAGATCGCCAAGGATCAAGCAGCGCAGGGAGCCGCCGCTCTCGGTGGCCCGCTGGCCGCGGAAATGTATGGACTGACGCTGTTGGAGGAATCCATCCAGGACCGCGCGACCAACACCACGCGCTTCCTCGTCATCGGCGAAAAACCCTGCCCGCCGACCGGCAACGATCGGACTTCCATCCTTTTCGCAATCCATGACCGGCCCGGCTCGCTGGTAAAAGCGCTGCAGGCGTTCGACCAATTTCACATTAACATGTCGAAAATCGAGTCCCGCCCGTCGAAGCGCAAGGATTGGGAATACATTTTCTACGTCGATCTCGCCGGCCACTGCGACGACACCAAGGTTTCCGAGGCGTTGGAGGAATTGGGCAACCATTGCTCGCTGGTGAAACTGCTCGGTTCCTATCCGGATGCAGGTGAATGAGATTCGCCGGCGAGGTGAATCGAATTGATCGAAAATCGATGCAATGGAAGCTGGCATAATTCATGCAGGGCAGTCTAAAACGTCCCCGCATGAACGGAACAGTGGAATTGATCATCGATGGCAAGCCTCTCACGCTGCCGACCGTAGTTGGAACCGAGAACGAAGTGGGGATCGACGTGAGCACGCTTCGCGCCAAAACCGGCTGCATCACGCTGGACCCCGGATACGGCAACACCGGCGCCTGCAAGAGCGCGATCACTTTCATCGACGGTGAAAAAGGCATCCTCCAATACCGCGGCTATGACATTGCCGAGCTCGCGAAAAAAAGCACCTTCATCGAGACCGCCTACCTGCTGATTTATGGCGAGCTTCCCACCGCTGCCGAGCTTCAAGGTTTTTCGAACCAGCTCACCCGGACCCAGATGTTGCATGAGGACTTGAGATTCCACTTCGATGCCTTTCCTCCGAGCGCGCATCCGATGTCGATTCTCTCGGCCATGATCCATGCGTCGGGTGCCTATCCGAGTGCCGAAAACCGCGGCAAATGCCCGAAGGACGCGTTCCCATTCCAAGCGGCCCGACTCATTTCCCAAGTCCGTACCATCGCCACCAGTTCCTATCGCAAGGCTCACGGACTCCCTCCCACCTATCCGAAGAGCAACCTGAAATACACGGAGAATTTTCTCCACATGATGTTCTCCCTTCCGAATGAGGAATATCAGTTGAATCCGGAAGTCGTCAAAGCGCTCGATCTCATTTTCCTTCTCCACGCGGACCACGAACAAAACTGCTCCACGTCCACGGTGCGCATGGTCGCCTCCAGCAAGGCGAACGTTTACGCCTCGTGCTCCGCCGGAGTCTGCGCCCTCTGGGGCCCCCTTCATGGCGGCGCGAACCAGGCGGTTCTCGAAATGCTCGAGGAAATCCACAATGAGGGCGACGATGGCAGCAAATTCCTCGAACAAGTCAAAAACAAGGTCGGCAACCGCCGCCTGATGGGCTTCGGCCATCGCGTTTACAAGAGCTTCGATCCGCGCGCCGTCATCATCAAGGAACAGTGCGACAAGGTGCTCGCCCAGCTCAATGTTTCGGATCCATTGCTCGACATCGCCAAGAAGCTGGAGGAGGTCGCCCTCCACGACGAATATTTTGTCTCTCGGAAGCTCTATCCGAACGTCGATTTCTACAGCGGCATCATCATGCGCGCCATCGGCATCCCGATGGATATGTTCACCGTTCTTTTCGCCATCGGCCGCATGCCCGGCTGGGTCGCGAACTACAAGGAAGTCATGGACGATCCGGACAGCCGCATCAACCGTCCCCGCCAGATCTACACCGGCGAGACGCTGCGCAGCTATAAGCCGATGGCCGAGCGGGTTTAATCCGTGGAAATTCCTGTCTATCAGACAGGAATCTTTGCTCCTCACCTGTTGATCATGCTGCCGACCGAGCGCATTTGGCTGAATATCCTTAGGCTAGGCCTGCTCCTCAGCGCATGTGGGTGGGGAATCTCGTTCATATTCACCTTCTCCACTTGGAACTCCGCCGCGGGCCAGCTCCAGGACATGGGAGCCGACAGGATTGCTTATGACCCCCTGCTGAACTATTGGCTGCGGATGGCCTCCTCCACATTCGGCTGCATCGGGATTGGCTCGGCACTGGCCTGCCTTCGTCCGGCAAGTTTCTTCGGATTCATCCGTTTGTTAGGCCCGTTCCACCTCATCGTCGGAACGACGCTCGCGATCTCCGCCTATCGGATTCCGCTCACGCCGAGCCTCCATCCGACTTTCATTCCGGATATTGTTTTCTGTTTCCTGGCAGCATTTCTGATCCAAACACCCTTGATTCGAGAATCGAGAATGGCAAAAAAGCGGGATCAGGCAAAGTGATTGCCGGCTTCATCACCGCCTCGGCCTGAACCCCATCGCGAAGCGCAGCACGACCATCGGCAGCGCTGATAGAACGAGTGCCGCGGCGGCGGTCTTCAATCCGGGATAAACTCTTGCGGACTTCCGGTCCAGTGCCGCCAGAGATTCGGCGACGACCTGCTCTTTGGGAACGTAGAACGATTTCTTGGTAGGCATCCCCCGAGATTCCGGCGAGCGCTTGGACACCTGCCCAAATTCGGTCCTAACCGGACCGGGGCAAACCGCCAGCACCGGGATGTGATGCTCGCGCAGTTCGATGCGCAGTGCTTCGGAGAAACTCGTCACGTAGGCTTTCGTCGCCGCATACACCGCGAAGTCGGGAATCGGAATCACGCTGGCGAGCGAGCTCACGTTGATGATCGCCCCGCCTCCGCGCCGGATCATTTCGGGAAGCAACGAGTGGCTGAGATGGGTGAGCGCCTCGATGTTGACACTCAGCATCGACTGCAGCTTGTCCCACTCCGCCGTGGCGAATTCGCCGTAATCACCAAGGCCCGCGTTGTTGACCAACAGGTCCGGCAGGAATCCCGCGGATGTTAGGTTTTTCACCAATTGCTCGCGCTCGGCAGAAACGTTCAGATCGACGGCAAACACCGCGACAGCGACATGCGGAAATTTCGAACGAATGCGGTCCGCGAGCTGCGATAACAGAGTCTCGCGACGCGCCACGAGAACGAGCTTGCCGACTCGTGGCGCGATTTGAAATGCGAACTCCTCGCCCAGTCCGGATGAAGCACCGGTGACGAGGGCACAAGAAAAGGAAGCGGTTGGTGGCATGGCGGTTTGATACACCATGCCGATGGATTACGCCATCTGAGTTTCGCCGTTCGCGCCTTGCGTGACTTGAACGATACGGAGTGGCAAACGAACGAGGATTTCCCCGTCGCAACCGATGTCGATGGAATAGATGCCGGCGTCTTCGAAGCGGAGGCCTTGCAGGTTCATGACGATGTTGCGGGTCAGGAACGGCACGTTCTTCGGAAGCTGCACTTCGAACTCGGGCTCGATCGGCATGTTGTTCGGATCGAGCGATTCGCCGTCCTCGTTGATGATGTTGATGGAGAGCTTGTGACGGCCCGCATCTTCCGGAGTGAAGCAGAAACGCATGGCAAGGGCACACGACGGGTGCACTACAGGCACGGCACGGGCCGCAAGCGTGTCGAAGGTTCCGGAAATGACGAGCTTGCCGTTATAGTCGGCGGCGAAGTCACAAAGAGTGGCGATTTGGATGTCCATGATTGGATGTTTGAATGGATTTAACAGAGATGCGGCATGGCTTTCATGCAGCGGGGCACCTTGTCTGAAGGGATCGCGGCCCTGCGTAAAGCGCAAAGAATTCACGGAATCGACCGAATCATGGTCGAGGTCAGCCCGCCATTGGGATTCGCTCAAACAGCATGCGATCAGGCATTCAAACCTTTTTTGCGCGAATCCTCAAAAACGTCGGTTTTCAGGGCGAAAATGAATGCAAATCCAGCACATTTCCCCAAGTTGTTAACATCGGAATTCTTAAGTGTTTTCGCCCGTCCACATTGGTTCAACGCTTCTTGAAAATTGTCCTGATTTTCTCGATCAATCAATGTCACGTGATTGTGAATAACTTGCCAACAATCGCGAGCAACCGCCCAGCAACCTCCCAATTGATTTGTTTTCAATAAGTAACAAATCGATCATCCGTTTAAAGCCATCTCAACAATGGGAATAACTCGCGTCATGGTGACACCGGGGAGTGAAACGGTCGGCCTACGGAAATCCCCTACCCCGTTCGCAGGGAATGCCCTCGACAGACATTTCACGACGAGCTTCACAAGTTATTCACAAGGCTTTGAATGTACGATGCACAAACGCTGAAAATCGGCCTCAAATTGGCGAAGCAATTGCTTTTGACCCTGCCCCGCCGATGCCCTACACGGCTGACGCATTTCACAACGCAAGATCATGTCCGAGACCCCTACCATCATCTACACGAAGACCGACGAAGCCCCCGCGCTCGCGACCTACTCTTTTCTCCCCATCGTCCAAGCCTTCACCAAGCACTCGGGCATCACCGTGGAAACCCGCGACATCTCGCTCGCCGGCCGCATCATTTCCCAATTCCCGGACTTCCTCACTGCTGACCAGCAAATCGCCGACGCCCTCTCCGAACTCGGCGCGCTGACCCTCACCCCCGAGGCCAACATCATTAAGCTCCCAAACGTTTCCGCCTCCGTCCCGCAGCTCAAGGCGGCCGTCGCCGAACTCCAATCGAAAGGCTACTCGCTCCCGAATTTCCCCGGCACCGCCGAGACCGATGCCCGCTACGCGAAAGTCATGGGCAGCGCCGTGAACCCCGTCCTTCGCGAGGGCAACTCCGACCGCCGCGCGCCGAAGGCCGTCAAGGACTACGCCAAGGCCCACCCGCACAGCATGGGCAAATGGTCCGCCGATTCCAAAACCACCGTCGGCTCCATGGACGGCAAGGGCGATTTCTTCTCCAACGAAAAATCCGTCTGCGTCCCCGCCGCCACCGATGTCAAAATCGAGTTCGTCGGCGCGGACGGCACCACCAAAGTCCTCAAGGAATCCACTCCGCTCAAGGCCGGTGAAATCCTCGACGCCACCTTCATGAGCAAGGCCGCGCTCGTCGATTTCCTCGGGCAGCAGATCGCCCTCGCGAAAAAGGAAAACGTCCTCCTCTCGCTCCACATGAAGGCCACCATGATGAAGGTCAGCGATCCCATCATCTTCGGCGTCGCCGTCGAAGTCTTCTTCAAGGACCTCATCTCCAAACACGCCGCAACCCTCAAGGAGCTCGGCGTCGATTTCCGCAACGGCTTCGGTGACCTCGTCGCAAAATTGGAAAAACTCCCCGCCGATAAAAAGGCGGAGATCGAAGCCGACATCCAAGCCGCCTACGCGAACGGCCCAGCCCTCTCCATGGTGAACTCCGACAAAGGCATCACCAACCTCCACGTCCCGTCCGACGTCATCGTCGATGCCTCCATGCCGGCCATGATCCGTGCTGGTGGAAAAGTCTGGGACGCCGCTGGCAAAACCGGCGACACCCTCGCTGTCATCCCCGACTCCTGCTACGCCGGCATCTATCAAGCCACCATCGACTTCTGCAAAAAGAACGGCGCGCTCGATCCCAAGACCATGGGCTCAGTTCCAAACGTCGGCCTCATGGCCCAGGCCGCCGAGGAATACGGCTCCCATAACAAGACCTTCGAAATCCCCGCCAAAGGCACCGTCAACGTCACCGACTCCAGCGGAAACGTCCTGCTCTCCCACGAAGTCGAAGCCGGCGACATCTGGCGCGCCTGCCAAACCAAGGACGCTCCCATCCAGGATTGGGTAAAACTCGCCGTCAAACGCGCCCGCGCTTCCGGCGATCCCGCCGTCTTCTGGCTCGATAAAAACCGCGCCCACGACGCCCAGATCATCACCAAGGTCGAAACTTATCTCAAGGACCACGACACCTCCGGCCTAGACCTCCGCATCCTCCCGCCTGCCGAAGCCTGCACCTTCTCGTTAGAGCGCATCGTCCAAGGCAAGGACACCATCTCCGTCACCGGCAACGTCCTGCGCGACTACAACACCGACCTCTTCCCCATCCTCGAAGTCGGCACCTCCGCCAAGATGCTCTCCATCGTCCCCCTCATGAACGGCGGCGGCCTCTTCGAAACCGGTGCCGGCGGCTCCGCGCCGAAACACGTCGAGCAATTCACCCAGGAAAACTACCTGCGCTGGGATTCCCTCGGCGAGTTCTTCGCCTTGGCTCCATCGTTCGAGCAGATCAGCGAAGTCTTCAGCCTGCCAAAAGCCAAGGTCCTCGCCGATACCCTCGACGCAGCCACCGGCAAGTTCCTTGAATTCGACCGCTCCCCCGGCCGCAAGCTCGGCACCATCGACAACCGCGGCTCGCATTTCTACCTCGCCCTCTACTGGGCCGAAGCCCTCGCCGCACAGGATAACGACGCGGACCTCAAGGCCATCTTCACCCCCGTCGCCGAGCAACTCTTCACCCACGAAGCCCGCATCGTCGAGGAGCTGCTAGCCGTCCAAGGCAAACCCGTCGACATCGGCGGCTACTACCTCCCGGACGACGCGAAAGCCAACGCAGCCCTCCGCCCCAGCGAGACCTTCAACAGCATCCTCGCCGCCATCTGATCCATCGTGGTTGCTGCGTCTTGCAGCACCTCTCCCTCTCCCAAGCCCGCCGCCCTCCAAAGGCGACGGGCTTTTTTTCGATCACATTGCCCGGCTTCAACTATCTGCTACTTCGTTTGACTCCTTCCATCATCCCTACTGGCGCCCACTCTCCATAACATTCATCAAATTCTATCACCCGACCATCTCCGCCATCCTCGCAGCCTCAGCACTCGGTTTCGTCAGTTGCGCCAACGGCCCCACCTACGCCGAGGCGCTCAAGACCATGCCGCCGATCCCCAAGGGAAAAGGCCGCGTCTTCGTCTATCGGAAGAGCTCCTGGGGAGGGCTTCTCAAACCAGACATTAAAATTGAAGAGCAATCGATCGGCAGATCCTACGCGCAGGGCTTCAGATACTCCGACCAATCTCCCCGCCTGCGCCGGGTTTCCCCCACCCAGTGGAGATTGAAGCTGCATCCATTTTCCGCAGGGCGGGTCGGCCGCAGACCAGACCTCCTGCCTACTGAACCAGGCATTCCGGATTTTCGGCCTTTGCCTTCACGCGGGATTCCTTCAGAAATCGCGCATGTCGATTTTCGAGAAAGCCCGCGAACTGGCGGTGATCAATTCTTCCGCCGCGGTCATCGGTTGGGATCAGGAAACCTATCTGCCATCCGATGCAGCCAAATACCGCGCCGACCAGCTCGCCTGGTTGTCGTCGCGCGCGCATGAGCTCGCCACTTCGGACGCTTGGAAAGCGGATCTCGAAGCGGCGGAAGCTGCCGATGCCGGCACGGATTTCAAACACACCGCGAATCTCCGCGAACTCCGCCGCGAGTTCGACCGGGCCACCAAACTCACCGTCGAACTCGTCGCCCGCGACTCGGTGGCCAGTTCGCTGGCCAAGCACGCCTGGGCCGATGCCCGCGAGCGTTCGGATTTTTCACGGTTCGCTCCACACTTGGAAACCCTGCTCGGCATCGCCCGCGAAAAGGCGGACCTCTGGGGCTACCGGGATGAGCCATATGACGCTCTGCTGGAAGGCTACGAACGCGCGACGAGCACCGCCGCCGTCGCAGCATTGTTTGATGCAATGCGACCTTCCGCTAGAGAAACCGCCGCGAAGGCGGTGGAAAATTCCAGATCGCACGCCCCCTCGCTGCCACCCGGTCCCTATCCTGTCGCGGCGCAGCAACGTTTCAACTCGCAGGTTGCGGAATCCATCGGCTTCGACTTCGATGCGGGCCGGATCGATACGACGACGCATCCGTTCTGCACCACGCTCGGCCCGCGTGACATTCGCCTAACAACCCGTTACATGGAGTCGGATTTCACATCTTCGCTCTTCGGTGTGCTGCACGAGGCGGGACACGGGCTCTACGAACAAGGCCTGCCTGCCGAAGATTTCGGTCTGCCATCCGGCAACGCGGTATCACTGGGCATCCACGAATCCCAATCCCGGCTGTGGGAAAACCATGTCGGCCGGTCGCGGGAATTCTGGGAGAAATGGTATCCCGCCGCGCAGGAAAGTTTCCCGCAGCTCGCCGGATTTCCGCTGGAGAAATTTCTTCGCTATCTCTGGCGGGCGGAGTTCTCACCGATCCGCGTGGAGGCGGACGAAGCGACGTATGACCTGCACATTCTCCTGCGGTTCGGGATCGAACGCCAGATGATGAATGGCAGTCTCGCCGTGGCCGATGTCCCTAACGCATGGAACGAGGGTTTCCGCGAGCTGTTCGGATTCGCTCCCGAGGATGACCGCCACGGCTGCCTGCAGGACATCCATTGGTCGATGGGCGGACTCGGATATTTCGCGACCTACACGCTGGGCAATATCAATTCCGCGCAACTGTTCGCGGCCGCGCGGAAAGATCCATCCGTCGCCTCCGCGATCCAACAGGCCGACTACCGCCCGCTGCTCGGATGGTTGCGGAAATCGGTGCATGCCTACGGTTCCACACTCGATCCCGCGAAGCTCATCGAACAGGCCACCGGCAGCGCTCCATCGACCGCCGACTATCTTGCCCACCTCCAATCCCGATATCTCTAACATCATGCCGGACGGACTCTTCATCGTCATCGAGGGAATCGACGGCACCGGAAAATCGACCCAGGCCCGCCGCCTCGGCGAGTGGTTCACCGCGCAGGGCCGCGAGGTCGTACTGAGCCGCGAACCGACCGACGGGCCGTGGGGAAAAAAAGCCCGTGAGTCAGGAGGCACCGGACGCTTGTCGCCGGAGGACGAGCTGCAATTGTTCCTGAACGATCGGCAACAGCATGTCGATGAGCTGATAGAGCCCTCGCTGGCTGCCGGAAAAGTCGTGATCCTCGACCGCTACTATTTCTCGACGATGGCCTATCAGGGCGCGCGGGGTTTCGACCCGGTGGAAATCAGACGACGGAACGAGGAGTTCGCGCCGGTTCCGGATTTGTTGCTCATCCTCGATCTCGATGTGGACGCCGCGCTCCAACGGATCGGTGCCCGTGGTGATACGGCGAACGAATTCGAGAAGCGGGAAAACCTGCAACGTTGTCAGGAAATTTTCCTTTCGCTCCGGGATGAGCCGTTCGTCCGGGTGATCAGCACTCAAGACGGTCTCGACGAGGTGACCTTGAAAATCAGGAGCACTGTGCAGGATTCCATCCGCTAAAAAATCCGCTGAAGGCATTTTGCACCCTGCGGCGCAATCTGCATGATCCGCGCCGGTTTTCCGCTGGACCAAATGACTAACTTAGCTCTGTAAATCAGCGAGTTACGACAGGATAAAAGCGTTGGTATCGGATCTGCGAAAGAGGTGGTATGCCAGCCTCCGACACCCTTCCGGTCACTGATGCTTTCGAGTTGCAAAATGTGCTTACGCGTTACGTCGATTCCTACGACGGCTACACCGAAGCGGCAAAAGTCGTCGAATCGCCAGACTTGGCAGCGGCTTTTCTTGAAATAGCCGGTCGCCGGAAGGTGATTGTCGAACACGTCGCCGCCCTCATCGAGAGGCAGGGCGAGAAGCCCGACGTCGACGGCAGTCCGGAAGCAGCCATTCACCGCTGGTGGCTGCGCTTGCGGGCTCAAATGTCCACGGAAGAACTTGAAGCCACGCTGGCCGAATGCGTGCGTGGCGAAAAGGAGCTCGAACGCACGGTCAACGGAGCCCTCGAAAAAGGCGCTCTTGAGGCGCGCCATGCGGTCATTCTGGCAGAAATCGCTACGGAACTCAAAGCAGCGATTCAAACTTTTGAAACGGCATTGGGCCACTGAATTTCATCCAGCACCGTCAGGGACACGCCGGGTTCCTAATGGTTTCATCTACCTCCGGCACGGAAAAACAAAGTCATGTTAAGTTGGTCACTCACGTTCCTCATTCTCGCCCTCATCGCAGGCATTCTCGGCTTCGGCGTCATCGCCGGCACCGCCGCCTCGATCGCCAAAATCCTGTTCATTGTGTTCCTTGTCCTGCTCGTTGTTTCCGCGATCTCAAGATCACTGCGCGGCAAGACCCCCTGAACCGAAGCTAACAAATAACCTCCATTCTTCATTATGAACAACACACTTTTCAAAGACCGCCGGGCAACCGGACTTCTCAACCGCGTGCGCGAGGACGTTTCGCACCTGCGCGACGACATCGGCAGCCTCTTGACCCACACCACCCGGACGACTTTGCCTAACGGAGCCCGCGAACTCGCCGACCAGGCGAAGTCACAGCTCGCGGCGGGCGGTGCCTACGCCGCCTCGCGCCTTCGCAATCTCCGCAGCCAACCACCCCGCCAATCGGCGGGATGGATTGGGGGTGCGTTGATCGTAGGACTGCTCGCCTACGGGGCTTATGCGCTCTGCCGCGATCACTGCCAGTGCAGCCGGCGGACGAATGAAAATGAGTTTGATCCCGAGGATGACATCCCGGTTTGAGGCATTCGCGGGTTCACAAAACCGCAGCCCCGAAATAAGGTACCAACGCCTCCGGGATGCGGATGGAACCGTCCGGTTGCTGGCATTGCTCTAACAAAGCGACGTAAAGCCGTGGCAGGGCGGTGCCGGAACCATTGAGGGTGTGGGGAAAGCGGTTCTTTCCTTCCGCATCCTTGAAGCGGAGTTTCATGCGGCGCGCCTGGTATTCGGTGAAGCACGAGCAGCTCGAAACTTCGAGATACTTGCCGTGGCCGGGTGCCCAGACTTCGATGTCGTAGGTTTTCGCCGAGGAGAAGCCGATGTCGCCGGTGCAGAGCTCGATGGTCCGGTAGTGGAGGCCGAGTTTTTGTAGAATCGATTCGGCGTGACCTGTCAGCTGCTCGAGCACGTCGAAGCCTTGGTCCGGGTGGACGATCTGGACGAGCTCGACCTTGTCGAACTGATGCATGCGGATGATGCCCTTGTTGTCGCGTCCGGCGGATCCGGCTTCGCGGCGGAAGCAAGGAGTGTAGGCGACCATCTTCACCGGCAGATCGCCTTCTGATAGAAGCGTATCGCGATAGAGATTGGTCACGGGAACCTCGGCGGTGGGGGCGAGGAACAGGCTGTTGACGCCGTTTTCATCAGCATCGGTGCCATACATGTCGTCCTCGAATTTCGGGAGCTGGCCGGTGCCTTCCATGCACTCGCGTTTGACGAGGTGCGGGACGTTGACTTCCTCGTAGCCGTTAGCGGTCTGGGTATCCAACAGGAAATTGATGAGCGCGCGTTCAAGCTTCGCACCTTTTCCCCGATAGACGACGAAGCCGGAGCCCGCGGTGCGGATGCCGTCGTCCCAGTTGATGAGGCCGTGCTTGAGCGCGAGTTCGACGTGATCCTTCGGATTCGTTAGCTCCGGTTTGGTCCCCCACTCGCGGACGACGGGATTGGCCGTTTCATCGCTACCGACGGGACAAGCCTCGTGGGTGAGATTGGGGATGTTGAGGAGAAGATCATTCTGGCGGACGGTGGCGATTTCCGTCTCGGCATCGAGCGCGGCGATCTGGTCGTTGATGCCACGAACTTCGGCCTCGATGGCGCTGGTGTCCTCGCCCTTGCCCTTGAGCATGCCGATTTGCTTGGAAATGGTTTTCCGCGAGTTCTGGAGCTGCTGCTTGGAGGTTTCCAGAGCGCGGCGCGACTCGTCGCAGGCGAGGACGTCGTCAACTAACTTCCAGTGGTCTCCGCCGCGGTTTTTGAGGCGATCTTGAACGGCGGCGGGGTTTTCGCGGATGACGCGGATATCGAGCATGGCGGCGCGACTCTCACGGGCGATGGGGTGATGAATCAACGCGAATTTTCAGCGAATGCAGGATATCACTCGATGGGTGTCAGTTCGACCTTGCGGAAATGGACTTCCTTGTCTTCGCACTGGAGGCAGATCGCGCCTTTGGTGGTGCTGAGATCGGTCGCTTCGTTCATGAGGGTTCCGTTGACCCAGACGGAAGCTTTCGCGTCCTGACAGCGGATGCGCAGGGTATTCCATTCGCCGGGTGGTTTTTCGGAGCTTTCCGCCTTTTTCTCCCATCGGCGGCCTTTCGGCTCGGTGCCGGTGACGGTGAGTTTTTCCCCGAGGGTCCAGAAGTCACCGGCGTTTCCGGTGCCGAGCTGGACTTCAATGGATTTCGGCCAGACAAAAAGTTGCTTCGGGGTGGAGGCGTGGATGAGCACGCCGCTGTTGCCGGGTTTTCCGCCGGGAGCCCAGCGCCATTCGACGGTTAGTTCGTAGTTGGAATATTCCTTCTCCGTGCGCATCAGTCCGGGCGGGCGTCCTTTGCAAATCAGGACACCATCGGCAACCGACCAGACGGATTTTGCGTCGATTTTTGGATCGATGTTGTCGAAAACCCAGCCTTCGAGATCCTTTCCATTGAATAGAGCAACCGGATCGGCGGCCAACAGCATCAAGGATCCCATCAGATAAGCCGCCATAAATTTTCCAAACATGTCCGCACCTATCAGGATCTAATCATCGGCGCAAGGTTTTCCGTGATTGGCTATAGAACCCGGCAGTTGCACGGGACGGAAACTTTGCCTTGGCCGTCCACTTGGAACGGCCAAGGCAAGTCATCACAGGCCGCGGACGTTAGGCAATCCACGCCACAAACGGGGGAGAAACACCACGGATCCTGCCGATTTCCGACCACGGTGTAAATACGTGGAACTACGTATTCGTCCCTTCGCCACGCCCTTTGGAAGTCCTGACGGCGGCGGTCCGCGTTTCAGCTCCTGTTTTGCGGAGGATGTTTTCGACGTGCTTGTCGATGGTGCGCGGCGAACAGCCGAGGATGACCGCGATTTCAGAGTTCCTCTTCCCTTCCCCCAGCCATTCCACCACTTGGATCTCGCGTGGAGTGAGCAGGGATCGAGTCTGCTGTGGCGTGGATGTCCCCGCCAGTTCCTCCAGCAAACACGCCGTCCGGTGGGCGGCGGCGATGTGACGTGAGGCCAGCGCGAGCAGGGCTTGGATGCGTCCGGAAACCGGGCGATCCCGGTTGATCGTCATAGAGTTGATCCATCCGCCACGAGGCAGCAGGACATTCACCTGATGCCTGAGGCCGATGGGGCGGAAGATATCCTGATAAAAATCCGTCTTTTGGAAATCGCGTTGCGACGTGAGATTTGAGATGTCCACCACCGTTTCGCGACCTCCCCGCTGGATGTAGCTGTGGATCGGATTTTGCCGATAGAGTTCTTTGAGACGACTGAACAGACGCTCGAGTTCGGCACCGGAAAGCGGACAGTTGTGATCAAAGCGGTATTGCCCGCTGGCCTCTTCGATCTGGTCAAATGCGATGATTGCCCCTGGCAAAAGGCGTGCGGTGGATTTCACCAGATGTCCGCCAAACTCCGCCAGCGGCACCGGCTCTTGAAGCTCCGCCACGAAATCGAGTAAACCGGCATAATCTGAATGGCGCAGTCTTTCCATGGGTTGACGCTGCAAAATGATCGCAACAGGAAACCGGTGCAAGCCGACATGACTGAATTTTGGCATCGACTCTGGTGCATTCCCCTTTCGGAATCAGCCATGCAGGCACGTGCCGAATCAACCGACGCGATGGAGAAACTGGGACGGAAAATGGCGGAAGCCACCCGCTCAGGGTCCGTGATCGCGTTGGTCGGCGACCTTGGAGCGGGGAAAACCCATTGGACAAAGGGCTTCGTCGCAGGGACAGGATCCACCGCCGAGGTCACCAGCCCCACATTCGGATTGGTTCACGAATACTCCGGCGGTCGGTTTCCCGTGTTTCACTTGGATTTCTACCGCCTCAATTCCGCCGCGGAGTTGGTGGCCCTTGGGTGGGACGAATTGCTCGACCAAGAAGGCATCGTCATCGCCGAGTGGGGCGATAAATTCCCCGAAATGCTCCCGCCAGGAACGCTTTGGCTACATTTCACCGTCGAGCCTGATGGCAGCCGGACGGTGCGGCAAAGCGCGTAGGTCAGTTTACCGCGTTCACCAGATTGCCGGCGCTCTGGACCAAACCACCTGCCGTTCTGGCAAGGGCACCCGGCAAGCCACAGGAATTCAGGGACAACACGGCGGCACCGAGCGTGATCAATAGAGCAATCCGTTTCATTGGGTCGAAATGATGTCTTTTGAATTCGCGGAGTCAAGCAGGAGGTCAAATCAGGCCTGCTCATACGGAAAAACCGAGAATTTCGGCTGAATCGACGGATGTGATTGATTGCGAGTGGCGCGGGAAAACCGAATGCTTTTTGGTTAGGATTTCCAAACATCATCTCTAACAACCCCTAAACAACTCCACATCGCTTGGAGCACAGGGCAGCAGGATACCTCGAATTGAGCTGGCCCCAGAAGTCCGGCCACTGATGGGCTAAACTAAGCTATGGTGCTGGGATGCGGGAGATTGATAGGAGAGCATGGGTTCTGAATCAAGGATGGAGTGGCGAGGAACACGAAATCGGCA